>NZ_JABSNK010000001.1 GCF_013294005.1 Flavobacterium gelidicaeli
ATGAACGTAGAAAATCGAAAATAAGACAATCAGGAAAATATAAATCCGTAAATAACTATAAAAGAGTGATCTAATCCTTAACTTAATGACATTGGCTACTATCCCTTACGCAATTAAAACATTTAGACAACCTCAACTTTAAGATTTAATAAATCATTTAAAATAACAAGAAATAAGCCATTACTTTACTACATAACAAAACTCTTTATTATTATATTTGGATAACTAACTCTTGAAAAAGTTCAAACCAATGAAAAAAATAATAACCCTATTTGCAATCTTTTCTTTTTTCACACAAGGAAACGCACAAGAAAACAACACTAAAAACCCAGACAACCTTTTAAAAGAATTAGCCGAAAACGGCTGCAAGTGCATCGACTCAATCAATGCATACAATAAAAACAATAAGGAAGTTTCGCTAGAAATTAGTGCGTGCCTAAACAAGCAAGCAGGAGACTTACAAATAAGAAGAAAGCTTTTGAACATTCCTGATTTAGACAAAATATCAAAACAAACTGATGAAAAAAAGCAAATTGACATCGCGATCAATTTAGATGAGAATTCTAAAGAATACAAAACATCCTATTACGAATTAGAAAGATACCTCATGAGCAATTGTCCATCCATGAAAGACAAGGCTTCTAGCAATGAAAAAGTAAATGAAAATTCGGTTTCAAATAACAAAAAAGCACGTGAATATTATTCATTAGGACAAAAAGAGTCCGAAAAAGAAAACTTCAAAAAAGCAGTTGATTATTTTGAAAAAGCAGTAAAAGAAGATCCTAAATTTGCTTTTGCTTGGGATAACTTGGGAATTAATTATCGCTATTTAAATGAATTTGACAAAGCTATCGAAGCGTATAAAAAATCAATTGAAATTGACCCAAACGGCTTAATGCCATTACAAAACATTGCCGTTGCTTACTTGCATAAAAAGGATTACGATAATGTAATTAAATCCTATGAAAAGTTAGCTAAAGTTGACAGTAACAACCCTGAAGTATATTACGGTTTAGGTAATGTTTACGCAACAAATTTAAAAGATTATGAAAAAGGATTAAACAATATGTGCAAAGCATACAATTTATATGTTGAACACAAATCTCCATATCGCACTGATGCCGAAACATTAATCAGCATGATTTATACTGAAATGAAAAAAGAAGGGAAAGAAGAACAGTTCGACCAAATATTAAAAGACAATCATATTTCTCAAGACTAATAAAATATAAAGTATAAAACCAAAAAAACTACATTTAAAAAATGCAGCTTTTTTTATGATTCAACTAGAAAAAAGATGAATTACTTTGTTTTCATAGGTGGCAAATCAAATGCCGTTGATTCATGTTCAAAACCATTGCGGTGTGAACCATCACAAAAAGGTTTATTAGCAGATAATCCGCATCTACAAAGACCCAAAGCCGTTCTACCTTCAAGTCCGTAAACTTGACCTTGACTGTCTGTTATTTCAAAATCTCCTTCTATTTTTATAGAACCGTTCTTGTTGATTGTTAATTTTGTCTTGCTCATAATGCACTTTGTTATTTTGACTTCAAAGATTGTAAAATATATTTTGAACGTTATTAACTCTAGTACTTTTTTTATGATTTAAAACCCTATTTACATTAATTCTATTTTAAAAAAGCTAATGAATTAATTAATTCTCAAATCTCTTATTGAAGAACATACTTAAAAAAAACACTTGCACGAGCACCATTACCGACAAAAAAGCTAAAGAATACAGCATAACATTCGAAAATAAGAAACGATGCAATGCAATGGAAAAAGCATCATTTATAAAAATGTTTAAATCTAAAAAATGATCCCAGCTAGTGGGTTGTTGTTGTGTTCCTAATAAAACATATCCCATCAAAGCTACTAAGCCCGTGCAAATAAAAAACCAAGCTTTTCTTGAAATCAAAGGTTCATAAATGGTTACTTTGGATTGTTGCAATGAATTAACTTGTTCCATTATTTGAGCAGTAAAATCAAATGAAGGCGACTCTAAAGTAGCTTTCTTCATCATTTTATTCACTAAGTTGTCTATTTCCTTATTTTCTTTCGCGTTCATAATGCTCAATTATTTCTGGTTCTAAGCTATCCTTTAATAGATAAGCCAACTTTTTTCTACTTCTAAACAGCTTGACTTTAACGTTATTCGTCGTTAAACCTACAATTTTAGCAATTTCATCTATGGATTGCTCTTCAAAATAATACAAAGTCAATAAAAAACCATCTTCTTCAGGCAATTTTTGCAAACACGTTTCAATGGTCTGTCGTTGTTCTTTATCGGCCAATGCGTCAAAAGCATTTTCAAAAGTAACTAACTGCCGTTCGGTATATTCGTCAATAGGATCTAGTTTATATTCTTGCTTGTATTTTTTTAAAACATCTAAACAACTGTTATATGTTATCCTGTAGATCCAGGTAGAAAACTTAGAATCACCTTTGAACTTATTTATTGATTTGAATACCTTTATAAAGGTGTCTTGTGCAACCTCCTCTGCTTCTTCCCTATTTTTAAGCATTCGCAATGCTAATGTAAACACCAAATCTTTGTACCGATCGACCAAAACAGCAAATGCTTTTGTGTCGCCAGTTATTATTTTGGTAATATAATATGTATCTTCGATTTGAGTCATGTACATGGTAAGACTGCTACTATTGAATTTTGGTTACAACTAATTTTAAAAAAATAAAAAAATGACAAAACTTGTAACCAAAGTAAAACTTCTATCGTCCTAAGCTAGGAACACATTAAAAGTAATCAATTAAAAAACAAACAATCATGGGACCAGAAGTTTTTATTGTAATGACCATTTTCGGAGCAGTCTTTGGCGTATTTTATTTATTTTTTTCAACGAGAAACAAAGAGCGCTTAGCACTTATTGAAAAAGGAGCTGACGCTAGTATTTTTATGTCCAAAAGACAAAAAAACGCACCAATGTGGAGAATGTTTATCTTAAATCTAGCCGTATTATTAATGGGTATTGGAGCGGGAATATTACTCGCTATAATTATTCAAACCATTTTTAACGTTACCAGCGAAGCATTATTTCCAGGAATCATCTTCCTGACTGCGGGTACTGGATTACTAATTGGATTTAAAATGACTAAGAATTTAGAAAATAACTAAATACCGTTTCAAACATCAATCAACTTAAACTGCTATTTCATCAATAGCAGTTTTTTTGTGCAAAAAAAAATAAATTTCAAAACCACATGTATTAGCCCTGATGGGAGTGAAATTCTTGTGAAATTAATTTTTATTTTTTATTGAACTAAAAGAGCGACTAAAAGAAGCTCCTTTTAGGGCATTATAAAAAAGGAAATTAATGAAATAAGAATGTAACGACAGCAGGAAATAGCTCTATAAAAACTCAAGATGAAATTAAAAATATCCTAACAATTCTTTATTCTTTTTTTATAAAATAAACGGTAATTTAGTACTCGCTTTCTGAGGTAGCTCAATCTCAACATTTCTAATAAAACAACAATACATTATAAAAATGAATAGATTAAAAATAGGATGGATAGGCCTTGGAAATATGGGAAATCCAATGGCGAAAAATTTATTAAAAGCAGGTTTAGAGGTAACTATTTTTAATAGAACCAAGGACAAAGAACAAGATTTAATATCAGCCGGAGCAACATCAGCTGCTACTCCAGAAGCTTTATTACAAGCTTGTGATGTTGTTATCACGATGTTATCTAATGATGAGGCGGTAAAAGAAGTTTTTGAAAGTGAGCAAGGTTTACTCTCGAAAGATAACCACGGAAAAATCATCATTAACATGAGTACCGTTTCTCCTGAAACGTCTCGTTATCTTGCCACTATTTGTAGCAAAAAACAGGTTCATTTTATAGATGCTCCAGTTTCTGGAAGTGTAAAACCAGCACAAGAAGGCTCACTTGTAATTCTTGTAGGCGCTAACAATGCCGATTACGAAATAGTAAAACCTATTTTTGAAATTTTAGGAAAAGTGGCTATTCACGTAGGTGAAGCTGGTGTAGCAAGTGCCGCCAAATTAGCAATTAATTATCTTCTAGGTCTTAATTTACAAGGTTTAGCTGAAACTGTTTTATTTGCCGATAAAAATGGTGTTAGCAAGGAAGACATGTTGAATATTATTAACCAAGGTGCCTGTGGTAACGGAATCACCGCTATTAAAGCTCCTGCAATTTTAAACGACTCCTATCCCGCTGCTTTTGCACTAAAACATCTTGTTAAAGACTTAAGATTAGCCAAAGAGGCTGGACTAGACTCTCCTTTAATTCACCCCCTTTATGATACCTTTGTACTTGCTCAGGAAGAAGGATTAGGAGATCAAGACGTTATGGCTATTATAAGTAGTTTAAAAAACAAATAATATTTAATAAAAAACAGCGAATTATGGGATTATTTTCAGCACTATTAGGCAATGCCGGAGCAGTGAGTCAAGAACAATTAACTAAGGATTATGGCCAACTTTTAACTGAAGGAGAAGAAATTGAAATGGGGTTTAAGTTAATTCGTGACACCTTTATTTTCACTACTAAACGATTGATATTAGTTGACAAACAAGGACTAACCGGTAGTAAAACCGAATACAAATCGATTTCTTACAAAAGTATTTCGAGATTTAGTATTGAAACTGCGGGTACATTTGACCTTGATGCCGAATTAAAAATTTGGGTTTCTAGCGAATTACAACCTAGCATTAGAAAACAGTTTAACAAATCAGTGAATGTCTATGAAGTACAGAAAGTTCTTGCTCACCATGTACTAAAATAGTCCTGATACAATTTTCATAACATTTACTAATACAATCAAACTGCTATTGAATCTATAGCAGTTTTTTTTATGCTTTTGCAAAAAATACACTGTTTTACTAAGTCTATTTATTCATAAATCATATCGAAAAGTTAAAGTGAAAATGGCATAAACTTTAGAAAAAATTCTGTAAATAGTTTTTCGTGTGTTTGTTGGATATTTGTTCTATAACGAAACAATGATACAACTAAAAAACATATTCATGGACGATATAAAAACTATAGGATTATTAAATAATCTGATTCAAATAAACAATGACCGAATAGAAGGTTACGAGACAGCTAGTAACGAAACGGAAGAGAATGATTTAAAAATTTTATTCGCACAATTTATAACAACGAGTAAAAAATGCAAAGAAGCACTTTTATCAGAAGTGTTAAAACTAGGTGGAGAACCAGTAAAAAGTACTCGCTTTACTGGCAAGTTTTTTAGAATATGGATGGATGTTAAAGCCGCACTTACAAATAAAGACCGAAAATTTATTTTAGAATCTTGTGAATACGGTGAAGATGTAGTTAAAAAAAACTATGAAGATGCTATAAGAGAACATGGGACTGATTTGTCATTTGAAGTGCTTGACATTCTAAAATTTCAATATTTAGACCTCAAAACTGACCACGATAGAGTTCAAGCTATGTGTCATTCTCATTTTATATAAATCAGCGGGTAATGATAACAAAAAGCGATTCACGTTGCTTTGACAACACTAAAACATAATGCTTTTATAGAAAATATTAAAAAAAAACACTTGCAAAAACTTTTACAAGTGTTTAATTAAATATTTTACCTAATGATCTGTATTAGTTATCTATGACGTGACTGATTTTTATTTTCAGTTATAGCACACGGTTGATTTGCGTTACTCTTTTACTATAGTATTTTTCTTTTACTGAGGAAATAATTACGCCTTCACTAACAGATGCGTGAATGAATTTTATATCTCCATCATTTACATCTACAACCATCCCTACATGGTTTATACGATTTCTTCTGCTTGTTTTAAAGAAAATCAAATCTCCTTTTTTAGCTTCTTCATTGTTAACTACAACACCGTATTGCGATTGTTCGATTGAAGTTCGTGGCAACTGAATGTCAAATGCACTAAAAGTATTACACATTAAAGCAGAGCAATCAATACCGTTTTTAGTTGTACCACCATAGCGATAACGAGTCCCTAAATTTTCAGAAGCTGTAGACACTAATTGGTCTAAAAAATCATCATCCTTAGTACTTTTAAAACCTTTAGAACCTTCATGCTCTTTAGAATCATTAGCAACTATTGCCTCATTAGATATAGTAGAAGCAATTTCATTTTTACTAGTTATATTTAATTTATATCCTACTGGAAGTCCGTTTACAATATTAGGATTTTGATTTTCCAATTCCTTTACTGTGATTCCGTATTCTTTAGCGATTCCGTATTTAGTTTCTTTAGGAAGTACCTCGCGAGTTATAGTAGTTTCAGCAATTGCGGTTACTGTTTCAATTTTTGGAGTTACTTTGGCTATAGCCAAAACATTACTACTATTATCATCTTTTATTGGAATAATAATTTTTTGCCCAATTTTTAGTGCTTCAGTTTCAAGAATAGGATTTGCACTATCAATGTCCGCTACTGAAATTCCGTATTCCTTTGCAATGGCGTACTTAGTTTCATTAGGTAAAATTTCACGAACAATAGTTCCTGTAGTGTTATGAGTTGGAGTAATTTCTTGGGGAACCGAATTTTCAACAGAAACCAGTTCTGGTGCTTGTTGTGTTTTCTCGTTTGAGATTAAAGCTGTATTTGAAGTAGTAACTGGAATTTGTATTTTTTGACCGTTCTTTAATCCTGATTTTTTTAAACTTGGATTAACGGCGTATAATTCATCAACGGTAATGCTATATTTTTTTGCAATACTATACAACGTTTCTTTAGGATAAGCAGTATGTATTTTAGTATTAGAAACAGTTGCAACAGTACTTTTTGATTTTCCAGCCTTAATAGGAATTAGCAAAATACCTTTGTACTTTATTCCTTTTCTCGACTCAGGATTAAGCGCATAGATAGCACTAGATTTGACTTTATACTGCTGCGCAATTTTACTGATTGTCTCTCCTTTTGCAACGGTGTGTTCAGTATATTTCTCTTGAGAAAATGCACTAAAACCACTTAAAAAAACCATTCCTAAAATCCAACTAGTATACTTCATAAACACTTTTTTAATTCTATATGCTATTAAACTTAAAAGATCTAAGCTTATCGATTTTCTTTGGTACTGTAACGTAAATATTCACGATAAAGTATTAAAAAAAGCTAATTTAACCTATAAAAGGAAATATCGCAATTTTTAACATCCATTTATATTCTTTTTAACAAAACTATGTAAAACATAAAAACATTCTGTTAACACAGAATGCTTTACTATATATTGAATTTTAAGTTAAAAGGTTCATTCTAATTAATTTGTTATTCATTATAATTGAGAAATAGAAAACCCTTTCAAAATATAATATATTGAAAAGCAAGTATCTTACAAATTACAAATCTCATCTATGAACTATTTAATAAATGTTTTACAAACTTTTTAATACTGCAACATAATGGAAAACCGTACCTAATAGGACCCAAACATGCCAAATTGTGTGATAATAACTTTTTAGTCCCTTTACATAAAAATAAACCCCAATAGTATAGCTTAATCCTCCGGCAAGAATCCACAAAAAAACTGAAAGAGGCACAACTCCCCACAGTGGTTTAACTACAAATATTATCATCCAACCCATTAATAAATACAATACTGTAGAAAGTATTTTGAAACGGTTAGTATAAAAAATCTTAAAAAAAGTCCCTAACAAAACTATTGACCACATTATGCTTAGAAAAATTATTGCGTTTTTTTTATCTAAATAAACAACCATTAACGGCGTATAAGTTCCTGCAATGAGATAATAGATACTAATATGATCTGCAATATTAAGCACATGCTTTATTTTCTCTTTTACCACTAAATGATACAGAGTCGAAAAAGAATATACTAATAACATCCCTATTCCAAACGCTAGAACAGACAAAACTGTAACCAAATCATGTTCTTGATAAGCTATTACAACTAGAAACGGTATTGCAATTAAGCAAAAAATCACTCCTAAAAAATGTGAAATTCCGTTAGCCAATTCTTCTTTTCTAGTTTGATCTCTTTCTTCCATATTGTATGTATTCTATTGAGGATTATGAATAATTGCACAATTAAAACCTACATTAAAGATACAAATATAACGTCGGATTTAACTTATTGATTGAGAGAAAAATTCAATTTTAATTCAAAATACCATCTTTAGAATATTAAAGCAACCTAACTACTTTGTTATCAAATAAAAAAAGGGAATCACTTTCTTTCCATAAATTCCTAGCTAGAAAAAAACTTTAAACAAAAAAAACGCTCTGTTTACACAGAGCGTTTAAATATATAATAAATGATAATATTAAGCTTCGGCAGCAATTAAATTTAATGCTGAACCAGCTACATACCAGCCTATTTGTCCTTCGTTGTACGTATGATTTGCTAAGATTAAATCTTTACTTCCATCAGCGTGAACAAACTCTACCGTTAATTGTTTTCCTGGTGCAAAATCAACTAAATCTATAAAATTAATTGTATCATCCTCTTGGATCTTATCATAATCCGCTTCATTAGCGAATGTCAACCCAAGAAGTCCTTGTTTTTTAAGATTCGTTTCGTGTATACGAGCAAAAGATTTCACTAATACCGCCTTAACACCTAAGAAACGAGGCTCCATTGCAGCATGCTCACGAGAAGAACCTTCCCCGTAATTGTGATCTCCAACAACAACAGAAGGAACACCAGCTGCTTTGTACGCTCGCGCTACAGCAGGAACCGCACCATATTCACCAGTTAATTGATTTTTAACCGAATTTGTTTTTTGAGTGTAAGCATTTACAGCACCAATCAACATATTGTTTGAAATATTATCTAGATGTCCACGGAAACGCAACCACGGTCCAGCCATAGAAATATGATCCGTAGTACATTTACCAAATGCTTTAATTAGCAATTTAGCTCCTGTAATATTTTTACCATCCCAAGCGTCAAATGGTGCTAATAGTTGTAATCTATCTGAAGTTTCACTAACCACAATTTGAACAGCTGATCCATCAGCTGCAGGAGCTTGAAAACCATTATCATCTACTTCAAATCCTTTTTTAGGTAATTCATCACCATAAGGCGCGGTCAATTTAACTTCTTCTCCTTTGTCATTTAACAATGTATCCGTAAGTGGGTTAAAATCTAATCTTCCTGCAATTGCTAATGCCGCAACCATTTCTGGAGAAGTTACAAAAGCATGCGTATTTGGATTACCATCTGCTCTTTTAGAAAAGTTACGGTTGAACGAATGAACGATTGTATTTTTCTCTTGTTTATCTGCACCAGCTCTATCCCATTGACCAATACATGGTCCACAAGCATTTGTAAATACTTTAGTCCCCATTTTTTCAAATGCAGCAATCATACCGTCTCTTTCAATAGTGTAACGAATTTGCTCAGAACCTGGATTAACACCAAACTCGGCTTTAGGAGTAATACCATGTTCTACGGCTTGGTTCACAATTGATACCGCACGAGCCATATCTTCATAAGAAGAGTTCGTACAAGAACCAATTAATCCCCATTCCACTTTTATTGGCCATCCATTAGCTTTCGCTTCCGCTTTCATTTCAGAAACAGGAGTACCTCTATCTGGAGTAAATGGTCCATTGATATGTGGCTCTAATTCTGAAAGGTTAATTTCAATAACTTGATCAAAATACTTGTCTGGGTTTGCATAAACCTCAGGGTCACCAGTTAAATAATCAGCTACCTTATCTGCAGCATCAACTACGTCTTGACGACCAGTAGCAGTTAAATACCTGCGCATAGAATCATCGTAACCAAATGTAGAAGTTGTAGCACCAATTTCGGCACCCATATTACAAATTGTACCTTTACCAGTACAAGACATATTAGTCGCCCCTTCACCAAAATATTCAACAATTGCTCCAGTTCCTCCTTTTACAGTAAGAATGTCAGCAACTTTTAAAATCACATCTTTTGGAGCAGTCCAACCCGATAATTTTCCGGTCAACTTCACTCCTATTAATTTAGGAAATTTCAATTCCCATCCCATTCCTGACATTACATCTACAGCATCAGCTCCACCAACACCAATAGCAAGCATTCCTAAACCACCTGCATTTACAGTATGTGAATCGGTACCAATCATCATCCCACCTGGAAAAGCATAATTTTCCAAAACAATTTGATGAATAATTCCCGATCCTGGTTTCCAGAAACCAATACCGTATTTATCTGAAACTGATGATAAAAAATCAAAAACTTCGCTTGATTGTTCTTTTGCAACAGCTAAATCCTTCTCTGCTCCTACTTTTGCTAAAATCAAGTGGTCACAATGAACTGTTGTTGGAACAGCAACTGTTTTCTTACCTGCATGCATAAATTGCAACAAAGCCATTTGTGCAGTTGCATCTTGACACGCTACTCTATCTGGAGCAAAATCAACATAATCAACACCTCGTCCATAGGCCTGCTTCGCTTTTCCATCCCATAAGTGGCTATATAAAATTTTCTCGGTTAAAGTAAGTGGACGATCAACTACTTTTCGTGCAGCATCAACACGACTTGTCATGTTGTCATACACTTTTTTAATCATTTCAATATCAAATGCCATATATAATTGTTTTAAGTATTGTATTTTAGATACCACAAGGTACGAAAAATAAAAAAAGCCTGAGTCATTGACTCAGGCTTTTTGATATAATTAACAAATCTTAATTTATTATTGAACTAATAACTTATGAGATGGTGCAAATTGCGTTAGATTAATTCCTTTCACTGCTGCTTTATATTCCTCCATAGTAGGCGTTCTACCTAAGATTGTAGACAACACAACAACTGGCGTTGAAGAAAGTAATGACTCTCCTTTTTTACCTTCAGCATCCTCAACAACTCTTCCTTGAAAAAGGCGTGTAGAAGTTGCCATTACAGTATCTCCTTTTGCTGCTTTTTCTTGGTTACCCATACAAAGATTACAACCTGGACGTTCTAAGTAAAGAATATTTTCATATCCTGTACGTGCTACTCCTTTTGGCGCATTATCATCAAATTCGAAACCAGAGTATTTTTGCAACACTTCCCAGTCACCTTCTGCTTTCAACTCATCAACAATGTTGTACGTTGGCGGCGCAACAACAAGTGGTGCCTTAAATTCTACTTTACCAAATTGTGCATCAATATTTTTAAGCATTTGCGAAAGGATTTTTAAGTCTCCTTTGTGAACCATACATGATCCAACAAATCCTAAATCAACTTTTTTAGTTCCACCATAAAATGATAATGGTCTAATAGTGTCGTGTGTATATCTTTTAGAAACATCTGCATTATTAACGTCTGGATCTGCAATCATTGGCTCTTGTACAATGTCAAGATCAATAACAACTTCTGCATAATATTTTGCATTTGCATCGGGAGTCAAAGCTGGTTTTGCACCAGATCTGATGTCAGCGATTCTTTGATCAGCGATAGCGATCAAACCTTTAAGAACTTGTTTCGCATTATCCATTCCTTTATCAATCATGATCTGGATTCTTTTCTTAGCGATCAACAATGATTCAATCAAAGTTTCATCCTCAGAAATACAGATAGAAGCTTTCGCTTTCATCTCTGCAGTCCAGTCTGTAAAAGTAAAGGCCTGATCTGCGGTAAGTGTACCTAAGTGTACTTCGATAATTCTACCTTGGAATACATTTTCTCCTCCAAATTGTTTCAACATTTGAGATTGAGTAGCGTGAACCACATCACGGAAATCCATGTACGTTTTCATATTTCCTTTGAAAGTCACTTTTACCGATTCTGGAATTGGCATAGAAGCTTCACCCGTAGCCAATGCAAGCGCAACTGTACCTGAATCGGCACCAAAAGCAACACCTTTTGACATTCTTGTATGAGAGTCACCACCGATAATGATAGCCCACTCATCAACAGTAATATCATTCAATACTTTATGAATAACATCTGTCATTGCAAGGTATTTATCTTTAGGATCACGAGCAGTAATCAAACCAAAGTCATTCATGAATTTCATCAATCTAGGAATATTTGCTTTCGACTTATTATCCCAAACCGATGCAGTATGACAACCTGATTGGTAAGCACCATCAACAATAGGAGAAATAACAGTAGCAGCCATAGACTCTAATTCTTGAGAGGTCATCAAACCTGTAGTATCTTGAGATCCCACAATGTTCACCTCTACACGTACATCTGATCCTGCGTGTAACACTTTACCAGGTGTAGTTCCAACTGCATTTTTATTGAAAATTTTCTCTACAGCAGTAAGTCCTTGTCCTTCAACAGAAACTTCTTTTGATGCAGCAAAAACTGGAACGATATCAATACCTAAAGTTTTTGAAGCAAAAGTTTGTAACTTTTTACCAAAAACAATAGCGTAAGAACCACCCGCTTTTATGAATTCCATTTTTTGAGGTGTAAAAGCTTTAGAAATATCTTTTAGCTCTTTGTCCCCATTGTATAATTTTTTCGTTTTAGTATTGATAGTAAGCACAGTACCTGTAGCGACAGAATATGCCTCTTCTAGAACAACATCTCCGTTTTCATTACGTACAGCATTCCCTTTCTCATCAACTACTTTTACCCAGTTTTGAAGGTCTAACCCAATTCCACCAGTAACATCAACCGTAGTTAAGAAAATTGGCGAAATTCCGTTTGTACCCGCTACAATTGGAGCAATGTTTATAAAAGGAACATAAGGACTTGCTTTTCTACCTGTCCATAATGCTACGTTATTCACACCTGACATTCTTGATGATCCAACACCCATTGTTCCTTTTTCAGCAATCAACATCACACTTTTGTCCGGATGTTGCGCTTGCAAAGCTTGAATTTCATCTTGTGCTTCAGGAGAAATTAAACATTTCCCATGCAATTCACGATCTGAACGAGAGTGAGCTTGGTTTCCTGGAGAAAGTAAATCAGTTGAGATATCTCCTTCACCAGCAACATAAGTAACTACTTTAATTTCTTCTGCAACCTCAGGAAGTTTTGTAAAAAATTCTGCATTAGCATAACTTACTAAAATCTCCTTAGCAATTTCACTGCCACTTTTAAATGCAGCCTCTAGACGTGCTGTATCAGCTTCGTAAAGAAAAAATTGTGTTTTTAATACTTTTGCAGCTTCTTTTGCAATAGCAACATTATTACCTAAAGCTAAATCTAGTAATACTTCAATCGAAGGACCACCTTTCATGTGTGATAATAATTCAAAAGCAAAAGCAGGAGTAATTTCATTCACAACAGATTGCCCTAGAATAATTTCCTTTAGAAATACCGCTTTGACCGCTGCAGCTGGAGTAGTTCCAGGAACAACATTGTACGTGAAAAATTTAAGCGATTCGTCGCGATCTGCGTTATCTGAATCTTTTATTTGTGTAATGATTGTACTTAATAAGTCAGCACCATCAATAGGTTTTGGGTTAAGCCCTTGCCCTTTTCGTTCTTCGATTTCTTGTAGATAATCGTTATAAATGTTCATAGTAGAATTCTTTTCAATGTTAAAGGCTATTTGTCTTGATTATATCAAAAATAAACAACCAAACTATCTTGGTATTTTTTTGTTTTTTCGTGATGCAAATTAACGAATTTAAGGTGAGATTTAAAAAAAATTTAATAAAAGTGGCCTTTTAGAAAATTATTATTGCTAAAAACGTCGTTATTTTACTTTTTATTAAACAATTGACAAAATACCGTAACAATATTAAACAATTAGCAAAATAACATTTATTTTTTATCAATATCGAAATCAATAGAATTAAAAAAAGGCTCTTTATTCTGATTTGAATAAAGAACCTTTCTAAATTAAACTTATCAGGCATTACTAAACTATAGTTAAACACAGCCCACAATGATTATAATTTAAATCTATTAAAAAACAACTAATTAAATCAACTTAGAAATAATCATTTCCTCAGTAATTCCTTCAGCATCTGCTTTGTAATTTTTAATAATACGATGTCTCAAAATACCAACCGCCACTGCTTTTACATCTTCAATATCTGGAGAAAACTTTCCTTTGAAAGCAGCATGGGCCTTAGCAGCCAAAATTAAATTTTGAGAAGCTCTAGGTCCTGCTCCCCAATCTAAATAATTCTTTACAAAGTCATTTGTCAAAACACTATCAGGACGTGTTTTACTTACAAGTGTAACTGCATATTCAATTACATTATCAGCCACAGGAATGCGGCGAATTAATTGTTGAAAGTCTATAATTTGTTGTGCTGTAAATAAAGCGTTAACCGTTTCTTTAACATCCGAAGTTGTTCTTTTCACCACTTGCACTTCTTCTTCATAGGAAGGATACTCTAATTTAATAGCAAACATAAAACGGTCCAATTGTGCTTCAGGCAAAGGATAAGTTCCCTCTTGTTCAATTGGGTTTTGCGTAGCCAAAACAAAATAAGGTAATGACAGCTTGTAGTTTTCCCCAGCTATAGTCACAGACCTTTCTTGCATAGCTTCCAATAAAGCAGCTTGTGTTTTAGGTGGCGTTCTATTGATTTCGTCAGCTAAAATAATATTTGAAAAAACAGGCCCTTTTATAAATTTAAACTGACGATTTTCATCTAATATCTCACTTCCTAAAATATCCGAAGGCATTAAGTCAGGTGTAAACTGAATTCTTTTAAAATCTAATCCTAAAGCTTGCGCCAAAGTATTAACTAATAATGTTTTTGCCAATCCTGGGACACCAACTAATAAAGCATGCCCACCAGAAAAAATACAGAGTAAGATTTGATCAACTACAGCATCTTGACCTACAATTATTTTGGCGATTTCATTTTTAAGTTCATTTCGTTTTTGAACTAAATCGTGTATTGCTGCAACATCAGACATTTTGAAAAGTATTTAAATTAAAAAAGAGCTAGCTTATGATTTCATAAAACTAACTCTTTTTATTTATTATAAAAAATATTATTTTTTCAACCAGTTATTGGTAAACTCGCAGTCTCTATATTCACCAAGAACCTTAATATATGTTTCTTTTATTTTTTCATCAAACCATTTTCCAATTGCTTTGATTTGCTTTTCTTTTAAAGCTAAATCTTTAATCTTAATATAATCCGTAGCATAGTTAGCAATATGCTCGTTAATTCTATTTGTTACCGTAATTAACTTAAAGCTTTTCTTTCCATTCTCATCAGTATCTAAAATAGGTTGCGAGATCGCATCATCCTTTAAATTAGAAACTTGGCTATAAAGACTTGGGTCCATTTTAGTTAATTCAAAACGCGTATCTTGAGTTTTTGGATTAATTAAAACACCACCATTAGCTCTAGTTTCTTTTTGATCAGATTCTGTTCTGGCAGCATCTGCAAAAGAAAGTTTTTTATCAATAATCTTATTTCTAATAAGTGTAATTTTATCTTTTGCAGACTGAATCTCATCCTCAGAAACAGAAGGAGTCAATAATATGTGTCTCAATTCAACTTCTTGTCCCTTAATTTTATCAATCATAATAATATGAAATCCAAAAGTTGTTTCAAATGGTGCTGAAATCTCCCCTTCTTGCAAACTAAATGCAACATCTTTAAACTCTTTTACAAAAGGAGTTTTTCTATTCATTTTATAAAAACCACCATTACTAGCTGATCCTGGATCTTTAGAATATAAAACTGCTTTAGTTGCAAAACTAGAACCGGCTAGAATATCTTTTTTAAATTCATTCAACTTATCAATTACTTTTTGCTTTTCAGCATCAGAAATCTTGGGTTCAATAACAATTTGAGCTACTTCCATTTCGGCTCCAAACTGCGGCAATTCATCTTTAGGGATAGATTTAAAAAAATTACGAACTTCCTCTGGAGTGATCTCAACTTCTTCAACAATTTTCTTTTGCATTTCAGAACTAAGCTTTTGCTCCTTTAAAAGGTCAAAGAAATAACTCTTAAAATCTTCTTCTGAATCTTTTTTATAGTATTGTACTACCTTATCAATACTTCCTATTTGGCTAACCATATAGCTCAAACGTTCTTCCATCATGCTCTTCACTTCAGCGTCAGTAACTTTAACACTATCTTGAACTGCCTGGTGTGCATATAATTTATCTTCCATTAGTTTTCCTAACATCTGACATCTTGTAATATCTTTTATAGAACCACCTTGACTTGAAATTTCTAAATAAGATTTATCAATATCGGAATCCAAAATAATATAATCCCCAACCGTTGCAATAATTCCGTCAATTTTTTGTCTTTGATTCGTTTGAACTTTCTTTACAGGAGCAACTGCAACTGCAACACTGTCCGTAATAATTTCTTGAGCCTTTGTTATCGTTGTAGAAAACAGAAAAAGCACAAGTGCAACTGTAATAGTAATGGACTTCATTTGTATTGTTTTTAATAGCATTATTTGAAATTTATATTTTTATAGTTAGAAACTTATTAATCAAAAGAAATCTAGGTACTCGGCACCAAATATACGCCATTACAGTTAAGAAAGAAAAATGTTCCTACAAACAATTCTCTAAAATAAAGGCGAACAAAAATAACAATTCGATTACATAATACAAGTTTACACCTTACTATTAACAAAATTTTATACAGCCATGAGTTAAACAAAACAATCTCGATACCAATCTACTAAATATCAATACTTAAAATCCATAATACTAATTGTATCCCTTATTAGCTTTCTATCTTCAATATTAAGTTAATGCAATTCTTATTTATTTTTAATTAGCATTTATAAATAGTACTTTTGCAAACTATTTACAGTAAATATGAGCTTTTTAAAAGAAATACAAAGAAGAAGAACTTTCGGAATTATATCGCATCCTGATGCCGGTAAAACAACACTTACAGAAAAACTCCTACTTTTTGGAGGAGCTATTCAAGAGGCTGGTGCGGTTAAGAATAATAAAATTAAAAAAGGAGCAACGAGTGATTTTATGGAAATCGAACGTCAAAGAGGAATTTCGGTTTCTACTTCGGTTTTAGCATTTAATTACCAAGACAAAAAAATCAACATTCTCGATACTCCTGGACATAAGGATTTTGCTGAAGACACTTTTAGAACCTTAACTGCTGTAGACAGCGTTATTGTTGTAATTGATGTTGCAAAAGGAGTTGAGGAACAAACAGAGAAATTAGTATCTGTATGTAGAATGAGAAAAATACCTATAATTGTTTTCATCAATAAGATGGACCGTGAAGGAAAAGACGCTTTTGATCTTATGGACGAAGTGGAGCAAAAATTAGGTTTAACTGTTACTCCACTTAGTTTCCCTATTGGAATGGGTTATGATTTTCAAGGAATCTATAATTTATGGGAGCAAAACATTAATTTATTTAGTGGAGACAATCGTAAAAACATAGAAGAAACTATTGCTTTTTCGGATGTTCAAAATCCCGAATTAGAAAAAATAATTGGACAAAAACCTGCTGATACTTTACGCGAAGAATTAGAGTTGATTGATGAAGTTTATCCAAAATTTGATCGTCAAGACTATTTAGACGGAAAATTACAACCTGTATTCTTTGGTTCAGCACTGAATAATTTTGGAGTAAGAGAGCTTTTAGATTGTTTTGTCACCATCGCTCCATCACCTAGACCTAAAGAATCAGAAACAAGGTTAGTGGATCCAACTGAAGAAAAAATGTCTGGATTTGTTTTTAAAATTCATGCGAACATGGATCCTAAACATAGAGACAGATTGGCTTTTATCAAAATTGTATCTGGAACATTTGAAAGAAACAAACCTTACTATCACGTTAGACTTAAAAAGAATTTAAAATTCTCTAGTCCAAACGCTTTTTTTGCTGAAAAGAAAGAAATTGTAGATATTTCCTACCCTGGAGATATTGTAGGATTACACGATACTGGAAATTTTAAAATTGGAGATACTTTAACCGAAGGTGAAATAATGAGTTTCAAAGGAATTCCTAGCTTCTCTCCAGAACACTTTAGATACATAAACAATGCTGACCCTCTTAAAGCAAAACAACTTGATAAAGGTGTCGATCAATTAATGGATGAAGGTGTTGCTCAATTATTTACTCTTGAAATGAACAACAGAAAAATTATTGGAACTGTAGGAGCATTGCAATATGAAGTAATTCAGTACCGTTTAGAGCATGAATATGGTGCTAAATGTACTTATGAAAACTTTCCTGTACATAAGGCTTGCTGGGTTAAACCCAATGACCCAAAGAATGAAGAGTTCAAGGAATTCAAACGTATCAAACAAAAGTTTTTAGCAAAAGACAAATACGGTCAATTAGTATTTCTCGCCGATTCAGACTTTACAATTCAAATGACACAGAATAAATACCCGAGTGTTAAACTATTTTTCACTTCGGAGTTTGAATAGAAAATTATCATAAAAAAAGCGCTAATTTTAAATTAGCGCTTTTTTATATCTGTAAAAAATTAAGTCATTTCTTTATGCTAAAGACGTTTCATAATTGACTGCTTTTTTTAAGAAAGCTTTTAATAATGTACGATTTGGAGCAATTCCTGAAGTCATTATTTGTTTTTTAGTATTAATACCTTCAGTTGAAATTGTGGTGTTGGGTTTTTGTTTCGAACCCATGAACCACAAAACAAATTCCATATTTGTGTTTGCTTTATTATTTTCTGCTTTTATCTCATTTATAACAGTGATTTCATTTTCACTAGAAAAATTTTCATTTTTTACTGATGATTGACTAAAAACTGAGAAACTTGATAAAAAAATCAAAACAAAAGTTAAAATAGTAAGAGTACTTTTAGCTTTGTTTTGTTTAGAAAAATTGGTCATATTAAAATTTGTTTTTTGATAGAGATAAATTCATAACTCTAATTCTAGTACAAAAGTACAGCAGGAATATCCTTCTCAAAAATATTTCCGATGAACAACATTAATACTCGTTTAGCTACCAAAGAAAACTGTAACAATGCACATTTATAAGCTTTTAAGTCTAAAAACCCCCTTTTAACAAGACAGTAATAGACTTACCAATACTATATAATATCCAAAAAATCACATTACAACTAAATCCATTTTTTGTTATGTTAATGATTATTGGTGCTCTACTCCGCTTGAACATACAGTAGAATTGTTTGTATTGATATAAAAAAAGGCTCCAAAAAAATGGAGCCTTTAATATAAACTATGCTTGTCCAGCAGGACCAAAGTTAAGAGGAATTGGAGGTTGTTCAGTATCTTTAATTTCGCCATGAGCGATTTCAAAACGGTGAATATTTTCTCCTATTGCCTTCAACAATCTTTTAGCATGTTGTGGCGTCAAGACAATTCTTGATTTTACTTTAGCCTTTGGAATACCAGGCATGATACTTACAAAATCTAGAACAAATTCTGACGAAGAATGATTTATAATTGCCAAATTAGAGTAAATCCCTTCAGCAGTTTTCTCATCTAATTCTATATTAATTTGATCTTGTTGGTCTTTCATATGTTGAATTTCATTGTTATTTATCGGTGGTATGCAATTTGCGGATTTTCATTAGTTTTAACAACCAAATCCCATTTTGCTCTTGCTTACCTTCAATTAAAAGTAAATCTATTTTAAACTAAAATAGAAAGACTACACGAGGTAATCTTTCTATCTTTTAGCTTAAAACATATTATTTATTAATAAATATATTCTTCTTTGTTTGCCATCATGTCATTGTAATCTTCTTTAGAACCTACAATAGCATTATCATATTCTCTCATACCAGTTCCTGCAGGAATTCTATGTCCTACAATTACATTTTCTTTCAATCCTTCTAAGTAGTCAATCTTACCTGCAACAGCAGCCTCGTTTAACACTTTAGTAGTCTCTTGGAAAGAAGCCGCAGAGATAAATGATTTTGTTTGTAGCGATGCTCTAGTAATACCTTGTAAAACAGGAGTACCAGTTGCAGTGATTACATCACGAGCTACAACAATATTTTGATCGTTACGTTTCAATAATGAATTTTCATCACGTAATTCACGTGGAGAAACAATTTGACCTTCTTTAAGGTTGCTTGAATCACCAGCATCTTCAATTACTTTCATACCATATAATTTATCATTTTGAACGATAAAATCTTTAGTATGAATCAATTGATCTTCTAAGAACAATGTATCTCCTGGATCTTGAACTCTAACTTTACGCATCATTTGACGTATAACTACCTCAAAGTGCTTGTCGTTAATTTTCACCCCTTGAAGACGGTATACTTCTTGAATTTCATTAACCAAGTACTGTTGAACAGCAGCTGGTCCTTTAATTCTTAAAATGTCCTCAGGAGTAATAGCTCCATCTGATAAAGGCACACCAGCTCTTACAAAGTCATTTTCTTGAACAAGAATTTGACTTGAAAGTTTAACTAGGTACTTTCTGATATCTCCAAATTTAGATTCAATTACAATCTCACGGTTACCTCTTTTGATTTTTCCAAAAGAAACAACACCATCAATTTCTGAAACTACAGCTGGATTAGAAGGATTACGCGCTTCTAAAAGCTCAGTAATTCTAGGTAAACCTCCAGTAATATCTCCTGATTTAGAAGAACGACGAGGAATTTTTACTAATACTTTACCTGCTTTAATTTTCTCACCATTTTCAACCATTAAGTGGGCTCCAACTGGTAAGTTGTAAGAACGAATCAACTCATCATCTTTACCATAAACTAATAAAGTTGGAATTAATTTTTTAGCTCTTGCTTCAGAGATTACTTTTTCCTGGAAACCTGTTTGCTCATCAATTTCTACCATGAACGATTGTCCTTGCTCTAAATCTTCGTAAGCAATTTTTCCTGTAAACTCAGAAACAATAACTCCATTATATGGATCCCATTTACAAATCACGTCACCTTTTGCAGCTGACTGACCGTCTTTTACAAAAATACTTGATCCGTAAGGAATGTTATGCGTATTTAATACAATACCAGTTTTTTCATCAACTAATTTTAATTCAGTTGAACGTGAAACAACAATATCTACTGCATTACCATCATTATCTTCTCCTTTAACAGTTTTTAAATCTTCGATTTCTAGTTTACCATTAAATTTAGTAACAATACTAGACTCTTCAGAAATACCACCCGCAACCCCTCCAACGTGGAAAGTACGTAATGTTAACTGTGTACCAGGTTCTCCAATAGATTGTGCTGCAATTACACCAACTGCTTCACCTCTTTGTGTCATTTTACCTGTAGCTAAGTTACGACCGTAACATTTAGCACAAATACCTTTTGGCGCTTCACAAACAAGAGGAGAACGAACTTCCACTTTCTCGATAGGAGAAGCTTCAATAATTTTCATTATCGCCTCAGTAATTTGTTGTCCAGATTGGATTAACACTTCATTAGTTAAAGGATTAATTACGTCTTGTAATGCAACACGTCCTAAAATTCTTTCTCCTAATGACTCAACAATTTCTTCATTCTTTTTCAATGCTGATACTTCAACACCTCTTAATGTTCCACAGTCTTCAATGTTAACAATAACATCTTGAGAAACATCATGCAATCTTCTTGTTAAATATCCTGCATCCGCCGTTTTCAAGGCAGTATCCGCAAGACCTTTACGCGCACCGTGAGTAGAAATGAAATACTCAAGAATTGAAAGACCTTCCTTAAAGTTAGAAAGAATTGGATTCTCAATAATCTCTCCACCACCAGCAGTCGATTTCTTAGGCTTAGCCATCAATCCACGCATACCAGTTAACTGACGAATTTGCTCCTTAGAACCCCTCGCCCCAGAGTCAAGCATCATATACACCGAGTTGAAACCTTGTTGGTCTTCTCTAATGTTTTTCATTGCTAACTCAGTTAATTGCGCATTTGCAGAAGTCCATACATCAATAACTTGGTTATAACGTTCGTTATTTGTAATAAGACCCATGTTGTAATTTGCAGAGATACCTTCAACTTGCTCTCTAGCATCTGCAATTAATTTTGGTTTTTGATCTGGAATTCTAATATCACCTAATGAGAATGACAATCCACCTCTAAAGGCAAATTTGTACCCCATATCTTTCATATTATCCAAGAAGGCAGCCGTTTCCGGTACACTTGTTGAATTCAATACGTGACCGATAATATCTCTAAGGTTTTTCTTAGTTAATACATCATTGATATATCCAGCTGCTTCTGGTACTACTTCATTAAATAATACACGTCCAGCAGTAGTTTCAATAATTTTGTACACTAATTCTCCAGCATCATTAAAATCTTTTGCTCTAATTTTCACTCTAGCATTCAATTCTAATCTTCCTTCGTTTAATGCAATATTTGTTTCTTCTGCAGAATAAAAAACTAGATCTTGACCTAAAATTTTCTTTTCTGGAGTAGACAATCTCTCTTTGGTCATATAATATAGACCCAAAACCATATCCTGAGATGGTACCGTAATTGGAGCTCCATTTGCAGGGTTTAAGATATTGTGTGAAGCCAACATTAATAATTGTGCTTCAAGAATAGCTTCTGGTCCTAATGGTAAGTGAACTGCCATTTGATCCCCATCAAAATCCGCATTAAATGCCGTACAAACTAAAGGGTGCAATTGGATTGCTTTTCCTTCAATTAATTTTGGTTGGAATGCTTGAATACCAAGTCTGTGCAAAGTAGGGGCTCTATTCAGTAATATAGGGTGACCTTTAATTACGTTTTCAAGTATATCCCAAACTACAGGTTCTTTCTTGTCTATTATTTTCTTAGCTGATTTTACCGTTTTTACAATTCCTCTTTCGATCAATTTACGGATCACAAAAGGCTTGTATAATTCGGCTGCCATATCTTTAGGGATACCACATTCGAACAATTTCAATTCAGGTCCAACAACAATTACCGAACGAGCAGAGTAATCCACACGTTTTCCAAGTAAGTTTTGACGGAAACGTCCTTGCTTACCTTTAAGGGAATCAGATAATGATTTTAATGGTCTGTTTGATTCTGTTTTAACAGCAGATGCTTTTCTTGTATTATCAAATAATGAATCTACAGATTCTTGCAACATACGTTTCTCGTTTCTTAAGATAACTTCTGGAGCTTTGATCTCCATTAATCTTTTCAAACGGTTGTTACGGATGATTACTCGACGGTATAAATCATTTAAATCTGAAGTTGCAAAACGACCTCCATCAAGTGGCACAAGCGGACGTAATTCTGGTGGGATAACAGGAACCACTTTCATAATCATCCATTCCGGACGGTTTTCACGGTTCAAGTTAGATTCACGGAAAGATTCAACTACTTGTAATCTTTTTAAAGCTTCCGTTTTACGTTGTTTAGACGTTTCGTTATTAGCACTATGTCTTAATTGGTAAGATAACTCATCAAGATCAATACGTGCTAATAAGTCCATAATACATTCTGCTCCCATTTTGGCAACAAATTTATTTGGATCAAAATCATCAAGATATTGATTATCTGCTGGAAGAGTATCTAAAATATTCAAGTACTCTTCTTCAGTTAAGAAATCAAGTCTTTTAACAGATTCACCTTCAGCATTTTTAGCGATACCTGCTTGAATTACTACATATCTCTCGTAGTAAATGATCATATCTAATTTCTTAGATGGAAGACCAAGGATATAACCAATTTTATTAGGAAGAGAACGGAAATACCAGATGTGAGCAATTGGCACAACAAGGTTGATGTGACCTACTCTATCTCTACGTACTTTTTTCTCAGTAACTTCTACACCACAACGGTCACAGATGATCCCTTTGTAACGTATTCTTTTATATTTCCCACAAGCACATTCGAAATCCTTTACAGGTCCAAATATTCTTTCACAAAAAAGACCGTCACGCTCTGGCTTGTGCGTACGGTAGTTAATTGTTTCTGGTTTTAAAACCTCACCTCTTGACTCTTTCAAGATAGATTCAGGAGAAGCAAGTCCTATTGAGATTTTACTAAATCTTTTTATAGGATTCTTATCTTTATTATTGTTGTTATTTCTATTATTCATCATAGTTTTTACTACTGATTTAATTGCAATTAAAAAATTGATTTTGGCACATATATAGATTACTATACTTCTACCTCCCTCGGATTACTTCTCTAAACTTTAAACTTTTATTAAAGTGCTAATTATAAAAAATTAAATTTTATATAAAAAATCGGAACGGTTTACGGGTCTAAATCTAAAAAACTCTTATAAATGAGTAATCAGCCCCGAAAAAAATCGGGACTGACAACTACAAACTTTTATTTATTCTTCTAATCTAATATCTAATCCAAGACCTTTCAATTCATGCATCAATACATTGAATGATTCAGGTAATCCTGGTTCTGGCATAGATTCTCCTTTTACGATAGCTTCGTAAGTTTTAGCTCTACCAATAACATCATCAGACTTCACAGTCAAGATTTCTCTAAGTGTACTTGATGCTCCATAAGCCTCAAGTGCCCAAACTTCCATCTCTCCAAAACGTTGTCCACCAAATTGCGCTTTACCACCAAGTGGTTGTTGCGTAATTAATGAGTATGGCCCTATTGAACGTGCGTGCATCTTATCATCAACCATGTGTCCTAATTTTAACATATAGATCACACCAACAGTTGCCGCTTGATGGAAACGCTCTCCAGTACCACCATCATAAAGGTGTGTATGTCCAAAACGTGGTATTCCAGCTTCATCAGTTAATTCATTGATTTGATCAAGAGAAGCACCATCAAAAATTGGAGTAGCAAATTTTCTACCCAAGTTCATTCCAGCCCATCCTAATACCGTCTCATAAATTTGACCAATGTTCATACGTGAAGGTACCCCAAGTGGGTTCAACACAATATCAACTGGTGTTCCGTCTTCAAGGAAAGGCATATCTTCATGACGAACAATACGAGCAACAATACCTTTGTTACCGTGACGTCCCGCCATTTTATCCCCTACTTTTAACTTACGTTTCTTAGCGATATAAACTTTTGCTAATTTTAAAATCCCTGCTGGTAATTCGTCTCCAACAGTAATTGTAAATTTCTCTCTACGTAAAGAACCTTGTAGGTCATTCAACTTAATTTTATAGTTATGAATTAATTCATTCACCATTTTATTAGTTGCATCATCAGCTACCCATTGTCCTTTGCTTAAGTGAGCAAAATCCTCTACAGCATAAAGCATTTTTTGAGTGTATTTTTTACCTTTTGGTAAAACCTCTTCACCCAAATCATTCATTACCCCTTGAGATGTTTTTCCGTTAACGATCAAGAAAAGTTTTTCTACTAATTTGTCTTTTAATTCAACAAATTTAGTTTCAAACTCCATTTCTAAAGCACCTAAAGCATCTTTATCTTGTGTACGTTTGCGTTTATCTTTTACCGCTCTCGCGAATAATTTTTTGTCAAGAACTACACCATGTAAAGAAGGAGAAGCTTTTAATGAAGCATCTTTCACATCACCTGCTTTATCCCCGAAGATTGCACGAAGCAATTTCTCTTCAGGAGTAGGATCTGATTCTCCTTTAGGAGTAATTTTTCCGATAAGAATGTCACCAGGTTTAACCTCGGCACCAATTCTAATCATTCCGTTTTCATCTAAGTCTTTAGTAGCCTCTTCAGAAACGTTAGGAATATCATTCGTTAACTCTTCATTACCTAATTTCGTATCTCTTACTTCTAATGAGTAATCATCTACGTGAATTGAAGTAAAGATGTCATCACGAACCACTTTTTCAGAAATCACAATCGCATCCTCAAAGTTGTACCCTTTCCATGGCATAAACGCTACTTTTAGATTACGACCTAAAGCAAGTTCACCATTTTGGGTAGCATATCCTTCTGATAATACTTGACCAAGAATAACTCTATCCCCTTTTCTTACGATAGGTTTCAAGTTAATACTTGTTCCTTGATTGGTTTTTCTAAATTTAATTAGATTATATGTTTTATCATCCGATTCAAAACTAACCATTCTTTCTTCTTCAGAACGATCGTATTTAATAGTAATGATATTTGCATCTACATATTCAACAGTTCCATCTCCTTCAGCATTAATTAATACTCTAGAGTCAGAAGCAACTTGACGCTCTAATCCAGTTCCAACGATAGGTGCTTCAGGACGAATTAATGGTACGGCCTGACGCATCATGTTAGACCCCATCAACGCTCTATTCGCATCATCATGTTCCAAGAAAGGAATTAAAGATGCAGAAATTGAAGCAATTTGATTTGGAGCAACATCAGCATAATCAACTTTTGTAGGGTCAATTACTGGAAAATCACCTTCTTGACGTGCAATTACGTTTTCAGCAAGAATTTTTCCAGAATCATCCATCTCAATATTTGCTTGAGAGATCAACATTCCTTCTTCTTCTTCTGCACTTAAGTAAATTGGAGTAGCCTCTAAATCTACAACTCCATTAGTTACTTTACGGTAAGGAGTCTCAATGAATCCCATTCCGTTCACTTTAGCATAAACTCCAAGAGATGAAATCAAACCAATGTTTGGTCCCTCTGGAGTTTCAATAGGACATAAACGTCCGTAGTGCGTATAGTGAACATCACGAACTTCAAATCCAGCTCTTTCTCTCGAAAGTCCACCTGGTCCTAGGGCAGATAATCTTCTCTTGTGCGTAATCTCAGCTAATGGATTCGTTTGATCCATAAATTGAGACAATTGGTTGGTACCAAAGAAAGAGTTGATAACTGATGATAATGTTTTAGCATTGATCAAATCAATTGGTGTAAACACCTCGTTATCTCTAACGTTCATTCTCTCACGAATAGTTCTCGCCATACGTGCTAAACCAACACCAAATTGTTGTGACAATTGTTCTCCAACTGTTCTAACACGACGGTTTGATAAGTGATCAATATCATCAATATCTGCTTTCGCATTAATCAACTCAATTAAATACTTCACGATAGTTATGATATCTTCTTTGGTAAGCACTTGCTTTTCCATTGGGATATCCAACTGTAACTTTTTGTTCATTCTATAACGACCTACTTCACCTAAGTTATAACGTTGGTCAGAAAAGAACAATTTATCAATAATACCACGAGCAGTTTCTTCATCAGGCGGTTCTGCGTTACGCAATTGTCTGTAGATATGCTCAACAGCTTCTTTTTCAGAGTTTGTTGGATCTTTTTGTAACGTATTATGAATGATGGCATAATCAGCTTGATTAGCATCTTCTTTATGTAACAAAATAGATTTAACGTTAGAATCAATGATTTCTTCTACATTATCTTTGTCGATAATAGTATCTCTATCAAGGATTATTTCGTTACGTTCGATAGAAACTACTTCACCAGTATCTTCATCTACGAAATCTTCGTGCCATGTATTTAATACACGAGCAGCCAATTTTCTACCGATATATTTTTTAAGTCCTGTTTTAGAAACTTTAATTTCTTCAGCAAGGTCAAAAATTTCAAGGATATCCTTATCTCTTTCAAAACCAATTGCACGGAATAAAGTAGTAACAGGTAACTTTTTCTTTCTATCAATGTAAGCGTACATTACGCTATTGATATCTGTAGAAAATTCAATCCAAGAACCTTTAAAAGGAATTACTCTGGCAGAATATAATTTTGTTCCATTAGCATGAAAAGATTGACCAAAGAAAACTCCTGGAGATCTATGTAGCTGAGAAACGACAACGCGCTCTGCTCCATTGATTACAAAAGTACCACTTGGCGTCATGTAAGGAATTGTACCAAGATATACATCTTGAACAATTGTTTCAAAATCTTCGTGTTCTGGATCTGTACAATATAGTTTTAACCTTGCTTTTAAAGGTACACTATGAGTTAGTCCTCTTTCTATACACTCTTGAATTGTATAGCGTGGTGGATCTACAAAATAGTCAAGGAATTCCAATACAAAGTTATTTCTTGTATCTGTAATTGGAAAATTCTCCATGAAGGTATTATAAAGTCCTTCATTGCCTCTTTCGTCAGATTTAGTTTCTAATTGAAAAAAATCTTGAAAAGATTTAACCTGAACATCTAGAAAATCTGGATATGCAGGAATATTTTTAGTAGAGGCAAAATTCAATCTTTCGGTCTGATTTGTAATCATCAATGGACAAAATTTTGATTATAAAAGTAATTTTTTTGTATAAATATTATTTAATTTATACCTGAATTTTACAACCATTACATCTTTAAAAACCAATTTAAGATAACTACTTTCTTATTATCTGTCAATTTTTTTTCCTCGTAATAGGTAAAATAACTTCGATTTGAAAAGTTATTATGTAGCGATACAATATAGACTTTTGTTATACGAAAAAATGGTTTAGGTCTTTGGGCGATTAAACCCAAGACCTAAACCTTATTCTTTAAACTAAGTTTAACTATTTAAGTTCAACTACAGCTCCAGCTTCTTCTAATGATTTTTTAAGACCTTCAGCCTCTTCTTTAGAAACACCTTCTTTAACATTTGATGGTGCGCTATCCACTACATCTTTAGCTTCTTTCAAACCTAAACCTGTAAGTTCTTTTACCATTTTCACAACTGCTAATTTAGAAGCACCAGCTTCTTTTAATACAACTGTAAATTCAGTTTGAGCCTCTTCAGCAGCTTCTCCACCACCTGCAGAAACTACTACAGCTGCAGCAGCTGGTTCGATTCCGTACTCATCTTTTAATATTGTTGCTAATTCGTTAACTTCTTTAACAGTTAAGTTAACTAATTGTTCTGCGAATTGTTTCAAATCTGCCATTTTTTCTATCGTTTAAAATGATTTGTAAAATATATTTTGTTTATTGTGCGCGTTGTTAGTAACAACATTTGAGCAAAGCTCGTATGTTATTATGCTTCTTCAGTTTCAGCTTGCTCTTCTCCAGCAAACTTGTTTTGAAGTGCAGCGATAATTCTTTGAGCTGGAGATTGAAGTAATCCAATAAGTTCTCCAAGAAGCTCTTCTTTAGATTTGATAGTAGATAACATATCTAACTGATCGTCTCCAATGTAAATTTCAGAATTAACATAAGCTCCTTTTAAAACTGGCTTATCTGATTTTTTACGAAAATCTTTGATAATTTTTCCTGGTGCATTTGCAACATCAGAAATAAAGATCGCACTATTTCCTGTTAAAACTGCAGGTAATTCACCATATTCATTTTCAGAAACTTCCATTGCTTTTACAAGCAAAGTATTTTTAACCACTTCTAATTTAATTCCAGCTTTATAACAAGCTCTTCTTAATTTTGAAGTTGTATCTGCATTCAGTCCAGATATATCTGCTACGTAAAGAATATTTGTACCAGCTAACTGTGCAGTTAAATTTTCAATCGCGATTGATTTTTCTTCTCTAGTCATACTAAAAATTATTAACTACCAATTATACTGCTTTTGGGTCTAATGCAATAGCAGGACTCATTGTACTTGTAAGGTAGATACTTTTAATGTATACTCCTTTAGCAGCAGTTGGTTTAAGTTTGATTAATGTTTGAATAATTTCGTGTGCATTGTCAAAAATTTGCTCAGCTCCAAAAGAAACTTTACCAATTCCTGCATGTACGATACCAGTTTTATCAACTTTGAAATCGATTTTACCAGCTTTAACCTCTGCAACAGCTTTTGCAACATCCATAGTTACAGTCCCTGTTTTAGGGTTAGGCATTAAACCTCTAGGTCCTAAAATACGACCTAATGGACCTAATTTACCCATAACAGAAGGCATCGTGATAATTACATCAACATCTGTCCAACCGTCTTTAATTTTTTGTAAATATTCGTCAAGACCTACATAGTCTGCTCCTGCCTCTTTAGCTTCCGCTTCTTTATCTGGAGTAACCAATGCTAATACTTTAACGTCTTTACCAGTACCGTGAGGTAATGTAACTACACCTCTTACCATTTGATTCGCTTTTCTTGGATCTACACCCAAACGTACTGCGATATCAACAGACTCATCAAATTTTGCAGAAGAAACTTCTTTTATTAATGCCGCAGCATCTTTTAAAGAATAAAATTTGTTCTTGTCAATTTTTGAATTAGCCTCTTTTTGCTTTTTTGTCAATTTTGCCATGTCTTTCTCTTAATTAAAAAGGAGCGTCTCCTGATACAGTTATACCCATAGATCTAGCTGTTCCAGCAACCATACTCATTGCAGCTTCCGTTGTGAAAGCATTTAAGTCAGGCATTTTGTCTTCAGCAATAGCTCTAATTTGTTCCCAAGTAACACTAGCTACTTTTTTACGATTAGGCTCACCAGAACCAGATTTAAGCTTCGCAGCTTCCAATAGCTGAACGGCTGCAGGAGGAGTTTTAATAACAAAATCAAATGATTTGTCTTTATACACAGTAATTTGTACTGGGCATATTTTGCCGGGTTTATCTTGTGTTCTAGCATTGAATTGCTTACAGAACTCCATGATGTTTACCCCAGCAGCTCCTAAAGCAGGTCCAACCGGTGGCGATGGATTCGCAGCACCTCCCTTAACTTGTAGTTTAACTACTTTACTAATTTCTTTAGCCATTTTTTTAAAATTTTACATTACAATCATTGGAAGCGATTGCAATGTTATTATAGGTAATGTAACAAATATTATACTTTTTCAACTTGCATAAAGCTTAATTCCAATGGTGTTTTTCTTCCGAAAATTTTAACCATAACTTCAAGTTTACGCTTTTCATCATTAATTTTTTCAACCGTACCGTTAAAACCATTAAAAGGTCCATCAATGACCTTAATTGTTTCTCCTAAGTTAAAAGGTATTGCGTGATTATCTGTATTAACAGCAAGTTCATCTACTTTACCTAGCATTCTATTCACTTCTGAAAGCCTAAGAGGAACAGGTTCCCCTCCTTTAGTCTCTCCTAAAAAACCAATAACACTTGTTATTGATTTAATGATATGAGGAACTTCCCCAACTAAATTAGCTTCCATCATTACATAACCAGGAAAATAAACTTTTTCCTTGATTAATTTTTTTCCGTCTTTAACAGAAACTACTTTTTCCGTAGGTACTAAAACTTGAGAAACATAGTCTTCCATCCCTAATCTAGAGATTTCAGTTTCTATATAAGCTTTCACTTTATTCTCTTGCCCACTTACCGCACGAACGACGTACCATTTTTTTACATTATTATCTGTCATCACAAAAATTAAGCTTTTACCCAAGTGAAAAATTTAGCTAATACTCCTGCAAAAAACTCATCTACACCCCAAGTTGACAGGGCAAATAATACTGAAAAAATAGCAACAATAATTGTTAGACGTTGCACCTCAGCCCACTCTGGCCAAGTCACATTTGACTTTAATTCCTCAAATGATTCTGTAATGTAATTAACTATTTTCGCCATTTTAGATATATTTTTTTTTGCACGGGCGGAGGGATTCGAACCCCCATCAACGGTTTTGGAGACCGCTATTCTACCCTTGAACTACGCCCGTATAAAAACCAGCAACCAACTCTTAAGCGGTTACTGGTTTAAAAATTATTTTATAGAATTATGCAATTTCAGTTACCTGACCTGCACCTACTGTTCTACCACCCTCACGGATTGCAAAACGTAAACCTACGTTTAATGCGATTGGGCTTAATAATTTAACATCAATTGTTAAGTTATCCCCAGGCATAACCATCTCTACACCTTCTGGTAAAGTAATAATACCAGTTACATCAGTTGTACGTACATAAAACTGTGGACGGTAATTATTATGGAATGGAGTATGACGTCCACCTTCTTCTTTTTTCAAGATATAAACCTCAGCTTTGAAAGTATCGTGTGGTTTAACAGAACCTGGCTTACAGATTACCATTCCTCTTTTGATGTCTTCTTTTTGAATACCTCTTAAAAGAATACCTACGTTATCTCCAGCTTCACCTCTATCAAGGATTTTACGGAACATCTCAACTCCAGTTACAGTAGAAGTTAATTTCTCAGCTCCCATACCAATGATTTCAACTGCATCTCCAGTATTAGCAACTCCAGTTTCGATACGACCTGTAGCAACAGTTCCACGACCTGTAATTGAGAATACATCTTCAACAGGCATTAAGAAAGGTTTCTCAACATCTCTTACTGGCTCTTCGATCCATGCATCAACAGCATCCATTAATTCAAGAATTTTAGGAACCCATGCAGCGTCATTATTCAATCCACCTAAAGCAGAACCTTGAACAACAGGACCATTATCTCCATCATATTCATAGAAAGACAATAAGTCTCTAATTTCCATTTCAACTAATTCAAGTAATTCCTCATCATCAACCATATCCACTTTATTCATGAATACAACAATTCTAGGAATACCTACCTGACGTCCTAAAAGGATATGCTCACGTGTTTGTGGCATAGGTCCATCTGTAGCAGCTACAACAAGGATAGCTCCATCCATTTGTGCAGCACCTGTAACCATGTTCTTTACGTAATCCGCGTGACCTGGACAGTCAACGTGAGCGTAATGACGATTAGCAGTTTCATATTCAACGTGAGATGTATTAATTGTAATACCTCTTTCTTTTTCTTCAGGAGCATTATCAATTTGATCAAATGATTTTGCTTGACAGTAACCTGCATCAGATAACACTTTAGTTATTGCAGCAGTTAATGTAGTTTTTCCGTGATCTACGTGTCCGATCGTACCTATATTTAAATGTGGTTTCGAACGGTTAAAGGTTTCTTTTGCCATTTTACTTCGTTTTTAATCTTTTTATTAATATTTATTAGTGTTCAAAATATACTTTGTTGAGCCAATGTCGGGAATTGAACCCGAGACCTCTTCCTTACCAAGGAAGCACTCTACCCCTGAGCTACACCGGCAGAGCCCTTTAACTAGACCTAAAATCTAATTTTGTGGGGAGAGCAGGATTCGAACCTGCGAAGTTTACACAGCAGATTTACAGTCTGCCCTCGTTGGCCGCTTGAGTATCTCCCCTCACTTTTTTATCTTAAATACTGCATTTAGCCAAATACAATACAATCACTATTTAGAGCCGGCGGAGGGACTCGAACCCACGACCTGCTGATTACAAATCAGCTGCTCTAGCCAACTGAGCTACGCTGGCAGTATTGTTAAAAAAGCCCGCTATTTCTAACGGACTGCAAATGTATAGATTTTATCTCTGAAACAAAACATTTTTTTAAAAAATTTTCATTTTAAATATGAGCTCTTATCTTTTCTTTCCTTTTTACCAGCATTCTCTCCAATGATTCCGCCGAAACCTCCACTGCTTCCTCAAAAGATTTACATTGTTTTTTAACAACAAAATCATCTCCAAGAACATTCATTTTAATCTCAACAATCTTATTTTCCTTATCACTGGTATTTTCAACTTTTAAATAAACATCCGAAGAAACAACCTTGTCATAATACTTCTCCAATTTATCCATTCTCTCTTGAATAAAACCCACCAACTTTGCATCTACTGCAAAATTAACCGCATGAACACTTACCTTCATAATCAATTTGTTTTATAGTTAAACCTCCCCATCAATAAATCACTATTCACTCCTTGGATGCGCCTCATTATACACCTTTTTCAATTCTAACAAACTGCTGTGCGTATAAATTTGAGTCGAAGCCAAACTAGAGTGACCTAATAATTCTTTAACAGAATTCAAATCAGCGCCGTTATTTAATAAATGAGTCGCAAATGTATGTCGCAAAACATGCGGACTCGTCTTCACCTTTTCTGACACCCTACTAAAGTAAGAATTAATTAAACGATACACAAAAGAATCACTCAACTTTAATCCTTTTTTAGACAAAAAAAAAGAATCCTCATCACCAATTAATTCTAAATGAGAACGTTCTTCAATATACCTTGAAAATTGACCCATTACAACTGGCAAAATAGGCAAAATGCGTTCTTTATTTCGTTTTCCCAGCACTTTAATAGTACTATTTGATAAATCAACATTTGCATAACGCAAACCAATCAATTCAGCCCGTCTCATACCTGTAGCATAAAATAAATCCACAATCAACTTATTTCTTACTATCTCAAAACTACCCGAGCCTATCTCGACATTCAAAGCATTAACAATTTCTTTTTCAGAAAAAGGGATTTGCAAAATTTTATTTGTTTTTAAAGCCTTGTGCTTTACTAAAGGAGAAACTGTAATTTGTTTACTTTTAAGAAGAAAACGATAAAAAGCTTTTAAAGAGGCAATCTTTCTATTTACTGAAGTATTCGACAAACCCCCATCAACCAGAAGCACAATCCAAGATCTAATTTGACCATAAGCCACACCCGCAATGTCATCATCATCAAATTCAGCAGTATTAAACACTTGAAATTCTAAAACATCACCACAATACGCTTTAACCGTATGCTGTGAATATTTTTTCTCTTTTTGTAAATAATCCTGAAAAGCTGCAATATTAGAATTCATAATAAATAAAAAAACCGTTAGCATCAAAGTTATAAAACTTTAATGACTAACGGTAATTATCATGTAAAAAGAGCTACTTAGTTTTCTAAGTTGTCTTTCATGTTTTGAATATAAGCTGCTTTTTGAACTTTAATTCTATTTTTTACAGAAGGCTTAATAAAAGCAGTACGTGCTCTTAACTGACGAACAGTTCCTGTTTTATCAAATTTTCTTTTATAGCGCTTTAATGCTCTATCGATATTTTCTCCGTCTTTAATTGGTATAATTAACATAATTTTGACACCCCCTTTCGTTAAGTGTGCAAAAGTAAACATTATTTTGGGTTAAAGACTATAAATCACCATTTATTTTGGGTGTGCCGGCAAAAACAACATTAGACTTCACAACAACTTCCGTTTGCCGTCAGGCTATTCGCTGCAATCTTTTACTCCGCAGGGCTCCATAAAAGGATTTCCACTACTATCCTTCACACAAAAAAAGAGTCAATAACTAAATTGACTCTTTTCTACTATTTTCAATAAAACATTACTTCACCGCCGGCTTGTAATTCTTATTATCTATAATCATTTTTGATAATATCTCTTTAAGTATTTCTGAAGTTCCTCCACCTATTGGCCCTAGACGACTATCTCTTAACAAACGCGCCAAAGGATACTCTTCCATATAACCATAACCACCTAGCATTTGCAAGCAACTGTAGATTGTTTCATCAGCTACTTTTGTAGACTTTAACTTAGCCATAGTTGCCTCCTTAACCACATACTCTCCTTTATTTAATCGCGCTACAGCAGCATAATTAAACACTTTACAATGTTCAACATCTGTCGCATGTTCTACCAATGTGTGTCTTAAAGCTTGAAATTTATCAATTGTTTTACCAAAAGCCTCTCGTTGCGACATGTACTCAATTGTATACTCAATTGCATATTCAGCTCTTGCATGACCGTTTATAGCCATAATCAAACGCTCTAAAGCAAAATGTTGCATGATATAAGGAAAACCTTTTCCTTCCTCACCCATTAAATTTGCAATAGGAATCTCAACGTTATCAAATGCAATCTCAGCAGTATCTGATGCTCTCCAACCTAATTTATCTAACTTAGTTGCAGAAATTCCGCTTGTATTTTTATCTACTAAAAAGATGCTTATTCCTTTATTACCCAGTTCAATATTGGTTTTGGCAGCGACAACATAATAATCAGCATAAACACCATTAGTTATAAACGTCTTAGAACCATTAATCACATATTTATCTCCATTTTTAATAGCAGTAGTACGCATACCCGCAACATCACTACCTCCAAAAGGTTCCGTTATACACAAAGCACCTATTTTATCACCGGATATACTTGGCGCTAAATATTCTTGTTTGATTCTTTCATCCCCTTCAGCATTTAAATGCGTCATTGCTAAATAAGAGTGCGCCCACATTGCAGCTGCAAAACCAGAAGACTTAATTTTTTGAAGTTCTTCTAAAAAAATAACAGTGTAAAATAAATCTAGATTCATTCCACCATAAACTTCTGGATAATTTATTCCAAAAAAGCCCATTTCACCAAACTTTTTCCAAATAAAACGCTCTATCGTTCCCGTTTTTTCCCATTTTTCAATATGAGGCACCACTTCTTTTTGCAAAAAATCTTGCAAACTCTTCCTGAATAATTGGTGCTCTTCTGTGAAATAAATTGATCCCATATAACTAAAGTTTTTTTAACAAATTAAGTAATTGAAATCGAAAGCAAATGCTTTGTGTTTCAAATTTAAGTTTTTTTTAAGTTATGTTAAAGGACCGTACTTTAAAGAAAAAAGCAATCTCCAAAACAATTATCCTGAAGATTATTTAAAAATAAAAAAGCCCTTATTTACAAACTTCTAATCAAAGTCCAAATATAAGGCAATTATTTTTGCTTTATCAACAGGAAAACCCTTAATTTTTATTAAATCCTCAATATTAACAAAATCACCATTCATACTTCGATACGTTATAATACTAGTAGCTTGCTTATAATTAAAATAGGGGAATCTCGAAATCTCCTTTAAAGATGCATTGTTTATATCTAATTTATTCAAATTAGGTGTGGCTCCTATTTTAAAATTATCTTTCAATCCTTGCACCGCTTCTGGAGAAAGTCCCCAAACATCCTCAATTTGATCCATCGAAACAAAACTACCTAAAGTGGCTTTATATTTTAATATTCTTTCTGAAAAAGCAGCCCCCACCCCATACACTTTTACCAAATCTTCTTGAGTAGCACTATTAATATCAATTTGCACCTTTTCTTTTTTGGCGAAAGCCTTAGTACTATAATCAACATACTTAGTTGTGCTTTTTTTATTTGTAACCCAATCAGGAAATTTAAAATTGGATGACATTGTTTGCAACAATGAGTCTGAGACTTTAGTCACTGATTGAAATTCAGCAGCCGAATTAACATATTTATTCTTTTTTCTAAAATCATGCAGTCTATCTATTTCAGCAATTGACATTCCGAGTTTGTAGCCTTTATAATCACTTATAAAATTTGGGTTATAAGGATACACTTTATAAGCTAAACTATCTTTTTGAATTTTTAATGAATCAATTCCCTGCTGAAGGGAAAGCCACTGTTGTTCTTCGGGATCATTTTCTTTCTGCGAATCAAAATCAACAAAAAAATAAATTATTTGAGAAGTTATAATAATACCGAATAACAATAAAACAGCTTTACTCTGTTCTTTTGAATATTTAAAATGGTTTCTGATTTTTTTAAAGTTCATTTATAAAGCTTAGTAATTTAACCATAATTAAGCACTAACAGTATCAATTATAGTCATTTAAGAATATTTCAAACACAACGTTTTTATAGTAAAAAACAGCAATTTACAAAAACAAAAATTAACAACACTACAGACAAACACTTAATAAACAAACAAATCCTCAATTAGCAAGAGTAGAATATTAGGTATTCTGAATTAAAACCATATATATCTGCTGATTTTATTTTAAACTTATATTGAAATATTGTTTTTATATTTTATAAAAAATAATACATTTGGGCACTAATAACAATAAACCTAAAAATATATGTCAATTTGGAAAACAAAACCACTTTCGGTTTTATTAAATGAGGCGTCTGACGATGAGAAAGGTCTAAAGAGGACTTTATCTGCACGCTCATTAGTCGCACTTGGTGTTGGAGCTATTATTGGTGCTGGATTATTTTCTTTAACAGGAATAGCAGCCGCAGATAATGCAGGACCAGCAGTAACCTTATCTTTCATATTAGCAGCCTTTGGTTGCGCCTTTGCAGGACTATGTTACGCTGAATTTGCTTCTATGATTCCAGTTGCAGGTAGTGCTTACACCTACTCTTATGCCACAATGGGAGAGTTTGTAGCATGGATTATTGGATGGGATTTAGTTCTAGAATATGCCCTTGGAGCTGCTACCGTGGCGGTGAGTTGGTCACAATATGTCGACAAATTCTTAGCCAATTACGGCCTCCATATTCCGCAAGAAATACTACATGGACCATGGGACAGTAGCCCTGGATTTATCAATTTACCAGCCATACTTATAATTTTTGCACTATCACTTTTATTAATTAGAGGTACAAAAGAATCTGCTTTACTAAATAATATTTTAGTTATTTTGAAAGTAACTGTTGTTATTGTGTTCATCGCTTTAGGCTGGGGATTCATAGATGGCGCTAACCACACCCCATTTATCCCTGTAAATGAAGGAGAAGCACTTTTAAGCTCAGGTAAAATGACATTCTTAAACTTCTTTAGCAGCGACTACTTTGGTCATTATGGATGGAGTGGTATCTTAAGAGGTGCAGGAGTTGTTTTCTTTGCATTTATTGGTTTTGACGCTGTATCTACAGCTGCACAAGAAGCAAAAGACCCACAAAAAGGAATGCCAATAGGTATCTTAGGATCTTTAATTATATGTACAATTTTATACGTTCTTTTTGCTTTTGTATTAACAGGTTTAGAAAATTACTTAAACTTTAAGGGTGATGCTAGTCCAGTTACTACCGCATTTGCTAAAACAGGATATACTTTCTTAAATTCTGCGCTTACAATCGCTATTATTGCAGGATATACATCAGTAATGTTAGTAATGTTAATGGGACAAAGTAGGGTATTCTACAGTATGAGTGTTGATGGTTTATTACCTAAATTTTTTAGTACACTGCATGCAAAAAACAGAACACCATATAAAACAAACTTACTTTTCATGATTTTTGTAAGTGTATTTGCTGGTTTTGTTCCAGTATCAGACTTAGGCCATATGGTAAGTATTGGTACATTATTCGCATTTGCTCTTGTATGTATTGGAGTTATTGTAATGAGAAAAACAAATCCAGATGCAGAAAGAGGTTTTAGAGTACCTTTTGTACCCGTTTTCCCTATCATAGGTGTTATCATTTGCCTAATTTTAATGGCTGGATTACCTATTGTAAGTTGGGAAAGACTTGCAATTTGGATGGTTATTGGTGTGGTGATTTATTTCATATACGGAAAGAAAAACAGTATATTAAATAACCCGGACAAAAAATAACAGTTCATACTAAACATAAAAAGGGATTATAAAGTACCAACTTTATAATCCCTTTTTCTATTTAAAGCGTATTTACAAATCAAATACTGAGGTTCTTTTTGCACGAATTAAATCTTTTAACTTAAGCCAAAAAGCTATTGTTAAATACACTCCAAACCACAATCCCGCAGTTACAAAAGAAATATAAATAAAAAACAAACGCACACTCGTCACACGCATACCCAATTTATCGGCTAAACGCGAAGATACATGGAAGCCATATTTTTCAAAAAAATACTTTATTTTTATTACTCTTGCTATTTTTTCAGGCATATCTAGTATAGATGAAATTAATTGCCATCAAAAGTACATTATTATTTTAGTTAAATCATAATATTCACGAAGATGCTCCTTTTAATAAATAAGTCCCTATCACACAATCTAAGCATTTACTTTTAGCACAATACTCATTTTTTAATTGCAATAAAGATTGTGAATCAAAAGCACTATTTGACTTAATCCCGAAGGATGAAAACTTATCAATAATAGCATTCTTTTCGGGTGCTACTTCGTGCATTAAGCGAATAATTTCTTCTGATGGGTTTTGCCCTTGACTTTTGGCGTAAGCAAATTGTAATGGAATTATCGTATTAATAACGATTAAATCAATAAATGACTTTGAAACCTTTTTATGCTTAAAGCTACTCTCCTTATCAAATAAATAATGCGTTTTCCAATAGGTAGATACAGTTAATTTAAAGGCATCGTAGATGGAATCCAATTTAGTTAAACCAATAATTTTTGAGAACAAATTATGTTGTTCTCCATATAAATTAGCAAATTGAGACAATCGAATAGTAGGGAAATTATCTGGTCTGTGTTTAAAAAATTGAACAGGCTCAAATACTGGTGCTTCTAATTGGTATTTGTGAAGTAAATAATAGTAGCGGAATTTCAAATCTTTAAAATAAACATCTTCTTTATCAGTTTCCAATAAATTAGCGAAACCAAACAATAAAGCTTCTAGATTTTCAGTTTCAAAGCCTTCTTTCCTGATAATACTAAATGGAATCGCTTGTGCTATTTCGTTAAAAATAGCCCCATTAGTATTCAGCCCAAAATTCTTAGCCAACATACAAAACAAGACCGCCTCCCAATCATTATTTGTTTTTAAGAGCAAGTCATCTATAGGTTGTGATTTTCGCTCTAAGCGCTCAAAAAAGAGTCTTTCTTGCCAGTTATTTATAGTAAAAGATGGAACATCCCTCAAATCCCTTTCGCAAAAAATCCAAGACTTGGGAGTTATTAAAGCTTGATAATTAGCAATTGTCTCTTTGTCAACATAGCTTTTCAGTTCTAAAACAGGAATTATTGAATTATCCTTTCTAAATATCTCGGCATCGTGTTCCCATACAACATGCAAAATAACGTTATCATAATTAGCATCACGTTCATGATTGTGAACATACCAGTCAGATGACTTAAGGTGAATCTCAACATTACCAGCCCATTTTTGACTTCCCACTGTTATTTGAGCATTAAAAAAATCAGGCCCCGCTAACTCTAAGTATTGGCCAACATTAGCAATAATTATTGGTTCTTTGCTCACCGAAAACAAATTTAAGGTATCAAATTTTTTAAATTTCCAGAGGTAATGTAAAAAGGCTTCTTTCATAATACAAACAATAGCTAAACCACTAAAGTAATGAAAATAAACACCTTAACCAATTTTGTGTTTATCGTAGCAAATATAATTTGGCGCAAGCCCTAGCATCCGAAAGTGCTTCGTGGTGATTCAAGGCAATATTCATTGCATTACAACAATCACTAAGCTTAGTTGGCTTCAGACCTTTGGCCTTATAAATTTTCACTGTGCACTCCCATTTACTAGCAATATTCAAGCTTTCATAATCTAAATTATAAAGCGCCATTGATTTGCTCAATACATTTCTATCAAAACTTTCGTTGTGTGCTACAACAACTCGGTTTTGAAGACGTTTTTGAATTTCAGGGTAAACTTGCGAAAATGTTTTTGCATTAACAGTGTCTCGAGGGTAAATACCGTGGACCTGGATAGTATAAGGAGAGTAGAGATTATTAGGTGGCTTAATTAAACTCACAAACTCATCTATAATCACACCATTTTCTACAGTAACAATCCCTACTGAGCAAGGATGGTGCGCAATGGCAGTTTCAAAATCTATTGCAACAAAAGTCATATATTAACTTAATTAAAGTGATTTAGACAACCGTCTAAAATTTGAAAATAAAAAACCACGAATTTCATAATTTCACACCTAAATGCAAAAAGTAGAAACTCGTGGTAAAAAAAATAGTTAGTATTATTTAATAGACCCAATAATATCATATTTAGTGATGATATGGTGTTTACCATTCCCTAAATCGATTAATACTGCCGGATTTTCTCTAGTAAATAATTTTGAAACTTCTTCAATTGTTGTTCCTAGTGGCACAATAGGAAAAGCTTTTCCCATAACCTCTCTAATAGGTCTATCAGCAGTGTTTTTATCATTAACAAAGCTTTGAAACAAATCAGACTCATCTAATGAACCTACAAATCCAGTAATATCTATAACCGGAATTTGTGATATTTTATATTTACGCATTCTCTCTATTGCATGTGATACTAATTCCTCAGTACGGGCAACAATTAATGGTTTATCAATATGATCTTTAATAACATCTTCAGCCTTTGTGATTGTTTCCTCTAAGAAACCTCTTTCACGCATCCAGTCATCATTAAACATTTTACCTACATAACGGCTTCCTGAATCGTGAAATAAAACCACTACAACATCTTCTGGTTTGAAATGTTCTTTCAGTTGTAATAGACCTTTAACAGCAGCTCCAGCAGAATTCCCTACAAATATACCTTCTTCAAGAGCTATTTTTCGAGTATAAACAGCCGCATCTTTATCAGTTACTTTTGTAAACCCATCAATTAAAGAAAAGTCTACATTCTTTGGTAAAATATCCTCTCCAATCCCTTCGGTAATATAAGAGTAGATTTCGTTTTCATCAAAAATACCTGTTTCGTGGTACTTTTTAAAAACAGAACCATAGGTATCTATTCCCCAAATTTTAATATTTGGATTTTTCTCTTTCAAGTATTTAGCACAACCTGAAATTGTCCCACCTGTACCTACTCCTACAACAAAATGAGTAATCTTACCTTCTGTTTGTTCCCAAATTTCAGGACCAGTTTGCTCATAGTGTGCTAACGCGTTTGAAGGATTATCATATTGATTTACATACCAAGAATTTGGAGTTTCGGTCGCTAATCTTTTAGAAACTGAATAATATGATCTTGGATCAGATGGCTCTACATCAGTAGGACAAACCACAACCTTAGCACCTACAGCTCTAAGGATATCCATTTTTTCTTTAGATTGTTTATCAGAAATCACACAAATCAATTTGTAACCTCTAATGATAGCTACAAGAGCCAATCCCATTCCTGTATTTCCAGAAGTACCTTCAATAATAGTACCTCCTGGTTGTAAACGCCCATCAGCTTCGGCATCATCAACCATTTTGACAGCCATACGGTCTTTTACAGAGTTTCCTGGGTTAAAAGTCTCAACTTTTGCAAGTACTAAAGCGTCAACTTCTTTAGTTACTTTATTCAATTTCACTAATGGAGTTCCTCCAATAGTACCTAATATATTTTCTGCGTATTGCATTCAGTTATACGTTTAAGATTCTAATTTTGTTATAAATACTTTTGCAAAGATAGTATTTTGTTATAAACATTTTGGCTTAAGCCAAATTGCATTTGACATTTCATTACCAGCTGATTCTCTAAATGTGGCTTTCGTATATTTTGACAACAATTACTATGCTATAATTTCAAATAAAAAAACATTGTAATCACGTCCAAATTATAGCAAAAAAAACTCATGATAACAATACTATTTGTAAAACAGTCTAATCATCAATTAGTACAGACTATTACTATCTATATACCCTGCTCGACTTGACAAAAATTAATTTGAACTATATAATTGAAATAATTTTGGCATTAATTAAAGAAATTCCAGATCAATCCAAAACGTATCATAAAGTCACGATAGGGATTATTAGGAGCTGCATAAAAATCATTTCCTGTCAAAGAGGAATTAAAATGTTCTGCTTTAAAGTAAATTCGGGTTCTTTGAATTTTAGCATTAAAAAAGAAATCAATATTAGGATAGTTTCCTATTTCCTTTTTTTCTTGAACAAAAAACTCTCCAATAACTGGATTATAATCATTTGCAAAATACTTAGTGAAGTAATTTAAAGTAAATCCTGTTTGAAAAAATAAAGCTTTCTTAAAAAGGTGGTCTGTATAATATATTGTGTTTCTTGTAACTAATTCAGGAACATTTAAAATAGCGTTTTTTTGATCCACTTTTTGATACAAAACAGTATTATCTAAAGCAAATTTGCCAAATTTAAATTCTCTGCTCGCCTTCACCGAAACATAATTAATTGAACCACCATATTGCTGTGGTGTCACAATTTGCTGACTATCACTTGTAGCAGTATTTTCAAAATACAAATGATCATTTAAAGTCATTAATTGAAGCGAAGCATTAATCCAAGGTGTCGCAGCATTCGCTGAAATTATGTTTATTTTTTCGTTTTGTAAATTCTTTGACCAGTTGTAACCTACATAACTACTTTGATGTAAGAGATAATTATCATTAGGAAGCTTATTGAGGTTTTGATACCCAAAAGAAAACTGATAATCATCATTCAACTCGTATTCCATCTTAGCATCTAAATTAGACAAAGACTGATTTGTAATTGACGTAGAATATAAAAATGTTCCCCTCCATTTATTTTTTTTATAATCATACTGTCCACCAATATTATTAATATTACGTGTTAATGAAGCTGGAATAGTTTCATCCGCTCGAATCAATATTTGGTAATAATAATAATTACTTCTAAAGTCATCTGCAAAGAACTGAAACTTTCCTAAAGTTAAATTCTCATAAGTCAATCCAACCTTATTATACATCTTATTATAATGCGTTTGATCATTGATGCTACTATCTTTATAAGAATCACCAAATCTATAGACCGTTTCAATACCTACTGTAGACTCTATAGTAGGCTGGTTGAATTCAAAAAATTTATTCTCGTAATTAAATTGGTGTGAAACATAAAGATTATTTTCTCCTTTACTAGGATTGATTCTAAAAAATTGATCCACAAATATTCTTTTCCCCTTTAAGAATGATTTAGCATCATTAAAATACACCTGAAGCCTCTCTCTATTATTATAATCAGCATTCCCACTTTCAAAATCTGAAAGAGTTGTTATTCCCCCATTTTCTTCATTAGAAATATCTTGATATGTATAATGTGCGTTAACAAAATAGCGTTTATTTAAAGTATTATAACTAGTAGTAAATCTAAAATTCCCCGTACTTGAAAGTTGGTTTATATATTTCCCTTCAGATCGTAATCCTTTGTAAGCAATCGAAAAATTAAGTCTCGGAGTGATATTTAATGTAAAAAAAGCATCTAATGATTGTCCTTTTTGCATCACCGATTTAAAATATAATTCGGTTACAGGAGTAGCAACAGAACTGTATTTAATATCATTAGCTTCAAGAAAATTAAAATGTTTAGCTTTAAAACCAAATTCAGGATAAGGAGAAAATTTACCCATACCATACTGTAAAGTATTATAGGTTTGCCCCTCATTAGGAAAAGCTAATAGTCCAAAATTATCTTTTCTTAAATAATTGAAAGTATATTCTTTTTTAATAGTAAGCGAAGTATCTAAGTAAGTCGTATCACGTTCAATATTGATAAATCGATATTGATCAATGGTAGCTACTTCTTGAATTTTTTTAGTTTTAGTAGAATCTAAAACACCGTTTTCACTAGAGTTCAATTCTGGTTTTTTATCAGGCCTTGCTTGTGAAAAAGCAACTACTGAAAATAGTAATATATAGATATAAAGAAGAATTCTCATTTAGATAAAGATATAATTATGATGTATTTTAATTCAGAATAATTATCGCAAAGGTAAATGATATAAACGTATAAAAAAACACAATAAATGGAGTGATTTGAGGTTCGTTAAAAAATAAAAATCCCTGATTACATAAAAGTAATCAGGGATTTTAAAATTGATATAATTGTTATTTCATTTAAGATAGAATATTATCTAGTCCCTCCTGCCCACCAAACATCTTCAGAATAAACGTAACTACCGTCTCCGAAAGCAGCTTTAATCTTAGGATTTGCTGAAACATCTGAATTACCATAACCAAATCTTTTAGGGAATAATTCAGGTTTTGGATGAACTAAAGGAAGTAAATCTCCATTACCCATTGCTTTTAAACGACGTATGTCATTATACGCTTCAATTCCTTCATTTTCATAAAAAGAAATTTGCTTTTCAACCATGATTTTTTTCAATAAATCATTTCCAGTTAAAACAGGAAGAGTCGCGATATAAGCATCAGCTTGAGCACTTGTAAACTTCACAACTTGCTCTTTAGTATAAGCTGCTTTTATTGCTAACTTTAAAGTTGCTAGCGCATTTACATCTTGATTTAACCTTGCTTGTGCCTCAGCTTTCAAAAACAACAACTCATGATAACTCAATAAATAAATTGGATTTTTCTCACTCATTAAAGCAGATATAGAATAAAAATTTTGTGCATTCACCTCATTAGCGATAGCATTATTAAATGTTTTAACTACACCACTTTTTTTAGTAAAAAAACCTTCAGTACGTGCATCAGCAGGTCCATTTGCAACCATTCTTTCATAGAAACTTTTAGATACTGATAAATAACCTCTATCTAATTCAAAACGTGCATAAGGATTAGGAACTAATGAATTTGAGAATCTTAATTCTTCAGAAGAATTAGCAAAAGAAGCATCTACAAAACTAATTACATTTAAATAATTTGGGTTTCTTAAAGATAATCTCATAGTATATCTAGCTAATAAACCGTTTGCTGCTTTCTTCCATTTAGCTGCATTTCCAGCATATATTAAATCCTGAACACCTAAACTAGCATAAGTAGTCGTTTTATTTAAATTAGCAATTCCATCATTTAACTTTTGGAAAATTTCTACATAAACATCTTCTTGCTTATCTAATTTAGGTTGCAAAATTTCTTTTGGTCTTAAAGCTTCACTATTTGGAATATCACCAAAAAGATCTGTTAAGATAGCAAGGTTATATGCATATAAAACCTGAGCTATTCCTAAAGTGGTATAATTCCCAGACTCAGCACCACCCTCAGAACATTTTTCGATAACAACTTTCAAAGATCTCAATTGAGCATAAGCAGTATTCCAAGAGTTATTATATGTTGAAGCCAGTTGAGGCTCACCATCTCTATTTTGAGCATTATACATCTGCCCAAAATTACCTGCGTTTAATTCAGAATACACACTGGCATAAAAAGACAAATCAGAACCAGTAACACTAAAAGCACTTGCCGTCATTACATCTGTCATTACTAATCGTGTAGGCACGTCAATTGGGTCATTTAAATTGGTGTTAATTTCATCCAATTTATCTTCAGAGCAAGACTGAAACAAAAACAAAGCCATCAAACTTGCTAGAGTTATTTTTATATTTTTCATAAGAAATATTTTATAAATTAAAATGTAAGATTTAAAGAGAATCCTATACTTTTAGCTTGAGGGATTGATAAACGCTCAAAACCACCTCCAATATTATTATTACCTTGAGAAGCTTCTGGATCTATATTAGGTAATTTTGACCATAACAATATATTTCTAGCAAAAACACTTGTTGATAATTCTACTGTTTGATTCATTAATTTTGGAAAAGTATACCCTAAAGTAATTTCTCTCATCTTTACAAAACTTGCGTCATACACACTTCCTTCAGTAATACTAGATAAACGGCTATATAAATTTTGATACCCATTTGGATTAGTAGTACCTCCCAACACTTTATCATTTGGAGTACCATCAGCTTTAACTCCTGGATAAATATATTCCTGATCTCTATTTCCTGTTAATGCATCAACTCCGTAAAGTAACATTAAGTTATTAGAACCACTATACATACTACCACCATTTTTCCAGTCAAAAGTAGCTCCAAGAGAAACTCTTTTATAAGTAAATTGAGTAGAACCTCCAAGATTAAACTTAGGCGCAACTTCACCTAATGCTTTCGCTTCACCAATAACTGGAAGCCCATTAGCATCAACAAAAACATCTCCATTATCATTTCTCTTAAAGCTTTCACCATAAATTACTGGGAATCTACTACCAACACTCGCTCTAATTTGTGGAGTTGTAAATCCACCTAAAAATATACTCTCTACACCTGGTGCTAATTCATCTACATAAGAATCAATTTTTGAAAAATTCACATTCAAATTCCAATTAAAATCTTTTGTTTTTATTGGATTAGTAAATAAAATAGCTTCATGAGCATTTGTATGTATTTTTCCTCCATTAGTCATATAAGAACTTGAACCTGTCGATCCTGATAAAGGAACAGCAAATATTTGATCTTTTACATCTTGTCTTGAGTAAGTATACTCTAATCCTATACGATTATGTAAAAATTTAAGATCAAATCCTAACTCATAAGAACGTGTGTTTTGAGCTTTTAAATTTGGATCATATAAAACTGAATTTGGTATAAATGAACTCACATCTCCTAAAGGATATTGAACAGGAGTTCCTGACCAAAAACCTCCATCATAAGTTGGTTTCGTATAAAAATCATCTAAATAAGTCCCTGCTTGACCAACTTCAGCAATAGATCCACGAATTTTAGCAAAAGATAAAAAATCACTATCCTTTATAAAATCTAACTCACTTAAAACTAATGACAATGAAGCTGATGGATATAAAAAGTCTCTATTCCCTCTTGGCATTGTTGAAACAAAATCTTCACGAACAGTTGCATTGAAATAAATTAAACTTTTATAAGAAAGCTCTGTGCTACCAAAAAAACCTACATTTCTTTGTTGAGCTCTATTTTCTTCAGAAGTAACAACTCTAGCATTTGCAATAGTTGCATAACCTCCAAAATTTAAACCAGAACCATAATCATTATAACTTTTATTATTTTTATGATTATACTCATTACCAACAAGAACATTTAAACTAAAGTCTTTCCAAAAATCCATATTATAATTAACTGTAAATAATGAATTTATTACATCAGATGTGATTCCGTATAAACTTACATTACTACTATTACCCGTCAAGTCATGCTTACTACCATATTCAAAAATATCTCTATAATTTGTAGTATATGAATCTAAACCAACTTGATATTTAAATGAAAGTTTTTTACTTCCATCTTCACTAATTATAGGGGAGAATTGAACATTAGCATTCCCATAAAAACGATTTGTTTTTTCACTAAATTCATTATATTTAGCTGCCCAATATGGATTATTAAAAGTACTCGTTCTATAATAAACTTGGTCATATGGATTTGTAGCTGACTCAAAACCAATTCCTTTAATATCATAACTTCTAGGACCACCAAAAATACCTGCTAAAACAGCATCGTTTGCAGATGGACTTTTATTGATTTTTGTTTGAACATAATTAAAAGACACACCTGTCTTCCATTCCTCGTTTAACTTAGTCTCAACAACACCTTTAATATTATAACGTTTCATCCCTGTACCAGGCATCATTCCGTCTTGATTTGCTGTACCTACACCAAATGAATAATTTGTTTTCTCAGTGGCTTGACTAATATTGATAGAATTATTTACTGTAACTCCAGTCATAAAATAATCATTTATATTATCATAAGCTTTAGGTAAAACCCATGGATCTAGTCCAGCTTTAGCTCTTTGAGGCACATAATACATTCCTGGTTTTAAAACACCTCCATTTAAAGTATTAGCAACGTTACCTCCATAAGTAGGGTCATTTGGTAATTCAGAAATTTTTGGTCCCCAACCTAAAGAAGTTGTTGGATTGTATTTTCCTTGAGATCCTTGAGCATACTCATTTTGAGTAACAGGCTTTTTAGAAATAGTTTCAAAACTAGTTGACGTATTTAACGATATTACAGGCTTACCATCTTTAGCCAACCCTCTACCACTTTTAGTAGTAATGATCACAACACCGTTAGATGCTCTAATTCCATAAATTGCTGCAGCAGCTTGTCCTTTTAATATAGAGATTGTCTCAATATCAGATGGATCAATATCTACAGCACGATTTGCTGAATCTGTTCCAGTAACACTATTCCCTGTAGAATAATCCGCTGTAGATGCAACTGGCATTCCATCTATAACATATAAAGGAGTATTGTTTCCCGTAAATGATCTCGCTCCTCTAATGATAATTTGAGATGAGGCTCCAGGAGCTCCACTTGAAGGAGTAATTTGAACTCCTGCTAATTTTCCTTGTAAAGCACCTGCCAAACTATTATTTGACGCTTTATTAAGATCAGCTGCCTTAAGTTCTTGTACTGCATAACCAACAGCTTTTGAACTTCTTTTAATTCCAAGTGCAGTAACTACCACTTCTTGAAGTTCATTACCATCTGATGACATGTTAGCATTTACCACACCTGTTGAACCTACAGTCATTTTTGTATCTTTAAGTCCAATAAAAGAAAATATCAAAATATCACCTTGTTTTGCCTTAATAATAAATTTACCGTCAAAATCTGTTTGTACACCTTTATTAGTACCTTTTACAACAACGTTTGCCCCTGGAATAGGTCCATTAGCATCCGAAACTACACCAGAAACAGTTCTCTCTTGCGCAAAAGAAAACTGCATAGATAACGCCAAGATTAGCGCATAAATCCATTTAAATTTTAATCTCATATAAAATTTTGTATTTGTTAGTTAATACTGCAAAAATCTTAATAATTTTTTAACAAAACAATTGAACTATTTAACAAAATCACTATCATAATAAAAAAGATTTCTATATACAAAAACACCTTTTTTTAATAATTCTGCCAAATTTCCTTTTTTATAATACTTTTGTAAAAAAACAAATGCTAAAAAACAACTATTCCTCTATTATATTAGAAGCAGGTACTGATGAAGCCGGCCGCGGTTGTCTTGCTGGACCCGTGACTTCGGCAGCAGTAATTTTAGCATTTAACTTTAAAAACGATATTCTAAATGACAGTAAGCAACTTTCAGAAAAAGTAAGAGAACAATTGCGTCCTATTATTGAAGAGCAAGCAGTAACTTTTGCTGTAGCCCATCTAGAGCCTCTAGAAATTGACCAAATCAATATTCTTAATGCCTCTATAAAGGGAATGCAAGAATGTGTCTTGAAACTAAATCCCGCTCCCGAATATGTTATTGTGGATGGTAATAGTGCTTTTATTCAAAAAAAATGGGCTCAGAATAAAACTGGGAAAATTTTCACTTTAGAAGAAAAAGAACTTCTTACCTCAATCCCGCATCAAAGTATTGTAAAAGGGGATTCTAAGTTTTTAAGCATTGCTGCAGCATCAATTCTTGCAAAAACTTATCGGGATGAATACATGAATCGCATTCACGAAGAATACCCCATGTACAATTGGAAAAAAAATAAAGGCTACCCTACTAAAGAACATCGTGAAGCAATTAGAAAATATGGCGTAACAAAATACCACCGGATGACTTTTAGACTTCTCCCTGAACAAATAAAACTTGATTTTGATATTACAAAATAAAAAATCCCTCAAAACTAAACTAGTTTTTGAGGGACTTTTTATTTTATTTAACTGTTATTACAAGGTATAATTCAAATTTACACTCCAACGGTAATTGGCTTCAATAGCACCGTTAGATAAATTTTGATTTATAGGCAACATAGCATTTACCCCCAATGATAATTTATCTTTACCAATTTCAAAACCAAATTTACTAAATAAAATATCTCCTGACGTATTAAGGACTTTTTCACCATATTGCTTATTGGTTTCATAAACTTCTCCTGCTAAACCTATTTGAGGCACTAACTGGATACTTTTTAAATCTAAAAGATAAAACAACGTACTTCCGTAATTAAATTGATTCCCAAACTGGTATTTTTTAGAATTCTCAGTTTTTATGTTGTAATTCAACATATTGTTCAAACCTAAATTTTTCTTTTTAATCACATATTCAGTAATCAAAAGATAATCCCAACTTCCAGTTCCTAGTTGAAAACTCTGGTTTACTGTTCCTAAATTGTTTGCTTCTTCAAACTTACCTGTTGGCATTTTCACTCCACCTCCAATTTGTAAGTTGTGCGTAAAAACAGTACTATCTTTTTGAGTTTGATAAACAGAATAGGTTGCCATAAGTGTTACATCACCTAAACCACTAATGCCTTCATTTCCAGTAATCAATTCTCTATTGTGAAAATGATACGGAATCAATGCAGTAATTTGCACCTTCTCTGTTATGGGGATTTTTGCCCAAACTTGCGCAGTATTAAAGTTTTCATCAACCCAAGGAGAGTTAGCAAAAATCCCATCTCTACTAGAATAACTTTGGTTGAAATAACGAATACCCACAAAGTTACTATTTAGCATAGAACTAAATCCCATACTTCCTCCACTGGCAGAACATCCGCAAGCATCACAATCAAAACCCATTACTGCATCCAATTGCATTTTTTGAAAAGTAAATCCTGAAATACTATCTTTTACGGGGGCAGCACCAACTAATTGTAAGGATAAAAAAGCTAACAGGCTTATTATTAATGTATTTTTCATTGTAATTAATTTTCTGAAAATCGTTTATCCGTTAGATATTGATTATCTGTTAATGTTTTTAGGAAAGCTACTAACTGTATTTTTTCAGTTTCTGAAAGTGTGATTCCAAGTTTTGCATTTTGTTTTAAAATAGGATCTAATGTTGGCGAATCAACAATTCCAGAACTGTAATGATTAAGCACTGCCTCGAGTGTGCCAAAACGACCATCGTGCATGTACGGCGCAGTTACTTCTACATTGCGCAAACTAGGCACTTTAAATTTGTAATAATCTTGAGCAAGTTCAGTAACACGGTAACGCCCAACATCATTAATTAAGGGGTTTATGGCAAGTCCGTTGTTTCTAAAAGCATCATCAGTCATTAGATCTGTTGCATGACAAGAAGCACATTTGTTTTTAAATACAGTATAACCCGCACTTTCATCACTTGTTAACGTTCCTCCTGCTTCGTTGCGCCTGTAATGATCGAATGTTGAATTAGATGAAGTCAACATAACCATAAATTGCGAAAGTGCTTTAAGCATGTTCTCGATAGAAACAGTTCCATCATCAAAAGAGGCTTTAAACAATTCACGATAGGTTTTATCAGCCTTCATCATTGCAAGAATCGTATTTAAATTACCATTCATTTCAATTTCACTAACTAACGGAATGAGCGGTTGCAAGTCTAAATGTGATGCAGCTCCATCGTACATAAAAATACTTTGAAAAGCCATGTTTTGAATAGCTGGTGCATTTCTTGTTCCTTGAGCATCATTCACGCCATGACTCACGGTATGTCCATGGTGCGTAAAGGCATTTTCTTGTAGGTGACAAAACCCACAAGAAACAAGTCCATCAGACGCTAAGCGACCATCATAAAACAATTTTTTACCCAGTTCAAATCCTTTTTCTGTAGGTGGATTTAAAGTAATATCATATTGTAAATCTGGAAAATTTGAAGGCACTGTAAAATCCAATGGTGCGTTTACATAGTCGTCATCTTGATCAGAGCAGCTAGTTAATAAAGGAAGGAGTAGCCAAAGAAAATATTTTATTTTCATGGTTATATATTTTAAAAGAAGTACAAAAGGCATCATTTAGCCCCGGTTGCAGCGGCATCCTTTTTTTATTTTAAAAAAAAGATATAGCGAAAAACGGGACTACACTTGATTAAACTTTTACTCTTGTGCTTCTAATGATGAAATTAATCGTTATGAACGTGGTCTACAGTAAACATTGTAGCAACATTTGCAGTAATTAATGGTAAATTAGTTCCACCCATAATCATTGCTCCCGTTCCTGTAGCATTATTATCAGAAAGTTTGATCGTATTGGTACTGTTTAATATTTTAGACAAATCTGTGATAATATGAACATCAGGTGTAATAGTAGTTCTTACCAAAGCATTAGTTGGCAAATCTAGCGTTACAGTTGTGTAGTTATAATCAGTACCTGTTTGTCCAGTATGAACCATAAAAGGTAAGGCTGTAGTAACTGTAGGAGAGGTAAAAGTACCTTCGAAAGCCACAAATTTATATCCTGCAGACCAGTTCCACATCATTTTTGCATCTTGTGCAGTAGCATAGAAATCTCCTTGGCCAGTTATCCCTAAATCCCATTGCGCTTTGTCTACACCGATACCAAAAGTAACCTTAGTATAATTAGCCGCAGGTACATTTTTCAAGTCAAGAACATGGCTATCAGCATTTGCTTCATCAACAATAAAATAACTTTCGCTTTTAGGATAAGTAAATGTAGTTCCGTCCTCTTTTGTCAAAACAACATTACTAATAATGTATTTTATTGAGCTAATTTTAAGGACTTCATTGCTAGCAGTTGTATTCGCTTGTGTATCTAGGATTAAATCGTTTCCGTTGAAAGAATTATCAAATTCTAAACCCAGTGAACCTGTTCCTGAAATTGCTTCATTATCATCATTAGAACATGCAGTAAAAGTAGCGCTCAAAGCTAGTACAGCTAAGGCTTTATATAGTAAATTTTTCATTTCGTTAAGTATAATTTCTTTTTATAATTTTTAAATAAATTGCGTCACTAAAAATCCCACTAGGCTTTCGCCAAAGGAAATTAGATACAAAAAAACGGTATATTAAGAAATGAAAATTGGCGGACGAAAAACAACGTCACTATCTAAATGTGAATAGTGATTAGTGTAGTAAGCAGGAGATTGTTGTGCAGCTGTTTTTTGAAAAACTAAAAAATCATAAGAAGCTACTTCTGCAACAAAAAGATCTACAAATGGATTAGTACTTTGTTTTTTTTCAGAAGAAGCTGTCCTATCATCATCAGATGCTTTTGCCAATTCTTTCATCAAATGACACTTACCATTACATTTTAATTCTGGTTTTGCTTTATTGATACAAAGTACTTGTGATATATACTCATAATTAACAGCATAGTCTATAACCGGAAGAATTGGTTTTAGAAACAAGAGTAACAAAATTATGACTGCATATTTTTTCACGCTTCAAAGATACATTACAAAATTTAATCTTAAATGATAAAAATCATCTTTTGCTAAACTTTTGTTAAGCATTAAACCTATTAAACAAATCATGGTCTTATTATTATAACCTTAAAAACAGTTAAAATGAAAAAATTATTTATTGCTGCTTTATTAGCAGTTAGTATAGCCAACTTTGCACAAGCTAAAAAAGACACGCCAAAAGGAGCTGAAACTGAAAAATTTACTCCAACGCAACAAAATGAGTTGATGCTAAAAAAGATGACATTACAACTTGATTTAAATGCAAAACAACAAGAGCAAATGAAACCTATCATAGCGGATAAAACTGCAAAAAGAGATGCTATGATGAAAGATAGAGAGCAAAACAAAGACAGTAAAGTAAAACCAACAAAGGATGAACGTTTTGCAATGAAAACTAAAATGCTTGACGAGCAAATTGCTATGAAAGCAAAAATGAAAACAATCTTATCTGCTGAGCAATTTACTAAATGGGATGCCATGAAAGGAAAGCATCACAAACGTGGAGGTCACAAAAAGCATAAAAAAGCTGGTGACAAAATGGACCACAAGAATCAAGAACAGAAATAAAAAAAAACTTCCGGTGAAAGCCGGAAGTTTTTTATTTAGTCTAAAATGTTTTACTCACTTTATCTATAGCCTGAATTGTGAAATCTAAATCTTCATAACTAAGTGCATCAGTTATAAACCAAGTTTCATAAGCTGAAGGTGCAATATAAATCCCTTCTTGCAACAAGCCATGAAAGAACTTTTTAAAAGTTTCGTTATCTCCATTAGCAGCCGATTTAAAATCAATAACTGGTCGTGCATCAAAATGTACCGATATCATAGACCCAATTCTATTGATGGTAAAAACCACATTATTAGCAGTTAACACTTTCTCAATTCCAGCATGTAAATAGGCCGTTTTCTCTGCTAGTCTGTCAAAAATAATTTTGTCTTCATTCAGTGTTTGTAACATTGCTAATCCAGCAGCCATAGCTAGTGGATTTCCTGACAACGTTCCTGCTTGATAAACAGGCCCTAGAGGAGCAAGAAAATTCATTATTTCATTACGAGCTGCAAAAGCACCTACTGGCAATCCGCCTCCAATTACTTTTCCAAAACAAACGATATCAGCTTTGATATTAAATAACTCTTGTACACCACCTTTAGCTAATCTAAAACCAGTCATAACCTCATCAAAAATTAATAAGATTCCGTTAGCCGTACACATTGCTCTTAAACCTTCAAGAAAACCTTTATTAGGTGGGATACATCCCATATTTCCTGCAACAGGTTCAATAATAATTGCTGCAATTTCGTTTTTATTTGCTTCGATTAAGGTTTTTACATTCTCTAAATCGTTATAGGTAGCTAGTAAAGTATCTTTAGCCGTTCCTTCAGTCACCCCTGGACTATTAGGAGAACCAAAAGTTACTGCTCCACTTCCTGCCTGAATTAAAAAAGAATCAGAATGGCCGTGATAACAGCCTGCAAATTTTATTATCTTGTCTCTTTTAGTAAATCCACGAGCCAAACGTACGGCACTCATACAAGCTTCAGTTCCTGAATTCACAAAACGTATTTTATCTATATTTGGAACCATATCTACAGCCAATGCAGCGATTTGAGTCTCTAATTCTGTTGGCATTCCAAATGAAGTTCCCAGTTTTGCTTTCTCAATAACTGCTTGCACAACGGGTTCAAATGCATGACCTAAAATCATAGGACCCCATGAATTAATATAATCAATTAAACGATTTCCATCAACATCATACAGGTAAGCTCCTTTTGCGCGTTCTACAAAAATAGGGGTTCCTCCTACTGCTTTAAAAGCTCTTACAGGCGAGTTAACTCCGCCTGGTATTACTTTTTCTGCTTCAGCAAAAAGCTGACTACTTCTTTTATATAGCATTATAATTAGTATTTATTATAGTAAAATTATAGATCGTGAGTAAAAAATTAATTTACAATTAGTTTTTGACCAATAGAAATCGTGTTTTCTGAGAGATTATTTTTTAGTTTTAAATCATTAACTTGAACATTGTATTTTTTTGATATAGAGTATAACGTATCTCCTTTTAACACTTCATGATACGTTCTATTAGGATCGTAAGCTAAAGCATTACTTACTGTCCTTACAACAGTTCTGTTTTCTGTAGGAACAAATTTATTTCCTAATACTAAGGCATCATATTGCCCTAAATCATAACGTTCAATATAGGTTATCAACTTTTCAGGATACCTAGGATCAGTAGCATAGCCTGCTTTTCTTAACCCCTTAGCCCATGCCTTATAGTCGTCTTTATCAAGTTCAAATAATGTAGAGTAACGGCCTCTTCCAGTTAAAAATAGGGCATGATCTTTAAACGATTCTCCTGGATCATCATATTTTCTAAAACATTCTTGACTCGCATCATCATCATGACGTACACTTTCGCCTGTCCATCCTGCATGGCATTTAATTCCAAAATGATTATTTGCAGTTTGCGCTAAGTCACCTCTACCCGCTCCTGATTCTAAAATACCTTGCGCAAGAATAATACTAGCAGGAATTCCATAAACCTTCATATTATTCATGGCTATATTTTTGTACAAATAAATATAATCACCTATAACATCATTAGAAACTACGGTTCTTGAAGTCGATTCAATCACTTCATTTTGATTATTTCTCGTTGTTGACCTTTGCGCAACCGCTGGTCTCGTTGCCTTTACATCAGTCCTTGTTCTCACGTTTCTTACCACTGGTTTCCTAACACTTGATGGCGCCGATTTGGTGGTTCTAATAGGTGTTTTTGTAGCATTACAACTTACTAAACACACTAATACTAAAACAAAAAATATTTTTTTAAACATGGCTATCTATTATTGGTAAATGTTTGTTTCTTAATTTATTATTCATTCCTTGAATCCCCTGAAGTCCTCCTGTATGAATTAACATTATTTTTGACTGAGGCGGAAAATAGTTATTTTCGATCATATTCATAACGCCAAAAAATAGCTTTCCAGTATAAATAGGATCTAAAGGAATTTTCGTTTCCTTAAAAAAATCATTTATAAAAGCAATTAAGACTTCATTCACTTTTCCGTAACCGCCAAAATGATAGTCGGTTATTAGCTCCCAATTTTGATTCTGGACAAAAATACGAATTTCATCTTGTAAAAAGTCCCCTTTTAAAGCAGGAAAACCTAAAACTTTTTGATGAGGCAAGGCACTATTTATAAGTCCTGATATCGTACCACCAGTTCCCACAGCACAACAGATATAATCAAACGCAGCGTCTTCGTTAGTTAAAATTTCCTCACAACCTTTAATAGCTAAGTCGTTTGTACCTCCTTCAGGCACTAGGTAAAAATCTCCAAATTGTTTTTGTAGTTCCACTATAAAAGTTGGCTCGTTTTTTTCTCGATACGCCTCTCTAGTTATAAATTCAAGTTGCATGCCACAATCTTGAGCAAATTGCAAAGTAGGGTTTTGAATGATTTTATCGCGAAGTTCATCTCCTCTAATGATTCCAATACTTTGCAAACCATTCTCTTTTGCTGCATAAGCGACTGCTGCAATATGGTTCGAAAAAGCTCCTCCAAAAGTCAATAGCGTTTGCTTATTTTCTTTTTTTGCTTCAAGCAAATTGTACTTAAGTTTCCTGAATTTATTTCCCGAAACAAACGGATGTATCAAATCGTCGCGTTTGACAGTAACAGAAACAGAAGAGGGAAGATGGAAAGTAATTAGCTGATTCAACTTTTTTTTTACAAAGGTAAAAACTTATAGACAAAAAAAATGCAATCGGTTTAAGGATTGCATTTTGAATAAGTTATTTTTTAATTTAATTTCTAATAATAATTTTTTGACCTATATCTACTTTATCATCTGTTATCAATTTAACGATGTAAATTCCGTCACTTAATCCCGAAGTTGAAAAGTTATAATTTGAATCCGATCCTAATTTAGCTTTGCTAAAAATAAGTTTTCCAACTATATCATATATACTACATGAAACTAATTCTTTTTGAAGTGGATTGCTTATTTTTAAGTTTTTAGCGTTATTATCCTGATACATTATTAAATTTTCTTTAGTAACGTCATCAACTCCTAAAGTACTACCATTTTTAAATGTAATTTCAAACTGTGTATTATTAACCCCTTCAGGCAATGTCATTTCATGAAAATTGTTTTTAATATCAAAATATTCGTTAGTGATTTTATCATGTAAAAACACATTATCTACGGCATCTAAATTAATGATTTCGTTAACCATAATTTTATAATTAGCTTCTGCATTATTTGTAAACCCTAGCGGAATTTTTTTATCAATATCCATTTGCATTGCATTAATCACAACTGATCTATCTTCAACAACAAAATAAGCATCTGCTTTAGCATCAACTCCCGTTGAAGCGGCATCCATTGCGTGATCTAATCCATCAGTTGCATTCTCAGCAAAAGCCACAACAATTTGGCGAACGCCTTGACTATTTAGCACCGCATTTAATCTAATTTGTGGCGTAGGAGCTGTACTAATTGTAGTATAATCAAAACCTGAAACCGAAGCAATAGCTTCATAATACCCCGTATCTTTTGTAGTTTTTGAGGTATTTTCTTTTCTTTCAAACTCAGATAAATTTGTTGAGCCTTCTTTAACAAAAACGCGAAAACTGTTTTTCATTTCTACATTCCCATTCGCCGTTCCCGCAATCATAAAACCTTGCCCGATTGGCGAAAAGCGTCTTTTATAAGAAGCTCCAGTTCCTGCAGCTGCTACTTGATTTCCAGAACCATCGTAGGTGTAATATGTAGCTGGACTATATACTCCATTACCAGAACCTCCCATAGGAGAATAGGTTCCATACCCTCCTTTATAACTTGCTATATAGTGCGTATTATTTGTCTTGTCTTGTTCCCAGAAATAAGCTATCCCACTAGTATTTGTTGCTGCCAATAAAAAAGCAGACAAATCAATTGCTGATGGATAAGGATTCCCAGTTAATACTAATTTACCTGCTAAAACCGGAATTGCAATTGTACCATCATTAGGTTTGCCTTTAAAGTCATAACGTTGCTTACCTCCTGGGTTATTTTGTACAGAGTTCACCATATTTGTATTTGTCCCTGAAGTTCCTTTCATTGTAAATCCTTCTCCAGCCGCTAGTGTACTTCCTGAACCTACATAAACCCAGTTCGAAGCTGCTAATGAAGGTAATTTCCAAATCCAATAAGGAGCTATCCCAAGTGGAGATGCTGTACCGTCATAATTATTTGACGGTAAAATTGTCGCTGCCGTACTAGTTGTATTTGTAGTAACATCATTCAATTGAGTAATTCCAAAATTTGAATTTCCAGCAACAACATCATTCCCTCCTACTGGAGAACACCAATAGTTATATTGAAAGTTATTAGTACTTCCTTCTTGATAAACTGACAAATTACCTAATCCTTTATTGGTACTTGCTACAGCTGATCCTTGTAGTAATTGCCCATCATTTCTTAAATAAAAATTACTAGTTCCTCCATTTAATTCTAAACCACTTTTTATATAAACAACTTCATTACTTACATAAACACTACTATTAGGACTCACAAACATTTGCGATTTCACAGTAGAAACTGTAAATAAAAACCCTAAGGCTAGGCAAATTTGGGTAGGTATATTTGTTTTCATAAGCGTAAAAAATTTAGTTAATAATACATTCTTATTATGGAGAACTAATGATTTTCTTAACAGAAGGAACAATCGTTCTTTTTAGATAATTTGTTTTACAAAACTACAATTAATAACAATTCAGAATTAAAAAATAACCGATAAAACACCTATAATATCGACAAACTACACGTTTACTGATTTAATTAGCTTTTTTTCTTACAATAATATCTATATATAAAGATTTTAAAATCTAACATATAAGAATATTCGTATTTAATAAATAGAAGACTGAGTTAATTCTCAATAAATCAACAAGGTAGGTTTGCAAAAAAAAAGATTTCTACTTAAGAAATCACAAAATGGGGAGACTTTTTACTTTTTGGTTTTCACCAAAATAAAATTTAAAAAGCTAAAAAAAGGCTTTTTATTCAAATAACTAAGATCGCTTTCTTTAGTATAAGCTTCTCTTTCAAAACTAATATTCAAGTAGGCGCGATCAAAATTTTTATATTGTAATAATCTGAAAACAAATTCTAAGAAGTACCAAATAAAAAAAGGGATTATTAGCATTTCTAATTGTTGTCTCAAATGAATTTTTTCATGGTTTATAAAAATTGCATTCTTCTTATCTGATTTATGTCTTATAAATACAAAGGGGTAAATTGTTAAACCGCGAAATCCTTTTGGGATTAAAAACTTTGTAAATACTAACAACATCTAAATCATTTCAATAATGATTAAAGATAATAAAAAAATCAATTCAATACACAATATTAAATATTTAATAAGTAAAAGGCACTATCGCTTTAAAAAGCATAAATTTGTAATCACACAACTGATTTTTCTTAATTATCATTGCTACAATTGACTTTTATAGAAGGACAAGTTTTAAATACTAAAAATCATACCGTTACAAGAATGCAAGAACCTGAGAATCAAAATAAATTAATTGAAGGAGAAGATTTTTATTATACCCCAGAAGGTTATAAATGCTTCACCGAAAAACACCACTTAAAAAGAGGCTATTGCTGTAAAAGTGGCTGTCGTCATTGCCCGTATGGCTACGACAAAAAAACAGGAGCAATTAAAAAATAAGATGATTGCTACAATCAACTTATCAATTTAAAAAATTAAACATAATAAAATGGATATTTGCGCTCAGAAATTTAGGATTACCATCTTCAAATCCTATCATCGGTCGGATATTCGTTATCCTTAGTGATTTGTACGCATATTAGTAACAAACAGTTCACCTATTTAACGAATAAACATTTTAAGATGACTTTTAAAGAACAAATCCAACAAGGAATTCCAACTACTTTACCGCAACCAAAACCGTTTGAGGGCAACATTAATCACGCGCCTAAACGAAAAGATATTTTATCTACAGATGAAAAAAAACTAGCGCTTCGCAATGCCTTACGCTATTTTGATGCAAAACATCATACCGAATTAATTCCAGAATTTAAAGATGAACTAGCCACTTACGGCCGTATATACATGTACCGCCTGCGCCCTGATTACGAAATGCGTGCGCGTCCCATAGCAGAATATCCTGGGAAATGCGAACAAGCAAAAGCGATTATGTTAATGATTCAGAACAATCTGGATTATGCAGTGGCGCAACATCCGCATGAATTAATTACTTACGGTGGTAATGGAGCTGTATTTCAAAACTGGGCTCAATATTTATTGACCATGCAGTATTTGTCTGAAATGACCGAAGACCAAACCCTAACCATTTACTCTGGACACCCTATGGGCTTGTTCCCTTCGCACAAAGAAGCGCCAAGAGTTGTGGTCACAAACGGAATGGTAATCCCTAACTACTCCCAACCTGATGATTATGAAAAGATGAATGCGCTTGGCGTATCTCAATATGGTCAAATGACGGCAGGAAGTTATATGTACATAGGTCCACAAGGAATTGTTCATGGAACAACCATTACTGTTTTGAATGGGTTTAGAAAAATAAAAAAATCCCCCGAAGGAGGTTTATTTGTTACTTCAGGATTAGGAGGAATGAGCGGCGCACAACCCAAAGCGGGTAATATTGCCGGTTGCATCACTGTTTGTGCCGAAGTAAACCCAAAAATCACCCACATTCGCCACAGTCAAGGTTGGATTAACGAAGTCTTTGAAGACTTAGACCAACTGGTGAGCAGAGTCGCTTTGGCGAAAGCCAATAATGAGGTAGTCTCATTAGCTTATTTAGGAAATGTAGTTGATGTATGGGAAAAATTCGATCAAGAAAACATTTCTATTGACCTTGGTAGTGACCAAACTTCGCTTCATAATCCTTGGGCGGGAGGCTATTACCCTGTCGGAATTTCATTTGAAGAATCGAATAAACTAATGACTGAAAATCCCGAATTATTCAAACAAAAAGTACAAGAAACATTACGCCGTCATACAGAGGCTATCAATAAACACACCGCCAAAGGAACTTATTTCTTTGATTACGGAAATGCTTTTTTACTAGAAGCTTCCCGCGCAGGTGCAGCAATTATGGCCGAAAATAACATTGATTTTAAATACCCTAGTTATGTACAAGACATCATGGGACCTATGTGTTTTGATTATGGATTTGGTCCGTTTAGATGGGTTTGCGCTTCAGGGAAACCCGAAGATTTACAAAAAACAGATGACATTGCATGCGCTGTTCTTGAAGAAATGGCAAAAACAGCTCCTATTGAAATTCAGCAACAAATGCAGGATAACATCACTTGGATCAAGGGGGCGCAGGCCAATAAATTAGTAGTAGGTTCGCAAGCCAGAATATTATATGCCGATGCGGAAGGTCGTGTGAAAATTGCCGAAGCTTTTAATCAGGCTATAGCCAAAGGATCAATTGGAACTGTGGTATTAGGTCGTGATCATCACGATGTATCTGGAACGGATTCACCCTACAGAGAAACTTCAAATATTTACGATGGATCCCGTTTCACGGCTGATATGGCAATACAAAACGTAATAGGCGATAGTTTTCGCGGTGCAACTTGGGTTTCTATTCATAATGGTGGAGGTGTTGGCTGGGGAGAGGTAATTAACGGTGGCTTTGGTATGGTTCTTGATGGTTCTAAAGAAGCTTCAAGACGCTTAGCCTCAATGCTTTTCTGGGATGTCAATAACGGAATCTCTAGAAGAAGTTGGGCTCGTAACGAAGGCGCTATTTTTGCAATAAAAAGAGCGATGGAAACGCAACCTTTATTAAAAGTGACCATCCCTAATATAGTTGAAGATAGTTTATTAGATTTTTAAACATTAAAAGTATCTTTAATACCTCCTAATTATAAAATAATCACACTATGAAAGCAATTAAACTTCTTCCCGTACTTTTCCTTTTCATATTAGGTGCCTGTAGCTCTGTGAGAGTGAATGCCGATTATGATAAAAATGCCGATTTTACGCAATACAAAACCTATGCCTTTCATAAAAACGGCATAGATAAAGTACAAATATCTGAATTTGATAAAAAACGAATTCTGCGTGCCATCGATAATGAATTGGGCAAAATGGGAATGACAAAAAGTGAGAATCCAGATCTTTTAATCAACATTATGACTAAAGAAAGAGAAAAGCTAGAAGTGAACCAGTTCAATGCTGGATTTGGTTATGGTTGGGGATTTGGTTGGAATCCTTACATGTGGGGCGGACGCAATTACGTAAGCTCATCGACAGAAGGAACCTTATACATCGACCTGATTGATGCCAAGAAAAAAGAATTAATTTGGGAAGGTGAAGGCGTAGGATATTTAACCGAAAATCGTGATAGAAAAGAGCAAGTAATCAACGAATTTGTTGCTAAAATTCTAGCACAGTTTCCTCCAAAACAATAAAAAAACAAGACTTTTTACTAGAAATGGCCTACCTTTGCGTAGGCTTTTTTTATACCCAATTATGATAACACAAGCAGATATATCCACACTCGATGATATTAAATTATTAGTTGATACTTTTTATGACAAAGTTCAAAAAGACGACTTTATAGGCCCTATATTTAATAACAAAATAGGCAACCGCTGGCCAGAGCATTTAGAAAAAATGTACCATTTTTGGCAAACTATTTTATTGGAAGTCCATTCTTATTCTGGCAGCCCTTTTCCACCACACAAACATTTACCCGTAGACAAAGAACATTTTGACCGATGGATGAAAATTTTTGTAGCTACAGTAGATACTTTATTTGAAGGGCCAATTGCCGATGAAGCTAAATTACGTGCTAAAAACATGGCCGAAATGTTTAATTATAAAATCAACTATTTTAGAGACGCAGCCAAAAATAACTAGTCTTTAAACTAAAAACAATACCTCATGCGTAAATTACTCCTTGCTTTTTTAGCTTTCGCGATCATCTCTTGTTCTAGCATTAAACCTGCAACGACAGCAAACCAAAATCCAACATTAAGATACATCAACACAATTGAAGTGCCTTTTAATCAAGAATTCAAAAATACCGTTGTAGGCGGATTGTCAAGTGTAGATTATGATGCTAAAAATGATTTATATTATTTTATTTGCGATGATCGATCCGTTTATAATGATGCGCGTTTCTATACCGCCAAAATTCAATTGACTGCAGACACCTTAAACCATATTGCTTTTCAAAATGTAGTTTCTTTAAAAAATGAGGCTGGTCAAAAATACGCAAACTGGGAAAAATATCCTGATAGCTCTATAGATCCTGAAGAGATGCGTTATAACCCAAAAACAAAATCAGTAGTTTGGAGTAGTGAAGGCGCTAGAGTAATTGCCAAAGATTTTGCGGTTGTTCAAAATCCGTCTTTGCAGTATGCAAAACTAAACGGAGATTACAGTAACGCATTTGAATTACCCAGTAACCTCAACATGCAAAAAGAGGAAAAAGGGCCACGTAGCAATGGGGTGCTTGAGGGAATTACTTTCAACAAAGATTACAGTGTTGTTTACACTAACGTTGAAGAACCTTTATACGAAGACGACACTGAAGCAACAACAACTAAAGGTGGCTTAATCCGTATCTTTAAATTTGATGCTAAATCACGAAAAAACACCGCCCAATACGCCTACCTTTTAGACCCTATTGCTCATGAACCCAACCCACACACTGGCTTTGCCGTAAACGGAATATCGTCGATTCAATTTTATGATGACAATCATTTATTCGTTTTAGAGCGTTCGTATTCCGTAGGAAAACAAGCGTGCACCATAAAATTGTATTTATGCGATTTATCGAAAGCGACTGATATAAAAAACATAGATTCATTACAAAATCAAGAATTCACTGTCGCTCCTAAAAAATTAATTTTGAATATGGACGATTTAGGAATTTTTACAGACAATATAGAAGGAATTACTTTTGGTCCTAAATTAGCCAATGGCAAGCAGTCATTACTTTTTGTGACTGATAACAATTTCTCTGACAAACAAAAAACGCAAGTATTGCTTTTTGAAATAGAGTAATTTACCTTTATAAATAACATTAGAGATCCGCAACCGTTTTGTTGCGGATTTTTTTTCACTTTGTCATTGCGACGAAAGAAGCAATCTCACTCAGCATTTCGGTTCCAATAGTTTATTTATTGTAAATTTTTAGCTTGATTGCTTTGCTTCATCATTGGCAATTACTTGCAATTACTTTGAGTGTATAATTATCTAATCCTACCTTTTACCACCACTCCCTAGCCGCGATTGCAATGAAAAGCTTTTTATGCAAGCCGTTTTTTGGTTTTTCTAGTTTATAAAAAGCGACCGCAGGAAGCTCTTTTAGAAACTTTAGAAAAACAAACGGCTCAATAAAAACTTGTAATGAAAAGCGGGAAATAGCTTCTATAATTCGTACTTTTGTAGCTCACCACTACAACGTTTTAGATATGAATGCAACTATTGAAAGTAATCCCTTATTAGACCGATTACCCAAACATTTAAAGCAATTTATTAAAGCTCAAGATTATAGCGATTACACGCCTATTAATCAGGCAGTTTGGCGCTATGTAATGCGTAAAAATGTAGATTATCTTTCGCGAGTAGCACATAGTTCGTATTTAGAGGGCTTGAAAAAAACCGGAATTCAGATTGATAATATCCCCAGTATGTATGGTATGAACCGCATTTTGACCGAAATAGGTTGGGCTGCTGTTGCTGTGGATGGCTTTATTCCGCCTAATGCATTCATGGAGTTTCAGGCGTATAACGTTTTAGTGATTGCATCAGATATTCGTCAACTCGAACATATAGAATACACGCCTGCTCCCGATATTATTCACGAGGGTGCTGGGCACGCGCCTATTATTGCCAATCCTGAATATGCGGAATATCTTCGCCGTTTTGGAGAGATAGGTTGCAAGGCGATTTCGTCAAGCAAGGATTACGAGATGTACGAGGCAATTCGACTTTTATCGATTGTAAAAGAGGCCGAAGGAACGCCACAAGCGACGATTGACGCTGCTGAAAAAGCAGTGGAGGACTTGCAAAACAATATGGGAGAATTATCTGAAATGGCTCAAATACGTAACCTGCACTGGTGGACCGTGGAATACGGTTTGATTGGTACGGTTGAAGATCCTAAAATTTATGGTGCTGGATTACTTTCATCTATAGGAGAAAGTGCGCACTGCATGACGCAAGAAGTAAGAAAAATACCTTACGATATATCGGCGGCTTACCAAAGTTTTGATATTACAAAACTACAGCCACAACTGTATGTAACTCCTACTTTTGCTTATTTGAATTTGGTTTTAGAGGAATTTGCTAATAAAATGGCTTTGCGCACTGGTGGTTTGTCTGGAATTGAGAAATTGATTAATTCAGCTGCTCTTGGAACGATTGAATTGAGTACTGGATTGCAAATTTCGGGTGTTTTCACCAATGTGATTGCACATGAAGGCAAACCAATTTACATACAATCGACCGGAAAAACAGCGCTCGCTTCACGCGAAAAAGAATTGGTAGGGCACGGAACTTTGACGCATCCTGAAGGTTTTGGTAGTCCGATTGGGAAACTAAAAGGCATCAACTTAGCTATAGAAGACATGAGTCCGAAAGACTTGCTTGCTTATGATATACTTGAATCTAAAACGGTAAGATTAGAGTTTGAAGGAGGAGTTGTTGTTGAGGGCGAAATCGTAACGGGTTCTAGAAACTTACAGGGTGAAATTATCTTGATTCGTTTTAAAAATTGTACCGTTACCCATGGAGAAACGATTTTGTTCCAACCGGAATGGGGCGTTTATGACATGGCTGTGGGTAAAAAAGTAGTTTCGGCTTTCTCTGGACCCGCTGATGTGAATAGTTTTGACTTGATTACACACATGCCTTCTAGCACGACAATAAAAGCACAACAAAGCGCAGAACGTGATGATCTGGAGGTTTTGTATCAATCTGTTCGAATGATTAGAGAGAGTAAAGACACCACATCTTCCTTGGTTGTGATTTTTGGAGATCTGCAACAAAACCATCCAAAAGATTGGTTGCTTTCTGTAGAAATCGCCGAACTGCTACAGGAACGCAACGATATGTTTTTAATGGAAGAAGTTGTTGCTTATCTCGAAACACAAAAACTAAAAAGACCCGAAGTAGCGCATTTAATTTGTGGTGGACTAGATTTAATTTTTGAAAAAGCCAACGCATAATAAGACCGATTGATTCGCTAATTGATGTGAATTGAATAAATATAAAAACCGCAAATTTGCTAAATAGTTTAGCCAATTTGCGGTTTTTAATTTTAAAAATATCCTAAGAAAATAAAAAACAGTTCATATAGCGTTAAACTATTTACAACTTAATTTGTTGATCTAGCTCTTTATCATTTGCAATAACTTTCCCTTCATATTTTAACGTCCAACCTAAATTTTTGGTCGTAATTAATAATTGTGACAATTCACTTATTAAGCGATTTTGAGCATTGGATTTTAAAGTAGACCCTTCAATCTTCTTCGCTAGATTCGCTTTTACTGATTTGTTGATTTTGTTGTAATCATCACCCGTAAATGGATTCAACTTGCTTTGTTCTACATCGTAGAATTTAATATCTGGATTGATTTTTATTTCTTCTTTTGGAATATAAACGATCGAAATTGTTTTATTCGCTTCATCAATATCGTATTTCATTTTATGTAAATCGTAAGCTACCGTTACATCAGCATTGACAACTACTAAGGCTTTTTTGTCAAAACTCACCATCCCCATCAAGTATTTCTCTTGATTTTTATAGGTAATTACTTCAGAGAAATGTCCTTCGGTTACAATAAGCTTTCCTACGTTCAGGATTTGCTGCTGAATCAAGCCAGCGCTGTCTATAGTTGTAGCATCGTCTGCTTTCTTGAAATCACAAAATTTGAACAGCAAGAATACTGTTCCTATCAAACCTATAAAAATAAAAAATCGCTTTAACATAATTAAAATTTCATAAATGAATATTGTGAAACCACTTTAGCTATTTTAACTTTTAAGTTGGCTTCAAATTTTTGATGACTTTCCGATGCTGGATTGAAAGGTCGGTGTTGCAATGATTTCTGAATTGTTGCTACCGATTCCATCGTTTCATGAGCAGCCTCAGCAATAGTTGTTGCTCCAAATCGCTCCCAAATATAATCAATAGCTACTTGATTGGGATGCAACATGTCTGCATTATAAAAGCGATAATCACGAAGTTCATCCATCATGATTTCATAACTAGGAAAATAACTCATGTTTGACGAAAGTCGAAAGTCAAAAGTAGCGTGTAGTGCACTTATTAAATGTGACTTGCTCAACTGATTTTCGACAAAACCATCTTTGATATGGCGTACTGGTGAAACTGTGAAAATAAATTGAATTGCCGGATTAATAGATTGTACTAGCTGTATGGTATTTGCAATACTTTCCTGAATTGTTTGTATTGAAAGTACCTCTTTACTAAATTCTTTTTGCGGTATTTTGTGACAATTTGCAACTATTTCTTGGTTTTCATTGGAGCGATACACCCACGAAGTCCCGTAAGTAATAATGATGTGTGATGCTTCTTGTAAATACTGGTTAGTAAAATCAATTAATCTGTTTAACGAAATTAAAAAAGCAGCTTTATCAGGATTTGAAAGTTCCGAATGTATCTCGAAACAATGCCACATATTGCTGTGGAAGAAAATATCTTTCTCAGTAAAATATATTTTATTAACTGCCCTATCCACTAATTTCTCTATCGAAACTGGGTTAAATATAATTCCAAACGGATTACATGTATTTTGAAACTTAAAGTAGTCTAATTTAGCCGACATATTTTCGGCAAAGCAAGAACCCAAAGACACCATCTTTGCGTCATAATCAATAGGATTATAACTCTTAGAAATGGGTATTTGGGTTCTGAATTGCATATTTTTTTTTACTAGTAGAAAAATACGGTCTTTAAAGAACCCGATTTTCCATTATTTGGAACAACATCGTCTGTATTTTGCTCAGTAGGATAATTTTCATTATCGTATTTATAACTATTGATATACAACAAAGCCGAAGACACTATTTGATCTCCATCTTTACTTTCATCAGCTATAGTCGTTATAATCACATTATTTTTTGATGCCCTTTCATTGTTATCTAATAACTTACTGTAATTTACTATCGCTGCAAAGGGATTATTTTTAGTATCATACTGAAATTCATACGTTTTAGTTTCTACAACCCCCATAACCGACAGTTCTGAAATCCGGATATCTTTTACCAAGTTGGCGGCCTTAAAAAACAACTGTCCATGATATTCTTTAGTTTCTTTTAAATCAGTACCTATTCGATACTTTTCATAAGCCACTACGCCGTCATTCCCGTGAATATAGCTAACGATATAACTAGCAGACTTAGCCTCAATTAATTGCTCATTTTCATAGCGATAATAAACGGTTTCTATCAACTGAGAAGCTTTATTTAAAATGGTCTTTTTTTTAATTAAATCGTCAGTGTAGGTAAAAGTTGTTTTAAAATTTACCTCATCTATACTTTCTATTTTATTGTCCTGATAAGTAAAAAGAGTCGGTTCTTCTTTTCCGTTTTCTGCTGTTTCAACCAATCTCTTTACCAGTTTACCACCCTGTTCCTTATCTCCTGAACAGGAAATAAGGGCAACTAAAAAAACGATTAAATATCCAAACCTACAGCTCCCTTTTTTCATACTTATACTTACCAATAGTCCTATTTGTATTGCGAAACTACAAAATAAAAAAGACCGTTATTGACGCTAAAAGATTTTATTTTATTTCAAAAAATCTTTTGCTTTCACCAATGCCTCTGGAATTCCCTCTGCTTTTTTTCCACCAGCAGTTGCAAAGAATGGTTGCCCACCTCCTCCACCTTGAATGAATTTACCTAATTCACGCACAACAAGTCCCGCGTTTAGATTTTTATCTGCCACTAATTCTTTTGAAATATAACAGCTCAACATTGGTTTTCCTTCTTCGGCTGTAGCCAAAACTAAAAACATGTTATTTCCTAATGTTCCTAATTCGTAAGCCAAATCTTTAGCTCCTTCAGGATTTAAGTCTACTTGTTTTGCCAAGAACTGAATTCCGTTGATTTCTTGGATTTCTTTAGCCAAGTCGCCTTTCATGTTTTTAGCCTTGTCTTTCAACAAGCTTTCTAATTGTTTTTTCAATTTTGCGTTATCGTCTTGTAGCGCCACTACTGCTTTTAAAGCGTCTTGTGGGTTTTTAAGAGAAATTTTAATTTCGCTTAACAATTCTTCTTGCGTAGCATAAAACTTCTTCACCGCATCAGAAGTTATCGCTTCAATACGACGAATTCCTGCTGCAACTGCTCCTTCAGATACAATCTTGAAAGACCAAATTTCAGCGGTATTGTTTACGTGGATTCCTCCGCACAATTCCATGCTGTCGCCAAATTTTATTGCACGAACAGAATCTCCATATTTCTCACCAAATAAAGCCATAGCACCTTCTGCTACCGCTTGCGCGAAAGGAATGTCTCTGCGCTCAATTAACGGCAATTGTTCCTGAATTCTTGCATTAACAAAATCTTCGACTTGCTTTAATTCTTCATCAGTTACTTTAGCAAAATGCGAAAAGTCAAAACGCAGGTTATTTGGCGTTACCAATGACCCTTTTTGCTCTACGTGCGTTCCTAAAACGGTACGTAAAGCCAAATGCATCAAGTGTGTTGCCGAGTGATTCTTAGCAGATGCTGCTCTTAAATCAGTATTTACTTTTGCTACAAAACTTGCATTTACATTTTCAGGTAACTGCTTCGCTAGTAACAATATTAAGTTATTCTCTTTTTTAGTGTCTATAATTTGGATGGTCTCATTTGCCGAAACCAATGTTCCTTTGTCTCCTACTTGCCCTCCTCCCTCTGGATAAAACGGACTCTTATCAACAACGATTTGGTACAAAACACCATCTTTCTTAGAATCTACTTTTCTAATACGAGTGATTTTTACATCCGCTTCGGTTTTATCGTACCCTACAAATGTTTCTACGTTTCCAGGAACTAATACAGACCAATCTTCAGTTGAAACTTCAGATGCTGCGCGAGAACGTGCTTTTTGTTCTTGCATTGCTACATCAAATCCAGCCTCGTCTAACGCTAATCCTCTTTCTCTTAAAATCAAGGCTGTTAAATCTTTTGGAAAACCAAAAGTATCATAAAGCTCAAAAGCTTTCGCTCCGGCTACTTCTTTACCTTTTGTTTCGCTAATTACATTTTCAAGCAATTGCAATCCTTGATCTAATGTTCTTAAGAAAGAAGCTTCTTCCTCCCGAATTACATTAGTCACTAAGTTTTGTTGCGATTTTATTTCTGGGAAAAATTCGCCCATTTGATCTGCTAGAACAGCAACCAACTTATAAATAAAAGGTTCTTTAGTATCTAAAAATGTGAATCCGTAACGAATAGCACGACGCAATATACGACGAATCACATAACCCGCACCTGTATTAGATGGCAATTGACCATCGGCAATAGCAAAAGCCACCGCACGTACGTGATCTACAATGACACGAATTGCGATATTGGTTTTATCTTGCTCCTCCGAAATGTTCTTAATCTCGTTAGAAGTATATTTTAATCCTGTAATCTCTTCAACTTTAGCGATAAGCGGTGTAAAAACATCGGTGTCGTAATTTGAAGTTACGTTTTGAATTGCCATACACAAGCGCTCAAATCCCATTCCAGTATCTACGTGTTGTGCTGGTAATTTTTCAAGAGAACCATCGGCTTTACGGTTGAATTCCATAAATACGTTGTTCCAAATCTCCACTACTTGAGGATGATCTGCATTTACCAAACTTGCTCCACTTACTGCAGCTCTTTCTTCATTGGTACGTAAATCGATATGAATTTCAGAACAAGGTCCGCATGGTCCTTGATCTCCCATTTCCCAGAAATTGTCTTTTTTGTTTCCAAGGATAATATGGTCTTCGGGAACAAATTGTTTCCAGATATCAAATGCTTCTTGGTCAAAAGGAACGTTCTCTTCTTCATTTCCTTCAAAAACAGAAACATACAAACGGTCTTTGTCTAGTTTCAATACTTCGGTTAAGAATTCCCATGCGAACGGCAACGCTTCTTTTTTGAAATAATCACCAAAAGACCAGTTCCCTAACATTTCAAACATGGTGTGGTGGTAGGTATCAAAACCTACATCTTCTAGATCATTATGTTTTCCTGAAACACGAAGACATTTTTGCGTATCGGCAATTCTATTGCTTTTTGGCGTGGCATTCCCTAGAAAATATTCTTTGAATTGGGCCATCCCTGAGTTATTGAACATCAAGGTTGGATCATCTTTAAGAACAATTGGTGCAGAGGGAACAATTAAATGTCCTTTGCTTTGAAAAAAATCTAGAAATTGTTTACGTACGTCTTGTGATTTCATTATTTTGATTTAAAAATTTAAAGATTGAATAATTTAAAAATTTTAGTGGTTTGATCCATTTAATTTTTTTCATTATTTAATCTTTGTACACTCATACCTTGCCCCAGATAGCAGTGAAAAGCTTTGAAGTTTTGAAATCTATTTTTTTCTTGTGGTGGCAGAGCGACCGGAGGAAGCTCCTGCCAGCGCAGTAGAAAAAATGATTTCAAGACGAGAACTTGAAACGAATAGCTGGAATAGGCACATTAATATATTTATTACTAAAAAAAGGCGATAACAAATGAAACATTTCTTAAATTTGTTGTTCTAACCTTTTTATAAGGTGCAAAAATAGGGTATTTTAAAATATGGCGAAAGTAAAATATTATTACGATTCTGAAAATCTAGCATATCGGAAAATTAAAACTAAGAAAAGAAGGAAATTTGGTTTCATAGCCTTGTTTTTACTGGCTTCAGTGCTTTTTGGTTTTATTAGTTTTGTGGTTTTATTGAACACTCCGTACTTTAAAACACCAAAAGATTTGATTCAGGCGCGTGAAATTGAAAATTTGAAACTGAATTATGCCGTTTTGAATAAAAAAATGGACCAGCTAGACAATGTGATTACCGCTATTGAGGATCGCGATAATAATTTGTACCGAACGTATTTTAATACTACAGCTATTCCTGAGGAAGACAGAAAATCAGGGTATAGTAACAATAATCGTTACGCTGCATTAGAGGGTTATGATAATTCGCAGTTGGTTTTAAATACCACAAAAAGAGTGGATGTGTTATCTAAGGAGCTGGCGATTCAATCTAAATCTTTAGATTATATTTTAAAATTAGCGAAAGAAAAAAACAAATTATTGTCTGCCATTCCTGCCATTCAGCCAGTGAAAAATGAAAATTTGAAACGCATGGCATCTGGTTTTGGATACCGTACAGATCCGTTTACTAAAGCGCGTAAAATGCATGAAGGAATGGACTTTACAGCCAATACTGGCACTCCTATTTATGCTACTGGAGATGGAGTTGTTGCTCGTGCGGACAATACGGCATCAGGTTATGGAAACCACATTGTAATTAGGCATGGTTATGGATACGAAACACTGTATGCGCATTTAAGCAAATACAATTGTAGAGCTGGTCAAAAAATTAAACGTGGTGATGTTATAGGGTACATAGGGAGCACCGGAAGATCAGAGGGACCGCATTTACATTACGAGGTTCATAAAGACGGAAAAGTGGTGAATCCTCTTAATTTTTATTACGGAAATATATCAGCTGTGGAATATGTGGCCATTTCGCAACAAGCCAATCAAGAGAATCAGTCTTTAGACTAGTATTCAGGAATGAGTTAGTAGTAGCACTATTTATTTGAAAATAAAGTTTAAAAAAATTAAAATATAAAAAATGCATATTGAACTATCTAAAGACAAGAGGTATTATAGCATAGGTGAAATTGCTAAGGCATTTGATGTCAATGCCTCACTGATTCGTTTTTGGGATAGTGAATTTGATATTCTAAAGCCTAAGAAAAATGCTAAAGGAAATAGAATGTTTACTCCAGAAGATGTGACCAACCTGCAACTGATATATCATTTAGTTAAGGAAAGAGGTTTTACGCTTGAAGGAGCAAAAACACACTTGAAAGAAGGTCAGAAGAAAACACTGGATAAATTTGAAATTATCAGAAAATTAGAAACAGTACGAACACAGTTAACAAACATTAAGAATCAACTTTAAAAGTGGATTTAGATTATAATTTTAAAACCAAATATTAAACATTAAAAAAAATAAACATGAAAAGATTTTTGCCTTGGATTATTGTAGCCGTAGTTATTATTGGAATGTACAGCTGGATTAAAGGAATTAACAATACTGCTGTAGAATTAAACCAAAATGTAGAACAATCTTGGGGAGATGTACAAACAGCTTACCAAAGACGTAATGACCTAATAGGAAACTTAGTAAACACCGTAAAAGGAGCTGCTGAATTTGAAAAAAGCACATTGACAGCGGTTATTGAGGCTCGTGCCAAAGCTACGCAAGTAACTATTGACCCATCAAACATTACTCCTGAACAATTACAAGCATTCAACTCAGCTCAAAGTGGTGTTAGTAGCTCTCTATCCCGTTTATTAGTAAGCGTAGAGCGTTATCCTGATCTAAAAGCAAATCAAAACTTCTTGAAATTACAAGACGAATTAGCAAGTACCGAAAATCAAATATTGACTTCTAGAACTCGTTTTAATGAAGCAGTTAGACCTTATAATACTCACATCAAAACATTCCCAAATAGCATGTTTGCAGGAATGTTTGGATTTAAAGAAAAAGCTTATTTTAATGCTGTTGAAGGTGCTGATAAACCTGTAGAAGTAAAATTCTAAAACAACTCCATTAAAAAGGATTTTAAAATAAACCATTAAGAAATTTAGATTATTAAGAAATAATGAATCTTGTTTCTTAATGGTTTATTGTTTTAAATTAATTATAACATAAAAAGTAACTCATGTCTAAAGTAGAAGATTTTTTAACACCTGAAGAAGAACAAGAAATTGTTGATGCAATTTGTGTGGCCGAAAAAAATACCTCTGGAGAAATCAGGGTGCATCTAGAAAAAACAACAAAACTTGATCCTTATGATCGTGCGCTGGAAGTTTTTAATGAGTTAAAAATGGATCAAACGCAGTTAAAAAATGGCGTCTTGATTTACTTAGCCGTAGCAGATAAAACGTTTGTTATTTGTGGAGATCAAGGAATCAATGATATTGTAACCAATACATTCTGGGACAGCACAAAAGACGTTATGATTGCACATTTCAAAAACGGGAATTTTAAACAAGGATTGATTGACGGAATTTTAAGAGCTGGAGAGGAGCTTAAACAACATTTCCCATCGTCTGAAGATGATACGAATGAACTATCAAACGAAATATCTAAAGGATAATATGATTTTACAAAAAAAGAATACCGCCTTATCGTTACTCTTGCTTATTGGACTTTTCATAACACAATTAGGGTTTGCACAATTTACGATTCCGAAAAAGCCGGATGTACAAACTAGCGTTTATGATTATGCCAATGTGTTGAGCGCATCAGAAAAGGCACAGTTAGAAGAAAAGCTAATCAAGTACGCAGATACAACAACTACCCAAATTGTTGTGATTACTATTGAAAGCTTGAAAGGAGAAGATATAGGCATCCTTACTCCAAAATGGGGTCATGAATGGGGAATAGGCGGAACAGCAAAAGACGATAACGGCGTACTTATTTTATTAGCTAAAGAGGAAAAAAAAATATGGATATCTCCAGGTTACGGTCTTGAAGACCGTTTAACAGCTGGTATAGGTGGTGAGATTACTCGAAATATAATTCTGCCAGAATTTAGGGCAGGAAGTTATTACAATGGTCTAGACAAAGGTACAGATGCACTTTTTGACGTTTTTAAAGGAAAATATAAAGGAGAACGAAAACAAAGTAATAAGGGGAGTGATTTCCCGCTATTACCCTTAATTATCATTGTTATAATTATACTCATGCTGGTTTCTAAAAACAAAGGAGGAGGCGGAAACTCTGGAAATCGCGGTGGCGGAGGCCCTAGTTTACTAGACGTCATCCTACTGAGCAGTCTTGGCCGTGGTGGCGGAGGCGGTTTTGGTGGTGGATCTTCTGGAGGAGGATTTGGTGGCGGCGGCGGATTCGGTGGCGGATTCGGTGGCGGTGGTTTTTCTGGAGGAGGCTCCGGAGGAAGCTGGTAAAAATACAATCTAAAAAAAAAGCTGCAAAATGCAGCTTTTTTTATTTTATAGCACTAAAATATTATATTGAATGTACTTTTTTAACTCAAAAAACCTAAATAATAGCAAACTATAGCATAACCTACTTTTTATCTTATCTAGCGCAATAGATATGCTTTAGTGGTTCTCGACTCCGCTCGAACTGACAATTTGACTTTTTACAAATAGCATTTGTACAAAGTTTTAAGAAGCAATTTTACCAAAAAAAATCCCGATTTTCATCGGGATTTTTTAATTTTTATTTCTCTCTAATATAGATATCAATTGGAACTCCTGAGAAATCCCAGTTGTCTCTAATTTTATTTTCAAGGTAACGTTTGTACGGTTCTTTTACATATTGTGGCATGTTCGCAAAAAACACAAACTGAGGTGTAGGTGTTGGCAACTGCATACAATATTTAATTTTTACGTACTTTCCTTTAGTAGCTGGTGGCGGATATGCTTCAATCACTTTCAACATGTATTCGTTGAATTTTGAAGTTGCAATACGTTGTTGTCTACTTTCGTATACTTTAACTGTAGCCTCAAGCGCTTTTAACAAACGTTGTTTTGTCAAAGCAGATACAAAAAGAATTGGCACATCAGTAAATGGCATTAACTCTTCTCTAATTTTTTCTTCGTAATCTCTAGTAGACATCGTCTCTTTTTCGACTAAATCCCATTTGTTTACTAATATTACAACTCCTTTACGGTTTTTTTCAGCCAACCAAAAAATGCTTTGGTCTTGACCTTCAAATCCACGAGTTGCATCAATAATTAAGATACAAATATCGGCATGCTCAATAGCACGCACTGAACGCATCACAGAGTAAAACTCTAAATCTTCCTTTACCTTAGCTTTACGACGAATTCCCGCAGTATCTACTAAGTTAAATTCAAAACCAAAACGGTCAAATTTTGTATCGATAGAATCACGAGTAGTACCCGCAATATCAGTCACTATATAACGATCTTTACCAATTAATGCATTGATAAAACTTGATTTACCAGCATTAGGACGACCCACAACTGCAAAACGAGGCAAGTCTGAAGTTTCTTCCACTTCAGGTTTTTCAGGAAATGCTTTAATTAAAGCATCTAATAAATCTCCTGTACCACTTCCTGAAATACTTGCAAAAGTATAATACTCCCCTAAACCAAGGTTGTAAAATTCCACTGCGTCTTTCTCACGCATGGCGTTATCCACTTTATTCACAGCAAGAAGCACTGGCTTAGTTACTTTACGCAATAATCTAGCAACAGCATCATCCATTGGAGTGATACCTTCTTCTACATCAACTACAAAAATGATGACATCAGCCTCATCAATAGCAAGTTCTACTTGCTTACGGATTTCGCCTTCAAAAACGTCATCAGATCCACGAACGTATCCTCCTGTATCAATTACAGAAAACTCTTTTCCGTTCCACTCGCTTTTACCATAGTTCCTATCTCGGGTAACTCCCGAAACTGAATCTACAATAGCTTCTCTTCTTTGTATCAGCCTATTAAAAAGGGTTGATTTCCCTACATTAGGTCTTCCTACTATCGCAACAATGTTATTCATAATCTAATTTTCAAATATTCTGCAAAGGTAGTGTAAAAAGCGTGAATATCAATTTTTTTGATATATTAGCACTTTCACTGACATTTAACTCTAAAAAATGGTACTTATGGAAGTCGATAATGAAATAAGATTACTGCTTCGTTTTTATAAGGACGTACCCGAAAAAACGGATTTATTATTGGATAAATTCAAGCATTTTGCACAAATTAAAGACGATAACTACCACATTAAAGTTAGCGGAAATCATGTGTGGTTACATATTATAGGATTACAAAAAGAATATTATTCTCCTCACCTCCACTTAGAATTAGAAACTCCTACTGAAAACCAGACCCATATTCGAGGTTTGTTTGGCCCTGATCCTGTGCTGTGGAGTTTTTTTATGTTTCTACATTTTATAGTAGCGGGTGTTTTTTTAATCTTCCTAGGAATACTTTATTCTGATTACGTGTTGAAAAACGAACTCACCACAGATTTCCTAGTACTTACCTTAATGTTTATTGCTTGGTTTTTATTGTATTTTATTGCACGGCAAATAAGACATAACGGGAACGATCAAATGAAAGAGTTGGAAGTTTTATTCGAAAACATCATCGCTTCATGATTCCTAAAATTGAAATCTGTTGCGGTTTTGCGTAAGGGATAGCAGTGAAAATCCTTTTTTAAGGCTGTTTTTTAAGCCTTAAAAAAGATTGAAACGAATAGCCCGACCCGCATAATCCCGATAACTATCGGGATAGTTATCGGGATTATGTGGGTTACGCCCAAATTAAAATTGTTCTTTTTATTACGCCCAAATCTTTCAACCATGGTGGTGATTACTTATTGCAAAATTTTTCTTTGAAACAAAAAAAAATCAGCACTAGAAGTAAATTCTACTACTGATTTTTAAATTATTGCAATATCGAATTCCGATACGCTAACAAATTATATATTTTATTGGTTATAACCAAAACGTTTTAACATGTTGGCGTTGCTTCTCCAATTTTTATTTACTTTGACCACCAATTCGATGTGGATTTGTTTTCCAAAAAACTTTTCTAAATCGGCACGAGAGTCCACTCCTACCTTTTTCAAAGCTGCTCCTTTGTGTCCAATGATAATTCCTTTTTGTGTTTCGCGCTCCACCATAATTAAAGAACGGATGCGAATAATGTTGTCGTCTTCAAAAAACTCTTCGGTAACAATTTCGACCGCGTACGGAATCTCCTTACTATAATTCAATAAGATTTTCTCGCGAATAGTCTCATTTACAAAGAAACGTTCTGGCTTATCTGTCAATTGATCTTTTGGATAATAAGCAGGTGATTCAGGCAAAAGCGAAATGATTCTTTGAAAAACTTCGGGTACATTAAAATTCTTTAAAGCTGATATTGGGTAAATTTCGGCATTAGGTACTTTGGCAGTCCAGAACGCTACTTGTTCTTCCAATTGTACTTGATTCGAATTATCAATTTTATTCAACAATAACAATACTGGTATTTTAGAATGAATGATTTTATTAAAAAACGCTTCATCTTTTAAATCTTGCTCCCCTATTTCGACCATGTAAATCAAAATATCAGCATCTTCGAATGCCGATTTTACGAAATTCATCATCGATTCCTGCATTTCGTATGCTGGCTTAATAATTCCAGGAGTATCTGATAAGATCATTTGAAAATCTTCACCGTTTACAATTCCTAGGATTCTGTGACGTGTTGTTTGTGCTTTGGATGTAATGATTGATAATCGTTCTCCAACAAAGGCATTCATTAATGTTGATTTCCCAACGTTAGGATTCCCTATAATATTTACAAAACCTGCTTTATGTGACATTTAATATACTATTTATTTTGCAAAGGTAGTTATATCAAGTCAATAGATAAAATAAAACATTTTTTTAAATTTTTGTTGCAAATGCCGAATTTCGTTGTATCTTTGCACCCGAAACAACGCGGGATAGAGCAGTAGGCAGCTCGTCGGGCTCATAACCCGAAGGTCACAGGTTCGAGTCCTGTTCCCGCTACTAAGTAGCCTTATTGAGATTACAAAACGCACATCGCGGGATAGAGCAGTAGGCAGCTCGTCGGGCTCATAACCCGAAGGTCACAGGTTCGAGTCCTGTTCCCGCTACTAGAAAAGCTTCAGAGAAATCTGAAGCTTTTTTGTTTACATTACTTTTTCAATTGATTCCAAGATCAATTACAATACCTGTTGACTAGTGAAATTTTAACTTGATAACATTACGAGTTTAAAATCAGAAAAAAATTATTCCGCGTTTTACAAAAACTCTTCTTAGACTGAAGTGTAGAAATAAATAAGTCATAAAAGTGATTTTAATCGAAATCTCTTTTATTTTTGCCAAATGTTAGAAATTCTATACCAAGACCAATATATTATCGCAATTAATAAACCTAGCGGTTTGTTAGTTCACAAATCATTTTATGCACGCGATGCAAAAGTGTATGCTATTCAAGAATTGAGAAATCAAATAGGAGGACAACACGTTTATCCTATTCATCGGTTAGACCGAAAAACATCTGGAGTATTACTGTTTGCGTTAAATAAGGAAGTATTAAAAATCATGAATGATCGCTTTGCGTCAAGGGAAGTCGAAAAAAAATATTTAGCAATCCTACGTGGCTGGTCGCCAGAAGAACTCACGATTGATTATGCTTTAACTAATGATGACAATGTAACACAAGATGCAATAACTTACTTTAAGTGTTTGCAAAAAACAGAAATTGATTTAGCTTTTAATAATAAACCAACATCACGCTATTGTTTGGTAGAAGCGATTCCTGAAACGGGACGTATGCACCAATTGCGCAAACACTTCAAACACATCTTCCATCCCATTTTAGGAAGTCGCCCCCATGGTTGTAACAAACAAAATAAATTATGGCTAGAGAATTACGACCTTAAAGGAATGATGCTCCATGCCCATCAGTTAATTTTTAATCATCCCATTACAAATGAACAACTGATTTTGAATGCAATTATTAATGAAGAGTTTAGCAAAGTAGGCACTATTCTTAATCTAGATTTGAGTAAGTATGAATCCAATACCCGTTTATAAGTTATTATTGCATTTTTAAATTTTAAATTCGCATGCCAAAAAACTATTATAACCCTCAAAAACTGGTTAGCTATTTCAATACTACCCGTTACAAAGATAGCATTCTAACAATAGTAACGTTTGTAACATATTAGCACAGCTAACCTACTGCAACCGTCAATTACCTTTTTTTTACTTTGAACTTTTTTCTAGGAGCTTATTCCAGCTATTCGCTATATCTTTTATTTTTATAACTAAAAAATAAAAGGATGCCGCTGCTATCTGGGCTACGGCATCTGTTTTTATTAGAGCATTATTTTTTTCAACCACTCCAAAACACAAAAACCAAGCATTTACAAAGAGCATTGAAAAAGCCCTAGTTTTCAAAAACTTATTAAAAAATCAATTAGACAAGAGTTTGATTTAACTTGAAATCTTTTTTTTCTCAAACTTAATTTTCTGAATTTACAGAGGTTTATAACAGCAAAAAAGAGCATAAATATTACTGCTTATGTTCTTTTTTTGTTTTTTTACATTTTAGGAACTTTTTCAGTGCCCCCCCAATCACTCTTGGTTTTTTATTTTGTTTACTTGCTCAACTTTGTTGGCACGAAGTGAAAGCTAATCGCAAAGCAAACTCGTTAAAATTATTTATTATAAGAACACTTCGTAGAACGGGCACTAACTAGATACTCGCATTAGCCTTTACGGATATATCAAGGTTATTAAATTATTTTTTTTCTCAAACCAATAATGTGACCTATTAAAAAAATCAAAAAATAAATAGAAATATAAAAAAAACCATAACTATTAATTAAGTAGTTAAAATCATTAAAAAGAATCAAAAGTGAAACTAAACAAATAATAATTTCCATTGGTTTTCTTATAATAAATAATTCATATTCTTCAAAATAATAATAATATTTAAAAAATAATAATTTTATAAATACTCCTAGCAAAGCCACAAATAGGAATGCTAATACTGTTATCGGATCAAGAAAACCTATTAAGAGTAGAAAATATGCTAGATAAATCATATTGACATTTATATTAATATACCTCATCGTCTTAGAATTTTTTGTTTATATATCTCCTTGATACTGATTTTGAAAAAATTTAGTATATATCCAAGCAATCGGACTCAATATTCAACTAAAGAGAAGCCTTCATATCTAAATACCTCGCCCCATAATAACTAAGATTTGTTTCTCGATCTAGTTCCTTTCCATTAAACAAGTACGGTAAAGAAAACGAGATAGAATGCTCATCAAATAAAACGGCTACAATAAGTTATACATACTCAACGTGCAGGCTTCTGCTACCATTTCTTGCGCTAATATACGAAGTACTTCCCAAATGATCAGTTTATCCTCAATACTATAAAACACAAAAATCAAGCATCAACGCTTGGTTTTTGTGTTTTGTTTACTTGCTCAACTTTACAATTACATTACCGTTACAAAAGCCACACGAAAGGATTCATGCGGGAACGCGGAATTCTTAATTCTAATTTAAGTTCACAATTTCTTCTCTTGAAAATCCTGCATTTAAAATAGCAACTGTATCGGTAACTTCCTCGGAATAAACCCCTCTAACAATATTAGTAGAGTTGGGTAAATATTTTACATAGTAAAATCTACCTATATTTTTGTTTGTTATTTCTATATAAGAATTATTTTCTGAGGAGCTGTATTTTTTATTTCTTATATAATATGAAATCCATAAATAAGACCTTTTAGGAAATTTTTGAATACTATCAATTTTTCCAATTGTTACTACACCCCTTTCTTTTAAATCATTATCATACCTTAAACTTCGTATTTGACCATACAATAGAAAAATAAAGAATGCTAACAAAAATAATAAAGGAATTACATTTTTCTTTTTTATCATAATTAATCTAATGTTTGTGGAGCACTATTTGCGCCAACTTCAGATGGTAGTTGCTTTTTCATATATCCATTTCCCACTATTATCAGAATGTACAGCACCATCTTCCGCATCCATTCCAATTGGTGGTTCAGCAATCATTCCTGTAGGATCAGTAAACCTAATAGGATTATTAAAAGTGTAAACATATGCGCCATAATTCGGTATTTTCTCCGCCAAAGGATCCACACTCAACCAAAGCGAGGTCTTCATATCCAAATACCTAACCCCATAATAGCTAAGATTCGTTCCCCAGTCGAGTTCCTTTCCATTAAATAAGTATGGCGAAGAAAACGAGCTAGAATGCTCATCAAATAAAATCTCCCCAAATCGATTTTATGAGATTCAACGACTCCAAAAAAACAATAAAAACTAGAGTTTAAGGCTATGTATTCTACGTGTTGCGAAATAGAACCATTTCGTGTACTAATATACGAAGTACTTCCTAAATTATTGGTTTTTTCTTAAAACTATAAAACACAAAAACCAAGCAATTACGCTTGGTTTTTTGTTTTGTTTACTTGCTCTACTTTGTGGGTGCGAAGTCAGAGACATTCGCACAGCATACACGACAAATTTACTTTTCTATAGAACTCTTCGAAGAGCTGGGTTCAACGAAAAAATTAAAGTATTACGTAAATCTGCCAACATGAACCAATTAGAATTGGCGGATAAAATACATATTCATGTTACTCATTTGTCTAAAATGGAAAATGGTCATTTATTACCTAGCATAAATATTGTACAGCGACTAATGAAAGTATTTGCTGTCTCGGCTGATAGCCTTTTAAATGATAGTGAAAGTGGGTTAGTAGACATACAAAACAATGAACTTAACCAACAAATATTATTGATTAATCAACTCGATGAAGATGAAAAGAATGCACTAATTAAGATTATCAATTCAATGCTCACTAAAAAAAGAATGAAGGATTTATTAGATGGTAAAGTGAATTTTTAAGGAACCAAAAAACCGAACAAATTGCTCGGTTTTTTTATACTCATTTCTCTTTGTTTAATTGCTTAACTTTGTGGGCACAGATTGCAAATCTGCGCTATCATTGTCGACATATCCGAGCGATCGGAGGCATATTCGAGTAAGCTAGTTATATCGTTCAATTCCCTTTTAAATTTCCTATTTCTTTTCTTGAAAAACCCGCTTTTAAAATAGCAGTAGTGTCTGTAATTTTTTTTGAATAATCTACTCTAATTATTTCTGGAGAATCTGATAAATATTTAATTTCATAAAACTTACCGATATCTCTTTTGGTCGCTTTATATTTTGTATCACTTTCAAAAGAGGTATGTTTTTTATTATCAACATAATAAAATAAATAAACGGTTGATGCCCATTTAGGTGGTGTGAAAATAGAATCAATTCTCCCAATTGTTATTTTACCGTTGTTTTTAAACTCTTTTTCAAATTTGTGAGTTCGTATATAAGCGAACACACAAATAAAAATTAAGGGACTTAAAACTAATATTGCTTTTGTTTTTAATTTCATAACTACTTAATTCCTTGTGGTGCTGAATTTGCTCCAACTGCTACTAATCCTTTAAAAAACTCCCTAACCATCGCTTCTCCAAAACCTGAACCTGATAGATAATTATCACTTGCTTTTGCAAAACGATTACTCAAAACAGCAGAACCTGCTTGAACAGCCCATTTATTAAATGATACTGGAGTTTGAAATCCCTGACCTTTCATAATATTATTAGGCGTCCACCCTATAGTTTCTCCAAAAATTGCGGGGCCAATTCCAGGCACTATTGAGCTAGCTGTCGAAACCATATTTATATCTCCAAAACTTCTTCCATTAGCTAAATATTGAGCTGTTGCATTAGATGCCATATTAATTCCCGCAGAGCTCCAAGTTATTTGAGATAAAGCTGCTACTCCTTCTGACCACAACTAAGAGCCTGCAGCAGCGACAGCTCCTTCAGCGGCCAGTACTGGCAAGACAACTGCTGCAGCTATCAAATAAGCATGATCTGGGTCTTTATCTGGTCCATACTCCCCTGAGGAAACATAATTACTTTTATAACCTTTAATATTTATATTATCTAATTCAATAGTATTTCCAATATCCTTAGCTCCATTTTGTCCTTTCCAAGTAGTAGTTGCTTTTTCATATATCCATTTCCCACTATCATCAGAATGTACAGCACCATCTTCTGCATCAACTCCAGCGGGCGGTTCTGCAATCATTCCTGTTGGATCAGTAAAACGAATAGGATTATTAAACGTATATACATAAGCTCCATAGGCTGGCATTTTCTCCGCCAACGGATCCACATTCAACCACAAACTAGTCTTCATATCCAAATACCTCGCCCCATAATAGCTAAGGTTGGTTTCTCAGTCTAATTCCTTTCCATTAAACAAATACGGACTGGAAAACGAGCTAGAATGCTCCTCAAACAAAATGGCTTCAAATCGATTTTATGAGATTCAACGATTCCAAAAAAACAATTAAAACTATAGTTAAAGTCTATTTACTCCACATGCTGGTTTATACTTCTATTTCGAGTACTAATATACGAAGTACTTCCTAAATGATCAGTATTTTCTCAACGCTATAAAACACAAAAACCAAGCAATTAAGCTTGGTTTTTTATTTTGTTTGCTTGCTCAACTTTGTGGGTGCGAGTGCGAAGTCAGAGACATTCGCACAGCATACACGACAAATTTACTTTTCTAAAGAACTCTTCGTAGAGCTGGGGGCATCGCGCTAGCCGTTGAGCTTATTTCTGCTCGCGCCAGCTGGGGGGAATTACCATTTGAATTTTTCTTTTGGTATTAGCCATAAAAACAGGGAAAGAACGAATAAAACTCCAATCACATTTAGAGCATGAACTCCAATATTACTAGAAAAAATAATATCGTTTTTACTATCGTAGTAGAAGTTTGATTTATTAGTACTTCCTTTTTTTAAATTTGAAGGAAGTGCTATGTTATCGTAAATTTGATATTTAAATTCAACTTTGCAACTAGATCTACTGCGACCACGATGAATTTCTAAAATCTTAACAGTAACAGGTTTTTGATTTTTAATCATTCCTTTTTTTTCGTTTATATCTTTATAACCGACAAACAAAGTAGTTAATAAACTTATGTTACAAACTATACAAATGATAAATTTAAGAGTAAAAAAATTAGACATTGATTGATTTATTAATTGTGTTCATTAATCCCTGTGGTCATGGTACTAGCTCCTGTAGTTGCAGATTTATTTAAAACAGTACTTACCTTTTGATACACCTCTTTTTCTTTGGTTGCAGTAGCAATTATGCTATTTTGGGTTCGAATTTTTTTAGCTTGTCCTTTTACCGTCCCAATACCTGAAGATTCTATTCTCGCTATTTTACTTTCTGCTTTAGATATTATCTTCTCTTGTTTGGTAATATATTTTTCTAAGCTAGTACCTTTTAAAAGGTAACCCATCCCTAAGTCTGTTAAAGACGAAATAAGTGTTTGAGTTAAATCGATATCTCCATTTTCACTACCAACATATTGTTTAAGAACATCTTCCATTGCTCCCAACCCTATTTCTAACATTTTTACAATGATTTTTCTACCAGTAGAAGTACCCGCCCATTTTGCAAATTTTGCAACACCTGAAACAGCTCCAAAACCTCCTGCAATTGCAATTTTACCCGCATCACCCCATTTCATTTCTGCATTGGCTTGAGTAAAACTCTTATTTTCAAATAGCATTTTTCCACCTATAATTGAAGCGTACTCTGTAAATGCCCCTAACAATGCTCCTGCTACAGCTTGCTTTCCATTGGGGTCAACATACTTAATTGGATTTTGATAGCAATAATTATAATTTGAAAGGTTACCAGAATTATAAACACCTCCATTATGTTGTCCATCAAAATAAAATTCGTGTTCAAAAGTAGGATTGAATAATGCCAACGGATCCACACTCAACCAAAGTGAGGTCTTCATATCCAAATACCTAGCCCCATAATAGCTAAGATTTGTTTCGCGATCGAGTTCCTTCCCATTAAACAAGTATGGCGAAGAAAACGAGCTAGAATGCTCCTCGAATAAAATCTTTCCAAATCGATTTTATGAGATTCAACGATTCTAAAAAAAACAGTTAAAACTAGAGTTAAAGGCTATGTACTCTACATGCTGGCTTATGCTTCCATTTCGGGTACTAATATACGAAGTACTTCCTAAATGATCGGTTTTTTCTTAGCCCTATAAAACACAAAAACCAAGCAATTACACTTGGTTTTTTATTTTGTTTACTTGCTTAACTTTATGGGTGCGAAGTCAGAGACATTCGCACAGCATACACGACAAATTTATTTTTCAAAAGAACTCTTCTAAGAGCGGGGGGTCTCTATTTTTTCCTGACTTTCATATTTTAAAATCTTTTGAAATTTTTATTTTTATTTTTTTTCTCTTCTTTAATTAAGTAATTTCTATAAACACCTGATGGTCGAAGACTACTACTATCGTTAAATTTTAATGACTTGTAAAATAATTTCTTATCAATTGAATTAGTCTTTACATAAGGTAAGTCAATTGAATTAATGACCTTATCTCTTATATCGGGATAATCAAATATTGCAATGACTATAGCAATGCCATTTTTAGAATCATAAATCCCAGTAAAGTCATCATTTTTATCTAATTTATTATAATGAAATTTAATTGAATCAACCTTAATATACAACAAACTTGTAACCCCTCCTAAATACTTATAATCATAAACTTGTCCTTCAAAATACAAAGAGGACTTCGAAAAATAAAGATCTTTATCATCTTTATATTTCTTGCCAGAAAAATTAGTAATCATAATGAATATCATAAAAAAGGAGAAGCCACAAAAAAATACTACCATGATAATTTTAAAAACTTTCATATTTATTGAAAAGGATTAATTAATTTACTTACACTTTTTAATTTGTCTAAAAAAGACTTTGGTTGACCAATATTTTGCCCCTTATTAAACTTAACATTCCCTTTACCTATTGTACCATCGCCAACTATTCCCGTAGAGACTCCAATACCTACTCCAAATGATCCTCCCATTGAATATACACTCCAATCACTTCCTTTTGCAATTGTCCTAGATCCAGAAACACCAAAGTCAACTCCAGCAGTTATAGAACCTGTTGAAACACCAACTGCACCTCTATAATAATCATAATCACCGTCAAATGAATTATGTCCTCCCTCACCTGAATGATTATAAGCTAAAAAATAACCGAGACCTGCATTAACATCTGTTGAAACAGAACTTTCTATCCCGAAACCTATTTCAGCACCATTATAACTATAAACATAACCTGCATCTTCCCCTCCTAAAAATACTACATTTCCTGTTATTGCATTCCCTTCTGTTTTAACAACTGCGGAAGATTCAAAACCTACACTCTTTTCAAATCCGATTGCTAATTTAGAAAAATCAAAATCTTTAACATTCTTCTTCAAATTATTTACCGCCGTTTCGACCGTCTTTCGTTGTTCTTTAGGTAATAAATTTAAAACTGTTTGATATACTTTTTCTGCAGTTGGAGGATCAATTCCAGCAGTTTCTTCACCCATTCCAGTAGGGTCAATAAGGTTCATTGGGTTTTGGCTTACATAAATATATGGCGAGTTCATAAAAAACTTCTCCGCCAACGGATCCACATTCAACCACAAACTAGTCTTCATATCCAAATACCTAGCTCCATAATAGCTCAAATTCGTTTCTCGGTCGAGTTCTTTTCCGTTAAACAAGTATGGCGAAGAAAACGAGCTAGAATGCTCCTCAAACAAAATCTCCCCCAAATCGATTTTATGAGATTCAACGATTCAAAAAAAACAATAAAAACTAGAGTTAAAGGCTATGTACTCAACATGCTGGCTTATACTTCCATTTCGGGTGCTAATATACGAAGTACTTCCTAAATGATCGGTTTTTTCTTAGCGCTATAAAACACAAAAACCAAGCAATTACGCTTGGTTTTGTATTTTGTTTACTTGTTCAACTTTGTGGGTGCGAAGTCAGAGACATTCGCACAGCATACACGACAAATTTACTTTTCTAAAGAACTCTTCGTAGAGCTGGTTTTTTATTTTTTTTTAACAACATATACGCCTCGAGTAAGTCTAGTTTCATGAGTAATTACACGAGTATTTAAACCTCCGTTTTTATCTTTTCCTCCATTTTCTATCATTACTTCATCAGTGATAATCCCATCAAAATAATTTAAACCTAATCTATTAAATTTGATATTATACAATGGAATTTCTTTATTTGATATTGCTACAAAAGTGTCTGTTACTATCGTTTTCAAATACTCCACTTCATAATTTTTATCATTAGTTGTTAGAAAAGAATAATACATAAATCTAGCTTTTTTAACATCATCAAAAACTGTAGTGATTGTATCTAAATCACTTTTATATTCTATTTTCCCATCATACTTCTCGTTAACGAAAACAGTATCAGGAAAAATAAGAACTGCTTGATCATACCTTTTTTTATCGTTTTTCACCTGTTTAACTTCTTCTTTACAAGAAATAAAGAAAATGAACAAACAACTTATAATAAATGTCTTAATTTTTATCAAAATTTACTCTTTATAATAATTTATCTTTTTTTGTAACTCTGCGTTGTCCTTTTTAACTTTTTGTTCAGCTCTCATTAGGTTTAACTTATTCATTTTATCAATAATTCCTTTCTGAGACTTATCAACAGTAGTGTCTTTAGTTCTCGTATTCACTTGAGATAAACTCCAACCAGTAGTGCCAGTTGCAGTATTCTTTTCTAGTTTCATGTCAATCATAGCATTATTTGAATCAACCGTAGAAGTTGAAGATAAACCACTACCACCATTAGCTTCAAACTTACCTGCTACTTTATCCCCAATTTTAGCACCTTTAACGGTTTCTTTGATTAATTTTAATGTCATTTTAACACTTCCATTATATTTAACACCATCCCTCTTTGATGAAGCAAAGCTACCAGCTTGAACTAAACCACTACCAACCAACATTTCTACATCAGTTCTTCCACCTTTTCTAATCAAACTTTGGTCACCTGATGAACCCCCGCTTCCATTAGACAACATATAATCTCCTCCTTCATAATTTTCAATTTTAGAAATGGTTTTAGAAATAGAAGCCTTTACACTATTAATTTTCTGATTTACATAATTTCGAGAATTAGTGACTATATTATCAATTTTATGAGCTACATAACTTTTTGCAGCTGACTTTGCTCTGTTTACCAAACTATTCCAAATAGGTATATCGGGCCAATTCCCATCAGGATCTGTAAAGTTTATTGGATTATTAAATGAATATATATAACCTCCAACACCTAAATCATTCTCGCCTTCATCGTCTAATGATAACCACAAACTCGTCTTCATATCTAAATACCTCGCCCCACAATAGCTAAGATTCGTCTCCCTGTCTAATTCCTTTCCATTAAATAAGTATGGCGAAGAAAACGAGCTAGAATGCTCCTCGAATAAAATGGCTTCAAATCGATTTTATGAGATTCAACGACTCAAAAAAAAAAACAATAAAAACAGGAGTTAAAGGCTATGTACTCAACATGCTGGCTTATACTTCCATTTCGGGTACTAATATACGAAGTACTTCCTAAATGATCCGTTTTTCTCAACGTTATAAAACACAAAAACCAAGCAATTACGCTTGGTTTTTTATTTTGTTAACTTGCTCAACTTTGTGGGCACGGATTGCAAATCCGCGCTATCGTTGACGACATATCCGAGCCATCGGGGACCCAGCCTTTAACATAGCATTCACAGTTATTTGATAATGCACAGATACAGCATAATTCCCATCAGGGTTTTTCCAAAACATCCCAATTTAATAATTGTACTTGTCTATTAAATTTTAAATCCTTCATAATTATACTATCATTATAAATATTTAAAACTAAAAACTTGTTGCCACCGATTTCTAAAATACTATCACTTTTCGTAAATTCCCAATCCATAGAAGGACCATATTGTCCTCCATTTTTATCACAGAAAAAATTAACACATTCCCCGTTTTTATTAAACTTCAAATATGTTAGAAAATGTACACTGTCTTTTTTATATTTTTTTGATTCGTTATAATAAACCCATTTTTTATTGGCATTTGTTAATCCAATCATATCTTTATTTTTACAAGACGCAAAAATAAATACAATAAATAATAATATTATACTTTTCATATTTAAAATTTAATTTGGCACAAGTAATGCTTTAGTTATTGGAATTGGAATTTCTTCACCCTTATTATTAAACAATTGTGTTCCTCCTGAACTTCGATATTTCACTTGATAACCTCCTAAAATATTAGACTTATTAAAATCCTCTATAATACTTTGAAAGTCAGTTTCACCCTCCATAGAAGCTTTATCTATATATTTAACAAAGTTAGCCATTTGACCTTCAGTGAAAGTTTTACTAGTCTTTTTAAAACTACTGTGTTGAAATTGCTTTAAATAAACTTTAGCATGCTTAGAATATGTATAATCCCCTCTATTACCTTCTTTTTTATGATAATCTTCATGTTTTAGAGTACTCATTAAATCGTATTTATTATTAAGATCAGGGTCAACACCTCCCTTTGAATTTGGATGGACCCACACTTTATTATTTGAATCTGTGTAAGCTAAGCTTATGTCCTCCATATCATAATTAGCTCCGATTCCTATTACTCCTGCTTGATTACCGTAGTAACCAACAACATTTGCTACAATTTGTCTATTAGTATTATTCCAAGTAAACATGCTTCCAGAAATATCTAAATCTGATAATAAAACTCCTTTACCATTTGGCAAAACTACAGTTATATATGGTGAATCATTTACGACAACTCTATTAATACTTCCATTCTGATTTACATAGATAAAATCGTTACCATCAGGGTCTTTTGCATTAATAGGATTATTTAAACAATAAATATATGAACCAACACTTGGGTATTTCTCTTTAAACAAATCAACATTCAACCATAAACTCGTCTTCATATCTAAATACCTCGCCCCGTAGTATGAGAGGTTCGTTTCTCTGTCGAGTTCTTTTCCATTGAACAAGTACGGCGAAGAAAACGAGCTAGAATGCTCCTCGAATAAAATGGCTCCAAATCAATTTTATGAGATTCAACGATTTCAAAAAAAAAAGCGATAAAAACTAGAGTTAAAGACTATGTACTCCTCATGCTGGCTTCTGCTACCATTTCGAGTGCTAATATACGAAGTACTTCCTAAATGATCAGGGTGAAAATAAAAAATATCATTCTCGGGCAAGCCAATTCCTGTAAAACCTTCGGCTGCTAGTACGGTGGCGGGTTCTACTGGAGGTCCAAATTGCACCGGTGGCCCTGGAACATCGCCTGGAGCGTTAAAAATAGGGTTGCGAGGCCAACCTTCTGGAGGCTCTTGGTTTTCTTCCACAGGTGTTACCACCGATGATGGGTAAGGATCACCCGTAAACTCAGGTGTCGCATAAATACCTTGTTGCGTTGGTGGTCCTGGTGGCACGCCCAAAGTTTTTACATAAGAATCTAAGGCTTTTTGCTCTGCAGCCGTTCGTTGCGTGTAATCCACACCACCTGCGGTAATGCCCAAAGGTTGTGCAAAAGCACCGTTCCCTAGTTTACTCACAATACGTCCTGCTCCTTCAAAATAATGCTTGGTAAATTTACCTTTGCTTATCACAAAATAAGGACTCACATAACCTGTGTAATCATCAGTATGTACGATTGTTGCTGCTGTTTGTCCGTTTACGGCAATGTGTTGACTGTCGCCGCTACTTTTTATCACACGCTCGCCGCCTGCATCATAGGTGTATTGATGAATGCGTCCGTTATCATTGATGCCCATCAATCGGTTTTCTTCATCCCAGGTCATCTTCATCCCCCCAGCCCCCGAAGGGGTAGCTCCCTCGATATACGTAGGGTTTCCGTTTCCATCATAGGTATAATTTCTACCTGCTGCTCCTGGATTCGGTGTTGCATTAGCTTGTGCCGCTTCGCTGATATATGACGGAGCATTAGGATGTGCTTCATTATCATAAGTATAATCTAAAACATAGCCTTTTTGCTCGTTGTTTACCGTATGTCCCAAGTCTTTTTTGGTGATGTTGTGCATTTTGTTATAGCTCATGTTTAGGTCATAATTAGCTTTGGTAAACTCCCCTTGATAGGTTGCTTTTGCACTTTTTAAGCGGTAAAAATCATCGTACTGGTACTCGTGATTGGATGTTCCTCCTAAGGTGTTATTGACTACAGGCGCTGTGTTTTTTATCCCTAAAACATTCCCAACCAAATCATAGCTGTAACTGTTGTTCATGATCTGGCGACCTAAACTTGAGCTTACTTGCAATTGTTGCAAACGGCGCATGGTTGGGTCGTAGTTGTAATTGGTTTCGGTATCGTTTCCGTATTTTAAATACTTGCGTAGCTCAAACTCGTCATACGCCAATTGCTTGATGTAATCGTACGTATGGCTTTCTTTTTTCCCTTGCATACTTTGCAAGTTTCCTGCTCGGTTGTAGATGTAATCAACTACTTCCCCATCAGGGTAGGTCATTTTCTGGATTCTATTCCAAGTGTCGTATTCAAACTGCGAAATATAGGTTTGTATGTCCGTTGGCGTGATGCGTAGCGTGCGAATCTCTTTTTCGACTTCGCCTAGTTTTAATTTGTTTTAGGAGCTATTTCCAGCTATCATTCCAAACGAAGTTCACTGAACTCCAAAAAAATAAATATAAAGTGAAGTAATCTTTTTTAGCTGTAAAAAAACAGCCAAAAAAGGATTTTCCCTTCTATCTGGGCTAGGGCATCTGTTTTTATAAGTACATTTTTTTTACAAAAATTATTATTCCTTTCAAAATCCTATAAAAGACAAAAACCAAGCAACTACACTTGGTTTTTTATTTTGTTTACTTGCTCAACTTTGTGGGTGCGAAGTCAGAGACATTCGCACAGCATACACGACAAATTTACTTTTCTAAAGAACTCTTCGTAGAGCTGGAGTTTATTAATCCTTCTCAGAGCATGGCAGATATATTTGTGGTTTTTTTTCAAATCCGTTCCAAAAAACATGAAGAGTTTGACAATTAGGACACTTGACCATAATCTCCATTTTAGAATATAATTTATCAGAGTTAATATTATCATTTTCCCAACATTCATCTAAATGAATATCGGAGATTATCATCCACTGATTTTTAGAAGGAATCTCACTTAAATTAATTATTTCATTACATTTTTCACAAATTATTTTTGGCATAATCGCTTAATTTTTTGGCATTATTTTTACATCCTTGATATTTTTGGCTCCTGCTCCTTGAACTCTTTTTAATACATTTCCAAGTTGATCTGCGGTAACATTAGTTTTCGACAAATCTAATACTATCCCATTTGCTTGCTTATTTTTCTTCGCTATAGCAGATATGATACTATTGGGATTATTTGAAATTGGAGTATAAACATCATAGTTTACTCCATTTACAACCAAATCTGATGTTCCTCCAGTACCTGTTGCTGTTCTAGTACCTGAAGGCGGTCTTAAAGTTACATTATTCCCTTCTTTCCACATATAATTAGCAGCATTCATTTCACTACTTGAATAACTTCCTTCTGAGATAGTTAAAGAAAAATTATTTTTTCCAGCAGATAATTTAAACCCTCTCAATATAGAGATTGTAGCATAAACAGTCGCTAATTTTGGAATAGATTGTGCTACTCTAGCACCGTCACCATCCATAATTCCACCAATAAAACCTGTTGCTCCATATACCAAATTTGATGAAAAATTCTGAATTTGCCACGTAGGATTTAACTGATCGTTCCAAGCAATTTCATAATTTTTAAAATCATTAGGATTAGGAGATTTCATAGTATGAGAATATCCATATCCCGCATGATTTGGATTATTTATTATATGTTTTGCAACTCCCACTATTCCTCTACCAATAGAACCAAAAAAACCTTTCCAAAATCCAGGCACAGGATCCTCAGGTCCCATACCAGTTGGATCTATAAGATTTATAGGATTATTAAAACAATAACTATAAGGAGATTGATCAATAAATTTCTCCGCCAGCGGATCAACATTCAACCACAAACTCGTCTTCATATCTAAATACCTAGCCCCATAATAGCTAAGATTCGTTTCTCGGTCGAGTTCCTTCCCATTAAACAAATAAGGAGAACTAAACGAGCTGCTATGCTCCTCGAATAAAATCTCTCCAAAGGCTATGTACTCCACATGTTGGCTTATACTTCCATTTCGAGTACTAATATACGAAGTACTTCCTAAATGATCAGGATGAAAATAAAAAATATCATTCTCCGGCAAGCCAATTCCTGTAAAACCTTCGGCTGCTAGTACGGTGGCGGGTTCTACTGGGGGACCAAATTGCACCGGCGGACCTGGTACATCGCCCGGAGCGTTAAATATTGGGTTTCTTGGCCAACCTTCGGGAGGCTCTTGGTTTTCTTCTACAGGTGTTACCACCGATGATGGGTATGGATCACCTGTAAACTCAGGTGTCGCATAAATACCTTGTTGGGTAGGCGGTCCTGGTGGCACGCCTAAACTTTGTACATAAGCATCTAAGGCTTTTTGTTCTGCAGCCGTTCGTTGCGTGTAATCCACACCACCTGCGGTGATTTTTAAGGGTTGTGCAAAAGCTCCGTTCCCTAGTTTGCTCACAATACGTCCTGCTCCTTCAAAATAATGCTTGGTGAATTTTCCTTTGCTAATCACAAAATACAGACTTACATAGCCTGTGTAATCATCAGTATGTACGATTGTGGCTGCTGTTTGTCCGTTTACAGCAATATGCTGACTGTCTCCACTGCTTTTTATCACCCGCTCGCCGCCTGCATCGTAGGTGTATTGATGAATATTTTTTCTTGGAGCTATTTCCAGCTATTCGCTATATCTTTTATTTTTTGAAAATAAAAAATAAAAGGATGCCGCTTCTATCTGGGCTAGGGCATTCCGTTTAATAAAAAACTTTTTTTTGAAAATTATTATTCGTTTTAAAAAATCCTATAAAACACAAAACCCAAGCAACTACGCTTGGTTTTTTATTTTGTTTACTTGCTCAACTTTGTGGGTGCGAAGTCAGAGACATTCGAACAGCATACACGACAAATTTACTTTTCTAAAGAACTCTTCGTAGAGCTGGGCTTTAATTGTATAAATTTAAAATTATTATCAATTTTAAATTTATCAATTTCAATTCTTTTTAAAAACTCTTTTCCTTTAGGAGGATCTAATCCATTCGGGATTTTATTGTAAGTATTTTCAATCACCAACACTTCATCTTTAAAATAACTTTTCTTGCTCAAATTAAAATCATTTACCATTATTTCAATACTAGAAGTGATTTTTCGTTCATCTGTATTATAAATAAATGATAATATCATTGATTCATGATAGTTGAAAAATATCTTACATGAAATAATATAGTATATCTCATTCAACTTATATCTTCCATAATAATAATATTTATTTTTAATATGTAAATCAGAATACTTAATCTTATTTAGAGGTATTAGAAATTTTGACGCAACATCATCTAAATTTATAGTGTCATTTTTAATGATTATTTCATTTTTCATAAAAAATTCACTTGTTGGAAATTCTTTTATTTCGATAAATTTATTCAGAAATGGATCATTATTATTTTGTGACATACACGAAAAAAATATAAAAATTAAAAAAACGCAAAAATATTTTCTCATTATTGATTGGGTTTAACTTCGGTTATTGTATAATTAATATTACCATATTGAGCATGATTTGGACCTGTAATTGTCGTTGGAGTATCATCAACAAATTTCATGCTTTTATCATCATAATAAAATCTATTTAATGCAACATCAGTTGCTTTATTTTCTCTATCAGCAGGTGTCGGTGAAGATGTAGGGTCAACATAATTATCATAATACGAAAAATAAACTCCTTTTTTATCTTTACCCATTCCTACTACATTAACGTAATGATCAGTTGCAACATTATCATTACCAGGAGAATCCGAATCTTTATAATTCACCCCAACAACAACTGGTTTTCCTTTTTTCAGATTTTCAACTAGTACGTTAATTCCTTTACTAATATTAACATTTGCAGTTTTGCTTTTATCTAATTTATCTTGCACATCTTGTCTTTTTTTATCAATTACCATATTTATTTGGCTACCATCATAAACAGGACTAGAATTTTTAACTTGATTATTTTGCTGTCTCGCAGCCTTTCCGCAAACATGTACATCTTGATAATCAATCCATTTTTTTCCTTGCAAAACATTTTTAACATTGGTAACTGCATTTAAGGCATCCTTTATAGGGTCTATGGGTTTTCTACCGTCAGGATCAACTAAATTTAAAGGGTTATTAAAACAATACACATAACTACTAACATTCGGATACTTCTCCGCCAGCGGATCCACATTCAACCAAAGACTAGTCTTCATATCCAAATACCTAGCCCCGTAATAGCTAAGATTCGTTTCTCTATCTAATTCCTTTCCATTAAATAAATAAGGCGAAGAAAACGAGCTAGAATGCTCTTCGAATAAAATTTCTCCAAAGGCTATATATTCTACGTGTTGCGAAATAGAACCATTTCGAGTACTAATATACGAAGTACTTCCTAAATGATCAGGATGAAAATAAAAAATATCATTCTCGGGCAAACCAATTCCTGTAAAACCTTCGGCAGCTTGTACTGTTTCGGGTTCTACTGGGGGACCAAATTGCACCGGCGGACCTGGTACATCGCCCGGAGCGTTAAATATTGGGTTTCTTGGCCAACCTTCGGGAGGCTCTTGGTTTTCTTCTACAGGTGTTACCACCGATGATGGGTATGGATCACCTGTAAACTCAGGTGTCGCATAAATACCTTGTTGGGTAGGCGGTCCTGGTGGCACGCCTAAACTTTGTACATAAGCATCTAAGGCTTTTTGTTCTGCAGCCGTTCGTTGCGTGTAATCCACACCACCTGCGGTGATTTTTAAGGGTTGTGCAAAAGCACCATTTCCTAGTTTGCTCACAATACGCCCTGCTCCTTCAAAATAATGCTTGGTAAATTTCCCCTTACTTATTACAAAATAAGGACTCACATAACCTGTATAATCATCGGTATGCACGATGGTTGCCGCTGTTTGACCATTCGTGGCTACGTTTTGGGAGTCTCCGCTGCTTTTTATCACACGCTCGCCGCCTGCATCATAGGTGTATTGATGAATCCTTCCGTTATCATTAATGCCCATCAAGCGGTTTTCTTCGTCCCAGGTCATTTTGCGGAAGCTTTTTTCCTCAGTGTAACTTGTGGGATTTCCGTTGCCATCGTAAACATAGGCTCTTGGCTGTTGGCTAGTAGCTGTTGGCTGCGCTGCTGTTTCCTGAATACTACTTGGCGCATTAGGGTGCAGTTCGTTATCATAAGTATAATCTAAAACATAACCTTTTTGTTCATTGTTTACCGTATGTACCAAGTCTTTTTTGGTAATGTTGTGCATTTTGTTATAACTCATGTTTAGCTCATAACTGGCTTTGGTAAACTCCCCTTGATAGGTTGCTTTTGCACTTTTTAAGCGGTAAAAATCATCGTATTGGTACTCGTGATTGGATGTTCCTCCTAAAGTGTTATTGACTACAGGTGCTGTGTTTTTTATCCCTAATACATTTCCAACCAAATCATAGTTGTAACTGTTGTTCATGATCTGGCGACCTAAACTTGAGCTTACTTGCAGTTGTTGCAAACGGCGCATCGTTGGGTCGTAGTTGTAATTGGTCTCGGTGTCGTTTCCGTATTTTAGATACTTGCGTTGCTCAAATTCATCGTACGCCAATTGCTTGATGTAATCGTAGGTATGGCTTTCTTTTTTACCCTGCATGCTTTGCAAGTTTCCGGCTCGATTGTAGGTATAATCCACCACCTCACCATCAGGGTAGGTCATTTTTTGGATTCTATTCCAAGTGTCGTATTCAAACTGCGAAATATAGGTTTGTATGTCCGTTGGCGTGATGCGTAGCGTGCGAATCTCTTTTTCGACTTCGCCTAGTTTTAATTTGTTTTAGGAGCTATTTCCAGCTATCATTCCAATCTTTTTTGGCTGTAAAAAAACAGCCAAAAAAGGATTTTCCCTTCTATCTGGGCTAGGGCATTCCGTTTAATAAAAAACTTTTTTTTGAAAATTAATATTCGTTTTCAAAATCACTATAAAACACAAAAACTAAGCAACTACGCTTGCCTTTTTATTTTGATTACTTGCTCAACTTTACGGGTGCGAAGTCAGAGACATTCGCACAGCAAACACGACCAATTTACTTTTCTAAAGAACTCTTCGTAGAGCTGGAGTACTTCCCAAATGATCAGTTTTACCTCTAAACTATAAAACACAAAAACCAAGCATTTACGCTTGGTTTTTTATTTTGTTTACTTGCTCTACTTTGTGGGCACAGGTAAATACCTGCGCTAACGATTATCTACAAGCCTGCGCCATCGGGTTTTTTTATTTTGCTTACTTGCTCCACTTTGTGGGCACAGATTGCAAATCTGCGCTAGCGTTGTCAACATATCCGAGCCATCGGGGTAGCGTTGTCAACATATCCGAGCGATCGGGTAACGATTATCTACAAGCCTGCGCCATCGGGTTTGTTTCTATCTTTATTAATTAGTTTAAAATTTCTTCTTCTTCTTTTGAAAGAGGTTCTTTAAAAAAGTCATCTCGAATTAACATTTTACCAATACTAGTTTTAATTGCCAATACACCTTCTTTTTCATTAAAGTAATAAAATGGCTGATGTAATTGGGTAATTTTAGCAGGTTTTAAATAAATTTTATCTAAACTAATATTTCTAACTTTTATTTCTTCTTTAAAAGACAAATGATATTTGATTCCTGAAATGCATATATCTCCTCCTTTTTTTGTTTTAAAGTCATAAAATAATATCCACTTTTTTTTATATTTATAATAAAGTACTTTATCCTTCTGTTTAAAATCTATGAAATTTTGATTTCCTGTAAATAATCTTGAAATACTAAACTCAAATTCGCTTAAACATTTTTTTTGAGCAGAAAATTCTAATTCCATTCCAACGTATGGTCTGCTTTTATAAGGATTGTTGTTAATTCTATAATTATACTGAATTGTATTTTGAGAGTAAATTACAGAGGTAAACAAAAAAATTGATACTATTAAACTATTTACTTTCATCTTTCTTTTGATAAATTAAATTTGAAACTCTTGTGTCGTAATTAGATTTTTCTTTTTCATAAGTTGAATTATTATTTTTAGCTAAATCGGTTATATAGCTTTTAAATTCTTTTGAACTTTGCTGACCAGAAAATACTAAATCTTTAATATCTCCTTCACTTAAATTTAAATTATTCGCTTTACTATATTCGCTGAATACATTTGTCAATTCAGACGTGTATTTATTATGGTCACTATCTTCTTTAACTGGTAATAATGCAATTTTTTGATGAAGAGCTTCGTGAGCAACTACCAAAATAACTCCCAAAGTAGTATATTCATAATTAGTTTCTACAGATGTAGTCGATTTAAAATATGTTGTCACATCTAAAGAACTAGGAGCTTTATCATACTGTCCTTTAGCATATTCTGTAAAAGCTGCAGAACCATTACTGTTGACTTTTTGCGTATTAACAGTTAATTTTAAATTGAATTTGGAATTATTTTCATATTTCGAAATTAATGTATTAAATGTTTTACTTCCTGTTTTCAGCGAATTAAATGCTTTTCCAAATTCCCCTTTAGAAAATAATGGAGATAAAATAACATCTTTACCATCAGGGTCAACAAAAATCACTGGTTGCAAATCCGCGCTATCGTTGACGACATATCCGAGCCATCGGGATAATATCATAGTAATCGGGGGCCTTTTACTTATTTATCCATTCTTTAGGAACACCTTCATTTTTAATGCATACAGGATGAGTTGTTTTATAAACGTAACCTTTACTATTTATCCAAATCTTAATAATACATGGACTTAAACCATTTCCTGATTTTTCTATAGTATACCTGCAGTTTGGGTTTAATTTGACTTTCGATTTGTATATAAGGCCTCCTTTTGTAGAAATATATTCCTTAGGAATACTATCAAATGAAAAACTAGATGGTATTAAATGTACATTGCCTTCCCATTTAAAAAGCATAGCTGCTTCATATGGAAAACCATCTGGCTTAATAGAATCATTTTCAATCGAAAATGAACTTATAGGAATGTCATTACAACTAATAACTTTTTGTGTCTTTGTATCAAAATAAATATTGTGCTTTTGACATGAAGTTAATAAAAGCAACATAATAATTAAATGTTTTTTATTATTCATCTTTCTTGTTTGCTTTTTGATAATTTTTCCACCATTGGTCTATCCTGTTTATAATATCTTTTTGGGTATTATTTTTATTTTCAAACAATTTAGACAATTTATCTTTTCCATAATTGTTATTAATAAATTCATTAAAATTTTCAAACACTGTAAATCCTCCTTCAGCCTCGGCTTCTTTATGAGCGTATGCGGGGTCATGTGAATCATTTAAATGAGCCCAATTATTTACATATTCAGCAAAAGAACCTAATAAATGGCCCAAATTTCCACCAGCTTTATCTATTTGGGGTATATGTCCAACTTCATGTGCCATTAAACCAAAAAATCCTTTTATCCATGCAGCATTTGTATTGTACACATAGCCTTTTGGAGCATCATTCCAAAAGACATTTATTGCAGAATTATTAGAATTTGACCCCTCTGTTAATGCTCCACCTCCAACAGGAGTATATTGAAAATTAATCTTAGCATTGCTGATATTCTTTTCACTAACTCCACTTACTAAACTCAAAAGATGTGAAGCTCCCTGTGTAAACTTATATCCTTCTTGATAAGAAACCTTTGTTCCTAATCTTCTTGTATATGTTTTGTAATTTGCCTTTAATAAAACACTAGCGTTAGCTTGCTTTCCATTAGGATCAATATATTTAATAGGATTTTGATAGCAATAATTGTAATTTGACAGGTTACCAGAATTATAAATACCTCCATTATGTTGTCCATCAAAATAAAATTCGTGCTCAAAAGTAGGATTGAATAATGCCAACGGATCCACATTCAACCAAAGTGAGGTCTTCATATCCAAATACCTCGCCCCATAATAGCTAAGATTCGTTTCTCTGTCTAATTCCTTTCCATTAAACAAATAAGGACTAGAAAAACTAGAACTATGCTCCTCAAACAAAATCTCCCCAAAGGCTATGTATTCTACGTGTTGCGAAATAGAACCATTTCGAGTGCTAATATACGAAGTACTTCCCAAATGATCCGTTTTTCTCAATACTATAAAACACAAAAACCAAGCAATTACGCTTGGTTTTGTATTTTGTTTACTTGTTCAACTTTGTGGGCACAGGTAAATACCTGCGCTAACGATTATCTACAAGCCTGCGCGATCGGGTTATATATCTTTCATCAAGATTAATAATTCACTTGCATATTCTCTTATTTTACTCCAATCGTTCAAATCTAATGAAATTACCTCCCAAAAAGAATCATTAGGTAAATTACTCATCTCACCAAATATTTTATTAATATCATTTAACTTCTTAAAAATTATTTGATTAATTAAATCATCACATTTATGATTTATATTACGTAAATAAAAAACATATGCATAGTCAAAATCTAATGCAAGTTCATCTGTAGAAGGATATGTTCCTAAGTCTATAAGATAATTTATTTGTTCGTCTTTTGTCGAAGCTAAAATTTTTATAATTTTTAATAATTTCATAACTTAAAATTAATCTTTTTATCTAATAACCCCTCCTATATCCCCGTCTTTACCTACGACCCTCCAATATGGTTTTGCTCCTTTATGTCCACCTCCGGGATGCCATCTTATTTGAGGCCCTGTTGGATTACCTTTAGAATTATAATGTCTTAATACCCATCCATTACCTTTTTGAGAACCTTTACCGAGTGTTTCAACTTTCCATCCTGATGTCCCTTCCAAAGTAGATGATACATCTGAAGGTTTTTTACCTCTTAATAAATTAGGATTAGCCATAACATCATCAATATTTCTTATTGAAGCACTAGAATTTGCAATTGAAAACATTCCAACCTCTAAAAAAACAGATAGTAATTTCCCTGCATTAAATTCTTGTGAATTATGAGATGCAAAATTATACGCTCCATTTGGAGCATGACAAGACATACAACCTGTCCAAATGTAACCATCCGATCCTTCTTGAGAAAACTCTCCTAAACTTCTTGGATAATGGAACATATATTCAGGGGCTTCATTAGATCCTATTGTATAAACAATTGATGTAGTCTGATTTACACGCTCATATATCTTATTGTCATCAGGAAGAAAAGTAACTGTCGGTTCCTCCGCAGTTACAGTATAATTTGTTTTAGATTTATTTTTTTCAGGAATATCTTTATAATCACTGCTTGACGAAAACCACCCTTTTACAGTATCAATTGCTCTACCAGCCCAACTCTTTTTCGGCGGGTCACTTCCCGCAGTTTCCTCGCTCATCCCAGTTGGGTCAATTAGATTTATTGGATTTTGACTAACATAAGCATATGGTGAATTTCTATAAAACTTTTCCGCCAACGGATCCACATTCAACCACAAACTCGTCTTCATATCCAAATACCTAGCTCCATAGTAAGTTAGATTAGTTTCTCTATCCAACACTTTACCGTTAAACAAATAAGGAGAACTAAACGAGCTAGAATGCTCCTCAAACAAAATCTCTCCAAAGGCTATGTACTCCACATGCTGGCTTATACTTCCATTTCGGGTGCTAATATACGAAGTACTTCCTAAATGATCGGGGTGAAAATAAAAAATATCATTCTCTGGCAAGCCAATGCCTGTAAAACCTTCGGCAGCTAGTACGGTGGCGGGTTCTACTGGAGGACCAAATTGTACGGGTGGTCCTGGAACATCGCCTGGAGCGTTAAATATTGGGTTTCTTGGCCAACCTTCTGGAGGCTCTTGGTTTTCTTCAACTGGTTGTAAAACTTCACTCGGGTACGGATCACCTGTAAACTCAGGTGTCGCATAAATTCCTTGTTGGGTTGGTGGTCCTGGTGGCACGCCCAAAGTTTTTACATAAGTATCTAAGGCTTTTTGCTCTGCAGCTGTGCGCTGTGTGTAATCCACACCACCTGCGGTGATTTTTAACGGTTGTGCAAATGCACCATTTCCTAGTTTACTCACAATACGCCCTGCTCCTTCAAAATAATGCTTGGTGAATTTTCCTTTGCTTATCACAAAGTACGGACTCACATAGCCTGTGTAATCATCAGTATGTACGATGGTTGCCGCTGTTTGTCCGTTTACGGCAATATGCTGACTGTCGCCACTGCTTTTTATCAGACGCTCGCCGCCTGCATCGTAGGTGTATTGATGAATGCGTCCGTTGTCATTAATCCCCATCAATCGGTTTTCTTCGTCCCATGTCATCTTCATCCCCCCAGCCCCCGAAGGGGTAGCTCCCTCGATATACGTAGGGTTTCCGTTTCCATCATAGGAATATGTCCTACCTCCTGCTCCTGGATTCGGTGTTGCATTAGCTTGTGCCGCTTCGCTGATATATGACGGAGCATTAGGATGTGCTTCATTATCATAAGTATAATCTAAAACATAACCTTTTTGTTCGTTGTTGACCGTATGCACCAAGTCTTTTTTGGTGATATTGTGCATTTTGTTATAGCTCATATTCAGCTCATAACTGGCTTTGGTAAACTCCCCTTGATAGACTGCTTTTGCACTTTTTAAGCGGTAAAAATCATCGTATTGGTACTCATGATTGGATGTTCCTCCTAAGGTGTTATTGACTACAGGTGCTACATTCTTAATACCTAATACATTTCCAACCAAATCATAATTGTAACTGTTGTTCATGATCTGGCGACCTAAACTTGAGCTTACTTGCAGTTGTTGCAAACGGCGCATGGTTGGGTCGTAGTTGTAATTGGTCTCGGTGTCGTTTCCGTATTTTAAATACTTGCGTTGCTCAAACTCATCATAAGCCAATTGCTTGATGTAATCGTAGGTATGACTTTCTTTTTTACCCTGCATGCTTTGCAAGTTTCCTGCTCGGTTGTAGGTGTAATCGACCACTTCCCCATCAGGGTAGGTCATTTTCTGAATTCTATTCCAAGTGTCGTATTCGAACTGTGAAATATACGTTTGTATGTCGGTTGGCGTGATGCGTAGCGTGCGAATTTCTTTTTCGACTTCGCCTAGTTTGCCATAATAAAATTCTTGTCCGCCACTGGCATCTTGCACAAACCACAATCGGCCACGGCGCGAGGCTGTACCATCGGCCTTACCGTAATTGTACTGCACATTATTCTGCGGGTTTTTCGGATATTGAATGGTTTCTAATCGGTTGTAATCGTACAAATACTGAATCGCACCTCCATTTGGTACCGTGTTTTTGATGTCTTGCGTAACGCGTTTGGTCAGGTTGCCTGCCAAATCGTATTCCATGGTCGTAGTTCCTGCATCGGGATGGGTGAACTCGGTTCTTCGGCCTAACCAGTCGTAACTGCTTTTGGTGATGTGGTCCATGGCATCAGTCACCTGGATCGTTTCTCCAAGTGCGTTGATGTCAAATTTGGTAACCAAATCATTCTGAATACTCGCTAAATTACTTCCTTTAACATCCGTTTGCGATTGCACGGTTTTACCCAAAGCATCGGTTTGTGTCGTAAGCATCGTGGGCACACCATTGTAATTGTCTATTTTAAAAGTGGTCGCATTGGTGCTTCCGTCTGGCAAGGTTACTTTTACTGCACGGCCTACTTCGTCGTATTCGGTTTTCGTAGGCGTAACATTCGAAACCGCTGCACTAAAATTAGCATCTATCGTAGTGGTCGTAGTAGGATAATAACTAGTCGTTGGGCGACCCAAACCGTCATAAATTACTTTTCCAGATACGATTTGCGCTTCTTGATCGGGGCTTCCGGCTTGGGTGAACAAACTGGCGGTTTTTTTAACCTGCAACGCTCTCCCAAAACCATCGGTATAGGTATAGGTTACGATGTCCTTGTCTAATTCGGGATCGTAATTTCTAGTTTTCGCATACGGCACTTTGGCTGTTGGGAAATAATCATACGCAATCGTGTAAGGTTTGCCACTGGCAATTTCGTATGGCCCGCGAATAGTCGCTGGACGACCTATGGCATCAATGGTATATTCGGTGCTTTGGTCGTTACGGTCCGTTGTTTTTAGCGGAATCCCAAAACGATAATCGTATTCCATTTTATTTTGGTACCCAAAAGCATCTTTAATTTCGGTCAAAAACTGATGATTTTCGCTGTCATACACATAATCCATTGTCATGCGTTGGTCTTTGTAATTGGCAGGTCCTGTTATTTTTTGCAGGTTTCCGTAGGTATCATATCCTATATCGGTAAGGGCTATTTTATCAGCCGCACTGTAGTTTTTGATTTGAGTAACTTCGGCAGTAGTTGTGTTGATGGTAGTCGCTCTTTTGCGGCGCAAGCCATCCTTGGTAAACACTTCCAGCTGTTTTGGAATTCCTCCAAAATAAGGTGTTGTACTTTCGTAATAACTAATTTTGGCCGTTACTTTATCATCAGCGCTTCCGTTACCTAAATCTTCGTATTGTGTGATGTTTCCGTTAGCATCGTAGGTATTAAAAGTATTGGTTTCGAGGTAGTCGCTACCGCCTTCATACATTTTTTGATTGCTGTGAATCATTCCCACAAAAACACGTTTGGCATCGCATGCAGCAGTACCCAAACTCGCTACGGGTACACTTGCCTGCGTAACGACATCAGTAAAACTGTATTCGTTTTCTGATTCCTGACGCATTTTGTTGTTTTTGTCTAACGTATAACTGCGTTTCAACAAGTTTTTTCTAAAATAATCTTGGTTGTAAAATTCTTGAACCGTAGTCGCAAAAACAGTATTATCAGCTGCATCAATTTGTTCTTGAATGATTTTCCCGAAACCATAAAATTCACGTTCGCGACGGTCGTAATACCCATCTTCATACTTGAATTTCGCTATCGAATGATCAATTCCGTCACCTGTATGTCCATCATTCACATCTACGGATTGCAATACCCATTTGGCACTCGGGTTTTCGTAAGTGGGTTTTATTAATTCGTAGTCAACCACATAACTATTCCCAACGGCATTAGTTACTCCTTTTAGCTTGTTAGTACGTTTGATATTGGAAAGGCGAACGATTAGATTGTCTTCATCAGTTGAGAGAATGTAATCGAGGTTTCCGTCTCCGTCCATGTCTAAAAATGAGGATTCTGATCTGGAAGTACTCCATCCTTTGGATGCTCCAATAGTAGGTGTTAAACGCAATACCCAAATCGTAAAATCAAAAGAAGCATTCGCACTAAAACCATAACTTGTACTTTTGTTTTGATTCATTTGATTATACTTTGGATAACTTATTGGGCTACTAAAAGAATTTCCTAAGTTTAAAGAAACATAAATAAAATTTTCGGCATAATTAATTTTATCGGCAAGTCCATCACCATTAATGTCTAAAAATGACTGTTCTGAATCAGACTGTGATCTAGAAAAGTTAGCTCCTCCAGAAATAGATCCTTGCTTAATACTATACCCTAAACCTAAACTCCAATCCGATGAAGTTCCGCTGTTAATAGTGTTTAAATTCCAATTCTCAAGCGGTAAAAACCCATAACCTGAATTTAAATATACATCTCCTGAATTACTTATTTTGTCAGGTAATCCATCACCGTTAATATCACTATGGATCTTGTCAGAATAATCACTACCATGACCAGAAGAGCCACTCATTGAAATTTCATTACTTCCTTTTTTGGCATCAGAAGCAGTTCCTGTTTTCCCAGAAACAATTTTTGTATATAAATTCCCAATACTAACCGATAATGAATTACTAGCTCCTCCGTGCTTATAACCTCCTGAAAAATTAGGGCCTTCAGAACTTGTATTCGAGTGGCTAAACTTATCTCCCAAATCAATTATTTGTCCGGATATACTTCCAACTGGAGAGGTTAACTCTACATTACTACCTCGAATATAATCAGGAAATCGATCTCCATTAAAATCACTCATGGTTTGTGTCACATAAGTATCTCCGTCAATAGACTTACTATATCCAATACTACCACTTCCAGCAAAATCAGTACCTGTAGAAACCCCACCCGATATACTTTTACTTTTACTTTCATTAATCATATCAAGTGCAGATGTACTTCCATCTTGAATATTGGGCATATAAAAATCAGTGTAGTCTGCAATATCATCTTCTCCTAGACGAGAAGTTCCTATTGTAGCTCCTTGAATATAAATCCCTTCTTCTAAACCTTCCCACTTTGCTTTTGCATAGGAAGGGTTTAATGATATAAAATAATTATCTGCTATTTCATAACCTTTACCATCATAATTTTCTGGATCGGTATTATTCAAATCTGGTTCCGTATTGTAGGCATCCGACTGTTTTAACAAAGATTGATCTATAGTATTTGAAGCTAAATTTCCATTAATAACAAAACCACCCCATTGCCGATGGTATAACCCTAAAGTTCGCTCGTCTGGATTTAAAAGACTATAAATAGTAAAATCATCAGTCGCACCATTCCAAAATTCATCATCTGCAAGGTTATTTACATCTTTTAAATCGGTTACTTGAAGTTGAATATTTAATGTGTTTTGCTTGGGATAGTTTCGAATTATCATTAAAGATTCTGGATTGGAAACGGTCATTTCTAACTGAATCGGAATACCTATAATTGCGTTTGGATAAACTACTGAATTATCAAAAGCATTATTTACTGATATTAATGTTCCAGCGGTTAACCGGTATCGGTTGCGGGCTAATAGCACATTGTTTTGTTTAGCTGTAATGATTACTTCGCCATCAAAAGTATTAATATTTGGATATTGAACAACAGTTCCTAAAACAAGATTTTGTGGTGCTATATTTAGCTTTAGTTTTCCGTTTAAGGTAGATTTAATACCTTGATTTTCATAGTTTCCAGCCCTTTTATTATATAGTAAGTGAGAGACTTCCATAGGTACTGTTTCTGCATTTCCTCCGGGAATTACAGGTAAAGATATTGTTGGCGAAAAAGAAACCGTTTGCCAATTTATGTTCGTTTGAGTTTCAAGTGAAAGGTTTACCAAAGTTTCTTTCTCAAAAGCTGGGAGTGCTACCGAAGCTAAGTCGAAAGAAACAATCTCGTTTGCTAAAAATGTCTTTTCGAAAAGAATGACAGGTGGATTTGTTTGATCCAAATACGTTTTAGTAATGACCAGTTTTATATGATCTGACGTAATTGGTTTGTTTAAAATTCCTTTAAGAACTACAGTACCAGCAACTGGAATGACTTTACCTGCTCTACTGCTACTAAAAAAATCGTTTGAAGCCTGATAAGTTGCCAACGAATATAAATTAGAATCTTGTAAAGTGTTAGGTACAGTCATTTTACTACTAACTATATTACCGTTAGCGTCCCTATCGTATTTTGTTACCTCAGAATAGGTAATAGTAGGATTCCAATTTACAGTATCAAAATTACCATCTTTTACAGAACTTACTCTGAAATACAATCGTTCCCCTTTTTCTACCGAAATTAAATTATCATGTTTGTTTTTATCATTATAATCAGTTGCTATAATTACTTCATCCCAAAGCAATTGATTCCCTTTTTGAAAGTACAAATGCACACCATCTGCTTTATCATCACCCACATTCGTAAGATATTCAGCCCGTGCTTTAAGACCTTCAGTTGTTGATTCTTTTACTAAATTATAGTTATGTGAAATATTTACAATCCCTTTAACAGGAGCTTCCCACATACGCACCACATCATGCAATGGATTTTGTTTTTCAATTTCTTCAACCGAAATGGTACTTGTTCCTGCTATTGTAATATTTCCACCACCAGCGACAGGCGATGGCGTTCCTAAACTTTTATTTATAAAAGTTGGAACTCCATTTACCAATCTATTGTACAATACTTGTCCGTCTTTAACATAATCAACTAGTCCATCACCATTAAAATCCATAAAATAGGTTTTGGTTTTATTGATTGAACGTTGTTCATCGTATCCAATATTTCCATATTTCAAATTCAAATCAACCCCCCAATTAAATGAAGTAGATTTTGAATATCCAATTTCATTCAAATCAACAAGTTGCGGTTTATCAAAAGTATTATTACCTGTTGATGAAAGATTTTTTCTAAAAAACACTCCATCTTTATTTTTAAATATTTTATCAGGCAAACCGTCACCATCAAGATCCTGTAGCATTACTGCCGATTTCGAATCGCCCCAACCATTACCCCCATGACCTCCAACAGTATATCCTTTTAAACTACCAGAATTAACCACTAACCCTACACCAAGACGATAATTTACCCCCGTATTTGAACCGTGAGAACTACTCACCAATGAATGATGTCCAGCAAATAAAATATCGTTTGGAACAGGAATATTTGTATTAACAAGGTTATCGCCAGGCACAGTCCATCTCTGCTCCTCTCCAAACGGATTATACTTTCCACTCGCATCGCGTACATCATCATAATAATCCAAGGTATTGGTGTAAAACAATTTAGATGCTGAGTCGTATTCTGAGATGGAATTTAACAAGGTTTTCTTAAATGCTCCTTCTTTATAATTCAACTCATAAGAACGCACCATTTGTGATTTGTAGCGCACTTCAATTTTTCGCAACAATTGATTGTTCAATTGCCTGAAACCCAAGCGTGCCGAAACCTGAACGTCTGCCCTATTGGCTTCGCCTAGATCGCCACTTTTGACGAAAGTTACATTGTAATTCCCTTTATCTGATCCAAAACCTGTGTAATACACTTTTTTGATATACAATTCGCCATCGCGTTTGTCGTATTCGTACTGTACCGTATTTCCTTTTAAATCGACTTGAAGGCAAAGTGCCCAATGCCCAATGTTCCCAGAAGCATCTTGTAAAATACCATTATCGGCTAGTCCCGATTTTGTCCCTCCGTAATAACTAGCGACTCCACTTTTGTCTTTTACGATCCAATAATAATTTTTAGGCGATGATCCTTTTCGGATAATTTGCTGAAAAGCACCTTCTCTTCTCGGATAAAATTGTTTATCGGCTGTTCTATTTACCCAAGCATCACGATGGGTATTGGGGATTAAAGCTTCGCCTGCAATGGCATATGATTCTGTTTCTTGATTGGCATCATAACGTGGTGCTCCCCAACGGGTTTCAATACTTACCGCCGGCACTGATACATCCCAGCCTGTTCCGGCCCAACTGTAGCCACCATCACTGTCGTATTGCAAATTGAACGAAGGTTGCATACCGCCTCTACCACTTGGAATTGCGATTCCAAAACCGGTACTAGCAGTTCCTCTTCCGTTTGCAGATGGAGGCGCAATAGACTGAATGCCTACTAGCGGACTAGCTGCTTTTAAATCTTTGATGCTCGTAGGCGTGTATCCTGAAGTTTCTGGAGACTCTGGCATTTTGATAATTCCAGCTATAAAATCGGTGAAATGCGTGGTTTTGGCCGTGATTATCCCCGCTTTTATATCTATTGAATCTTTTTTGACTTCTTGCCAAAGGCGTTTGTTTTCATCAAAATAAAATACGTTGATGTCTTTCTCTGTATAGCCTTCGGGAATGGATTTTTTATCGAACGGCAAAGCTAGTTTTATTGCCTTATCAAAAAGGGTTCCGTGTGGTAATAATCGAAAACCCGCATTGGTAGCGGTAACATTGACCATAGCCGAATTTAATGGAGCAATGTCTATTTTTCGTAAACCTCTTACCGATACTTTTACATTGGCTTTAAGTGCGCCGGCAGGAAAAACTGCCGAAAAGCTTTTATAATCAAGGGTATTTACAGTTTCAAAATTGATTGTTTTCGAAAAAGATTCTTTGGCTTTTTCTAAAGTTCTAAAATGATCTACTGTTAAAAAATCACTGCTTTTTAATTTTTCATTCGTGATAACTCCCGTTGTAGTTTCTTTAAAAACCGTAATCATTTGCCCCTCATGCAACTCTTTTTTATCAATAACCAATTCAAATTCAGGCTGATTAACATCTACAACAATCCCTGCAATGGTTAACTTTTGTATCTGTGATGGTGCATTGGTTCCTTTGACATACAACTTATTATCTGATTGCAGCAAAGTATAATTACTTGAAACAGCTTCGCTTTTATAGACAATGCGAACATTTTTAATTTTATAGCCATTCGCTAGTCCGTCAGGAGCGGTAAACAACAATACGTTGTCTCCTTGTCGAAGTGATTTTTCCGAAAGCAACTCTGATTGTGGGGTCCAGCTTTTATTAGGTGATAAAAATTGCCCTCCAATACTGGCTTGATTGTTCAAACTTCTGGAGATAGATGCTGATAAATCATAGCCATACAAATCATATTCTAAATAGGCACTTTGATTTGCTGTAGGAAGGTTGCTAACTGCCAAATGAAAAACGTTGTCATAAGCATCATCTGTATCTTGAGCATCTCGTACACCTATAAATCCTTCTTTAATATCGGCTGTAAATACTTTAGCAACTTCTATTTTATTAGGTGTAATGGCGACAGAATCAACTGCTGTAATTTTTACCTCTTCCTTTGGAGTTGCATTCGAGAAGGAAGCCATAAAACTTCCTTTTCTAAAATTCACAGCAAACAAAAAGGAACTCACAAAAAGCACTAAAATTATATATCTTTTTTTCATTTTATCGAATAATCAACTATATCGTAATCATTTATTTTTTATCGGCAACAGACTATTTTACAATCACTTTAAAAGTCTTGGTTCCATAGGTAGACTTAACTGAAACTAAGTACATCCCAGCTGCCCCTTTAATTGTTCCATCGTAAATATAATTCTCTACTTGGGTCAAGTCTTTTTGCTGCATAACACTACCATTTAAAGTGTAAACTGTAATAGTAGCATTTGTTTTTTGTTCAAATTGCATGGCAATAGTAAAATTTCCATCAGGTGAAGGGTTAGGATATAGGATCATAACATTAGCTCCTATCGCCTCTTTTCCGTCACTATCCACAACAATTTTTTTAGTGGTGTTGCAACCTTGATTATTTAACAATCTAAGCTCATAGTCACCCTCTTGATCTACTAAAATTTTAGGACTATTATCAATAAAATTTCCATCATAATACCATTGGTATTCGTAGTTTCCTGATTCTAAACCTTCACTAGCATCTAGAATTATAGGATTACCATCTGTCAATACATAATTTGATTTTAGTTTTGTAGCAGTCCCTTCCTTATCAGCTACAAAAACGGTTTCTGAGTATAAATTGCCTTTGGCGTCTCTTATAATATAATCGTAATTCCCAGACGAAAGCGTTACTTCTACCTTACTTTTAGAATCTTGATTCCATTGTTTTAAAACAGCATCACTTCCTTCTTTTTTTACAGTTATGGTAAATGGTGCTTCACCACCTTGAATAGAATAATTTAATTTACCTGAATCTTTAACACCACAATCAGCTTGTGTAATCCAAACACGACTGAACATTTGTGGAGCTATTTTTAAAGTAAATTTAGCTGTTCCTGTTTTTTGTTTGTCCCAATCAAAATCTTTCAGCACTAACTTTTCTTTGCTTGCAGTACTTGCTAAACGCACATATTCAGACTCGTTTTCTTCATACGTGCCTTTGCCTGAGTAATCCACTTGTAACCAATAATACGTGTCCTGAGGAGCTGTTCCTTTGATAAAATTGGGATTAAAAGTCCATTCCAGTGCAACATCGGCTGTTTTAGAAAAATCCAATTGCCATTCTCTTGCAATTCCGATAGGCTCTCCTTGTTCTTGTTTTTTTAGTAGTAAGTTTTTCCCGTTATCGCTCCAAAAAGTAAAATAGTTGTTTGGTAATTTCTTTGCTTTACTTTGTAATTCGAAAGTTAGCAAGCCTTCCTCAACCATATTGCTGCTTTTAGATTGCAATAAGCCGCTGGCATCATCCCTACCTACTCCAGTGATCGAAGAGGTAAACCCTTCATGTTTATCAATATCCCAAATGGTTTGTCCTAAACTATTGAGGTAGTTTTTAATTTCAAATTGTGACAACGAAATACCGTACTTTATAGCCAAATAACTAGCTACTTTTTGTGTTTCTACACCAGATAAAACCCTATTATATACTAGAATTTCACTAATATTTCCTGTAAATTCTTCGGGAGGAAGATTTTGAAATTTTGATTTAGTTCCAATCGTTAATGTTGTCGCTTTGGCAATGCTATCAGTGATGTTTTGCTGGAAAAAATGAATATTGGCTTTCTGTAATTTTATTTTATCTTTATAAGACTGGTAATAGTATTTTTTTAAATCAGCTAAACGTTTATTCGTAGCAATTGCTACTGTTTTTTGAGGATCGTTTATAGTCCATAAAAACTGTTCTTTTAAACTGTCATTCACTTTATAAACTAAAAAAAAAGTTTGTCTTTTTTTACTATCAATTCCTAAAGGTAAGATTAAGGAATCCTGAGTTGCGTCAAAAATGATGCTTGGATTAAAATTAAAAGCAGTCCCTTTTTGTTTTCTTGCAGAAACAGTCGCATCTTTTTTTGTCACATTATCCCAATAATAGGAATCACCATTATTTTTGGATTTAATCCAAAAAAAAGGCTCTTGTACATTTCCAGGTACTTCTTTTTGCTGCGAGAAAACGTTATTCACAGTCAGCATTGCAATTAAAATTACGAGTAAAAAAAGCTTCTTATTCATTTTTAGTATGATTTTCAAGAATATTATGTATTAAAAATTACCTAAATCATCAAAATCAAAGGAATACCCAATTATTAATGAAATACTATTAATTTTATTTTTGTTTTCGCTATAGCGATGTCCGTTTTCTTCGGTAGCTAACACATCAGTAAGTCCTAAATTATAACGCGCACCTATAGATAAATTAGAGCTAAATTCATATCCCGCAGAGAATGTTCCGTAAAAATAATTCTTGCCCGTTAGGGATTCTTTTAATACTTTTTGAACATTAGCATCCGACTCAAAATAAGCTCCTGAATCAGCAAATAATTCTTGACTATTTGAGGTATATTTTATATTATCACTACTTAAATTAAAGCCAACATAAGGCCCAACACCAATGTAGAATCCTTCAATAGGATAGTACTTGAATTGTGCGCCTACATTAAGATAACTGTAACCAAAATTGATTTTGTATTTTAATCCTTTTACATCCTCATAGTTTAAGTCGGTTCCTTGATTTGAATAAGAAAGTTCCGTTTGAATACTCACTTTAGCATAAGGATATTTCCAATTAATTAAAAAACCCGCTGTAGCACCAAACTTTCCTTCTTCAGCAAGTGTATAATCTTGATAAATTCCGTTGGGTACAATAACATCTGGAAGGTTGGACATTGTAGAGTAAATTCCGCCTGCAAAAAGACCGTATGTAATTTCTCTATCTCCTTGTGCAAAAACCGAATTTGTGCTTACTATTAAAAGAAGCAATATAATTTTTTTCATATTTTTTATTAAAGTTACCATTGGTGAAAACTATAGCCTACAGAAAAACTAAGGACACTACTCTTATTTTGATTTTCGATAAATTGAAAAGAGGATGCATTACTTTTTACTACATCTTTCACTCCTAAATAATAGCGTAAATCAAAGTGAATGCTTTGATGCAACTCATAACCCACAGCAAAACAAGCCGAGAAATCATCTGCACCATCTAAACCATCTTGATAGAATTGTCTGGTAGCAACATCATACAAACCACCTGATTCATTAGAAGTATACGTAATATTATTAGGTGATAAACTAATACCATAAAAAGCCCCAAAACCAAGATTTAATCCTTCATAAGGATACACTTTGTACAAAGCTCCTATTTGTAAATAGGAATAATGGAGTCCTAACTCATATTCTTTTCCTACAGCATCACGGTAAGTTGCTTTCTCACCAGATTGTCTAAATAAAATCTCTGGTTGTATTGCTACGCGGGTATCACGAAGCTTTAAATTCAAGAAAAAGCCCCCTTCTAAACCATAGACTCCTTTGGTTTCTATAGCACTATTATCAGCTGTATTATCTCTCCCCTTAATACTCTCTGGTAGGTTACTGATTTTAGAACTCAAGCCACCAAACTTAAGCCCATAGGTTATATTAGTCTCATTTTGACTATAGCTTAAAGTGTTAAAAAAAAAGGGAATAATTGATAAGTATAGGATTACTTTCATATGGGTATTTTTGCGCGAATATAGACAATATTTTCTTACTTATAAACAGTTGCCTTTACAAAAAAACCATTTATCATAGCTTAAAGCTGATTTTAACTCAACAAAAAAAGCAAATTAACTCATTATTAATAATGAATTTTAAATATGCATTTACAAACTAAAATAACAGATATCTCCATTAAAATCAATTAAAACACTAGTATACACAAGTGCATTATTTGACTTATAAAACAACTGATAGCCTAATTGTATTGCACAAAAAAAATTAATATTTATAAAATAAACAACCTAAAACCATCGCAATTAAAATAAGAAAAAGTATTCTTTTATTACTTTAATACTACTGTAATTTATATTCTTTTGACTTCTAAATAAACTTTATGAATATTAGGTTTTTTTTTAATTCGCTTTTTGGTAATTTTAAAAAAAACAACATTGAGTTAAACGTTTACTTTCTTACAAAATTGTATTAAGCATTAACATTTTTTTTAAATTAATTACTTATTGCTTTTAGCAATGATTATTTTAAGTAACTAAACTATAAATAATTTATGTCACTAATTTTTTGGCATAAAAAAAACCCGTGCAAATGAAACACAGGTTTAATAAACTAACTAAACATAAACAACTACTTATTTAAAACCAAAAAAATAAATTAGCATTCAATTTAATCTTCAGAAACTAATGGTCTTTCATAATCCATAGCAACATCTAACAATACCGCTACACCTCTATCATTAACCATAGTCATATTTAATGTATCTAAAAGAGCCAATCTTCTTGAAGTCAACCCACTGAATTGATTGTAAGAAATATTCATCTCCTTAAGGTTATTTAACTTTTCTAAATCAAAAGGAACTTGTCCTTCTAAATTATTTTCAAAAAGACTTAAGTTTTCTAAATTTGTCAAATTTGCAACTTCAATACTTAGTCTTCCTGTAAATTTATTACTATTTAATAATAATGTTTTTAAAGTTTCAATTGTATATAATGATGTTGGAATCTTACCTTCAATTTGATTATTAAAAATAACTAACGCTTCTAGATTTTTTAATTTCCCAATTTCTAATGGCAATTCACCTGTAAACCCATTCATATACAACTCTAAGTTTTTCAAACCTTCTATTTCACATATTTCAGCAGGAATACTACCTGATAATTTATTGAAAGAAAGATCCAATACTTTTAAATTTTTCAAATCTTTTATAGATGACGGAATTTTTCCGCAAATAGCATTTTTGTGAAAATTCAATTCTTGTAAATCCAATAACCTTGCAATATCTGATGGAAACTCTCCAACTAGATTATTATCTTGTAAGTCTAAAGCAATGATTTTATCACCATCTAATTTAACACCATACCAAGTTGCAACTGGTGCACCAATATTCCATTTATTAATCCAATTTTGTCCATTAGTAGACTTATATAAATTTAATAAAATTGCTTTATCAGAAGGTGAAACACCTGCCATCATGGAGCAAGAAGCGAGAACCGAAAGAAATAGAGTAAAGATGTTTTTCATAATCAAGTTGTTTATCCTTTGTTATTATAAAATAAAATTACATTGAATTTAGCTTATCGACAAATAAAATCGACAAACTACATCTTTTATTTTTTAAATATATAAAAAACCTACAAAAAAGACTAAAATTCTGTTAAAAATATATGCTAGCTATTTATAACGTCTAAATTAAAATTTTATTTTACTTGCATTAAATAAAACGTGATCTATATAATGTATTTTCTTAAGTAAACAAAAGCCCAATTTCAATAAAAAGATTCCTAATAACAGCACAATTAATCCTGTACTAAAACTATATTGCAATTATATATTTTCAATGATGTGTAAAACTAATTTCTATTTATAATATCTTAAAAACCCCCTACGCTTTAATGTAGCGATTTTTACAACAGCTCATTTGTAGCTTTCGCTAAATCAAAATCTTTATAAGTAACACCTCCTGCATCGTGAGTTGACAACCTAATATTTACTTTGTTATAAACATTAAACAACTCTGGGTGGTGATTTTGCTTTTCAGCAATAAAACCTAACTGCACAATAAAAGCAATTGCTTCCGTAAAGTTTTTAAACTCAAATTTCTTTTCGATTCCTTTATTATTGTAAGACCATCCTTTTAAATTTAACAAGAAAGGTTGCGAAGTAAGTTCGTCATAAGTTTCCATATCGATAGTTTTTTAATAAAATTAGTTATTTTTTAGATATAGGCAGTATGTTTTAACTTAATATAGTATTTTAGACCTCTCGAAATTTACCACTCTATTGAATCCTAATTTTTCTTTCCAAATTTACGCCTCTACAAAGCAACTCCCTATAGAATGGGACACTATTGCTTGTAAAAATATTTTTTTGACTACTGCTTATTTACGCGTTTTAGAAACTTCGGCACCTAATAATATGTATTGTCATTTTATAGGTCTTTATAAATCTAATGAATTAGTAGGCGTAGCCTTATCCCAATTTATTAACTTAAGTGAAGTTAGCTCTTTTGGAGAGAGAGACCACTGTATAAAAACAGCCATCCGAAATTTTGTTTTTAAAAATGTTAGTTCTAAAGTATTGGTTATAGGTAACAACATGCTTACTGGACAAAATGGTTTTTGCTTTCGCGAAAGCATTACCCACGAGATCGCTTTATCGCTTTTAGAGAAAGCTTCTCATTCTTTACGCCAACTCTTTTTAGAAAAAGGTCTAAAAACGCAATTAACCATATTTAAAGACTTCTCAGAAAGTGCACTTCCGTATTTTGAGATGCAAGAATTCAGTTCGTATTTCAAATTTTCAACACAGCCTAATATGCTTTTCGATATTAGAGATTCCTGGCATCACTTTGATGACTATATTGCTGCTTTAAGTAAAAAATACAGAGATCAATACAAACGCGCTCGAAAAAAATCAGCTGACATTCATAAACGAAAACTATCCCTTGATGAAATAGAGAAATACAAGACTCGGATTTTTGAATTGTATATGAATGTGGCTAAAAATGCTCCTTTCAATACTTTTTATTTACCCGAAAATCATTTTGAAGTTTTTAAATCTTGTTTAAAAGACAATTTTCTTTTCTATGGCTACTTTATTGATGATACCCTTATTGGTTTTAATACCTTGATAAAAAATGGTGTTGATATCGATACTTATTTTTTAGGATATGATGAGCAATACCAGCGTGAAAAGATGCTTTATTTAAATATGCTTTATGATATGATTACTTATTCGATTAATAAAGGATACAAACGCATTGTATTTGCAAGAACTGCACTAGAGATAAAAAGTTCTGTAGGTGCAACACCTGCAAACATGTTGGGTTTAATGAAACACAGCAACCCTATCATTAATTTGTTTGTATCTAAAGCGTTCCGTTATTTTGAACCTGAAATGCAATGGCAACAAAGAAATCCTTTCAAAGAAGCAAACTAAAGTTCCTTTAACGGAATTGCTACTTTCATTTTAAATGGTGATACTTTTATATCAAGCATGGATTGTGTACCACAATATTCCCCATCAATTTGAAAGCTTACTGGACGATCAGTAGTAATTCTTGCATTATCAGTAGCTATTATTTCTACATTCTCGAGTTCGATAGGCATGTTACCCGTGATTATTTTCCCTAAAACAACAAAATCTAAATTTTTTAAAATTATTAATTCAAACTTGCCATCATCCATACGTCCGTTAGGATTAATCACAACTCCAGTACCGTATTTTTGAGAATTAGCAATGACAATCATTCCTGCTTCACATTCCATTACCTTACCACTATACTCAATAGTTGCTGTAAATGGATCTTCTCTTTCAATCAAAGTACTTACCGCTTGCAAAGCATATCCTAGCTTCCCTCTTACTGTACTGTTTTGATAGTTTTTTATTAGCTCAGCATTTAATCCTATATCACTCAGGTGTAAGCTTTTTTTGCCATTTATAACCACCATATCTATAGCGATACAGTTATCTTGAAAAGCAATATGCAAACAATCATCAATATTATTAGGCAGCCCTAAGTCAGTAGCTAATCCATTTGCGGATCCTGCGGGTAGAATACCAAATAACACCTCTTCTTCCTCAAGAGCCTCGGCGACTAACTTGATCGTTCCATCACCTCCAGCTATAACAACACGTTCAGGAACATGTTTAGCATACAACTGCTTTATATTAAAAATATCATTATTATCTGTCGTTTCGTAAAGAACAAAATTATTCCCTTGACTTTCTGTAAAAAGAGCTACTGCTTCAATTATCGCTGCTTTGTCAAGGTCCCCCGAAATAGGATTAACAACCAATAGGACATTCTTTTTCACAATTTACTTCTTTAATTGATTTTTAATAATTAATTTTCGCACTCTTCAAAAGTATTAAATAAAATGAAACCTATTTTAAAATTATATCGTGGTTATGCAAATGAGCAAGAATTAATTGTAATGGGCCATGTATTTAAGCCTACAACGATGAAAGATTACGATTTTTTATCTACCAATTTTAAGAATGCTGGCTCTGTTATTAATATGTATCGCATTAAAACCGACGGTAATGCTGACGTTTACTTAAAATATAACGATACTGAAATACATACAAAAACACTTCATGATGGGTATTTTAAATTTTGCATCCCTATAAAATCTTCGTCAGATTATGGCTGGATGGATTATGAAGTAAGTATTATTTATCAAAAACAGCGCATTACCAGCAGGGCAAGCTATATAAAACCTTATAAAGGCGACTTGGGCATTATATCTGACATTGATGATACCTTTTTAGTTTCCTATACTTTGAACCCTTTAAAGAAACTGTACCATCTTTTATTTCGAAATGTAAATTCGCGCAAAATATTTGAAGATGTAACGGCACATTATCAAGCATTGAGTGAAGCAGGGCGCACAAATAACAAGGAAAAAAATGCGTTTTTTTATGTCTCGAGTAGCGAATGGAATTTATACCGTTTTCTAGTCAAGTTTACTGAGATTCATAATTTACCTAAGGCTGTTTTACTTTTAAAAGACATTAAAACTAGTTTGACTAATTTTTTATGGTCTGGAAGAGGTGAACACAATCATAAGTTCGAAAAAATAAAACACATTTTAGAATTTTACCCTGATTTACAATATGTATTAATGGGTGATGACTCGCAACATGATCCTTACTTATATGAATCAATTAGTAAAATATTTCCTTTGACCGTAAAAGCCATTTACATCAGACAAACCGGTAAGAAAAAAAAGAAAAAAGTACTTGATACGCTAACAAATATAGCGTCTCTAAATGTCTCTATCTGTTATTTTAAATCAAGTGCCGAAGCAATTGCTCACTCTAAAGAAATAGGGTTAATTAAATAAACAAAGGGCTTACTATTACAAAAATAGCCCAGATAGCAATGAAAATCCTTTGCATAAAAAAAATCCTTTTTTGCAACTTGTACAGAGCGACCGTAGGAAGCTCCTGTACTAGTTATGCAAAAAAAGATTTTTTATGCAAAGATTGTAATGAATAGCTGGATTAGCTACGCATTATCAATATCTTCTTGAACGATTTCCCAATCTAATAACAATTGGTCTAGATCGGCTTTTTTCTTGTTGTATGCTTTAAAAAACGCGGCGTCTTCAATATTTTTATCGTAGTTCGAAGCAAGCATTTTATCATCATGCTGAATTTCTCTCTCCAGCTGTTTTATTTGGCTTTCAATTTTGCTTAATTTATTATTTAAAGCTTTGTTTTTCTTTTGATCTTCGTAAGAAGACTTATTACTTTCTTTGGGAGCAGTTGCTTTTTGAGCGTCTTTTTTTTCCACCTCACGCATGTTTTCAAGATTGCGTTGCTCTAAGAAATAATTAATATCACCTAAATATTCTTTGATTTTTTGGTCTTTAAATTCGTAAACTAAATTAGACATTCCCTGCAAGAAATCCCTATCGTGGGAAACTAAAAGTAAAGTTCCTCCAAATTTTTGCAATGCCGCTTTTAAAACGTTCTTAGATTTTATATCCAAGTGATTCGTAGGTTCATCCATCAACAAAACATTGATTGGTTGCAATAACAATTTACAAAGTGCCAAACGATTTCGCTCCCCACCAGAAAGTACTTTTACCTTTTTCTCTACATCATCTCCTCTAAAAAGGAATGACCCAAGCATGTCACGTACTTTGCTACGATTAGTATCAGCAGCAGCGTCTTCCATAGTTTGTAATAAAGTGATTTCTCCATCAAGATATTCTGCTTGGTTTTGAGCAAAATACCCCAACTGTACATTGTGTCCTAACTTGATATTTCCTTCATATTCAAACTCATCCACAATTGCTTTGATGAAAGTAGATTTCCCTTGACCATTTTGACCTACAAAAGCAATTTTACTTCCTCTTTCGACTAATAAATTAATGTCTTTAAGAATCGTTTTGTCTCCGTAGCTTTTAGTCACATGTTCTGCCTCAACTACAACTCTACCTGGTTCTTTAGAAACTGGAAAGGAAATATTCATAACCGAATTATCATCTTCATCCACCTCAATACGTTCTACTTTATCGAGTTTTTTTATTAAAGACTGCGCCATAGAAGCTTTAGAAGCTTTGGCACGGAATTTTTCAATTAACTTTTCAGTTTCTTCAATTTTTTTAGTTTGATTTTTTTGTGTCGCCAATTGCTTTTCGCGAATTTCATGACGCAATTCTAAATATTGAGAATAAGGTTTATTAAAATCGTATGCTTTTCCCAATGAAATTTCAATAGTTCGGTTCGTAACATTATCAAGGAACATTTTATCGTGCGAAACGATTACAACGACACCTATATAGTTACGTAAAAAACTTTCTAACCAAATGATACTTTCAATATCCAAGTGATTAGTAGGTTCATCTAATAGCAAGACATCATTAGCTTGTAATAATAATTTAGCTAACTCGATACGCATTCTCCAACCACCAGAAAAAGTCTCCGTTTGGTTATTGAATACTTCTCTTTTAAATCCTAAACCAAGTAGGATTTTTTCAGTATCTCCTACATAATTATACCCACCTAATAGATCAAAACGGTGTGTATAGTCTGATAAATCTTCAATAATTTGAGAATATTCCTCACTTTCATAATCAGTGCGCGTGACTAATTGATGATTAATTTCTTCTAATTTTTTTTCTACAATTTTTATATCGACAAATGCTTCGTAAGCTTCTTCTAATACCGTTCTTCCTTGTTCAAAATCAATATCCTGACGTAGAAAACCCATTCTAACATCTTTCTCTTGCGAGATCACTCCTGAGTCTGGTTTGAAATCACCCGCTAACATTTTAAGCATGGTCGATTTACCTGCACCATTCTTCCCTACAAGACCAACTCGATCTCCAGCTCCTAAACGAAACGTTACTTCTTCAAATAAATAAGTACCTCCGAATGAAACGGATAAATTGTGTATATTAAGCATATTTTGTGACTAAAGTTACTTAGGCAACAATCCTAAAATTGTACCTTTGTTAAAAATTTATGCAAATGTTAAAAAAAGGATCCAAATTAAATAGTATTTTAACAGGAACTTGTCCAAAATGTCAAAATGAAAGCATGTATCAGGACAAAAACCCACTTCATTTAGCTAATGTTTTAAAAATGAACGAACATTGTAGCCATTGTGGTTTAACTTATCAAATTGAACCGTCGTTTTTTTACGGTGCAATGTACGTAAGTTACGGCCTAAATGTTGCCGTAGGAGTTGCTGCTTTTATAATTTCATTTGTCATTTTAGGTACTACCCTAAAAACCGCATTTATAAGTATTATTGTAGCCCTCGTCTTATCATTTCCTTTTGTATTAAGATTTGCTAGAAACATCTATATAAATATGTTTGTTTCCTATGACCCTAATTTTAAAAACAAGTAAACGCATTAATTAAAATTCTTGGGTTTCACCCTTTTAATATCAATTGTTGGATCTAAAGCAATACCATTAACTATGGCATCAAACAAGGCTTTTGCCATAGAAGGTCCAAGCATTACCCCGCGTGTACCTAAACCATTAAGAAGATGTAGTGATTTATGATCAACATGAGTTCCTATTAAGGGCCGCCTATCATAAACTGTAGGACGAACACCTGCAAAATGGGCAATAACCTCAAATTCACAGTCAATGATTTCGTTGATTCTTTCTAAAAGCTCTTGCCTCCCTTCTAAAGTTGGCAAGTCTGTTTTATCTTTCCAATTATAGGTTGCTCCTACTTTGAATAAATTATCACCCAAAGGCAAAATAAAGACACTGGTATTAACAATAACGTCAAGATTGAGATCTGTAGCTTTTATTATAAAAAGTTCCCCTTTTGTACCATCTAAAGGCAGGTATTTAAAAAAAGGATTTTCATGCATTCCAAAACCTTCAGCAAAAACAATATTTTTTGCTTCAATACCTTTATAAATCACACTGTCTGTTTTTATTTCTAAAAGACTGTAATCAAATGAATCCTGGATAAGTAATTCTTTATCTTTTAAATATATTCTATACTTTGTCAACAACAAAGCAGTATCAACATATCCCGTATGCAAAACTTCACCGTAATTAAAGGGAGATGTTATTCCGTCATATTTTTTTGTGATTATAGCAGTTGATAAAAAAGGAGCTAAACCCGTTTTATCCGAAGCCGAAAACCAATTATTTTGCTCTTCAATAGAAAAAAATTTCCTCAGTATTGGAGTCGAAAAATCAAATTTTGTTTTTAACTTTTCTTCAACAATGGCATAGAAATCCTTCATTAATTTAAGCTGTTCCTCTGCTTTCCACACTTCACTAAATCTTTTCAAGATCACTGGGTTATAAAGACCACCAGCAATTTTTGAAGAATTTTGAGAATCATTATCGAAAACAAGAATTGACTTATTATTATTCAAAGCAACTTCGGCAAATGAAATACCTGCGAGACCAGAACCAACTATTAAAAAATCAATCATAAATAAATATTAAAAGAGAATTAGTATAATACAAAAAGACTCTTACCATTTAAGATAAGAGTCTTTTGTTGTAATTAAAATAGGAATTAATAATTCCACATATCTGATTCAAAATCACGAATCTTTTCTTTAACTCTTAAAGCTTCAAGTAATTGATTTTGTGAATTATCCTTCATGTATTCATCAATAGCTCTATCACCATAAACGTTTTCTTCTTTGTAAATTACACTATTAAAACGTCTTGAGTTTAGTATTTGATCAAATGATATTGGCATAGATGAATTGGCATCGTTAAAAGCTTTTGCGGAATGCAAAACTTCTCTAGCGTCAGGGAAGAAAATCCAAAATAATTCGATATAATCTTTCACCTCACTATGCATAGAGTAAACATCAGGAGTCACAGGACAAATCCCTAACAAACGATATTTTAATTCACTTTGACGTTTGTCAAAATACCAGTACCCTTTAATTTTATACTCGCTAACATCTTGAGCAGTTAAGTCATCTCTTGTAATATACTCAGGAGAAACACTTAAACCAGCATTAATTTGCTCTCGACCTATATCAGTTGTATCAATACGACTTAACGTAGCTTGGATATCATTGTATGATTTCTTAGTGTTAAAATAGCTGTCTGAATAAACTTCTGTAATAGCACCACTTCTTATCGCTTTAGTAAGAACATCGTATAAAGAACGTCTATCAGAGCCAATATTAGCAGTATCAATTGGAAAATATAAAGGGAAATTGATTTTTTCATTTAAATCAATAATTTCCCACACAGTTTTACCCATCAAGATATCTCTATCATGAACATAACCATAAGCCAAAGGCTTGTCGTTATCTGAAATAAGTTCAGCTGCAGTTTTTAAACCAATCTGATCAGGTGTTTTTGCATTAAGCAAATTTGATTGAGCAGAGGAAACAAAACTTCCAACAACAGAAAAAACAACTATTAAAAAATTTCTTGAATTCATCATGGTATCATTATAAGATATTAAATGCTTTAAAAGCACTTTGTATTATTGTATTTCGAAAATAACTGGAGCAGTTCTTGGCAATAAATAACTACCTGCACCCACTAATTTAGTTTTAATTTCAGAAATGGTAACTTGATCTCCTCTTCCAGCTCTAGCTAAAACAGCTTTACATTGTGCATTTAATCTATTTCCAGAAACTACTACTGTAGCTTGACCTGAAACTTTTAAATTAAATCCAACAACATCTAAACCAACTTGAAAGTCGAAATCTTCAAGTTTAGCACCAATAGTTGAAATTTCAAGGTTAGATTTAGGTCCTTTTACGATACCTGTTTCTCCTCTAATAGTTCCAGTTGGACCAGGAATACCTTTGATTCTGAAAACTTTTTTATCAGAAGCAACTTTTCCATCATTCATTTTACCTGAAACATTGATAACAACTTCTGTACCTGAACCAGGTGTCATTACATATTTCCCATTACCTACTTTAGATAAACCTGGAGCAGATGCATTAACTTGATTATCAGAAATACCTGCAAATGAAATTGTCATTGGATTTTGAACTCCTCTGTAAACAACATTCATTTTATCAGCAGAAATAGTAGCTGAATTAGGTCTTGGAACTACAACATATTTCCCTTGAAATTTTAATGGGATGTTTTTACCATCTTCAAGAAAGTTAAATTGCCCATTAAGAGTTTGCTCACCAACGTTACCTGCTGTCATTGCAACAACTGCTTGACCTGCAACTATATTTCCTGGCTTACCATTAAGTGTAAACGAAGTTGGTTTTGTATTAGCATCATATCTACCTAAAACAACTTTACCAGTAACTGGCTCTCCTTGAAAATAAGCATTTTTATCTAAAACTACAATTGCCTCATAATTACTATAAGAAGCAGCAGCAACAGCCGCTTTTCCTAATAATGTATTGTAAACATCAACCTCTGCTTTTTCAACATCATTTTGCCAAGCAGACAATTTTGCTAATGAAGCAACTGCTGGAAAACCTTTATAATGATAATCTAAATAAGGAATTAAAATTCCGTCTTTATTTTTAACATCACTCAAATCAAATTTAGCATTTACCTCAGCAATAATTGGTGATAATTTTTTATTGTCACCTAAAGCCGCTTTCATATCTGACTTGTACTTTTCAATAGTACTTAAAACTTCTTTACCTTTTGCTGAATAACCTGATGGACTAAACCAAGCCTGATCTAATTTATCTCCTTTATCCATTGCTTCGTAAGGCAATTTCCCTGTTTCAGGATTTACCGTAATTCCAACAAGTACTTCAGATTTTATAGCTCCTATGTAAGCATAAAAGTTTTTAGTAATAATTTCAACCTTGTGAGCTGTAGCAGCCGCAGTGGTAAATTCTCCACCAGCTTCTGAAGCTTTAGCATCTAAACCACTCAACATTTGAGCATTTGTCTGCATTGCTGAAGTGTTTGAAGCTTCAAATTTTTCATTCATTAATCCAAATGCTGACAATACTTCTTTGGACATATTTAATGCTAACATTGCGATAAAAACCAAGTACATTAGGTTTATCATCTTCTGTCTAGGGGTTTGTTTTCCTCCTGCCATATTTTCTAAAAATTAGTTTATTAATTATTAATTATAGTTTAAAAACTAATTATTTAGATCCCATTGCAGATAACATACCTCCATATACTCCATTTAACGAAGATAAGTTTTTTGTAAGTGACTGCATTTGATCTTTCAATTTCAAATTGTTCTCAGCAACTTCTTCGTTAATTTGAGCGTTTCTTGAAGCGCTTTGTAATTGTACTTTATACAAACTATTTAGAGACTCCATTTGAGCAGCTGCCAAAGTTAACTCTTCGCTATATTTTTTAGTAGAAGCTATTGAATCAACAGTAGGAGCAATTCCTTTTGCAGCAGATTCAAAGTTCTTAATACTGTTTCCTAAACTTGACATTAATTCTCCGTCAATTTTAGCATCTTTAAGCATTGCGTCTAACTTTTGAGACAATAATCCTTGAGCTTCAGCTGGAGCTGCTTCAACTTTTACAGTTTTCTTTTTAGCTTCACCATTATTAAGTTCTGGATAAACTAATGACCAATCATATTCATCATCAACAGGCTCAAAAGCAGATAATGCGAAAATTAACGCCTCAACAACTAATCCGATAGTTAACATTAAGTTTCCTGTAATAATACCAAACTCAATGTGTGTAATTTTGAACAACGCTCCAATGATTACAACTGCTGCACCCATTCCGTATGCGAAATTCATTGCTTTTTTGCTTAATAATGCCATAATTTTAATTTTAAAGTTTTTTATAAATATGAATAGATTTGGTAATGTATTATCTTTTTTTCTTTGCAGTTATCTGCTCACCCATGTAATCTTGAACTGTTCTAAATCCGATGAAACTTCTTGCAGAGTCAGCATATTCAAAATCTCTAGTACTTACTTGTAAAAAGTAAGCCACGTCTTTCCAAGAACCCCCACGAACAACTTTACGTTTGTTTGAAGCATCAAGAACATTAGGATTCATGGTTGAAACATACTCATAAGCATTAGGATCATAAGATGAATCCGTCCACTCAGAAACATTACCAGCCATATTATAAAGGTTATAACCATTAGGATCATATGATTTTGCTTCTACAGTATATAAAGCATCATCCGCAGCATAATCTCCTCTATTAGGTTTGAAATTCGCTAAGAAACATCCTCTATCACTTTTAGCATAGGGACCTCCCCAAGGATATGTAGCAGACTCTAAACCACCTCTAGCAGAATACTCCCACTCAGCTTCTGTAGGTAATCTAAACGAATTCACTAAATCATGTCCTTTCTTTTTAGACTTGATATAAGCATTTTTATTTAATGTTCTCCAAGCACAAAAAGCTTTTGCTTGCGTCCATTTCACACCTACTACTGGATAATCACCATAAGCTTTATGCCAGAAATAGTCATTATGCATTGGCTCATTATAAGAATATGCAAAATCTTTAATCCAAACAGTTGTATCAGGATAAACCTTAACCTCCTCCGTTTTCACAAAGTCTTTTCTTTTACCAACTTTAGCTTTAGCTGCAGCTTGAATATCCATCCAAGAATAACGAAACTTAAGTTTATCAACATCCATAGTTCTCAAACCATTGTAAGAAGACTCTGCTGGTAAATACATTGAATCCATAACTTCAGCATAATACTCATCAGGATACAGTTTTGTATCTTTAATAAGTTTAACCTTTCTATTTAGCTTTCTACTCGCATAAGGATCATCAGAAGTACCGATACTATAATAGTTGTCATACATATACTTGTCATAAGCGGTCATTTTTTCAGGATCAGAATCGTTAAAAGCAAAATCTCCAATGCTTCCAACTTTCTTTCCTTTTCCATCACCACCTTTAACTCCTGTTTCATCAGCTAAAATAGCCAATCTTACTCTCATTGTTGAGTCTTTTACCCAATCAACAAATTGACGGTACTCACTATTTGTAATTTCAGTTTCATCCATATAGAATGCCCTAACGGTTACCGTTTTTGTAGGAGCATCTTGAACATTAGCAATATCTTGATCAGATTTTCCCATGATATAAGACCCACCAGGGACCAATGTCATACCATAAGGCTTTTCAGGATGCCATTTTCCACCGTTAGCTCCGACTAACTCACCTCTGTCTCCTGATTTACCACAGCTGTTTAATAGTGTCAAAATTGCTACAATCGCAACGAGATTCTTCATATAAATTGGGGTTATAAATTCATTATAATTTGAGTGGTCATCATTATTTATTAACTTAATTCAAAAGTAAATAACAACAATAAGTCAACTCTTTATTTTTTAAATAAGTACAATATTAAAACAATTAACATACATTTATTTTACGCTACAAACGTATATAATTATTTTTAAATAAAAAACATTTATTTTAACGTTCTTTTATAATTTTATCAACGCCTTACACCAAAGGTTCTAAACTATATTTTTTCTTTGGGCTTTCCACCATCTTTCGGGCAATTCCTGATTACAAGCACCTAAATATTCATCATATGAACAAGGTAATAACGTATTTCTTTTTAATTTATTATTAACATTTGAAATAAATGGTATTTCTATCCACCATCGATCTGTTTTATCGCTTTTATAAAACACTAAAACTTCATCTTCTATCGGCACTATGTACTTGATATAGTTATCTCTAGTCCCAAAAGGATATTCATTTGAACGGTAATGAAAACCTTCAATAAAATACCAAATAATTTGTGCCACCAATACAGATTCTTGAATAGTACTGTTGTGATTAAATAATCCAAAGACAGACACCTTATCACTTATTCCTGCATATCTAGACAAAGCACAAATTTCTTTTCCATTAAATCCGTTAGGCGCAAATGTTGTGAAATTACCAGAATCTGATGATTTAACAGCATTCAAATCCAAACTTACTATATCAGCATCTCTAAAAACAGGTTCAGCTAAAGCAATATTATTTGAAATTTCACCTAAACGGTATCCATCAAAAAATAATTTTTCGATTAAATCTATCTCTTCTTGTGAATTATAATAGGTTTGATATCCAATGTTGCAATAATTAAAAAGATTGTTTGGCTCATCAATAATCATTTTTGTTAAATAAGAATTCGCTAATTCACCACCATCTTCTTTTCCGAAATCAAATTTACTATCAATAGCAACCAAGTTCACCATTTGCTCCAGCTCATCATAAGCCCTATACAAAGCATAAGTCAAATCCTGTGAACCGCCAATAACTATGGGTACAATTTTAAGCTTAATCAAAGCTGCAGTTACTTTGCGTAAAGCAAAATAAGTATCAGTCGTACTATTACCCGCAAGTATATCTCCTAAATCAGCTACCGTAGCGTCCCAATTACCAGGAAACATTCCATACAATTCTTTCCTGATAGCAGATAAATCAACCGTAGTAGCCCCATGTGCGTTACCGCGATTTTCAGCAACACCAATAACTGCAATAGTAATCTTATTTAAATCAGGAAATTGATCCTGAGTATGAAAAACAACCTTACTAGCTAATTGTTGTGTAGAAAATGTTTTTAATACGGTAAGTATTTCCCCATCTATAGGTTTTAAAAAATCAAACTCCATTCTATTTCTTTTTGGCTACGGTTTTTTTAACTGGTGCTTTTTTAGCAACTGCCTTTTTAGCGGGCGCTTTTTTAGCCGCCACTTTTTTCGCTGGTGTTTTTTTAGCAATCATTTCTTGAACTTCTCCCAAAGTCAATTTTGCCGCATCCACCTCTTTACCTAACTCTATTTTGATTTTTCCTTTGGTAATAACTGAACGCCCCCAACGTGCTTTTTCAACTAGAATTCCTTCGTCTTCCCAATTATGAAGTACTTTATCAATATTTTTCTGTACTTTATCTTCAATTAGCGTTTCAATATCTAATTGTGATAAATTATCAAAATTGTATTTCTTATTCACATTAATAAACAAGCCATTCCATTTAATAAAAGGACCAAATCTACCCACACCTTTTTGAACTCCCTCACCTTTATAAACAGCTATAGGCGCATCAGCAAGTGCTTTTTCATCAATTAGCTGCTTGGCACGATCAAAATCTACATCTAGTGGATTTTCACCTTTTGGCAGTGATACAAATGCAGCTCCATGGCGAATATACGGACCATAACGACCATTACTCACCTCAACTTCTTCTTCTTTGTATTGCCCCAGATTTTTAGGAAGCAAAAACAAGTTTAAAGCTTCTTCTAAATCTATAGTTCCAATATTTTGATCAGACATCAAGCTAGCAAATTTTTTCTCTTCATCATCTGCAGCACCAATTTGAGCCATTGGACCAAACTTTCCTAAACGAACAGAAACTGGTTTTCCACTTTTAGGATCCGTTCCTAAAATCCTTTCACCGCTTTCTCTTTCAGCATTTAGCTCAACATCTTTTACTGTAGGATGAAATTTATCATAAAATTCTTTCATCATGATCGCCCAATCCACATTTCCTTCGGCAATCTCATCAAAATCTTGTTCTACTTTTGCTGTAAAGTTATAATCTAAAATATTCCCAAAATTCTTAACTAAGAAATCAGTAACAATAGTTCCAATATCCGTAGGTACTAATTTCCCTTTATCTGAACCTGTATTTTCTTTCAACAACTTCTCCCCTACTTCATTTGCTTGCAAAGTAAGCTGTGTATAATTACGTTCTTGACCATCAAGATTCCCTTTTTCAACATAATTTCTGTTGATAATAGTAGAAATAGTTGGCGCATAAGTAGACGGACGACCAATTCCTAACTCCTCTAACTTCTTCACTAATGAAGCCTCAGTATAACGAGCAGGTGGTCTTGAATATCTTTCGGTAGCGGTAATATAATTATTTAGTAGTTTCTCGTTTACTTTCATTGCAGGCAACATACCTTCTTGCTCTTCTTCGTCATCATCATGCCCCTCAAGGTACACTTTCAAAAACCCTTCAAAAAGCAATACCTCACCTGATGCAGTAAATAGTTCTTTGTGATTATTCGCTTCAATTTTAACATTAGTACGCTCTAACTGCGCATCACTCATTTGTGACGCTAGTGTTCTTTTCCAAATCAAATCATACAAGCGCGCTTGATCTCTATCAATATTTACGGTATGACGCGACATATCTGTAGGACGAATCGCCTCGTGCGCCTCTTGAGCACCTTTGCTTTTATTTGTAAATGTTCTGGGTTTAGAAAATTCTTTCCCGTAAGATTTAATAATTTCAGCCTGAGCAGCATCCATTGCGTCTTTAGAAAGATTTACACTATCCGTTCTCATATACGTTATCAATCCAGCTTCATACAAACGTTGCGCTAACTGCATGGTTATCCCTACTGGCAAATACAACTTACGAGCTGCTTCTTGCTGCAAAGTAGATGTTGTAAAAGGACCTGTAGGAGATTTCTTTGTTGGCTTCGTTTCTAAATCAGAAACCTTATAAGAAGAACCGATATTTTTATTTAAAAAATCTTCGGCTTCTTTTTTAGTAGTAAAGTTTTTTGGAAGTTTTGCCTTAAACGATTTCCCTGCTTCATTCGTGAATTCAGCAACAACCGAATAACTAGCTACAGCATTAAAATTTTGAATATCACGTTCTCTTTCCACAATTAAACGAACAGAAACCGACTGTACTCGTCCAGCAGAAAGTCCGCCTTTAATTTTTCTCCAAAGTACCGGAGACAGCTCATAACCTACTAATCGGTCAAGGACACGACGCGCTTGCTGAGCATTCACTAAATTATAATCAATTTCTCTTGGATTATCAATAGCTTTTAAAATAGCTGTTTTAGTAATCTCATGAAAAACAATACGTTTTGTTTTTTTTACATCTAATTTAAGCTCCTCAAATAAATGCCAAGAAATAGCCTCACCCTCGCGATCCTCATCACTCGCTAACCAAACCATTTCGGCTTTTTTAGCTAAGCCTTTCAACTTGGTTACTAATGCTTTTTTATCAGATGAAACTTCGTATTTAGGTTTGAAGTTGTTGTCGACATCGACACCTATTTCTTTCGAAGGCAAGTCGGCTATATGGCCATAACTTGACTCTACTTGAAAATCACTACCTAGAAATTTCTCTATTGTTTTCGCTTTTGCTGGGGACTCAACTATTACTAAATTCTTTGCCATTGCTCTATTTTTCTCGGACAAAAGTAGAAGTTTTTTTTAAATATCGGGCTTTTGAATATTTTTAAAATTTTTTTAGTCCAAAAAGCAAGCTATAAAACCCAAGCACAAAGCTCTAATTTGAAAGAAATAATTCTATTCAGTTTTAATCAATTTCACAAGTTTACTATCGCCATTCTTTATATTTAATGTATCATTTATATAATTCACTTTAGAAATTACCACAGTCAAATCATTATCACTAAATATGAATCCAGTAACATTATGAAATTCAAAATATCCATTTTTATCTGAATACGCCTTAAATTTAGGATTTATTGTTTTTATAATTGCTTTTTCAATTGGTGTTTTTGTTTCAGAATCGATAACCAAACCACAAATAGATTGATACCCATCACATGATACAATTAAAAGAAGCGTAACAATTAACATTATTCGTTTCATTAAATGAAAAGGATTCAGAAAAGTATTCATTGAATTTAAGAATATTAATTTAAACTTATTATTAAGCCACACCTATATTATAAGGAATTATCCTTTTCCTGCCACAACCACATCAATCCCCAACTCTTCAAGTTTCGCTTTAGTTTCGTTATCAATACCACTATCTGTAATCAAAACATCAATTTTATTCAAATTACATATTTTACCAAAACCCCTAATATTCATTTTAGTAGAATCTGCCAGTACAATGACCTTTTCAGCTACATCTATCATTGCCTTATTTAAATGGGCCTCAAGAGCATTCGAAGTGCTCAATCCAAAATCCAGATGAATTCCGTCTGTTCCTAAAAATAATTTATTACAAGAAAATTGTCCTAAAATTGATTCCGCAATAGGTCCAACAGCCGAAGTAGAACTGTTTCGAATATCTCCGCCTAACTGTATTGTATCAATACTTGGTTCTTTGCAGAGTTCTAACGAAACCTTTAACGAAGGGGTTAACACCGTTAATTTATGGAAGCCTTTGATAATTTGGGACAAATATTGAATATTTGAACCTGAACCTAAGATCACGTAGTCATTGTTACTTATATATTTTAAAGCCTCTTGCGCAATTTGCTTTTTCTGCTCTACCTGCAAGGTCTCTTTATCATTCACATCTCTTTCAAAAGCATAAATAGGTTGCTTGCTTGCCCCACCATGCGTACGATGTAAAAGCTTTTCGTTTTCCAAGAAGTTCAAATCCTTTCGAATGGTTACGGTTGAAACATTATGAGTTTCACATAAATCAACCACGTTAACATACCCTTTTTGATTTAATTCCTTAAGTATATCCTCTTGCCTCCTATTGATTATAGTCATAATAGCTCCTAGTTTATTTTATTTTGTAAGTATTTAAAGGTACAAAAATAAAATTTATAAATATAATTCGTTTTATTTAATTTGGTTTCGTTTTATTTCATTATGTTTGTTATTCGAAAGTATCGAAAGTTAAAAAACAACAAATATCACACACAATGAAACTATCTGAACAATTAACAAAACTAAAACAAACTCCAGAATGGGATGTAATCATCATTGGTGGAGGAGCCAGCGGACTTGGAACGGCACTTGATGCTGCCAGTAGAGGGTACAAAACTATTTTGGTTGAAGCAGTAGATTTTGCTAAAGGAACCTCTAGCAGAAGTACTAAATTAGTTCACGGTGGCGTACGTTATCTTGAACAAGGTGACGTATCACTTGTGAGAGAAGCACTTAAAGAAAGAGGATTACTAGCTCAAAATGCAGGACATCTTGTTAAAAACCAATCTTTTGTTATCCCTAATTACAACTGGTGGGGTGGTTACTTCTACACTGTTGGATTAACAATTTATGACATGCTTGCTGGTAGATTGAGCTTAGGAAAGTCTAAATATATTTCGAAGAAAAAAACAATTGAACTACTTCCTACTGTTGAGCAAAAAGGATTAGTAAGCGGAGTTGTATACCAAGATGGTCAATTTGACGATTCTCGTTTAGCGATCAACATTGCTCAAACTGCTGTTGAACAAGGCGCTTGTCTTTTAAACTATACTAAAGTGGTTAATTTAATAAAAGACAGCAACAATAAAGTTACCGGAGTCCAAATTAAAGACCAAGAAACTGGAGAATTATACGATTTAAAAGGAAAATCTATCATAAATGCAACTGGGGTTTTCACCAATGCAATAATGAAACTAAACGATACTGTTTACAAAAAATACATTGTTCCTAGTCAAGGAATTCATCTTGTTTTTGACAAATCATTCTTACCCAGCGATCACGCATTAATGATTCCGAAGACAAGTGACGGTAGAGTATTATTTGCCGTGCCATGGCATGATAAAATTGTAGTAGGAACCACTGACACTTTAATAAAGAGCCACAGTCTTGAACCTATTGCATTAGAAAAAGAAATTGAGTTTGTATTAGAAACAGCACAACGCTTTTTAGCAAAAAAACCTACACGTGCTGATGTATTGTCGGTTTTTGCAGGACTGAGACCACTTGCCGCTCCTGAAAAAGAAGGCAAGAGCACTAAAGAAGTTTCTAGAAGTCATAAAATTATAGTTTCGGATACTGGCTTAATTACTATAACTGGCGGTAAATGGACTACTTATAGAAAAATTGCCGAAGACATTATTGACAAAGCGATCGCTGTTCGTCAATTACCAAAAAAAGAATGCAAAACAGAACATATTGCAATTCACGGAAACATAAAAACCAGCACAGCAAACCGTGAAAACCATTTATACATTTACGGAACTGATATCCCAAAAATACTCGCACTTCAAAACGAAGAGCCTGAATTAAAACAAAAACTACACCCTGATTACGACTATACCATGGCCGAAATTGTTTGGGCAATTCGTAACGAAATGGCAAGAACAATTGATGATGTACTATCAAGAAGAGTTCGTTTATTATTCTTAGATGCTCGTGCAGCGGTAGAAGTTTCAGAAAAAGTTGCAAAAACAATTGCAAAAGAGCTTGGACATAATAATGCTTGGGCTGAAGAACAAGTAGCTGAATTTAAAAAACTAGCAAACGGATTCCTTTTAACAGAATACAGATCAAATTAATTAACCACCACAATACATTATAAACTATGAAAGACAAATTAATCTTAGCGCTTGATCAAGGGACAACTTCCTCGAGAGCCATCGTTTTTAACCATAGCGGGGAAATTGTAAACATTTCTCAAAAGCCATTTGAACAAATATTTCCAAAACCAGGATGGGTAGAACATGATCCTAACGAAATTTGGTCTTCACAAATAAGTGTTGCTGCAGAAGTAATTGCAAAAACAGGAATAAACGGAAAAGAAATTGCTGCGATTGGAATTACCAATCAAAGAGAAACTACAATTGTTTGGGATAGAGAGACTAGTGAACCTATTTACAATGCGATTGTTTGGCAAGATCGAAGAACAGCAAAATACTGTGACGAATTAAAAGCACAAGGTCATGCTGAGATGATTCAAAAGAAAACCGGGTTACTTCTAGACGCCTATTTTTCTGGAACTAAAGTTAAATGGATTCTTGACAATGTTCCTGGCGCTCGTGAAAAAGCCGAACAAGGAAAATTATGTTTCGGAACAGTAGACACTTGGCTAATTTGGAAATTGACTCGTGGCGCTATGTTCATGACTGATGTCTCCAATGCTAGTAGAACATTATTATTAAATATCCATACTTTAGAATGGGACGACGAATTATTAGCATTATTCACTATTCCTAGAGCAATGCTACCTGAGGTAAAACAAAGTAGTGAAATATACGGAGAAACCTGTACCACTTTATTCGCAACAAAAATTCCGATAGCAGGTGTTGCAGGAGATCAACAAGCAGCACTTTTTGGTCAATTATGTACAGAACCCGGAATGGTAAAAAACACTTACGGGACGGGTTGCTTTATGTTAATGAACACAGGTGACAAACCTGTTTATTCTAAAAACAACTTACTAACAACTGTTGCATGGAAAATTAAAGGAAAAACAACTTACGCATTAGAAGGAAGTGTTTTTGTAGGAGGAGCTGCCGTACAATGGTTAAGAGATGGAGCAAAAATGATTGAGTCTGCAGAGGAGATTGAGACTTTAGCATTAAAAGTTCCTGATAATGGCGGCGTGTATTTTGTACCTGCACTTACTGGTTTAGGAGCACCACACTGGGATCAATATGCTAGAGGAGCTATTGTAGGAATCACTAGAGGAACTACAAACGCCCACATTGCCCGCGCTACACTTGAAGGAATCGCTTATCAAGTTTATGATTTAGTAAAAGCCATGGAAGGTGATTTTGGAAAAGAAGGAAAAGAATTGCGTGTTGATGGTGGTGCCGTTTCAAATAACTTACTAATGCAATTTCAATCAGATTTATTTGATTTTAAAGTAATCAGACCAAAAACATTAGAAACAACTGCATTAGGAGCTGCATATTTGGCTGGACTAGCAATTGGGTATTGGGATAGTGTAGATGATTTACAACAACAATGGTCAATAGACCGTGAGTTTACTCCAGAGATGCCTCGCGAAGAAGTAGACAAACTTGTTCACAACTGGGACAGAGCCGTGGGACGTGCTTCAAACTGGATCGAAGATTAAATTGTAAATCATTTAAAAACACTAAAATATGACACCATTTATAGCAGAAATCATTGGTACAATGCTAATGATATTATTAGGAAACGGAGTAGTTGCAAATGTTGTTCTTAAAGACACTAAAGGACACAATTCAGGATGGATTGTTATTACAACTGCTTGGGCTTTTGCAGTATTTGTAGGAGTAGTTGTTGCAGGCCCAGTAAGTGGCGCACACTTAAATCCTATTGTAACATTAGGATTAGCCTTAGTTGGTAAATTTGCTTGGAGCCAAGTTGCGACTTACATACTTGCGCAAATGATTGGCGCCATGTTAGGAGCATTTTTAGTTTGGCTTTCACACAAAGATCATTTTGCTGTCACAGAAGATGAAGGCGGAAAACTAGCTTGTTTTAGCACTGGTCCAGCTATTAGGAATTATAGTTCCAACTTAATTAGTGAAATCATAGGAACCTTTGTTCTTATTTTTGTGATATTTTATCTTTCAGGCCCTGACTTAAGCATTGCTACTGCAGCTGATGCAAAAATAGGATTGGGATCAATAGGCGCTTTGCCTGTTGCCATATTAGTATGGGTAATTGGACTAAGCTTAGGAGGCACAACTGGATACGCAATCAACCCAGCTAGAGATTTAGGCCCTAGAATTGTTCATTCCTTACTTTTTAAAGGAAGCAGTGACTGGAGCTACTCTTGGGTTCCTATTGTGGGTCCAATAATAGGATCTAGTCTTGCAGCATTTTGTTATTTAATGCTTACTTAAATCCAATTTAAAACAAACCAAAACCATGAAAAAATTTATAATTGCCGCTGTAATCTCACTTACAGGGTTGGCTGGATACGCCCAAAAAACAAATGTTTCAGACACTATAATTGTTGCTGTGAAAGAAACAAAAGCATCACGTTTAGATTTTAATGTAGGGATTGAAACCAGTCACTTATGGAGAGGATTAGTTATTAATGATGGTATGACTGCAACTGGAAACATTCATTATGCCTTAAATGAAAGCCAAACATTAAAAGTGGGTATTTGGGGTGGCGCAGGTTTTGATGGTACCTACCGCGAGATAAACTACTATGTTCAATATCAAAAAAACAACTTATCTATAGCGATATGGGATTTATTTAATACCACTGGAATTGCATCTCCAAAGGTTTTTAATTATGATAAACTAACTACAACACACATTATTGACTTAAGGACTTCATACCGTTTTCCAGAAGCTTTCCCAATACGCATTGAAGCAGATGTATTATTGTATAGCGGCTTAAATGATCGTGAATTAAACAGTAACAATGATTTTAGAAGTAGAAATTCTACTTATGTAGAATTAAGCTACCCATTGATTAGAGACCAAAAAGTAAACTTAAACGCTTTTATAGGTGCTGCATTCCCGTTGAACGGAAGCAAACACTTATTCACAACGAAAACTCAAAGCAATTTTGACGTAGTAAACACAGGTATAAAAGCCACTAAAAATATCGAAATATTTAATTACAAACTACCTGTTTCTGCCACTGCAATGTGGAACCCTTCTAACAAAATTGCTAGAATACAGTTAGACGTAAATCTATTTTAAAGTTTTAATTTTAATTTGTTGGTTAAAGGCTCTCTTTTTTCAAAAGAGAGCCTTTTTTTTGGTAATAATCATCCTCAGTTCCTAGCCTGGATAGCAGCATAAAGCGCACAGCAAAAAAAGCTTGAGTTTCTAGAGGTATAAAAGCGACTAAAAGAAGCTCTTTATATCACTTAAGAAACCCTGCTTTTTTGCGAGCACTTGAAGCGAATAGCCAGAAATAGCTCCTAATAAAAACACCCATAATTAGTAAGCTTCAAATTGCATTTTAAATTAAGCTAAATTTTGTTAAATCTTCGGCTGACAACTTGTCAGATTGTTTCAAATAATTGTACATTTGCATTCTTATTAAAACACACTTTTGAAAGTGACTTATGGAAAAGATTATTGAAGAAAGCAAACAAGGGGAATCTCTTGTTTTAGAAAATAAATCAGGGAATACTAAAAAACTTTTTATAGAAAGCTACGGCTGTGCGATGAATTTTTCGGACAGTGAGATTGTAGCTTCCATTCTATCGGAAAACGGATATAACACCACGCAAATACTAGAAGAAGCCGACTTGGTTCTAGTAAATACTTGTTCGATACGTGATAAAGCGGAGCAAACGGTGCGCAAAAGATTGGAGAAATACAATGCTGTAAAGCGTATTAATCCGAAAATGAAAGTGGGTGTTTTAGGCTGTATGGCCGAACGCTTGAAAGACAAATTCCTAGAAGAAGAAAAAATAGTTGACCTTGTTGTAGGGCCCGATGCCTACAAAGATTTACCTAATTTACTGAGCGAAGTAGAGGAAGGTCGTGATGCTATCAATGTGATTTTATCGAAAGATGAGACTTACGGTGATATTTCGCCAGTTCGATTAATGAGCAACGGTATCACTGCTTTGGTCTCGATTACTCGTGGTTGTGATAATATGTGTACGTTTTGTGTTGTTCCTTTTACAAGAGGTCGTGAACGCAGCCGTGAACCGCAGAGTATAATGAAGGAAATTCAGGATTTGTGGGACAAAGGCTTTAAAGAAATTACGCTTTTAGGACAGAATGTGGATAGCTACTTATGGTATGGTGGTGGATTAAAAAAAGATTTTACAAGCGCAACGGAAATGCAAAAAGCAACAGCAGTAGATTTTGATCAATTGCTTGAAATGGTTGCTGTTGGTTTTCCAAAGATGCGTATTCGTTTTTCGACTTCAAATCCGCAGGACATGCACGAAAGCGTTTTACACGTTATTGCAAAACACAACAACATATGTAAACACATTCACTTGCCAGTTCAGTCTGGAAGTAACCGAATCCTGAAAGAAATGAACCGCCTTCACAGTCGTGAGGAATACATGACTTTGATTGACAAAATAAGATCGATTATCCCAAATAGCTCTATCTCACAAGATATGATTGCTGGTTTCCCAACAGAAACTGAGCAAGATCATCAAGATACGTTGAGCTTAATGGAATATGTGAAATATAATTTTGGATACATGTACTCCTACTCGGAACGCCCTGGAACATTGGCAGGAAGAAAAATGGAAGATGATGTTACCGATGAAATAAAAGCAAGACGTTTGCAAGAAATTGTAGACTTGCAGCAAAAACATGCATGGGCACGATCTGAGGAATTTATTGGACAAACGGTAGAGGTTTTGGTCGAAAAAGTTTCTAAAAAATCAACCGAAGAATTCTCAGGAAGGAATTCACAAAGCATTACAGTGGTTTTTCCAAAAGAGAATTATAAAATCGGGGATTTTGTAAATGTAAAAATAACCTCTTGTACCAGCGGAACTTTGAAAGGAGAAGCAGTGGGATTGAGTGAAATGAATTAAAAAAAAGTGTGAAGTTTAAAGTTTAAAGTTTACCTCATTTGGTCGACTTTAAACAAAAACAACTTTAAACAATATTATAGAACATGGATACAGTTCAAAATATAAAACAACGATTTGAGATTATTGGGAATGACCCAAAGCTTAATCGTGCCATTGAAAAAGCAATACAAGTTGCTCCTACTGACATCTCCGTTTTAGTGGTTGGAGAAAGTGGCGTAGGAAAAGAAAGCATTCCGAAAATCATCCATTCTCTTTCACATCGAAAACACGGGAAGTACATCGCAGTAAACTGTGGTGCTATACCGGAAGGAACTATTGATAGTGAACTTTTTGGTCACGAAAAAGGGGCTTTTACAGGTGCCACAAGCACACGCGAAGGATACTTTGAAGTAGCTGATGGGGGTACAATTTTCTTGGATGAAGTAGGTGAATTACCACTAACCACTCAAGTAAGATTATTACGTGTTCTTGAAAACGGCGAATTTATAAAAGTAGGATCATCACAAGTTCAAAAAACAGATGTCCGTATTGTTGCGGCAACAAATGTGAATCTATTTGATGCTATTGAAAAAGGAAAATTTAGAGAAGATTTATACTATCGTTTGAGTACTGTTGATATTCTATTGCCGCCCTTAAGAGAAAGAAAAGATGATATTCATTTATTATTTAGAAAGTTTGCTGCAGATTTTGCTCATAAATACAAAATGCCACCATTAAAACTGGATGATAGTGCAGTACAGGTCTTGCAGAAATTTCGCTGGAGCGGAAACATTCGTCAATTGCGAAATGTTGCCGAACAGTTATCTGTATTAGAAACTTCTAGAGATATTACAGCTACAACCTTACTATCCTATTTACCTACAGAAGGAAGTAATTTACCGTCAGTAATTAAGGACAAAAAAGCTGAAACCGACTTTAGTACCGAAAGAGACATACTATACAAGGTTCTTTTTGATATGAAAAGCGACTTGAATGACCTGAAAAAACTGACTTTAGAATTGATGAAAAACGGGAGTACAAAAGCCCAAGACATTAATCCAAATTTGATTCAGAAAATATATGGTTCTAAAGAGAACGACAACGAAATTGATTTTGAAGAAGAACCAAGAACAGCTCTACTTTCACCTTCAAACAAAGAAGAGGAGTACCATGAAAATGATGAGAACTACCTTTTTGCTGAAACAGTTGAGGAAGAGGAAGTCTTGCGTTTAGAACAAAAAGAAATTGAAATGATTAAAAAATCATTAGAAAAAAACAAAGGAAAACGCAAAGCTGCGGCCGATGAATTAGGAATCTCTGAGCGTACTTTATACCGAAAAATAAAGCAATTTGACCTTTAAACAATCAAATTCTAAATTGTCTATTTATTTTTAAATATCTTTGAATTTTAAAACACAATGAAAAAAATATATTTATTACTTACAATTGCTTTTACTTTTAGTAGTTGTGGCGTCTATAACTTTACAGGAACTGGTAAAATTGATGCTGATACTTTTCAGGTAAACTTTTTCCAGAATAACGCACAGTTAATCGAACCCGGTATTGATAGAACTTTTACATTAGCACTTCAAGATCTTATACAAAATCAAACAAACTTAAACCTAGTTAAAAATAGTGGAGATTTAACTTACGAAGGAGAAATTGTTGATTATAGAATAAGCCCTATGACGGCAACTGCAAATCAACAAGCATCTCAAAACCGCCTGAATATAAGAGTAAATGTTCGTTTTACCAATCGTAAGAAAGAGACTGATGATTTTGAAAAAAGTTTTGAGTTTTATTATGATTATCCTGCAACAACGCAGCTTACAGGAGCAATTTTAACTACTGCCCTAGATGAGATTTTTACTCGAATCACACAAGATATTTTCAACGAGTCGCTAGCTAAGTGGTAAACAAATAAAGATAAATTAAAGTAGTACATTAATATGAACGTAACCGATTATACTTACTTGATCAATAAACCAGATCTCCTCACAGAGCAAGACGCGCTTGAATTAGGATCGGTTCTAGACGAGTTTCCCTATTTTCAAAGCGCACGGGCTTTGCGATTAAAGGGGCTTTATAATCAAAATAGTTTTAAATATAATTTTGCTTTAAAAGTTACAGCTGCCCATACCACAGATAGAGCTGTTTTATTTGATTTTATTACTGGTGATAATTTTACAACAATTCAAAAAGAATTATTCGATAAGAATGCACTAGCAATTTTAGAGATTCCAGTATTTGATAGTATTTTAATTGCTCCAGAAAAAAAGTCTGTTCCAGAGACGCAAAGTGCAGAACAATCTATTTTGTCTTCCATAAAAGAAGCTACTGTTGTAGAAGAAAAAGTAAACACAGTCAAAACTGAAGATAAAACTGCGGAAGAAGCAGCCGAAAATTTAGAAATAGGTCAACCACTAGACTTCAAACCTAACGAGACACATTCTTTTCAAGAATGGCTAAAATTATCACGAGTCCAACCTATAATTAGGGAAGATAAAACGGAAACAATACAACCAACAGCCGCAGAAGACAAAGAGAAAAAGAAAAAAGCAAAACTAATTGATCAATTTATAAAGACAAGTCCCAAAATTTCTCCAGTCAAGAATGGTGCTACTCCAGTTATACAAATCGACATTAATAAAGAGGAGAACTCATACTTAATGACCGAAACTTTAGCCAAGGTATATTTAGAACAAAAAAAATATCAGAAAGCGATTCAAGCATATGATATATTAATTTTGAAATATCCAGAAAAAAGTAGTTTCTTTGCAGACCGTATATCAGATATTAAATTAATACAACAAAATAACAATTAATAATAAATAGTATGTTTTCAATTTTTTTAGTTTTAATTACAATAGTATGTTTTCTATTAATCGTAGTAATTATGGTTCAAAACCCTAAAGGCGGTGGATTATCATCTTCATTAGGTGGTTCAACTCAAATGGGAGGTGTGCAAAAAACTTCTGACTTTTTAGATAAAAGTACTTGGACATTAGCAACCGTATTAATAGCACTTATTTTACTATCAAGCTTGAGTTTTACAGGAACATTAAGTGACACTGATTCTAAAATTATTGACAATACACAAACTGCGGCGCCAGTTGTACCGGTACAAAATACCACTGCTCCTGCAACACCAGCAAAATAATTTTATTACATACATATACTTAATGCCAGCTTGTCAAAGCTGGCATTTTTTATAGGTAAATATGTCAGTTAAAATAGCATGGCATAGTTTCTGAATCCTTATTAAATCATTATAATAAAACAATAAAAAAACATATAATTATGGCTTTAAACATCAAACCACTTTCAGACAGAGTTTTAATCGAACCCGTTGCTGCTGAGACTAAAACTGCTTCAGGGATTTTTATTCCAGATACAGCTAAAGAAAAACCACAAAAAGGAACTGTAGTAGCAGTTGGAAACGGTACAAAAGACCACGCTATGACAGTAAAAGTTGGAGATAGTGTTCTTTACGGTAAATATGCTGGTACTGAATTAAAATTAGAAGGTACAGATTACCTGATCATGAGAGAAGATGATATTCTTGCAATAATCTAAATACTCTTAACCCCCGAAGGGGGAATTCTAAAGTTTTCTAAAACTTGGAACATTAAACTTGAAACTAAAATCTAACAAAAAAAGTAATGGCAAAAGATATAAAATTTGATATAGAAGCACGCGACGGACTAAAACGCGGAGTTGATGCATTAGCAAATGCAGTAAAAGTTACACTAGGACCAAAAGGCCGTAATGTAATCATTGGAAAATCATTTGGTGGCCCTACAGTTACTAAAGATGGTGTTTCTGTTGCTAAAGAAATCGAGTTAAAAGACCCATTAGAAAATATGGGAGCACAAATGGTTAAAGAAGTAGCTTCAAAAACTAATGATTTAGCTGGTGACGGAACAACAACTGCTACTGTTTTAGCGCAAGCAATTGTAAAAGAAGGATTGAAAAACGTTGCTGCAGGTGCTAACCCAATGGATTTAAAACGTGGTATTGACAAAGCCGTTGATGCTATTGTTTTGGATCTTGCTAAACAATCTCAAGTTGTAGGTTCAGACTCTGATAAAATCAAACAAATCGCTTCTATTTCGGCTAATAATGACGAAATCATTGGGGAGTTAATCGCTAAGGCTTTCGCCAAAGTAGGAAAAGAAGGTGTAATTACCGTTGAAGAAGCTAAAGGTACAGATACTTATGTTGATGTAGTCGAAGGAATGCAGTTTGACAGAGGATACCTTTCTCCATATTTTGTTACTAATTCAGAAAAAATGGAAGTGGAACTTGAAAATCCATATATCCTTTTATACGATAAAAAAGTATCTTCTTTAAAAGAATTACTTCCAGTTCTTGAGCCAGTAGCACAATCAGGAAAACCATTATTAATCATCGCTGAAGATGTTGACGGAGAAGCGTTATCTACATTAGTAGTAAACAAACTTCGTGGAGCTTTGAAAATTGCTGCTGTAAAAGCACCTGGTTTTGGAGATAGAAGAAAAGCAATGTTGGAAGACATCGCTATCTTAACTGGTGGAACAGTAATTTCTGAAGAAAGAGGTTACACGCTTGAAAACACTACTTTAGAGATGTTAGGAACTGCTAAAAAAGTAACTATCGACAAAGACAATTCAACAATTGTAAGTGGTGCTGGTGAAGCGGATATGATCAAAAATCGTGTCAACCAAATTAAAGGTCAAATGGAAGCTACAACTTCTGATTATGACAAAGAAAAATTACAAGAGCGTTTAGCTAAATTAGCTGGTGGTGTTGCTGTGCTTTATGTAGGAGCTGCATCTGAAGTTGAAATGAAAGAGAAAAAAGACCGCGTAGACGATGCTCTTCATGCTACTCGCGCAGCTGTAGAAGAAGGAATTGTTGCTGGTGGTGGTGTTGCTTTATTAAGAGCAAAAGAAGCATTAAGCAGCATTAAACCCGACAATGCAGATGAAGCAACTGGAATCCAAATCGTATCTAGAGCTATTGAAGCTCCTTTAAGAACAATTGTAGAAAATGCAGGCCTTGAAGGCTCTGTAGTTGTTGCAAAAGTTGCTGAAGGTAAAGGTGATTTTGGTTACAATGCTAAAACAGATGAGTATGTAGACATGCTTAAAGCAGGAATTATCGATCCTAAAAAAGTGACACGTGTAGCATTAGAAAATGCAGCATCAGTTGCGGGAATGATTTTAACTACTGAATGTGCATTGATTGACATTAAAGAAGATGAATCAGCAGGTCACTCTCATGGAGGTGGTGGTATGCCAGGAATGATGTAATATTTTACTAATAACACTATAAAAAAAGGCAGTTCAATTAAGAACTGCCTTTTTTATTTGCCTTTTATAAAAAAGACTATTTGTTTTTGATTTGGTTTAAAACCAAAATACTTTAAATCTTAATATTCAAAATAATAGAGTTTTTAAATGCAACCAAACTTCTTTTAAAAACCAAGTAAAGAATCTAACTTTAAATTACATTTACCTTAACTACTCCTCATCTTCTATTTGAGGTGATTTTTTAGCAAACTTAAGAAGCACTGGTAATAACGTAATCACCACTAATGCAATAACAATTAACTCAATATGTTCTTTTAAGTTGATTCCGTAATTATCAAGAAGAAATCCATACAGGTAATGTCCTGCAAAAATCAATGTAAACGACCATAAAAAAGAACTTACAACGTTATAAAACATAAATTTCTTTTTATCCATAGTAACAATTCCAGCTACAATAGGAGCGAAAGTTCTAAAAATAGGCAAGAATCTAGCAAAAATTATAGCTCTACCACCGTGTTTTTCAAAAAAGTCTTTGGATTGAACTAAGTATTTCTTTTTGAACCAGAAGGTATCCTCTTTATTATACAAATAATACCCGCTTTTTGACCCAAACCAGTACCCTACAATATTTCCTAGTATTCCTGATAACGCAACCATTGTAGACAACAACACTACATTTACAAAATCACTATCAATAAAGAGTACATTCTCGATTAATTCACGACTGTATATTCCCGCAAGAAAAAGTAAACTATCACCTGGTAGAAAAAAACCAGCAAAAAGCCCTGTTTCGGCAAACACTATAAATAAAACGATATATATACCAAGCTTAACCCCATTCACATCAAAGTGAATATAAAAAAGTGGGTCAATTAAATTCTTCCAATCAAAACTGTTCATTCTAAAGTGTTTTTGTGCTAAAATAATTTGAGCGTGAAAGTAAGTATTATTTATCTCAAGAGCAATTTATTATTTTAATTTAAATATTAATTAACTATTACTTTTATAATAAGGTAAATAAAAAAAAAATTACAAACAAATAAAAACCGAAGCTAGAGTACGGCTCAAAACCAATAAAGCATCCAAGCTACTTCATCCTATACTTTTTCTAATTTAAAGTTCAAATTCTTGTCCCATTAACGGAATACAGCAATCAAAACCATATTTCTCGATAATTTTAAGTCGGAGTTCGTCAGCGGGTTGGTTCTCGCCATGAACAAGAAAAACTTTTTTAGGTTTGTGTTTTAATTCAGAAAGCCAATTCAGCAAATCTTTTTGATCACCATGTGCTGATAAGCCTTTTATCTCAGTAATTCTAGCCAAAACTGGATACTGTTTTCCATAAATCTTCACTTCATTTGCTCCTTCAGTCAGCTTTCTACCACGCGTACCTTCAGCTTGGTATCCTACTATAATTACTGTGGTTTCTGGCGTACCTATAAATTCTTGCAAATAACTCAACACCCTACCTCCAGTAACCATACCACTTGCCGCAATCACTACCTTAGGTTGTTTATCACTTATTGCTGCTAAAGTATCTTTATAATCTGTAATCATAGTAAACATTTTACTCATCGCAACACAATCTGCTACTGAAATTTTATGCCAATTACTGTTATTTAAAAATACATCAAAAGCGCTTACCCCCATTGGTGAGTCAATAATATAAGGAATATCAGGTATTTTATTTTCTAATCTAAGTTGCCACAAAAGATACATGATTCCTTGAGCACGTTCCACAGCGAAACTCGGAATGATAACTGTCCCTTTTTTGTTAAAAGCATTATTAATTTCGATCGCTAACTCTGATTTAGCATCTGTATCAGGATGAAGACGGTTTCCATAGGTACTTTCAAGAAAAACATAATCGGCATTTTTAGGCTTTGTAGGCGGAAACATTAAAACATCATTATCCCGACCAATATCTCCCGAAAAAACAAGCGTTTTATCTTCACTTTTTAACTGTATACTACAAGCACCAATTATGTGCCCTGCATTAGTAAATAAAGCCGAAACTCCGCCAGCTAAAGGTATAGACTCATTTATTTTAACAACATGAAATAAAGGAAATACTTTTTTGGCCTGTGCTACTGTGTAAAGAGGCTTAGCAATTTCATGCTTTGAATAATTTTCTTTATTGGCTTTATTAGCTTCTTCTTCCTGAATTTTAGCACTATCCATTAAAATTAGTTTTGCTATTGCCATTGTAGGATTACTACAATATATCTTACCAGAAAAACCTTGATCTGCTAGTAAAGGTAACCAACCACAGTGATCTAAGTGACCATGAGTCAATAAAACACAATCAATAGACGCTGCTGATATAGGCAAAGGAAGCCAGTTGAGTTCTCGCAGCGGCTTTATACCTTGAAACAACCCACAATCTATTAAAATCCTAATTCCATTATTTTCAATTAATGTTTTTGAACCTGTCACGACTCCTGCTCCACCAATAAATGTAACTTTCATACTATTTTGTTTTTGAAGTTATACACAAGAGCTTGATTATTTAAGAAAATGACACAATTGGGACACTTCTTTCAAGGCTCTTTTCACTCTATTTTCACTTAACCCTACTTTTTGTAGCACAACTGAATTATTCATCAGCTCTTTAACCAGAATAATATCTAGAAACAATAGTTTATCCTTTTCGGCAAGCGTAAGTGTCGTTAGACAAGTAACTGGATAAAGGCAATCCTTATCGTTTTTAGTTTTTAGATTATTCTCTTTGGGATAATCCCAGCTTAAAAGATAAATACCTGAACATGCTGCGTAAGCAATTGCATCACTTGTAAACCGATTATTAGTAGCAATCCAACATTTAGAGACCAGGTCGTTATTAGAAAAAACAAGATGCTTCTTCTCTTTGATATCATTAAACCTAGAATGAATATACAAAGGTACTTTAACATCCGAAGCGGCATTAGTACTTCCATGAAATTTACACTCTACCATCGCGATAACTTGATCTTTTTTAATTAAAACATCAATCTCATGAGATACACACTTACCCTGCAAAGTTAAATTCGTTTTTGCTTCATAACCTTCTGCCGCAAAAAGACGGGCAATATATTTTTCGAAGAAAAACCCCGCAGGACCAAGTAACAATAGCGCTGCTCGTAGATTATATCTAGCCGCGTGAGAGTCGGATTGTTTTTTTAGTAAAGCAAAAGCTTTTTTATAAATCTGCTTTGTTGTGATTCCTTCGTAGATTTCATTTTCTATTTTCTTCAAAATAGTATCAACCTCTAAATCATTAGCGCCAGATTTCACTAAAGAATTCTTCAGTTTAGTAGCATCAAAATTTACAATTTCACCTGAATTTTTTATTATTTTCATAATTTAAAAAAATGATTATCAATTAAATACGCATTTAATTAAAGATACGTAAAAACAAATCGAATTTTTGAATTAAAAGTAAAAATATATGTCCTAAAAAAACTGATTACTCCATGGCAATAACACCTACCCCTACCTTTACTTTATGTTGACCCGAACTTAAACAACTCCTTTTAATGGTAAAATACAGGAATGAACCCTCATACTATGGTGCTCTACTAATGTTAAATTATTTGAGGGATCAAATTCACACCAATCCATTTATGGTACATAAACACAAGAGGTTTGCGCAAAAAATTTGATAAATCAATATAAATAAAAAGTGATTATCCATTTATACCTCAAGAAGCAAGTATCGATGGTAAGAAAGCGAAGAAATAATCATTAAAACACCGCTATTATGCAAAAATCTGCAAGTATATTTTAATCTAAGGGAGTTTTGCTACGTCGAGTTGCGATGCTATCTTGGCTATCGATTTAGATCAAACTACTAAATAGGACTATTTTATAAATTGTATTGGTATTATGTACAAACAAAAAATCAATTGCATTGTTTTTGATAATAAAAAGCGGGGATAAACAACAGCACAAAAATTGGTTGAACAAGAAACCGCCTAACATAAAAGAATGCCAGTTTATTTTCTTCTCCAAAAAAATGAAGAATTACGAAACAATATAAAATTAGAACTAAAAAGAAAAAAAGATACAATAAAGTCGCAAATTTAATCATTGTAATATCCTTAAATAGCGTATAAATCAATCCCAAGGAGACAACCATATTAAGTGAGTACCGAAAAAGAAATCCTATAAATAATTTAAAATAATTAAATTCAGGTAATGGAGCGTCTTTAAAATCGCTTTTAAAATACAGTAAAAACGGATCATAAAACAACTCATTTTCATAAATGCGCACCGCTACAAGTAGCAAAACAAATACAAGTGAAAAAACAATTGTAGTTTTATGTTCGAATAGTTTTTTTAGCATATAATGAAAATTTATTAACCCAGATAACCCACAATATAAAAACGACTCCGTAGATAAATAACGGAAAAAGAGTTCCATGTAACAACTCGCCTTCTTGAGGATAATTATACATTAAAACTACTAAAAGTGCAATGCGAATAACATTCAATATATAAATCACGATACCGCCTGTGATTATAAAAAAAAGCGTCTGTTTTACTTTTCCTGAAAAGGCAACAATAAATGATGCAAATAAAATTATGACACTAATTGCATTACATCCTTCAATAATTCGAGCAAGGTATTGTTGTTTGTAAATTAACTTAATATACGACTCTGAATCTTTCACCACTATTAAATCTGCATTAAAAAAATGCATGAGCTGTTCGGTATTTTTAGCCACTAATTGTGTAATTAAATCCATTTTATTGCCTTCAAATGTGTTCAAATAAAATTGATAAATAATAGTAAGCACTATATAAGTCAAAAAGAACTTAGCCAAGAACATTAAAAAAGGTTTGTATTGAATAAGATATTGTTTCAAAATCTAATTTTTAACAAATTTATGTAATTTATAATACAGAGATTAAATACTTTTGTAAAAAAATATAAAAACATGACATTTCAGGAATTACAACCTAAAGTAACAGAGATTACTACAGCAAGTGCTCTTTCGAGAGATGAAAAACTTTTAGCAGTATGTCAACTTCTAAATGAAAATATAGCCTATTATAACTGGGTTGGTTTCTACTTTGCAAACCACGAAACTCAAACATTACACTTAGGACCATATATAGGAGCAGAAACTGATCATACTGTAATTCCGTTTGGAAAAGGAATTTGCGGACAGGTTGCAGTATCGAATGATAATTTTGTAGTTCCTGATGTTGCTGCTCAAGACAACTATATCGCTTGTAGCTTCACAGTAAAATCAGAAATTGTAGTCCCTCTATTTGTAGATGGCAAAAACATAGGTCAAATAGACATTGACAGTCACGTAATTGATCCATTTACAGCCGAAGACGAACGCTTTTTAGAATTTGTAAATCAAGAAGTTGCAAAATTGTATTAACTGATAAATTTGACAAACTCGCTTATTCTAAGATAGCTTATCAAAAAAAACAGCAAAAGACAATTTTTTATAAAGTATAAATATTATTTTTCAAAAATAAGTAGTACTTTTGCACCGTCTAACAATAGATGCTAGACATACATAAAAATCATTAAACAAATATTGGAATGTATTTAACTAAAGAGATTAAAGAAGACATCTTCGCACAACACGGAGAAAAAACAAACACTGGAAAAGCAGAAGCGCAAATCGCTTTATTCACATTCAGAATTAGCCATTTGACTGAGCACTTGAAAAAAAATCGTCATGATTACAATACAGAGCGTTCACTAGTATTACTAGTAGGTAAAAGAAGATCTTTGTTAGACTACTTGAAAAAGAAAGAGATTAACAGATATCGTGAGATTATCAAAGTATTGAATATCAGAAAATAATCAATATAAAAAAGAGGTGCGCAAGTGCCTCTTTTTGTTTTTATAAGCAATAATTTTACTGAATAAGTAAGTCCTTTATTAAAAGGCATTAGAGAGCGTAAAACAACATAAAGTTAGTACACGAAGTACTAACAAATAAAAAAGTTTGGTTTTTCATTGGGTTTTAGGCATTAACTACGCAAACAACAACTACAACACAACTAGAACCCATGTTTAACTAATAAATTAAATTTATGATTCCACAATTATTTGTAGAAAGTATCGATTTAGGTGATGGAAGAAACATCACAATCGAGACAGGTCGCTTAGCTAAACAAGCTGATGGATCTGTATTAATTAGAATAGGTAAAACTGTTATTTTAGGAACAGTTGTATCTTCAAGAAAAGCAAGTCCTGGTATTGACTTTTTACCATTAACAGTAGATTACCGCGAAAAATTTGCTGCAGCAGGACGTTTTCCTGGTGGATTCTTTAAGAGAGAAGCAAGACCAAGTGATAGTGAAGTATTAACAATGCGTCTTGTTGACCGTGTTTTACGTCCACTTTTCCCAAATGACTACCATGCAGAAGTACAAGTTATGATTCAGTTAATGTCTCATGATGAAGATGTAATGCCAGATGCATTAGCAGGTCTTGCAGCATCAGCAGCTTTAGCTTTATCTGACATTCCTTTTGAAACATTAATTTCTGAAGCTAGAGTTGGTAGAGTTGATGGAAAATTCATCATTAACCCAAGTCGTGCTCAATTAGAATTATCTGACATCGATATGATGATTGGAGCTTCTATGGATTCTATCGCAATGGTAGAAGGTGAAATGAAAGAAATCTCAGAAGCTGAAATGGTAGAAGCAATTAAATTTGCTCACGGACATATCAAAAATCAAATTTCGGCTCAACTACGTTTACAAGCTGCTTTTGGCAAAAAAGAAGTGCGTACCTACGAAGGAGAAAGAGAAGACGAAGCTATTTACGCAAAAGTAAAAGCAGCATCTTACGATAAAATCTATGCTATTGCAAGCAAAGGTTCTTCTAAACAAGAACGCACAGCAGCATTTGACGAAGTTAAAGAAGAAGTTAAAGCTTTGTTTACTGAAGAAGAATTAGCTGTAGATGGAGAATTAGTTTCTAAATACTTCAAGAAAACAAACAAAGAAGCAGTTCGTAACGTAACCCTAGATTTAGGAACACGTTTAGACGGTAGAAAAACAACAGAAATCAGAGACATCTGGTGTGAAGTAGATTACTTACCATCTGTACACGGATCTGCATTGTTCACACGTGGAGAGACTCAAGCATTGGCAACTGCAACTTTAGGAACTTCTAGAGAAGCTAACCAAATTGATTCTCCATCTCAACAAGGTGAAGAAAAATTCTACTTGCACTATAACTTCCCTCCTTTCTCTACAGGTGAAGCACGTCCTTTAAGAGGAACTTCAAGAAGAGAAGTAGGTCACGGAAACTTAGCTCAAAGAGCGTTAAAAAACATGATCCCTGCTGATTGTCCTTACACAATTCGTGTTGTTTCTGAAATATTAGAATCTAACGGTTCTTCTTCCATGGCAACTGTTTGTGCTGGAACATTATCATTAATGGATGCTGGTATCCAAATGATTCGTCCCGTTTCTGGAATTGCAATGGGATTGATTACTGATGGTGACCGTTACGCTGTATTGTCTGATATTCTTGGTGATGAAGATCACTTAGGAGATATGGACTTTAAAGTAACTGGAACTTCTGAAGGAATTACAGCTTGCCAAATGGACATCAAAATTGACGGTTTGAAATACGAAATTATGGAAGCTGCACTTGCTCAAGCTCGTGACGGTCGTTTGCATATCCTTGGTAAATTAATCGACACTTTAGCAACTCCAAAAGAGGAAGTTAAAACTTACGCTCCAAAAATCATTACAAGAAGAATTCCTAATGCTTTCATTGGTGCATTGATTGGACCTGGTGGAAAAGTGATTCAAGAATTACAAAAAACTACTGGAACTACAATTGTTATCAATGAAGATCCTACAACGGAAGAGGGAGTTATCGAAATTTTAGGAACTGATCCTGCTGGAATTGAAGCAGTATTAGCTAAGATTAAATCAATCACTTTCAAACCTAAAATGAATGAGTCTTACGAAGTTAAAGTAATCAAAATGTTAGATTTTGGTGCAGTAGTAGAATACCTTGAAGCTCCAGGAAATGAAGTATTACTACACGTATCTGAGTTAGCATGGGAACGCACAGAAAATGTTTCTGACGTTGTGAATATGGGCGATGTTTTTCAAGTGAAATACTTAGGTATGGATCCAAAAACTAGAAAAGAAAAAGTTTCAAGAAAAGCACTTATGCCAAGACCTCCACGTGAGGAGAAAAAAGAGTAATCAGATCTTAGTTTACTAAAGGTTTATTTATAGAAAACCCCAATTCAGTCAATGAATTGGGGTTTTTCGATTAATAAAATCTAGCTTTTTTTTAAAAAATACTAGTTTATTATTTTTTTAATTAAAAATAGTGTTTTTTATACCGCAAATTATGATTTTTTTATATTATATTTAACAAAATTTGTAAGAATACTAAATTAACTATTAGAAAAATCTAACTATAAAATTATGCTCACAAAGTTAAAAGTAAAATTATCCATAGCTTTATTTGCTGTTATTCTTACCAAATACAATGGCCATTGTCAATCTGCATCAGAGACTTTACTTTACAACTGGTACGACAATAGTATTGGAAAAGAAAACCTAGCCATAAACAACGGTAGTATTCATGTAAATCCTTATAAAACTATAGGCGAAAACAACATGTATTATATAACTGACAAATATAGTAAAGGTATCATTAGTTATGAAGGGCAAATATATAATGATGTAGATATTAAATATGATATATTTACAGATCAATTAATTTTAAAACCATATGGAGAATCAAATTACATAGGAGTAAATCTTATCCTTGAAAAAATTGATTTCTTTTACCTTAACGATAAAAAGTTTGTCAATTTAAGTTATCATCATACAGATCTACCTGAGTTTATCAATGGTTATTATGAAATTAGTGTTGCTACAGACATAAACGTACTTTATATTAAACATCATAAAAACATGAGAGAAAAAATAAACAACAATCATATTTTTAAAGAATTTAAAGAAAAATACGAATTTTTAATTAATTATAAAAACTCTTACTATAAAATAGAAAACAAAAAAGATATCATACAAATATTCCCTAAACATAAAAGTAAAATAAGTGCTTATTATTCTAAAAATAAGAATTTAGAAAAATCAGACGAAATAAAATTTATGGAAAACTTATTGAGATATATTAACTTTTCGAATTAAAGAACTCAAAATTATACTCATGAGGAAATTCATCATTACACTATTATTATTGTTCCTAAATCAGGTTATTTACTCCCAAGATAACAATACTGTTTATACTATTCAATTTACAAATAGTAACAAGCTCTCAGTAATTGAAGAAATAGAAACAATATCAAAATATAAATTTTACTTTCAAGAGAGTTGGCTTGAAAATAATGTTTTAATATCCGGAAATTATACCAACAAAACTATAACTGAAATACTTTATAAAGTTTTAGAAGATACGAATATCAATTTCATAATTGAAAAAAATAACGTAATCCTATTAAAAAACAGCATCATACATAACAAACTATCTGAAAATTATTTTGGAACACAATCTGATGATAAGCGAATAGATAATAATTCAAATAAACCAATTTTTTTTCAACAGTATGATACTATAAAAAAGAATGAATCAAAAACAGCATCTATTATTGCTTTAGTAGGTAAGGAATCAACATACTCAAACGATGATCTATACACACTCTCTGGTTATTTAAAAAATACAAAAAACGGAAAACCATTAGTAGATATTTCAATAAAAGTAAAAAACAGTGATATTCATACGACAACAAACGCTGATGGATATTACACACTTCAACTTCCCTATGGAATGAATACAATTGAAATCAAATCTATTATTTATAAAGACTACAGTAGAAACATAATGGTTTATAGTAATGGAAAATTGGATTTCTTACTATCCGAAAAGATAAACCAATTAGATGAAGTGGTTGTAAATGGAAAAAAAGGCAAAACAATAAGAACGGCAATAACTGGAGTAACAACTATTCAAGCTGAAGGAATAAAAAACATCCCAACTGTTTTAGGAGAAAGAGATATTTTAAAAATTGCACTAACTATTCCAGGGGTAAAAACAGCTGGTGAAGGTTCGGCTGGATATAATGTACGAGGTGGAAAAGAGGACCAGAATTTATTTTTACTTGACAATGCCACATTATATAATCCTTCTCATTTTTTAGGTTTTTTTACAGCAGTTAATCCATATACTGTAAAACAAGTAGACATCTATAAAGGTGGAATTCCTTCAGATTTTGGAGGAAGATTATCTTCTGTTTTCGATATCATATCGAAGAATGGCGATAACGAAAAAATTAAAGGTGAAGGAGGTATCGGTCCTGTAACAAGTAATCTTATTGTTTCGACTCCTATTGTAAAAGGTCGCTCTAGTTTATTAATTGGCGGAAGGGCAACTTATTCTAAATGGATTCTAAGAAGTTTAGACGAAGAACAATTAAAAAATAGTGAAGCTTCATTTTATGACTTATTTGCAAAATACAATCATACTATAAATAAAAACAACGTATTTGAAACCACTTTTTACTATAGTAAAGACGCCTACAGTATATCATCTGATTCTTTATTTAAGTATAGCAATAGACTTGTTTCTGTTAAATGGAAACACACATTTAATGAAAAAAGCAAAGGAGAATTTAATGTAACTAATAGCGAGTATAAATTCAATATTGATTACGATTCTAAAAACCCAAATGCCTTTGATTTTGGCTATAAAATAGATGAAACTCAAATAATTTTCAAACTTAACTACTCATTAAATAAAAAGCATAAACTAACATATGGAATTTCAAGTAAGTTATACGGTATAAACCCGGGGAGTTTAAACCCAAAAGATCCAAACTCTTTATTAAACACGATTAGTATTGATAAGGAAAAAGCATTAGAATCAGCAGCTTTTATTTCTGATAATTTTAAAATAACAGACAAACTACTCTTTGATATTGGAGTTAGATATTCTATATATGCATCTTTAGGGAAATCGTCACAAAAAATATACCAACCTGGATTACCTCTAAACGAGGCAACTGTTATAGAAGAAAAAGAATTTGGCAAAAATGAGGTTATAAATACTTCAAGTGGTTTTGAGCCTAGACTAGCTTTGAGGTATATGATTGATGAAAAACTTTCTATTAAAGCTGGTTATGATAAAACTTATCAATACATTCATTTACTATCAAATAACACTACTCAATCACCTACAGCTACTTGGAAACTATCTGATTTAAATGTAAAACCCCAAAGCGGAGAACAATTCTCATTAGGGCTGTATAAAAACATAGATTATAAAGACTTAGAGTTAAGTTTAGAAGGGTATTATAAAAAATCAAAAAATATTTTAGATTATAAAGTTGGTGCAAATTTACTACTCAATCAAAACCTTGAAACTGATTTACTACAAGGTATTGGAAAATCATATGGTGTAGAATTTTTATTAAAAAAGAGTGAAGGCCGATTAAATGGCTGGATTGGTTACACTTACTCTAAATCTTTTATAAAATTAGATAGTCAATTTAACGAAGAAAAAGTAAATAATGGTGAATTCTTCGTCACAAATTTTGACAAGCCACATGATCTTAGTGTAGTTTTAAATTATAAATTCACACATCGATATAGTTTTTCGGCTAATTTTATTTATCAAACTGGAAGACCTATAACCTACCCTGTTGGACAATATAGCTATGGAAATGCTGAATATACTTTATACAGTGATACTAATAAATTTAGAATTCCTGATTATTACAGATTAGATATTGGATTAAATATTGAAGGAAATCATAAAATAAAAAAACTAGCGCATAGTTTTTGGAATATTTCTATTTATAATTTATTAGGAAGAAATAATCCCTACTCAGTCTTTTTTGTTACTAAAGAAGGTCAAGTAAAAGCATATAAAACATCAATATTTGCGATACCAGTACCAACAATTACCTATAATTTCAAATTTTAAATAAATATGAAAAAAAACGCTAAATATTATTTCTTAATAGTCCTTACTTCTATCGTAAGCTGCACAACACCTTATGCATACGAAACAAACGCATTTAATGACGCTCTTGTAGTTGAAGCAACAATTACAAACGAAATGAAAAAACATGAAATAAAATTGACTCATACTTTTCGATTTGAAGAAAGTGGCCCAAATTTCGAAAACGACGCTCTTGTTTACATTACTGATAATGAAGGTAATAAATACGATTTTGAAGAAGTAGATGAGAAATATGTTTCAACTTCAACATTTCAAGCAGTTGCAAATAGAAATTATCAATTACACATAACCACTAATAATGGCAAATCATACAGCTCAACAACAGAAGAATTGACTAATGTAAATGAAATACAAAATATAACTCCAACTGTTACTACAAAAGAAGGAGTACTCGGCGTTGAAATTTTTGTCAATAGTTTCGATCCAACAAATTCTTCTAAATTTTACAGATACGAATACGAAGAGACTTATAAAATTGTAGCCCCAAAATGGGTAAATGTAAAAGCTAGTGCTAAATACTTAGAGAATGGCGCAATAGCAGCTGGCGAAGTCGAATTACAGCCTAGGACAACGGAAGTAAGAACTTGTTTTACGACCAGAAAATCAGACAATATTATTTTAACCAAAACAAATGACTTATCAGAGGACAGAGTAAATTTTCCAGTTCGATTTATTAGCAGTATCGATCATATTATAAGAGACAGATATAGTATTTTGGTCAAGCAGTACGTTCAAAATCTTGCTTCACAAACTTTTTATGCGACATTAAAAGGTCTATCAGATTCTGAAAGTATTTTATCCCAAAATCAACCAGGTTATTTTTCAGGAAATATTAAATCCGATGACAATCTAAACGAAAAAGTTTTAGGTTTTTTTGATGTTTCATCTTATTCCGAAAAAAGGATATTTTTTAATTATGCTGATATTTTCCCTAAAGAAAAAAAGCCTGATTATCCATATGACTGCCCACTTGAACTAAGCGAGGATCAAAAAGATGAATATCTATATAAATATTGTTTTGAACAAATGAACAATTGCGAAGGAGTAACTGTATTAGCAAATATCATTAATGATAAAAGTGTCTTTGTTAGTGGTTACGATAAATATGGAGTTATTCCATTTAATTCTAACCCAACTATTTTTCTTGAACTTTACCCTATCCAATGCGGTGATTGCACCTCTTTTTCTAACAATATAAAACCTTCATTTTGGATAGACTAAAACTTTTACTAGTATTAACTTTATTATTAAGTTACAATGAAAGCACAGTTGCGCAAAATAATATCTCAATACAGCAACTAAATACGATTGATCAAACAATTAATGAATCTATTTTTATTACTACTAATTCAAATACATTTTTAACAGGTGAAACATTGTATTACAAATTATTTTGTATTGATAAAACAACAAATATTCCTTCCAAACATAGTAAAATTGGATACATTGAACTTATCGATAGTAACAAAAAGCCAATCTTCAATCATAAATTATTTCTTAAAAACGGAACAGAAAATGGAGATTTCTTTCTTCCCACAACATTAGAAACTGGGAATTATAAATTAATTGGATACACTAACTGGATGCTTAATAAAAATAATCCCGAATATTTCAATATTACCATTTCTATTATAAATCCGTATCAAATAAACTCTAAAACTGTTAAGAATGAAATTGCCGAAAATAATTATTTAACACAAAAAAAAGAAACAGGTCTTGGGGCTGATCAAATCAATATTTCAATTGAATTTAATAAAAAAACATATTCAAATAGAGAACGCGTAGATTTAAAAGTAACATCTCCTTTTGAGGAAATTTTAAAAGGTAGTTATTCTTTATCTGTTAGAAAAAAAGAAGATTTATTCTACAGTAATAAGTTGAGTTTTGAAGAAAACCAAACTTCCAATAATAATTCAAATTTTAACAATAGTATCGCCACTGAAGATTTATTGCTACCTGAACTTCGAGGTGAAATTATAACGGGTAAAATCATCCCAAAAACAAAAAAAGAAAATATAGAAAATAAACAAATTGCTTTATCAATTCCAGGAAAAAACTATGACCTCAAAATAACAAAAACAGGTAAAAACGGAAGATTTTTCTTTAATTTGGAAAATAAAAATTTAAGTGATAATATTATTATTCAGCTTATTGATGCAGATAAAGAAGATTTCAATATTGAAATTAATACCCCTAAGAAATTAAATTACTCAACTTTATCTTTTAATGAGCTACGGTTAAATCCTGATTTTAAAACAAATATAGAAGAAAGAGCTGTTGCAAGTCAAATTGAAAACGCATATTACAATACAAAAAAAGATAGTTTAGTTCCTATAGAAAATTTAAAAACTTTTTTCGACCCCTTATCGAAAGAATATATTCTTGACGACTATACAAGATTCCCAACACTTAAAGAAACTATTGTCGAAATAATTAGTGGAATGTATTATACTGAAAACAAAGACACTTACACATTACATCTGATGGACTATGACCCTAATATTGAGTTATCACTGCCAGCTCTAGTTATTGTTGACGGTTTAATAATTGAGGATATAAATGAACTTTTTAAATATAAAACAGATAACTTTTACAAAATTAATATTGTAAGAGGGGGGTATTACTTTGGAACAAAAATGTTCAATGGATTAATTTCTTTTACGACAAAAACTAATAATTATAATAGTAGTCTTCAAGGAAGCTACCTTATAAAACCGATAATAAAAAGACCGCTAAGTAAAAAAGTTTACTTTCAACCTGATTATTCCACTATTAATAACAATAATAGAATACCTGACTATAGGTATCAATTACTATGGATGACCGATGTATATTTTAATAATAAAGAAAATATATTTTCTTTTTATACGTCAGATGTATCGGGTACGTTTGAAGTTAGCATTGAAGGCTTTTCAGATACTGGAAAACCAATTTCAAGCAAAGAAACATTTGTAGTAGAATAACCCATCATTTCTATTAATTTTACCGTTATTTAAAAACAAAACTTCTATATCATTAAACGATTGATTATGCAAGTGCAGAGAAATTACAATAAAATATTCTCTCTAGACTAAGATCAGGATCATGAGTAACTCAATAAAAAAATCCCGTTTCTTCACGAAACGGGATTTTTTAAATTTTAAACTTGTTATCCTATTATCGTTTCAACAACTCCGACTTCCCTTTTATTCCATTCATTATTACATTTGGAGTATTATATAAGTAAAGTTTTGATTTCCCTTCTAGAAAAACAGCAATTTCTTTAGAACAATTTAGCATAGCTTCTGAGCCATCATGTTGCTTTACATCTGCATTACGAACCATTAACTTTTCTGCTCTTAATATTGGTTTTCCAACTAAACTCAATCGTAATTTCTCAGCGTCACCACTTGCAGACAGCTCTGCATCTTTATACATTTGCAAATCGAGTGATTCAGTTTTTAATATTGCTTCTGCATCAATTTTATCGCTTAAAATCATTTTGATAGACTCGGCTTGTAAGTCCACTTCTGCATCTGCATCATTACTTAGACTGAAATTAATATTTTTAGCTGTAATATTCAATTTCATTTTTGAATCATCTTTACCCATAATATCAAAATCTTCGTTGACAACTACAGATCCTAGTTGCTTTATTTGTGCGTCATTATACAGCTTTATAGCATGAATAGTAGTGACATTTAAAGTAATATCCATTTTTTTACTTGAAGTAATTCTTGCCGAAGTTCTTATTTTAAGAATACTATCTACAACTTCAAACTTTACAACATCTTGTAGATTAGCATCCGTTCTAAGAAAGTAATTATTACTAAGATTCCCTGCTGTAAAAGTTATTTCAAGGTTATCGTAAATCTCAACAGTATCGAAGCCATCAAGTGTGTATGTTCTTTCAACTACATTTTTATCTCCTTTTATTTTAGCTTTTTTCTGTGCGTATGAATTCGTAAAACAACCAACTAAAAATAATGTAAGTAGTATTTTTTTCATTTTGTATATTTTAAATTTTATTTTATTTATTTTGAATCTTATTCTTTAATCTCAACTGTACTTTCTATAATTTGCAGTATGGGGATAATTACCTTTCCTGATGCCGTTTTTAGCGTTAAACTGATATTGTCTATCGCGATAATTTCACCTTCATTACCATTAACTTTTATATGCTCACCTACGGTGTAGTTTTTTCTAGCATAAAAAGTAAATAACAAATTAGTAATTACATCTTTGGATCCTAATCCAAATGCCAAAGCAAAAGTCAATAAAAAAGCCCCTAAAATTATCGTAATATTATTTGTAACAATAGTCGTATCTACACCTGCCTGATTAAGTGCCGTAATGGTTACTAAAATTGCAATGCCGTAAAACACGATACTACTAATCATTTTTGCGCCACTCATATTTAAGGAGGTAAACAATCCATGTATTGTTTTTCTAACAAAATTAGCGATGTATATCCCAATCATTAACAATGCGATAGCACTAAATAATCTTGGTAAATAACGTAACAAGTTACTTATTTCAACAGATATTATTGTCCACTGCATCACATCGGCAGCGATAATCATAAACACTAAAATTAAAATCCAGCGCACAAAACCTATTATGATTTCAGAAATATTTATTTTGAAATCTGATTTCCCAAATAAATCAGATTCATTTATTTTATCACCCACTTTATCAATATTAGATACCGTGAGTGCTTTACGCAAAATAAAGATAACTGCTTTTGAAATTACCCAACCTATAACTAATACAAGTAATGCGTAGATAAAACTGATTAACCCCTCACCTATTTTAAAGAAAAGTGTATTCACAGTATTTAAAGTATCTGATCTCAACTGGTCTAAAACTTCCATATCTTATTTCTTTGTATCGTTATTATTATCATCATTTTTTGTCTTAAACATTCCTTCTATTGCTGACGCATAGTTTGACGAAAACAAACTAGTTACTTCCATAATGAATTTTACTGCGTTAACATCATCCATTACCTTTTGCTTTAATTCTTTAGGGACTTCTTGTAATGGAAGCCCTATTTTTTTGAAAGGATTCTCGTTTTCCATTATATAGCTAATTTATTATACACTTCGGCGATTTTTACTTTTGCTCTTGATAGCCGCATCTTAACGGCACTTTCTGATAATTCTAATACTTCTTGAAGTTCCTTTATGGGGACGTCATCTTGGTATTTCATTTGTAAAATCATGCGGTCCTCAGGAGGAATCAACGTTAGTGCTTTTTCCAGTTTATCTACTTGCATTTGATACAAACTAAAATCATTTACTTCGATAGCCAAGTCATATTGTTCTTCTACTTGATTTGAATGTGATGACATCTTACGCTCTTTATCACGATTCAGATAATTAACACAAAAATTATAAGTAACAGAATACAACCATGTTGAAAACTTAGACTTTCCGTTAAAACCTGAAACCTTTACAAAAACATGTAAAAATACATCTTGAGTTAAATCTTTAGCTTCATCTATAGACCGAACAAAACTGTAGCATTTGTTATAAACTAAATGTTCGTATCGATCATATAAAACTCCAAACATAACTGTATCGTTAGTCTCTCCAATTTTTGATGCCAATTCTTCGTCAGTTACATCTTTGTATTTCTCCACTTTGTATATCCTTTATATAAGTTAGACACAACTATTATTACAAAGTCACTATTAAAACACAGTTAATTTTTAACTACAAAACTTACATCAACCCTACGAGCCATAGTTTCAGTACTACTGTTTGTATCTACTCCATGATGTTGAGATAGTATTCTTTTTGGTGAGATTCCGTTTTCTATTAAAAACTGTTTTACCGCATCATTTCGAAGTAAAGATAATTTATTATTGTAATCAATATTTCCTTTTTTACTACTATAGCCTTCTAAAAACACTAATAAGTTTGGATTGCCATTTAAATTTCGAAATACCTCTCCTAAACGTAAAGCATCACCTTGCTCTATTTTTGTAGCATTATTATCAAAAAAGACTTGCGCTTGTACCTTTTCATACTTCTCTTTCAAGATCTCCTGTACTGAAACAAATTTAGCCGATGGCTTTATAGCAACATCAGCTTGCTCTAAAGCTACAGAATCAGTAACTACAACCAAATTATCTACACGGTTTACATTTGCAATTGTTTCTGTTTTTTCGACAGCCTTAGTACTTGTCGCAGCAACAACCGCAACTGCAGCTGGAACTGCAATCGTATTCACTTTTTGGAGCATCAATAATTGTTCTTGATTACGCAGTAAAGCGTCATATTTATTATTTAATAAGTTGAACTGCTGCTCATAGTTTTTATTTCCATTATCAATATGGGGCAGCTTTTTATTATTATTTGCTACTGAATTGTAAATAGTATCTCTTATAACCGTTATTTTTTTTGATGATGTAAAAACAGTATCACGAACAACTGTTTGTTTCATTACTGTATCCATCTTTATACGTAAAGAGGCTATTTTATTTTCTAACAGATTCATTCTTTGCATCAAGCTGTCATTGTTAACCGTATTATATTCTGAAATAAGTTCACTCGTGATTTCATTTTTAGGTACAACTGCAATATTTTGATCTTTAAACTTTTGCAAAAGCGAAATTAAATGCGGCTTTGAAATCACTATCTCTCCCTCTTGGTGGTTTTGTCCAAAGAAAAGTGTTGTAAAAAGTAATAGGATAAGGGTCGTTTTTGTTTTCATACTATATTATTTATTGAATGTTGTCAAATTAGAAATTAGTTCTCAATTTAGAACTGATTGTATTATATCGTGCTCTTCTATTGAAGAAGCAACTTATAATTAAGACACTTAATAAATAGAAAAGTCACTTTTTTTTTAAAATAAATGTGACCTATCGGTTTTTCATGTGTCTTAACTATAAATCATTTAAATATTCACGACATGAAAAAAATAACTCTAGTTGCATTAACAATACTCTCACTAAGTTCTTGCGTTAAGAAACAAGATGGCGAAAATCCAGAAATCAAAAAAGAAATTGTTCAAACCAATTCACAATTAAATAAGACCCTTGAAGAACAAGAAGAAGCAAAACAACAAATTGTTGCCCTTTCAAGAAAAAAAGATTCGTTGCTAAACGTGTTAAAAAGCACTAAAGAATCTATGGCAAGAATGAACGATTCAAAAATTGACAAAGGAATCCAAGGAGTTAATTTAAAACTGAACGAACTAAAAGGTCAAAAAGAAAACATTGAAGAGCAAGTTACTTTACAAAAACAAGAAATGGAACTAGCTGCTAAAAAAATTGATTTATTAAATCAAGAAAAAGTGGTTTATGATGCACAACACAAAGCATTATATGACAAAGGTGCTGCGCCAAAAGATTTTGCAAAAATAGACACCTTATTAGGAGCGATCAACGGAAAAATCAATGATCAAAAACGAAAAGTAAAAGCGTTAACTAGAAACATCTCTGATGTAGAAGACCAGGTATTATCGATTGATGGTCAACGTGATTTTCTAAGTAAAAAAATAAGAGAAGATTATAATGCTCAAGAAATTTTTGGAGAATTTGCAAAAGAAGAAGAGTCCAAAATTACGACACAAATTAGTGCGATTGACACACAAATATCAAGCCTTACTGGTAACGTAAACAGCATCAACACATCTGTAGCTTCATTAAATGACAGCATTTCTGTAAAAACAGAACAACACAATTTAAATTCACAAAATCAAGCTGATGCTAACAAAACTCAAAACAGATTATACTACGCATTGATTGCAGTAGGAATTGTAATCTTACTTTTTGCAGTATTTTATATCATCGGAAAAAGAAAAAAACAACAAAATAAAAAAACTAAATAATCATGGCAAATAAAAAAACTTCAGATAAAAAATCAACTTCAGCATTTGATTCAATTAAAAATTTCATTGGTAATGTTACTGATAACGTAATTGAAGGGACTGCAGTAGTTACCGAAAAGCTAAAAGACTCTAGTGCAAAAGCTTATGTTGCAAGTTCAGAAATAGTTGAAGAAGCAAACCAACGCATCCATTTGTACACTGATAAAATTTCGCTTCAAAAAGAAGAGAAAAATATTATCGAAAGACAACAAGAAATTATAATGAGCTTTGGCGAAAAATCATTAGAGCACTATGTAAAAACGGACACTTTACACAAACCATTTTTGACTGGTAATGAAATAGCTCTTTTAGTTGAGGAGTACAAGGGGAACGTAAAAAACCTTATTTCTATCGAAAAAAAATTAAAAAAACTTAATAATTAAACTATGAGAAATATTTTACTCCTTGGGTATTTAATTCTGAATGTTTTTTTATATACCCTCAACTTTGAGATCTTCCACACTCCTCAAGCCATTGATCTAGGATTTGGAATCTTCACGACATTCCCACTGCTTATTACTATGGCATTTGGATTGATCTTTTGCTTATTTTTCTTTCTTATGGATAAGAACAAGCAAATGAAAAATGAAGCGATTATCGAGAATCTAAAAAATGAAATTACCATTCATAAAAAAGATTTTGAAATTGCTACTCTTAAAATGAATTCTTCGCCTATAGAACCTCAAGTTTTGGTTGCTGAAGAGATCATATAAACAATTAATACTATTTTCACATGAAAAAAACGATATACCTCTTATTATTATCCCTTTCAACTTTTGGATTTGCACAAGTAAAAGACATCAGCTTTACCGCTTCACCTTTTGTAGATTACACTTTTTACGACAAACAATCTGGTCTAGAAAACGCTACATCTGTAGGTGGAAAGATTGGTTTTGGTTTTGGCGAATATGTTGAAATTCGTGCAGTTTACATGCAATCTTTAGGTTTAAAAACTAGATTTTCTGATTTTGGGATTACAGGTTACAATGAAGGTACGTTTCAATCACAAGATGTTGATCTAACCCGTTGGGGAGGAGAATTCAAAACTAACCTTGGTAAAGGGCGCTTTATTCCTTACCTAACATTAGGTTCTGGAGTGCAAAACATTGCGATCAAAGACGGAGCAGATTTTGACCAAATATATACCAGTCTTGGTCTTGGCTTTAAAACCAAATTAACTGACCGTATCGTTTTTACTATTGAAGGAAAATACAACAACTACAACTTTAACGCTGGTGAAAATTTACTTACGGAACAAAACAAGAATGATTTTGGTGTGACTAATGCCGATTTTGAAACCAATGGATTGACAAATTGGTCTGCACAAGCATCCTTACAATTTTACTTAGGAGGAAGAAAACCCGGTACAATGAGCGAACTAGACAAGGCCTATTACAGTAAATTTAGTAATGGTTTCAAAGGTATTCAGTGGATTATTGAACCTAGTATCAACTACATTAAATTTGATGATAAATCACTTTTCAAAGACACCTACTTAATGGGATTGTATGCTGGTTTTGACTTTAACCAATACACTGGAATTCGTGCTTTCTATTTACAAGCTTCAGAGAACGAACAAATTTCGACCTCTTTTGACCACCTGTCTATGTATGGTTTGGAGTTTAGAGCGAGATTGAATGATGGTAACGGAGTAACACCGTACTTAATTTTAGGTGGTGGTATTTTGAATACGCAAAGTAATTACTTAGGAAAAACAAATACGGCAGTAGATAGCGAAGAATTTGCTTCGGCAGGTTTGGGTTTAAACATTCCGTTGAGCAAGCATATTTTGATTACGGGTGGTGCAAGAGGTATGATTACATCTGCAGCTGATGTTACTGATTTATCAAGCCCAGACAATTTGCAAACACATATTATGTACAACGCCGGAATCAAATTAAGTTTTGGCGGTAAAAAAACAAATCCTGATACTATTTACGCCGCACAGTTAAGCGAACAACTGAACATCAAAGACAAAGAAACACAAGTTTATATTGATGAGAAAATTGCACAAAACAATGCAGACAACACAAATAAAATTGCAACGTTAAAACAAGAATATCAAGATAAACTAGATGGACTGGAAACAGACTTAGAAAAAGCAAAAGCAAATGACGACATTGACAAAGCAGTAGTTATTCTTGAACAAAAGAAAACGGCTCAAAACGCTCTTGAGGAAGTAGCTCAAATAGAAAAAAAGGCCATTGAAAAGAAAGAAGCACAACAATTAAAAGTAATTGCCGCAAAACAAGAAATTAAAACAGTAGCAAATGATAGTATTGCACCTATTGTTAATAAAACTGTAAAAGACAGTATTGTTTCAACTCCTGTTACTACCTTAGCAAAAGAAAGTGCTACTAAAACAGTAGTAACAACACAAGTTCCTGCAACTACAGTAAAAACAACTAATAACAATCCTGTTGAGTATATTAGATTAACTCCAGCGGAATTAGAAAGTTTGATTGATCAAGTTATGGAAACCAATAAAACCAACTATAACAATGCTCTTGAAAATGAAAAAATCAAGAAAAGAGTAGACGTTTTAGAAAAAGCATTGTTAGAAAAAAATAAGCCAGCGGCTAAAAAGAAATAACAATTCCTTTACGCATAAGGATAAAATGGAGTATAATGAATTAATTATACTCCATTTTTTTTAAACTATAAAAACTAAACAAATGAAATATCAAGTTACTATCAACAATATCCAAACAATTGAAGAATCAAACACCTACTGGTCAACTGAAGATTATGTAGCCTTACTTGCTGAATATGGTTTTCCTGATGCAAAAAGCAGAGATAATAAAGAGTTACGCGAATTACTTTTTATGGCAATTAGCGATTACGAGCCTAATGAAGCTGCTGTTATCTTACTAACTTACAAATTATCAGAAGAATTAAGTGAAGGGCAAATTGAGCAAATCTCAAATGATATGCTGCTGGATAAAGTTTGCGAAGAATATCCAGTTATTAAGCTACACGCACCTTTATTTCATTGCAACCAATTACTGCATCATGCCTACAACGGCAAATTTCCAAATGCCAAAGCACTTGTTTTAAAATGTAAAATCACTAGTGACGAAAAAGGAGAATTAACTAAAGAGCAATTCTTAAAAATCTTAAACAATGGCTTGGCAGAAGCAACACTTATTAAACGTCTTTTTGACGAACCAATGACTACCGATGCTCCGTTTCCTGACGCGGAAGGAATTGTATGGGAATTAAACACCGTAGACAATGAAAATTACGAAATGATAACCTCTGAATATTGGATGGAACGCAATGACATTATCGCTGGAGAGTTTGAAGGTGAAGTGCTAGAAGAAGCATAATATCGATTTCAAGTTGCTTTTCGGACTTTTACATTTCAGCCACAGTTTACCATCGTTTTCACTTAATTGTGAAAGTGATTGTAAACTGTGGCTACTTTTTTTTATAACTTTCTATTTTTAGCAAAAATATTCTGGTCGAACGGGTTTTGCATTAGGGATAGCAGCGGCATCCTTTGATGAAATGCAATGGAATCAAAGATACAGCGTATAGCCCGCCCGTAGGGAATGCCCTGCTCCAACTTTACTAAGTAATAAATTAAAATAATTATTTTCATGTTTTTTGTAACATTATCTGTACTTCATACGTATAACTATTTGTACACTTAAAAGTAGGAGACAAACACATGAGACAACTAAAAATTACCAAGCAGGTAACGAATCGTGAAACTGCATCGTTAGACAAATATTTACAAGAAATAGGTAAAGTTGACCTTATTACGGCCGATGAAGAAGTAGAATTAGCTCAAAAAATTAAAGCTGGGGATCAAAAAGCCCTAGAGAAATTAACAAAAGCAAACTTGCGTTTTGTTGTTTCGGTAGCAAAACAATATCAAAATCAAGGATTAACTCTTCCCGATTTAATTAACGAAGGAAACCTTGGACTTATAAAAGCAGCACAACGTTTTGATGAAACGCGTGGTTTCAAATTCATTTCGTACGCTGTATGGTGGATTCGTCAGTCGATTTTGCAAGCACTTGCTGAACAATCTCGTATTGTACGTTTGCCATTGAATAAAATTGGTTCTATCAACAAAATCAACAAAATGTATGCGTTATTAGAGCAATCTAACGAGCGCCCGCCATCTGCTGAGGAAATTGCAAAAGAGCTAGACATGACGGTAAATGATGTTAAAGAGTCTATGAAAAACTCTGGTCGTCACTTATCAATGGATGCTCCTCTTGTTGAAGGAGAAGATTCTAACCTATATGACGTATTGCGTTCAGGTGAGTCTCCTAACCCAGACAGAGAATTAATCCACGAATCTTTGCGTACTGAAATTGAGCGTTCATTAGAAACATTGACACCTCGTGAGGCTGATGTGGTTCGTTTGTACTTTGGTCTTGGTGATCAACACCCAATGACTCTTGAAGAAATAGGCGAAACGTTTGACCTAACTCGCGAGCGTGTACGTCAAATTAAGGAAAAAGCAATCCGAAGATTAAAACATACTTCTAGAAGTAAAATATTAAAAACATACTTAGGGTAATTTATCCTAAGGTTTAAAAGTTCTTGAATTCTAAAAATCACTTTTGCTTTATAGATCATAAACTTTTAAATAATAATAAACAACAGTTTGATTGACTGTTCGTTTTTTGATTGATGATTGAAACTCCGGCTGATTACCGGAGTTTTATTTTTTATCAAAAAAACTCTCGGTCTGTTCTCCGCCGCGGCGGATCGGGTTTAGCTTCACTCAATTCGTCTTTCAGACTCGTGTCCGGAGTTTTACTTTTTACCCCCCCTAACCCCCGAAGGGGGAATTGAACACAGATACCTATTTTATTACAATTTATTCTTGCAATTGATTTGTTTTACCCTTCGTAATCTCGATAGATATCGGGATCTGTTCGGGATTTCCATTACAATATTTTTTTATCTATTGCACTATCGCTCCATAAATAAAAAAGGATTTTCACTTCAGTCCCTTACGCATTGCAACCTTTTTAGCCTAAAGTTGTACCCTCAAAAAAACTTTCGCATTTGTTTTAAATAACCTAATTTTGCACAAACTACAACTAAAGAATCTGAAACAAACTCAGATTAAACAACAACACAATGAAAAACACACTTATTGCACCATCAGTATTGGCAGCCGATTTTGGAAATCTGCAACGCGACATCGAAATGATTAATAATAGTGAAGCAGACTGGTTTCATATTGACATCATGGACGGTGTTTTTGTTCCAAACATTTCTTACGGAATGCCAGTTTTGCAAGCGATTAACAAACATGCTAAAAAAACGATTGATGTTCATTTGATGATTATTGATCCAGATCGTTATATCAAAACGTTTGCTGAATTAGGCGCTAATATATTAAGCGTACACTATGAAGCTTGTACGCATCTTCACAGAACGCTACAAGCCATCAAAGCGGAAGGAATGAAAGCCGGAGTGGCAATAAACCCTCACACTAATATTGACTTGCTAGAAGACGTTATCAACGATATTGACTTGGTTTGTATCATGAGCGTGAATCCTGGCTTTGGAGGACAATCTTTTATTGAAAACACCTATGCCAAAGTTCAAAAACTAAAAGCTTTGATCACTAAAAAAGGAGCAACAACATTAATTGAAGTTGATGGTGGTGTTACTAACAAAAATGCAAAGCAATTAGTTGAAGCTGGAGCAGATGTTCTGGTAGCTGGAAGCTATGTTTTTGGAGCTGCAGACCCAGTTGCGACAGTTGCAGACCTTAAAAAACTAACTTGTTTCTAAAATATCAAAAATCCCAATCTTTACCGATTGGGATTTTTTATTCCTCTTTATTATTCTTCCTATTGGGCAAGCAGATATTTTATTAAATCGGTGCTAGTCAATATCCCTATTAAAGTATGTTGCTCACATATAGCTAAGGCGTGAAAATCATTAGTACCTAGAATTTCTGCCGCCTTTTTATTGTTGTGTACGGCTAGATCGCAATCACATTTTTAGTCATTACTTGTTGAATCGTAAACATATTGTACACCACTGATGACAAATCAACATCGGTCACATCCTCTGAACCTGTACAACAAACGCGTAACAAATCATTCAGGCTCAACATTCCCACAATTTTATTATTGCTCACCACAGGAATGTGCTTGATTCTGTTTTCCTTAAACAAAATTTCAGCGTTAGTCAACTCATCTGAAAGATTTAGCTTGACGATTTTTTTTTCATAATTGACGATACTGGAACTTGGTTTTTCATGATTCCTATTTTTAAATTCAACAAACTGACATATAATTAGTTATAGATAAAATTACAAAAGATTTTCATTGTAATAAATGATCATTATCATGTTTTTAAACAGACTGTATTTTAACCACTTGTCCACATTGACTTTAAACCTTTCCTTGAATTGTTCTTCAATGGTAATCTTAACTTAATTGAACCAACAGATTTATACTAAAGAAACTTATTTTAAAACAAGGAGCCAACAAAGTAAGGTTTACGGCAGGAAGAGAAGTTTCAAATTCGTTCTACTCTTATCGAATGACTGCAGGAAAAAGACTCTAGAAAACAGCAAATCGAAGCACTCGAAAAAGTGGTTGACTATACCCAACAACTGTTGCAATACAGTTCATAAACTAATTATACCAATGTTTGGGTCTTGTAACAAAAACCTATTTGCAACGCAATTTAGTGGCGTGAACGATATTTTTACAAAAAAAACAAATAGTAGTTGAATCGTACAGAGCTTTGGTAGTAAATTGGAAATAATTTTTTACTTTATAAAATTAAAATAGCCATAAAATAATTAAGCCTGCTTAATTATTTTATGGCTATTTTAGTGGCCGAGACAGGGTTCGAACCTGCAACCCTCAGAGTCGAAATCTGATATTCTATCCAGTTGAACTACTCAGCCTTTGGATTTAAGATTGATAATTAACGATTTTAGATTTATCATTTAAAATCGTTAATCAACAACTCTATTTTTAAACTAAAAGTTTCTTTACAATTGCAGAGATTGTTTTTCCTTCTGCAGTTCCTCCTAGTTGTGCTGAGGCTAATCCCATTACTTTACCCATTGATGCAATTCCTGATGCTCCAGTTTCGGCAATGATTTTTGCAATTACAGCTTCTATTTCTGCTTCGCTTAATTGAGCTGGTAAAAACTTCTCGATTACTGCAACTTGAGCTAATTCTGGCTCTGCTAAATCTAAACGATTTTGCTCTGTAAAAATCCTAGCGCTTTCTTTACGAGTTTTAACTAATCTTTGAAGTAATTTAACTTCATCGTCTTCTGTAATTTCTTCTTTAGAACCTGATGCAGTTTGCGCTAATAAAATCTCTGATTTAATTGCTCTTAATGCTTCTAATGCTACAGTATCTTTAGCTCTCATGGCGGTTTTAATTTCGTCCATGATGTTTGTTGATAAACTCATATATGTGTGTTTTTTAATTTTATTAATACTATCTAATTATTGCAGAATACGGCTGTTTAGAATGACTTTTGCCCCAGATGGAAATGGAAAGCCTTTTTTAATCAAAAATGTGTGTTTTTCTTGTTCTTAAAAAGCGACCAAAGGAAGCTCTTTTAAGAATCTAGAAAAATCATTTTTTATAAAAAAGCTTGAAAAGACAGCTGGAATAAGGCCCAAAAACGTTTCTGTATTATTGTGCGAAGATAAAAAAAATAACCCGAAAATTATATTCAATTTTCGGGCTAATTTAAATTTTATAAATACAAAGTATTAATCTACGTTGTCATGCAAATAAGAATTGTTTGAACGCAACTGCAAATCATTATTACTGTCGGTTCCTACTGATATTCTTGAGTTTGTATTATTAGGTTGATTGTTTGAAATATCTATTCCTAATCTTTTGTAAGCAGGTTCCTTTTCGTATTCATCAATTTTAGAAACATTGTTATGAAACTTATAATTGAATTCTTTTAATTTTTTTCTTCTTTCTTCAGCTCTTAAACGCAACGTTTCTTCGATAGTCATCTCCATTGGAGAGATTTCTTCAAATTTAGTAGCTTCTTCAGACTCTCTTTCAACTTGCTTCATTGTGATATTCATTTCAGCAGGCACTACTTCTTCAACTACTTTTGCAGTTGGTTTAGATGAAATAAAATCATTTTCAACCTCCATGTATTCTTCAAGAGAATATTTAATAATTCCCTTATCAGATAATTCAGTTACTGGTACAAACTGCACCGGCTGATTTACTTTAATATCACGTATTTCATTAGACAATTCAAATACTTCAGTTTCTTCAATTTTAGCAACTGGCTCTGGTTTAGCTAGTGGTAAATCGAATGAAAAAGTAGTTTGTTCTTGTTGTCTCTCAACTGCTTTAGCTTGTGGCACAGCTGCTTGAGTTTGCTGTGGCGATGTGATTGTAAAATCAAAGTTATCACTTGGAGAAACGATTTCGAAAGTAACATCTAAATTCTTGATAAATTCAGACATTGCCATTAGTCCTTCATTACCAGCAACAGGAACAACAGGTTCTGGAGCGGCAACGGGAGCAACTGGCTCTGGCGTTATATCATCTTCAATAAGGTCAAAAACAATTCTTTGATCCGTATTTGTTTTTGGAGATTCAACATTTAAATCAAATGCTGGAATTTCGTTTTTTGTTAAATTATAAACACTTCTTTGTTCTTCTTCAAGAGTGTGAATTATTTTTTTTGGCTCCGTATTTACGATTCCGTTTTGTTGTTCAATATCAAACCCTGTTGCAATGATAGTTACTGCAATTGCATCACCAAGGGTTTCGTCTTCACCAACTCCCATAATGATATTGGCATTATGACCCGCTTCATTTTGAATGTGGTCATTTATTTCTCCAATTTCATCTAAAGTAATCTCATTTGAACCTGAAACGATGAGCAACAATACGTTTTTGGCACCTGTGATTTTGTTATCATTTAGTAAAGGAGAATCTAATGCTGAAATAATTGCTTCTTTGGCTCTGTTTTCTCCTTCAGAAGTTGCAGATCCCATGATTGCTGTTCCGCTGTTAGACAATACTGTCTTAGCATCACGTAAATCGATATTTTGAGTATAGTGATGAGTAATTACTTCGGCAATACCTCTTGAGGCTGTAGCCAAAACTTCATCAGCTTTAGAAAAACCAGCTTTAAAACCTAGATTACCATATACTTCTCTTAATTTATTGTTGTTAATTACAATAAGGGAATCTACTTGCTTGCGCAACTTTTCGATTCCAATTTTAGCTTGTTCTTGACGCACTTTTCCCTCAAATAAAAACGGAAGTGTTACAATACCTACAGTAAGAATTTCTCTTTCTTTAGCTAATTGCGCAATAACAGGAGCTGCACCTGTACCGGTACCTCCACCCATTCCTGCAGTTATAAAAACCATTTTAGTATTGCGATCTAATAATTTTTCGATCTCAGCAATACTTTCAATAGCTGACTGCTGTCCTACGTCTGGGTTTGCACCAGCCCCAAGTCCCTCAGTTAAACCTACCCCTAACTGTATTTTATTAGGAACTGAACTATTTTGCAGTGCCTGAGAATCAGTATTACATACAATAAAGTCCACCCCTTTAATCCCTTGTTTAAACATGTGGTTTACAGCATTGCTTCCGCCTCCACCTACACCAATTACTTTTATGACATTTGATTGGTTTTTTGGTAAATCAAATGAAATGCTTCCAAATTCTGAGTTGCTCATCTTTTATTTGGTTTTTGATATTAATTATTAATTGTTGTTTTATTTCTTTGGGTCACCCCTTTATTCTGCGTTGTCTAAAAAATCTTTAATTTTATCTACATAACGATCAAAAAATGATCTTTTTATTTTATCTCCTGTAGATTCATCTTTCTTCGCGTAACTTTTATCTTCTTCCTCTTCTTCAACTTCTTCTTCATAGCGCACTTCCTCCCTTTTAACAACTGGGGCTCTGTAAACCGGTTTTGGTGGCGCAACTTCGTCCATCCTGATTGCACTTTGCGTTTTATTCTCGATGCTATTCATAACTAATCCTACTGCTGTTGCGTATAAAGGACTAGAAAATTCTTCATCAGAGTCACCTGCTAAATGCTCATTAGGATATCCTATTCTGGTATCCATTCCAGTAATGTATTCTACTAATTGCTTAATATGTTTTAATTGTGCTCCTCCACCAGTAAGTACAATTCCGGCAATTAGTTTTTTACGAGGATCTTCATGTCCATAAGCTTTGATTTCTGTAAAAACTTGCTCTACTATCTCTACCACTCTGGCATGAATAATTTTAGATAAATTTTTTAACGAAATCTCTTTTGGCTCTCTACCTCTTAATCCAGGAATAGAAACAATTTCGTTATCTCTATTTTCACCAGGCCAAGCTGATCCAAATTTTACCTTTAGTAATTCAGCTTGCTTTTCAATAATTGAACACCCTTCTTTAATATCATCCGAAATCACATTTCCTCCAAAAGGGATTACTGCAGTATGACGAATAATACCATCTTTAAAAATAGCTAAATCAGTTGTTCCTCCACCGATATCAATAAGCGCTACTCCAGCTTCTTTTTCCTCTTGACTTAAAACTGCATCTGATGACGCTAATGGTTCTAATGTTAATCCTGATAACTCGATACCTGAACTTTGAATACATCTTCCTACATTACGAATAGAAGATGCTTGCCCTACTACAACATGAAAACTAGACTCTAATCTTCCGCCATACATTCCTATAGGTTCTTTTATCTCTGATTGTCCATCAATTTTAAATTCTTGAGGCAATACGTGAATAATTTCTTCTCCTGGCAACATGGCCAATTTATTCACTTGATCAATCAATAATTGTATATCAGCACCACCAATAACCTCTTCTGGGTTGCTTCTACTTATGTAATCAGTATGTTGAATACTACGAATATGCTGACCTGCAATTCCTACTACTACATCTTTTATTTTATATCCTGAATTATTTTCAGCTTCATGTATTGCTTGTTGGATAGATTGTATTGTTTGGGTAATATTATTTACCACACCTCTAGCTACACCTAAACTTTTAGATTTACCTACACCTAAAATCTCGAGTTTTCCGTACTCGTTCTTTTTACCTATCATGGCAACAATTTTTGTTGTCCCAATATCTAGACCCACTGCAATATTCTCTTTTTCCATTATCTATTTATTTAGTGCAAACTACTTGTTTTGTAAATCTGAGGTCAATTTTTTTGTATTTATATAACGAACTATCTAAAACAGCTTTCTGAAAAAAAGCTTTATAATCCTGGAATTTACGCTCAACATTTATTAAAGAACCAAAATCAATTTGATAATCGAAGTTCCTGTTGAACATTTTTAAGCTCCCGTTGGGCATAATTTGGATAGCAATGATGTTTTTTTTCAAAAAATCATCGTCATAAATCATCCGAAATAATCGGATTAATTTTTCGTTATTTTTCTTATTAATTACTCCTGAAACAAGCGGAACTCTAGCAGTAAAATTACTAGACAATGGCATCGTACCTCCTTTATAATCAATATAAAAAGAGTCATGACCATCAAAAACCCTAACTATAGGAGTCTTTTGTTTCACTACCGCTTTGAGAACACCATCAATACTCACAAACACATCCGAATGTTCGATCATATCGTTTGAATTTAACTCTTTCTCAAGCTTGTTCAAATTTAGATCAACTTTTTGGATGCTTGAAGCATTATCTTTACTTTCTATCAACAATTTATTAACTGTTTCTTTTTTCAAAAAAAGCGCATTATCTCCATCAAAAACCACCACAGATTTAGTTAATTTTCTATCTTCATTTCGCTTTGATGTGAAAGAAAATAAAAAAATAACCAAAACGAACATTAGTAATAATCTAATATTTGTCCAGTTAATTAATTTCATTTAATGCTTGTTTTATTGTTCCCACCATTTCACCTATGTCTCCTGCTCCAATTGTTACAATTACAGCAGCATCACTGGCTAAAATAGTAGTAATTAAATCTTGTTTTAAAACCAATTCCTTGTTTTTATTTGTCATTTTTTCAAGCAACCATTGAGAAGTAACCCCTTCCATTGGTAACTCACGAGCAGGATAAATATCAAGCAAAATTACTTCGTCAAAATTAGACAAACTTCTAGCAAAATCATCCGCAAAATCTTTAGTTCTACTAAATAAATGAGGCTGAAAAACCGCTAAAACTTTTTTGTCAGGATACAACTCTCTAACTGCCTGATGCACTGCATCGATTTCTGTAGGGTGATGCGCATAGTCATCAATATAAACAAGATTTTCAGACTTAAACTGATATGAAAACCTTCTTTTTATACCCTTAAATGAGGCCAACGCTCTTGCAATAGCTTCGGTTGGGGTGCCGAATATCTTTGCCATAGCGATTGCCATCATTGCATTCATTAAATTATGCTTACCTGGGAGTCCAAATCGAAAATCTTTTAAGATCTCGGTAGGTGTTTGAACATCAAATAAGTAACTTCCTTCTATTATCCTTACATTAAACGCCTTATAATCTGCGTCTTCATTTACAGCAACTGTCAACCCTTTTAAAGGCAATTCCTTTGTTATAAATAATTTACTTTTATCGGTTATTTTGTCAGCAAATTCAACAAATGATTCTTGAATTGCATCGCTCGTACCATAAATATCCAAGTGATCTGCATCCATGGAAGTTATGCAAGCAATATCCGGATGCAAATGTAAGAAAGAACGATCGAATTCGTCTGCTTCGACAACAGTAATTTTCTTACCATTACCAATTAAATTAGAATTATAGTTTTCGACTATACCCCCAATGAACGCAGTAACCTCTTCTCCAAACTCATACAGTATATGACCAAGGATTCCAGATGTAGTTGTTTTTCCATGCGTACCTGCTACAGCAAAACAAAATGTATCTTTGGTTATCAAACCTAAAACCTCTGCTCTTTTCTTTACAACGTATTGTTTTTCTAAGAAATAATTCCACTCTGCATGCATTTTTGGTACTGCAGGAGTAATAATCACTAAAGTGTTCTCTACTTTAAAAGTATCTGGAATTAAAGCAACATTATCTTCAAAATGAATGGAAATACCGCTTTTTACCAACTCACTGGTTAGCATAGTAGCTGTTTTATCATAACCAGCAACTTGCTTCCCGATATTTTTAAAATAGCGTGCTAAATTACTCATCCCAATACCACCGATACCTATGAAATAAACGTTATGTATTTGATCTAAATTCATTATTTTGATTTTATAGTTAAAGCGTACTTTACTACTTTCTTATTAATTTTACTATCTCATCTGCAATTTCATGAGTTGCGTTTGGCATAGCTAATGCTTTACAATTTTCGCACAACTGCTTTTGTTTGGATACATCCAATAACAATTCTTTAAACACTAGAGCAAATAAGGTATCTAGTTCATTTTCTTTCAATAAAATAGCACCTTGTTTATCAACTATAGCTTTCGCATTTTTAGTTTGATGATCTTCGGCTACATTTGGTGACGGAATAAATACCACTGGTTTTCCTACAATACATAATTCTGATACTGATGAAGCACCTGCTCGAGAAATAATAACATCAGCTGCTGCATATACGTAATCCATTTTTTCGATAAAAGAAACTACTTGCACATGCGTACTGTTGTATTGCTTATACTCCTCAAAATATAATTTACCACACTGCCATATTACTTGTACATTTTGAGATAAAATGCTTTCTAATTCACTTTCTATTAATTGATTTATCCTTCTTGATCCTAAACTACCTCCAAGAACCAACAACGTCTTCTTAGTAGCATCAAGTTTAAAATAAGTAATTGCTTCAGCTCTCTTACTCGATATATCAATTAAGTCTTGACGAACTGGATTACCAGTTAATCGCAGTTTTTCTTTTGCAAAAAAGCGTTCTAAATTTTCGTAGGCAACACATATGGTATGTGCTTTCTTGCCTAATAATTTATTAGTAATCCCTGGAAAAGAATTCTGCTCTTGAATAACCGTGGGGATATTCATGATATTTGCCATTTGCAATAACGGTCCACTAGCAAAACCACCAGTTCCAATTACTACATCAGGTTTAAAATCTTTTATAATCTTTCTTGATTTCCATAAACTATCGATAAGTTTAAAAGGAAACATAGCATTCTTAAAATTAATTTGGCGTTGCAAACCAGAAATCCACAATCCTTTTATAGCATACCCCGCTTGAGGTACTTTTTGCATTTCCATTTTATCTTGCGCTCCTACAAATAGGAATTCGGCATCTGGAAAACGCTTTTTTAATTCATTGGCAATAGCAATTGCAGGATAGATATGTCCACCTGTACCACCACCGCTTAATATGAATTTGTGTTTTGCCATTCTTGTTTAAATTATGCTTTTTATTTATTATTTTCCAAAGACAGCTGCCATCGGATTTCCTGCTTTGTCTTCAATTGAGTAATCTTCCTCTTTGATTTCTTTATCAACTTCAGAAGCTAATTCAGCATCAATTATTTTTTTAAGCGCTTCCTCTCTTTTCGCGGCGTCTTTTTGTTCTTCAACAATTTCTTCGTCTTTTTTAGTTACACTAATTATTATTCCCAGTGCAAAACAAGTCATCCAGATAGAGCTACCTCCACTACTAATTAATGGTAATGTTTGTCCTGTTACCGGTAATAACTCCACGGCAACAGCCATATTAATCATTGCCTGAAATATCATGGGAAAACCTAACCCAATGACGACGAGTTTTCCAAATAACGTACTCGCTTTATGAGATGCAATTACAAAACGGAATAATAACAATAAATACAACGTCAAAACTCCAAAACCTCCTATTAAACCATATTCTTCAACAATTATTGCATAGATAAAATCAGAAGATGATTGTGGTAAAAAATTCTTTTGAACACTTTTACCAGGTCCTAAACCATATATCTTTCCTGATGCTATAGCAATTTTGGCTTTCTCAATTTGATAATCATCTTCGTCAGGCTTATCCGTTGTAAAATTTTCAATCCTACTAGACCACGTACTCACCCTGCTAAAAAATCTTGAATCAGGAAAGGCTTTACCGATAAGTACAAAAAAAGCTAACGCAACTATGCCAGAACCAATAATAAAACTGATATATTTAATGGGATATTTACCAATAAAAACCAACATGATTACCATTGAAAATATCAAGGCTGTTGTAGAGAAGTTAGCTGGTAAAATCATTACTAAAGTGACTGCTACAGGAAACCATAACTCTTTTAAAGACTCTTTGAAATCAATAGGCTCATCTCTTTTTTTAGACAAATATCTTGCTACAAATATAAACAACACTAATGATGCCAAGGTTGACGTTTGAAACGTAATACCCACAAACGGAATTTGGATCCATCTACTTGCATTTGCTCCAGCAATCACCGTTCCTTTTATTAATGTATAGGCCAACAAAATCCAAACCACCGGTAATCCTATTTTAGAAATTGCTCTAAAATAATGATAAGGCACTTTATGAACCCAAAAAATAATTCCAAAACCAATACAAATATGCGCTAGGTGTTTTACTAAATATCCTAACGTATTTCCTGTTCCGTGTCCTAAATAAGCTAAATTACTACTGGCACTAAAAACTGGCATAAAAGAAAACAGCGCTAATAAGGCCACAAATGACCAAATTACTTTATCTCCTTTTAAATTTTTTATTAGTTGTTTCATTTTTTGTTTTCAAAATTTAGAACTGCAGTCTAAAATTATAGATTTTGTACTGCAAGCTTAAACTGATTCCCTCTGTCTTCGTAATTTTCGAATAAATCAAAACTTGCACATGCTGGTGATAACAATACTGCATCTCCTTTTTCGGTTAAGCGTTGTGCCATTTTTACAGCATCACTCATATTAGTTACTTCAATCATAATGTCTACTACATTACCAAAAGCATCAATTATTTTCTTGTTATCAACACCAAGACAAACAATTGCCTTGACTTTTTCGCGCACTAATGACATTAATTCATTATAATCGTTTCCTTTATCAACACCACCTACAATCCATACTGTGGGTGCATTCATACTATCTAAAGCAAAAAAAGTAGCGTTTACATTTGTAGCTTTTGAATCATTGATATATTGTACATTTTGAATTTTCAACACATTCTCAAGACGGTGTTCAACACCTTGAAAATTAGATAAGCTTTCGCGAATTGTTGCTTTTCTAATTTGCATTAATTTTGCTACAGATGTTGCTGCCATTGCGTTTTTCATGTTATGTTTTCCTTCTAAGGCAATCGTCTCTGTTTCCATTGTAAAATCTTCTTGATTTATTGATACTTTCATTATGTTGTCTTTTATAAATGCTCCTTCTTCAAACGTTTTTGTTAATGAAAAAGGAATTAATTTCGCTTTTGTCGTATTGTTTTTTAACCATTCGGTAATGGCCTCATCATCTGCATCGTAAATAAGATAATCGTCTTCGGTTTGGTTCATAGTGATCCTGAACTTAGAGGCAATATAATTCTCATATTTATAATCGTAACGATCTAAATGATCTGGACTTATATTTGTAATTATCGCTATATGTGGCCTATAATTCACAATTCCATCCAGCTGAAAACTACTCAATTCTAATACATAAGAATCATAACTATCGTCAGCAACTTGCCAAGCAAAGCTCTTCCCTATATTCCCTCCTAATCCTACATTCAAACCTGCTGATTTTAGCAAGTGATAGGTAAGCATCGTAGTCGTTGTTTTTCCATTACTACCAGTAATTCCTATAGTGATTGCTTTTGTAAAAGGTGCCGCGAATTCAATTTCTGAAATCACCGGAATTCCTTTGGCGATAAGCTTTTTAACAATAGCAACTTTTTCAGGAATACCTGGGCTTTTCATAACCACAGTTGCATTTAGAATTTTATCTTCGGTATGCTGTTCTTCCTCCCACTCTATATCATTATCGGTAAGAACTTGTTTGTATTTGTCTTTTATTTTTCCAAAATCAGACACAAAAACCTCGTATCCTTTTTCTTTACCTAAAATTGCGGTTCCTACACCACTTTCTCCTCCTCCTAATATTACTAGTCTCATATTATCTTAGTTTTAAAGTAATAATTGACAGTATGGCTAACATGATGGCAACAATCCAGAAACGGGTTACAATCTTACTTTCATGATACCCTTTCTTTTGATAATGATGATGCAAAGGCGACATTAAAAATATTCTTCGGCCTTCGCCAAAGCGTTTCTTGGTGTATTTAAAATAACTGACTTGCAAGACAACTGATAAATTTTCGACTAAAAAGACACCGCACAATAACGGAATCAACATTTCTTTACGAACAGCAATTGCTAAAACTGCAATAATCCCTCCGATGGTTAAACTTCCTGTATCTCCCATAAAAACCGAGGCAGGATAGGAATTGTACCATAAAAACCCAATTAATGCCCCTACAAAAGAGGCTATAAATACGGTCATCTCTCCCGAATTAGGGATGTACATTATATTCAAGTAATTCGAGAAAATTATATTTCCCGAAAGAAAAGTAAAAATACCCAGCGCGAGCACTGATATAGCGGATGTTCCTGCTGCTAGCCCGTCTATTCCATCTGTTAAATTAGCTCCATTAGAAACCGCTGTGATTATAAAAATAACTACGGGTATAAAAACCAACCAAGCCCATTTTTCATATCCCTCACCTGTCCAAGCTAATAACTCAGCGTAATCAAATTCGTTGTTTTTAAAAAACGGAATCGTAGTTGCTGTAGACTTTTCTTCTACTGGTGGCGGTGTAACCACATAGCCTGTAGTTTCTTTAAAAACATCGGTTTTTCCAGTATCTGTTCTAACAGTAACCCCTTGATGAAAATACAAAACGGTACCCACGATTAATCCTAAACCAACTTGACCAAAAACTTTAAAAATCCCTTTAAGCCCTTGTTTGTCTTTCTTAAAAATCTTTATATAATCATCTATAAAACCAATAGTCCCCATCCAAAGCGTGGTTACAATCAATAATACAATGTAGATGTTTTGCAATTTTGCGAATAATAAAACAGGAACTAACGTTGCAAAAATGATAATCAAACCACCCATTGTAGGCGTACCTGCTTTTTCATTTTGTCCCGCCAATCCTAGCTCTCTAACCGTTTCTCCTACTTGTTGATTTTGTAAAAAACGAATAATTCTTTTTCCGTAAATTGTAGAAAGTAACAACGAAAGCATGAATGCCATCGCTGATCTAAAAGTGATGTACTGAAACACTCCTGTTCCAGATATGTTTAATATTTTGTTTAAATATTCAAATAAATAATACAGCATATTTTACTATTTATGTAATTGTTCTAAGATTTTTTTTACTATTTTCATATCATCAAAATCATGACGTACGCCATTAACTTCTTGATAGGTTTCGTGTCCTTTTCCAGCAATTAAAATGATATCATTAGGCTGTGCTAATTGACAAGCTGTTTTAATGGCTTGCTTCCTATCTGTAATTGCTAAGACTTTTTTATAATTTTGTGCAGCAACACCCTTTTCCATTTCGTTGATAATCGTATCAGGGTCCTCATTTCTAGGATTGTCAGACGTTAGTACCGCTTTATCACTAAGTGCTGATGCAATATCAGCCATTATAGGACGCTTAGTTTTATCTCTATTTCCACCACAACCCACTACCGTGATTAATTGCTCATTTTTAGTACGAATGTCGTTGATCGTTTTCAAAACGTTCTCTAACGCATCAGGCGTATGTGCATAATCAATAATTGCCGTCACATTAGTTTCTGAAACGATATATTGAAACCTTCCTGAAACACTTTCTAAATCAGATAATAAACGCAACGTTTCTAAACTATCCATTCCCAACTCAATCGCAGCACCATAAATAGCCAAAACATTGTAAGCATTGAAAGTACCTATTAGCTTTACCCAAACTTCACTACCATTAACTTTTAACAACAAACCTGATAATTGGTTTTCAAGAATTTGAGCTTTATAATCAGCGTATGATTTTAAAGCATAAGTGCATTTTTTTGCTACAGAATTCTGCAACATAACAGCACCATTTTTATCATCAATATTTGACAATGCAAAAGCCGTCTTGGGTAAATTATCAAAAAATGATTTTTTCACATCCCTATATTCTGCAAATGTAGGATGGTAATCTAAGTGATCATGAGATAGATTAGTAAAAATCCCTCCTATAAAATGAAGTGCTTCTGTTCTTTTTTGATGAATTCCATGAGAACTCACTTCCATAAAACAGTACTCCACTTTGTTTTCAATCATTTCGTTTAAGTAGTGATTGATTGTTATAGAATCTGGAGTAGTGTGAGTTGCCTTATACTCTTTGGTGTCAACCATAATTTTAACAGTAGACAACAAACCTACTTTAAAACCCGCTTTTTGAAACAACTGGTACAATAACGATGCAATTGTAGTCTTCCCATTTGTTCCCGTAATTCCAACTAGTTTCAGTTTTTCTGATGGATTACCAAAATAATTAGCCGCCATAAAAGCCAACGCTTTATTAGTATCCTCTACTTTTACGTAAGTAACATCACTTTGTAAATCATCAGGCAAAGTATCACAAACAATTGCTTTAGCACCTAATGCTATTGCTTTTTGAATAAAATCATGCCCGTTAGAAACTGTTCCTCTTATAGCTACAAAAACATCATTTAATTCTATTTTTCGAGAATCAAAATCCATTTTATTAATTGCAATATCCGTTGAACCGTTTACTGCATCAATTACTACTTTATATAATATATCTTTTAGTATAATCACAATAATTCCAGTGTTATAGTTGCTTTATTCATTCTCTCTTGATCAGCCACAAGTGCTTGCGACTTTACTCTCCCCATTCCTTTTGTTCTAACTGCAAAACCTAAGTTTTCTAGTAAAGCAATAGCATCCATTCCTGGCATCCCTTTTACATTAGGAATTCCGCTTTTCTTTTTTTGCAGATTAGCGTAGTAAGCATTATAGTTATTTTCTTGTTTCGGGATTTTATTGTTCAAATTTTTTATTTCGTTAGTCGATGGAACATCTGTAAAAATCTTTTGAGCAATTCTCTTGAAAACTGGTCCCGCAACACCTGCTCCATAAAAATCTCCTTTAGCAGTACTTGGTTTATGAACCACTACAATACAAGAATATTTAGGATGATCTGCAGGAAAATAACCCACAAACGAAGAAGCGTAGTACATTTTAGTACCATCTCTTTTTCCGTAATTTACTTGAGCTGTACCCGTTTTACCAGCCATAGAAAAATCTTTGGAATACAACTTAGACGCTGTCCCCTTTTTAACTACGTTAGCCAGCACTGCTTTTATTTTTTTTATTGTTTCAGGCGAACAAACTCGCGGATTAATAACTTCTTTATCGATTTTTACAATAGTATTATTCCATTCTTTAATTTCTGAAATAAATTGAGGCTTTACCATCACACCGTTATTAGCAACTGCATTATAAAATGTTAAGGTTTGCATTGGCGTAACAGATACTCCATAACCAAAAGCCATCCATGGCAGCGAGATATTACTCCAGCTTTTATCGGTAGGTTGCGGAATATGAGGTCTTCCTTCTCCTTCAAAATCCATATGTAATTTCTTGTTTAGCCCCCAATCATTAACATGATCAACAAAACGAGATGGATTGTCTTTGTAATTATTATAAACCGCTTGAACCATAACCGTATTTGACGATAACTCAAAACCTCTTGCTAAAGAAATTTTTCCATATCCTCCTTTATGTGAATCACGCACTACTTTTCCTGAATAGCGAATCTCCCCTCCAAAGGTGTTATAAACCGTACTTGTATCTGCTACTTTGTCTTCAAGAATCGCCATTAAATCTACAAGTTTAAAAGTAGATCCTGGTTCATGAGATTCGGCTACAGCATAATTTGTGGTTTCATAATAAGACCCATCATTTGCCCTTCCTAGATTTGCTATAGCTTTTACTTGACCCGTTTCGGTTTCCATAACAACTACGCAACCATGATCAGCTTCATATTCTTCTAATTGTTTCAATAACGCATGATGCGCAATATCCTGAATATAAACATCGATTGTAGAAATTACATCATAACCGTCCTGAGGATCCACTTCGTTCACATCACGAATAGGTTTCCATTGTCCTTTTGCAATTTTTTGTTTTAAAATCTTACCGTCTTTTCCATTCAAGTATTTTCTATAAGCCCATTCGATTCCTTTACCGTCAGAAGTACCATTTGAAAATTTTCTTTCGTAACCAATAGTACGCTCCGCAATTTTCCCGATTGGATGTTCCCTAACCGTTTTTTGTTCCACTATAATCCCACCTTTATAAGCACCTAGTTTAAATAAAGGAAAGTTTTTAATTTTAATATAATCCGTATAACTCAAATTACGAGAAATCAAATAATACCTATTATTATTAGCACGTGCTTTACGCAGTTCGTTTTGATAATAACTACTTGGTTTCGTTAAAACAGTTGCTAATGAATCGGCCAACGCACCTACATTTTTTTCAAATGTCTCTGCTTTTGGCGCTAGAGCATCAAAACGAATTTCATAATTAGGTATTGATGTAGCCAATAAACTCCCATCAGCCGAATAAATATTTCCTTTATTAGCTGGAATAACAAAATTCCTAACCGTTCTTTCCTTTGCTAATTTTCGATAATAATCACCATCAACCCATTGAATATTGGTCAACTTAACAGCAATACCAATTGCCATCAAAAAGATAGCAAAAGCAACAAGGTAGATTCGGTATGATATGTATTTATCTTCTACTGCCATATTTTTTTAAGAAAAGTCTTTTCTTCTTCTTTTTTTACTTTAATTTTTACTGGAGGAACTGATGATGGAAAAATATTTTTTTCTACCATTTTCTCTGACACTGTTGATTCTAACCTTAACTTCATTAGCTGAGAACGCCTATCAACAAACTCTGATCGCAACTCTTTTACTTCACTTGTCAACGCAGCAATTTTAAACACTTTTTGCTCATAGCGTTGTGTATTAGCAATCATAACAATAGCCAGAAGAATAATAAAAACAATAAAACGCCAGTTCTTGATCGCGTCATCATCGATAAGAAACTTTGCTTTTAATATGCCATATATTCCCGTTTTCATAACTACTAATTATTTTTTTTGGGCTATTCTTAGTTTTGCGCTACGTGCTCTATTATTTAATTTTATCTCGGCTGCATTAGGTATAATTAATTTACCAACCGTTTTAAAAGGAACAGAAAAATTACCAAAGAAATCTTTTTCTGGCTCTCCTTCAAACATTCCATTTTTCATGAATCTTTTTACCAATCTATCTTCTAATGAATGGTAAGAGATTACGCTTAATCTTCCTTCTGGTTTCAAAATCTCTAATGATTGCTCTAAAAATTCTTTTAACACATCCATCTCTTGATTCACTTCAATACGGATTGCCTGATATATTTGAGCTAATATTTTATTCCTTACCTTCTCAGGTAAAAATTTAGCTAAAATATCCTTAAGCGCATCAGTAGTTTTAATAGGATGCACTTCTCTCGCTTCTACAATTGTTCTTGCTAAAGCAGGAGCGCTTTTTAACTCTCCGTAATCAAGAAACACCCTTTTAAGATTAACATCATCATATTCATTAACCACTTTATAAGCGTTTAAATCATTTTTTTGACTCATTCTCATGTCTAACTCAGCGTCAAAACGAGTAGAAAAACCTCTTTCAGGAACATCAAATTGATGTGATGAAACACCTAAATCACCTAATATTCCATCAACACTCTTTACACCGTTAAAGCGTAAAAAACGTTTTAAATGTCTAAAATTCTCATTTATTAATACAAAACGCTCGTCTTGTAAAGCATTTGCTAAAGCATCTTCATCTTGATCAAATGCAAACAATTTTCCGTCAGGACCTAACCTTTTTAAAATTTCTTTTGAGTGCCCACCTCCACCAAAGGTTACATCTACATATATCCCATTAGGCTTAATTGCTAAGCCGTCAACTGATTCTTGAAGTAAAACTGGATTATGATATTCCATTGTCATCGTCATTTAAATTTCCCATTACATCTTCTGCTAAATCGGCAAAATCTACATCTTCACCGCTTATTGATTTCTCGTATAAATCTTTATCCCAGATTTCAACAATATTTACCGCCGATGAAAAAACAACATCCTTAGCAATACTTGCAAAAACCACTAAATCTTTAGGAACTAGCAACCTACCTAAAGAATCAATCTCAACCATTTTTACTCCAGCAGTAAAGCGACGAATAAAGTCATTGTTTTTCTTAACAAAGCGATTAAGTTTGTTGATTTTTTGCATCATTATATTCCATTCTTCCATAGGATACAACTCCAAACAAGGTTGAAATACCGAACGCTTCAAGACAAATCCGTCTTGAAGTGAAAGCGCCAATTGCTTTTTAAGGGGTGCAGGTAGTAAAACCCTCCCTTTAGCATCGACTTTACATTCGTATGTTCCAACTATTGAATTCAAATGAATAATTTATAAAATGATTTAAGCAAAAATATAAAAAATATTACCACTATTTACCACTATATCCCACTTTGTTGATAAGTTTACCCACTTTAAGCCCGAACCCCTTAATTTTTAGACAATCAGACTGTTAACTACTCTTGTAAATAGCTGTAAGAATATTCACAGCGTCGAAAAAGCGACTAAATTATCTGCAAGAATTTAACGCCAAAGTCTCATTATTTATAATCTACTGCTTCCAAAAATCATTCGAAAATTCAAAAACCAACACCCATTAAAATAAAAATTGACATTAAGTAAAATTATCTTCTTAAAAAGAGTTAGCAAAAATTCATTTTAAGCTATTAAATCCTATATTTGTCAAAATTGAAAATTCGCATTTAATAACATGGAAAAGAACTATAAAAAAGAAGGTAAATACAGCTATTATGAAGCTGGAGAAGGAACGCCTATTGTAATTTTACACGGTCTGATGGGAGGACTTAGTAATTTTGACGCTGTTGCTAGTTACTTTTCTGAAAAAGGGTATAAAATAGTTATTCCAGACTTACCAATTTACACCCAGAATATCTTAAAAACCAATGTTAAAAGTTTCGCTAAATACGTAAAAGACTTCATTACTTTTAAAGGATTTGATCGTGTAATACTTTTAGGAAATTCATTGGGAGGACACATTGCTTTATACCATACAAAAATGTACCCTGAAAAGGTTGCAGGACTAGTAATTACTGGTAGTTCAGGACTATACGAAAGCGCAATGGGAGATAGTTATCCTAAAAGAGGAGATTACGAATATATTAAGAAAAAAGCTGAAGATGTTTTTTATGATCCAAAAATTGCCACGCCTGAACTTATTGATGAAGTTTATGCTACAGTAAATGATCGTATAAAATTAATCAAGACACTTACAATCGCCAAAAGTGCTATTCGCCATAATATGGCAAAGGACCTTCCTAATATGAATGTAGAAACTTGCATCATCTGGGGGAAAAACGATAAAGTAACACCACCTGACGTAGCCGAAGAATTCAATAAATTATTACCGCATTCTACTTTATATTGGATAGATAAATGTGGTCATGCTGCAATGATGGAACAACCTGAGGAATTTAATCGCGCTCTTGAAGAATGGTTAATCAAATCAAAGCTATAAGCACTTTCTATAAAAAAGAAAGCCCTTAAAAAATAAAATTATGAAAATTAATACTGCCGAATTTATAATAAGCAATTCCGATGTTTCAAAATGCCCTAAGGATTTTTTGCCAGAATATGCATTTATAGGTAGATCAAACGTTGGGAAGTCATCATTAATAAATATGATAACCAACCAAAAGAAACTAGCTAAAACATCTGGTAGACCTGGGAAAACCCAATTAATCAATCACTTTTTAATCAACAACAATTGGTTTTTAGTAGATTTACCTGGTTATGGTTACGCAAAAGTTTCTAAAAAAACTAAATCCGTTTTCCAACAGTTTATCACTGATTATTTTGAGACTAGAGAACAGCTTGTTTGCGCATTTGTTTTAATTGATATTCGCCATGAAGCCCAAGCAATAGACATTGAATTCATGTCCTATATGGGAGAAAGCGAAATTCCGTTTTGTATCATATTTACAAAAGCTGATAAGATTAGTAAAGTAAAAATTGACTCGCACATTGCTTCATACAAAAAGAATATGTTTGCTAATAACTGGGCTGAGATGCCGCATTATTTTGTGACTTCAGCAACTGAATCTCTTGGTAAAGAAGAATTACTTGGTTATATTGATGAAGTAAACCAAGAAGTTTTTAAGAACAACAATCAATTCTAGCAAACTTACCATACCATATATGAAGAAAACTATTATCACTATTATTAAACTATTAGTTATAATAGTTTTTTTTGCTTCATGCAAAAGTAAAACCTACTTATTGACCAATAACGATTACACAACAGGTGTAGATTTTACTAAAGGCAAATGGCTTTTAAACTATTTAGACTACCCAGCATACAAGAACAACAAACTCAAAACTACTACTACCTCATTTTTTAACGAACAATTAAACGATCGTTACTTTTACAGAGAAACCAGTAGCGAATTATTAATTCCGCAACAGATACCTCTAAACCCCAGCAAACAAAAGCTGAGAGAGTTAAAAACAGGAACTGGATTTGATTATTTCATAAACATTAATTCCAAAAAAAATAAAGATGAATTAAACGGTCTAGCATTGTATGAGGACGAAAATTCAGAGGGGAAAAATCAAAGCGAAGTAACAATAGAAATCTACGATTTAAACTTACAAGAAATCATATACAAACAAAAAGCAATAGGCACCGATCATGCAAAACAAGAAAAATTGCCATGGGATCAAAAATCTAGAAAACTCATTGACAACATCAATTTTCATAGTAGCACCAATAAATTAATGCTTGGTTCATTAAAAAAAGTACTTAAGGATTTAAAAAATAAATCTATTAAAAACTAAAAGAGATTGCCTCTTCAGACAATCTCTTTTTATTTATTACTTAGAAGTTAATTCTAGCTTTTCAGCAAAATACTCACAAAAATCTTTCATGGTATCTGCCATTTTCTCATCACCAGTTGCTCTATGAAATGTATCTGCCATTGCCACTAATGTTTGATGAAAGAAAATCTTCATCTCATCAACCGGCATTTCTTTTGTCCACAAATCAATACGCATACTCTCTTTAGCTTTGCTATCCCAAACAGACAGCATAATCGCCTTTGCTTCTTCCAGCGCTACACCACCATCTTTAGCGGACCATAATAATTTTTCTGGCACACGGTTTTCATCTAATTCTACTAGAAATTTAATTTCTGATCTATTTTTATCCGACATTACTTTTTAGGTTTATATTTTGATTTTTCAAATATTTCTTTTGCATTTAACTCTAACAATTGCTGCAAAGATACTTCATTGTTTTCCATATACGAGCGCACAATTTGCCAACCGATCCAGGCACCTACCTGTCCTGGTGATTCATTATCTATTTCCAAATAAAATTTAGAAAAAGGAGCTGGACCAACAAATCTGGAAGTTAGCTTTTGGTCATCGCTATATAGCATTTGTTTTTCAATAAAATAACGCCACATATAATTCTCATTTTCCTCACACCATTTAATTTGTTCTGGAGTATAGCCTATTTTATCGGCATCACTATATTCAGGAAGCAATAAATCTTTTAAGTACAGTTCCTTTCCAGCAGTAACCATTCTTGATAAAAAGTTCTTACTAACATCAGGAGTAATTTTTCTTTTAGAAAAACTAGACACCACATCTGCCATGATTTGCTTTTCCTCAAAGTTTTGCTTAATGTAATTAGGGAACTCATAAAAACGATGCTCTTTACCTAAATACATTTCGAGAGAAACGATTACTAAACTATCTGCATAGATTGCTTTGTTAGTATAATCCATTTCCGAAATGATTGTGATTAGCTTAGGCGTCTTCGTTTTTGGAAAATAATACTTAAGATGTTGTACAAGTGCTGTTAAATCAGTTTTGACTGGATCAATAACACTATACTTCTTTTGAACCTCACCATATAATTCTCTCCACTGAGAATTACTCATTTTTTCTAACCAAATTTGGTCGTCATTTCCAGCTGGAAAGAAATAAGGAAACTCTTTTTTTATTTTTCCAAGATCTTCTGGTGCTGTTTCAAAAAATATTTTATCAAAACGGGTTACCTTAATATCAACTGGAATTTCCCTAATTTCTCTTTCAATCCTATCTTTTTTACCGCAACTCACAAAAAACCAGCATAGAAGTATGCTATAAACGTATATTTTCATTTTTTTTTAATTAAATTTGCACCTGAAATACCACTCAAAAACAAAATCCTACTATTATCACCGTGCAAATATACATTGCTCGTTTTTAAAAGTTAAACTATTATGATTAAAAAAAATACTATTCAAATTGAAAGAGTAAATACTCATATTGTAAACTGGCTGAAAGATTATGCCAAAAACGCGAATGTAAATGGATTTGTTGTAGGCATCTCTGGCGGAATTGATTCTGCCGTTACCTCAACACTTTGCGCACAAACAGGTTTAAAAGTTTTATGTGTAGAAATGCCCATACACCAACATGCCAGTCATGTTAGTAGAGGAAAAGAACACATTGAACAATTAAAAAACAGATTTCCTAATGTTTCTAACACCATAGCAGACTTAACTGCTAGTTTTGAAACATTTAAAAAAGAGGTTCCCACAGAAGGTATAGACGAACACAAACTCAATCTAACTCTTGCTAACACTAGAGCTCGATTGCGTATGACTACTTTATATTATTTTGCAGGAATACACGGTCTACTGGTTGCTGGTACTGGAAACAAAGTTGAAGACTTCGGTGTAGGTTTCTACACTAAATACGGTGATGGAGGCGTTGATTTAAGCCCTATTGCCGATTTAATGAAGTCGGAAGTATTTGCTTTAGGTGCGTACCTAGAAGTTCCTGAATCAGTATTGAATGCAACTCCTTCAGATGGCTTGTTTGGAGATGAGAAATCTGATGAAGAGCAATTAGGTGCTAGTTATGATGAGTTAGAGTGGGCAATGTTACAAGATGAAAAAGGAGGATCAAATGAAGGTTTTACAGCGCGCGAGCAAGTTGTTTATTCTATCTACAAGAGATTAAACAAAGTAAACCAACATAAGATGAACCCGATACCAGTTTGCTTAATTAACATAAGTTAACAGTATTTTTACCTTGGAATATTGTATTTCACACTTTTTTTAACTAAATTTAATCAATTATTACACAGACAACTCTTAAAAAAATGAAATTATGATAAAAGTTTGTTTAGCAGATAACTTCCCTGTAGTCCATTACGGAGTAAAATCTTACTTTAAAGACAATTCAGAAATCTCCATCACTGCCAATGTAGGTAGCTTTTTAATGATCAGAGACATCCTACTTACCAAAGAAATAGACGTTTTACTTTTAGATTTAGAACTAGAAGGATTAGCAAGTATCTTTGAGGTTAAGTCTATCTTGAAAAATTTCCCCAAAACTAAAGTTATCATTTACAGTAGCCTTTCTGAACAAATTTATGCTCCTAACGCTATTAAAGCGGGTGCATCTGGATATGTTCATAAAAAGGAAAAACTAGAAACCTTAGGTCAATCAATCATCAAAGTACACCAAGGGAAGATAATCATGAACGAAACCGTTAAGAAAAATTTAGCTTTAATTGCTAAACAAAGTAAAAGCGAACGTTTGTACCGTAAACTTTCTAACCGTGAGGTTGAAGTACTACGTTATTTAAGTGGAGGTAAAAAAAATCACGAAATTGCTGAAATTTTAGGTCTTAACGAAAAAACGATTAGTACTTATAAATTACGTTTACTAACAAAACTAAATGTTACAAATTTAGTAGATCTTGTTAATAAAGCAAAAACGTTAGAAATCGTTTAAATTAAAATCGAGACATTACTCTACCGAGTTTTTTAGAAAAAGCTAGGGTCAAACCATTATAGTCTTGAATCATAGTCATGGGCTCAGTATTATCTGCGCCTGGTGCTATTGAGTTTTTCAATTCTTCTATAATTCTCCCTACAAGATACCATCGCATGGTTAAAATGGTTTCCGCAACGTTTTGTGCTATGGTATCGTTTTTTGATTTCGGAAAAATATTTTGACCTTCCCAGTTGTGCATAACAAGTCGCTCATCTTCCATAAGGATATCAGTGACTTCTTGTGCAAATTCGGGTTGTAAATGCATCAAATATTGTTCTAAACTAAAGGATTCATTTTGAAGGTAATAGTTTATCAAATCATTAAAAATATCCTTAAATAAAGGATTTGCTAATTCTACCTCATCTTCTTGTAGGCTTAGGTAAATGCGCTGAAAAACTTTAAAATCTTTATTCTCAGTAACCATCACAATTTCTCCGTCTTCATTAGTTTTCATGAAGGTATCCTCAAATTCTTCTGTTTTATTACCGTAAAGCAATAAAATTTCAATAATTTTTCGCTCCAAGCGATAAAGTATATCTACTTTTTCAACATCGGCTGGATTTTCATTTTTTACAACTTGAAAAGCTTTTTGATCCTTTTGATGTTTCTTAGTCTCTTCTACTTCGCCTTTTTGTGTTAATTGTGCCAACGTACTCACTAAAACTTGCTCAGAAATATCCATTATACGAGAACACTCCTGAACATAAATCTCACGCTGAATACGGTCTGGTATTTTAGAAATACTCACTACCATATCTCTAATAAGATCTGCTTTTTTAATAGGATCGTTCTTAGCCTCATTCATCAACATCGACGCTTTGAACTGTATAAAATCCTTAGCGTTGTTTTCTAAATAAGCAACTAAATCATCATAAGATGTTTTTTTGGCAAAACTATCGGGGTCTTCTCCATCAGGAAATGTACATACTTTGACATTCATACCTTCTTCAAGAATCAAATCAATTCCACGAATTGCGGCACGTAAACCTGCAGCATCACCGTCAAATAGCACCGTAATATTCTTCGTCAATCTGTTTACCAAACGAATTTGATCCGGAGTTAAAGCAGTTCCAGAAGACGAAACGACATTCTCAATACCCGCTTGATTAAACTGAATCACATCAGTATATCCTTCAACTAAATAACAATTATTCAATTTTGCAATGGATTGTTTCGCTTGAAAAATACCGTACAGTACTTTACTCTTATGATAAATATCACTTTCGGGTGAATTGAGGTATTTTGCGGCTTTCTTGTCATTAGTTAAAATTCGACCACCAAAACCAAGCACCCTACCTGACATACTTTGGATAGGAAACATTACCCTACTTTTAAATCGGTCAAAAGGACGGTCTTCACGAGCAATAGTTAATCCCGTACTTTCAAGGAATTCTAATTTATATCCTTTTCCAAGGGCTTCTTTAGTTAAAGCATCCCATGATTCTGGTGAATATCCTAAGCTAAATTTTTCGATTGTTTCAGCCGTAAAACCCCTTTCTTTAAAATAAGAAAGTCCAATTGCTTTACCTTCTTCTGACTTTAAAAGCGTTTTATGAAAATATTCTTTTGCAAACTCTGATACAAGATACATACTTTCACGAACATCAGTAATAGCTTTTTCGGCATCTGTTTGCTCAGTTTCTTCTATTTCGATATTGTACTTGTTAGCCAAATATCGAATAGCTTCTGGATAGGTGAAATGAGAATGCTCCATTAAAAATGCAACAGAATTTCCTCCTTTTCCAGAACTAAAATCTTTCCAAATTCCCTTAGCTGGCGAAACCATAAAGGATGGTGAACGCTCATCAGAAAACGGACTCAAACCTTTGAAATTACTACCGGCGCGTTTTAAATTAACAAAATCACCAATAACTTCCTCTACTCGAGCAGTTTCGAAAACAGTATCTATAGTCGCTTTTGAAATCAATTTATTTTGGGTAAAAGTTATAAAAAGTCAAAGTTACAAAGTTTTTAAATAGCAAAACCCTTTCGAGATTTATTATCTGAAAGGGTTTGCCAACTAACTCAAAAACGTTCTAATTAAAATCAAAACGAACGCCTAGGGAAACATTGTTTTGTTTCACCACATTGTCTTTGAATAAAGGATTTAGATCATATTTTAAATACAAACTTGTCTCTTTGTAACCTATATAAGTACTTAACCCATAAACGAATTTGTTTACATTAAAATCCCCTTTCACTTTTTGGCGACTTTTATAATTATCATCATCGTACGTAGTAATTTGTTTGGATTTAATGTTCGTTCCAAAATAACCTCCTATACCTAAACGAAAACTATCATGTGTTTTAAAATACTGTTTACCATCTATTTCTTTAGATTTTGAAAAATCAAACTCCAAATGCAATGGTACAACTAGAGAAACAGTTCTAAATCTAGAATCTTCATAACTCACTGGATTAACGTCTAGTTTAGTTTGATTTCCATCAACGACAAAACTTCTATTATCTGTGGCTCTCAAATTGTTGTACATTAACGACAAACCATATTTTGCATGTAAAAAATTAGCCTCTTTAAAAATTCTTGAATTCAAGGTCAGTCCCCATTCATAAAAATGAGATCCCAAATATCTAAAGTCAGAGTTTTGAACGCGTTGATCTGTAATTAAATTATTTAATCCCGTTGCAAAAACTACTTGCGAAGTTGTTCTTTTATAATGTCGTTTGATTTTATCTTCTTGACCATTGTACACTTTGAAGGACGTTAAATTAATTTCAGTTTTGTTTTCACCAATAGCCTCGTTACTACCTCCAATAATCAACATTGTTCCTCTTTTTTTATTTTCTACCTCATCTTCATACTTACCTTCTACCTGATCTTTGACTAATTGATTTAATTTCACTTCTTCAATAGCTACCTTTTTATCGATATTTCCAGCATGTTCAGTTGCTTTTTTAAGCTTTAATTCTTTAGCTATTGCATTAGTTAAAGTTCCGTTGTCGACTTGCTGATCTATAGAATCTACAGCTTTTTTTAGGTCGGCTTTTTCTTTATCTGTAATATTATTTATCTCATCTCCAATTGCCTTTGCTCTTTTTTCAAAAGAAATTATCTTGTAATCTCTCCCTTTATTTGAACCCGTCTCTGCTATAGTATCTGCAACAACTTGCAGCACTACATCTTTAAACCATACCTGACCTGTTCCATCTAACAAAGCACCGTAGGAAATTGAAGTTGCTTCATCAGGAACAAATAAAACTATTTCATATTTCGTCCAATCTGTGGTTTTTTTCACCCCTCTATTTTGCATATTGTCAAATGCAAGAACTGCTACATCATAGTAATCAACACGCATCCAAAGCCCAGCCCATGACTTTACGTCATCAGTCTTCAAATACCCAGTCATTTTTACTGTTTTTCCTAAATATCCATCTGATTTTATCGTTTTCATAAGTGTGCCAAACCCATAAAACTTACTTTTGATTGATTTAATTTTAAATGTATTTTGATTATCAGACGCTGCATTTTTTTCAAGGCTCATTTCATAATTTGGTGATTCTGCTTGCCAATAGCTCCAGTCTTGAATATATTTATAACTGCCTTTATCCTGGGCATGTATTTTTACAGCAAAAGCCGACAAAAATAGGATGCTAAATAAAATAATTTTTTTCATGATTTTCGTTTTTTGATTGATGATTGATTAATTTACTACTTATTCTTGATAATTTCTATTTACTAAAGCTGTTTTGACAGCATTAAACTTTTTATTAAATTTTTCTAAAGCCGATTCTTTATAAGATTGATTCAATTCTTTTTCAACACTTGATAACAAATTATTTGGGTCTACAGAAGTTCCAACGCTAGCTTTCTTAAAAGACTTATCAGCTTTTATCTCCTCCACTTTAGTATCACTAACCGCTGCCAAAAGATTTTCTGCGCTCGTATATTTGTTAGTACTAATTGCTTCAATTACTTTTACTGTAGGAGAAACTACTCTCAGTACTTTTTCATTATTAGCGACAACAGCATTGTCTTTGTCCTTTATTTGGTTGGGTGATTTTTTTCTCATCTCCTTTTTACGAATAGCCCCATTAACTGCAATACTACTAATTCCCTTTCGCAGAAGCATATCCTCTTCATTATTTACAACACTTTCGACTACGTTAGGGTTTGTTTGCTCTTGCTCTAAAACTACTGGATTGCTTGTGTTAATTTTGTTTGAAATAGACTGATTAAAAAATATAGAACTCACTAATAGCAAACCCACAAAACTAGCAGCTATGTACCACCAAACATATCTACGTTTTGGTTTATCAGCCACTGACATCATTGCTTCTAATTTATGCCAAGCATCAGCCGAAGGCGCAATCGTTCTTGCCTCTATTTTTACTTTGATATTCTTATCGAATTTATTTGGCTCCATAATCATATTTTTTTGTTGCATTAATTTGCTGTTGCAAAATCTTTCTTGCATGTGACAATTGCGATTTTGACGTCCCCTCATTTATCCCCAGCATCACCGCTATTTCTTTGTGTTTGAATCCCTCAATCGCATAGAGATTGAAAACCATCTTATACCCTTCAGGTAAATTATCAATCAATAATTGAATGGCATCCACTTCTAAATCGCACTCATTATCAACTGTGCTTTCTTCTATAAAAAAACTATCTTCTATGAAATTTACTTTTTTATGCACACGCAAAAAAGAAATGCATTCGTTTACCATAATTCGCCTAATCCAACCTTCGAAGCTTCCATTGTGTTCAAAATTTTTCAAACTGCTGAAGGCTTTCATAAAAGCCGTAATCATAACATCCTCAGCTTGCTGCACATCTTTAACATACAAACGACAGATGCTTAACATTTTTGGAGAAAACCTAGAATAGATTTGTTGCTGCGCTTGACGATTGTTATCGACAGCTAGCTGAATCATTTTTCTTTCCTCTTGATGTAAGTTGATTACTTTCAAAGTTGTTGTAAAGGGTTTCTATAACTATAGACGAATGTCGATGCAAAAAGGTTGCATGAAGGTAAAAATAAATATAAAAAATTATCCTTAGTCAGGATTCTTGTTTCGTCAGAAAGATAAAACGAAACTATTTCTTTCTCTCAATAACGTAATTCACCATTAAGATTAAAGCGTCTTTAAAATCAGAAGCAGGATAGTTGTCCAATAGCATTAGTGCTTCTTGCTGAAATTCAGTCATTTTGTCTTCGGCGTAAGCCAAACCATTGTGATCCTTTACAAAAGCAATTACTTCTTTGACTCTTTTTTTGTCTTTATTGTGGTTTTTTATTGAGTTGATTAACCACGACTTTTCTTTAGCAGTGCAGGTATTTAAAACATGAATTAAAGGAAGCGTCATTTTTTGTTCCTTGATATCAATTCCGGTTGGTTTCCCAATAGCTTCATCTGTGTAATCAAACAAGTCGTCTTTGATTTGGAAAGCCATCCCGATCAGTTCGCCAAATTTTCGCATATTTTCCACTTGCACGGCATCTTCAATTACAGATTTTGCACCAAGAGCACAGCAAGCCGCAATAAGGGTAGCGGTTTTTTTTCGAATAATTTCGTAATAAATATCTTCTGTAATATCAAGTCGTCGCGCTTTTTCGATTTGGAGTAACTCGCCTTCACTCATTTCGCGTACAGCGACAGAAATAATTTTTAGTAAATCAAAATCGTCATTATCTATTGACAGCAACAACCCTTTTGACAACAAATAATCTCCAACTAGTACCGCAATTTTATTTTTCCAAAGTGCATTGATCGAGAAAAAACCGCGACGGCGATTACTATCATCTACTACGTCATCATGCACTAAAGTGGCTGTATGAATAAGCTCAATAACACAAGCTCCACGATAAGTTCGTTCATTTATTGCACCACCAGAAACCATCTTAGCAGTAAGAAAAACAAACATAGGACGCATTTGCTTCCCTTTGCGGTTTACGATGTAATAGGTAATTCTATTAAGTAAAGCCACTTGTGAAGTCATCGATTCATAGAACTTTTTTTCAAAAAGTTCCATTTCGTTAAAGATGGGTTGTTTTATTTGTGAGGTAACATTCATTTAGACATCAAAGTTACAGCTTTTAAGAAAAAAGAAAGCCATTTTAGACAAATTTAAACATTGAATTCACAAAAACATCTAGTTAACATTGCTAACCTATTCTTAATTGCAACTATTGTTTTGTTAAAGTTTTCTTAATCATATCCCGTGAGTAGACCGATAGTTTTGCACAACAAACATAACTACTAAAAAATGAAAACTTTAAAACAAAATCTACTCTTATTCTTAATTGTACTTTGTGGGCAATTGCTGCATTCCCAATCTATTATAATTCAAGGAAAAGTAACAGATTCAGCTGGCTTCCCGCTAACAGGCGCAACCATTCTCGTAAAAGGGACTCAAAACAGCACAATCGCTGATGCAAATGGAAGCTACTCCATTGCAACTGAAAAAGGAAAAACCCTAGTTTTTAGCTACATGGGTTTTACAACTAAAGAAGCTATAGCAACCAATCAAGAAAAATTAAATGTTAATCTTCAAGACGATTCAGTAGCACTAGGTGAAGTAGTCGTTACAGCTTTGGGTATTAAAAGAGACAAACGCGCTCTAGGATATGCATCCCAAGAATTAAAATCAGACGATATCAATAAGGTGAACTCGACCAATTTTGTTTCTAATCTTTCTGGAAAAATATCGGGAGTTCAAATTTCTGGCTCAGGAAACGGAATCACAAGTTCTTCTAGAATTACTATTAGAGGCGACAAGTCATTGAACATTAACAACAACGGGCCATTATTTATTGTTGATGGTATTCCTATTAATAACAATGTATACGGTGTTGGGAGTTCGGCAACAACTCAAACCGATTTGCCTACTGATTATGGTAATGGTGCCGCCGAAATCAATCAAGAAAATATAGAAAGCGTCAATGTATTGAAAGGTGCTGCAGCATCTGCACTTTATGGATCTAGAGCAGCAAATGGTGTAATTGTCATCACCACAAAATCTGGTCGCAAAGGTAAAGGCTTGGGTGTTTCTATCTCTTCTTCTTTTATGACTAGCGAGGCTTTGCGTTTGCCAGAGATTCAGGGTGTTTATGGTGCAGGCTCTAAACAAGTTTACGATCCGGGTGCTGATACCAACTTAGGGCCTCGTTTTGATTCAGGGCTTTCGATCCTTCAAAATGGTAGCCCAGGCTATTCTGTAGGTGAAGGTCAAGTGTTACCCTTCGAATTTAGATATAACTTAAAAGACTTTTTCAGGAAGGGAAATTCGATTTCGAATACCGTTTCGATTTCTGGATCAGATGAAAAAACAAATTTCAGACTAAGCTACGGCAAAACAACTAGCGAAGATATTGTACCTAATTCTAATTTAAAAAGAGACAATATAAGTCTAAACCTTAATTACAATATCTCAGACAAATGGAAATTTGCCACGGTAGCAACCTATACAAAAAGCGCTAGTGACAACACGCCAGTTTCAGGTTACGGAAGTCAAGGAATCATGTACAATTTATTATGGAATCATACTAATGTTGACCTTGATTGGTTAAAGGATTATTGGACCGTGAAAGATGTGAGACAAAACAGCATGTTTGGATGGGGTGATAATCCTTTTAAAATTGCCTACGAAAACATCAACGCCTTTAAGAAAGCAAGAATTTTTGGAAACATGTCTTCGACTTACCAAATTAGTGATGATTTCTCATTTATGGCTAGAATAGGAATGGATAATTCAAATGATTTTAGATGGTCACGCAGACCTATAGGTTCGTCTCGCTACACCAACGGAATGTACCGCGAACAAACGATAGGTTTTACAGAGTACAATGCTGATATGTTACTATCTTATGATCACACTTTTGGCGATTTTACTGTGAAAATATCATATGGTGCTAACAGTATGAATCAATATACTAGTGAAAGTAAAATTGAAGGTCAAGGAATTAGTATTCCTGGAATTTACAATTTGCAAAACATCAATGTAATGCCAATTCAATCTAGAAATATTTATAAAAAACGGATTAATAGTATGTATAGTCTAGCTAACATAGGGTACAAAGATTATTTGTATTTAGATGTTACCGCTAGAAACGATTGGTCATCTACCCTACCAGCAAACAACAATTCGTATTTCTATCCTTCGGCTTCTTTGAGTTTCATCCCTACTTCTTTTTTCGAAATGAATAAGAACATAGATTTCTTGAAAGTAAGAGTCAACGCCGCTTCTGTAGGAAATGATACTGATCCTTACCGATTAGTAAAAACCTACGACAATGGTTCATTAGCTGGAACATTGACCAATCCCTCTTCAATTTTAAATAGTAATTTAAAACCTGAAATTGCAACATCATACGAAGCCGGAATTGAAGCGCAGTTTTTCAAAAAGAGAATCACACTAGATATGAGTTATTATGTAACTAACTCTAAAAACCAAATTGTAGGTCTTGATATTTCGCAAGCAGCTGGATTTAATTCGAATGTAATCAATGCAGGTAAAATTCAAAACAAAGGAATCGAAATAGGATTAGGATTAACCCCTGTTCGCACTACTGATTTTGAATGGACGCTTAACGCAAATTTTACTCGTAACCGCGGAACTGTAAAAGAGTTAACTCCAGGAATTGACAATTACATCATTGCTCAAGGCCCAAACGGAGGTACTATTGAAGCTCGTGTAGGAGAGCGAATGGGTGACATGTATGGACGCGGATACCTAAGAAGCCCAGATAACCAAATCGTTTATGACAATGCTGGTTCGCCAATATTAGATACAAAAATCAAGAAAATAGGAAACTACAATCCAGATTGGATGCTGGGTCTTGCAACAAACATTAGATACAAAAACCTGAGTTTAAATGCGCTTGTTGACGTGCGTCATGGTGGTAAAATTTATTCGATGACCAATGCAATTGGAATGGAAAGCGGTATCCTAGCCGTTTCCCTACCAGGTAGAGAGACAGGAATTGTAGGTCAAGGAGTAGTTCAAAACACCGATGGTTCTTACAGCCCAAACACAACTTCGGTGACTGCCGAAAACTGGTATTATTCAAACGCTTTTAGAAGAGACAATATTGAAGCCAACTCCTTTGATGCTTCTTATGTAAAATTAAGAGAAGTGAGTTTGAATTATAGCTTATCTTCAAAATTCACTAAGGCTGTGCACATGCAAAACTTAAGCATAGGATTAGTAGGGAACAACTTGGCGCTTTGGACGAAAGTTCCAAACATTGATCCCGAAACTCAAGCAATTAGCGGCGGTACTCTTTTACCTGGTTTTGAGGTGTTGCAATTACCCTCTTCAAGAAACTACGGAATAAAATTAAATGCTTCATTCTAAAAAAAACATCATGAAAAAATTCATAACCTTATTATTCTTCTGCGGTCTAGGCATCTCTTGCACCGATGGATTTGAAGAAATCAACACCAATAAAAACCAACCTACGGTTTCGCAACCAAAACAGTTATTACCTAATGTGATTTTCAACCTAGCCAATACCAATGTAAATAATTCATTCAATTTTGGGGATATTGTGGCTCAATACGGTGGCAATTACGAGTACAATGAACTAGATGTTTACAATTGGGGTGCTGATGCTCGTTTTTGGGGCATGTACAAATGGCTCAATGATATTTATGACATTAAAAAACAAGCCTTATTGCTACAAGATAAGAATTACGAAGCTATCAGTTTGATTCTAGAGACGTATACCATGCAAGTTATTACAGATGCTTATGGAGACGCACCTTACTTAGAAGCGTCAAAAGGTGAAGAAGGTATTTTAAAACCAAAATACGACACACAAGAAGAGATATACACCCAATTGCTTTTAAATCTTGATAATGCGAACGCCATCATCGATACCAAGCTAAAAGTAGAAGGTGATAATTTGTTCAACGGTGACATGTTGAAATGGAAAAAATTTGCCAATTCGTTGCACCTAAGGTTATTGATGCGTATTTCGAATAAAATAAATGTGAGTGCCAAATTGAACGAAATTGTCTCTAAGCCTGCACAATATCCTTTATTTGCATCGAATGCTGATAATGCTACTTATTTTTATTCGGGAAGTTTCCCTAATATTTCGCCTATGAGTGATGGAATCAACAGATTATATGGTTATAATATTGTTATCCCAACAACAAATTTGGTAAACACTTTGATCGCTAACAATGACCCAAGACTTGCCGAATGGATTGATCCTATTGCGGGATCTACCAACCAATTAGGATTGCAGCCAGGATTGACTTTAGACCAAATTGGAGAGCCAACAAATTATTCAAGAAGAGCGGAAGATTATTTTTATACCAAAACAAAAATCGCAGCACTTTTTATGACTTATAGTGAGCTAAACTTTTTACTAGCCGAAGCAAGTCAGCGTAATTTGATCACTATAGGATCAGCGCAAACCTATTATAATACAGCCGTTGAAGCATCATTCAAACAGTGGAATGTGGTTATGCCAGCTGATTATTTGACAACAACCGCGCCATATAGCGCGACAACTGAAGTTTTGTACACTCAAAAATGGCTTGCATTGTATCATACTGGAACCGAATCGTGGTTTGATTGGAAAAGAACAGGGAAACCTAGTTTTATTCAAGCTGGTCCAGGATCAAAAAATGGCAATAAAGTTCCAAGACGTATCATGTACCCTAGTTTAGAGCAATCTGTAAATGCACAAAATAACAGTGCTGCTTTGCAAAAATTAGGAGGGACAGATGATATTAATGCTAAAGTATGGTGGGATAAATTTTAAATATAACAAGAAAATGAAAAGAATAATTATAATACTATTACTTGCTTGCGGTACAATAGCTCAAGCTCAAAAAGCCGAAAACATCATTATAATTACCACTGACGGTTTTAGATGGCAAGAAGCTTTTAAAGGGATGGATGAAACGCTCGCCAGAGACAAAAAGTTCAATCAAAACGACAGTAGCTATATTTATAAAAAATATTGGGCCGAAACCCCAAAGGAACGTAGAGAAAAACTAATGCCTTTTATGTGGTCAGTTTTGGCAAAAAAAGGGCAAATTTATGGCAATAGAACAGTAGGTAACAAAGTGAATAATGCCAATCCGTATTGGTTTAGTTATCCTGGTTATAACGAAATCATGACAGGTTATGCAGATACTTTAATCAATTCTAACCACTATCCTGCAAATCCCAATATTACGATTTTAGAATTCTTGAATAAACAACCAAAGATAAAAGGTAAAGTAGCTGCTTTTGGTGCTTGGGATGCTTTTGACAACATTTTAAATGAAAAAAGAGCAGGTTTCCCAGTGGTATCTGCCTTCGATAACGTGGGAGGTAAAACGCCAAATGAAAAACAGAAACTAATCAATGCCATGCGCACCGATTCTTTCAAACCTTTTCATGAAGAAGAATGTTTGGATGTATTTACGCATTATGGTGCATTAGAAGAATTGAAAACCAACAAACCTCGCGTGCTTTACATATCGTATGGTGAAACCGATGAATGGGCACATTATGGCTTTTACCGTTCCTACCTTGATGCCGCACATCAAGTAGATACTTGGATTAAGGAAATTTGGGACTTTGTAGAAACTGACCCACAATACAAAGGAAAAACGGCATTAGTATTCACCACAGATCACGGACGTGGGGATATCATAAAAGCAGAATGGACAAGTCATGGTCCTCATATAAATGATGCTAGCGAAATTTGGTTTGCTACTATGGGACCACAAATTGAACCGAAGGGCGAAATGAAAAACGAAAATCAATTGTACCAAAATCAATTTGCGCAAACTATGGCAAAAATAATGGGATACACTTTTGAAGCCAATCATCCTATTGCTAATGAAATACCAGGGTTGGTAAAATAGAATCATAGTATACCAAAATAAAAGGGTTTGACATTAATGTCAAACCCTTTTATACAAAAAACAAAACCATAATTATTCTAAGCTAAACGTCCTACTGTAATAAGAAGTCCGCTTTTTGATCTCCTATTTGGATGGTAAACGTTCCTTTTTCTGAAATCCATTTTAATTCGTTGTTTACAAATTTTAAATCTTGTGGATTTAAAGTAAATGAAACTTTTTTAGTTTCTCCTGGCGCCAATTCAATTTTTTCAAAACGTTTTAGCGATTTAAATTCAGGCGTAATTGACGCTACATTATCTGATAAATACAACAAAACTGCTTCTTTACCCTGTGAAGACCCTGAATTAGTCACCTCAACAGAAACTGTAATATCATCTGAACTGCTTATCTCTTTTTTATCAATTTTTATATTGCTGTATTTAAAAGTCGTGTAGGATAAACCGGTACCAAATTCATATTGTGGCAAGTAACTTTTTTCATATTTAGCATCGTCATTTTGCTCCCCTTCTGAAATACTTTCGGTATATTTTCTATTGTATTTTTCTAATGAATTTGGATATCTTGGGTAATTATAAGGCAATCTTCCGCTTGGATTCACCTCTCCATACACTATATCTACTAAAGCTCTTGCTCCTTCGTTTCCGGGAAGGTAACATTGAATGACCGCATTCATTTTTGATTCAAAATCACTAATCAACCTTGGACGGCCTTCATTCAAAATTAAGATAATTGGCTTGTCTAATTTGGCTAAAGCCAAAGCTAATTTTATTTGCGAATCACTCATGTATATATTACTAATATCCCCCGGTGTTTCGGTATAATTTTTTTCCCCTAAACACAAAACAATTTTAGAGGCTTGTTTTGCAAGAGCAACTGCTTTTTCTATTTCAGCATCATTTTCAATTTCTAAATCTGCGCCTGGTGTATACAATACATTTTCTTTCCCAATTTTGTTTTGAAAAGCCTCCAGAATTGTGAATTTATCCGCAGCATAAGTATCTGAATTTTCTCCTTGCCAAGTATAAGACCAACCTCCGTTAAGGTACTTCATACTGTTTGCCGTAGCTCCTGTAACTAATATTTTTTCGTTTTTATTTAATGGTAGAATAGCTTCTTTATTTTTTAATAAAGTAATTGATTCTGCTACCGTTTGATACGCTTTTTCAATGTGTTCCTTACTACCAAAAGCAGGGTAATCTTTGAGATCAGCTACCGTATTTTCGAATAAATTAAGTTCAAATTTCATTTTTAAAATTCGAGAAACAGCATCATCAATACGAGAAATAGGTACTTCCCCTTTATTAACAAGGTCTACTAAATCAGTATAGAAAGTAAAGTCTTCAGGAACCATACTCATATCAATACCTGCCATAACAGCGATTTTAACAGCATCTCTATTTGATTCAGCCACTTTATGACGGGTATATAAATAAATTATATCCTTCCAGTCCGTTACTACAACGCCTGAAAAACCCAACTCGTTTTTTAAAATATCGGTAATTAAATGCTTGCTTGCATGCACTGGAGTTCCATTGATCTCTCCTGAACTTACCATCACACTTTTGGCACCCGCTTTGATTGCAGCTTGATAAATGGTCAAGTCATACTGACGTAAAATACGTTCAGGAATAATACTTGGCGTACGGTCTTTTCCACTAGTGGTGCTTCCGTAACCTATGTAATGTTTCATACACGATGCTACTTGATATTTAGATCCCACTCCGTCTCCTTCATAACCTTCAACTAAAGCCACAGCCATTTTTGATGATAGATAAGCATCTTCACCAAAAGTTTCCCACATTCTTGACCAAGCTGGATTTCTAGGGAAATCTAAATCAGGTGAAAAAACCCAAGGTATAGAAGAAGCACGTGTTTCATAAGCTGAAATTTGCGCTCCTTTTTTAACCAATTCGGTATTAAAGGTTGCTGCCAAACCTATTTGCTGCGGGAATAAAGTCGCTCCTTGTGTATAACTTGCACCGTGAATGGCGTCAATACCATATAAAACAGGGATTTTCAATCTCGTCTTATTAGCTTCAGTGCTAATGGTTGAGATCACTCCTTTCCATTGTTCAATAGTTTGAGCTCCTGGATTAGGAACGTTTAAAATGGATCCTATATGGTATTTTTGAATTCCTTCTTTTAGTTTTGCAGCATCAAGAATTCCTTTTTTTCCAGTTACTTCAAAATTAGTAACGGTTATTTGAGTCATTTGACCTACTTTTTCTTCTATACTCATTTTAGACAATAAAGCAGCTACTTTATTATCTATTGCTGATTTATTGTTTTTTACTTCTTGGCTCCAAACGGTTCCTGCAAACAAAAAGACAACTAATAACACTACTGTATTTTTCATATTTAATTTTAAATTTTATACACTTTTAAAAGCAATTTTTGCTTTCGCGAAAGCGATCTTACACTAATAAACTAGGGTTTGCATGGCATGAGGAGGTATTACAACCTCGGCTTGATTAGCCGATACCATTAAACTATACGTGATACTTTTATCAGAATCATTCATAACCACAGTCACCACAGTTCCGTCTAAATTAAGAAAAGAAGTACTTATTAAAACACTTCTGCTTACTGCTGAACTGATTCTTTTTGCACCAACTCGAATAAATTTAGAAAAATGTCCAATATAATAATAGGAAGGCGTATAGATTAGTTCTCCCGTATTGGTATTTGCATGAACAGGTGCAAAACAGAAATTCCCCACATGATTTGGTCCTCCATTTTGATCTAGTAGAATATTCCAGTCTGTCCAGCCCACGGTTCCATTATTAAAATCATTAATCATTGCTTTACCATATCTTTCGGCATTAGGCCAAAACTGGTATTTATTTGCATCAAAACGTTCTACACAGCCTTCAGTAAACAATAGCTTTTTATCGGGATAGGCTTCGTAAACTTTTCGAACATTATCAAACATTTGTTCTCCTCCAGACCAGTTTTCGTACCAATGAAAACCAGTTCCCCAAACATATTTTGCTGCTTCAGGGTCAGAAAGAATTGTATTTGCTCTTTCATACATTAAATCTCTGTTGTGGTCCCAGATAACAATATTTTTATTTCCTAAACCTTCTTTTTTAAGTGTTGGTCCTAAATAATTTTTTATAAAATCTCGCTCCTCATCGGCAGTATACAAACACGATTCCCATGTTTGTTTAGCCATAGGTTCATTTTGAATTGTTAAACCCCAGATAGGAATACCTTCTTTTTCATAAGCGTTAATAAATTTCACATAATAATTAGCCCAAGCTTGGTCATATTCTGGTAAAAGAACACCTCCTTGCAGCATATTATTTGTGCTTTTCATAAAAGCGGGAGGACTCCATGGAGACGCGTAAGTTGTTAACTTACCACCAGCTGTTTTTATTGCTTGCTTAATTAAAGGGATTTTATATTGCTGATCGTGAGCAATAGAAAAACTTTTTAAATCCTTATCTCCTTCTTTAATATAAGTGTAGCTTTCGCTGCTAAAATCAGAACTATGTATCGTTGTCCTTAGCAGAGAATAGCCAATACCTTTTTCTTTATCGTAGTAGGATGTCAAAAATTCTTGCTGTTTGTCCTTTGGTAATTTTGCAAAAACTTCGGCACTTGCATCAGTAATTGCACCTCCAATACCTAAAAAATTTTGAAACGTTTTTCTAGGCTCCACCACGATTGCTAATTGTGTTTCTAAAGGCTGCGTTGCTTTCGAAAAAAACAACTTAGCTGTAGGACTCAACCTGAGTCTTGTATTTTCGGCAGTAGTATATACTGTAATTTTTTTAGCTGCTGTAGCAATATCTTGTTTACTTTGCTTTTGCGAAAATGCTACAAACGAAAACAGCAAACATAGTAATGTGTACTTTGGAATTTTCATTATTGTATTTTTAAATTCTTGTAATACTACTTTAAAAGACATTATTTAAAAATAGCCCATAAACAAAATGAATATGGGCTATTTAAACCTAACTCAATTAAACTAACTCAACATGTATTAATAACCTGTATTTTGAACCATCTTAGTGTTATTAAACTCACTGTATGGTATTGGCATTGACTCGTTTTTATTAGCAGTAAAACCTTTAAAAGCTAATTTTGCAGCTGCTTCACCCGTACGTACTAAATCATACCAACGGTGTCCTTCACCGGCAAGTTCTAATCTTCTTTCATTCATAATTGCAGCCATAGAAACAGGAACTGATGGTAAACCAACTCTAGCTCTAACCGCATCAAGAAGCGCTTGAGCTCTTGCTCCACTTCCGTTTAAAGCTTCTGCTTCCATTAAATAAGTATCGGCCAAACGAATAATATAGGTATTAATAGAAAAATTCAAGAAAGGATTAGCCGCAGTAATATCACTGTTAACCGCTGCATATTTTATAAAATGATACCCTTTTTCGTTATAGCTATCTGTGTAAGTGATACGTCCAGCAGTTCTTTCGGCTGCTGCATCAAAAAGCGTCGATGCAAAACGAGGATCTGTTTTTAAAGCAGTTGCTAAGTCAGTCGTTGCAGTCATAAAACCCCAACCATTAATATAATCAGGTAATCCAGCGGCTTTTCCTGTTGCAGTTCTAGAGTAATCTCTCATTCCCATTAATTGAGAAGCCACATTTCCTTCGTCATTTCCTAACTCAAAATTCCCCCAATCAGCATTGGATTTATCCGAATAAGCAATTTCGAAAATAGACTCTGTATTAAATTTATTGATGTGATTCCATAAATCAGCAAAAGCAGGCATTAATTTATAACCATAACTACTTGTTGCTCCTGGAGTTCCATTTACTTTAGCAAATTCAACCGCAGCCTCTGTTTTTTTATTGTCATACAAATATATTTTTCCTAACAGTGCCGTTGCAGCTCCTCTTGAAAAACGTCCTGATTCCCCTTCGATAATAGTAATAGGTAAATCACCAATGGCTTCATTTAAGTCTTTTTCCATTTGGATGTAAACATCTTCCGGTTTTGCTTGCATTACATCTGGAACCTCATCTTTAGAGAGTGGCGCTAGAATTAAAGGAACATTTTTAAACATTCTAACAAGGTCAAAATAATAATAAGCACGTAAGGTTTTTACTTCGGCCATGAACCTTGCTTTCTTGGTTGCATCCATAGGGACATCAGGAAGTTTTTGGATCATGACATTACATCTAAAAACACCTTGATAATAATTTGACCAAATAGCTGGCGGAATATTAAACGGACTCACCGTATAGTTTGATGCTACCTGAAGACCGGGTTGATCTCCTGAATTACCTCCTCCCGCGTAAAAGTCATCTGAAGCAGAATTTAAGAATAACAACGGAGCAGTTTCCATTGAACCAGCAAACTTCCCTACTTTATCATAGGCTGCTACTAAACCAGAATAAGCTTCGGTCTCATTTCTATAAAAATTACTTTCTAATACTACTCCATCCCCTTTTACCTCTAATTTTTCGTCAGTATCACACGATCCAAGTGCTAATAACACTCCAACAGCGACGATTGATTGTTTAAAACTTATAAGTTTCATAATATCTTATTTTTAATTAAAATTGCAAATTAACTCCTAGCATGTACGATTTTGCTTGAGGATAATACCCTCTATCAACACCTTGTACATTGTCCATTCCAGCCGTGGTTGGCCCTCCAACTTCAGGATCAAAACCAGTATACTTAGTAATTGTGAAAAGATTTTCACCTGTGATGTAAAACCTCACTTTTTGTAAAGAAGCTTTGTTAACTAAATCTGAAGGAAGAGAATACCCTAGTTGGATTGTTTTGAATCTAAAGAAATCACCTTTCTGTAAATTAAAATCAGATGGATTACTAAAGTTTCTATTGGTATCATCAGTAGTCACTCTAGGGTAACTATTTGTAGATCCTTCACCAGTCCAGCGGCCTAAAACCTCTGTTTGGTAATTTGCATTTATGATATCTAGTCTTCTTAACCCTTGGTAAATTTTATTCCCTCCTGCTCCTTGACCAAAAACTAATAAATCAATTCCTTTGTAATCTAAATTTAGTGTAAGTCCGTATGTATATTTAGGCAACGATGTCCCTAGGAACGTTCTATCCTCACCACCGATCACACCATCTCCGTTTAAATCTTGCCAACGGAAATCCCCTGGCTTAGCATTTGGTTGAATTACAACTCCTGCGTCATTTTTATAAGAATCAATTTCAGCTTGATTTTGAAAAACACCATTGGTTTTAAAGCCGTAGAATGAATTGTAAGCTTGACCAACCTGTGTTCTATTAATTTCATAAGAACTAGATTGTACTGTTTCATCCCCTGCAATAAAATTAACCCCTTTGTCAAGATAGGTAATTTCATTTTTGATATAAGAGAAGTTACCATTAACAGCAAGGTTTAAAGCTCCTATTTTTTTACGGTATCCTAGCTCGACATCTATACCTTTATTTTCCATACTCGCAAGGTTTGCGTAAGAATCTCCTGTCGCACCCACATATCCAGGATTAGGTACTGGCATGATGATACCCTCTGTTTTTTTATTAAATAAATCAACAGTTAAATTGAAGTCGCGAAGAAAATTCATCTCAAATCCAATATTTGCTTGTTTGGTTTCTTCCCATTTTAAATCAGGATTAGGTAATGCGTTTGGACTTTGTCCTGGAATAGGAATTCCTCCAATGGTATAATTTCTCTTAATACCAACAGTTGAAATGTATAAGAAGTCAGGTGAAGAGTCATTTCCTGTAACTCCGTAACCACCTCTAATTTTTAAAGTGCTAACGGCACCATCAGTATTCCAAAATCCTTCTTTTGAAGGCACCCATCCTAATGAAACTGATGGAAACGTTCCGTACTTATTGTTTGGTCCAAAGCGAGTAGAACCATCACGACGAATAATTCCCGTGAAAATATATTTCTCCTTGAAATCATAATTTAATCTAGCAAAAATAGATTCAACTCTGTGTTCATAAGCTTGAGAGCTATATGCATTTGCAATTTTATCAGTAATAGGGATTTCAACATTAAAGGAAGCTTCACTATGAGTTGTTGCAGGTACACCTTGATACGTCACATCATTTCCTGAAGAAATATTATCTACGTAAGTACCTTTACCAAGTAAAACACTAAAGTTATGATCACCAAGTTTTTTAGTATAATTTAAAGTATTTTCCCAGTTCCAACTAAATGATTTTTGATACGATCTAAATAGTTCGTTCTTGTCTCTTTTTGTCGCACCATTTAAGAAAAATACTGGTGTGAAATTATCTGAACCGTAAAAAGCTAATTTTCCCCCTGCTGTAGATCTAAATTTCAAACCCGGTAAAACTTCTGCTTCAATAAAAATATTCCCCACAAAATTATCAGAGAAACTGTTATTACCCAATCTCGTTTTAGTATACGCTAATGGATTCGTGTTTTCCTGAGTTACAATTGTAGAAATTCCATAATAGTTTCCGTTCGCATCTCTAATCGCGTTTGGATTATTCTGATAAATTGCTTGGTTAGGGTTGGTTTCAATTATAGGTGTCAATGGATCCAAATTGATTGCCGAAGATAATGGTCCTCCAAACTCGTCATTTGTATTACCAATACCAATCGTTTTTTCATTAGAGTATCCTAATGTTTGTCCAATTTTAATATACTTTCCTAGTTTGTGATTGGAGTTTAAACGAATATTTTTTCTAGTATAGTTCGAAATTTCAGAAGTAACAATCCCTTCTTGATCTAATAATCCAAAAGACATATAAAATGTTGAAGCTTCGTTACCTCCACTGAAACTTAATTCATGAGAAGTACGTTGTGCACTATCATTAAATATAGCATCCTGCCAGTTCGTTCCTTTACCGTAGTTAGTGGTAGTAGAATAAGGTGCTGGTTTTCCTCCATTAGTATAAGCCTCATTCATGATTGTTGTGTACTGTGTTGCATCTAACAAATCAATTTTTTTAGCTGCTTGTGATACTCCAGTAAAACCAGTATAGTTAACACTTATTTTTCCTGATTTTCCTTTTTTAGTAGTTACTAGGATTACCCCTGCAGCTGCTCGAGATCCATAAATCGCTCCTGAGGCACCATCTTTTAAAACTTCAATAGATTCAATATCAGACTGATTTAAATATCCTATACCTCCATTATCTATGATAACACCATCAACAACCCATAAAGGATCATTATTATTTAACGTTGTAAATCCACGAATACGAATAGTAGACGCTGATCCTGGTTGCCCAGCATTTGCAGCTATCGAAACTCCTGAAACTCTACCTTGTAATGCCTGTTCTACTCTAGTGATAGGCAAACTCTCTAAATCTTTAGCTTTAACACTAGATATCGATCCTGTTACCACACTTTTCTTTTGAGTACCATAACCTACAACCACTACCTCATTTAGATTTTGAGATTCTGATGTTAATTGTACTTTAACTGATGTACGCTTATTAATAGGTTCTTGAACGGTACCGTATCCAATAAAGCTAATTAGAAGCACGCCGTTTGAAGGAGCAAGAATCTGAAACTTTCCGTCAAAATCAGAAGTTGTAGACTTATTTGTTCCTTTCAATAATACAGATGCCCCTGGTATTGGCATCCCACTTTCATCATTTACTATACCACTAACAGATACATCTTGCGCTTGCGCTATAACTGAGAATAGTAACGATGAAAAACAAAAAATAAGTGATTTTATTAATTTCATTTTTCTAAAAATTTTGGTTAATTAATTAGTAATTTAATGCTAAAGTATCTATATTATTTTGATATTGGTATTTTAAATTACTTACAAAAACACATCATTTTGATTTTTAACACCTTACAAAAACACATCAAAAAAATTATAAACACCTTAAAGTCAATATTATATAATCAAAAAAACACTGTTACAAAAATGTTAATAAATAAAAATAAACACTACATTTATATTTTATTAACTATTTAACTTATAAATGCAACAAATGTTGCATTTAGTTCGTGTTTCATAATTTTAAAAACATCATTTCACTTATATAAATATGAAATTAATTATTAAAAAATTCTTACTATTATTAAGTGTATTTAGCCTTTTATCTGCAAAAAGTCAAGTAAAAAACATTGGTCTACCTGATATTAAAAACTATAAACGTACAGTATACAACGCCGGAACTCAAAACTGGAATATTGATCAAGATAAAAATGGTATTATTTACTTTGCGAATAATGAAGGCTTAGTTCAATTTAATGGAACTAGCTGGAAAAATTATCAACTTCCAAATAAATCTGTTATTAGAAGTTTAAAAGTGGACAAGCTGGGTGTGATCTATGTGGGAGGCAACAATGAATTTGGCTATTTTAAACCCAACAGTAAAGGAAAATTAGTATATCAATCATTATCCAGTAAACTTAATACTGAGGATAAGAAAGATATCAACTTGATATGGCGTGTTCACCTTTACAATGAAACAATCATTTTTCAGTCATTTACCAAAATTTTTATTTTCGAAAATAATAAATGTACTACTATAAATGCGCTCACAAAATTCCAGTTTTCATTTGTACTTAACAACAAACTTTACGTTCAAGACAAAACAGAAGGTGTTTTAGAATTACGTGCTGGAAAATTATATCCTATAGCTGGAACTAAATATTTTAACGGAACCGAAATTTGGTCTATGCTCCAACTAAGTCAAGAACGCTTTCTAATTATGACTCTTGAAAAAGGCCTTTTTATATATGAAGACGGAAAAGTAACTCCTTGGAATACCGAAGCAAATAATTTCGTCTTAAAAAACACCTCTTTGGGAGGGATAATTATCGATAAAAAATTCATAGTACTAAATACTGTTTTAAACGGAATCGCTATTTGTGATTTAAACGGCAAAATAACACAACATCTTAACCACAATAAAGGAATCCAGAACAACACTATATTAACCTCCTTTATTGATGACCAAAAAAACCTATGGCTAGGTCTCGACAATGGTATTAGTTTTATCAACATTAATTCGCCTTTTACCTTTTTTGATTATAGCTATAACCTCAGCACTGTTTACTCATCTGTAGTATTTGAGAATAACTTATACATTGCCACAAATCAAGGCTTGTTTTATCATCCTTGGGATAAAGACTTCAAAGACGAACCGTTTAAACTCGTCCCAGGAACAAACGCACAAGCTTGGAATATACAAGTATTTGACACTATTTTATTGTGTGCCAGTAATAGAGGCGCACTAGTTATCAATAATAAAACGGCAACTAAACTAGATCCTAATGGGTATTTTGGCTTTAGAGCAATCCCCAATAAGCCCAGTTACATCCTAGGCCTCAGTTATACTGGTTTTAGCATTTTCAAAAAAGAAAACGGAAAACTCATTTTAGTAAACCATGTAAAAGGATTTAATGAAATCATAAATAGTTTTGAAATAGAACTCGATAATGATTTTATATGGCTTCATATGGAACAGTATATTTATCAAATAAAACTAACCGCTGATTTATCCGAAATTGAGACCATAACAAAACACCATAAAATTAGCAATGCTATTCCTGGCATAAAAAGTCTCCAAAAAATTAATAACAAAGTTTACTTTCAATCACAAAATCAATTTTACAGATACTCAAAGGAGCAGGAAATATTTTTTAAAGACAAACAAATGACGGCGCTTTTTAAAAAGGTACCACTAATTAGTTCCATTAAAGAAGATTCTCATGGCAATTTATGGTACACTTATAATGAGTCATTAGGCGTTTTGAAGAAAAATTACGCAAAAAAATATACTAATAGCGTTGCTCCTTTTGCCAATCTAAAAGGAAGTTTGGTTAAAAACTTTGTTTCGATTAATACTGTTGATTCTAAAAATATCTTTATAGGACTCATAGACGGATTAGCACATTATGACTCTGAAATATCCAGTAAGTATATTTCGAAACCACGGGTATTTATTACTAACTTTTCATACCCTGGAGAAAGTATCAATACCAACTATACTAACAACCAAACAACCGAATATACGATTCCCTATCGCTCTAATCATGTAAAATTTTCTTTCTCCTCACCCACTTATGAAAACCAAGAAAACGTTAAGTACAGTTACAAACTGGTTCCTTTTGAAACTGAATGGCATCCATGGACAACGTTATCTATAAAAGAATATACAAATTTGAAAGAAGGGGCTTATACGATGGAAATTAAAGCCAAAAATGGCTACGGAATAGCATCAAACGTAGCTTCATTAGAATTTGAAATTGCACCACCATGGTATCGCCATTATTTCGCTTACATTTTTTACGTAGTATTACTGATTAGTTTATTTATAATTACATCTAACCAGATAAAGCTAAAAATAAGAAAGAACAAATATTACGAAACTATTGAACAACGCCGTTTATATCTTGAAAAAGAGGCCAAAATTAGGCATGAGCAACATGAATTAGAAAAAGAAATTGAAAAACTCAAAAATGACAAGTTACAAATTCAGATTTTATCTAAAGACAAAGAACTAGTAAACAACTCACTACAAGTCGCTAAGAAAAACAAAGTCCTTAACGGTATCATTCATAAACTGAAAGAAATTGATAACAACCAATTAGACGAAGCAACTAAATTTCAAGTTACAAAGCTTAACAAAAGTATTGTCAAAGAGGTAAACAATGACAAAAGCTGGAAAGATTTAGAAAAACACATTAAAAACGTGCACTTTGAATTCTTAAAACGCCTTAAAGAAAAGCATCCTACAATTTCACCTAGAGAATTAGATTTATCTACCTACCTACTAATGAATATGTCTACCAAAGAAATTGTTGAGATTATGAACATTTCTTCTGGTGGCGTAGAATTAGCCCGTTACAGACTACGTAAAAAATTAGAACTTAATAAAAAAGAAAATCTTACGGGCTATTTAATGAGTATTTAATAATGCTGAATATCTTATTTTTAATCCAAAAAAAAGGGTTTGACATTATTGTCAAACCCTTTTTTACATATTTTAAATAAAACTAAATTAAGCTTCTTTATTAGCCAATTGTCCACAAGCGGCATCAATATCTTTCCCTCTACTCCTTCTTACTTTGACTACAATTCCGCTAGCTTCCAGAGCCTTTATGTAAGCGTTTGTAGCTTCTTCAGAGGCTTGTTGAAACTCACCATCATCAATTGGATTGTATTCGATTAAGTTTACCTTACATGGGACGTATTTACAAAACTTTACTAAGGCATCAACTGATTCTTTATTGTCATTGATTCCTTTCCAAACTACGTACTCATAAGAAATTTTTGATTTGGTTTTTCTATACCAATATTCTAATGACTCTCTTAAATCGGCCAAAGGAAAATTAGCACTAAAAGGCATGATTCGAGCACGTATTTCATCTATAGCCGAATGCAATGATACCGCTAGTTTGAATTTTACATCATCATCAGCAAGCTTCTTAATCATTTTAGGTACTCCTGATGTGGAAACCATAATACGTTTAGGCGACATTCCTAATCCTTCTTCAGAAGTAATCATTTCAATCGCTTTTAATACATTATTGTAATTCATCAATGGTTCACCCATTCCCATGAAAACAATATTAGAAAGCGGATGATTGTGATACAAACGACTTTCCTTATCTATAGCTATCACCTGATCATAAATTTCGGCAGGTTCTAAGTTTCGCATTCTTTTTAATCGTGCTGTAGCGCAAAAGTTGCAATCTAAACTACAACCTACTTGACTAGAAACACAAGCTGTTGTTCTTGTATTAGTAGGAATCAATACTGACTCAACCACTAAACCATCATGTAAGCGAACGGCGTTTTTTACTGTACCGTCTTCAGATCTTTGCATGGTATCTACTTTAATGTGATTGATCACAAAATTTTGTTCCAGCATGGCACGCGTTTCTTTAGAAATATTTGTCATATCCTCAAAACTGTGCGCTCCTTTACTCCACAACCACTCATATACTTGATTTCCACGAAAGGCTTTGTCTCCACTGGTTACAAAAAATTCGCGTAAATCTTCTTTTGATACTGCTCGTATGTCTTTTTTCTCCATTTGCATGGTACAAATTTAATGACTATTTCTTGATTTGTTGTTTTGATATTTTAATAACTTTGACAAAAATTAAAAAAATGCATTTCATTTCAACCGAATTAGAAGATTATATCGAGCAACACTCCGAAAAGGAACCCGAATTACTAGCTGCACTTAATAAAGAAACCTACCAGAAAATTTTATTACCCCGAATGTTAAGTGGCCATTTTCAAGGTCGGGTTTTAAGTATGTTGGCAAAATTGATTCGCCCAATGAATATTCTTGAGATTGGTACTTACACAGGATACTCTGCTTTGTGTTTGTGTGAAGGAATGCAAGATGGTGGGCAGTTACATACAATTGACATCAAAGAAGAACTAATCGATTTTCAGCGCAAGCATTTTGATAAATCGTCTTGGGGCAAACAAATTACGCAGCACCTAGGAGAAGCAACTGCTATTATCCCCACACTTGATGTGAAATTTGACTTGGTTTTTATTGATGCTGATAAAGAGAATTACATCAATTATTTTGAAATGATTGTTCCAAAAATGAATAAAGGTGGAATTATCCTCTCTGATAACGTTTTATGGAGCGGAAAAGTGCTAGAACCTTTAAACCCGAAAGACATTAGTACTAAAATATTATTAGAATACAATGCATTACTAAAAAACGACCCTCGAGTTGAAACGGTATTATTACCTATTCGTGACGGATTGACCGTTAGTAGGGTATTGTAGTGTTTGAAAGCACTTTATAAATTACTTGTAAAAGTAGCACCCTACGTAATTAGCCCTGATAGTAGTAAAAATCCTTGTGCTTGAAAATGGATTTTTTTCTAAACAAAAAAGAGCGACTGAAAGAAGCTCCTTTATTGTTATTGAAAAAACCTTTTTCAAGTATAAGATTGTAACGTATAGCAGGAATAGCTTTTAAATAGTTGTATTTATAGAAGCAAGTGGAAAGTATTTTTGTTGTAATTTTCTATATATTTTATAAGCTAAATATCCTGAAATAGCGCCAAAAGTGTAGCCCGTAACAATATCTATTGGGTAATGCAATCCTAAATAAATGCGGCTGTAAGCAAAGATTAACGGCCATAGAAATAACAAATAAGCATGTTTATAGTACTGCTTTATAGTATTAAAAATAAGTACAGTCACAGCCATACTTGTTGTAGCGTGACCAGAGAAAAAACTAAAAGAGCCTCTAGACTGAACTATACGCATCACATCCTTTATGTCAGGATTATTACAAGGTCTTAATCGCTGAAAACCATTTTTAAACAGGTTAGTTACTTGATCTGTAAAAGTGATTAATATAGCTATCGAAAGTAGTAAATACAGTGTTTGTTTTGTTCCTAATTTTTTATAAATTAAGTATAATAAAACAAGAAATAATGGTGTCCAGTTAGCTTGACTAGTAATCAATAACCATATACCGTCATAGGTTTTTGAGCCTAAACCATTAAGAAAAAGAAACAATTCTGTATCTAATGATAATAATTTATCAATCATTACATGCTGCGTTTTATAGGTCCTGTAGCTTCTTCAATATCTTCTTTGACTTTATTAGCCTGAACAATTGAATCTCCTATAAGGTCTTGTTTTACTTTGGTGATTTCGTTATTGATATTTCCAGTCATATCAGAAAGCGATTTAGCATCTAAACCGTTTGCCTCTACTCCTTTTTGGATCTCGCTCTTAATATCATTTGTTGCATTCTTTAATTGCGCCATAGCTTTCCCCATAGTACGCGCCATTTCTGGAACTTTATCCGCTCCAAAAAGCATAAGTACAATAAACATGATAAAAACTAACTCTCCTCCTCCTATGCCAAACATATTTTTACTTTTTTATTGTTGCAAAGATATTAAATTTAGATTCCTTGTGATTTAAATTAATCATAAAAAAAAGACTCTGTTACGAGTCTTTTTTTTATAGCAAATTGTTTTAATCAAACTTAGATTTCACAGCCTCTTTTGGCCAAGTGTTATTAGTCACATCAATATCTGCAGTTTCTAATTTAGGATCTATTTGAATTTTCTTAATTGCTTTTTCTGTAGCGTAAACTTTCTTAGCTGTTTCATTGCTTTTTCTCCAGATTTGTGCAGGATATTTAAAGTTCTCAACAGTACCATCTTCATAAGTAAGCTCAACAAGGATAGGCATAATCATACCACCTGGCTTATTGAACTCTACTTCGTAGAAATATTTAGGTGATTTCAAACTTCCTTTTTCTTCTTTAGAAAGCGTGCTTACATAATCAGAAAGTAGTTTAACTTCTTCAATTTTTAATGCTTTTTTGTCTTTTGAACTCAATTCAGCATTATCTCCTTCTACTAAATAAACAAACGGTCCCGTTTCTACACCAAAACGACCTCTTCTTACTTTAGCATTTTTCAATGCCGCAGTAGGCGTTTCAGTCACATAGTATTGTTTTACATTACTAATTCCGATATCTACAAAATCAGTTGAGTAAAACCAACCTCTAAAAAACCAATCTAAATCAACCCCAGATGCATCTTCCATTGTTCTAAAGAAATCTTCTGGCGTAGGATGTTTGAATTTCCAACGGTTTGCATATACTTTAAAAGCATGGTCAAACAATTCTCTACCCATAATAGTCTCTCTTAAAATATTAAGACCTGTTGCCGGTTTTCCATAAGCATTATTTCCAAATTGGATAATCCCTTCAGAATTAGACATGATAGGCTCTAAATATTTTTGATCACCACTCATATAAGGTACAATGTTTTTAGCCGGCCCTCTACGAGAAGGAAAATTTGTTCCCAATTCGTCTTCAGCCATAAATTCCATGAACGAATTCAAACCTTCATCCATCCAAGTCCATTGACGTTCATCAGAGTTTACAATCATAGGGAAAAAGTTGTGCCCTACCTCATGAATTACTACGCCAATCATTCCGTTTTTAATTTGTTCGCTAGTCACTCCGTTTTCGTCAGGACGACCAAAGTTCCAACAAATCATTGGATACTCCATTCCTTGATCAGCTGCTGATACAGAAACTGCTTTTGGATAAGGATAATCAAATGTGTGTGATGAATAACTTTTTAATGTATGTGCCACCATCATAGTAGATGTTTCTCCCCATAATGGATTTGCTTCTTTAGGATATACAGAAGCTGCCATTACTACTTTATCATTTAATTTAACTGCCATAGCATCATAAATAAACTTTCTAGAAGTAGCAATACCAAAATCTCTAACATTTTTAGCACTAAATTTCCAAGTTTTCTTTTTAGTAGAGAACCCTTTTTCAGCTGCTTCAGCTTCTTCTTGTGTTACGATTACTACTGGTTTATCAAAAGACTTTTGAGCCAACTCATATCTTTTAACCTGTGCTGGAGTAAATACTTCGCTTCTGTTTGTTAACTCTCCTGTTGCTTCCATAACGTGGTCAGCAGGAACAGTAATATTTACATCAAAGTTTCCAAAAGGTAAAGCAAATTCTCCACCACCCCAAAACTGCATATTCTGCCATCCTTCAACGTCATTGTACACTGCCATTCTTGGGTAGAATTGTGCAATTACATACAATCTATTGTTCTCTTTTTCAAATAATTCATAACCTGAACGACCACCTTCTAACTGGTAGTTATTAATATTATACCACCATTTAATAGAGAAAGAGATTGTTGCTCCAGGTTTCATTGGCGTAGCTAAATTGATACGCATCATGGTATGATTAATAGTATAAGACAAAGGAGCACCTTTTACATCTTTTACATACTCGATATTAAAACCACGTTCAAGATCTTGTTTTAAAAACTTATTAGTAAAGTTGCTTGCAGGAAAAGTTTGTTCCATTCGATCACTATCAGCTAATGGAGACTCAGAATCCTTTGCAGCTTGATTTTGATCTAACTGCACCCATAAATATTCAAGAGAATCTGGTGAATTATTATAATAAGTAATGGTTTCAGAACCACTTAGTTTTGCGTTTTTATCGTCTAACTCTACATCAATCTTATAATCTGCTTGTTGTTGATAATAAGCTGGACCTGGCGCTCCAGAGGCTGTACGAAACATATTAGGCGTTGCTAATAAATCGTACATTTGACTAAACTTATTAGTGTCGTACTTCCCTGATTGTTTTGGAGCAACTGTTGTTGCCTTTTCTTGCGCTAACATTAGCACAGGAAAAAGAAATAAGAGTGTAATTTTCTTCATGGTTAGGTTTCAAGTTATTTAAGTGTGTGAAAATAACTTATTTCAGCAAAACACCAATAACCAATTAGAACTTTAACACATAATTTGTTGCAGATTCTGTAAAAAGATAGCTTTGTTTGTCTCCTAAACCCGTAAAATGTGTAATGTTTTGCTGTTCTACGTCTAAATCTATTAAAACAGCATTGTAGGTTTCTAAACTTTTTACCTTCTTAATATCCCTAATATTCAAGTAACATATAATTACATCGCTTTCTATTTCTTTACTTAAATAGTTCATAGGCTCAAACTCCCCATTAACTTTAAGTCGGAATTTTTCTGATAAATATTTTTGCATTAAAACAATATCTTCAGGAGTTTCTTTTGCTGTTCCTAAGTGTGTTATTTTCTTATATTTTTTCTCTAACACTTTATTCAAATCATCTACAAAAATCCTCGTAGTGATCTCTAACATTTTTTTCTCTGGAGCATAGTTTATTTGGTAAATTCCCATGTAGAATTTATGCGCACTAAAGGCTGTTAATGTCAATAAAAAAAAAGTTGTTAAAACGTAAATAGTTATTTTTTTCATTTTTCAAAAGTACTAATTCTTTTAAATTCTTTGTTTTTTGAAATTAAAAAATCCAATAATAAAAAACGATCTTCTGGTTTTAGATAGTTTCTAGAGTCGGTATCATTTGACGTGTATAATAAAAACAAATCGATTTCGTCTTTATTTAATTTTAAGTCTCTTTCAAAAAATATTGGATCAAAATTGATTTTTACATATTGAGAAAATGCAATATCGCTAAGCACTTCGTCTTTATCCTCAGGTTTCTTTTTTAATATTTTTTTAATTTCTTTAAATATTCTTACAAAATCTGTACCATCTGTTATGGTACCATCTGAAGGCATTACTTGATTTTTAGGAGATGATTTTGCATCGTCAAAATATTTAGTATCCACAAAACGTTGCGAGTTACCACTTAATCCATTTACTTTTAATCGATTTGAAATAACTACTTCTTGTAACTCATTATTAGCCACATTAAGCTTAACTATAAAAAGTGATGCTTGGCAATTGCCCACAGTCAACACTAGTTTTTTAGGCTCGAAAGTTAAACTAGAAAATATTAAGACATCCTTTGGCTTAGCCAAAATATCAAAAAAACCATTTGCTTTTATAAATGTTCTTTTTTCAGAGGTAACATTAATTACGTAACCGCTTTCTAATTGTATTGAATCATTAACAACCTGACCATGTAGTAGCTTTCGATCATCTGTTTGACTAAAACTAAACTGAAAACACAGCAACACAACAAGAACCTTAACTACCTTTTTCATCTTTATTTATTTTTTTATATTTCTCAGCCAAAATACCTATTAGGAATTTAGCCAATGTTTTATTTTTAGACTCTATCGCCGATACAAATGTAGTATCCTCAACACAGTAATACTGAAAACCACTAATGTAATCTGCAGGAATTTTTAATTGATCTATATAAAATTCATCCTCAAAAAGATATACTAGTCGGTTTAAAGCTGTTTGCTTTGCCTCCACCACAATTACCTTTTTTAGCATGGCTTTCCTACCAGAAATAGTATTTAACAGTCCGTCAATTCCATTACCTGATGTTGCCGTGTATAATTTTCGTTCTGCTTGCGTATATTTCTTTTGTCCATACGGAATAATCCCAAGGCTTTCAGCAGTAATACTAGAGGGCTCTGCAATAATAACTTCATCTAGCGGAATACTCTTATAATTCATTTGGATTTTTAACTCTCCTAAAACGATATCATTTGCGGCAATAGTTTTACGTAAAGTTACGAGATTTACCGCAGTAAACACTAGTAAATCGCCTTCTTTTACCATAATATTAAATTGCCCCACTTCATTTGAAGTCGTACTTAAATTCAATGTTTGATTAACCACATTGACCTGCCCCATATAATCACTATTAACCATGATACTCCCTCTCAACGTTTTAGAAATATCTATTTGACTATACATCGATTGACATACTAGCAATAAAAAAAGCAGTACCGTATTATTTATCCTCACAAGAAATGTTTTGTTTGTATTTATTTGCCAAGTCTATGATCATGAATCGCAGCATTGCCGTTTCTCCTTTTTCTAATTCTTTAGCAAATGTATTGTTTTCAATAACATAAACCTTAAATCCCGAAACATACTGTGTACAAATCCCTAATTCATTAACATAGAAGCTTTCACTGTAATAACCACTTAACTTCTCGATATTACTACCTTTTTTCTCAGCTACTATTTGCTTTTTCACTCGCTTTGTACGACCGTTTATTTTATTTATCAAAGGATCTAAAGGCATTGATCCAGCTAGTAAACCAAGTAACATAATGGGCTTGAAATCACCTGTCGTTTGCAGCCGTCTTTCTGCTTGGGTATATTTTTTTTGATCTTTTGAAACAATTCCTAGTGACACCTCATTTATTACATTATCATTTGTAACCACAACCTCATTTAACACAGTAGCTTTTGAAGTCATTTTTATCGAAATAAAATCAGAAGCATCAAATTTATCTAGCACTTTATAATCATAATCGTGAATATTAACACCACTAAAAACAATCAAATCTCCTGATTGAGCTGCTATAGCAAAGACTCCTTGATCATCACAATACGTATTTTGTCTCTGTGTGACATTAACGATTCTAATTGCTTGTTTATAGCCATTATCTACCTTAACTACACCTTTAAGCATCGTTATTTGCTTTACTTGACTCACAGTGATATGCGAAATAAGCAAAACTAGAAGATAGATATTACTTCTCTTGATTGGCAATAATAACTTTATATTTAGTTGCTAATTCGCTCAATAAAAATTCAATCGTGGTTATATTTTTTGTTTTTAAAACCTTAGTAAACTTATCATTTTCTACTGCATAATAAAGAAATCCTTTTACGTAAGCTGTTGGAATATGTAATTTATTAGTATAATGATTTTGATCAAACATTCGATCTAGCATTGCCATAAAGATTTCTTTCTTCTCATTTGCCAGTTCTTTTTTCAACATTGCTGATCTTCCAGAAATTAAATTAAAAATAGGATCTGCAGATATTGAACCACCAGCCATTAAACTAGGACTTGCACTTGCAGTAGGATCTAATGACGTTGCTCCTTTTAACCTACGTTCAGCTGGAGTATACGTTCTTTGACCTGCAGGGACAATCCCTAAAGCCACTGCATTAATATTATTGTAAGTTCTAATTATCACCTCATTCAACTGATTCATAATAGGATTCATTTTTACATAAAGCAAACCGTTACTAAAAGCCTCATCTGTCAAAACTATACGAACACTTTTATATTGCATTGCCGAAAACAATAGCGTTTCACCCAGAGCAGCTTTAATAGTAAAATCGCCATCTTCATTAGTAATGGTCGCTTCCTCCGTATTCGTATTAATTACATAAACTCCACCAACATTTATATTTACATCACTAACATTTCCTTTCACTACTCCATATCCCACTTCTTGCGAAAAAGCATTAGCCGTAAGCAACATAAAAAAAACAAACCCTAACTTAACCATACTATATTGTGAAATTAATTACTGATAATTCGTAAAAGTATCCTAATGTGTTCCAAATTAATTACTAATAAGGTGGTAAATTAATGTTAATAAAAAAATTCAAGACGGTGATAATGTGCTGTGATTTTATACCTTTAACCGAAAAAATTTCTACAAAAATGAAAAATATAATTATTGCAAGTACTTCCACAATACATGGCGGAGCGTATTTAGAATACATCTTACCTGAATTAAGCAGCCACTTTAAAGACTGCAAAACTGTACTTTTCATACCCTATGCAAGACCTAGCGGCATTAGTCACGATGAGTACACTGCTAAGGCAGCTGCGGCTTTCGCCAAAATTAATATTGCCATCAAAGGCATTCACGAATTTGAAGATACCGCTGAAGCTATAAAAAATGCCGAAGGGATATTTACCGGTGGCGGCAATACTTTTTTACTCGTAACACAATTGTATCAAAACAAGATCATGTCTGCATTATCTGAAACGATAAAAAACGGCACTCCATATTTAGGAACAAGCGCAGGAAGCGTAATTTGCGGTTTAAGCATGCAAAATACAAATGACATGCCTATTATCTATCCGCCCAGTTTTCAAACACTAGCAGTGATTCCGTTCAACATCAACGCACACTACCTTGATCCAGACACACAGTCAAAACACATGGGTGAAACCCGCGAGACAAGATTAAAAGAATTCCACGTTTTTAATTCAATACCAGTACTAGGATTGCGCGAAGGAAGTTGGCTGGAAGTAAGAAACAACAAAATAATTATAAAAGGAGGATTACAAGCGCGACTTTTTATGCCAAACGAAGCCCCATTAGAAATAGATAATAATAGTGACATAACAGACCTAAAATAAAAAAAGCCGAAACAAATAAATGTTTCGGCTTTTTTTTAAGAGCGAAAGACGAGGCTCGAACTCGCGACAACCAGCTTGGAAGGCTGGAGCTCTACCAACTGAGCTACTTTCGCATTAACAGGGTGCAAATATAAAGAATAATTTTATTTTAAACCAAATATTTTTGAATAAAAAATAAAAAAAATTACACAACACCTTCTATAAATAACAAAACCGAAACATTGCTGTTTCGGCTTCTCTAAGAGCGAAAGACGAGGCTCGAACTCGCGACAACCAGCTTGGAAGGCTGGAGCTCTACCAACTGAGCTACTTTCGCATTACTGTGGTGCAAATATAGAGAATAAAAACAGTTTGAAACAAGTTTTTTTTGAAAAAAATTTACATTAAAATCACTTTAATTTCTAATCATTTTAAAATTAAAAGATTACACCAAAACTTTTTTTAATTATTTCATAAAAACATCTTACAAAAGTCCTTTTTTTGGCCTGATTGCACAATGAAAAGTCACTTTCTAACAATATAAAAATAGTTTAAAAGCAATAATTATTAATGCTTATTATAGAAACCAGTAAATAACCACCTTCTAAAAACCAAAAAAGCCAGTCATAATTAATTATGATTGGCTTTTTTGACTTAATACAATAAGAAAATCTGTTTACGAAACTAATCTCGATGTTACTTTATACCCGTTAGAAGGATAGTAAATAAATAAACATGACTTATCTTTTATTGTTCTTATAATTTCATTTGTCAATGCTAAAGGAATGGCTGGACAACCTAAGCTTCTTCCTAAGCGCTTATTGTTTCTAATAAAACTTTGAGAAACATAATCAGCACCATGAATAACAACTGCTCTGTCTCTTGCATTACTATTGATTCCTTTTTCTAAACCATCAAGTCGCAATGACTTTCCATGCTTACCTATATATATTTCTCCTGTAGCATAAAAACCTAAACTACTTTTAAAAGAAGAGGAGATGTTAGAAAAGCTTGTAGCAAACTCATCACCAGTATTTTTACCGTGAGCAACTAATGTGTTAAATAAAATGGTATTTGATGAAAGATCAATCACCCAAAGTCTGTTAGTGTTTGACGACATACTAAAATCAATCACCGTCAAGATGTCTTTACTTATAAGACCTTTTTCTTTTAATTGATTAAAACCCTTTAAGGCTTCAGTAAAAACAGTCAATTTAGGCAATGAAAACTCATTTGGATTTAATTTTTCGTAAACTAACTCTTCACGCGTTTCTTTTACATCTTTAGTAGCTAATGCATATTCTCTTACTTTCGGCTTTGAACTCTTTGCTTCAACGGTTAGCAAATTAGAAATGAACACTAAAACAAGCATCACAACTATTGCAGGAATAAATTTGTACTTCATTGATTATAATTAGGTTAAATAAAAGATTGGGGTTGCAAAACTATAAAATTTATTCATAATACTGTAACATAAATAGTTAAAATTAAACAATCGGCGTATTTGTAAGTAAATAAACACACCAAAAACACTTATTGCTTGCAGGTTTTATTTATTATGTTATTTTTGTCTACCCAAGTCCTTAAAATTTATGTCAAAATCCTACTATTACGCCACAATCATTGTTTATTTCTTTGTATTAAACGCTTTTTCACAAAAAAAAGTATTAACAGCAAATCCTACAGCTGACGGAATTGCTGTAGATGCAAAGTTCAACGATAAAACTTGGGCAAATAATAATGATATCGCTACAGACTTTATCATGTTTGAACCTGATAACGGAAAACCTATTAGCACAAATAAAAGAACCGAAGTCAAAGTTTCTTATGACAATGATGCCATTTATATCTTGGCATTACTTTATGATGACGAACCCAACAAAATTCAGCGAGAAATTACAAAAAGAGATGTTTTTGGTGTCTCTGATCATTTTTCAGTGGCTATTAATGGTTTTAATGATGGCCAACAAGACTTTCGCTTTTATGTGAGCGCCGCTGGTGTACAAATGGATTGCATTGCTACCGAAGCCGCAGAAGATTATACCTGGGACGCAATCTGGGATAGCGAAGTTGCCATAACCAATTTTGGGTGGGTTGTAGAAATGAAAATCCCCTATGCTGCTTTGCGTTTCTCTAATGCTCAAAAACAAACCTGGGGAATCAATTTTAAAAGAGAGATAAAAAGAGACGTTCAAACCTATACCTGGAACCACGTTGATACAAAAATTGGCGCGGTAATCACCCAAGCTGGAATACTTGAAGGCATTGAAAATATAAAAACCCCTACCCGATTATTCTTTATTCCATATACCTCAGCGTATTATCAAGAAGATGATTTGGCTTCGGATAGAACATTTAAAGCTGGTCTCGACATTAAATACGGAATCAATGATTCTTTTACCCTTGATGCTATTTTAGTGCCAGATTTTGGTCAAACAAAATTTGATAACGCCATTTTATACTTGGATCCTTTTGAACAAAAATTAGAAGAAAATCGTCCTTTTTTTACTGAAGGAACGAACTTATTCAACATAGGAAACTTATTTTACTCTAGAAGAATAGGCGGATTCCCAACTAGAGAACCAGTACCCGAAGCAAACGAAGAAATAACTAAATATCCTAGTACTGTAAATTTATTAAATGCTGTAAAAGTATCTGGAAGAACAGAGAATGGACTAGGAATTGGTTTTTTGAATGCCATTACTGAAAAAACGTATGCTACACTTGAAAGCAGCACGATTAACGGCGAAAATGAAGTCATCAAGAAAACACGAAAAGAAGCCATTGAACCTTTGACAAATTACAATGTACTCGTGCTCGACCAGCGTTTCAATGGAAATTCTTCGGTTTCATTTGTAAATACAAACACCACACGTAATGGAGATTTTAGAGACGCTAATGCTACTGCACTTGTTTTTGATTTAAGTACAAAAGCAAATACGTATAATCTTTATGGTGATTTTAAATACAGTACAGTAAATGACATTCAAAGTTATAATGGTTTTAAAACAGCTTTAAATTTTGCTAAAACTAGTGGACAATACCGCTACACCGTTTCTGGAAAATACATTTCAAGTGACTATGACATCAATGATCTTGGTTTGGTTTTCTACACTAATTATCATAATGCTTTCGCCAATGGTAGCTACAGAATCTTAAATCCAACTAAATATTTCAACACCTTTAAAGTAGAACAAGAGTTCAATTTAGAATTGCAAAACACTACAGGAAAAATGCAAGAAGTTTGGTATAAAACACTTATCAAAGCACGCTCTAAGAAAAACCACTACATGGAATTTTCGCTTGTCATCAATCCATTTGAAACGTATGACTTTTACGAACCTCGCGTTGCTGGAAGGTATTTACAAATTCCAAAACGCTTTTCATCTTACTTTGGTGTAGAGTTCAACCGCAATAATGCTTTTACTTTTGATTTCACACCAAGTATTGCTGTCTTTGATCAAGACAACAGAATAACTTACGGAATCGCAGTAGGGCCTAAATACCGTTTCAACGACAAATTCTCGCTTTATTTAGTTATGGATTACTCGAAGAAAAAAAATGATCGCGGATGGGTAGGTTTTGATGATACCGGAATCGTTATTGGACAAAGAGATCGAGAAATTCTTCAAAATGACCTAACAGGTAAATACGCCTTGAATAATAAAATGACCATCAATTTAACCGCTCGTTATTATTGGTCGTATTCTGATAATAAAAACTTTTTTAGTTTACAAGATGACGGTACCGTAATTGACAATCCCACCTTTGATTTAAACAAGAATAGAAATTTTAATTCTTGGAACCTCGATCTTTCTTACTCATGGTGGTTTGCTCCAGGAAGTGAGCTGTCATTATTGTATAGAAATTATTCTCAAGAAAGTAAAAGCATTGTGGAACGCAACTTAGGTGCTAACCTTAAAAATGTATTCAATAGCAATCAAACGAATATCCTATCCATTAGTGTGCGCTACTTTATTGATTACAACCGAATCAAAAATAAATTTTAATTAATTTAAGAAAACTGTAACAGAACAGCCATAAATGAGTCTATTGATGTAAACATAACAGCTAAATTACCAATAATGGTTTTTAAATGTTTTTTTTTTACAAATTATTATAAAATCAATCGGGTTTATGAAGCAGTTTTTTTCCATTCTATTTTTATTTATTTTTTGCTTTGGCTACAGCCAAAAGAAAACATTACAAACTAAAAAATTAACTAGTGAGAACATCACTATTGATGGAAAGTTTGACGAAGAAATATGGAAAACTACTCCAGAAGCTACCGACTTTATTATGTTTCAGCCCGACAACGGAAAAGTCATTCCTGAGAACAAAAAAACTATAATTAAAGTACTATACGACAACGATGCAATCTACATCGCTGCAAAAATGTTTGATAACGAACCGGATAAAATTCTTAGAGAAATATCTCAAAGAGATGATTTTGGGACTTCAGATTTATTTGGTGCTTTTATAAATGGTTTTAATGACGGCCAGCAAGACTTTCAATTTTATGTAAATGCTGCTGATGGTCAAGCCGATTGTATCACCACAGATGCTAATGGCGAGGATTATTCATGGGATGCTGTCTGGAAAAGTAAAGCTTTAATAACTGATTTTGGGTGGACAGTTGAAATGCGAATTCCCTATGCTGCAATACGTTTCTCAGGTGAAAACAAACAAACTTGGGGACTTAATTTTTTTAGAGAAATACGACGTGACCGTCAAAAATTTACTTGGAATTTTATAGATTCTAAAATAGGAACTTTTACACAACAAGCCGGAATTCTAGAAGGAATTGAAAACATAAAACCCCCTACTCGGTTGTTCTTAATGCCTTATTCCTCTTTTTACATCAATGCAAATTCACAACAAAAAACAATAGGTACATTAAAAGGCGGACTCGATATAAAGTACGGTATTAATGATGCTTTTACACTTGATGCGATCTTAATTCCTGATTTTGGACAAACAAAATACGACGACCAAATCTTAAATCTAGGACCGTTTGAACAGCAGTTTAACGAGAACCGATCCTTCTTTACTGAAGGAACCGATCTTTTTAGCAAAGGGAACCTTTTATATTCAAGAAGAATTGGCGGCAAGCCCATCAATAGACCTCAAATTACTAACGACGAAACAATTACTGACAACCCCGCAAACGTTAACCTTATCAATGCGTTAAAAATTTCAGGAAGAACAAAAGGTGGATTGGGTATTGGAATTTTAAATGCCGTTACCGAGAAAACCTATGCAACAATAGAAAACAAAATAACTAACGAAACTAGAAAGCAAGAACTACAACCACTATCTAACTACAATGTTTTAGTATTAGACCAGCGCTTTCGCAAAAACTCTTCCGTATCATTCATCAATACTAATGTAAGTAGAAACGGTAGTTTTCGCGATGCAAACGTTTCGGCTTTAGCATGGGATTTAAACACCAAAAAGAACACTTACAACCTTTCAGGAGATTTTAAATATAGTTACATTAACTATCTAGAAGACAAACACGGTATAGCCACTACATTTAATTTTGCTGAAACTAGTGGAAATTACAGGTACAGTTTTGGAGGCGATTTAGTAACTAAAGAATATGATAATAATGACCTAGGTATTAATTTTGAAACGAATTATTATAGCATTTATGGAAATGCAAATTACCGTATTTTAAACCCAACAAAATATTTTAACTCTTTTAAACTTTCTACTAATTTATACACCCAGTTCCATAAAGAAACAGGCAAATTACAATCAAATAGCATTAATATAAATGTAAACTTAGACACTAAAAAAAATCATTACGTAGGCTTTGGCGTAAACTTGAACCCACAAGAAACTTATGATTTTTATGAGGCTAGAACAGCTGAAGATTATCTTATTTTTCCAAAAAACTACAACGCTTGGGTTTACATATCCACGAATTACAACTATAGATTTGCACTTGATTTTAATCCATCATACGCTATTTTTAATGAGACAAAAAGACGCACTTATGAGTTTTCATTAGGTCCTAGATACCGTTTTAATGATAAGTTCTCTATGAACTACAACTTTGAATTTCAACGTCGTAACAACAATAAAGGATATATTGATAGTATTGACGATGATTTGAACAGCGCAACTCCTGATGCTATTATTTTTGCTAATAGAAACGTGGTTACTTATGGAAATACGCTTTCGGGCAAATACTCCATCAGTAGTAAAATGAACTTTAATTTAGCCGTACGCCAATACTGGTCCTTTGCTGAGAATAAAAACTACCTTTCACTACAGAAAAATGGCCGTCTAACTGATTATATAAATTACACAGACAATAAAGATTCTAGTTTCTACTCTTGGAACTTTGATTTATCCTATTCATGGTGGTTTGCTCCTGGCAGTCAAGTTTCTGTGTTATATAGAAATAATGCGGCTAATTTTGAAAGAAATATCAATAAAGACTTTGACAAAAATGTTACTTCATTATTAAATAATGATGCCCTTAGTCATGCCTTTTCTATAAGTGTAAAATACTTTATTGACTATAATAGCTTGAAAAGTAAATCGTAACCTGCATTAATTTTAAAAAAAGGACGCTTCTGTAAATAAATCGTTAGAATTTTAAACGGTTCACTTCTTAATACGTAATTGTCATTTTGAAGCTTACATAAGATTTTGAAAACCGTTATCTTTGTTTAAAACAATATCGATATGAACAAGAAAGTGATACTAATGATCTTGGACGGTTGGGGGAAATCTCCTGACCCAAAAGTTTCTGCTATAGACAATGCCTCCATACCTTTTATAAATAGCTTATATAAAAATTATCCCAGCGCTCAACTTAGAACGGACGGTTTACACGTAGGACTTCCTGAAGGACAAATGGGAAACAGCGAAGTAGGACACATGAACCTAGGTGCTGGAAGAATTGTTTATCAGGATTTAGCTAAAATTAATTTGGCTGTAGCCAATAATACATTAGCAAAAGAGCAAGTTCTTAAAGACGCTTTCCAATTTGCTAAAGACAATAATAAAAAAGTACATTTTTTAGGATTAGTTTCTGACGGCGGAGTACATTCACACACTTCTCATTTACGAGGGTTGATTGATGCTACACAAGATTACGGATTAGAAAAAGTTTTCATACACGCATTCACTGATGGTCGTGATGTAGATCCTAAGTCAGGTAAAAAATACATTTTAGATTTAGAAAACTATATTGCAGGTACTTCAGTAAAACTAGCCACTGTTATAGGTCGTTACTATGCAATGGATAGAGACAAACGCTGGGAAAGAGTAAAACTAGCTTATGATTTAATGGTAAACGGCCAAGGAACTCACTCAAAAAATGCCATTGTAAGCATTGAGCAAAATTACCAAAACGAAGTCACTGATGAGTTTATTCATCCTATCGTAATGGTTGATGATGAAGACAAGCCAGTAGCTACAATTGAAGATGGCGATGTAGTTATTTTCTTCAATTTTAGAACTGACCGCGGTAGAGAACTTACTGAAGCCTTATCACAAACAGACTTTCATGAGCAAAACATGCACAAACTGAACTTGTATTATGTGACGTTGACTAACTATGACGAAACCTACAAGAATGTAAAAGTGGTATATAACAAAGATAATATTACTGAAACGCTAGGTGAAGTTTTAGAGAAAAACAATAAAACGCAAATCAGAATTGCTGAAACAGAGAAATACCCTCACGTTACTTTCTTCTTTTCTGGAGGAAGAGAAATTCCGTTTAGAGGAGAGCACAGAATTTTAAGAAACTCACCCAAAGTGGCCACTTATGATTTGCAGCCCGAAATGAGCGCCTTTGAACTTACAGATGCCCTAATCCCCGAATTAGAAAAAGAAAACGTGGACTTTGTATGCCTGAACTTTGCTAATGGAGATATGGTAGGCCATACCGGAATGATGGATGCCGCTATAAAAGCTTGCGAAGCAGTAGACAAATGTGTAGAAAGAGTAATTACCACTGCACTAGCACATAATTATACTACAATTGTTATTGCCGATCATGGTAATTGCGAAACAATGATTAATCCTGATGGTAGTCCTAATACGGCACACACGACTAATCCAGTTCCGTTTATATTAATAGACAAGGACATTAAAGAAATTCACGATGGAGTACTTGGAGACATTGCACCTACAATTCTAGAATTAATGGGTGTCGAAAAACCAGCCGTTATGACACAGCATTCATTGTTATAATCCGTTTAAACAATACATTTTTAAAAGGCTATTCTACTCGAATAGCCTTTTTTTTTGAATAAAAACAATAATAATTTCGTTTTTGATAGTATTACTATTATATTTGCATTAAATAATATTAATTATGAAAGATTTAATTGCAAATATTAAAATTCAAGTCAACGAAAAAATTTACGTTAAAGATCCTGAAACCTCAGCACTTGGAAAGAAAATTATCCAAGAGAGTATTCTTTTAATTGATGCAATAGGATTTGATCACTTTACTTTTAAAAAATTAGGTGAAAAAATCGGATCAAATGAGAGTTCAATTTATCGCTATTTTGAAAACAAACATAAGCTAATGTTGTATCTTTCCTCTTGGTATTGGAGCTGGATGGAATACAAACTTTTCTTCGCTACCAATAATATTGAGAACACTTTTGAAAAATTAAAAAAAGCAATTACAATTGTTACTGAAAAGATAGAAGATGATGCCGCTACAGAACACATTAATCAATCCATTTTAAATAAAATAATCATTACAGAGTTTACTAAAACATTGCAAACAAAAGAAGTAGACGAAGAAAATAAACAAGGTTATTTCTTAATTTACAAAAGAGTAATTAATCGAATCGTAACCTTAATCAATGAAGTAAATCCTGACTATCCTTTTGCTAAAAGCATGGCCTCAAACATAATAGAAGGAGCGCTTCATCAACATTTTCTAAAAGACCATTTAAAAACCATTACTAATTGTAACGAGGAAACAAGCCCTACAGATTTTTACATCAATCTTATTACTATAGTTCTAAAAAATAAATAAGCATGACTCCATTAAAAAGATTTTACAATTTATTAGCACTAGACAAAAAAGACATTTACCAACTGTTTTTTTACGCCATATTTGCAGGTTTAGTAAGTTTATCATTGCCCCTAGGTATTCAAGCCATTATTAATTTCATACAATCAGGACGTGTAAGTGTTTCTTGGATTGTTTTGATATTCTTAGTAGTTGTTGGTGTGGGATTAGTGGGGATTTTATCATTAATGCAACTTCGAATTACAGAGAATTTACAGCAAAAAATATTTGTACGTTCTTCATTTGAATTTGCTGTGCGACTTCCAAAAATTAAATTCGAAGAACTATACAATACTTATCCTCCAGAATTAGCCAATCGCTTTTTTGATACGATGACCATTCAAAAAGGAACCTCAAAATTATTAATTGATTTTTCTGCGGCCTTACTACAAATAATTTTTGGAGTCATACTATTATCGTTGTACCATCCCTATTTTATTTTATTTGGAATCATGTTGATTATTTTACTGTATTTCATCTTTAAACTATCCTATATTCCCGGTTTAGAAACGAGTTTAAAAGAATCGAAAAATAAATATAAAGTTGCACAATGGTTGCAAGAAATGGCTCGTAATAATTATAGCTTTAGAAACCAACTCAACTTTGACTACGGACTGCAAAAAAACGACAAGTTAGTAAGCGAATACCTTAACTATAGAGAAAAACATTTCAATATCATTAGAAGACAATTCTCTCAGTTAATCATTTTTAAAATAATTATTACCGCAAGCTTACTTTCAATTGGAGGGTTCTTAGTGGTTTCTCAACAAATGAATATTGGACAGTTTGTTGCTGCCGAAATCATCATTTTATTAGTGATTAATTCAGTTGAAAAAATTATCCTTGGACTAGAAACTTTTTATGATGTATTGACCTCTGTAGAAAAAATTGGCCAAGTAACCGATTTGTATTTAGAAGAAGAGTATGATAATGAAAGTATGAATTATTGCTATGCCGACATCTCTTTAGAAACAGAAAATTTGCAATTTAAATTCCCTGATTCTAAAAACGCTTCTCTAAAAGCAATCTCATTAAAGGTAGAACAAGGAGAACGCATAATTATTGATGGCGAAAATGGTTCCGGAAAGACAACTTTAATCCGTGTGTTATCTGGCTTACTAAAACCTACAGCAGGAAGTTTTTATATTAATGATGACACTTTTAAAAAAATTGACTTAAAACAGTACCGCTCGCAAATAGGAAGCGTTATTTATGGCGAATCTCCTTTTGAAGGAACTTATCTTGAAAACATTACTTTCAACGACCCTAATATTAGTCAAGAAGATTTAAAATGGGCAATTGAAGGCGTACAATTAAGCAGCTTTATTAAGTCGCTACCTAATAGTTTAGACACCGCAATTTACCCTGAAGGAAGGCAACTATCTTCATCAAATGCACAAAAAATATTATTAGCACGAAGTATCATACACAAACCTAAAATCCTTTTCTATGAAGATCCTACTGACAAAATGGACGATCAAATAGCCAATTCAATTATTGATTTTATTACCGCCAAAGAGCACAAATGGACCATTATCGTTTCGTCTAAGAATCCGTATTGGAAAACCAAATGCAACAGAGTAATTATCATGGAAAAAGGACGTATTCAACAAGACACAAAAAAGCTATAGATCATGCTAAATATATCTGACAATAACAAAACAAAGCTTCCTAGTTTAGGAAAATTTGAAACGATTAGAAACCTAAATATAAAATCAAATTCGAAAACGCTCAATAAAATCATTGTTTCGGTTTGTATTTTTGGAGTACTCATCTTATTTCTTCCTTGGACACAAAACATCTCGGGTTCAGGATCTGTGACTACTTTAAAACCCAATCAAAGACCACAGTCAATACAAAGTGTTATATCTGGTCGAATAGAAAACTGGTATGTACAAGAAGGTGATTTTGTAAATAAAGGCGATACCATCCTTTTTATATCCGAAATAAAGGAGGATTACATGGACCCAAATTTGGTTGCCAACACTAAGAAACAAGTTAATGCTAAAAAAATGTCCTTAGAATCTTATGGTTCGAAAGTGACTACTTTATCCAGCCAAATTCAATCCATACAAGCCGAAAAAGGGTTGAAATTTGAGCAAGCACAAAATAAAATCAAGCAATCACTTTTAAAAATAAAAAGTGACAGTATGGATCTAGTTGCTGTAAAAACCCAACTTAAAATTGCCAATACCCAGTTTGATCGTGCGGTACAATTAAATAGTGAAGGTTTAAAACCATTGACTGACGTAGAGGAAAAAAGACTAAAACTACAAGAAGTAGAAGCCAAAATAATTACTCAAGAAAATAAATTTCTAACAAGTAAAAACGAATACATCAATGCAAAAGTAGAGGCTAATCGAATTAATGCCGAATATGCCGAGAAAACCTCCAAAGCACAAAGCGACCAATACACCGCATTAAGTAATCAATTTGATACCGAAGCACAAGTAAACAAATTAGAGAATCAATATGCAAATTATAGCATACGCAACGGAATGTACTACATCAAAGCTCCTCAAAGTGGTTATGTTAACCGAGTGCTACAAGCTGGAATAGGACAAACTGTAAAAGAAGGAACACCTATTGTGAGTATTATGCCAGCGCAATATGACGTTGCTGTGGAGACTTATGTCGATCCAATTGATTTGCCATTAATTAATAAAGGAGAAAAAGTGCGCGTTTGGTTTGATGGATGGCCTACAATTGTTTTCTCAGGATGGCCTGATGTTTCTTATGGAACTTTTGGAGGTAAGGTGGTTGCTATCGAAAATTTCATCAGTGATAACGGAAAATACCGAATCCTAATTGCGCCAGACAAAGACGAAGCTGCTTGGCCTAAAAAAATAAGCATTGGCTCTGGTGCCGAAACTATTGCTCTACTAGACACCGTTCCTATTTGGTTTGAAGTTTGGCGAATTTTAAACGGGTTTCCACCAAATTATTATAAAACAGACGTAAAACCAGCTAAAGAGAAAAAATAATGAAACAAATTCTTATCCTTTTTCTATTCTTAGGAGCTGTTGCTTTTGGACAAGTTTCAAATACGAACAATTCCAAGGAATTCACTTATAACGAATTTTTAGGATACGTCAAGAAATACCATCCGTTAGTAAAAACTGCCAACTTGGAAATCAATAGAGCGCAAGCAAATTTGATGATGGCGCGCGGTGGCTTTGACCCAAAGATTGAAGTAGACTTTAAAGAAAAACAATTCAAAGACAAAGAGTATTATTCGATACTAAACAGCAGTTTCAAGATCCCTACTTGGTACGGAATCGAAATTAAAGCAGGCTTTGATAATAACGATGGTATTTATCTAAATCCAGAAAATACGGTTCCTAATAAAGGCTTAACTTCTTTGGGGATAACGGTTCCCTTAGGACAAGGATTATTCATTAATCAGAGAATGGCAGATGTGCGCAAAGCAAAAATTCAGATGCAGTTGAGTCTTGCAGAAAGAAAACTACAAGCTATCTCCGTATTGTATGATGCTTCTATTGCTTATTTTAATTGGAGAAAAACCTTCAACGAAGTAAAACTTTATGAGACGTACAATGCCAATGCACAAATACGTTTCAACGGAATTAAATCATTGATAAAAGCAGGTGATAAAAGGGCTATTGATAGTATTGAAGCGGGAATTAGCGTAAAAAACCGAATATTAAGTCTCGAGAATTCAAAACTAAAACTTACTAAAGCCAAACTTGAACTAGCTAATTTTCTTTGGTTGGACAATGCGATTCCGTTTGAACTTTCTGAATTATTGTTACCTGAGAAAGATTTGGACTTCACTATTCAAGAAACATTAAAAACGAATGACTTAATTCAAAACGAATTCACTTTAGAAAACCACCCAAAGATCAATGCGCTGGAGAACAAAATTGAAATTCTGACGGTGGAGAAAAAGCTAAAAGCGAATATGCTATTACCCAAAATTGATGTTGGTTATTCTTATATAGCAGAGCCAAGTTATATTGATGATTATCAATTTGAGAATTATAAAATAGGATTAAACTTTTATTTCCCGTTGTTTCTTCGAAAAGAGCGCGGAAGTTTAAAACTAGCACAATACAAAATTCAAGAAAGTGAGTTTGCTTTAAATTTAGAGCGATTCCAACTTTCGAATAAAATTAGTGCTCAAAAAACTGAAATTCAGTCGCTAGCAAAGCAAAACGCCATTGTAAAAACATTAGCATCAGACTATAGCCTCATGTTAAAATCTGAGGAACGTTTATTTTCCTTTGGCGAAAGCTCCCTATTTTTAATTAACAGCAGAGAGAATAGTTTGATTAGCGCACAATTAGCTTCAATTGATTTAGAAAACAACTATTTCGTTTCTAATGCAGCTCTTTTTAAAATCATGGCCAACCCCGATTAAATAATTTTAAAATCGTACTTTTGCGATCTGAAAATTAGAAAATATGATTATAGTAAAATCCCGTGAAGAAATAGAATTAATGCGTGAAAGTGCCTTAATTGTATCCAAAACATTAGGAATGATTGCTTCTGAAATTAAAGAAGGAGTAACTACATTACATTTAGATAAATTAGCAGAGGAATTCATTCGTGACCATGGTGCTGTACCGAGTTTCCTAGGTTTATATGGTTTCCCAAACTCATTATGCATGAGTCCAAATGCGCAAGTAGTACATGGAATCCCAAACAATACGCCGCTTCAAAGTGGTGATGTAATCTCTGTTGATTGTGGTGCTTATAAAAATGGCTACCATGGTGATCACGCTTACTCCTTTGAAATAGGAGAAGTAGCACCAGAAACTAAAAAATTATTACAAATTACCAAAGAATCATTATACGTAGGAATCCGCGAATTTAAAGCTGGAAACCGCGTGGAAGATGTAGGTAACGCTATTCAAAAATATACTGAAGCACAAGGTTACGGTGTGGTTCGTGAACTAGTAGGGCACGGTCTAGGGCAAAAAATGCACGAAGACCCTGAGATGCCTAACTACGGAAAGCGCGGTCGCGGAAAACTTTTTGTAGAAGGAATGGTTGTTGCTATTGAGCCGATGATCAATCAAGGCACACGCAACATCAAACAACACAAAGACGGCTGGACAATCACCACTGCCGATAATAAACCAAGTGCGCACTTTGAACACGATGTTGCCTTAATCGATGGTAAACCAGAGTTACTTTCTACTTTTGCGTACGTGTATCAAGCTTTGGGTATCGTAAGTAACGAGGAAGATGAGTTTAGAAAAGTGCCATTGGTTCTTTAGGGATTCGAAAAGATTCGCAAATTATTTCAACACAGATTCCACAGATTTTCACAGATTTATTTTTATGGAAACATTTAATTTAAAAGAAGAAACTTACCAGATTATTGGACTTTGCATGGAAGTACATAAAATTCTTGGTAAAGGTCATAGTGAAAAAGTTTATGGGGATGCTTTGGAATATGAATTTATAAAAAATAACATTCCGTACAAACGGGAAGAGAAGTTCACAATTAATTACAAAGAAATAACGCTACCTAGCTTTTATTACGCCGATTTTGTAGTTTTCGAAGAAATCATCGTCGAGCTAAAAGCAATACAGATGCTAAGTAGTAGTGAAATAAAACAAACACTTAATTATCTTGCTGCTTCTAAAAACGAAATTGGACTATTAATAAATTTCGGAGAGGACAGTTTGAAATACAAGAGAGTTATTTTGTAAAAAATCTTAATATAATAATCTAACACAAAAAACATATTCCATTTAATCTGTGAAAATCTGTGAAATCTGTGTTTAAATTTTCATCCAATGAAATCCGTGTTTAAACTTATACTTAATACCATCCCACGCCCCCTACTTATTCGTTTGAGTTATGTGGCGCGTCCTATAATTGCTTTTACTTTAAAGGGAGATAAATTTACTGATCCTATTGATGGAAAAAGCTTCAAATCGATGTTGCCTTATGGGTACGAGACGCAGCGCAATAATGTGCTTTCACCGAGTACTTTGTCACTGGAGAGACATCGCTTGTTATGGTTGTACTTAAATGATCAGACCGATTTTTTTACAGCACCACACAAAGTATTGCACTTTGCTCCGGAGCAAGCTTTTTATAAGATGTTTCGAAATCAAAAGAATCTAGATTATACTACAACCGATTTATTTTCGCCATTGGCAGATGTCAAAGCAGATATCTGTGATTTACCTTTTGAGGACAATCAGTATGATGTTATTTTGTGTAATCACGTTTTGGAACACATTCCAGACGATACCAAAGCCATGCAGGAACTGTACCGTGTTTTGAAACCGGGCGGAATGGCAATTTTACAAATTCCGCAAGATTTGAAACGTGCCGTAACTTTTGCAGACGATACCATTACCAATCAAAAAGAACGTGCTAAAATATTTGGTCAATACGATCACGTGCGCATTTATGGCCGTGACTATTTTGACAAATTGCGTTCGATTGGCTTTACAGTTATCGAAGAAGATTATACCAACAAAATAGCACCCGAATTGGTTGAGAAATATTGTTTAGCCAAAGGCGAAATTATTCCTGTTTGCTTTAAATAAGTAAAACAAAATTATAAACTTTCCATTTAAGGGATTAAGATAATTAAGTCGCATGCTTAATTTCCTTAATCCCTTATTAGTGCAAAATGGTTACCTCTAATCGTTAAAAACCAAACTATAATTGTGACAACAGTAGCAAAACACCCTTTTTGTTTTGATTTGAGTTGGGATGTAAAAAGTAATTTTTACGTTCCAACAGCTTATGTCGTTTCTGAAGGTTTACCGATTGGCTATTTGGACAAAAAAGCCAGTCCTGAAGTTTTAAAAAGTTATGGCATCGAAATAAATGCTTTATCGAAAGAGGCTCAGAGAGCACTTTCTATTTGTGAAAAATTAACTAGTGAAGCAGTCGCTAAAAAATTCAATACCGGAAAAACCAAAAAAAGCATTGAAGACCTTCGAAAGGATACAAAACTTGAAACGGGAATTCAGTTGTATCAAGAAATACAATTAGCCGAATTTTTAAAACTGGTCAACACTCACTCTTTTCCAATCTGTTTTTCATTAAACAAGGACAAAGATTTTCAGAAAAGTGCTATTTCGACCCAAAATAAAGCATTAGAAGCTAAAATTCATTTTCTAAAAACAGAAGAAGGCATTACCTATACCCTTCAATTGGTAGAAGAAGAACAGGTTTTTTATCCTTCTGAAAAGAAAATAGAAATTATTCTGAATGAGCCAGCTTGGTTGGTGGTTGACGATAAATTGGTAACGCTAACTGCCATTGACGCTAAAAAGATAAAGCCGTTTTTGGGTAAGAAAACAATCGATATTCCCGCTCGAACGGTAACCGAATATTTTCAAAAATTCATCAAAGATATTGTCAAAAAAGTAGATGTTACTGCTGATGGTTTTGAAATCATTCAACGCAATGCTATACACAGCTGTCAACTAGAAACAGTACACGATTTCTTTAAAAAATGCTATTATTTGAATTTAAAATTCGACTACAATGGCTATTTATTTGATGGCTCGAAAACCAAACATAGCCATTCTGAAATTGATTTGGACGATCCAGAACAAATCAAAGTGATTCAATACAAACGTAATTCGGAAAGCGAAGGCGCTTTCGAACAAAAACTACTCCATTTAGGTTTTAATAAAACAGATAATGGCTTTTTTACTCTTTCGCTACAAACAGAAAATAACACACCACACGACGTAATACAGTGGGTTATAGAAAACAAAGAACAATTGCAATCTTTGGGCTTTGCGTTGGACACTTTTTCATTGGACGGAAAAAAAATTCAACCTAACAAGCCTGAGATATCTTTTTCGAATGCGATTCAGAACGATTGGTTTGATATTAAAATCACGATTCATTGCGGAGCATTTAGTTTTAATTTTAGCGAAATCATTCCGAATTTAAAACAGCAAAACCAAGTATACATTTTACCCGACGGCAGTTGTTTTTTGATTCCGAAAGAATGGATGGTACAATACGCACCTTTGGCCAAACTTGCCAAGGTAATTGACAACACATTACAATTACCCAAAAGTAATTTTGCGATTTTGAATACCATTCCCGAATTGCAGTTGGACACAAAACCAGTACCAACAGCGGAATTCGTTATTTCGCCATTGGTAAAAGCAACTTTGAGACCCTACCAAACGGAAGGCGTAAAATGGTTGTTGGAACATTATCAAAACGGCATGGGCGCCTGTTTGGCCGACGACATGGGATTAGGAAAAACACTCCAAACCTTGACTACATTGGTATCGGTACAAGAGCAACTCGAAAACCAACAAAGGGAAGCCGAGCAACTAGATTTGTTTGGTAATGTGATTCCGCAAGCCAAAGAATATCTGAAGGTTTTGGTCGTACTCCCCTCTTCTTTAGTGTTCAATTGGTATAACGAGGCACGAAAATTCACCCCGCACTTGCGTCGCATACAATATGTAGGTAATGATCGAAAGTTGATTGCCAAGAAACTAGCGCGATACGATTTAGTTTTTACTAGTTACGCAATTGCCTCTCGAGATGTTGCTATTTTAGAAAAGTATCAATTTCGTTTTTTAATTTTAGACGAAAGTCAATACATTAAAAACAAAAATTCTAAAATTTTTAAGGCGATTAACCAAATCAAAGCTGATAATAGAATCTCACTAAGCGGTACTCCTATCGAAAATTCGTTGGATGATTTATGGTCGCAAATGGAGTTTATCAACCCTGATATTTTGGGCAGTCATGCTTTTTTTGTTCAGAACTATAAAATTCCGATTGAGAAGAATCAAGACGAAAAAGTTCTAGCAGAACTCAAAACACTCATTAGTCCGTTTATCTTAAGGCGCACCAAAGAACAAGTTTTGGATGACCTACCCGAATTGACTGAGCAGATTTATTACTGCGACATGGAAAAAGAGCAGGAGAAATTATACGAAGAAGAAAAATCTAAGGCACGTAACGCACTCCTACGCACAGACGGGACTAAGGCTGACAAAATTAATATTATCAACACCTTGATGCGATTGCGACAGTTGAGTAACCATCCTAAAATGATTGATGCCAAATCAGATTTAGACTCTGGTAAATTTAATGCAGTAACCGATTATTTGACGACTTTAATTCAGTCCAAACAGAAGACGATTGTCTTTAGCTCGTTTGTATCGAATTTAGGATTTTATAAAGAGTGGTGCATTGAAAACAAAATTAAATTTTGTGAACTTACGGGTGCTACCGATCAAAAAGATCGTGAAATTGCCGTAAACCGTTTTCAGGAACAAGAGGATATTTTGGTCTTTTTCATTTCGCTAAAAGCAGGTGGCGTTGGCTTAAATATCACCAAAGCATCGTATGTTTTATTCCTAGACCCTTGGTGGAATCCTTTTGCTGAAAAGCAAGGAATTGGGCGTGCGCACCGCATTGGTCAATTGAATAAAGTGAACGTTATTCGATTCATATCCAAAAATACAGTAGAGGAAAAAATCATTCGATTACAAGAAACCAAAAAACTACTTTCTGATTCGTTATTGGATGACAATAGTATGAGTCCGGATATTGAGGCGAATTTGAGTTATATTTTAGAATAAAAAATGCCCGCTAAAATTAATTTTAGTGGGCATTGACAATTAAACAACTAAACTATTATTTTTGAGTTTCTGGCATTAACACCGCAACTATTTTATCTTTTGTTAAGTATTTTTTAGCAACATCTTGGATATCTTTAGGAGTAATCTTATTGATTGCTTCTTCAACATCTAGAATTCTATTAGGACTTTTTCCGTCAATATAAGACTGCGTAAAATTACTCAACCAATATTTATTTTCCTTAATATCCTTTTTATAGTCTAACAACTCTGCTTGCTTGAACTTTGCAACATCTTTTTCATCAGGACCCTTGTCGATCATTTTTTGCAATTCTCTCAAAGCAGAAGCGGTTAATTTCTCTGCATTTTCAGGTCCGCAAGGAAAACCAATTCTAAAATTAAATGAACCGTTTGGCACTTTAGTCATACTTCCACGAGCACTTACTCCATAAACACCACTTTCATTTTCTCTTAATTCTTCGATCAATTTAATGGTCAAAACCTCCCCTAAAGCTTGCATAGCCAAGGCCTCTTTTTCAGAGTAAACAGCATCTCCATAAAACATAATCGAAACCGTACTTTTAGGATCTGTTCCTTTATTGATTACTTTTTTCAAATCACCTTTAATCATTCTATACCCAAGATCTTTGGCTACATCTTTTTTATCAGTTGATGGTAATGAAGCAATGTATTTAGCAGCAAATTCTTCCATTACTTTATCATCTACATTTCCAACGAAAAAGAATTCAAAATCACCTGCATTAGCAAAACGCTCTTTGTACTTTTTGTAGGCTAAAGCATAATCCGTTTGTGCCCATGATTTTTCTGTTGGAATAATTCCGTTGAATCTAGGGTCCTCTTTGTATAAATAGGCGTACAATTCTTGTTGAAAGAAAAACGACGGTTGCGAAGCCATATTGTTATAAAAAGCAGCCTGTTTTTGCTTAAAGCTATCAAAAGCTTCTTGATCAAAGTTTAAATCCGTAAAATATGCGTACACATTTTGGAATAAATATTCTAAATCTTTTGGTGTAGCACTACCGTTTAATCCTTCCGTAATTGTACCAATGTAAGGACTAACCGAAGCAATTTTACCCGACATAAATTTATTTATATCGTTTAATTTTAAACCTGAAAAACCTGCTTCACTCAATGCACCGTTAGCAAAGTTCGTTTTTATTACTTCCTCATTAGAATACATATTGCTACCACCAAAACTCACTGCTTGCATTAAGATTTCGTCATTCTTGAAGTCGGTTTTCTTGTATTTCACTTTAGCACCATTAGATAGAAACAAAGTTGTAGTACCTATTTTAGCATCAAATTCTTTTTTTAGAATAGTTCCTGGTTTCACTTCATTTCTTAACAAGCTAGTCACTTGTTTGGAGTCTTGGTACGGAGTAATATCAGCAACATTAATTTTTAATGCATCTAGAACTTGTTGTTCTGTCACTTTTACCAAACCTTCTTTTTCAGGCCCTGTAATAATTACCACTCTATTGTCTTCTTTCACCAAGTCTTTCATGTATTTGCTTACCTCTGCTAATGTGATAGAAGGCAACAATTCTTTGGTAGTTTTGTACTCCCACTCAATCCCAGGAGCTGGAACTTGCTCTAGAAATTGAGATTGATACTGCGAAACATAATTATCTGATTCCGTTTTATCGCGATCATTATATTGTTTTTCATATTGTGCAAATACTTCTGCTTTCGCTCTTTCAAGTTCTCCTTCGGTAAATCCGTACTTCTTAGCACGTTCATTTTCGATCGCTAAAACTTTTAATGCCTCTAGTTGAGAACCTTCTTGAGGTACCGCAACAGATTGATAAGCTTCCTTAGTTCTAGCATAAGTTCCGCCATGATAAGAATACCCATATGTAAAAGGCGGTTTAGAAGAGTTAATTAATTCTTGTAACCTGTTGTTGATCATTGTAGCAAACAAACCTTCGGTCATGTTATCTTTATAATCGCCAATTGTTTTCATTTTTTTTGGCGTTCCATAATCTTTATACATTAATTGAACTAAAGTATAGGGTGCTTCCTTGTCACTTTCAACGGCAACAAAGGTTTCTTTGTGATTAGGAACTTCAAATATTTTACGTTCCTTTTCGTTTGCAGGATTCTTATATTTAGAGAAATGTTCTTTAATTTTTTTCTCCATTGCCGCAACATCAATATCACCAACTACGATAACACTTATCAAATCCGGACGGTACCAATCTTTATAGAAACTTACAATTTTATCATATTTGAATTTTTCTAAAATTTCTTTTTCACCAATTGGCAAACGATCAGCATAATGTGAATTATACATCATTTTAGGCAGGTAACGCCCCAGCATTCTTTTATCAGCACCAAGTCCTAAACGATATTCCTCAAGTACAACTCCTCTTTCTTTTTCAATTTCTTCAGGAGTTAAATCAGCATTGAAAGCCCAATCTTCAATAATATTAAATCCATTTTCTAGTTTTTCTGGACTATCAGATGGAATAGGTAAAAAATATACCGTTTCGTCAAAACTCGTGTAAGCATTTAAATGCTGACCAAATTTCACTCCAATACTTTGAAGGTAATCTACTAGTTTATTTTTAGGAAAGCGTTTGGTACCATTAAAATTCATGTGCTCCATAAAATGTGCTAATCCTCTTTGATCATCATTTTCTAGTATAGAACCTGCATTAATGACTAATCTTAAATCAACTTTATTCTCTGGTTTGGCATTTTTCTTGATATAATAAGTAAGTCCGTTTTCAAGAACACCTGTTTTTACTGAAGGATCAGCAGGTATTTTTTTAGATAGATCAATATTTTGTGCAAACATTGCAGAAGAACAAAGTATTAACCCAAGGGTAACTTTAGAAAATTGTTTCATATGGTTTTGTTTATTTTAGATAAACTTAATCATAAAAAATTAAAAACAAGAGGATTAATAAGTATATTTTAACATTTTTCTTACATTAAATAATAACTTTCCTAAAACCAGTTAATCTAATTTATAGTTATTTAATTAGTACATTTAGCCCATCAATCACTTTATTTACAATGAGAAAAATAGTCACATTAGCATTTTTAGCAACAATACAGCTCTTATTTTCACAAGTACAAAATGAGGTTGCTCCACCTTTTAACATCAAGACAGTTTCGTTTGTACAAAACAATCAAAATGTGGTTCCAATATTTCCATTGGGCACTGGATTTCAAATACAATTTGATGATTTATATGGAAATGAAGCCGATTATTATTATGAAATCGTGCACTGTGACTATAACTGGATCCCTACTGCGATTCCAAAAAACGAATACCTAGAAGGATTTGATAACCAAAGAATTCAAAATTATAGCAATTCCTTTAATACGTTACAAATTTACTCCCATTACACATTAGCAATACCCAATCAATATACTTTACAACTTAAATTAAGTGGCAATTACATAATTACGGTTTTAAATGATGCTAAAGAAGTTGTTTTTACTCGAAAATTCATTCTTTACGAAGAATCAGTTAAAGTGCCTATGCAAATAAAAAGAGCACGAACAATTGATAATTTAAGTTACAAACAAAACATTGAGTTCTCTATTAATTCAACAACGCTAAATTTCCAGAACCCGTTAAAGAATGTGAAAGTTGCCATTTTGCAAAATGGAAAATTTAATACTGCCATTAAAAATATCGTTCCGCAATATACTATTGGAAATGAATTAATCTACAAATACGATAAAGAAACACAGTTCTGGGCTGGAAATGAATTTTTATATTTCGAAAATAAAGACATTCGTACTTCTGGAAACAATGTCGCTCATGTAGATGCAAATACTGCTATATACGGAAGCCATTTATTCACTAATAACGCCAGAGCAACTTTCCCTTATTCATTTTCACAAGATGTTAACGGAAACTTTTTAGTCAAAAATACTAATGCTAGTGACAACGAGATTGAGGCCGACTATGCATGGGTTTATTTTAGCTTATCGGCACCTTCATTTAGATTGGACAAGGATATTTACATTACCGGAATGTTCAGCAATTACAGCATGTCTGACGAGAACAAAATGGACTACAATGAAAAAAAAGGAATCTACGAGAAAGCGCTTTTGATAAAACAAGGCTTTACCAATTTTGAATATACCATTGCCGACAAAAAAGGTACAATCGACTTAGAACATGCCATTGACGGAAATTTTTATCAAACAGAAAACAATTACACTATATTAGTGTATTACAAAGAAAGTAGCGGTCGTTATGATCAAGTAATAGGAAAAGCTGAGTTAAGTTCCTTAAACATAGTTAATTAAAATATTAACTCAAAAAGAGTAAAACAAAATCAATTTTTTGTACTTTTGTTGTTATAACATACTCTCATACCCTAATTTATATGGTTTCTCAAATTACAAGAGGCATAAAAATATCCGTTTTAACTAGTTTTGAAGGCACTTACTTTAAGAACTACAAGATTCATTTTGCCTTTAGTTACGAGATTACAATTGAAAATCATAGTAAGGATTCGGTACAGCTTACTTCGCGTCATTGGGAAATTCATGATTCTCTTAATGATATTGAGACTGTTGATGGTGAAGGAATCATTGGAAAAAAACCTGTTTTAAAACCAGGAGAATTACATACTTACAGTTCTGGTTGTTTACTATCATCTCCTTATGGAGCAATGAAAGGGTACTTCAACATGATTAACTTTACAACTACGAAAACTTTTAAAGTTTTAATCCCAACATTTAGACTTTGTGCTCCTTTTGCTTTAAATTAAGTCAATTAACCTAAATAACTTCATATTCTTCGGGTATATTTATCTTATTTTTAAATTATCCTTTGTACTTTTGTTACACAATAAATTTTTCGCAATATTTTGCTGAATTTATGTCTAATCACAATGTCTAATCTCGTCTGTTATTTTTTTGCAGATGAACAAATCAAAATATCATGCTAAAAGGATTTTTTAACGTACCAAAAGCGGTAAATGAACCAGTAAAAGGGTACGCGCCAAATTCACCTGAAAGAGCAGCTGTACAAGCAGCTTACACTAAGATGTGGAATTCTACAATTGACGTTCCGTTATACATCGGAAGTGAAGAAATTAGAACTGGAAACACTAAAAATATGACGGCTCCTCACGACCACAAGCATATTGTAGGAACGTACCACCTTGCTGAGAAATCGCATGTTGAAAAAGCTATTGCAAACGCATTAGAATCTAGAACAGCATGGGCAAACATGGCTTGGGAACAAAGAGCAGCTATCTTTTTAAAAGCAGCAGAATTGATCGCAGGACCATATAGAGCTAGAATCAATGCTGCAACAATGATCGCACAATCTAAAAATATTCACCAAGCAGAAATTGATGCTTCCTGTGAGTTAATTGACTTTTTACGTTTTAACGTAGAGTTCATGACGCAAATATATGGAGACCAACCTTCTTCTACATCAGATATGTGGAACCGTCTAGAATACCGTCCTCTTGAAGGATTTGTATATGCGATTACACCTTTTAACTTTACAGCAATTGCTGCTAATCTTCCAGCGAGTGCTGCAATGATGGGTAACGTTGTGGTATGGAAACCAAGTGATAGCCAAGTATTCTCGGCTCAAATTATTATTGAAGTTTTCAAAGAAGCGGGAGTTCCTGATGGCGTTATCAACGTAGTTTTTGGAGACGCTTTAATGGTGACTGACACCGTTCTTGCAAGCCGTGACTTCGCAGGACTACACTTTACAGGTTCGACTCATGTATTTAAAGATATCTGGGCAAAAATAGGAACAAACATTCACCATTATAAAACATACCCAAGAATTGTAGGAGAAACTGGAGGAAAAGATTTTATCATCGCTCACTCTAGCGCTAACCCTAAACAAGTTTCTACAGGAATTGTACGTGGTGCATTTGAATTTCAAGGTCAAAAATGTTCAGCAGCTTCAAGAGCTTACGTACCACAAAGTATGTGGCCAGCTGTAAAAGAGCAAATCATCACTGATGTAAAATCAATGAAAATGGGTTCTCCAGAAGACTTTAGTAATTTTGTTACTGCAGTTATTCATGAAGGTTCATTTGACAAACTAGCTAGTTTTATTGACCAAGCTAAAAAAGATACTGACGCTGAAATCATCGTTGGAGGAAACTACGACAAATCAGTTGGGTATTTTATTGAGCCTACAGTTATCGTAACTACAAATCCTCACTATTCAACAATGGAAACGGAATTATTCGGACCTGTGATGACTATTTTCGTTTACGAAGATGCAAAATGGGAAGAAACTTTAGAATTAGTTGATTCAACTTCTGAATATGCATTAACAGGAGCCGTTTTTAGTACCGATCGTTACGCAATTGAAGTAGCAACTGTAAAATTACAAAATGCTGCAGGTAACTTCTATATCAACGATAAACCAACAGGTGCCGTTGTAGGACAACAACCATTTGGTGGAGCAAGAGCTTCAGGAACAAACGACAAAGCAGGTTCTCCATTGAACTTATTGCGTTGGGCTTCTCCTAGAACTATAAAAGAAACATTTGTAACTCCAGTAGATTACAGATACCCATTCTTGGGAGAATAATATTCTAAGTTGCAAAGTCTCTGAGTGACAAAGCTACTAAGCTTTACTACTTATGAAAACATAAAAAAGCCGAATCTATAATTTTAGATTCGGCTTTTTGCTTTATATCATTACGTAACATCAGTCTTACGACTGTACGAACATTATACCACAAACTTCAGTGGTAAATGCACTACTTTTTTAGTTTCAAAGAATTCATCTTCAAAAAAGTCGGCTAGATTGTATTCTGTTGCTTTAGGGAATGCGGCTAACTCTTCGGTTAGATCTCCACCTTTAAGGTATAAAATTCCGTTTTTTAACGCATGTTTTTGCTGCTTTTTTATTTTGGTTTTAACCCAAGAAACAAAATCCGGCATGTTTGTAACGGCACGACTTACAATAAAGTCAAAATCACCTTTTACATTTTCGGCACGCATTTGCTCAGCTTTTACATTTTTTAATTCTAAAGCATCAACAACACCTTGTACCACTTTAATTTTTTTGGCAATAACATCAATCAAGTAAAAGCGAGTCTCAGGAAAAAGGATTGCTAAAGGCACTCCTGGAAACCCACCACCTGTACCTACGTCAAGGACATAAGTCCCAGGTTCAAATTTCATGATTTTAGCAATTCCTAATGAATGCAAAATATGTTTTGTGTATAAAGCGTCAATATCTTTTCTAGAAATGACATTTATTTTTTCGTTCCAATCGTGGTATAAAAAGTCCAATTTTGCGAATTGCTCTTTTTGAATATCAGTCAAATTAGGAAAATACTTCAAAATCTCGTCCATCGTTCTATTTTTTTAACAAAAGTACTCTTTTTAAGCCTTAAATATTTAACTCAATTTTGCAGAGTTGAAAATTTTAATAATTATCTTTGGAACTTATTACAATTACATATGATTAATACTGCACCTACATTTGCTAAGCAAGACAAACTGAAGTTTTTCAGAACACTTAACTCACGGGTTAACAACTACTTCAAAGAAAATAATATAAAAAAGACAGGAAACTGGAGATTATACTTAAAAACCATAATCTTATTTGCTGTTTTTCTAGCGCCTTATTTTTTAATCCTTACACTTGATATGCCTTTTTGGGCGCATCTTTTACTAACCATTGTTATGGGAATAGGAATGGCTGGCGTAGGAATGAATGTAATGCATGACGGAAACCACGGTTCTTATTCTAATAAAAGCTGGGTCAACAAATTCATGGGAGGAACCATTTATGTTCTTGCTGGAAACGTTTATAACTGGCAAGTACAACATAATGTATTGCACCACACCTATACCAATATCCCTGGACATGATGAGGATCTTGATGCTGGTAGAATTATCCGTTTTACAAAGGACGCAAAATGGCATAGTTTTCACCGTTTCCAACAATATTATTCGGTTTTCTTATACGGTTTGTTAACATTCAACTGGGCTATTACCACTGATTTTAAGCAAATGAAAAGTTACCTAAAAAGAAAACTATCCTATGGTGAAGCTAAAAGCCCAAAAATTCTTTGGACAACTTTAATTATTACAAAACTAATTTACGTTTCGATCTGGATTGTATTGCCTATAGTTATTGGAATTACATGGTGGAAAGTACTTATTGGTTTTTTCATTATGCATTATACAGCTGGATTAATTTTGAGTGTAGTTTTCCAATTAGCGCATGTCGTTGAAGAAACTACAAATCCTTCACCAAATGAATTAGGAGAAATGGACAATACTTGGGCAATTCACCAATTGTTCACAACAACTAATTTCGCTCCAAAAAATGCTATTATAAACTGGTATACCGGAGGATTAAATCACCAAATAGAACACCATATTTTCCCGAACATTAGTCATGTTCATTATGGTAAAATTGCAAGAATCGTTAAGGAAACAGCGCAAGAGTGCAACCTTCCTTATTACGAATATAAAACAATGCGTAGTGCCGTAATTGCTCACTTTAAGCATTTAAAAGATTTAGGAATGAAACCAGAGTTAATATAACTTAAGGGCTTCTTGAAATTTTAAATTATATCTATAAAACTAAGAACTAATCAATAACTACCCCTTAAAAACTATTATTTAGGGAAACAATTCAACTAATAATGAACCCACTTTCAGACAGAATTAACAATTTAGCGACTTCACAAACATTAGCGATGGCTGCTTTAGCTAGAGAATTAAAAGCACAAGGAAAAGACATCATCAGTTTAAGTTTAGGAGAACCTGACTTTAATACACCTGACTTCATCAAAGAAGCAGCAAAACAAGCAATTGACGACAATTACAGTACTTATTCACCAGTAGAAGGATACGGAGACTTGAAAGAAGCAATTTGCCGAAAATTTAAAAGAGACAATAACCTAGATTACAAACCATCACAAATTGTAGTTTCAACAGGAGCAAAACAATCCTTATACAACATTGCGCAAGTAATGCTAAACGATGGTGACGAGGTTATTTTGCCAGCACCTTACTGGGTTTCTTATTTTGAAATTGTAAAACTTTCTGGAGGTGTTCCTGTAGAAGTTCCTACATCAATAGACACTGATTTTAAAATCACACCTGCACAGTTAGAAGCTGCAATCACACCAAAAACTAAAATGATGTGGTTCTCTTCCCCTTGTAACCCATCAGGATCAGTTTACAATAGAGAAGAATTAACTGCTCTAGCGGCAGTATTAGAAAAGCACCCACATGTTTACGTTGTTGCTGATGAAATCTATGAACATATCAACTTTTCGGGAACTTTTTGCAGTATTGCATCAATCCCAGGAATGTTTGATAAAACCATAACTGTAAACGGAGTTGCAAAAGCATTTGCAATGACAGGGTACCGAATTGGTTATATTGGAGGACCTGAATTCATTGCAAAAGCGTGTACTAAAATTCAAGGTCAAGTAACTTCAGGAGCTAATTCTATCGCACAACGCGCTACAATTACTGCTGTAGACGCAGATCCATCTGTATTGAAACACATGGTTGACGCCTTCCATTCTCGTAGAGATTTAGTAGTAGGTTTATTAAAAGAAATTCCAGGAGTAAAAATAAACGTTCCAGAAGGAGCTTTTTACGTTTTTCCAGACGTATCTTCTTTCTTCGGAAAAACATTAAGAGGAACTGAAATCAAAAACGCAATGGATTTGTCTATGTACCTTTTGGCAGAAGCTAACGTAGCTACAGTTACAGGTGACGCTTTTGGAAACCCTGATTGTATTCGTTTTTCATATGCGACAAGTGATGACATATTAAAAGAAGCTTTAAAAAGAATTAAAGCTGCTTTGGCTCAATAATTATAATCTGAAAAGTTTACAAACCAACTTTTACATATACTAAATACCTCAGGAATTTTACTTGAGGTATTTTTTTTGGATTGACCCGCTTTACAATCTTTTTTTATTCGACTATCACTCCTAATAAAAAGGATTTTCACTGTTATCCCTCACGCAAAACACACTTAATTAATAGCATAAATATAGTAATGCCTTTTACTACAAACTAAAAGAAACACCTATATTAACACTAGGTTTTAAATAGAAATCATAATATACTTTTGTCACTGATTTATCAATAAATAACTTATCAGCTACAATTGGATAATACCACTTAAAGTAAACACCTAAATTATCTGTAAAAAAATATTAAAATCCAGCTTCCCCACCTACACCATTACTACCACCTAAAACACCAACATACATATCAATTGACTCCCCATCCATTTTAAACAAAGGCGTTAAATGTAGATCTACAGAAACTGTCATATTAATTTTTTCAAAACTACCAGCATTATTACCATCAATACTATTTTGCCCCCAATAGTCATAAATAGCAGGCAATTCTTCTGTTTGAAAAACATATCCAAAAGCAGCTCCACTGATAAATAGTCTAAAACTCCAACATCATACCCAAATTCAACTCCTTTACCTTTATTTTGAAACGATATACCAACTGAATATTTAGAGTCAAAAACATCATCCCAAGCCTGAGAAGACATACTTCCTGTAATCAACAAAAAACTAAATAATATATATTTTTTCATTATTCAAAAATTACAAACGCCTTATTCTTTTTTTCTAATACTGTTGATAATCTTAGTATTTAAATTAATTAACTTTAATTAACCCAAACTATAGCTTTTTTTTATTTATGCTTTTGATGTCTTTTTTTACTGCAATTACTTTACTTTTAAATTATAATAATCAACTACTTCTTCAATATCTTTAGATTTGTATTCTTTATTTTTAATTTTTTTCACAATTTCTGGATTATCTTTAAAATAGTACGGCCCGTACATCTTAAAAATTGAATTTACTCCTCCATAACTTGAATAATCTGGTATAGCCATTGATACCCATATAGGATAATCCTCTTCTTTCTTTTTTAAATAAATTTTTATTGCACTAAAAACTCTCATTGAATCTTTTTTTACTCCATATTCATCTCCTCCAATATAAAGTGAAAGCTTCCCTTTTTTCATTAATAATATCCATCCTTCCTCTTTAATTTTAAAATCCGTTCCCTTTGATTTAAATTCTTTAGTTTTTACCCAAACAAAAGTATAAGCCAATTTTTTTTTCGCATCAAGAATTTGTATTGAATCAATATCAGCACTCATTATTTTTTCATTCTGATTACCAACTTTAATTTTAACTTTATTATCTGAAAGTTTCGGAAAATGTACCTCACCCTCTATTTGTTCCTTGTTCTTTTTAAAAATAATTCCATTACCATCTTGTTCCCCTAAACCAAACCTAATTATTATTTGAGAATATGCTAATGAAGTACTAAGCATAATTAAAAGTGCTACAATTTTTTTCATTTTTATTTTTTTTATTATTACAAACGTAATTAAAAATAAAAAATTATTAAGAAAAATCGATAACTAAAATTATAATACCTATTTATTTAAAAAACAAGCATTGAACTGATCATCCATTTTAAATAATTCACATAATAATTTTTTATGAAAACAAATACTTATCAACTGTTAATTTAAAAAACATCTTAAACACCATTTCGTAAAATTTTATAAAAACCAATGAAAATATTGTAAGACAAACGCAGCATTCTCTTCCCATCTTTGTATTATAATATTAACTAAAAAACAAACATCATGATAAATACAGATGAAAAAAGAGAAGAGATTGTAAATACGTTAGACGGATTAATTGCAATTCTTGAAGATGGAAAATTAGGGTACACTAATGCTGCGGAGCATGTAGAAAATACAGCTATGAAAACCGACTTTACACAATATGCTCGTGAACGCGCTTTATTTATCGTAGAATTACAAGACGAAATTAACAAATTAGGAAAATCTACTGATACTTCTGGTGGTGGAGCATTAGGAGCAATTCACCGCGCTTGGATCGATATCAAATCTTCATTCACAAGTGGCGATACTGAAGCTATTGTAAACGCCTGTATCACTGGTGAAGAAGCAGCGATTGAAAAATACGAAATGGCATTGAAAAAAGAAGAATTAGAACAAAGCCAAATTGCCGTTATTTCAAAACAGTTAAATAGTATCAAAGCTATTTTGATGAAATTAAACTTAAATAGTTAAGCCATTGCTTAACCATTTTGCACAAAAAAACACCTCAGGAAATGTTCTTGAGGTGTTTTTTTTGTTTATATCATTTGGTGTTATTTTTTGTTTTAAAATTTTTAAAAAAGCAATAACTGTTACCAGCCACCGCCACCACCGCCGCCACCGCCGCCGCCAGAGCTTCCACCACCTGAACTTCCACTACTCCAGCTACCGCTGCTTCCACTGCTACTACTTCTACTACTAGAACTACTTGGTGGTGAAGGATCTACTTTAGACGCGCTTACTGATTTTCCAAAACTAGATACAAAACCACTAGATGCGATATAAAAACCTTCATTGCCTGAATACCACGCTGGATCATATTTCGCCAACTCAAGTACGGTTTCAAATTGTTTGCCCCAAGCCACATCTACATCTAGTGCAATAGCATAAGGTAATAACTCTTCAAATAATTCGGGAGTTTGCTCTGGTGGGTTAAGCATATTCATGCGGTCTTTTTCAGCAGTTTCAAGATACATTTTAAAACCTTCTATCCTTTCCATTGCCTCTAAACCTATTTGAGTGTGTTTTTCGATACTAAAAACATAAACAACATAAGCCAATATAATAACTGCCTGAACTCCTAATTGCATCCAAGTAGCCGAAAACAAAGAGAAAATATAAATAAATACAGTAGGTATTACCCAGAAAAAGCACAACAGCCCCCTAAGGATAATTAATCCTAAATGCTCTATTTTCTTTCTAAGCCATAATACTATTGCTATTGATCCTGCTATTGAAGGTATTAAAAAACCATAATTAACATAGCCTTTTGTTCTACTCAGTAGTAAAAAAATCAAACCTATATTTACAAGTAATAAAAAACCCAGCCACTTTTTCCGAGACGTGCTTACGTGATAAGATTCAATTTTAATTTGTTTAGTAACCCTATTTTGCCATCCATTATAAGCCTTTTCAAATATTTTGTACGAGGTCATACTCACTAAAATACGCACTCGATCAGCAAGAGGTTTAAAAAAAGCTTGCTCCTCGTCACTTAAATTACTAGGCGTTTTGTTTAAAACTTCAATCTCATATATTTTACTGTTTGTAAAAACACCTTCATCAATAGTTTCATTAATTTTAATTACACCTTTGACAGCTGTATTTATGACTGATGCCATATACACTTCATCATTAAGTCCATTATTATACACATAGCCTACAATAGCCGGAGACCAGGCAAACGGAGGTCTGAACTCAGGAATAATAGCGCTTGAACGATTGCGTTTTTTTCCAAATCTTTGGTAAAAACAAAAAAACAATGCCGCTATTCCAAAAACTACAGACCACAACATTTCCTTTATTTGTTTATAAAATGAAGCTGATTTCTCAAGCGTACTAGGAGGCAAAACCAACTCTTTATCAAAGGAAGCTGCAACAGTCAACCCTTCATAAGGGCGCAAACCGTCAATTGAAAAACTGGCTACAGTCTTATTATTAATTAAACGATTAGTTGCATTTGAACCTTTAGCACCATCTGAACCACTGTAACTATACAAACTTTTGAATTCGGCATTTTCTTTAGGTAAATAAATCTCGCATGCAGCATGATCAATTGAAAACTGCCAGTCGTTTCCTGTCACGTTCCAATACAATTCATCATAATCATCAAAATACCCTATTTGATAGGGCAAACTATAAGTGATTTGATACGTATAGGTACCTACATCTAGATCCCTATCTTTACTACCTATGTAAATTTTATAAAAATCATCTTCCTCTTTTGTGAAATACGGCTCTTTGATTCCGTCCTTTTTAATGGAATTAATCTCATATCCTAAATCAATTTCATTACCATCTTTATCTTTCCTATTTAATGGCAAAACCCTCAGCAACCCATGCTTAAATTGATTTCCTTCTGCTTTAATTTGGATACTTTCAGTTACCTGAATAATTCCAGAATGTTGGATTTGAATTTTTGCATCAAAACGAATGATCTTTTCTTGGGCATTCCCATAAAAAAAGAACAACAAACTTATAAAAGCTACTATTTTCTTTACTTGCATCATTCCCATAATTAAAACTGAACTTTAGATGTTTCCCTTTGTGTAGCATCTGCTAAGACTAAAAACTCTTTTTTAGCAAAACCAAAAGCATTTGCAATTACTACTCCCGGAAAACTTTGCACTGCAATATTGTAATCTCTCACCGTACCGTTATAGTATCTTTTAGAGCGCTCAATATCGGTCTCTAAACTCAATAAATCAGTTTGTAAACTCTGGAAATTGGTATTCGCTTTCAAATCAGGATAATTTTCTGCCAATGCAAAAATCTTAGTAACTGCTTGAGTTAAGTTAGCGTCCAATTGCATTTTTTGATCTCCATTACCTGCTGCAACAGCTTGATTGCGTAAAGCCACAATTTCAGTCAAAGTTTCCTTTTCGTGTGTCGCATATCCTTTGATTGTTTCAATTAAATTCGGAATCAAATCAAACCGTTTTTTCAATATCACATCAATTCCACTCAACGCTTCCTCAACCATATTCCTTTTGGCTACAAAACCATTATAGAGCATAATTAAAAACCCTATCAACACAATAAAAAGCACTAAAATAGCTACCAAAATTAAAACCATTTTTATTAAAATTTAATTTATTTATATTTTTTTGAAAACTATACAGCAGCTTTAAATTCCTAATCAGGAATACCAATTGACAATATAGTATTCAAATTTTTACCGAAAATACACAATTATCACTTATTACTTTATTTTTATTTCTAAAAAATTAATACGTAATTACTTAAAGAGTATTGTTTTTTCATGACTAATTAATGTAAAAAGGTCATTTATATTTAATTTGAAACCTTTTTTATACATGAAAATAACTTGGGCGTAACCATGCTTCCACTAGCGTTTCAGCATTGGTCGGGCTTTCGGCTATATCTCTTCGTTGCACTACGAGGATGCCGCCTCTATCCCTTACGCAAAACCTATACTGCAAATAACTTTTATGGAATAGTAGTAAAATAATCAACATAAAAGCAAGAATTTCTATTCAAAATAATTAATAAATTTGCGGTCACAAAAATTCAAATCAGTATTTTTACAATCCAATAAAGACAACAAAAAAATGAAAATACTATTGCTAGGTTCAGGTGAATTAGGAAAAGAATTTGTAATTGCTGCGCAACGCATCGGGCAAACCGTAATTGCTGTTGACAGCTATAAAAACGCACCTGCCATGCAAGTAGCTCATGGATTTGAAGTTATCAATATGCTCGATGGAACAGAACTTGACCGCATCGTAGCAAAACACAAACCTGATTTTATCGTTCCTGAAATAGAAGCCATTCGCACGGAACGTTTCTATGATTACGAAAAACAAGGGATTATCGTAGTCCCATCTGCGAAAGCGGCCAACTTTACCATGAATAGAAAAGCAATCCGGGATTTAGCCTCCAAAGAACTGGGGTTAAAAACGGCAGCTTATCGCTACGCCACCACTGCCTTGGAATTACAAAAAGGAGTAGAAGCCGTAGGAATGCCTTGCGTGGTAAAACCCTTAATGTCGTCATCTGGAAAAGGGCAATCAACTATAAAAACAACTGACGATATCGAGAAAGCGTGGCAATACGCCGTGGAAGGTTCGCGGGGTGATGTGGTAGAAGTCATTGTAGAAGCTTTCGTCAAATTCAATTCGGAGATTACTTTGCTAACTGTTTCTCAAAATAACAACCCAACTTTGTTTTGTGCACCCATAGGTCATCGTCAAGAACGCGGAGATTATCAAGAAAGTTGGCAACCCGCCAGAATATCCGACCAGGATTTATACGAAGCACAAGACATGGCCGAAAAAGTAACTGAAGCCTTAGGTGGCGCAGGACTCTTTGGAGTCGAATTTTTCTTGGCTAATGATGGTGTTTATTTCTCGGAGCTTTCACCTCGACCGCACGATACTGGAATGGTAACGCTAGCCGGAACACAAAACTTCAACGAATTCGAATTGCACCTAAGAGCGATATTGAGTTTACCTATTTGTAGCATAACTCTAGAAAAAGCGGGAGCGAGTGCAGTTGTATTAGCTTCCCAAAATAGTATCAACCCAACATTCACTGGACTAGAAAAAATAGCTGCTTTACCCAAAACCGACTTTAGAATATTTGGAAAACCAAGCTCACGTCCCTACCGCCGCATGGCAGTTGCCTTAACAAACGACACCTTAGAAACTCCTATTGAAGAAATTACTGAAAGAGCAATACAAGCTGCAGCTTTACTTAAAGTTCACTCGTAAATCACTGTTTTGACAATCTAAACATCTTTGGTGTCATTCCTGTATTTTTTTTAAACAACCGCATAAAATAAGAGTAATCATCATAGCCCAATTTGGTTGCTATTTCGTTTACCGTTAAATTCTTATCCATCAACATTCGTTTTGATTCTAGAATAATGCGTTCTGTAATAACCTGAGTAGTGGTCTTTTGTAACATCTCATTACAAATTCTGTTCAAGTGTTTTAAAGTAATACTAAGCGCGTCAGCATAAAATGAAGCTGCTTTCTCCGTAATAAATTTAGCTTCTAGCAATTGCGCAAAATGCTTAATTTTACTATTATAGGAATGAATTTCAGGCACTGCCGTTTCATTGTATTTCCTTGCAAGTTCAATATGAATAATATCCAGTAAGTTAAGAATTTTATCCTGCTTAAAAATCTTGTTATCACCCGCTTCATCAAGCATCATTTGAAACAACGGTTGTAAAACAGCCGACTCCTCCTTGCTTAAAATAATCTCTGATTTTGCATTCACCGAAAAGTAAAATGGAAAACTATCAATGTCTTTTTGTCCAAAATACAAATTATACATTTCCTGAGAATAAAACACCACATATCCATCAACATCCTCTGACAAATCCCAATGGTGCATTTGTCCGGGCTGCAAGACAAAAACGCTTGCTGGATGCACATTAAACTTATCAAAATCCACCTCATGAGTCCCAGAACCAACAGTAAAGAAAGCCAAAACATAAAAATCATGACGGTGTGGCTTTTCTACAAAACTATGAGTAACCAAATGATTTTGGAATGTATTAATGTAAAAATCACTATTAATCAAGTTACAGTTAAAATGCTGAATATTGTAAACAGGATACTTTTTCATAATGTAAAAATGTCTTTATTATGCTATAATTAGCGAAGATATAAAATACCTAGAAGAGAATGATAGAATACCTTTGAAAAAAAAATTAAAATGGCAAATACACTTGTTCACATCCTAAATAATGAATGCCCCCAATGTCATGAAGGAAAAGTTTTTAATGAAAAAAGTATTTTCTTTAATATTGGATTTCCTAAAATGAATGCAAGCTGCTCTCATTGCAACTACAAATTCGAGAAAGAACCTGGTTACTTCTTTGGCGCAATGTATGTAAACTATGGACTAACCGTAGCTCAAGCCATCGCAACTTATGTAATCGCTCAGTTTTTCTTTCCCGTAGCATTCGACTTAAGAATTATTCCTATAATTGCTTTTGTAATAATTGCAATGGCTTCTTTTAACATTCGGTTTTCACGATTGCTGTGGATATATATGTTTAAAAATTACGCTATGTAATTCACTATTAATCTTTTTATTAGCCTAATTTCACAAATAAAACCACAAGTTTTTATCTTGCTTTCCTGAATTCGAAATAAAATACTTATTTTCGTATTTATAAAATAAAAAGATGAAAAACTTATTTTTAAGTGGTTTACTATTTGCTGCATTATCATTATCAGCACAAGAAAAAAAAGCAGCTCAAAAAACACAAATCGTAGAAGCCTCATGTGGTGAATGTCAATTTGGGTTAAAAGGAAAAAGCTGTGATCTTGCAGTAAGAATTGATGGAAAAGCCTACTTTGTTGACGGAACTTCTATTGACGAGCACGGTGATGCGCATGGAGCCGATGGTTTTTGTGAAGCAGTTCGAAAAGCTGAAGTAACGGGGGAAATAGTTAATAATCGTTATAAGGTTTCGTATTTTAAATTACTTCCTGAAGAGCAAAAGTAATGCAGTTAATACTTCAAAATATTGCAAAACACATCATGCTTTCACCTGAGGAACAATTGCTGTTTTTATCAAAAGTAAGTACACAACAGTACAAAGCCAAAAGTATTTTGCTAAACTCTGGCAATATTTGCAAATACTCTTATTTTGTGAATTCGGGGATTTTAAGAAGTTTCAATATTAATGACCATATCGTCGAACACGTCCTGAACTTTGCCACTAAGGGATATTGGATTGGTGACATGTATAGTTTGCTTTCACAAAAACCGGGAAATCTTTTTATAGAAGTTCTCGAAGATGCCGAAGTTGTTTTTTTATCAAAAGAAAACCAAGAACTTTTATATAGTGAAATACCCAAACTAGAACGCTTTTTCAGAATCCTAATTGAGAATTCATTAGTAGCCAACCAAGAGCGCCTTATGGATAACCTTAGCTTATCCGCTGAAGAACGTTTTGAGAAATTTTGCGGCAAATACCCAACACTAATTCAAAAAGTGCCTCAAAAACAAATCGCCTCCTATATAGGGGGTAACTCCAGAGTTTTTTAGCAAAATGAAAGCGCGATTATTGCGGAAGTAGTTACACATAGTGATCCGTATTGTACTAAAAATAAACCCAATACAACCTGATTTATAAAACCAAGCGCAGTCTAGATACAATTGATAAATGTAATAATTGTAAGTTACGATAAGTGCAATAAAAAATACAGAGCGTTTTAAATCACCTGAAAATGTCAAGAAAGACATTTTTATAAAAAATAACAGTATACAATTCACCTCTATAATAAAGGTTATTATCGATCAATAGATACAACAAGAATATAATCTCATGTAAATAGCAAGAAAATAAGCTTTGTAGATGAGAAGTAATTTCACACAATCACACACAAAACGTTAATCATACCTAGCCAAATATGTAATTAAAAAAAACTATATCAAATATAGCATTGGTGTTGTGTTCAAACTACTCTCTACCAATTCGCAAATGAAACTCCAATCCCAAGAGTAGTTTGTTGTATGTTATAATCGATTAAAGTTTCGCCATAACCTTGAAAAAATTGCGCATGCCCTCTTAAGTGACCGTGAATTGGAAAAACGTAATTAAGTTGAATATTTCCTTTTTCGAAAGTGCTAAAGGAGTGATTTATGAGTGTATAAAACTCATGTCGACCAAAATGGGTTCCTATTTCTAATTCAGCATCACCAACATATTTGGTGATATTTGGGTTTTCGTCTTCAGTGTCAGGTAAACGATACCAAGGTCTGAAATTTATATTCCAATTATTATATTCGTAGCCTATATTAAATACAATTCTGTTCCAACTTCTTGATGTAGGAATGTCTTTTCCATTAGATTGATGGTTTAGTATAACTCCAAAAGTCCTGATTTTTCCTTTAAAGACATTAATATCCATTGGAAAATTCAAGATAATTTCAGGTTCGTAATTAAGCTCTCTAAAAGCTCTTGATAGTTTTTTATTGTAGATCTGCCAGTGTGCTTTTTGAGTATATCCCACCCACAAATCACCAGTTCCAAAGAAAACACCTTGCATCACTTTAGTCTTAAAACTGATTTGAAATTTGGCTTCAATATTATTAAAAATATTTTTGTCTTTAGTAGCAAATTCACCGCTTTCGTCAAATGGCGCTTCATTTTTCTTGCTCGACCAGCGCGCAGCAGCAAAATATATAGGACGGTAGGAAACTAGCCTAAAAGTTCCTTGCTTATCAATACTGTCTAATTCCCATTGTTGCGATATGTTTTTTCTAATAATCACATTATCAAAATCGATTTGTGAGAAAGCAGTTGAAGAAACCATAAACATAAATAGAATGACTTTGTATAATTGCGGCATGCTAGCTATTTTAAATTATTATAATCAACAAAAGTAGTTGATAACAGTCATAAATCAGTTGTGTAAATTCAATTTAAGTTTACACAATTACCATGTTTCTAGAATCATTAGATTTTAGACATTTGGAAAACTTTTAGATAAAATAGCTGCATTTTTTTATATTACACTACTTAATTTAAAAAAAGAATTTAATTATACTTAAACAATTTATAAAACGATCCAATTCCTAGATGCATAAATCATAAGAATACTCTTTTAACTTATAAAAACAGTTCTCTTTTATAACTACAAATTTTTCAGTCACTTGAATTATTTGTGGTTTATTTTTTGTTAATTTGATACTAAATCGTTCAATAAACGAACCTAGTGCAACTATTCAAAAAATACATAAAAATTTTAATTTAAAAAAACCTTTAAACAAAAACAATTTTGAATTTTATTTCAAATTAATAGTCCGAACAAACAAAAGAAAAGGTTAAGAAAGCTATAACCCAATAAAAAAAGAAGGGATAATTTTATCATTTAAAACCCCTTGAATACATAAATACTATACAAAAAAAAAACATTCTTTTTAATTTTTAAAACATTTATAATGACACAAAAACATTTTATTATTATATCCTTTTCATTACTCCTTTTAACTAATTGTAAACAAAAGAATGACATTCAAGAAATGGATTCAATTACAATATCAGCACCCGCAGAATATGACGAGATAGCTATTGATGAACCTAACAGTGAAAGTTACGCAGAGACTGAAGAAAGTTCCTTTGAGTCTCCTAAAACGGCCCCACTTTCTACTTTTTCTATTGATGTAGACAATGCTTCTTATACAAACATTCGTCGTTTTATAAATAATGGACAAAAAGTCCCTACTGATGCTGTTCGAGTAGAAGAGATGATAAACTTTTTTAAATATGACTACCCGCAACCTAACGAAAAAAACCCTTTCTCAATCAATACAGAATACAGTGACTGTCCTTGGAATGAAAACCATAAATTATTAAAAATTGGCTTACAAGGAAAAAACATCCCTATGACTAATTTGCCTGCATCCAACTTAGTGTTTCTAATTGATGTTTCGGGATCTATGAGTGAGGATAATAAACTGCCTTTATTGAAAGAATCAATGCGAATTTTGGTCCAAGAACTGAGACCTAAAGATAAGGTAGCTATTGTGGTCTACGCTGGATCAGCTGGTGTTGTCTTACCTCCAACATCTGGGGATAAAAAAGAAACCATTATGGATGCCTTTGATAACTTGGATGCAGGCGGAAGCACTGCAGGAGGTGAGGGAATTGAACTAGCTTATAAATTAGCTGCAGAGAACTTTATCAAAGAAGGAAACAATAGAATTGTAATGGCAACCGATGGTGATTTTAATGTAGGTAGTTCTTCTGATAGCGACATGGAAGATTTAATTGAAGAAAAAAGAAAATCAGGAGTGTTCTTAACCGTTTTAGGCTACGGAATGGGTAACTATAAAGACAGTAAAATGGAAATTTTGGCTGATAAAGGAAATGGTAATTACGCATATATTGACAACATACAGGAAGCCAATCGTTTTTTAGGAAAAGAGTTTAAAGGTTCTATGTTTGCTATTGCAAAAGATGTAAAAATTCAAATAGAATTTAACCCTAAACATGTACAAGCTTATCGATTGATAGGATATGAAAATCGAAGATTGAAAGCCGAAGATTTTAAGAATGATGCTGTAGATGCTGGTGAATTAGGTAGTGGTCATACCGTAACCGCACTGTACGAGATCATACCAACAGGAGTTAAAAGTAGTTTTATCCCTGATGTTTTAAAATATTCAAAAACAAAAACAGAAACTATCAATTATAATGATGAACTAGCGACCGTAAAATTTAGATATAAAAAACCCGATGGAGAAAAAAGTATCGAAATGATTCAAACTATCAACAGTAAATTAGTAGGATTACAAAGCAGCTCAGCTGATTTTAAATTCAGTGTTGCAGTTGCTTGGTTTGGTTTAAAATTAAAAGAGTCCAAATTAATTACAAATACCTCCGTTGAATCCATCAAGAAATTAGCGAAGTCAGGTTCTTCAAATGATGATGAAGGATATAAATCTGAATTCATAAGATTAGTTGATAATGCTAAATAATGCAATAATAAACGAAAACGGAATCTAAATCAATACCTACATTAGATAAGACAATGACAACATACATAGATATAGGAATTAATTTAACTAATAAACAATTCTACAACGACATTGATAACATCATACAAGACGCAGTTAAAGCTAATGTATCTAAAATGATAATCACTGGTACAAGTATAAAAAACAGCGAGCAATCAGCATTAATTGCTACAAAACATCCAGATACTTTATACACCACGGCAGGAATCCATCCGCATGAAGCGAAAAATTTTGATAATCAAAGTATTTCGAAGCTAAAGGAATTATTATTACAACCCCAAGTAGTTGCTGTAGGGGAATGTGGACTCGATTTTGATCGGGATTTTTCGCCCAGAAACATACAAGAAAGCTGTTATGAAGCGCAGTTAGCATTAGCAATTGAAACTCAGAAACCATTATTCCTACATGAAAGAGCCGCTTTTTCACGATTTATAAGTATTACTAACCAGTATTTACCCGAATTGCCCAAAGCAGTCGTACACTGTTTTACAGGAACTTTGCAGGAAGCAAAAATTTATCTCGATAACGGATTCTATCTTGGTTTTACCGGAGCAATATCAGACACTTGGCGTTTTCAACATTTAAAAGAAGTGCTGCAATACATCCCGCTAAACAAAATAATGATTGAAACCGATGCACCCTTTATGTTACCCAAGAATGTTACTAAAAACCTCTTAAAAAAACAGCACGAACGCCGTTGTGAACCTGCTTTTCTACCTTTTATTGCCGAAACAATTGCACACTTTAAAGGAATCACAATAGATAAAGTAGCTGAACATACCACATTAAATTCTAAAACTTTTTTCGGAATTTAAAATATGAAGTCACTTATTACTAACCACAAACACCTCAGTTTACTGAGGTGTTTGTGGTTATTTTTTTATTAATTTTAGAAATCATAAACCCACAAACTATGAAAATTTTAAGTGAATCACAAATAAAAGAAATAGCCGAGCAAATGGATTGTGGTATGCGCTGTTACCACAATACGAAAACAAACAAACTACTCTTTTTTCCAGTTGAATTAGACTTTGAAGATGAAGTCAACGCCGAGTTCTGGCAAGAGGATATTGAAGAATTAGAAAATGAAGCTACTAATTACCTAGAAGTTGAAAAGCCAGAAAGTCATGATTCCTTCAGCATGATGCAAGAATTTGCAAACAGTACTTCGCTAGATACTAAGTTTCAAGACAAATTGATTACCGTTCTAGAGATGAGAAAACCTTTTGCCAATTTTAAAACTTGTATTGATAATTCAGACTATAGAGAAGATTGGTTTCGTTTTAAAAGTAATTGGATGCAAAAATGGGTAAAAGATCAATTAAAAATGGATTTAGAAGAATAGTTCACTCTAAACCCCATCAGCCCATTTCTTAATCTAGGTTAAGTGTCTATTGATTGCTTAGTGCGTAAATTTGTAGAACATAAATCACTAAATTTATAAACATGGAAAATACTGTATTACACAAAGCAACTACTAGAGGACACGCAGATCATGGATGGTTAAATGCTTACCACAGCTTTAGTTTTGGTAGTTGGTACAATCCAGAAAGAGTACAATTTGGTGCACTTCGTGTTTTGAATGACGATACTATTGCGGCGGGAATGGGTTTTGGTACACATCCGCACGATAATATGGAGATCCTAACGATTCCGCTTGAAGGCGATCTAGCACACAAGGATAGTATGGGGAATACGGAGACTATTAAAAATGGCGATATACAGGTGATGAGCGCGGGAACTGGAGTCAAACACAGTGAGTTTAACCCTAACGATGATCAAAGAACAAAATTATTGCAGATTTGGGTTTTCCCCAACAAGAAAAATGTAACGCCTCGCTACCAACAAATAACGTTGAATAAGGCGGATCGACACAATAAATTACAACAAATTCTATCTCCTAATCCAGAGGACGAAGGCGTATGGATTCATCAAGATGCTTGGTTTCATTTGGGAAAATTAGAGAAAGACACTAGTATTGACTACCACATTAAGAAAGAAGGTAACGGCGTTTATGCTTTTGTCCTTTCGGGACAATTAACCATTAACGGTCAAGAATTAGATACTCGAGATGGTTTTGGAATTTGGAACACGACAACATTAGAATTAAAAATGAATTCAGATGTTGAACTATTGCTAATGGAAGTTCCCATGCAATACTAACTAAAAACAAAAAGACGATGAGTAAAAAAGTGCAATTAGAAAATAACGAAAAAGAAGGTGTTTTTTACATCGAAAACAATGGTGAACTAGTAGGCAAAATGATCTTTAGACATACTGGCTCTAAGCAAATAACCATTGACCATACAGAGTTTACAGATGATGAAACAGGAAAAGGATTAGGAAAAGAAATGGTTATAGAAGCTGTTTCTTATGCCCGAAAAGAAGGCATCACTATTGTTCCATCTTGTCCTTTTGTAGCACATGTTTTTGATAAAAATGCTAATTTTAAGGATGTATTGTAACAACTACTTTACTATTAAAATAATTACCCATTAACGTAAAAGCGCTGTAGAAGCAAACGCTATACTGCTAAAATTAATAAAAAAGGCTGACTCCTAATATATATTAGTGTCAGCCTTTTTATTGTTAAGCAAATTCTATTTTTATTTATCTTTTAAGTCTAAATTTTGAAACGATGAAACATCAATAACGGCTTCCATATCTACATCAAAAGATAGTGTTACATGATCTCCTATCATTGTAACTGGTAACTGACTCGATATTTGAGAAGATCCCACAAAGATGTTAGGGTAGTCTTTTACTTTAAAGTAATAAAAACTATTGCCATTTTTAACGTCATTTTGGATTCTAGTAATCACTGTTGTTAGCACTTTTCTATTAGAAACACTATTTGGATTTACCTTATTATCTGACATATTGTAGACATTTTTATACGATGTTAATGCCTCACGCATGGTATTCCCTACTCCCACAATAGTATAATCAGATATGGCAACCATAGCAAACATCTTTACTAGTCCCCCTTTATCTTTTAAGGTCATCACATACGTTGGAATATTATTGATATTGTACGGAATAGGCAACGAAGCTTGATATCCTTTCTCTTGTACTTTACCCTGTGCTGAACTTTGAGCAGCATATTCTGTAGCGCCACCTTGTTTGTAAAAAGTAGCTTCTTTTGTTCGCGTATCTACTAACACAAATCCTACCGCAGATTCATCTTTTCCTACAGAGGTTAATCCTGTGTACCAATATGATCTGTTGTCGTTGCCATATACTAAAGTCAATCCTTCGGTAATTTGAAGTTTATTTTCATTAGAAAAATTCCAATATCCCTGCACGTATTCTCCCCAATCGTTTAACTGTTCTTCTATAAATTTAATCGGTTGAATGCGGTCTACCCATTTAGGTGTGTTTGCAATCGAATATTCTTTCATTTGGCCTGTTTGTGCATTGATTAGAACAATTCCTGTTGCTTCGTCTCCGCTGAAACCAATTTCTTTTTTGAATGTAGTCACTACCCAAAAAGGCAATCCTTTATCGTCAATCTCAAAACTAAAATCTTCTAAACCTACCGTAGCGTAGCCACTTAAATACAATAGCCGTTTAATATTTGATTGAAAATACGCCTTAGGTTGGTACTTAATTTTTACTGGGCTTCCGCCAATATTTTGCACCAACTTCACATCTCTTTCATTTGTAGCCGAAACCATTACATATCCAGCTGATCCAGATCTATTGTTCATCCATTTAAAAAAACCAGAGTGCAACAACGGAGCTACCCAATACAAGTCATTGTTCACCTTTTGAATACAAAATTCTCCTAATTCTACCTGGCTACCTAATGCAGGTTGTGACCCCAATACTTTCTCTCCCAATAAGTGTGCTAAATCCTCATCTACCACTCTAATTTCATCGATAGAAATAGGAGCAATATGATTAGAAATTTTATTGCCATCAGCTACCTTACCTAGAAGTGTTTGATAAGCTGCCGTTCTAAAAATAGGCAAACTAGTCAATAGCGGTGTAATTACAAGATAAGCTAGCACCACGAGCATGAAGTACAAAACAAATTTATTGGGTCTCTTAGCAATTTTCACTTGCTTTTTGTCTGGCGAAATATGCAGACCCGTTGATATGAAAATCCATAGCACACTTAACAATAGTAGCGCAATAGGAAATCCCACAAAACCGTAATTAATTGTAGGCATCCCTACATAAAAAAGTAAAATCGCAACTATAATAAAAAGCGAACCCGAAACTATATTTTTCATAATAAAAGAGCATTTAATAATTAGTAGATAAATCCTTATTTTGTTACATCAAACCCAAAGTTAATTTTAGGGAAACTTAGATAAGTTGAGCTCCAAATAATTATTTAAAAAACAGTAAATTAGCACTAGCTCAAACCAATTGTGGCAGCCACTTTATCCTAACTTTCAAATACACATTTTAAAACACTACCAAATGGAAAATGCACTCGAAAATGATATTACAGGACATATAGGAATGCAGAAATATTTGTGCACTATTACATGGCGCAACGGCCAATTTATAATGGACGAACCTGAAAAAATTGAAGGCCAAGATTTAGGACCTGATCCCTATACCACGCTGCTTGCCTCGTTAGCAGCTTGTACGCTCTCTACTTTAAGAATGTACATTGATCGAAAAGGATGGGACATACCCGAAATCAATATTGCCTTAAATTTTCATCAGGAAAGCAATCCTGAACTCACTACAACAATTACTAGAAAAATCACTTTTCCTGTTGCTGTTGAAGCTGATATAAAGAAACGACTATTGATCATTGCCGAGAAATGTCCAGTCTCTAAATTATTGAAGAGTACTATTATAATTGATACACTGTTGTAGTACTTCCTTATATAAACTAAACGAAATATCTAGGTACTATCTTTAAAACCTAATTTGTTTTAATTTATTTTCAATATATTTGGATTAGCAGAGAGGAAACGTACTGCGATTTTTCGTTGAATGTTTACCTTGTTTAGCCTCAACTTGTTTGGGGCTAATTTTTTTATCCGTTTTTGCGTTTGTGCCTTTTTCAAAGGCAAGCAGAGAAGAAAGCTCCTGCTCCTTTTCTTGAATATTTATTTGATAATCAGAATCGTATCGCTCATTTTTCTTCCACAAATGATAGACCATCACTAATATTTTTTTTTTGTACCGCTACATAACTTTTCATTTTTATAGCATGTTTTTCAAATGTCCTATTATATAAATCTAAAAACGGTTTTTCTTTACACGTTATAACCACTAAAGACGGCATATGAAGTGCTCTTCTTATTCTTGAATTACCTTTTTTTGATATTTTAGTCTTTCCTACTCTTGTTCCAGATTGGGCTTCTACAACATCATAACCAGCATAAGATACCAATTGCTTATAATTTTCGAATAGTTCAAAACCATTAGTTTCTGCTATTAAAGTTGCAATTGTTAAATAACCTAAGCCTTTCATTGCTAGAATATTTAAGCATTTTCTATAAACCACATCATCTGATTTTAAATGTAATTTCATCTTTTTACTTAACTCTTTCAACTGAGAATCAAAAAGGGCTAAAGTGGTTTTAAGTTGTTCAATTGTCATTTCACAAGGATACATACCGTGCTTTAATGCATGAATTTGGTTACTTATAACTGTTTTTAACTCTTGTATATTTTGATGTTGCCTAGTGTAATTGCGTAATTCATAATAATACCGACCTAGCGGTTGCCAAAGTCCTAAGCATTGTTCAGCTCCCATTTGTGCTAACCCTCTAGCGTCAATACTATCATTTTTTGATTTTAAACCTAAGCATTCTAAATATTTCTTTGCCTTATTGGGTAAAACAATAGATAGTTGGTATCCTTTTTCAAATAAATATAAGGCACAATTTTCATGATAGACACCTGTGGCTTCCATGCAAACAACCAAAGGTAACTCCGTAGCTTTATGCCATTTTGTTATCCAAGAGTCTAAATTTTTAAAACCACAGACAGTGTTGTTAAATGTAATTTTAGACATAAACTGAACTTGCTGATTTTGGTCGATCACACAAATAGATCCGTCTATTTTTTTACTAGAAACATCTAATCCTACAGAATACTTTAAAGTCATAACATTGGCTGTTTAAGACAAACAAAAAACTACATGGGTCTTGGCTCATTAGTTATACTGCATCTAAATTAAAAACCTAGTGCTTAAGTACTATTGCGACTTGAAATGTAATTAAAATGAAGTTGATTAACCTAACTTACAATATCGTACTAAACGTATCTGGCCCCGATAGAATTTTGCAACTTCATTTTGTTTATCAATTATTACTATTTTAAAGATAAGTATTTTATCATTTTGTAACTATAACAAAGATATGAGCCCCGATTGCACCGGCATCCTCCTAGTCCTGATCTTTAAGGACTAGGAGATAGAGGTAAAAGCGGGAGAATGGCTTGTTGCTCAACGGGAGTTGCTGCTTCTAAGTAGAAAAATGTTGTTTGTAAAAAAAAATACTATTTTTGCAGCTGGTTTAATTTCGAAAATAGTAAACCATTCAATCTTTAAATTTAAAATATGAAAGCATACGTATTTCCAGGACAAGGCGCACAATTTACAGGAATGGGAAAAGATTTATATGAAAATTCTCCTCTAGCAAAAGAATTATTTGAGCAAGCAAACGAAATTTTAGGCTTTAGAATCACAGACATCATGTTTGAAGGAACGGCTGAAGAATTGAAAGAAACAAAGGTAACACAGCCTGCGGTTTTTTTACATTCGGTTATATTAGCTAAAACTTTGGGTGCTGATTTCAAGCCAGAAATGGTTGCGGGACACTCCCTTGGAGAATTCTCAGCTTTAGTAGCTAATGGTGCTTTGTCATTTGAAGACGGATTGAAATTAGTTTCACAAAGAGCACTAGCGATGCAAAAAGCATGCGAAATCAAACCATCAACTATGGCGGCAGTTTTAGGACTTGCTGATAATGTAGTAGAAGAGGTTTGCGCAAGTATTGATGGAGTTGTAGTTGCAGCAAATTATAACTGCCCAGGACAATTAGTTATTTCAGGAGAAACAACTGCTGTTGAAGCGGCTTGTGTAGCTATGAAAGAAGCGGGAGCAAAACGCGCCTTATTATTGCCTGTAGGTGGTGCTTTTCACTCGCCTATGATGGAACCAGCAAGAGAGGAACTAGCAGCAGCTATTGAAGCAACTACCTTCTCTACTCCTATTTGCCCAGTGTATCAAAATGTAACGGCAAGCGCAGTTTCGGACGCAAGCGAAATCAAGAAAAACTTAATCATACAATTGACAGCTCCAGTAAAATGGACACAATCAGTACAACAAATGATCGCTGATGGCGCTACTTTATTCACGGAAGTAGGTCCAGGAAAAGTCTTGGCTGGATTGATTGGAAAAATCGATAAAGAAGCTGCTACTGCAAATGCATAGGTAAATTGTATAGCATTCTTTTTAAAAACAAAAAACCAGAATTATCAAGAAGATAATTCTGGTTTTTTTATGCTTTATTTTTTTTGGAGCATAGCTGCCTCCATACAATGACTATTTATTATTCCTGTAATTATATAGGCATTCTTTTTATTTTCAAAAAAAACATACCAAGTTGTGCGCTTATTAGATTTATAGAAAATATAGTTTGAACCTAGGTGTTTTAAATTTTGTGGAGTAACCTTAGATGGAAACGTCGTAATAGCATCATTTATAAAATCCACTATTGTATCGACGTAAATTTGTGCATTTTCAGGATAACTAAAGTAAGCTTCTTTAAAAAGTATGTGCACTAACTCATCAAGATAATCCACAAGCTCTTTCTTGAATACTACTTCTACCACGAATATGTTTTTATTCTCTTTAGCATTTCGTCTTTAAACTCTGTAGGCGTTAATCCTTTTTTAAGTTCTTCATCAAAATTAAATGTATCTTGATTATTACTTTCTTGCTTTAAAACTTCTTTCTGGTATGAAACTACAGGCTCTCCAACTACATTTTTCCTTACCGTTTCTTTCTTCTTACTCATAGCATGTATTTTATGTAACGAATTTACAATTAATTCTTTAAACTAGAAAATCCCAAAATATCTTGTTGATAGTTTTGGATTTTTTGATAAATACAATTTAATGTAAAAACAATTAGCTACGTACTTTTTGTTCCCATTTCCAAGCACTTGCCATCGCTTCGTCTAATGTAGATGCTGCTTTCCAACCTAAAACCGTATTGGCTTTATCAGTATTAGCGTAAGCTTCTGTAATATCACCTTCTCGGCGACCTACAATTTTATACGGCAGTTTTGTTCCACTTACTTTTTCGAATGCTTGAATTACTTCTAACACTGAACTTCCTGTTCCCGTTCCTAAATTAAAAGTTTCTACTTTATTAAGATTTTTTTTATCTAATAATCGTTTTAAAGCAATCACATGGGCTTTAGCCAAATCGACTACGTGAATATAATCACGTACCGCGGTTCCATCAGTTGTAGGATAATCATCTCCATAAACAGAGAGTTCTTTTCTTAATCCCATTCCTGTTTGTGTAATAAAAGGAACTAAATTTTGAGGCACTCCTAGCGGTAATTCTCCTATCTCTGCTGAAGGGTGCGAACCAATAGGATTAAAATAACGCAATAAAATAGCATTAATATTAGTCACCTTAGCTGTATCTGTAATGATCTCCTCTCCTATTTGTTTGGTGTTTCCATAAGGTGACATCGCTGTTTGTATAGGAGCATTTTCGGTTATTGGCATTTTTTCAGCTTGACCATATACTGTACATGACGAACTAAAGATGAAATTAGCTGCGTCTTTTTTCTGTAATTCTTGCAAAAGATATACCAGCGCATTGATATTATTTTCATAATACAACAAAGGATTCTCCACACTTTCACCTACTGCTTTTGAAGCAGCAAAATGTATCACCCCTGCAATGTCTTGATTTTTACTAAAAAAATCCTGCACACTAGTTTTTACTCTTAGATCTAATTTCTCAAATGCTGGAATCTTACCCGTAATGTTTTTTATACCCTCTAAAACGCTTAGTGACGTATTAGATAAATCATCGATAATTACCACCTCAAAACCTTGATTTTGGAGCTCTACAACGGTATGCGAACCTAAAAATCCCAATCCTCCTGTAACCAGTATTTTCATCTTTTATGTTTAAATATTAATGGTTATGCTATTTTTTTGTTTCATAAAAAAGACGCGATTAATCGCGTCTTTTATTTCTTATTCTAAAAATTCTAAAACACTATCGGTAATGAATTTTATTTGTTCGTCATCAAGTTCAGTATGCATTGGTAATGACAACACCTCTTGAACCAATTGATTTGTAACTGGAAAATCTTCTTCCTTATATCTTTCGTCTACATACGCCTTTTGCGAGTGTAACGGAATTGGGTAATAAATAGCACAAGGAATTCCTTTGTCTAATAAATGTTGCATTAAGCCATTTCTATCAGCATCAAGAATACGTAATGTATATTGATGAAATACATGACAGTCACAGATATCACAAATTTGCGGCGCAATAATATTTTTATGCCCTTCAAAAGCTGCAGAGTATTTTCTCGCTGCATCTTGTCTCGCTGCATTATATTGATCCAGTAAAGGTAACTTTGTGTTTAAAACTGCTGCTTGAATACTATCTAAACGAGAATTTACACCCACAACATCGTGGTGGTAACGTTCGTACATTCCGTGATTTACAATTCCGCGTAACGTATGTGCCAGTGCATCATCATTTGTAAAAATTGCACCACCATCACCATAACACCCTAAATTTTTAGAAGGAAAAAACGAAGTCGCTCCTACATGTCCTATAGTACCCGCTTTTTTCTTAGCACCGTCAGACGATTTACAGTTGGCTCCTATAGCTTGCGCATTATCTTCTATCACATATAAGTTATGTTCTTTGGCAATAGCCATAATCGCTTCCATATTAGCAGCACGCCCAAATAAATGAACAGGAACAATTGCCTTTGTTTTAGGAGTAATCGCTTTTTTGATTGCATCAATAGAAATATTCATATTGTACATATCAACATCTACTAATACTGGTGTTAATTGCAACAATGCAATAACTTCAACAGTAGCAGCAAAAGTAAAATCGGCAGTGATTACCTCGTCACCTGGTTGCAAACCTAATCCCATCATGGCTATTTGCAAGGCATCAGTACCGTTTGCACAAGGAATTACGTGCTTAACACCTAAATAATCCTCTAAATTCTTTTGAAATTTATGAACTTCGGGTCCGTTGATGTACGTATTTGTATCTAAAACTTCTTGGATAGAAACGTTAACGGTCTCTTTTATTTTTTCGTATTGACTTTTTAGGTCAACCATTTGTATTTTTTTCATTCGATAAAAATTATAAATACAAAATTAAGAATTTATAATCACACTAAATTCAGAATAGCTTTTTATTTGATTCTGATTTCCGAACAATTTCATAAAAAATGTTTTGCCTTAAAAATATTCCCTACTCACTTCTCTTGAAAAAATAACTTGCAATTAAGATTCTGAATATAACTTTGTATCACTGTAGCTAAATTAATTTTTAAAATTGATCTAGAAAATCCCTAAAATAAAATATGTATTTTAGCCTTCAAAAAAATAAACCCATGTTTTTCCTATACAATAGCCTCGTTTATATGGCTTCAAAAATATTAGCTGTAGTCGCTCTTTTTAGTCCAAAAATAAAACTTTTTGTTGACGGCAGAATAAGTGTTTTCCAAATATTGAAAGAAAAAATCCAACCTACTGATAAAACGATCTGGTTTCACGCCGCATCTCTAGGAGAATACGAACAAGGCTTACCCGTAATTGAAAAAATCAAAGAAAATTTCCCAACACATAAAATTGTGGTGACCTTTTTTTCTCCTTCTGGCTATGAAGTGCGTAAAAATAACACCGTTGCTCACGCAACTGTATACCTGCCATTAGACACGCAAAAAAATGCGAAGAAATTTATTGATCTTGTACATCCTGATCTCGTTTTCTTTATTAAGTACGAATATTGGCCTAATTATCTAAATGAATTAAAAAATCGCTCTATTAAAACGTACTTAATCTCTGGGATTCTTCGCAAAAATCAAGCGTTCTTTAAGTGGTATGGTGGTTTTTATCGAAAAGCACTAGACGCATTTGAATACTTTTTTGTTCAGAATGAAAGTTCAAAGAAACTATTATTGCAATTAGGAAAAACAAATGTAGCTGTTTCAGGCGATACTCGTTTTGATCGCGTTGCCGCTATATTAGAGAAAGACAACCGCTTAGATTTTATTTCGGAATTTAAAAACAACCAAATAACAATCGTTGCAGGGAGCTCATGGCCAAAAGACGAAACCTTATTAGTAGCGTATATAAACTCAACAAAACACGCTGCAAAGTTCATCATAGCGCCTCACAACATTAAAGAGGAACAAATTACTCTATTAAAAAATAGCTTACACCGTAAAACAGTACTGTATTCAGAAATGCAAGGCAAGAATCTCGCTGATTATGATGTATTTATTATTGACACTATTGGTATCCTGACAAAAATATACAGTTATGCGGATATTGCCTACGTAGGCGGCGGATTTGGAAATCCAGGTGTTCATAATTTATTAGAACCTGCCACTTTTAGTGTTCCTATAGTTATTGGTCCCAATTACTCTCATTTTCCTGAAGCCATAGCATTAGTAAATATTGGTGGTTGCATGAGCATAAATAACCAGAACGAACTCAATAATGAATTGAACGATCTTATTATAAACGATGCTTTCCGAAGCGAGAAAGGACATATTTGTAGCACATTTGTCTCGATGAATAAAGGCGCAACGACGATTATTATGAAAAACATTCATCAAAAGACACTTTAATTGGTTCGAAATGGCCAATTTTACAACATAATTTACTACCCAGAAAACGATAAAATACCGTCAAAAAATAAGCTTAAAAATCGCTTAAAAATAAAGCCGGAATCGTGCATTTAAAAATGGTGGGATTTTAAAGCACAAAAAAACTTAATTACAAAGAGGATTTTTAAAAACAGTACCGACTAAAAAACCAGCCAATTATTTAATAATCAAAAAATTAAAAAATAAACTCTTATTTTCAACGCTACTTTAAACACAAGCAATACCGCAAAAAACCAACTGAAATTATACTTAAAAATTAAGCATTAATTACACTTAAAAAGTGTGGCATAAAACTTGTAATAATAACCTCAGACGAAAAAGAATAATTATTTTTAAAAAAAAATTCAAAAAATAATTTACATATCAAAAATTTTATATCTTTGCGTCGAATTAATAATTAACCTTTATATTAAATTAAGATGAAAAAAGTATTTTTAAGTTTAGCTGCTGTTGCTGTATTAACTGTTGTATCATGTAAAAAAGCTGACGCTGCTGCTGACGAAACTGCTGTAGATTCTACTGCTGTTGTTGTTGATTCTGCTGCTCAAGTAGTTGATTCTGCTGCACAAGTAATGGATTCTGCTGCTACTGTAGCTACTGATGCTGCTGAAACTGCAACTGAAGCTGCTGCACCTGCTGCACACTAATTAGAATTAAATTCTAAAATTAAAGCCATCCGCGCAAGCGAGATGGCTTTTTTATTTTAAATACATTACTAAGAAAGCTATGAACTTAAAAAAGGAGCTCTTTATTAAACAATAAAGAGCTCCTTTTTTTTTAAAATTATAATTCTTCTATTCAGGAAAAACAAAATCATTATTAGAAAAATCTAATATCTCAGCCTTAGCTCCGTACTTCACGATTTCAGTAATTCCCTTCTGCACCATTAACTCTGTACTATATTTTCTACTGGTTGCCATAACAGCACCTTCAACAACCACCCTAAAGAAAAACTTACCCTTACTCGTTTTAAACTTCACAAAAGAACAAGTTTCAAAAACAGACCTCAAATGTTCTGCATCAGCTTCGCAGTCCATTCGTAATTCATAAGCATTACTCGTAAAAATCGTTTTCCCTTTTCTTGAAGTTAATTCAAACTTATAATCGCCGCTAAATCGTTTTGTAATCACTAAAGAAGCCATAAATAGAGAAGTTTTTTTTTCACCAAAGAAACAATGTTTTGGTCGTTTTTTAAAATAAAGTTCAAATTAAAACAAAAAAAAAGCCTCTTCAAAAGAAGAGGCTTTAGTACTCAGAGCGGGACTTGAACCCGCACGAACATTGCTGTTCACTGGATTTTAAGTCCAGCGTGTCTACCAATTTCACCATCCGAGCATTATTGCTTTTGGATTTTTATATCTAATTTTTATAAAAAATCAAACACAATCACCAAGAAAACATTTTGTGACTTGGAGCGAAAAACGGGGCTCGAACCCGCGACCTCGACCTTGGCAAGGTCGCGCTCTACCAACTGAGCTATTTTCGCATTTTCAATTCTTAAAAAGAACAACAATACTTGGTTTGTATTGCGGTGGCAAATTTAAGACATTTATCCAATTAAACAAGAACTTTATACATAATATTTTTAATTATTTCGTAAACTTCTGATAACCTAAAGTTTAAAAATAAATTATTTTCTAGTAATCATTCTTTTTATTTCATTCAGCTTCATCAATGCTTCAACAGGGGTTATTGTATTGACATCTATATTTAAAATTTCTTCTTTTATCTCTTCTAAAAGAGGGTCATCAAGATTAAAAAAGCTCATTTGCATTTCGTCTTGCTCTGCTTTTATGCCGTTCAAAACTTCCCCTGAATGATTCTTTTCTAATTTTTTCAGAATCTTTTGCGCTTTTAGCAAAACAATTTGAGGCATACCAGCCATTTTAGCCACATGAATTCCGAAACTATGCGCACTACCACCCTTAACTAACTTTCGAATAAAAAGCACATTGTCTTTTAATTCTTTTACCGATACATTATAATTTTGAATACGCGATAACGACTCGGTCATTTCATTTAATTCATGATAATGTGTTGCAAAAAGCGTTTTAGGTCTTGACGGATGTTCGTGCAAAAACTCGGCAATAGCCCAAGCAATTGAAATTCCGTCATAGGTACTCGTTCCACGACCTATTTCATCCAGAAGTACTAAACTTCGATCAGAAATATTATTCAAGATAGAAGCCGTCTCATTCATTTCGACCATAAAAGTAGACTCACCCATCGAAATATTATCAGACGCCCCTACTCTAGTGAAAATTTTATCCACAACTCCCATCCTCAAGCTCTCTGCAGGAACAAAACTTCCCATTTGAGCCAAAAGTACAATCAAAGCCGTTTGACGTAAAATAGCCGATTTTCCAGACATATTAGGCCCTGTAATCATAATTAACTGTTGCGTTTCACGATCTAAGAAAACGTCATTAGCAATGTAAGGCGTCCCTACAGGCAATTGTTTCTCAATAACTGGATGCCTACCATTTTTAATTTCAAGTTCAAATGTTTCATCTAACTCGGGGCAGCTGTATTTATTTTCAATAGCCAACTGCGTAAACGAACACAAACAATCTAATTGTGCAACCAAATTTGCGTTTAACTGTACTGGTTTTATATAAGTAGCAATCCAAGCAACTAATTGTTCAAAAAGCTCAGCTTCTATCTTATGTATTTTTTCTTCGGCACCTAGAATTTTAGATTCATATTCTTTTAATTCTTCTGTGATGTAGCGTTCCGCATTTACTAATGTTTGCTTTCTAATCCATTCTGTAGGCACTTTATCCTTATGCGTATTTCTTACTTCAATATAATACCCAAAGACATTATTAAAAGAAATCTTCAAAGAGGTAATTCCGGTGCGTTGTGATTCACGGGCTTCAATTCCTTCTAGAAATTCTTTTCCAGATGTAGATATTGCACGCAACTCATCTAGCTCAGCACTTATTCCTGTAGCAATAGCATTTCCTTTGGCAACAGCCACAGGAGCATCTTGGTTTAATGTAGTTTTTATTTTTTCACGCAACAAATCACAGCTATGCAAACTGTCTCCAATTATTTTTACTGCTTCTTGTGTACTGGCTAATGCCAAAGTTTTCATTGGAATAATAGCATCTAGCGACTCTTTTAAATAAACCACTTCTCGAGGAGATACTTTTCCTGCTGCAATTTTAGAAATCAAACGCTCTAAGTCCGAAATTTGCTTGATTTGCGACTGCATTTGTTGTAAAACTTCTTGATTTTCTTTGAGATAAGTCACCACCTCATGACGGCTTTTTATTTTAGCTGCCTCTTTTAAAGGTAAGGCCAACCACCTTTTTAATAAGCGACCACCCATTGGCGAAAGCGTTTTATCAATCACATCCAGTAAAGTAACTGCATTGGGGTTATAACTATGGTACAATTCTAAATTGCGAATCGTAAAACGATCCATCCATACATAAGCATCTTCAGCAATACGTTGAATTGCCGTGATGTGTTGCACTCGATTGTGTTGTGTTTCGCCTAGGTAATATAAAATAGCACCCGAAGCGATAATTCCTTCTTTCAAATCTTCAATTCCAAACCCTTTTAAAGAAACAGTTTGAAAATGTTTTGTCAAGGTCTCAAATGCGTAATCTTCTTTATATATCCAATCTTCTAGATAAAAACTGTGGTAGTCTTCACCAAAAGCTTGTTTGAAATCATTTTTATTATTTTTCGGAATCAAAACCTCCGAAGGATTAAAGTTTTGTAGTAACTTATCGATGTATTCCGCATTTCCTTGCGCTGTTAAAAATTCCCCAGTAGAAACATCAAGAAACGAAATCCCGATTGACTTATTTGCAAAATATACCGAAGCTAAGAAGTTATTGGTTTTTGACTGCAAAACCTCATCATTCATAGAAACTCCAGGAGTCACCAACTCAGTAACACCACGTTTTACAATGGTTTTTGTCATTTTTGGGTCTTCGAGTTGATCACAAATAGCCACACGAAGCCCTGCTTTTACTAATTTAGGCAAGTAAGTATTGATAGAATGGTGCGGAAAACCAGCCAACGCTGTTTCGGTAGCAGAACCTGCGCCACGTTTTGTCAATGTAATCCCTAATATTTTAGAAGCCCTAACAGCATCCTCTCCAAAAGTTTCATAAAAATCACCCACACGAAATAACAAGCAAGCATCAGGATACTTTCTTTTAATATCGTTATACTGCTTCATCAATGGTGTTTCCTTAACTACTTTATCTTTAGCTGCCAAATTATATAATTTTAAATAGGTGATTGTAACGGCAGCGAATTTAATTATTAAAAAACGAATTACGGAATACTTGAAAAAAAAATCACATTTTTAGGGAAATTTTAAGTCATTGGCATGATATTTTCTTTAGATTTGTTGAAATAATTTTTAAATTTAAAAAAATGAAAAAAATACTTACAATTGCAATGTTAGTAGTTTTAGGAGTTACAACTTCTCAAGCTCAAGAAACTACAAAAAAAGCTAAAGCAACAACTGCTAAAGTTAACGGTGCTGGAATGGCGTTTGTTAACGAAACTATAGATTACGGTACTATTGCGCATAACGCTGATGGAAAACGTGAATTTGTTTTCACAAATAACGGTAACAAACCATTAATCATTACTAACACACAAGGTTCTTGTGGTTGTACTGTACCTACATCTCCAAAAGAGCCAATTGCTCCAGGAGCAAAAGGAATTATTGGAGTAAAATACGCTACTGATAGAGTTGGAGCTTTTACTAAAACTGTAACGGTTACTTCTAACGCTGAAGGGCAACCTACAAAAATCCTTACTATAAAAGGAGTTGTACTTGCTGACGGTGCTGCAAAAAGCTAATATTTTAAAATATACTTTAAAAAGCTTCCTTTAATTGGAAGCTTTTTTTTTACACAATTATTAAAGGCATGAGAAAACTAGAAAACAGCGAACTAGAACGCAAAAGTGTTGAAGCGTTTAAAGAATCAGATAAAACACCCATTATAATAGTGCTAGACGATGTTCGAAGTTTACACAACATAGGCTCGGTATTTAGAACATCGGATGCTTTTTTAATCGAAAAAATTTACTTGTGCGGAATCACTGCTACACCTCCAAACAAGGAAATTCATAAAACTGCGCTTGGCGCAACTGACACAGTAACCTGGGAACACAACAGCAATGTGCTAGAAGTAATCCAGTCGTTAAAAGATGATAACGTAATCACACTAGCTATTGAGCAAGTAGAAAGCGCTACTTTTTTACAAAATTTTAAAGTAGACAAACAGCAAAAATACGCTGTCGTTTTTGGAAATGAAGTACACGGTGTAACACAAGAGGCAGTTGCTTTATGCGATGGTTGTATTGAGATTCCGCAATTAGGAACCAAGCATTCTTTAAACATTTCTGTGAGTGCTGGGATTGTAATTTGGGATTTATTCAAACAATTTAAGGAGTAGTTATTTTTTTTCTTATTTCTTCTAAAATAAAAAGGTAGTCTTCTTGATTTTTTACAAAATCCCTATCAGAGACATCCACAATCAACACATTCAAACCTGTTTGTGATTTTATATAATCGAGGTAGCCACTATTGATTTTATCAAGGTACTCAGCAGCAATATTTTGCTCATAGTCCCTGCCTCGCTTTTTTATATTTTGTAAAAGTCGCTCTGAATTTTGATATAAATAAACATACAAATCTGGTTTTGGCATTTCTTTATAGATGATATCAAATAAATTCCTATACAAACGGTACTCATCATCAGCCAATGTTATTTTTGCAAATATCAAAGATTTAAAAATATGATAATCAGCTACTAGGAAATCTTTAAACAAGTCAAATTGTGCCAGATCGTCAGAAAGCTGTTGGTATCTATCTGCCAAAAAAGACATTTCAAGCGGAAAAGCATACCTGTTTTGATCTTTATAAAACTTAGGTAAAAATGGATTATCAGCAAAACGCTCTAAAACTGTTTTTGCATTAAAGTCGGCTGCAATTTTATTTGTCAACGTAGTTTTTCCAGCACCTATATTTCCTTCAAAAGCAATATAATTAAACTGTTCTAACGGAATCTTATCTAACGGATTTTCTAAAGCCTGAATAGCAATACATGCACTTTTATCAGGAGAAACCGCAATTAACTCTTTAATCGATTTCTTTAAAACAGGATGTTCAATATCTAATTGCAAATCAGCTATTGGTAACAACACAAAATTACGCTCTTGCAATAAAGGATGCGGAATAATTAATTTTTCGGTATTAATAATTTCATCGTCAAAAAAAATCAAATCAATATCAATCAATCGAGACTCATATCCTTGTCCACCATTACGAACGCGTCCTAGTTTTTTTTCTACTTTTAACACCTGGCTCAACACATTTTGCGCGGAGTTAAAGGTATGAATTATAACAGCACAATTGTAGAAGGCATCACTGCTAAAACCCCATGAAGGCGATTTATAAAGTTGGGATACTTTAATCACTGTTCCTATTTCTTGATGAATTAATTTCAAACAGTTTTCAATATTTTCAAGGCGGTTACCTTGATTACTCCCTATAGATAAAATGACCTGATGCTGTGCTTTCATATTAAGTACAAATTAACTAAAAGAATTTTAGAATAGCCCTATCTTTGCTCAAAGTGTTGCGGTTATTTCCCTAAAAAAAATAAATAAAACTGTAACAAAGCAACTCTTTTTGCTACTTATTAAAAAAATACAATTATGAAGTTTTTAGGAAATGTACTAGCCACTATTATAGGTTTATTTGTCTTCTGTATGCTCTTTTTCTTTGGTATTCTATTTATAGGAGCCATTTTTGGAGGCGACTCTGAAGGCGTTACTGTAAAAGAGAATTCGGTTATAGAACTGGATTTAAAAAATGTTACTTATGATTACGCCGGAAAATACGAAGATCCCTGGGTTAATATTTTTTCTGAAAAAGAAAAAGTAGGACTAACCGATATTATTGCAGCCATTGCAACTGCAAAATCAGACAGTAGTATTAAAGGAATTTCAATCCTTAATAATGAATCTCAATTAGGAATGGCTCAAAGTAAAGAGATTAGAGACGCTTTAGAAGATTTTAAAAAATCAGGAAAGTTTATTATGGCCTACGCCAATGTGTATTCTCAAAAAGAATATTATATCAACTCCGTTGCAAACACAATTTACATTAATCCTGTAGGAGACATGGATTTTAAAGGGTTGTCTTCAGAGGTAATGTTTTACAAAGACTTACAAGAGAAATCAGGAATCAAAATGGAAGTTATTCGTCACGGAAAATACAAAAGTGCTGTTGAACCATTTTTAGAAAACGAGATGAGTGATGCCAATAGAGAACAAGTAACAGCGTTATTGAATTCAGTATGGACTTCTATTACTTCAGATATTTCGAAAAGCAGAAAAATATCTGTTGCAAAACTTAACGAAATTGCAGATGGACTTCTAGCTAGAACACCTGAAATGGCTAAAGCCCAAAAAATGATTGATGTTATTGCTTATGAAGATGTGTATCACAATGACATTAAAAAGGCATTAAAAGTAGACAAAGATAAAGACTACAACAAAGTATCTATTCTTGAATACACTAAAAAAATACTTACTACCTCCCAATCTTCAGAATCTAGCAATCAAATTGCAATTATTTACGCTCAAGGGGAAATCCAGAGTGGTGAAGGTGATGTCAATACAATTGGTGAAGGATCTATGCGCCGGTCATTACAAGAGGCTAGAGAAGATAAAAACATCAAAGCAATTGTATTAAGAATTGATAGCCCAGGAGGAAACGCACTTACTTCTGACTTGATCTGGAGAGAAGTAGAATTGACTAAAAAAGTCAAACCAGTGGTTGTTTCTATGGGGAACTACGCCGCATCAGGTGGTTATTACATTGCTTGTAATGCTTCTAAAATATTTGCTGAGAACAATACCATTACGGGTTCAATTGGGGTTTTTGGAATATTGCCTAATTTCAGCCAATTAACGTCTCGTATTGGAATTCATGTAGAACAAGTAAATACAAATAAAAATTCGGCACGTTATAGTCCGTTTGTCCCTTTAGACGAAAACCTAAAAGCAGTAACTCTTGAAGGTGTTGAACATATTTATAAAACTTTTGTAACACATGTTGCCGAAGGTAGAAAAATGACTTTTGACCAAGTAGACGCTATTGCTCAAGGAAGAGTTTGGTCAGGATCAGAAGCGATTAAAATAGGTCTTGTTGATAAAATAGGTGGTTTAGACGATGCTATAAAAGAGGCCGCAAGTCTTTCTAAAATTAAAACCTACAGCACTCAGAATTTTCCTGAGTATAAAAAAGACTTTAATGACATGCTTTCTAGCCTTCCTTTTGCAAAGACAAAAGAATCTTTCATAAAAGAAGAAATAGGCGAAGAAAATTACATCCTGATGCAAAAGGTTAAAAAAATGCAAGCGCAAAAAGGAATTCAAGCCTTAATGCCTTATGAAATTACTATAAATTAGTTATTAGAATAAGCTATCATAAATCCGTTTCAGTAACCCCTGAAACGGATTTTTTTTTCATCTACATCAACTACAAAAAGTTTAGCTTTAACTACAAAATCTAACCATAAGGAAAGCAAGGGTTTATTTATGAAAACTTTAGAGACCAACTTATCGATAAAATGTTATTTTTGTATCTTAATTAATGTAGTTACTGCCCCAAAATCAGTAACTAAACTATAAAAAAGAAACATATGTTGAAGACCATTTTAAAAATAATTGCTGGATTATTACTTTTATTTGTAGTAGCACTTTTTGCAATTCCTTATTTCTTTAAAGACCAAATCACTGCTAAAATCACTAGTATCATCAATGAGAAAGTAGATGCTAAAGTAAGTTTTAAAGATGCAAATTTGAGTTTGTTTAAAAACTTCCCAAATGCAAACCTAACGTTAGATAGCTTGGTAATTATCAACAAAGCTCCTTTTGAAGGTGACACGCTTCTTGCTATAGGAGAACTTGATTTAAAAATGTCAGTTAAAGAACTTTTCAAAGATGCTAATGAAACCATGAACATCCAAGGAATTGGAACTAAAAACGGAGTCGTAAACATTCTTTTCAATAAAGATGGTTTAGGTAACTATGACATTGCGATTAAAGATGACAAACCTGCTACAGACAATAAAGACAGCAACCTATCTTTAAACATTCAAAACTATAAAGTCGAGAATTTAAGGTTCAAATATTATGATGAAACTTCAAAAATCAAGTTGGTACTTGACAGTATCAATCATGAAGGAACCGGAGATTTTGCTGCGTCAAAATTAGATTTGGTTACAAAAACAACAACTAAAGTCTCTTTAGACATGGATAAAGTAAATTACATGAAAAATGTAGCCCTTACTTTAGACGCAGTATTAGGAATTGACTTAGAAGCGAGTAAATATACTTTTAAAGAAAACAAGGCATTAATTAATCAATTGCCATTAGAGTTTGACGGTTTCATACAACTAGTTGACGACGGACAAGTTTATGATCTAAAATTCAAAACGCCAACTTCTTCATTTAAAAATTTCTTAGGCGTTATTCCAGCAGCTTATGCAGCAAGTTTAGACAATGTAAAAACTACGGGCGATTTTACTATCGTAGGTTTTGCAAAAGGAAAATATACAGAAACTACGGTACCTAAATTCAATATTGCTATTGCGTCAAACAACGCTTCGTTTCAATATCCTGATTTACCTAAATCAGTTCAAAACATTATTATTGACACTAAAATTATTAATGAAACAGGCGTATTAAACGATACTTATGTAAATCTTGACAAACTTTCATTTAAAATTGATCAAGATGTATTCAATGCTAAAGCAAAGGTTACTAATGTTACTCAAAATGCAATTGTAGATGCAGCGTTAAAAGGAACAATCAATTTAGGAAACCTTTCAAAGGCCTACCCAATCAAGTTAGACAAGCCGTTATCAGGAATTTTAAAAGCCGATGTTACTACTAAGTTTGATATGTTATCTGTAGAAAAAAGTCAGTACCAAAATATTAATAATGCAGGTACAATGAGTTTATCTGGATTTAAATATGTCGACGAAAACGGAAAAGCATTAAACATTAGCAATGCCTTAGTTCAATTCAACCCTAGTCAAGTAAATTTAAAACAATTTAATGCTGCAACAGGAAAAAGCGATATAAGCGTTACTGGTATTTTAGAAAATTTCTATGGTTTTATTTTCAAAAACCAAGAACTAAAAGGAAACTTCAACTTGTCATCTAATCAATTAGCTGTAAGTGATTTCATGACAACCGAAACTGCAAAAACTGATGCTAAAACGCCGCAAAAGGATGCTGAAGCAATGAAAATCCCAGCATTTTTAAACTGTACGCTTAGCGCGAAAGCCAATACGGTTTTATACGACAACTTAACATTGAAAGACGTTTCAGGAAAACTACTCGTGAAAGACGAAAAAGTAACGATGGAAAATGTAAAAACATCAATTTTTGGCGGAAGTATCGGCCTGAACGGATCTGTTTCTACAAAAGGAAAAGTGCCAACATTTGATATGAATTTAGGACTAAACCAAGTTGATATTGCTCAAACATTCACACAATTGGACATGATGAAAAAAATTGCTCCAATTGCAGGAATCATCAACGGAAAATTAAATTCAACAATAAAATTAAACGGTAATCTAACCGATGAAATGAGCCCAGATTTAACCAGTTTAACTGGTGATTTATTAGGACAACTCCTTTCTACTACGGTCAATTCTAAAAACTCTACTTTATTGACTGCATTGAGTAGCAATGTGAAATTTTTAGATCTAGATAAAATCAATCTTAACGATATTAAAGCAGCAATTACTTTCAAAGACGGAAAAGTAAGTGTAAAACCATTTGATATCAAGTACAAAGATATTAAAGCAACTATAGGCGGAACGCACGGTTTTGATCAAAGCATGAATTATAGCTTAAAATTTGATGTTCCTGCAAAATATTTAGGAACTGAAGCCAATGCACTTATCGCAAAATTAACACCAACAGATGCTGCTAAATTAGAGAATATTCCGATTAACGCATTGATGACAGGAAATTTCTCTAATCCAAAGATTTCTACAGATATGAAATCAGCAGTTACAAACTTGACGAATCAATTGATTCAACAACAAAAAGAACAGTTGGTAAAAAAAGGAACATCTGCATTAACCGACTTGCTTAATAAGAACAAAAAACCAGGTGATAGCACTAAGACAACTACTCCTGTTATTCCTACTACAAAAGAAGAAGTAAAAACACAAGCGAAAGAAGAGGTAAAAGCAAAAGCTACTGACTTGATTAATGGTTTTTTCAAAAAGAAGAAAACCGCTGAACCAAAAGCAGAAACTACACCATAAGCTTTTAAATCTTATTTTATAAAATATAAAAAAGGAGAACTCACTACTAATTTGTGAGTTCTCCTTTTTTTATTCTTATGCTTTACCAGCAGTTTTATCTATGAACTGAATTTTGCGTGAGGGATCGTAGCGGCATCCTTTTAAGAATTCCCAATAATTATTGGGACTTCTTAAAAGATACAGCGTAGCGCCCGACCTTATTGAAAAATATTTTTCTTATTTTTTAATAAGGTCACGCCCAAACTCCCATTATTATACTGAAATCTTAACTACATAACCTTCAGAACTGCGTACGTTAAATACGGTTTCGTCTTCAAATATTAAGTATTGCCCTTTAATTCCGGTTAACTTTCCTTGAAAACTTGGTGTTTTCTCTAGGCTCAAACTTTTTACTTTTGTAGGATATTCAAGTACAGGATAATGCATCTCGTACAAGTCATTTTTATTTAAAAAGAAATATTCCTTAGCCTCATCCGGAATCAGGTTTTCTAGTTTTAATCTTTCAGCAACTAAATCTACGTGCTCTACCGTATTGGTTAGCATTTTTCTCCAGTTTGTTTTATCAGCATAGTGATTTTTTAAGGCAACCTCAGTGATTCCAGCTAAATAACGGTTGGGTACTTCTACAATAGAGATTGCTTCGTTTGCCCCCTGATCAATCCACCTAGTCGGCATTTGGGTCTTTCTAGTCACTCCTACTTTTACTTCGCTGGATAGAGCAAGATATACAATATGCGGCTGTAACTGCACCTTTTCTTCATAAGCTAAATCTCTGTCTTCAATTCCCAAATGCGCTGTACTTAATTCTGGTTTCATAATCCAGTCACCAACTGAGGCACTAGAATAAAAGCAATCGTAGCAAAAACCTTGACGAAAAATCTTTTTCTTTTTACCACAATTTAAACATTGATATCCCACAAATTCTATGGCAATATCTTTATTTAATAATTGGTTTACATTCAAAAAACTGTCTTCAAAAACCAAGTAATACTGAATTGGGTTTCCAAATTCAGTTTGCATTTTGGTCAGTACGCCTTCGTATTGCATTTAGTTTACTCTTTAAAGTTTGATGTTTAACAAAAATTGTTATTTTTGGTAAAGTTATCATTCATAACGCATAATTCATAACTCCTATTTTAAAAAATGCCACTAACAATTATTAATTCTTTCGCTTCTTGGGTTTTAAAACAACGAATCCATCAAATAGAGCTCTTCCTTAAATACCCAAATGAGGTTCAGGAGGAATTGCTTACCAATTTGATTGCATCAGCAAAAGATACCGTTATGGGTCAGGATTATGATTTTACTTCCATAAAATCCTACACAACATTTGCAGAGCGAATTCCAATTGTTACTTACGAGGACATTCATCCATTAATTGAACGTACCCGTAGTGGCGAGCAAAATTTGTTCTGGGGAACACCTATAAAATGGTTTGCAAAATCCAGCGGAACTACCAATGCTAAAAGTAAATTTATCCCGGTAAGCAGCAGCGCTTTAGAAGACTGCCACTATAAAGGAAGTAAAGATCTTTTATGCATGTATTTGAATAACAACGAAAACTCGGAGCTTTTTAAAGGTAAAAGTTTGCGTTTAGGAGGGAGCTCACAAATATACGAAAACAACAACACCTCTTTTGGTGACTTGTCGGCTATTTTAATCGAAAACATGCCTATTTGGGCCGAATTTAGTAGCACGCCTAGCAGCAAGATTTCGCTTATGAGCGAATGGGAAACTAAAATGGCAGCGATTATTAATGAAACTAAAAAAGAAAATGTGACTAGTTTTGCCGGCGTTCCTTCGTGGATGTTAGTATTAATGAACCGCATGCTTGAGGAAACTGGCAAGGGAAACCTGTTTGATGTTTGGCCGAACCTAGAAGTGTATTTTCATGGTGGTGTTAACTTTGAACCCTACCGCGAACAATATCAAAAAATACTCCCTAAGAAAGAATTTAAGTACTACGAAATATACAATGCCTCTGAAGGTTTTTTTGCCATTCAGGACCTTAATTACTCCAGTGATTTATTGTTGATGTTAGATTACGGAATCTTCTACGAATTTATTGGGATGGACAGCTTTGGTACTCCAGATCAAAAAGTAGTGCGCTTAGCGGATGTTGAGTTATTTAAAAACTATGCCATTGTTATCACAACAAACTCTGGTTTGTGGCGCTACCTGATAGGTGACACTGTTCGTTTTACATCACTTAGTCCTTACCGAATAAGAGTTACCGGCAGAACAAAGCACCACATCAATGTTTTTGGTGAGGAATTAATGGTTGAAAATACTGATCAAGCTATAGCCAAAGCATGCAAATTAACTAACACACAAGTAGTTGATTACACTGTAGCTCCCATATTTATGGAAGGTCGTGAAAAAGGCGCTCACGAATGGATGATAGAGTTCAAAAATCCTCCTGAGAATACCACTGTTTTTCAAAAAATATTAGACGACACTTTGCAATCTCTCAACTCTGATTACGAGGCAAAGCGTAAAAACAACATGACGCTAAATCCTTTAATTATCAATATTGCTAGACACAACCTTTTTTACGACTGGCTAAAAGAAAGAGACAAACTGGGTGGGCAACATAAAATACCCAGACTTTCTAACCAACGGGATTATCTAGAACAGTTGAAAGGAATGCAAGTTAAAATTTTAGTATAAAAAAAACCTCAGTTCAATTAAGAACCAAGGTGTGTTTTATATCATAATAAAAGTTGCTATAATTATTCGATCATCATGTCGATGTGTCTATCGTGATATCCTAAAAGATACAAAACACCATCTAGTCCTAAACTAGAAATAGACGTTGACGCACTCTCTTTAACCTTTGGTTTTGCATGAAATGCAATTCCCAGACCCGCTAAGTTTAACATAGGTAAATCATTTGCTCCATCACCTACTGCAATAGTTTGGTTGATATGAATGCCTTCTTTATCAGCAATTGCTTGAAGTAGTTCGGCTTTCTTTTTACCGTCAACAATATCACCTAAATATTTACCCGTTAATTTGCCATCTATAATTTCTAACTCATTAGCATGTACGTAATCAATCCCTAATTCTTTTTGTAAATATTTTCCAAAATAAGTAAACCCTCCTGACAGAATTGCGGTTTTGTATCCATAATATTTCAAAGCCTTCATCAAGCGGTGTGCTCCTTGCGTTATTGGTAAATTTACGGCTACTTTTTGCAAGACTTCTTCACTCAAACCTTCAAGCAATGCCATGCGTTGTTTGAAGCTTTCGCCAAAATCAATTTCACCATTCATAGCTGATTCGGTTATTGCACGTACTTGCTCACCTACGCCTGCTAGATCAGCTAGCTCATCAATCACTTCGGTTTGTATTAAGGTAGAGTCCATGTCAAAACAAACTAAACGCCTGTTTCTTCTATAAATATTATCTTCTTGAAAAGAGATATCTACATTTAAGGTTCTAGAAATCTCCATGAATTTAGCCGTAATCAAACTCTTATCCAAGATGTTTCCTGAAATGGATAATTGTACACAAGAGCGCGGATATTGTCCTTTTTCAATAATTGAAACCCTTCCTGTTAATCGCTTAATAGCGTAGATATTCAAATTTAAGTCTGAAAGTACCTGAGTCACTGCCGACAGTTGTGCTGCAGCTAAAGTTTCTCCTAAGATATTGACAATGTATCTTTTTTTAGACTGCCCTTTTACCCAATTTTCATAGTCTTCAATTGAGATGGGTGTAAACTTTACTTTTATTTGCAACTCGTAAGCTTTAAACAGCAAATCTTTTAAAACAGGTGCTGAAGAAGAGCCAGCCTTGATTTCGAATAAAATCCCTAAGGATAAAGTATCATGAATATCGGCTTGACCAATGTCTAAAATAGTTGCTTCGTAATTTGCTAATATAGATGTTAAACCAGCAGTAACTCCTGGTTTGTCTTGTCCAGAAACCTTTAATAAAATAACCTCTTTGCCCTCTTCTACTGCCATAATCTAATTATTTGAATCGATGAACAAAAATCGGTAATCTAGAGGTGATAAAAAAGAATAGGATCACTTTTTTAAAACAATAACAAATACGATAATTTTGACCAAAAAAAACCTGTTCAAATCAATGAACAGGTTTGTATTTTTGATAAAAACGCAATTTTTAAGATGCAATCTCTAAACGCTTCAATAAGTTTTTATTTAGCGTCTCCTCGGCATAAGTTCTATTAATTTCTAATTTTTTATCATCAGAACTTGGTAATTCATACATAGCATCTGTTAAGATTGCTTCGCATAATGAACGTAATCCACGAGCTCCTAATTTGTACTCTAATGCTTTGTCAACAATAAAGTCCAAAGCTTCATCAGTGATAGTGAAATCAACTTCATCCATCAAGAATAATTTTTGGTACTGCTTGATCAACGCATTTTTAGGCTCTGTTAAAATAGAACGTAAAGTAGCTCTATCTAACGGGTCCATGTGTGTTAATACTGGTAAACGACCAATAATCTCAGGAATCAAACCAAAATCTTTAATATCTTTAGGAATGATGTATTGCAATAAATTTTCTTTGTCGATATTATCTACATTTTTTGAAGTTGAATATCCTACTGCTTGGCGGTTCAAACGTTTCGAAATAATTCTTTCGATTCCGTCAAAAGCACCACCTGCGATAAACAAGATATTTTGAGTGTTTACTTCAACAAATTTTTGGTCTGGGTGTTTACGACCTCCTTTAGGCGGTACGTTTACAACTGTTCCTTCTAACAATTTAAGCAATGCTTGTTGCACACCTTCACCTGATACATCACGCGTTATGGACGGATTGTCACTTTTACGAGCAATTTTATCAATTTCGTCAATAAATACGATTCCGCGCTCTGCTTTGGTAACATCATAATCCGCAGCTTGTAGCAAACGAGTTAAGATACTCTCGACATCCTCACCTACATAACCTGCTTCTGTCAATACCGTAGCATCTACAATAGCCAAAGGAACGTCTAACATTTTTGCAATGGTTTTAGCCACTAACGTTTTACCTGTCCCGGTTTGCCCTACCATGATGATGTTACTTTTTTCAATCTCTACCTCATCGTCTTGTTGCTGTTGCATTAAACGCTTGTAGTGATTGTAAACCGCAACCGACATCACTTTTTTAGTTTGGTCTTGCCCTATAACGTATTGGTCTAGAAAAGCTCTGATTTCCTTCGGTTTTTTCAAAATCAAATCACCTACTAAGTTGGTACCTCCAGCTGATTTTAATTCTTCTAAAACAATTCCGTGCGCTTGCTCGATGCATTTATCACAAATGTGCGCATCAATTCCAGCAATTAATAATTGAGTTTCTGGCTTCTTCCTTCCACAAAACGAACATTCTAATTTTTCTTTCGCCATCTTTTTTTAGTTGCAAAGTTTCTGAGTTTCTAAGTTACAAAGTTCGGCTAGCGTACCCTGAAAATTAGTTTTCTAAACTTTAAAATTTAATCTATTTAGTAATTTTCAAAATTGCACAGTAACTAACTTAGTTACTGTGCAACTCTGAAACTTAAAAAATTATCCTCTTCTTAAAACCTCATCAATCATTCCGTATTCTTTTGCCTCATCCGCTTTCATCCAGTAATCACGCTCACTATCAGCATGTACTTTATCAAATGTTTGTCCTGAGTGGTGCGAAATGATATTGTATAATTCGTCTTTTAATTTCAACATTTCTCTCAAGTTGATTTCCATATCTGTAGCAACACCTTGTGCTCCTCCTGATGGTTGGTGAATCATAACTCTTGAGTGTGGCAATGCTGAACGTTTCCCTTCGGCACCTGCGCATAACAATACCGCACCCATTGATGCCGCCATACCGGTACAAATTGTAGCTACATCAGGTTTGATGTATTGCATGGTGTCATAAATTCCAAGACCTGCATAAACGCTTCCTCCTGGAGAGTTCAAGTAAATTTGGATGTCCTTAGAAGCATCTGCGCTTTCTAAGAATAATAATTGTGCTTGAACGATGTTTGCAATTTGATCATCGATTCCTGTTCCTAGAAAGATAATTCTATCCATCATTAATCTAGAAAAAACATCAAGCTGAGAAATATTCAACTGGCGTTCTTCAATGATATAAGGAGTCATATTTGTAGGGTTCATTGCCGCAACGATTTTATCGTAATACATGGCATTAACTCCTTGGTGCTTTGTAGCAAACTTTTTAAATTCTTTACCGTAGTTCATGTGTATGTGTTCTAAGTTGTACTTTGTATCTTATTATATTATTCCTACTGCAAAGGTCGTTCCTAATTGCAGATCGTGTCAATATGTCTTATTTTTTAGCCCAGACAGCAGTGAAAAGCTTTTTGAATTCCGTTTTTTAGTTTTTTTATTCTTGCAAAGCGACCGCAGGAAGCTCTTGCAAGGATATTAAAAACAGAAACGGAAGAAAAAACTTGTAACGGATGGCTGGATTAGCTCCTAAATTAGTGAAAAATAAAAGAGCGCCAAAGAAATAATTCTTCTGACGCTCAAATATACTTAATTTTTATTATTTTGACTCTGTAAGCAAATCATAAAATTTCAACAATCGCTACCCTATTCAGGTATTTGACGTTTCATTTTATGACGGGGTACAGACTACAATTTATTCTCCGTAAGACGCAGCGATAAATTCGTCGTAAGTAACTTCTTTAGTTGTTGGGTTTGCTTTTTCTTTAAACAAATCCAATAATTTCTCAGCAACTACTTGGTCAGAAAGTCTTTTTACTTCGTCTTGGTTAGACAAAACTCTTGCTACAATTCCTTGAACTTCTTCGTCCGTTGGATTTGTTTGTCCGAATTGTGCCATTTGCTGACGGATATTTTTTGTAGTAAACGTTTTTAAGTCTTCAAAAGTGATTTTGATGTCAGATTGCGCCATAGCTCTACCTTCGATCAATTGAAAACGCAATCCTTTTTCAGAACGTGCATATTCAACTTCTGCTTCCTCTGGAGACAATTTTTTCTCTCCTACAGTTTGCAACCATTTTTTAAGGAATTCAGCTGGCAAGTCAAATTTTGTGCTTTCAATTAAAAACTCAGTAACATCACCTAATAATTTTTGGTCTGCTTGAGTTGCAAATTGGTTTTCTGCATCTTCTTTGATTTTTGCTTTCAATTCGTCAAGAGAAGCTACAGTTCCTGCTCCGAACAATTTGTCAAACAATTCTTGGTTCAATTCAGCCAATTCAGCCGTGTTGATAGCTTCGATAGTGAAGTTTACATCAACCTCTAAACCATGAACATCATCATGCTCTACTTTCATAACGTCCATCAATTGGTGGTCGTCATTAAATAAACCTTTCGTATTTACAGTAACTACATCACCTACTTTTTTACCAATAAAAAGTTTAAAAATTGCCTCATCTTTAAAAAGATCAGCAGCAATAGTCGTTGCGTTGTTAATTCCTTTTTCTTCGTTTGTAAAAGTTCCCGTGATATCTGAGTCTGCAGTAACAGCTTCTTGTGGAATTGCAGTACCAAATTGTTTTTGGATACGTTCTACTTGACCGTCAATTAATTTATCATCAGCAGTAACAACATATTTTACGATATCGTTTTTAGCCTCTAAGTCTAATGTAAAGTCAGGAACTAATCCAATTTCGTATTCAAAAGTCAACTCTTCAGCATCCCAGTCAAAGTTTTCGTTTACTTTAGGAAGCGGAGTCCCAAGAAGGTTTAATCTTTCTGATTGAATGAAACGCTCTAAAGCCAAATCAACAACCTTTTTCACTTCTTCTTCTTTAATCCCACGACCGTATTGTTTAGCAACAAGATCTTTAGGAACTTGTCCTTTTCTAAAACCTTTTACAGTTGCCAAAGGCATTTTTTCGTTTATTCTTTTTGCTACTTGACCTTTATAATCCATGTTCACAACTGTCATTACAATTGTTTCATTTACAGCGTCTATTGCTACTCTTTTGATATCCATCTTCTTCTTTAATTTACATTATAAATTCGGTGGGCAAAATTATAAAATTTTTCCAAGCCAACCAAGCTTTTTAACCCCGAACCTTAACTATGGAGTTTCAACCAATTCAAACCTCAAAACTAAAGGATGTTTTGTTTGATTTTGGGCGTGTCCTTCCATCCCTCGATTGCCATCGGGGCCGTCAGGTCAGGCTGTACGTTCCCGCTTTTATTGCTTTACCCTGCGGGATAAAACAATAAAGAGCTCCACTGCCATCCTTCACGCAACAAATTGCCAACAATCAACATTGTTTTTACAATTAATACGATAATTAATATATATTTGAAATAGAAAATGAAGTATGGCGGGTTTACATAATTACAAAACTATTTTTGGCCTGATTAATCACGTAATCTGCAACGTACACAAAAAAGCAACTCATTAACTCAACAACAAATGATTATCTTTATTGATACCAATATAATATACGGTCATTGGCACTTACAAAATGCTAATTTTCAATACTTACTAAACTATTTAGAAAACACAAACTCAACATTAGCTGTTTCAGAAATAGTATGTGATGAAATAGATAATAAATTTCATGATGAATTGAACGCTATTGAAAGTACTTTAAAAAATAATATAAAAAAATACAATACTTTAATTAATAAAAATTCGCCGTTAATTCCTGACAAATTAGATAATGACTATTCATTTAAAAGTTTACTGATGAAACGAACCAATCATGTAAATTTCTTCCCCTTTAATTTAGTCCCCAATCAAAAACTTGTGGAAAGAGCAATAAAAAAAATCAAACCATTCAAAGAGGATGACAAAGGATTTAGAGACACTTTAATATGGCTATCATTCTTAGATTATTTAAAACTAAATAAAAATGAAGACATTGCTTTTATTAATAATAATTCTTCAGATTTTTATAATTTGGCAAAAATAAATTTTCATAATGATTTAATAGATGATATTAAATCTTATGGATTAACTAATAATTTTAAAGTATATGAGTCTATAAAAGACTTTATTAACGCAGAAGTTCGTGATCAACACAAATACACTTCTGAAATAATTATGACAAATTTTATTTATCCTCAAGAATCAATCATTGAGCAAAGTATAGAGCAGTATATAAATTCTCAATCGCAAAAATGGCTCACTGATATCCTTAAAGAACATTCTCGATCATTTGAAAATTTATCATATCTTATAAAATTTAGCTTTCGTATTTTAGAAGGCATTGAAGACCCTAAATTATTACATTGGGAGGAGATTGAAGAAAATACGTTTTTTGGAGAATTGAGATTTTTCTTAAAGAATACTGAAATTCAACTGACTCTCCCTAAAACATTTTATGAAGAGAATCAATTATCTTTCCCCAAAAGACATCAAATAGAAACAAATAGTGATTATATAACAATGACTATTTTTAGTAAATCATTTTTGAATATTTCATTTAATTTCGATACAAATATCAAAACTGTAAAAAATCTTGAAATAAATATATTCGGCCTGCTATAAACCCTGATAGCCATAACAATAATAAAAACTAACCTGAATATATTCACCTGAATCTTCCAAAAACATTCAAGTCTCCTCACTTTAAATCCACTACCCCTTTCAAATTTAATTAGTTTTTAAAATAAAAAAATGACCTTAATATACAAAATAGACGAAAAAGATTATCTAATCTACCAACTTTTTACCGCTTCAAAATCGGACAACATTAAGAAAAAAAGACAAAAAAGTAAAATAATGATTCCATTAATTTATTTCACATTTGGTTTGTTTTACTCTTTTTATAACACTAATTACGCTTTAGGCGTAATCTTTTTTATTATCTCATGCCTATGGTATTTTCTATATCCTATATGGGAAAAGCGACATTACATTAAACATTATAAAAAATTTATAGCCGAAAACTATAAAGACAGCATAGGTAGAGAAATCAATTTCGAAATAGATAATGAATTCTTATTTGCCTCTAGTAATGGAAGCGAAAGTAAAATTATCACCACCGAAATAGTCGAAATTAATGAAATACCATCTTCAATATTTATAAAACTAAAAAGTGGTCAATCGTTTATTTTCCCGAAGAGTAAAATCGCTAACATAAATCAAGTCAAGACAAGGCTTACCACCTTAGCTGCTCATTTAAACATCAATTATAAAGATGACCCGCAATGGGAATGGAAATAGCACGGAATTTAAAATTATTACAAATCACAACTGGATAATTTTGAATGCTCTGCCTAAAATAATAAAAATAAGTATATTTATAATGTAGCAAATGAGATTGATTCGTCCCTTACAATGACTTTAAACAATTGACATTGTGAACAATACATTAATAAAATCAAATCATAAAAAACAAAAACATAATGAAATACGAAATAGCCAGTATCGAGATTGAAGAAATTGAAAATTATTTATCTTACATTCGACCAGAGGAAGAAATGAGGTCTCAAATTGACATTGGATACCGTATTGATAAACAAAGTGTGTTCATCTTCGAAATCAGACCTGATTGGATGGATCCAAAAAAGAAAGTTGAAAACGATATTGCCAAAGCCACTTATGTTCAAAAAGACGACCAATGGAAAGTATTTTGGCAAAGATCCGATTTAAAATGGCATGCCTATAAACCGCAACCAATCGTAAAGCATTTATTAGACTTTATTCGATTAATCGAGAAAGATGAGTACAGTTGTTTTTGGGGATAGCACTCTCGAGCTTGTGGCTATTGCGGACTTCTAGTTTTTTTTTGACTAACCGAAAATACGTTTTAAAACTAGCAATAGCCACAAACTAATATCACTTTAAGAACTATTAATCGTAATGATGTCTACATTTCAAAATTTGTATCTCATCATCTATAAATCGACAAATTAACCGATGTTCATCATCAATTCTTCTAAACCAAAATCCAGCATATTTGTGTTTTAGCACTTCTGGCTTCCCTATTCCTTCAAAAGGGTTTCTTGAAATATCTTTTAGCAATTCATTAATTTTTTTAACTTTCTTCTTGTCTATTTTTTGCCAGTACAAATAATCTTCCCAAGACTCGTCAACAAATACATATTTCATTTTAGTCCTCAATTAGGTCTTTAGAAAACGACTTTCCATTCTTAATTTTTTCAATTGCCGAATCTAATCTACTCTCGTTTGCTCTACTCGACAATTCATAATTTGTTGCCATTAACGAATTGTATTCTTCCAATGAAATAACAACGATTCCTGAATCTTTTCCGCGGTTGATAATTAGCGTTTCAAAGTTAATTGACACTCTATCAAAGTACGATTTAATATCTTTTCTGAAATCTGAAATATTTGTGACTACCATAATTACTATATTTTGTACAAATTTATGTACAATATTTCATTTTTATGCACTATTTATCCAATTAAAGAAGATAACTTATTTCTAATTCGTGAAATATCCTTTCATAAATTGTGACTTTTCATCCTAGATCATTTCGTTCCTCGCAATGATTTTTTTTAAGCTAGACATATTCCAGCTAAACCATAAAGCCAAAAGAATATTAAATAAAAGGCTCAATCGTAAATAAAACTTTAATTTTGCTTTCCTACTTTAAAAAGCCTGTAAAATATAAGTAAATGAAACCGTCAAGAAATATTCTCCCTATAATTGTTATCGCTCAATTTTGCTGCACCTCCCTCTGGTTTGCTAGCAATGCTGTAATGACCGACTTAGTATTGCACTTCAACCTCAACCCCAGTATTGTAAGCTACTTGACCTCAGCGGTACAATTTGGTTTCATCCTAGGAACATTAGTTTTTGCACTATTAGCGATAGCCGATCGGTTTTCGCCTTCAAAAGTGTTTTTAATTAGTGCTTTACTTGGCGCTGCATGCAACCTTGGAATTTTATGGGATGGCAATAATTTAGCAAGCATGTTAAGCATTCGGTTTTTGACCGGTTTCTTCCTTGCCGGAATCTATCCTGTAGGCATGAAAATTGCCGCTGATTATTTCGAAAAAGGACTAGGGAAATCACTAGGGTTTTTAGTTGGCGCGCTCGTTTTAGGAACTGCTTTTCCGCATTTCCTAAAGGGTATGACTTCTGGATTGCCTTGGGAACTTGTTATTCTTTGCACTGCTGGACTCGCTATTTTGGGTGGTTTGATGATGGCGTTTCTAGTTCCTGACGGTCCTTTTAGAAAACCAAGTCAAGGAGTCAACATCAAAGCCTTCTTTGGAATTTTCGAAAATAAAAATTTACGCATTGCCGCTTATGGCTACTTTGGTCACATGTGGGAACTCTATGCTTTTTGGGCTTTCACTCCGTTGATGCTTACCGCTTACTACAACCTACATCCCGAAGCACAATTCAATATTCCTATTCTATCTTTTATTATCATTGGTATTGGCGGACTCGCTTGTGTGCTTAGTGGTTATTTATCAGAAAGCTTTGGAACCAAAAAAATAGCGACCATTGCTTTATTATTGTCTTGTATTTGCTGTCTTATTTCACCATTACTATTCAATCAACCTTCAGCTACACTATTTATCGCGTTCCTACTATTTTGGGGCATGGCCGTAGTTGCTGATTCTCCTTTGCTTTCTACACTAGTAGCACAAAACGCACCCGCCGAAGTAAAAGGCACAGCGCTTACCTTAGTCAACAGTATTGGCTTTGCCATAACAATCGTTAGCATCCAATTAATTAGTTCGTTACAATTGTTGACTAACAGTAGTTTGATTTATTCTTGTTTGGCAATTGGTCCTATTTTTGGATTACTGGCTTTACGCCAAAAAAACAGATGAAAGTGATTTTAAAATTCATCATAAAATAAAAAAATATTGTTTTATATTATTTTATTATTGTTTATCGATAATTAATTATTATGTTTGCCATGAATTACAAAACATTAATAACATAATCATGAAAAAATTAACCTATTTAAAATTCTTCATTAATTTCTTTTTCACCGGAGCAATCGTTTCTTCTTTTTTTCTGTTAGTTAAATTAAGCAAAGTACTATTTGATTATAAGATTCAAAAGCCCTTTCAAATAGAAAATTTAGATTTAGTACTTAGTGGTGTAAATTTAAAAATCGTTTTAAGTTTTATCACGATAAGTTCTTTTGTTTTTATCTATGGTATTTATTTACTCAAAAAAGTCGTGCTTCTATTTATGGAAAACAAAATTTTTGATGATCAAGTTATTTTGCTTTTAAATAAAATTGGAAAGATTCTAATTTTGTCAGCATTATTAAAAGGAATACCCATTCTATGCTCTATAATATTCTCTTTTCAAGAGATAGGAACCGGTTCTAAAAATGACAATTATATAGGTTTCCATTTTTCTGTATATGTTTTAGCTTTGTTTTTTATGGTATTAAGTGAAGTATTTAAAATCGCAAAAAATCTTAAAGACGAAAACGAACTAACAGTATAATTATGGCTATAGTAATAAACGTTGATGTGATGCTTGCAAAAAGAAAAATGCGCTCTAATGAGCTTGCTGAAAGAATTGGCATCACCACTGCAAACCTCTCTATTTTAAAAACAGGAAAAGCCAAAGCAATTCGTTTTTCTACACTCGAATTAATTTGCGAAATTTTAGAATGTCAACCAGGAGACATTATGGAATATGTAAAAGAATCTACCTCTTAATTGTAGTAGATTCTTTTTGAATCCTTAAAAAAAAACTATTTTAAAATAGACCTTTAAAGCATTTAAATACTAAAAACACTTACATTTGAATTAAAATAACAATTCGTCAATTGATCAAACAACTAAAATATCTTATTGCGCTCTTTCTTGCTTTTGGCTTGATGGTAAACGATGGTGCTTTGGTTTCTCCTATTAATTCGGTTGAATATTATCAATTTTCAAATGCAATTGTCAGTAGCGATGCAAAAACAGCTCGCTCAAAAACAGTCTATTTCAAGCAAATTCTAGCGGTACAATCGGTAATTTCGATTCCGATTACTTATCTGCAATTTGCAATTAGCTACAGCCTAAGTGTTCTGGATATCTTAAAAACCAGAAGACAACTGTTTCAAAAAATCATTTCTTCTATTGCCCAAAACCTATTTTTAAACGAGACCCTTAATTCTCGTAACGCACTCTCTAGTTTATACATCGCTTAGAAAATTTTCTAAGTGTTTATGCTTTTATGGCATAACGATGCTATCAAATGTTTCATCATTTACAAATTACATCATGTATAAACAGAAAAACAAATCGCGTTTAGAGCAATCTACGCACCCTATTCTTTGGGTAAAAAGAAAAATTATGGTAGTCCTAACCGCTTTTATGATAGGAATGGCGTCTGGAATGAATGTAGGCGACAGCTTGCCGCACCAAAAACAACATCAAACCGAACAACAAGACAAGAAAGATTGATTTAGCAGCCACAAGAGTATAAATCCGTAACGAAATAATACCTTTGTGCTCCATCTAAAATGAAAATATGAGTCATTTTCCAGTTTCCAGCAGCACACTTTCAGCAACTACCCTTAGAAAATTTGTCATCGAAAAATACAATTTGAGTCCCAATGTAACTTGTCAATTGTTTAGAACCGGAATCAATCACACGTATTTTATAACCGACAAGCAACTAAAATATGTGCTGCGAGTGTATTGCTACAACTGGCGTACTAAAAAAGAAATTGAAGCCGAAATTGACTTACTTCTACTTTTAAAACATAACGGCAACAGTATTTCATATCCTATTGTTGATCGTAATAACCAATATATTCATGAGATAAACGCTCCTGAAGGGTTGCGCTATGCTGTGCTTTTCTCTTTTGCCGAAGGCGGAAAAATGAGGTTTATGGATGAAGCTACTTGCTTTAAAATTGGTGTTCTGATGGCACAAATACATCAAACTACAGTAGACAAAAGCTGCAACCGAATTACGTATAATTCTGAAAGTTTATTAAAAAAACCTTATGAGCAAGCGCTACAACATTTTCCGGCAGAGAATCCAGAAATGCAATATTTGAAGGCTGTTAGCACTAAAATAGCAGCAACTTTTGGAAGTATTGATTATTCCAAGGTTTCGACAGGAATTGTTCATTTGGATATTTGGTACGACAACATGAGTATCACTGAGGATAACCAAATTACCTTATTTGATTTTGACTTTTGTGGCAACGGCCCATTAATATTAGATGTAGCTTATTTTTGCAAACAATTGTTTCATATTGAAAACGATAAAAACGAATATGAAATAAAGAAAGCGGCATTTTTAAAAGGCTATCAGCATGTAAGAGAATTAACTAGTAAGGAAATAGGTTTAATTCCTGAAGCAGCAGCGGCGGTTTGGATTTTTTACCTCGGCGTACAATCGCAACGATTTGATTGGTCTAATGTTTTTCTAACTGAAAACTATTTAAAATTAATGTACGTAACCCGATTGAAATCGTGGATGGAATATCATAATCTACAGGAATAAAACAGTAACATAAGTCCAAATCCACAACTTGACTTTTAGAACATTTAATCTTTAGTGGTTACAATTTCTACCTTAGTCGCTCGATTAATAACAAGCAGGGGATTTAATACACTTAAGAGAATAGGTGAAACAACAACCTGATTTCAATAAATTAAAACAGCACTTGAAGTTTTTAATTTGTACCATTTTATTTACCAGCATCCATTAATCAAAAAAAAAGCGACCAAATTGGTCGCTTTAATATCTATTCTAATTCCATTGCTTATTTAGTTTCTTTCACTAAAATCTTAGTTGCATTCCTTTTACCTGACAATTTAACCAAATAAATTCCATCTAAATAATTACTAATTGAAAGTTCGACAACTTCTTTTGATCTAATTTCTTTTTCAAACATTAACCTTCCCTGCGCATCAAAAACAGATACCTTAGAAAAATCATCGGTATCACCTGTATTCAACTGAACCCTATCACTTGAAGGATTGGGAAACAATTTTACTCCGCTATCTTCTTCTGTGTTTATTGCTGTTTTTGCATTTGCAGCAACTTTTTGTGTACTACTACAAGCCCCAACCAATGACCAAGCTTGCCATTGACCTGAATTAGTCTCCGGATTTTGATTGCTAGAGTACCAATTATTTTTATAAATTTTACCATTGTAAACGACTTGCATCCCTGCAGTTGCAAACACAGCTGATGCAGTCCAAGTAGGTAAACTAGTGCAATTACCCGTAGTTCCTCCACCAGATACTGCAGTTATAGTCATTGCAATAACTGAAGACGTTTTACTTACAGCAGCGTTATCGGTAGCCTTTGCTGTCAAGCTATAAGCCCCAGCTGAAGGTGACCAACTAATGGTATACGGACTAGAAGTGTCCTTACCTATACTAACACCATTAACAAAAAACTCAACCTGACTTATTGTTCCATCACTATCACTAGCTAAAGCATTAATTTGAATAGCACTTCCCGTAACTACACTACTATTATTAATAGGGCTAGTAATCGAAACTGTAGGAGCCTGATTTATTGGTGTAACTACAGTAGTTGCAAACTCAATATATCCTGAACAGTTTAACCATTCGCTTTTAGAACCACCACAAGTACTATTTTGCCATACTCCAGTATTTATAGTTTGATTTTCTGCTTGATAAGTAATACCATCAATTTTAGCATAATCTACTTGTACATCCCTAGTTCCTTGATCATTTGTAAAAGCAGCTCTTACTGTTCCTGAACCGTAAACAGCATAATCAGCATAATTAGTAGTTAATTTAAAAGTTCCTAGAACTACACCACCTACTACAATATCCATTGTTTCATCACCAACAACCCCTTTGGCTCTAATTATAATATTATTAGCAGCTCCTGTAACATTTGCTGTTACTACAATTGCTGTTGAAGTTGTACTTGAGCCAGCATTATCAGTAGCTTTTGCAGTTAAAGTATACGAACCTGTAGTAGGAGTCCAGTTAATTGCGTAAGGACTTGAGATGTCTTTACCAATGCTGGTACCATTAACAAAAAACTCAACCTGACTTACTGTTCCATCACTATCACTAGCTGTAGCTTTTAGCTGTACAGCAGTTCCTGAAACTAAACTAGTATTATTTAAAGGACTTGTTAATACAACCGTAGGTACTGCATTTGTTGGCGTAGTACCAGCAGTACAATACTGTTTCCAGTTTTGAATAATACTTTTTACCTTTGCTCCTGAAGCGGTCAAGTTACTTGCCGACCAACCTCCTGTTGCACTTGCTCCAGGATTTACAAGTGACGCACCCTCACTTTTATCTGTAATAGACCAGTTTGCATGTGATATGTCATTCGTCGCTAGAAAAGACATCCAAGCATCTGTAGACGCAACATCTACATTTCCATTTCCGCTCGCCTCTACAGTTCCCCATTCAGTTACCATAAGAGCAATACCTTTATTTAGTGCCGTTTGCGCTTTTTGCCTTAGACTTTCTTTATGCGTTGCGGCATAAAAATGCAAGGTATAAGCAATATTTGTTGAACTAGTAATGGGATCATTTGCCGCAACATCAACATCTTGTGACCACGTTGGTGTCCCTACAATGATTAAATTATCAGGGTCTATTTTCCTAATTTCGGAAATAACAGCTTCTGCATAAGGTTTGATCGTGTTAGACCAAGACACCTGCAACGGCTCATTGTATATTTCGTAAATAACATTTGGATTGTTACCATACGTTTGCGCCATCTCTTTAAAAAAGGCAATTGCTGCCGCTTGATTGTCTTCGGCATGATGAGAATGCCAATCAATAATTACATACATCCCCTCAGCAATTGCAGCATTTACAACAGTTTTGACTCTGTTTTTATTTTCAGTAGGGTTACTGATATAACCTCCTGAATCTTCAACCCCCATTGCTGCACGAATTATTGTTGTACCCCAATTGTCATTTAAAAATTTCACAACATCAGCATTGTAGTACTTCTCTGCTCCCCAACCAGTATTCGACCAAAAATAACTATTTCCAGCAAAGCTTACCGGCTTATTATTCTTATCAACAATCTTTGTTCCTTTTACACTCAAGTTACCATGAACAGCAACAGGCGTTGAACTACAATAATTTTGGGCTTTTAAAACAGATGAACTAAGAATCAAAGCACCTGCAAATAAACATACGTTTATTACCTTTTTTAGGTGGTATTTTTTTTTCATAACTATGGTATTCAATAAATTAATCAAAATAGAATCCTTTCCTTATCAAATTTATTGCTTTTATAGCATCAATCAGAAAATCAAGACCTACTATCTAAAATTCATTAAACAGAACGCAGAAAATATCAGTAAATTATGACTCTTTTATCATTAATTTTAAAGATTTTTCATATAATTGTTAGAACATCACTAATAGCAACACTTCCCTCTTTTTGGACAATTAAATTTTGTCCAAAAATCACACTATTCCCAACATTTTTATATTTAGACAAAGTTCGCAAAGGTTCTTTTCCTGCTAAAATTCCTTTTTTGGGGTCTATTGTAACCACTACACATCTTCCACAAGGCTTTACGCCATAAAAAGAGAGGTTGCCAATCGTGAAATTTTTCCAAGTTTCTTCTTCGTATGCTTTTCCACCATTGAATACAAAATTAGGGCGAAATCGTTTCATAGAAACTGCTTCTTTCAAACGAGAATTCAAGTCATCCAAGGAAGATTGTCCAATAATTAAAAAAGGAAACCCATCCGAAAAAGAAGTAATATCACTCGTTGTGATCGCATAATCAGGATCCACTTTTCTATTGCTATCTTCTGGCATATAAACCAAACGAACTACACGTTTTAAAATTTTAGAAAACCAAGCTGAAAATTCATCACCCACCTCATAAGCATCAACAGTATCCTCCCAGATAACTGTTTCTAGATTTTCCTTAACAACTCTAGGAGAATACTCTAGCGGAACTTTAATTATATCAAATAGGTCTTCTTTGTAACTAATCACTAGAGAACCATCAAGTATTTCTGTTTTAAAAAGTGCTAATTCAGGATTCTCTCTTTGAGATATGAAAACCCCTTGCTCATCAACTAACATCCAGCGGCGATCATGTTCTAAACCACGATGAGTAACATTAGACTGTTTTAAACTGATTCCGCTTAGTGATTTAACGGGATAAATCCAGATTTCTGAAAGTTGAAGCATAATGACTTTATTTTTTTCAAATCTACAAAAAAGGATCACCAACACAAACCAAAAAAAAGCCTCGAAAAGGATTAGTTTTCGAGGCTTACTTTGTATTTCTAATAGGCAAAATTCAAATAATAAATCTGAATAATAGCACTTAGAATATTGTAGCCCGTAGCGGAATCGAACCGCTCTTACATGGATGAAAACCATGCGTCCTAACCGATAGACGAACGGGCCTTAATTTTCTGTTGCGGGTGCAAAAATACCACTTTTTTCGAGATGTGCAAAGACTAATCGTAAATCCATTGTAATTAATTTACATTTTTGTTCTACACAATTTATAATTAATTCATAACTAGCACTTACCGCAATTAACAAAAATTAAAAAATTTTAATCATAACTATTTATTTTAAGATATAAGCTACTAAAGCAAACTGATGATTCTAGAAAATCACTAGTTATGCACCAACCTAATATAATATAGCATGAACTAATACCAGTCACATCGAGCACAAGCAAATTAAAATAGCGATTCTCTACTCCGCTCGAATTGACAATTAAACTGTTTTATAAATAGTGTTGTTATCACTCCTAAAACTAAGATTTCCTCTCCATAAACATCTTTTCCTTCCATTTTTGAATAACAAAAAAAGAAGATCATTTGAATAGTTCAAGCAACTCTATTTTAATACATTCTACAATTTTAAATTTCGCAATCTAAGTGCATTTGCAATCACAGAAACCGAACTAAAACTCATGGCCAAAGCAGCAATCATTGGCGAAAGCAACAATCCGAAGAAAGGATACAACACTCCTGCCGCAATTGGGATTCCGATTACGTTATAAAAGAACGCGAAAAACAAATTTTGATTGATGTTTTTCATCACGGCATGACTTAGTTTTTTAGCTTTTACAATTCCTTGTAAATCTCCTTTTACCAAGGTGATTTTGGCGCTTTCAATTGCCGCATCTGTTCCCGTTCCCATTGCTATTCCTACATTGGCTTGAGCCAAAGCTGGTGCATCGTTAATTCCGTCACCTGCCATCGCTACAATTTTACCTTCGGCTTGCAAACGTTTAATTTCGTTGAGTTTATCCTGTGGCAAACAACCAGCTATAAACGAAGTCAAATGCAGTTCATCGGCCACAGCCTTAGCCGTATTTTCATTATCACCCGTTAACATAATCACCTCAATACCTTCCGACATTAACTCTTTAATAGCGTTTGCACTGGTGGTTTTAATAGCATCTGTAATGGCTACGAAACCTACTGCAACTGCGTCAACTGCAATATAAGAGACAGTTTTTCCCAACTTTTGCTCTGCAATAACGGTGTTTTCTAAATCATTAGCGATAGTCGCTTTTACGTGTTCCATTAGTTTTTTATTTCCTAATGCCACTTTTTTACCCGCTACAGTTCCTACCACTCCTTTTCCTGTTACGGAATCAAAATCGTTAACTTCGGTTAAGCTGCTATTTTTCGCTTTCGCAAAATTGACTACGGCTTGCGCCAAAGGGTGTTCGCTATATTGATTTAGTGAAGCAATCAATTGAAGTAAATCCTGCTCATTATTATGTACAGCCACCACTTTTTCTACTGACGGTTTCCCTTCTGTAATTGTTCCTGTTTTATCTGTAATCAATACATTTACTTTGTTCATTACCTCTAAGGCTTCGGCATTTTTAATCAGTACACCAGACTGCGCGCCTTTCCCAACTCCTACCATAACCGACATGGGTGTAGCCAAACCTAAGGCACATGGACAAGCGATAATCAATACCGCAATAGCATTAATAAAACCGTACACTAATGCCGGTTCTGGACCATAAATTGCCCATACAAAAAAGGTAATTACAGCAACACTAACAACGATAGGCACAAAATACTTCGCGATGCTATCTGCTAGTTTTTGGATTGGCGCTCTAGAACGACTTGCATCAGTAACCATTTGTACAATTTGCGCCAGCAAGGTTTCTGACCCTACTTTTTCTGCAATCATTACAAATGATTTTGTTCCGTTGATTGTTCCAGAGATCACCTCATCATCAACCGCTTTATCAACTGGAATAGGCTCTCCCGAAATCATCGATTCATCAATCGTGCTTTCGCCCTGAGTAATTTTTCCATCTACCGGAATTTTATCTCCGGGCTTAACGCGTAATAAATCGCCTTTTTTAATATCATGAATCGAAATCACTTTGTCTACGCCATCAACCACTAATGTAGCTTGTGTAGGCGCTAATTTTAATAATTCTTTTATTGCTCCACTAGTTTTACTATGTGCTTTTGCTTCCAGCAATTGCCCTAATAGTACTAAAGTCAAAATAACTGTAGCTGCTTCAAAATACAAATGAACGCTGCCCGTTTCCGTTTTAAATTCTGCTGGAAACAGCGATGGAAAAAACAATCCGAAAACACTAAATAAAAAGGCTACACCAGAACCAATTCCGATCAGGGTAAACATATTTAGATTCCACGTTAAAACCGATTTATAGGCACGTACAAAAAACATACTACAGGCATAAAATACTACGGGAAGCGATAAGGCAAATTGAACCCAATTCCAACTTTCCATGCTCATGACTTTCATCAAAGGATTATTCGGAATCATATCTGACATGGCAATGATAAAAATAGGCAAGGTGAAAAATAGTGCTATTTTCATTTTACGCCATAACTCATTGTAGGTTTTATTGTCATCGCTTTCGTCTGGTTCCATTGGTACTAAATCCATTCCGCAAATAGGACAATCCCCAGGACCGTCTTTGATGATTTCAGGATGCATCGGACAAGTATATTGTACTTTTTGATTAACAACCGCTTCTTGAACTAAATCCATTCCGCATACCGGACAATCACCCGCTTTGTCATAGACTTTATCGCCTTCGCAGTGCATCGGACAATAATATTTTCCTGCTGCTGCAGTATGATTGTGTGTATGAGAATGTGCTTTTTTAGTATTAGAATCCTTCGTACTACAGCAAGATTTTGCAGGTGTAGGCTCAGGACTCTTCTCTTCTGCAGTACTCATTTCTATACTGTAGTTTCCTGCAGCAGCTAAAGCATCTTGAAAAACAGTCAATGGAATATGGGTATCCATTGTAATAACTGCTTGTTTTGATTCTAGCGAAACAACTGCCTCAGCACCATCAATGGTATTCAGCGTTTTTTCTACTTTCTTACGACAACCGTCGCAGGACATTCCCGTAATTGTATATGTATGTACCATGTTTCTCTATTAAAAATTATACTACAAATATCCGAATGAAATTCTGTTTAGTCATTACACAATTCGGGAAGAGATTTGTATCATTTATAAAGCGTCAATTTGTTTGCGATTTTTTTCTTTTATCTTTTTAAAATAAGTCGGAGTCATTCCCGTGACTTTCTTAAATTGATTACTCAAATGAGCCACATTGCTGTAGTTTAACTGCAATGCAATTTGGCTTAAACTCAGTTCGTCATAGACCAACAACTCTTTGGCTTTTTCGATTTTTTGAGCTATAAAATAATGTTCAATAGTAACACCTTCCACTTCTGAAAAAAGCTTACTCAATGCACTGTAATCTTGGTGTAACTCCTTTGCTAAAAACTCAGAGAAATTAACTTTTAATTTTTCATTTTGATAGTGCACTAAATCAATGATGAGGTTTTTAATTTTCTCAATAGTTTTACTAGTTTTATCTTCTAACAATTCAAAACCAAGTTCCTTAAGAGCCAATACTAACGGTTGCTTTTCTTCGTTGGTTAATTCCCGAGAAAGGATTACTTCGCCTAAATCTACCGAAACAACAGGAAGCGACATTTTTTCTAACACTTTCTTTACAGCCATTTCACAACGACCACAAACCATATTTTTTATATAAAGTTTCACTATATTATTTTTTATTTTCTAAACGAATAATCATTTCATTCATTTGCTTAATCTCTTTTTCTTGAGCAACTATAATATCCTCAGCTAATTTTTTTAGTTCAGGATCTTTAAAATTCACATTACTACTTGTCATTATAGCAGAGGAATGATGAGGAATCATTGCTTTCATATATTGAATATCGCTAACAAAGGTTTGGGTTCTTAATAGAAATAACGTCCCACAAAATGAAACAGCAGCAAAGGTTATTATTGCTAAATTAGTTTTACGGTGGGGATACATTTTCCACATAAATAGCAACATATTAATTGCCATCGTTGCAATCATTAAAGTTGTCATGTAAAAGCGTGTTAGACTATTATGTATATGACTAAATTCTGCAACATTTAAAAACATTACTAAATACATGATTACAAATGAAACTGCCATAATTAATGCAAACTTCATGTACGGATTTTTCTTTGCGTGTTTGTCGTTGTTTTCCATAATAGTTTTTTTTTAAAAAAATTAAAATTACTTTACAATATATAACTCTCTACCTCCCTTAAATTATAAGATTCTAATATATTCTTATCTAATCCCCATTCATTCACTGAAACCCTTTCACACTTTTGACATATTTAAAAAACATTTACGACTACATTTTCATTCCCGCCATAGGATCTTTTCCTTTTCGGAATTCGTATTCGCTATTAACAGCATAAACACCGGTAATAACAATCTTTTTATTGGTATCTATTGTTGATGTAATTTCGATCATGCCATTAGACTCCAATCCTGTAGTTACCTTTAAATTTTCAAAAACACCATGACTTTTTTCGACCCATATAAAAGTAACTTTTTCATCTCGAACAACAGCATCAATAGGAACAAAAATCCCTTTTTGATTGGATTGTGTTACTTGAACATTTGCCTGCATTCCGGGTTTTAACAGCAAGCCTGGATTGGCTACTTCTAACTGAATCAATAGCAATCGTGTATCTGGATTAATCTCTGGATTGATAAAAGAAATTGTCGCTTGTACCGACTTGGACGGAAAATCTACAAATGAAATCGTTGCCGTTTGCCCCAATCGCAAACTTTTGGCATAGTTGACATTTACTTGGGTTTCCAACCAAAGAGTACTAAGGTTAGCAACTTTAATGATTGGAGCACCTTCCATGACATAACTTCCTTCAGTAGCCGTGATTTCGGATATTGTTCCGCTGTAGCTGCTGTAAAAAGTGGTGTACGGAGACACTTCTTTGCTTTTTTTAACTGCCTCAATTTGTGTATTTGATAATCCGTAAAACAAAAGCTTTTGCTTGGCTGCCGCTACCATCGTTTTGGCATTTTTTCCAAAATCCCCTGGCATAGCGAGTTGACTATAAGCCGAAACATAATCTTGCTTAGCGATTGCTATTGGCTCACTATACAATTGATAAACTGCTTGTCCTTTTTGAATAAAATCACCTTCGGTTTTAAAATATAATTTTTCGATTCGCCCCACTGCTCTTGCCGAAATACTTTTTATTGCTTCGGGATTAACCGTCAAAACTCCAGTATAATTTCCTTGTTGACTTTGTTGTGACGTTCCAATTAAAGCTGTGCTGATATTCCCCAATTTAATTTGTTGGTCACTTAACGAAATCGAATTATAAGCCCCATTGTCTTTTTTCATAGGTGTTAATTCCATGTGGCAAATAGGGCATTTTCCGGGCTTATCTTCTTTAATTTGAGGATCCATCGAACAAGTATAATAGATACTTTCTTTGAACTCATGAGTTTCGTGTTTATCTTCATTTTTAGAATTACATCCCAAAACGAATATAAAACCAATTATTAAAAAACAAATTTTATGTAGCTCTTTCATCGTTATTTCGTTTTTATAAAGCTTCCGCTATCAATTAAATACTGTGCATTTTGCGCTAAGCGATCTCCTACTACAACTCCGTCTAGCACTTGTACAAAACCATTTATCTCTAACCCTGTCGTTATTTTAGTAGCCTGAAAACCTTCGCCTTTTTTTACAAAAACCACTTTTTTATTCCCTAAACTAACCAATGATTCTTTTTGCAACCACAACCCTTTTTGGGGGTTGGCCTCCATTGATCCTTCAAGACGCAAACCAATAGGATATTTTAGTTTTTCATTATCGAGATACACTCTAATTCGGTTCGTTTTTTCTTTTGGATCTAATTGTGTTTCCACAAAATTTACTTTGGCATTCACCACTTCATTAGCGTCTAATTCTGATTTAATCTGGATCGACTGATTGATCTTTACAAGACTATTGTAACCTTGGATAACATTAAAAACAGCCCAAACTTTATCAGTATTTACTAATTTAAACACTACAGCACCCTTAGTTACATAATCGCCTTCTTTTAAACGCAACACTTCCGTAGTGCTATTTTGTTGACTGGTTTGATTTTGCGAATCACTATTTTCAGTACCATCTACAATTCCGTTTGCAGGACTATAAATTGAAACTACTGGATTTAATTTTTTGGCTGTAGCCAAAGCATTTACTTGACTAGTACTCATTCCGTAAAGCAACAATTTTTGTTTTACTGCCTTAATTATAGTAGCGTTTTGTGCATCATTTGCAATCAAATAAATAAAATTTTGCTGCTCTGTTTGCAACTCAGGACTGTACAAATCAAATAGTTTTTGTCCTTTTGTAACCCGTTGAAATTTACGATGCACATACATTTTCTCGATTCTCCCACTAATTCTTGCGGCGACATTCACACTTGAATTTGGATTATAAGTCACCGTTCCAGGTAAACTTATAGCACTTGCGATAACGGTATCTTTGACGGTTGTTGTTTCAAAATCGCCAACAACAAAACCATTAGCAGGCTGTAACAAAGCAGCAATAGCATTGCTATCTATTGGTTGATCCTCAGTAACTTTCTGAATTAAATCCATTCCGCAAATAGGACATTTCCCTGCTTCGTGCTTTATAATTTGAGGATGCATTGAGCAGGTGTAAATTTCTTCGTTATGACTGTGAGTTCCATGCTCATTTGAGTTTGAAACAAAATAATACACGCCAAAGCCAACCAATGCAATTAGTACAATCAACAAACTATATTTAAAATATTTATTTCTCATTATTTTGTTTCTAATTGTTTTTCTATTGCGACTTGTGTGCTTAAAATAGCTTGTAATTTATCTAACTTATCCAGTTGCGCCATATTCAACGCTTCCCAAGAATCTAAGGCTACAAATAATTCTCCTGTATTATTTTGCCAAGCTAAAATTGCAGTATCATAGTTTCTTTTTAAAGCGGGAATGATGCTTTTATCACTAATATCATATTGTTTGTGCAAGTTGATCAATGCCCTTTGCAAGCCCGAAAGCATTCCGGTTGCTTCATTTAAAATCATTTGCTTTTGCCATTCTAAACTTTCGTTTTTTATCTGGATGCTATTGATGGTTGCTTTATTAGATTTGGTAGACCAAGGCATCGGAATAGAAACCATCCCCATCAAAGAAAATTGTTGTGGCCTATCACCAAAAGCAAACATATGATCGTATTTCACACCAAATTCAGGTTTCATTTTCGACTTTTCGATCGCGATTTTTAGTCCGTTTAACTCCTTTGTTTTTTCAATAGCTTTTATATCGCTACGGCTCTCAGAAAGTGAGATTGTATCAATCACCACAGCATTAAAATCTTTTAAATCTGCTTCTAAATCAATTTCGAAAACAGTGTTTTTATCACTAGCCATCAATGTATTGAGCAGAAACCTTCTTTGAGCAATCTCATTTTGCAACGTAACTATTTCGCTTTGTAAACTGCTGTATTGTGATTTTGCTTTGTAATAAGTTGCGAGTTTATCACTATTGTATTTATAGCGTATTTCGATACTTTTAATCATGTACTCTAAAAGCAATAAATTCTCGTTGGCGATTTTTATTTTTTTATCTAAAACTCCCCATTGGTAATAATTGGTTTTAGCCAAAGCATTCAATTCATTAATGGTATAATTTTTATTTTCTACCTCAACCGAAGACAACGCATTTGCATAATCCGCATCGGCTTTTAGCTTGGAAGCATTCGGGATCATTTGTGTAATTCCAACCATATAGGCACCCATTCCAGGATTCATGCCGTCTGCTTTCCACATACTAGTAGCATAAGGCGTCATGAACAAACCCGTATTAAGCTGTGGAGCAGACCAACTTCTAGCACCTTTTGCGGAGGCATCCATACTCTGAATTTCGGCATCATACATTTTCAGTTGTGGATTGTTTGTTTTTATTATTTCCAAAACCTGCTCTAATGACATCGTTTGTGCTTTTGCGAAAGCAGAAGACAAAATCAAACAACTAATCAGGATATATTTTTTAATGTTTTGCATCGATAAGATCTATTTTGCCTTTTGTTTTTAGCTCGTGTAATTTTGACATTTCAAAAACAACTGGCGTTACTAATAATACATAAATAATGGATGTGATCGTACCACCAATTAACGGAACTGTAATAGGAATCATCACATCTGCACCTGTTCCCGTGGACCATAGAATAGGAATTAATCCAAAAAGAGCAACAAATACAGTCATTAATTTGGGACGCAATCGCTTAGCAGAACCTTCAATAACATATTCTCTTATAATATCTTCATTGATTGTCTCAGCAGTATTCCCGTGTTTCGCAACCATTTTCATCATGGCTTCATTAAGATAAATAGTCATCAACATTGCTGTTTCTATCGCCATCCCGAATAAAGCAATAAAACCTACTGCAACGGCAACTGATAAATTTATACCGTAGAAATACACCATAAAAACGCCGCCAATTAATGCAAACGGAACAGTAATCATGGTTATCATTGCTTCTTTCATCGAATTGTATGTAAAGTATAAAATCAAGAAAATAATACAAATCACAATCGGTAAAATCAAGCTCAAGGTTTTATTTGCCCGAAGTTGGTTTTCCCATTGTCCACTCCATTCTACATAATAGCCTTTGGGCATTTTGGTCATCATCGCATTCAATTTATCCTGGGCTTCTTTTACGGTACTTCCTAAATCACGATCCCTAACATTAAATAGCACGCTCCCTCTAAGCATAGCATTTTCGCTATTAATCATAGGAGGACCGTCCGAAATTTTAATATCTGCCACAGTTTCTAGCGGAATAGGACCAAAATCCATTGTTTGAACCTGCAATTTCTTCAATCCGTTAAGGCTACTTCTATATTCTTGAGCATAACGTGCATTGACTGAAAAACGTTGTCGTCCTTCAATTGTAGTTGTCAAAGTCATTCCACCAATCGCCGCTTCAACTACAGTATTAATATCGTCAACACTGAGACCATAACGACCAATCACTTCTCTTTTGGCTGAAATATCAATGTACTTCCCGCCTGTAATAGGTTCTGCAAACAAATCTTTTACGCCTTCTGTCCCTACTAATGCTCGTTTTATTTTTTGAGACAAAGCATCAATTGTATCCAGATTAGCACCATAAACTTTGATTCCCACATCGGTTCTAATACCAGTCGAAAGCATATTGATTCGGTTAATGATAGGTTGCGTAAACCCATTGGTCACACCCGGAATTTGAAGTTTATTGTTAATTTCAGTAATAATTTCACTTTTTGTAATGCCTGCTCGCCATTCATTATGAGGCTTTAGTAGCACAATAGTTTCAATCATACTAATCGGACTATTATCTGTAGCGGTATTTGCTCTTCCGGCTTTTCCTAAAACATGTGTCACCTCTGGAATTGATTTTATCAATTTATCCTGAACCTGTAATATTCGTTTGATTTCTGAATTAGAAACATCCGGCAAAGTCACTGGCATAAACAAAATCGAACCTTCATCTAAAGGCGGCATAAACTCTGATCCTAATTGCGTAAACATCAATCCGCCAATTAGCAAGGCAACAATATTGACGGCTAAAACAGTTTTTCGCCATTTTAAACAAAAAATTAAAATAGGCGTATAAAGCGTTTCTAGTTTTCTATTAATGGGATTTTTAGACTCTGGTCGTAATTTTCCTTTTAGCAAATAACTAATTAAAACGGGGGTTAACGTAATTGCCAAAAACGCATCCACTATTAGAATAAAAGATTTGGTCCATGCCAAAGGGCTGAACAATTTACCCTCCATTCCAGTTAACAAAAAGACAGGCAGAAAAGAGGCAATGACAATTAATGTCGAATAGAAAACTCCTGGGCCAACTAACTTTGAAGAATCAGAAATAAGCTTCATTCTTTCTTCCGAAGACAAAGGGTCCTGTTCTTTTTTAAATATTTTTTTTAATAAATTTTTCATTGCCCTACTATTGATTATTATCTAATTCTTCTTGTCTTTCCGAAATACTACGATAGGCATTTTCGACCATTACGATTCCGTCATCGACCACCACGCCAATTGCTAGTGCGATTCCGGTTAGTGACATAATATTAGACGAGATCCCAAAAGCTTGTAATAAAATAAATCCAATCGCTACTGAAATGGGTAATTGAATCAAAATAATCAAGGCACTACGCCAATGAAAAAGGAATAATAAAATCACGACCGAAACGGCAATCATCTCCTCAATTAAAGTTCCTTTGACAGATTCAATTGCTTGTTCTATCAATTCGCTTCTATCATAAGAGGTTTTAAAAGTTACTCCATCAGGCAAGCCTTTTTGGACTTCCTTCATTTTCAGTTTGACCGCTTTTATAACTTTATCGGCATTTTCGCCGTAGCGCATCACTACAATTCCGCCTACAACCTCACCTTCGCCATTAGCGTCAAAAACTCCTAATCGTAAATCACCACCCATTTGCACCGAACCAATATCGCTAACTTTCACAGGAACCGAATTGTAATTCTTGATAGCAATGTCTTCGATATCTTTTATGTTTTTTATATAACCCAAACCTCTGACTACATAAGAACGGTCACTCATTTCAAATTTCCGACCACCAACATCATTATTGCTTGTCTTTACCGCTTTCATGACTTCCATCATACTCACATTATAGTATTGCATTTTAAGTGGATCCAAAACCAATTGGTATTGCTTTTCGAAACCGCCAAAAGAAGCAACCTCAGCAACGCCTGGAACGGTTTGCAAAGCAAATTTCACGTACCAATCCTGCAACGCTCTTTGCTCACCTAGATCCATTCCATTGGTTTCCAAATGATACCAAAACACATGCCCTACGCCTGTTCCGTCAGGACCAAGTGTGGGAACTACATTTTGTGGTAACAATCGTTGTGCATAATTTAATCGTTCCAGCACACGGGTTCTTGCCCAATATGGATCTACATCATCATCAAAAATGATGTAGACAAAACTCATCCCAAACATAGAAGAAGCACGAATGTTCTTGATTTTTGGGATTCCTTGTAAGTTTGACACCAAAGGATAGGTCACCTGATCCTCAATTACCTGCGGGCTTCTCCCCATCCATTCTGTAAAAACAATAACTTGATTGTCAGATAAGTCCGGAATGGCATCAATAGGATTTTGTTGCACACTATAAATTCCCCAAGCAAACAAGCAGCCAGAAACGATCAAGACTATTGCCCGATTTTTTAAGGAAAATGATATTAGTTTTTCGACCATAATAGTTTAATTAATGAAAATGTTTTTCATTTTAAAGGTTGAAACTGTGTATTACAATTCTTTTGTAATTCCACCACAAGTCAACATTTCAGCTCCGTAATATGGATTTTTAATGTCTTTAATTTCACTAATCCAGTATCCATTTTTCCCTTGATTGTACATTGGGCAATAGTCTTGGTACAGTTTTTTATCTGTAGTAAACATTTTAATAAAGTTATGCATGTCAGCACTTAATAAAGCAAATGCATTTCTTTGTGCAGCAATTTTACCAGCATTCTCAGTAATTGTTGCGGTGTGTTGTTTTGCAGCGTCAGCAATGGTGTTATATTGAGTCAATAAATCAGCTTCAATTTTGTCAGTGGTTGTTTTTTGTAAAGTTATTTCTAAAGCTTTACTTGATTCAGTCGCTAATGTGGCGTCATCGCTAGCTAAAGCATTTTTTAACTTTAGATAATCATTTAAAATCATATCGATTGAAAATGCCGATTTGCTTTTTGTAACGTCCATTTCTTTCACTTCTTCAATCACTTCTTCATGGGCTACAGGAATCGTCAAGGCCATTCCGCATTTAGAACATTCTTCTCCTTTTTTACCGTGTACTTCAGGATGCATTTCACAAGAATATTGTTGGCTGTCTGCTGTTTCCGTGGTTGCTTTATCTGTTGTTTCTGATTTGTTGTCTTTACAAGATGCTACAGCAAAGACTGCTGATAAAAGACTGATTTTTAAGATGTTTTTCATTTTGATTTATTTTTATTGTTTTACTTCTAATTTTGTAATGCTACTGCGGTCTTATTTTTTATCAACAGTATTTTATTTTTCCTCTTTGGTCGCTTCTGCTCTGTCATACTGGCAACAGCCAGGAAGTGCATTGTAGGCAGTTTTTGTAGCTTGGAATTTCTCGCTGTCATAACCTACTGCCGCAATACGTTTTAAAATTTCTTCCCTAGTCGTTTTTGATGAGTCATAAGTTAGTGTAGCCATTTTAGAGTCCTTGTCCCAATCTACTAAGGCAATGTTCTTTTGCGTTCCTGCTTTTTCTATTTTAGTTTCGCACATACCGCAGTTTCCGAATATTTTTACGGTTTCGGTTTTCACGTTTTTAATTTGCGCAGTAGCTGCTGTGACTGATAACAATAGAGTTATTGCTATCAATCCATTTTTAATTGATTTCATATAATAAAAAGTTTAGATGTGAATATGCTAGACCAATGAGTAAACAATAGCATAAGAGCCATGATTACTAATCCATAATAGCCGATAAATAAATGATTTAAAGCAATATTTGCTTTGAATTTGACACACTAATTGATGTCAAAAAAGAATTTAGCCTATTTTAGGAATAAGCCAAAGTGAAGAATATCCAGCAGAAGTGAAGGATACTGTTTGATAAAATTTTTGCTTTTCAGTCGAAAATTTGAAATTAGAGTTCTGCATTTCAAATTGAAAAGCAGATGGAATTGCTGTATTTACTGATGAACTACTGCATAAAGCCTGTCCACATTTTCCATTACAACCTTTGTGCTTGCTACTTTTAGAATGAGAGTCCTTACTACAACACTCTTTTTTCTTAGTTTTAGAAGACATTTCCATCGTACAAGAACCCCTGTCTGAATTTCCACACGCAAAAGTTGTATTTGGCATCATAAAGAAGCCAAACAAAACGATTAGTAAAATGTGAAATTTTTTCATTTTCTTGTAATTAGAACAAAATTAGTAAAACTATATTAATTATGGTCAAAATTTAATGTTAATATAGTTTTACTAATCAATAGTGTAGGAGTTGTTTTATTTAGTATCCCCAAAAATAGCATACATAAGCGACTGAGAAACAGATAAAATAATACTAAACAATAAGGCTGTAAAAAAAGTATCTACACCAAAACCGCCTACTATATTATCGCATAAAATAATAATAAGTGCGTTGATCACTAGCAAAAACAAACCCAATGTTATAAATGTGATTGGTAATGTTAAGATCACTAAAATAGGTTTGATAAATATGTTTAACAATCCTAAAACAACCGCCACAATTAAAGCCGTTGTAAAATTTGCGACGTGAACACCCGTCATTAAATTAGAGATAAGCAGCACTAATGCTGAGGTAATTAACATTCTTAAAAGAAGTTTCATAGTTTTAAATTTACGTATTAATACAATTTATTAGTTGTCTAAAAATTCTTTAGCAAATTGATGAAATAATTTAGGATTTTCGGCATGAAGCCAATGTCCTGCATTTGGAATGGTTTCAAAAACGGCTTTTGGAAAATGTTTTTTTATAGCTTCAAAATCACTGTCCTTAATATAACCTGAATTACCGCCACGAATAAAAAGTGTTGGTTTATTGTAAATAGCATCAATAGGAAGCGCCACCCCTATTTCGTCTAATTTTTTATTAAAAACTGCTAAATTAAAACGAAAAGCCAATTGTCCAGGCTCTTGCCAAAACAAACTTTTCATTAAAAACTGTCTGGTGCCAAAATCAGTTATGTATTCTGAAAGTGTATCTTCCACTTCAGATCGGCTGGGTTTTTTAGCAAAATCTACTGCATTTAATCCCGCAAGAATCGTTTGATGATGCTGCGGATAGAATTTTGGTCCAATATCAGCAACGATTAATTTATGGTTTTTTTCTGGATAATTACAAGCAAACAGCATAGCGGTTTTGCCTCCCATAGAGTGACCGATGACGTCTACTTGTTCTAAATTATGCCCCACACAATAATCATAAATATCTTTGGCCATGATCTCATAATTAAAATCGTCTGATTGCATACTACGACCGTGGTTGCGCATGTCGAGCATGTGTACCTCAAAACCTTCGGTACTGAATTGTGTTCCGATTGTTTTCCAGTTATCTAGCATTCCTAGGAATCCATGTAGGATTAAAAGCGGTTTTCCTTCTCCTTCTATTTTTGAATAAAGCATATTTTATCGTTTAACGAGCGCGTGAGGGATAGCAGCGAAAATCCTTATCTAGTATGGAGCGATAGCTAAATACTAGATAAGATTGTAGCGCATAGCCCGACCCTTCCCGATAGCTATCGGGAAGGGTCACGCCCCAATTATTTTATTTTAATTTTTGTAAATACATATTTACTACGTTTTCGAGACCTAAATATAGTGATTCTGCAATTAACGCATGTCCTATAGAAACCTCTAATAATCCTGGAATATTTTGTTTAAAAAAATGAATATTATCCAAACTTAAATCGTGACCAGCATTGATTCCTAAGCCTAATTCGTTAGCTAAAAGAGCTGCTTTCACATAAGGATCTATTCCTTTATTATTTCCTAATCCATACTCATGTGCAAAAGCTTCAGTGTACAATTCTATTCGGTCTGTACCTGTCTGCTTTGCACCTTCTATCATATCGAGTTGCGGATCAACAAAAATCGAGGTACGAATACCATTGCGTTGAAATTCTTGAATCATCTCCGTAAGATAAGCTTGATTTTTTACCGTATCCCAACCTGCAGAAGAAGTGATTGCTACTATCGCATCTGGCACTAAAGTCACCTGCTCGGGTTTACACTCTAAAACCAAATCGATGAAATTATGTTGTGGATTTCCCTCAATATTGAATTCAGTGTAGACAATAGGCTTTAAGTCGCGTGCGTCTTGATAGCGAATGTGACGTTCATCTGGACGTGGGTGTATAGTGATTCCTTGAGCTCCAAATTTTTGAATATCGGTGGCTACTTTTAATAAGTCGGGAACATTGCCTCCACGAGCATTACGTAATGTAGCTATTTTATTGATGTTTACACTTAACTTTGTCATTGGAATACTTTTTGATTATAACTCTATGTTTAATGAGCACAAAAATACAAAGTAAAAGGTAGGAGATTTTGCCTTTTTTTGATTATTTTGCATAAAAATTGAGGATTTACAAAAGATGGATATTACAAACTACATAACTACTGACTTTAAAGCCATTGACAGCCAAGATAGTATTGCGACTGTGAAGGACTTTTTTGACGAAGTAAATATTTCTCACTTCCCTGTTGTTGAGGAAGGAGTTTTCATAGGGAATTTATCGGCTGAGGACATTGAAACTTTTGATGAAAATAAAAAAATTATAGATTACAAATATACGCTAGAGTCTTTTTTTACAAGAACAGACTCAGTATGGCTGGAAGTTTTAGAGGTTTTTGCTAAAAATCATGCTAATTTGATTCCGGTTCTAGACGAAAACAATAATTACATTGGTTATTACGAGATTGATGACATCATGACATTCTTTCACCAAACAACTTTTTTAAAAGAGCCTGGTAGAATTATAAAAGTAAAGAAAGGTATTATTGATTATTCTATGAGTCAAATCACACAAATTGTAGAAAGCAACAACGGTAAACTGTTGGGTTTATTTATATCAGAGTCGGATGCAGCTACGATTGAAGTGACTTTAAAAATTAGCATGGGTGCAATTAATGAAATCATACAAACTTTTAGAAGGTATAATTACGAAATCACTTCTGAACATCATGAGGATGATTATATTAATAATTTAAAAGAACGATCAGATTATTTAGACCGGTATCTTAATATATAATTATTGTCTATTTGACTAATCATTTATACATTTTAGCACAATAATACAAATCAAAAAAGAGTAAGCAAGACAATGAAAATAGCTATTTACGGTCAATATTATCAAAACAGTACCGAACCTATCATTAAGGATATTTTTGTTTTTTTTAATAGAAATAATATCGAATTAGTGATCGAGTCAAATTTTCTTGTAATGTTACATGACAAGGAGATTGTACAAAGAGAATACAACACTTTTTCGTCACATACTGAACTAGACAGCAGTTTTGACATGCTAGTAAGCATAGGTGGAGATGGAACTATATTAAGAGCAGCAACATTAGTTAGAGACTCTGGAGTTCCTATTTTAGGAATCAATGCAGGAAGGCTGGGATTTCTAGCAACTGTTCAAAAAGAGAATATTGCCGCTTTTTTACAAATTGTAATTGATAAAAAATACACGCTATCAAAGAGAACCCTACTTAGTTTATCTTGTACTCCGCCCAATCAAGCACTTCAAGACATTAATTTTGCTATGAATGAGATTTCGGTAAGTCGCAAAGACACCACTTCAATGATTACTATTGACACGTATTTAAACGGTGAATTTTTGAATTCTTACTGGGCAGATGGCTTGATTATATCAACTCCTACTGGATCTACAGGTTATTCCCTTAGTTGCGGAGGCCCAATATTGACTCCAGATGTAAGAAGCTTAGTTATCACCCCTATCGCTCCTCATAATTTAAATGCGAGACCGCTGGTTATTCCTGATGAAACAGAAATTGAATTGCGAGTTTCAGGTAGAGAGGAAAACTATTTGGTTTCACTTGATTCCAGAATTACATCTGTAGGTAATGAATCAATATTGACAATTAAAAAGACCCCTTTTAAAATAAATATGGTTGAAATTCCAGACGAAACATTCCTAAAAACACTCCGCAGTAAATTACTATGGGGCGAAGACAAACGAAATTAAATATTTATTTTAACCCACAACTATACGATTATCTCGTTTTTTTCCGTTTTAAACTAACAAACTAGCAAATCCAATTAATTAAAGTACTTATTCACGAAATAATAAGCACATTTAGTACATTGAGCATTGTTTAGTATCGATAATTATTATATTTGCACGCAATTTTTAAATAAATGAATAAATTTTCTGCTCTTTTATTAAGCTTATTTCTAAGCATGTCTATGTATTCACAAATTCATGAACTTGGGGTTTTCGTTGGTGGTAGTAACTACATTGGAGAGATAGGTCCAACGACCTATGTTGCTCCTAATAAGATGGCTTACGGCTTATTGTACAAATGGAACAAAAGTACGAGACACTCTTACCGCGTTTCTTACAGCCAGTCAGAAATAACTTCAAATGACATCGATTCTAAGGAACCTAGCCGAAACCAAAGGGGCTATCGCTTTGACAATAATATAAAAGAATTATCTTTAGGGCTTGAATTCAATTTTTTTGAGTTTAATTTGCATGAATTAGACAATCAATTTACTCCTTATATATACAGCGGGTTAAATTACACGAAATATGATGGGCTGTATGTTTTTAATGGAGAGACAAGACAAAATTCGAAAAGATCAACAATTGCAATACCTATTACATTAGGGGTAAAAACCACTTTAAATAGTCGTTTTATTTTAGGATTTGAAGTTGGTGCGAGATACACTTTTGCTGATGACCTAGACGGAAGCTATTCTAAAGACAGTAATTTACAAAATTTAAAATTTGGAAATATAAATAATAACGATTGGTACGTGTTCTCTGGGTTTACATTAACGTACACCTTTGGACAAAAGCCATGTTATTGCGCATACTAAAAAAATGAACTTACTAGAGAATATAGATCAAAAAAACCTACCAAGACATCTAGCCATTATCATGGATGGAAATGGACGCTGGGCTAAAAAACAGGGGCTTCTAAGGGCTTTTGGCCATGAAAGTGGTACTAAATCAGTAAAGGTAATTATTAAGGCTTGCGCCAAATTAGGAATAGAAAACCTAACGCTTTACGCTTTTTCAACTGAAAACTGGAACAGACCTAAATTAGAAGTGGATACTTTAATGAAAATATTAATCAAATCATTAAAAAAAGAGCTCCCCACCCTAATTGAAAATAATATTCGATTAAATACGATAGGTAATCTTGAGAAAATGCCAGCATCGGCTCAAAAAGAATTGCTTGATGTAATAGAAAAAACAAAAAATAATACCCGAATGACATTAACTCTTGCTTTAAGTTATGGGGCTAGAGAGGAACTTGTAAACGCTGTAAAGAACATCAGTGATAAAGTTAAAAATAATATAATTTCAATAGACGCTATTGACGATTCAATTATAAATCAGCATCTTTACACGCAAAATTTACCCGATGTAGATTTATTAATACGTACAAGTGGAGAACATAGGATCAGTAATTTCCTGCTATGGCAAATAGCTTATGCAGAATTATATTTTACTGATGTTTTGTGGCCTGACTTTAAAGAACAAGATTTATATGAGGCTATTATTAGTTATCAAAAAAGAGAACGTAGATTTGGAAAAACAAGTGAACAAATTAAATAAATTTTTAGTGTTGAATAAAAGTATAAAAGCAGTCCTTACCTTAGTCTTATTAGGTAGTTTTTCACAAGTTAAAGCCCAAGAACGTGTTCCATTTGATCAAGGAAAAAAATACATTCTAGCCGATGTTTCTGTAACAAGTAAAATAAGTTTTAACGAGCAAACTGTAGTAACCTTTGCAGGTCTACAAAAAGGACAAGAAATCACTGTACCAGGAGAAGAGATTAGCAGCGCCATCAAGAAACTAGGAAAACTAGGCCTTTTTGATGAAATTTCATTTTATATCAATCACATCGAGAATGATAGTATCTACCTTGACTTAGATATTAAAGAACTTCCTAAATTAAAGGAAGTGAAATTTGTTGGTGTTAAGAAAAACAAAACCGAAGCTTTAATTAAAGACAACGGCTTAACCAAAAACAAAGTAGTTAATGAAAATTTAATTACTACCACTAAAAACTACATCGAAAATAAATACAAAAAAGATGGTTACTACAATACTAAAGTAAACATCAATATTAGCAAAGATACCGCTACAGTAAACGAGGTAAATATGCTTGTTAGTGTTGATAAAGGTCAAAAAGTAAAAGTGCAAAGCATAGATTTTGTTGGCAATGAAAAAATGTCTGACAAGTCTTTACGCAAGGCAATGAAGGATACCAAAGAGAAGAGATTAGGACGACTCTGGAAAACTTCAAAATTCATCAAAGAAAAATACAAGACTGATTTAGAAAAAGTTATCGCTAAATATAAAGAAAAAGGATATAGAGATGCTAGAATAACTTCGGACTCTGTTGTTTATAATAAAAACAAGAAAGCACTTGATGTAAAAATCAATCTAGAAGAAGGTAATAAATATTACTTTGGAGACATTAAATTCTTAGGGAACACAGTATATTCTGATCAGTTTTTATCTCGAATAATAGGAGTTAAAAAAGGAGAAGTTTACAATGGCGTATTATTACAAAAAAGAATTGCTGACAATACAAAGCCTGATGGAGAAGACCTTACTAATCTATATCAAAACAACGGTTATTTATTTTCAAACATTAATGCTGTAGAGGTAAAAACTGCTAATGACACCATTGATTTTGAAATTAGAGTAACTGAAGGTCCATTAGCATATTTCAATAAAATCACGGTAACAGGAAATGATAAAACAAATGACCGTGTAATTTATAGAGAATTAAGAACAAAACCAGGTCAAAAATACAGTAAGGAAGAACTTGTAAGGACGATTCGTGAAATTGGACAATTAGGGTTTTTCGATCCTGAAGCAATTAATCCAGCTTTTAAAAATGTAGATGCAGCTGCCGGAACAGTGGACATTGAATACCAACTTGTTGAAAAAGGGTCTAGCCAAATTGAACTACAAGGTGGATACGGTGGAGGTGGTTTCATAGGAACCTTAGGACTTTCATTTAATAACTTTTCTGCAAGGAACTTAGGCAAGAAAGAAGCCTACAAACCACTTCCTATGGGAGATGGTCAAAAAGTATCCTTACGTTTACAAGGAAGTACTTATTTTCAAACATATAGTGTTTCATTCTCTGAACCATGGTTTGGGCAAAAGAAACCAGTACAATTCAGCTCATCTATTTCATACAGCACACAATATCTAAATGATTACTCGACACAAAAAGCAGATAAGAGTAAAAGTTTTAACATCCTAACATTATCTGTAGGATTAGCTAAAAGATTAACTGTGCCTGATGACTTTTTTGTATTGTCACAATCTATAAGTTACCAACACTATAGCTTAAACGATTATAATACTGGTTTGTTTACTTTTGGAAATGGAAACTCTCGAAATCTTGCTTACACCATAGGATTGACTAGAAATAGTAAAGGGGTCAACCCAATATTTCCAACATATGGTTCTGAGTTTAGTATCTCGGCAAAATTCACCCCTCCGTATAGCTTATTTAACGGAACTGATTATGCTACATTAGGAGACAAAGAGGCATATAAATTAAAAAGCACAGCAGATGTTTTTGATTCTGCTGGAAATATCACCATTGCAAAAGGATCTTATTTAGATGCTTCTGGAAATAAAGTATCTACTTACCAAGAGGCAGCTCCTGATGCAGCGATTGTGGATCAAAAGAAATTTGATTGGTTAGAATATTATAAAGTTAAGTTCAAAGCTGATTGGTACACTAAATTATATGGTAAATTAGTTTTAAGAACATTAACTGAATTTGGTTTCTTAGGAGCTTACAACCAAGATAGAGGTTTAGTACCGTTTGAGAGATTTTATGTTGGTGGAGATGGTTTAGCTAACTATTCTATGGATGGTAGAGAAACAATTCAGTTAAGAGGATATCCTAATAACTCATTGACGCCAGTAAATAGCGTAGGAGAGCAAATTGGAGCTACCGTTTACAATAAATTCTCATTAGAATTACGTTACCCAATTACCTTGAAGTCATCAGCATCTATATATGCACTAGCATTCTTAGAAGCAGGATCTTCATATGAAAATTTCAAAAGTTACAACCCATTTGCATTAAGCCGTTCAGCTGGTGTTGGTTTACGTGTATTTATGCCTGCATTTGGATTATTAGGAATTGATTTTGGACATGCATTTGATGCGCTTCCAGCTGGGCAAACACAGCCTAAAGCATGGGAAACACATTTTATAATTGGACAACAGTTCTAGATAAGGATTAACAATTTTCTAATGCCATATAGTTATGAGAAAACAAATTTTATTTTTATTTTTAGCGACAATTGTAAGTAATACAATATATTCGCAATCGAGAGGCACAAGAGTTGGTTATATAGATATGGAGTACATTTTACAAAATGTCCCTAACTATACTGAGGCTACCTCTCAATTAGAAATAAAAGCTCAAAAATGGAAACAAGAAATTGAGGCTAAGAAAATTGAAATAAACAAAGTAAAAGATGCTCTAAATGCTGAAAAGGTTTTATTAACCAAAGCATTAATAGAAGAACGTGAAACAGAAATTAAATTTCTGGAAACACAAATGCTAGATTATCAGCAAAAACGTTTTGGGACAAACGGCGATTTAATGATTCAGAAGTCACAAATGGCTAAACCAATACAAGATCAAGTTTTTACTGCAGTACAAGATATTGCAGAAGCTAAAAAATATGATTTTATATTTGATAAATCTTCAAACTTAACCATGCTTTTTGCAGCTAATAAGTTTGACATAAGCGATCAAGTTTTACGTGTTATTAATAGAGCTGATAAAAGAGAACAATTGACTAAAAAACAACTTGAAGCTCAAGAAGCAAAAGACAATAAAGAAGATGCAATTGACGATAATGAGTTTTTATCAGAGCGTCAAAAAGCATTAGACGAGAAAAAAGCAGCACGTGATAAAGCTCTTGAAGAAAGAAGAGCAGCACAAGAACTTAAGAAGAAAGAATATGAAGATCGTAAGGCTCAAATTCTAGCAGATCGAGAAGATAAAAAAAATGGCACGGTTTCTGCAAACACTACCACAACTAGTACTAGTGCAGAAGACACCACAAAATTATCAGACGAAGCTGCACAACAAAAACTAGATGAAGCGAAAGCTCAAAAACTAGAAGAACGTAAAAAAATTCTTGAAGATCGTAAGAAAGCTTTAGAAGAACGAAGAATGAAAATTCTTCAAGAGAGAGACTCTATTAAAAAGTCGAGAGAATAAAAACCAAAAATTAATACTTAATATTTTAAAAACGATGAAACAAATCAAAACTTTAGTAATTGCTGCATTATTCATTTTAGGAGCAAGTCAAACTAGTAACGCTCAAGCAAAAACAGCTCATGTTGATGTAAGTGAAATTATGTCAAAAATGCCAGCAATGCTAGATGCGCAAAAACAATTAGAAAAATTGAGTTCTACATATGATGCTGATTACAAGAAAATGGTAGAAGAATACCAAGCAAAATTAAAAAAATACGAAACTGAATCTGCGACTGTTACTGATGCTGTGAACGGAGATCGTTCTAAAGAAGTACAAGACATGCAAAAAAGAATTGTTGACTTTAGAGATAATGCTCAAAAAGAATTACAACAAAAAGAATCTGATATCGTTAAACCTTTAATGGAAAAAGTAAGAGCTTCTATCCAAAAAGTTGGAAAAGCTAAAGGTTTCCAATATGTATTAGACGGTTCTACTCTTTTACTTGCTGACGGTACTAATTTAACAGCAGATGTTAAAAAAGACTTAGGATTCTAAGAAATACTAAAACTCAAATGCAAACCACTCTTTCATAATTTGATCGAGTGGTTTTCTTTTTTTTAGTCCATTATTTTTTTTAGGATTTTAACTTCATAGCACTTAACTTTGTTTTAATGAACAACAATCATCCCATAGGAATTTTCGATTCAGGAATAGGAGGCACTTCAATTTGGAAGGAAATAAATCATTTACTACCAAATGAGAAAACCATCTATCTAGCAGATAGTAAAAATGCCCCTTACGGTCAAAAATCAAAAGAAGAGATTATTGCCCTGAGCATTAAAAATACCGAAATATTACTTGAAATGGAGTGTAAGCTTATTGTTGTTGCCTGTAATACAGCAACAACAAATGCAATTAAAGAACTTCGGGATAAATACGATGTTCCTTTTATAGGTATAGAACCAGCTATAAAACCAGCTGCAACAAACTCAAAAACACAAACTATAGGAATACTTGCAACACAAGGAACACTTAGTAGCGAATTATTTTATACTACTGCCCAAAAATTTCAAAGCACTAAAATTGTAGAACAAGTGGGACACGGACTGGTACAATTGATTGAAAGCGGTGCTATTAATTCGCCTGAGATGAAAGAATTACTCCTATCCTACCTTACTCCGATGATTGCTGCAAATATTGATTACTTAGTACTAGGATGTAGTCATTACCCCTATTTGATTCCGCAAATAAGAGCAATACTTCCTGATAATATTGAGATAATTGATTCTGGAGAAGCTGTTGCAAAACAAACCAAAAACCTTTTAAAAGACAGTATAGGTTTTACTTCAGAAAATCACAACGAAGCTGTTTTTTATACGAATACAGACGCTACTGTTCTAAATGAAATATTAGGACATAATTATACTATTATCAAAAAAGATTTTTAATCTAATCAATCTTTCGTTTAATAAACCATATTCCGTCTAGACTTAGATTTAAACTAATTTTATGGTAGTTCTCCTTGATTAATCCGTTACCAACACTTCCTTTTTGACCATAAGAATACGAAATATTCAAAGCTGAAAAAGTGTTTTCAAGTGGCAAAGAAACCCCTAAAGATAAAGACATGTTTTTTACTTTATTATTATCTACTTCTAGATAACCTGTATCGTAATTAAAACCTGTTGAGTATTTTATTCGATCTAAATAACTTCTAATTGTTTTTGGCTTACTATATGAAAATCCTATAGCAAATTTATCCTGGTTTTTAAAATCACCATACAAATCAGATTGATTCGTTCCGTTCCAAAAACTTCTTCCATAATCAACCGTTAAGTTTAAATTGTTTTTGAAGCGTTTACTTACTCCAAAACCAACTTCTAAAGGCATGTAATAATTATCTACATCAGAAACTTCCTCAGACTCAACTGTTGTTGTTCCCGAATTGTTGATTGCGGTCACTGATTCTACCTTAGAGGCGTTAATCCTAGTTGGTAATTTTATCGTAGAACCTATTGTGAGGGTAGAATCTAAAGCAAATTGCGTACCCAATGAAAATCGGGCTCCATTATACGTTGTGTTTTTATAGATACTAGTTATTGAGTTCTCAATAGTATAAGTTTTATCATCACTGGTGCTACCAAATAAATAAGACATAGAAGCCCCTAATGACAGCTTTTTACTTATTTTATATCCATAAGAAAAATCTACATCGTTCAAACCTCCTGTTCCTGTTGCGTCTAAAGTATAATAATCACTACTATTGTATATTGGCAAAGCCAAATTAGAAATTTTATATGTGCTACTTGAATATGGTTTTAAAGCAAAACTAAAACCAGACTTTTTAGTCACAGGAAAAGCAACCGCTATATGCGAAAACTGTACGTTATTTCGGTTTTCTTTATTGGCGCTATTTTCATAACTAGTCAAAATAGCTTTACCTCCTATATCAAACATAAAATGATTTAGATACATTGAACCTAATGAAGCTGGATTTAGATTATTAATATACTGATTTGACGGCAAAGCAATACCAGAAGAACCTATGGATGCGTTGGAACCAAAATCAGCATCATAAGTACTTCCTAAACCATATAAGGAATAAGGAGAGCTTGAAATACTTTGCGAAAAGGATTGTAATGTAAGTAGGAAAAAAAATCCTAAAAGTGTTTTATTTTTCATTTAATAAGAAATATAATAAATTTTCAATTTAAGCGTATTGCTTTTCGTTTTTTGATCAGCTAGGACAACTCTATTCACCGCTTTTGAAACATTTGGTATTGCCAGAATTAAAGAATATTTAGAGTCGGATTCTTTAATCATTTCAGACTGTAAAAAAGCTCCAATCGATATTTTATAAGCTGTAGTTTCATTAAACTCATCATTACTATTATTTAAAATTGCGTAAATAGGAGTACCAGCAGCCGTAGTTAAAGTTCCTTTTATTCTATTTAAGTTGTCACCAATGTAAACCTGCAAAGAATCAGGAAGCGGATACGCATTTGAATAAGTAGTATTCACGGGCTTAATCGTTAGCTCAGCATCTACAATTGCATTTTTATCGTACAAGTATTTTAACTGTTTTATATTAGGAAAATCGATTCTGCAGGCAACACCACTACCTGATTGAATAAATGCTTTATTAGCGGTACTTGTACTGGACAACTTTGCTGTACCTGTAGGTAAGTTTTGAAGTAGCGTATTGGACTTATCCGAAAAAATATTATTAAACTGATTGCTTGCGCTTAAAATTCCAAAATTCATCACGTAAGATGTTTCACTTGTTGATAAATACTTAGAATAATACATGCGCAACTCACTAGATAAGTTGAATCCCATAACGCTTGAAGAATTATCTGTACTGGCTTTAATTACAAAACCTTTTAAATATTCTGTAAATTCATCTGAGCTTGTTATTTCTTTCTTTTTAATTTTCTGAAAAAGCGCTTCACCAAATACATCATCTAAAACAACATTTACAGAATCTTGACTATTCGGTTTTGGTTTAAAAACAATGTTTCCTAAACTATTACTATCATAACTTAACTTAGAGTCATTATGAAAAGTACCATCTTCAAGAGTAGCTTTTACTTTTTCGTTTAAACGGTGAATACTAAAAGAATATGATTTTGTAGTATCTCCATAATAGTACTTGTCTAATTTCATGACCATTCTAATGGAGTCAAAAACATAATTTGAACTTTCAGTGTCAGAATAATCAGAGTATAACGAATAACTCGTACCATAAAGTTGAAAATAACTATCCGATTGTATTTTACCAAAGATGGGATCTACATAATAACCTACTAAAACCCTACTTTGACCTGAGGTGACTAATGAGTCTAATTGTATTGTAGCAACATCAACACTTAAAGTATCAATTAATAATACATTATTGTTAAGGGCTAAATAATCAGAACCAACGACAAAATTACCAGTATCTGTATCTGTATTACATGAAGTTATTAAAGCCGCAAAAAACAGCAAAAAGAATAGCTTATACATAAATGTTTTTGAACAAATATAGAAGAGCGTCATGCTAAACGAATAATAAGTTATACCAACAGTCCCTTTCTATCTATAAAGAGCTGTTTACAATCTACAATTGACCATCAATAATCACTGAGGCATTCATCTAATTAAAACGGTAATTTATCTATGAAAAAGTAGCATCTATATATCTTCTTTTTTTAAAATAGATAATGCTCCTACTTTTGAACCAATAATTAAGGCAATGATCCAAAAGAAATTTACAATCCTACTATTTATGTTTTCTCTCTTTAATTTATCTGCACAAAATAAGGTTGTAGTAGACTTAAATACAAACACGCTATCAACTAATGATTATACGCAAAACGAAACAGAAATTAACGGGACATTCTATAAAAAATTAAACGAGAAAAGCGCCTTAACAAATACAGTTGGTTACAAAAACAAAAGCATCAACTATTCCTTAACAAGTCATGAACTTCCTGAAAGTTTAAATCAATTTAACAAAATAGAGAACATCCTTGAATTTTCACATTTATTAAATTCTAAAACCAAGTTAATTATAGCTGCAAAACCTAGAGCAACTTTTGAAAAAAATATTGACTTTAAAGACATCGCACTTTTAGGAGGAATGGGAATTGAGTACCAATTTAATAAAAAAACAAGTTTGAATATAGGAGTAACAAGAGAAACCTATTTTGGGTCAATTGCCCTATTACCTACAATTTCTTTCTACCATAAATTAAACGAAAATTTAGCTATTGATTTGGGATTTCCAAATACTACAGTATCATTTACAAACAATATTAGAAACGAATTTAAATTAACAAATAATTTCAACGGAAGCTATTATAATCTTGATAAGCCCGTACTCATTAACAATACAATGCTAGCCACTACAGCACGTTTTTCGAACATGACCTCATCAATTGAGTATGATCGAAATGTAGACACTAACTGGTTTTTAAATTTTAAAGCTGGATATGAATTCAATAAAAAATTCACCTTAGAAGATGCAAATAACAATACAACATTTAGCGACGATAATAATAAAGCATACATTTTTACTATTGGAATAAAATACAAATACTAACAAAAACAATAATTATGAATATATTAAAAAAAGGTTTACTGTTTACAACACTTGTTATCAACATAGCCTTTGTAGGCTGTAGTAAAGATGAAGATGAAGACGTATTAGGAAACTGGATAAAAAAATCCACCTTTGATGGCCCTGCAAGATCAAGTGCTAGCAGTTTTGTAATAGGTAGTTTTGCCTATATAGCTACAGGATATACAGGCGATGAATATTTAACCGACCTTTGGGCTTACAACTCTGACGGGGATTCTTGGGAACAAAAAGCTGATTTCATAGGTGTTGCAAGAAGTGCTAGTTCTGCATTTGAATTAAATGACAAAGGTTACGTAGGCTTAGGTTATGATGGTACTAATAAATTACGTGATTTTTATCAATATGACCCTGCTACTAATCAATGGACACAGAAAACAGATTTTGCAGGAACAGGAAGGTATTCGGCTGTGGGATTTCAAGTAAGCGGAAAAGCATATTTTGGAACTGGTTATGACGGAAATTATCTTAAAGATTTTTATCAGTATGATGATGCACTAGACAACTGGACACTAGTAACTGGTTTTGGTGGAAACAAAAGAAGAAATGCTACTGTGTTTGTTATAGATGACAAGGCATATTTAGGAACTGGAATTAATAATGGTAGTTACCAAGTTGACTTTTGGGAATTTGACCCAAGCACTGATGTATGGACTAAGAAAAGAGATCTTGATGACGATGAAGATGATCATGATACATACTTAATTACTCGATCTAATGCAGTGAGCTTCTCAATGAACGGTTTAGGTTATATTGCTTGTGGCGAAAACTCTAAATCAATTTGGGAATACAATCCATCGACTGACCTGTGGAATGAGAAAACAGCTTTAGAAGGATCTGCTAGAACAGATGCTACTGGTTTTGCTATAAACCAAAGAGGCTTTATTGTATTAGGAAGATCAGGATCAGCTTACTATGATGACTCATGGGAATTTAAACCTTTAGAAGAACAAAACGATGATGACAATTAATAAAAACATAAAAAACTTCTGGTATTCAAGCCAGAAGTTTTTTTCATTACTGAATCTATTAAAAATTAGCTTAGTATTACTTTTTATTTTTTTAAATACTTCATGTAATCGAGCTAATAATCTAAAACTTGAATCCATAAAAACAACTAATGGATGGGGATACACCATTAAAGAAAATGACAAAATCATTATTAAGCAATCAATAATTCCTGTTATTGCAAATAATCGTAGTTTTGAAACTGAAGAAGATGCTTTAAAAGTAGGCGCAGTTGTATTGCAAAAATTAAAAGACAATACCTCTCCTACACTATCAAAAAATGATTTGACTTCATTAGCAATAAAAATTTAAATGAATATAGAAAAACTAAAAAATAACATTTCAAGTACCGTATTAATCCATGTGATTATCTGGGGTCTTTTCATGTCTATGGCACTAATACCATTTTATGAAAACAGTACTGATATTAATGCTGACTTCTTTGTACAATGGGTAACCGGAATAGCATTATTCTACTTGAATTATTATTACTTAGTTCCTAATCTATTATTACACAAAAAAGCAGGACTTTATATCACTATTGTTGTTGTTATTATTTTGATATTAATGACAATACGCTTTCTTTATTTTATGCCTGAAGTTAGAAATCCAATGGTGACTAGATTAATGAATACTGCAGCGAATAATCAACTACAAAGAGGACCACATCAAGGAAAACCTCCTTTGTTTTTTAAAATAATCCCTACTTTATTTTACATTTTCATCATTGCTGCAAGTACGGTTATAAGAACCTTAACAGAATACCATAATAATGAGCAAAACAAGTTAATTATGGAATCTAATAGAACTGCTAGCGAACTAAATTACTTAAGGAAACAGACTAACCCACATTTTTTATTTAATGCTCTTAATAGCATCTATTCTTTAGCTTATAAAAAATCCGACTTGGTTCCTGACGCTATTGTTACCTTATCAGAAATGATGCGTTACATGCTCTATGAAACAGATAATCAAACCGTATTTCTTGAAAAAGAAATCAATTACATTAAAAATTACTTAGAATTACAGAAACTAAGACTCAACAACATCGAAAATATTTACATCAATATTCACGGCGAAACTAGAGAAAAGTACATTGAGCCTTTACTATTAATCTCATTTGTAGAAAATGCTTTTAAATATGGAACTGATTATAAAGGCGCTGCTTATGTTAAAATAAAAATAAGTATTGAGAATGATAATTTAGATTTCTGGATCGAAAACAAAATCCAAGATTATACTAAAGATCCAGATAACTCCGGAATAGGGATGAATAACATAGAAAACAGACTGGATTTACTGTATCCAAACTCGCATCAACTTACTATTCTAGAAACTGACGGTACTTACACTGCACATCTAAAATTAAAATTAGATCAATTAAAAAAAACAAACACTTAATTAAAACAGTATTTTAGTCCTAACTTAAAGAAACCAAAAATGAAATGTGTAATTATTGATGACGAACCTTTAGCAGTTGATTTAATAAAAGAATTTGTTAGCAAAGTAGAAACTCTTGAGCTAGTAAATACTTTCAACAACGCTATTGACGCAATATCAGTAGTTAATCAATCAAATGTTGACTTGATTTTTTTAGACATCGAAATGCCTCATTTTTCAGGAATTGATTTCTTAAATGCAATTGATAAAAAACCACTAATAATTTTTACTACTGCTTATGAAAACTATGCAGTTGAAGGATTTAACTTAGGCGCCGTTGATTATTTGGTTAAACCAATACCTTTTAATCGATTTCTAAAGTCGGTAACGCGCGCGCAACAACTATTAAATCCTCAAAATATTCCCGCAACATATAATTCTAAACTTACACCTCCAGAAATTGAACACGATTTTATGTTTGTTAGAGCCGAATATGAGAATGTAAAATTAAATTTTGCTGATATTTTATATATCGAAGGCTTAAAAGACTATGTAAAAATATACACTGTAGACAACAAATACATTTTAACATTAATTAGTCTTATAAAACTAGAGACACAATTGAGTAACAAAGGATTTGCTAGAATTCACAGGTCTTATATCATAAATATAAAACATGTGAAATCTATTCAAAAAAACAAAGTGATCATTGCTGAAAAAAGAATTCCCATTAGCGAAAGCTATAAGAACAGCTTTTTTGAAAAAATTAATTTATAATTTGAATTACAAACACTACTCTTCTTCTTTAAACCAACTAGAATACATTACATAATTATTGGCTATACGTCCTATTTCACCCGCAAAATCTGATTGGTTAATATCTTTTACTTTTTTGGCAGGAACACCCGCCCAAATAGTCCCTGAGCTAACAACTGTATTTTGAGTAATCACTGCGCCTGCAGCAATAATAGAATTGCTTTCTACTACACAATTATCCATAACTATTGCTCCCATTCCTATCAATACATTATCCTGAATTGTACACCCATGAACAATTGCATTATGCCCTATTGAAACGTTGTTACCTATGATTGTAGGATGTTTTTTATACGTACAATGAATCACTGCTCCATCTTGAATGTTTACTTTATCACCAAATTTTATAAAATTAACATCCCCTCTAATAACGGCATTAAACCACACACTACAAGATTTACCAAAACTCACCTCTCCTATTATAGTTGCATTTTCAGCAACATAACAATCATCTGGTATAATTGGCGTTTTTCCGTTTACTGTTTTTATTAACATCTTTTTTTTATTTTAATTAATTGCTGGACAATTGCAATTATACTTCTCCTTTTTACAAAACAAATCAATGCCAAGCGTAATCTGGTGAAACCCTCCATTATCAAATTTAACAGGACCAGTTACATTAGAATAGGTATATGCAAACATGAAATTTTTGTAATTCACCCCAAGAATAGGAGTGATGTATTGTAGTTTTTGAGAAGCAACACCTGAATTAGTTTCATATTGAGCACCATCTAGACTTCTGCGGTAAGATAATCCACCCCAAACACTACCAAAATCCATATTTTTATAGGCCTTTAAATTTAAATCAACTGTCTTTTCTTTTGTTTGCTCCACCAATTGTAGTAAAACTGAAGGCTCCCATAAAATCCCTTTTTTATTTCCAAATACGTAACCACCACTTACTAAATACTTTCTCAAGTTATCACTTTCATATTCAGTGTAGATTTCTCTTCTTGTTTCTACTGCATTTTTGACTGTTGCATGAACATAAAAATCTAAGAAATTATATGAAGCTCCAATATCAAAATTGACATAGGAATCCTTTTGAACAATATTCCCATTAACGATAGGATCGTAATCCCCTGAGAGTAAAAAAGTAGTTTCGTCTAATTGACTCTGGATTAAACCCGCACTTATTCCAAAAGACAATTGATTTAAATCAACTTCATCCCTTGAAAACATTAAATGATAGGCATAAGTCAGTTTAACTCCTTTTTGCGAGTGATACCCATTTTTGTCATTAAAAAGAATAATTCCTGCACCCGACTTATCTCCTATTTTCCCATTAAAACTCAATGTTTGCATTGCTGGCGCATCGTCCTGACTAAACCATTGTTTGCGTGATGTCAGTCTTACTTTAGCACAATTTGCAGCACCAGCCATAGACGGGTGGATTAGATAATAGTTATCCGATAAATAGTCAGAATATACTGCAATACCTTCCTGCGAGTAAGTGAAACAGGTAACAAACAAGAAACAAATGGATACGCTAAACTTTAAAAACATGAAAACATTTTTACCTGGTGAAAATAGTATTAAAACAACTGGATAATGAAGTGAAATTCTCTTTAATAATTTAAAATAAAGTTAATTTATTCATTTATATTTCAAATATAGTTATTCATCGAAAATAACTTCACTAAATTTGTAAAAATTTACACAAAGTCATGACAAAGATCACCATAAAAGAAACTCAAAATCCAACGATATTAAAATTTGAATTTGAAGATTTCATCACACAAAATGAAAGTTACGAATTTAAAAATATTGATGACGCAAAAGCATCACCATTGGCACAAAAATTATTTCATTTACCATTTGTAAAAACAGTGTACATCTCTGGTAATTTTGTTGCCGTTGAAAAATACAGCATTGTAGAATGGGAAGATGTTAAAGACGCAGTTGCTGAACAAATAGAAGCATTTGTAAATGACGGAGGAGTAATTATTGCCGTACAGGAAAATAAAACTAAAAAACAACCAATTACTGTTTACGGAGAGACTACACCCAACCCGTCAGCATTAAAATTTGTTGTAAGTCGTATGTTGACTAAAAATGCTATTGAATTTAAAAACATTGATCAAACAGGCCCATCACCACTTGCGAGAGAGCTTTTTAATTTCTCATATGTAAAAGAAATCTTTATTGATGAGAACTATATCTCTGTTACTAAATATGAAGTAATTAGCTGGGAAGAAATCACTCTTGAACTAAGAAGCTTTATCAAGCAATACATTGAGAACGGAGGGACAGTTCTTGACGAAAGCTTAATTCAAACTATCGAAAAAGACGAAAAAAATAAAGATGCTAGCTTTGATTCTTTAGATGAAACTTCACAAAAAATTATCAACATACTTGAAGAATATGTTAAGCCAGCTGTTGCTGCAGATGGTGGTAATATTGCATTTGATTCATTCGAAGAAAGTACAAAAACAGTAAAAGTAATTTTACAAGGTGCTTGTAGCGGATGCCCTTCATCAACATTCACTTTAAAAAGTGGTATTGAAAACATGCTAAAAAGCATGCTTAATGATGAAAAAATTAATGTTGAAGCAATAAACGCATAAACAATCAAACACCCATACTGCTGATTCATATTGTTTTATACAAAAAATAACGAGCTTTTTTTTATGAAAACAAGAAAAAATTTGTTAATTTTAGGTTTTAACCAAACAAACTAAAAATTATGTCAGTATTAAAAGTTATCGAAGTATTATCAGGTTCAAGTACAAGTTGGGAAGATGCTACACAGCAAGCCGTAACTAAAGCGTCTAAATCTGTAAAAAACATTAAATCAGTTTATGTGCAAGAGCAAAGTGCAACTGTAAAAGATGGGAAAGTTGCTGAGTTTAGAGTTAATCTAAAAATCACATTTGAATTAGAGTAATTTTATTCAAAATAAAAAAAACGTTTCAATTGAAACGTTTTTTTTGTGCCTATTTTTTTTATAAAACCTGACTATTCATTTCCAACTTTTCAAAACAACAATTTACATCAAAAATCATAAAATACTGATTAACAATAAAATAAAACAACTTATTTAAAAAAAGCTTATCATTGTACTCTAATCAAATAAAAACACCATGGGAGTTACGTCATTTTTTACAAATTTATTTGGCTCAGCCAAAGAAACTACAGCAACGCTAACAGATAAAGCCGAAACTTTTACTGATGACGCAATCGCTAGAGCAAAAGAAACGATAAGTGAAGTTGCTGATAAAGCAGAAACTGCATTTGAAGATGCCAAGGAATCTGCAGCTCCCTTGCTTGATAAAGCAAATGACTATGCTGATAAGGCCAAAGAAACCTTTAGTGAATACTCAGATAAAACAGAAGAAACTATTGAGCAGACAATGGATACTGTTAAAGAAAAAACAAAAGTTGCCATGGACAAATTAGAAGATTTTACTGACAATGCAAAGGGAGCTATTGAAGACAAAATTGATGCACTTACAGATAAAAAAACCGAACTAGAGAAAGCAAAACCTACTAAATAAGATTCAAAGAACATTTTTAATAGTGTGCTAAAAATATTAATTTGTATTTTTGCAAAGCAAACACAAACCTTCTCTTTAGAGAGGGTTTTTTATTAAAAAAAAAAATGGCTACAGATATCAACATGGCAACACACTATGCCAATATTTATTTTAAAGAGTTTTTAGCTTATACCCCCAAATTGATCTCTGCTCTAATAGTACTTTTTATTGGTCTATATGCTATCCGATTAATCAATAGATTCATTAGAAGAATCATGATTAAAAGGGATTTAGATCCTACATTAACTAAGTTTCTAGCCGATATTTTATTATGGGGACTTAGAATATTACTATTCGTGACTTTTATAGCAAAGTTAGGTATTGAGACCTCTTCATTTGTAGCGATATTAGGAGCAATGGGACTTGCAATAGGCTTATCACTACAAGGATCATTGTCTAATTTTGCTGGAGGAATGCTTATAATACTATTTAAACCTTTTAAAGTAGGTCATACTATAGAAGCACAAGGAGTGATTGCAACGGTTAGCGAAATACAAATTTTTGTAACTAAATTAATTACGGCAAACAATCAAACCGTTTTTATTCCTAATGGGATTTTGTCTAATGGTACAATTACAAATTATTCACTACAAAAAAGCAGAAGAGCTGATTTGACCTTTTCAATATCTTATGATTCTGACATTAAAAAGGCAAAAGATCTCATTATGGAAATATTAAATAACAACCCAAAAGTATTGCAAACACCCAAACCAGATGTTTTTGTCAAAAACCTAACAGATAGCGCTATTCAGTTAGCGGTACGACCATGGGCAAACAACGAAGATTTTGGTGCTGTATTTACGGAGACGTTAGAAAATTGCAAAAATGCTTTTGACGCAGCCGGAATAATCATCCAACCTTTTGTTAAAGAAGTGTCGCAAAGTAATTCAGCAACATAGCAACTACTTTTTAGGTGCAGTAATCATAAAATCTTTTAAATAAAAAGGTTCAAAATAAGCGACATCTACAGTGTCGCTTTTTTTATACTTAGCATAACTAAGCGCGCACATTTCTCTTGCTGATGGGTATTTTAGCCCTTCTAAGAAATTAAAATTAGCTTTATTTAGTACCGTTTTAGCTTTATCGGCACAATCGCCCACAAAATAAATAGGCTGTTGTAAATCATTAAAAGAATCTTCAGTTAAAACCTCCGCCAGAGTTGTACGTTGAGACACTAAATCTTTAGTAAAAATTGCACTATAGACTTCCATTCTACGCGCATCAATCATAGGTACAATTAAACCCTCAGTAATTTTTACTTGCGCTGCTAATGCTTGCAAAGTATCTACAGCTATCAACGGAACCGATAACGCATAACAAAGCCCTTTTGCTGCAGAAACCCCTATTCGAAGCCCTGTATATGATCCTGGGCCTTGACTCACCGCTACAGCAGTTAAATCTTTATAAGTGATTCCTGCTTCTGCCAAGCTTTCTTCAATAAAAACATGCAAACGTTCTGCGTGTGAATATCCCTCTTCTGCAATTTCATTACAAATTAGCATTTCGCCATCTTTTGCAATAGCAACAGAACAGTTTTTTGTAGCCGTTTCAATATTTAAAATGTAAGCCATTATGGTTTAGTATATCTTTTATTTAGTGCAATTTATTATTGTACAAAGGACGTTAAAACGTAGTAAAAAAACAATCCTAATCTTAAAACAAAAAGTCGCTTAGTTTTACACTAAGCGACTTTGAGAACTATTTAATGTATTCTTTTACTTTTTAGCATCAACACCTTCTTTTTTGATGCTAATTTTATCTCCTGAATTTAATTCTTTTGTTACGGTAGTATAAGGTCCTGTAACCACTACATCTCCTTTTTTAAGTCCTGATAAAATTTCAATATTAGTATCATCTTGAATTCCTGTTTTGATAATACGAATTTTAGCTTTATCTCCTACTTTTACAAATACACATTCAAATTTTTTATCGCTTTTCACAACTGCTTCCTTGTCTTCTGCAGTTTCCACTAATTGGATTCCTTTAGTAGATGTTGTATCTGATTTGATTACGATTGAACTAATAGGCACATTCACCACATTAGCTTTTGTCTTAGTAATAATATCTACTGTAGCCGTCATTCCCGGTCTAAAAGGAGAGTAAGCTGCAGGTTTACCTTCTAATAAATCTTGGTATGATTCTTTTACAATTCTAACTTTTACTTTAAAATTAGTAACCTGATCAGATGTTAACGTACTACTCGCTGAGTTAGAAATACTCGTTACTACACCTTTAAATTTCTTTTTTAGATAAGCATCTACTTCAACATTTGCCTCATCGCCAACTTTGATTTTCACGATATCATTTTCATTAACATCAACCTCTACTTCCATGTTATTCAAGTTAGCTACTCTTAAGATTTCAGTTCCTGTCATTTGTTGCGTACCTAGCACACGTTCTCCAAGCTCAACATTTAACATAGATATTGTTCCATCTGCTGGTGCGTAAATAACTGTACGTCCTAAATTATCTTTAGCTTCACTCACAGATGCCGAAGCACTTTGCACATTAAAATAAGCCGTTTGTTTTGTTGCTTGAGCTACCTCAAATGACGCCACTGCTTTATCCCAATCAGATTTAGATATAATTCCTTTTTGAAAAAGCGTTTTGTTTCTATCATAGCTTGATTTCGCTTCTTTAAATTGCGCATCTGCTTGTGTTAAACCTGCTTTTGATCCTGATAATCCTGCAATAGTTCTATTTAAACTTGAAGTATATAAATCAGGGTTTATTTTTACCAATAAATCTCCTTTTTTAACGACTTGTCCTTCTTTAACAGGCAATGAAATAATTTCTCCAGAAACCATAGAAGCTATTTTTACCTCAATTTCTGGTTGAATTTTTCCTGTTGCCGAAACTGTTTCTACAATAGTAGCAGTATTTACCGTAGCAATTTCTACTTCGGTTCCGTTATCTTTATTTCCAATAACTCCTGCTTTAGAAAGTGCGATTAATACAACAATAAGAAGAACTGCTCCTCCAACAATATAATAAATTGTTTTCTTTGACATAATGAATTAGTTTTTAATGATAGGAATTCCAAAATAGAATTCTAATATTTTAATTTTGAATATATAATCGTATTTTGTTCTTAACACTTCTGATTCAGCATTAGCAAGCAAAGTTTGTGACTGGTTCAAGTCAAATGAATTCATCAAACCTACATCAAATTTTTCTTTAGCATAATCATACGATCCTTTTCTTGCTTCTAAAGCGCTTAGTGCTGAGTCATACGATTTCAAAGCACCTTTAGCATCTGCGAAAGCGGTATAAACATTTCTTTGTAAATCAAGACTTTCTTGTTCTAATGCTATTTTAGATTTCTCCAAAGTTACTTTAGATCGCTCAATATTATTTCTTGCAGAGAAACCATTAAAAATAGGAATACTTAATTGCACTCCAAAAGACTGTCCTTTATTATTACTAAACTGATCAAAAAACGGTAGTGGTCCTCCTAATGTTCTTGTAAAATTAGGTGTCAATACATTTTGATTTGTTCCTTCTACAAACCCAACACTTGTTGTAGGATTTAATGCATCAGGCACAACTCCAGTAACTCTATCGCTATAAGCTACCCTAGAACTAAAACTGTAGAAACCCTGTAAAGTAGGCATCAATCCTCCTTTAGCAATAGCAAGACTTTTTTGAGCAATTTCTAAGTTTGTTTGTGCTATTTTTAACCCGGTTCTTTCTTGTTTAGCCTTATCATAAATAACATTCACATCTTGTGCTAAGACATTATTATCATCCCCTAAAATAGTATTATCAACAACATCAAACTTTGTAAAATCATCTAATTGCAATAATTGCGCTAAACTTAATTTAGAAATCAACAAAGCATTTTCGGCAGCAATTACATTTTGATTATTAGTGGCAAGCGTTGCTTTAACATCTAATAAATCTCCACGAGGAATTGTTCCTGCGTTAACGAGTTCTTGCGAACGGGCCAACTGCTTTTCATTAATTCCCATTTGTTCGTGTTGTACTTTTAAGAATTCTTTATTAAAAAGCACTTGCAAAAAAGCATTAGCAACATTCAATGCAACATCTTCTTGCATTTTTGTCAATTTATATTGTGCTGCTATAATCGATAATTTTGCTCTTCTATAGGTGTTTTGGTTTTGTAAACCTTTATAAATATCAATACCCACATTAGCACCTGCAGAGGTAAATTGAGTGGTTTGATTTTGTAACAAACCCGTAGTAATGTCTTGGTTCAAACCAATGTTCCAAGAATGCGATGCCGAAGCATTTAATGAGGGTAAGAAACTACCAAGCGCTCCTTTTTTATCGATCTGAGCTGATTGCGTATCTAGAGCAGTTTGTTTTATCGAAATATTATGCTCTACAGCATATTTAACACATTCCTCAAGTGTCCATTTTTTATCTTGCGCGTTTGACGCTAAGCTAAAAGCAAAGAGTAAAACTAAGGGGATCCAACGATTCTTTTTCATATTTTTTGTATGGAAGTGTAACAAAGGTATTACACAAATTTAACATTTATCTCTAAACTAAAATTCTTTTAATAGGTTTTTATTCTTCTGAATCTGGTTCTTTAACTCCTTGATTCCAAATTTTTATTTTATCCGATGCTTTTATTCCGCTTTTTACTTCAACATAAATTCCGTCGCTAACGCCTAGAACAAGATCTTTTCTAGCAAACTTTTGCGATCCCGTTTCTATTTCTACATACGGTAATTGTGTTTTTTTATCAAATTGTACTAAACCTTCTTTTATAGCCAAAACTTTATCGGCTTTTTCTAATATAATAGAAGCATTGGCACTTAGACCAGCTCGAATAAAAGTATCCGCTTTATTTTCTAAAGAAGCTTTAATTTCGAATTGAATAGCCCCATTTTCTGCAACACCTTTAGGTGCGATATATTGTAAAACAGCATCAAATTTCTTGTTTTCGATAGCTCCAACAGTTATTTCGATAGGCAATTTCTCTTTTATCTTACCTACTTCCGACTCATCAATTTTACCCACAAAAATCATTCTGCCTACATCAGCAACACTCGCAATAGTTGTTCCTTCATTAAAATTATTACTTTCAATCACCTGATTCCCTACTTTCACAGGAACATCGAGCACCATTCCGTTTACAGTAGAACGTATTAATGTGTTTGCATAATTTCCTAAACCAGATGTTGTTCCTGTTTTAACAATATCTAAACCACGTCTAGCCGCATTATAATTTTGTTTAGCTGAATTGTAAGCTAACTGAGCAGCATCATAATCATTTGCTGAAATTACACCTTTATCAAACAATGTTTTTTGTCTTTTATGCAAAATCTCCTGATTATCAAGTTCAATTTTAGCTGATTGCAATTGGTTTTGAGAACTACTTAAATTAGATACATTTGCAACTACTTTAATCTTAGCAATTAAATCTCCAGCTTTAATATTTTGTCCTGCTTTGATGTAAACCGCTTCAATAATACCTGAAATATTTGGCTTGATCAACACCTCTTCGTCTGGAACGATATTTCCTGTGGCAATTGTGTTTTTTACAATTGTTTTAGTCTCCGCTTTATCCGTAGCGTAAACTATAGGCGACTCCTGATTTTTAGCGTATAAATAATACAAGGCGCCAAAGAAAGCGAAAGCTATAAAAATTAAAATAGTAATGGTTACTCCTTTTTTCATCGTGTTATGATTTAATCGATTATTTTTTGATTGATTATTTATTCGGCTCTTAAAGCGTCTACGGGTTTAACATTAATTGCTGTTTGCGCTGGGATATATCCTGCCAATAGACCAGAACCTACTAATATTAATAACGCTACAAAAACAACAGTAAGATCTACGCTTGGATTGGCAAACATCATTCCTTCGCTAGGCATGCTATCGAGGATTACATTAATAATAGCAACTACTCCCGTGGCCATTGCAATACCAAACATACCGGCGACAATGGTCAAAAAAATGGACTCTAACAATATTTGAGAACGTATTGCTCCTGGGGTTGCTCCTAAAGCCCTTCTTATTCCAATTTCTTTGGTTCGTTCTTTTACGACAATTAGCATAATATTAGAAATACCTATTACTCCAGAAAGTAAAACTAGCGTCCCTACAAAATAAGCGATGAATTTCAATATTAAAAACAGCCCTTGAATTTTACTGAACTCGGCATATAAATCAAAATTCCCAATCGCCCTATCATCCGTAGGGTTTATAGAATGTCGCGATTTCATAAATTCTAAAATCTGAGGTTTTAGCGTAGTGATTGATGCATTATCATTTGCTGTTAAAGCCATCCATCCTACTACATCTCCATAATTATAAGCTTGCTGAAATGTGGTAAAAGGAATAAATATCTTTTTCTGTTCTCTTTCAGCATTACCACCACCTCTAGATTTAGATTTGTAAATCCCTACGACTAAAAAATTAATCCCGCTTACTTTTACATAAGTTCCAATAACATCTTCTGTTCTACCGTATAAATCTGTAATTACACCGCTACCAATTATGGCTACTTTTCTTTTTAATTTGATATCTTGATAGTTAATAAAACGTCCATTAACAATTTCCATTTGTTCTTGTTTTACCAACTCAGGATAATCGCCAAAAATAGTGTACGACCCTGTTTTTGTCCCTCTAACCACATTACTAGATTCACTATCATTACCTCCTAGTTGATTACGAGGAGAAACATACAATAGATCCGGAAACTTTTCTTTTAAAGCCGTTATGTCTCCATTTTTAAAATCATACCTTCTTACTTTAGGAAGCCCTTTAAATGGCTTTGAAGTAGTTTGACTCCACATAAACATAGTATTTGTAGCTATCCCGTCAAATCCTTTCTTCACTCCGTTTTCCAGCCCTTTTCCAGCTGCTAGCAAAATCACCAGAATAAATATTCCCCAGAAAACCCCAAAAGCCGTCAAGATAGTTCGGAACGTATTTGCCGTTAGCGCCTCTAAAACTTCAATCCATTTATCTCTATCAAACATAATTATTCGTCTCTTAGTGCTACAATAGGTTTAATGCTGGCTGCTCTATATGCTGGAAAAAATCCAGCTATTGCCCCTGCTAATACTAGTAAAATTAATGTGCTCATAGCGACACTAAAATCTACTTCTGGATTTAAAAAATAATCACTTTTGACCATAGGCCCTACAATCTCTAGCAATAAAAGACTAGATAAAAGCCCTACAAAACCAGAAATTGTGGTTATAAAAATAGATTCATGCAATATCATTACTACAATAGAAAAAGGCGAAGCACCTAGAGCTTTTCTAATTCCAATTTCTTTAGTCCTTTCTTTCACAATAATCAGCATGATGTTACTCACACCAACTACTCCTGCAATTATAGTACAAATTCCAACCCACCAAAAAAACAATCGAATGTAAAGGTTTAAGTCATAAAATTGCTTGGCATCTTCAACCGTGTTACCTACCCCAATCGCTCCTTCATCATCAGGTGCAATACTATTTTTACTTCGCAATAGCTGCCCTAAGCCTTCTGTAAATTTCTCAGATTCTGCTAAAGCTTCCTCATAAGTTTCTTTTTTGGGTAAGGTAAAATCAAGATTACTTATTTTATCACCTACTCCATAAGCTTGCTGAGTGGTTGTAATGGGAATATATACACGTGTTTCCTCTCTTTCCCCTGCAGGATCAGTAAAAACACCTACTATTTTAAAATTAATACCGTTAATAACTAGCAATTCTCCTATCGGACTTTTGTCCTTGAACATGTCTAGTTTTACTTTTTGTCCAATAACAGTAACTTTCTCGCTATTGTTCAGGTCATTTTGATTGATGAACCTTCCTTCAACAATAGAGGCATTTTCAACTGCTAAATAGTCTGGATTTACTCCAATGAAACGATAGTTACCCGATTCTTTTCCGTGAGACATAATACCACTCCAAAAAATATAGTTCGCTGATTTTATCACTAATTGATCTCCATATTTTTGAAGAGCAACATCATAATCGCTGTTTCTAAATTGAATTTGCCTTCCTGGATTCAATCCTTTATATTCTTTAGTTGTTGTTCCGGACCAAAAGGAAATCAATCCCGAAGCATCATTCTCAAATTTCTTTTCTATTCCGTTTTGAAGTCCTTTCCCAACTCCTAACAATATCACTAAAATAAAAATACCCGAAGCCACAGAGATTCCGGTAAGAAACGTTCTCAGTTTGTTTTTGGCAATAGCCTCAAATATTTCCTGCCAACGTTCCGTATTAAACATATGCAGAAGCTCTTACTTGTTCTACCATTTTATCGTCTATGATTAGTCCATCTTTCAGCACTACGTTTCTCTTGCACATTGCCGCAATATCTGGCTCGTGCGTTACAATAAGTATTGTTTTTCCCTCATCATTAATTCCTTGTATCAGTTCCATTACTTCATATGAGGTCTTAGTATCTAATGCTCCCGTAGGCTCATCGGCTAATAAAACTTTAGGATTTGATGCCAATGCTCTTGCAATAGCTACACGTTGTTTTTGTCCTCCAGAAAGTTCTGATGGTAAATGATGAGAATGCGTTCCTAAACCTACTTTTTTCAAATAAGTCATCGCAATTTCATAACGCTCTTTTCTTTTCACACCTTGATAATATAAAGGCATAGCTACATTGTCTAAAGCACTTTTATAATTGATTAAATTAAATGATTGAAAAACAAAACCTAAAAATTTATTGCGATAACGTGAAGCAATCGTTTCATTTAATTTTTTAATAGGCACATTATCTAAAGTATAACTTCCTGTATCTGCCTCATCTAAAATTCCCAAAATATTTAGCAATGTAGATTTACCAGAACCTGAAGAACCCATTATAGCAACCAGCTCCCCTTCTTTGATACTAAAATTAATGCCTTTTAAGACATGTAATTCTGAGTTTCCCATTTTATAGGATTTATGTAAATCTTTAATTTCTATCATAAGTATCGTTTTGTAAACAATAGTTTTTATCTAATAAAAGAATTCCTAATGCTTATTATCTAAAAAGCGCTAATCAACATCTTAATTCATAAGACTTAATTATGATATAAATGTTACAGTTTTATCTTAAAATATATTTCTTTTAGTAATTTTACGACTTAAAAATTAAAATAATGCCGAAACATATCTTCGCTTTAAGTCTATTATGTCTATTAGCAATTAGTTGCTCAACAACTCAAAAAATAGACACATTAAAACCTGAACCAGATGACGCAACTCCGCTGGTATATGAAAACAAGACTTCCTTTATAAACATACCAATTAGCGTAAAACTCAAGGATATCGAGAATCAAACCAACGCATTGTTAAATGGATTGATTTATGAAGATAATGACATTACAGATGATGATATTGAAATGAAAATATGGAAACTTGCTCCAATTACGATACAAAATGAAAACGCATCCTCAGGAGAAAGAATTAAAACTATTTTACCCTTAAAAGCGACTGTAAAATATCGAATAGGTACAAAGACATTGGGCGTGTCCTTATACAACACTCAGGAATTTAATTTAAATGGTGTCATTACACTGAGTAGCGATGTAGCATTGAATAACTGGAAACTAATTACAAAAACACAATTGAAATCCTTAGAATGGAACGAAAGCCCAACGATGGTTGTTTTTGGGAAAAATGTCCCTGTAACCTATTTAATGAATCCTGCCGTACAAATTTTTAAATCAAAACTTGAAAAATCTATTGACTCAGCTATAGAAAAATCAATGGATTTTAAACCAAATGTTCTAGCAGCTTTAGAGAAAGTATGTACACCTTTTCAAATGAACGAAGCCTATGAGAGTTGGCTTCGCATAGTACCTGTCGAAATTTATAGTACAGCCGCTAAATTAAAAAATGATTCATTTCTCCTTCAAATGGGAATGAAATGTACTATGGAAACACTCATTGGCCAAAAGCCAGAAAGTAAATTTGATGCTAATAAAATAGTATTGAAACCCGTTATTAAAATCCCAAATCAAATCACCGCAAATATTGTTGCAGTATCTACATATCAAGATGCTTCTAAAATAATACGAAAGAATTTTTCAGGTCAAGAATTTGAATCTGGTTCAAAAAAAGTAAAAGTTCAAGATGTAGCTATCTGGCATAAAGATGGCAAAATGGTTATTGCCTTAGAAATGACAGGCTCTGTAAACGGAAAAATTTATCTTGCAGGTTATCCTCAATATGATAACAAAACAAGAGAGATTTATTTTGATCACTTGGACTATGTTTTGGATACTAAAAGTAAATTGATGCGTACCGCAAACTGGCTAGCACAAGGAATTGTATTAAGAAAAATTCAGCAAAGCTGCCGTTACTCTATTCAAGCAAATCTAGATGAAGGTAAAGAAACTATGATGACTTACTTAAAAAACTACTCGCCTATTCCGGGTGTTTATGTAAATGGTAAAATGGATGACATTGAGTTTGACAAAGTACAGTTAACTAAAAACGCAATTATTGCATTCATAAAAGTCAACGGACAAATAAACATAGCGGTAGACGGATTGAAATAATCGCTACTGCTAAGTTGTTTTTTTCTTTTTATATAACCTATAAACCGCATAACCTATACCTCCTACTAAAACATACGGTATAGCCATTAAATAAACGATTCCGTCATTGACGGCTTGTGCTTGAGCAACATTAGACTCACCTCCTAAAGCGGCTCTACACATTGCACATTGTGCTTGTACTGCTGCTGAAGAAAGGATTAAAAACGATAGAGCTATAAATTGAAATTTGATTTTTTTAAACATAATAAGGAGAAATCATTAAATAAACTACAACACCAGTTACCGCAACGTACAACCAAATAGGAAATGTGATTTTTGCAATTTTTTTATGTTTATCAAATACTTGAGCCAATGCTCTAACGTAAGTAATTAACACAAGCGGAATAATTATAACCGATAAAACGATGTGCGTAAATAAGATAAAATAATAAACATATTTAATGATTCCTTCTCCACCAAATTTAGTCGAATCAGAGGTCATGTGGTACGCAACGTACATTCCTAAAAAAGCAATTGAACAGCCAATTGCCCCTTTCATTAAATTTTCATGCAATTTTTTATTACCATTTTTAATGGCAACAACTGCAGAAACTAATAAAACTGCTGTAATTGCATTTATTGTAGCATAAATAGGTGGTAAAAACGTGAGCGGAGCCACATCAAAACCTAATTTCCTTAAATTCACACTAAAAAGCAACACAACAACTAACGGAATTGCCACTGATAAAAGGACAATCCACTTTTTATATTTTTGTTCTAAATTTTGCTCACTCATAATTTCTATTCTTCTAATAACATGCTAATGTCTTGTTGAATATCTCTAACTCCTTTTTTCTCTAAACCGTCGTAATAAAGAATCGGATTACCAAAATTGTCTTTTCTACAACGGATATTTCCTTCCTTATCAATCAAAGCAAACAATCCAGAATGCTCAAATCCACCAGCAACTTTATCATTGGCAGCAGCATAAAGATTAAATCCCTTATTCGCTAATCCAAATATATAATCACGATCACCCGTTAAAAAATTCCAATTAGCAGACTTTACACCTAATAGTTCAGCATGTTCTTTCAAAACTTTTGAAGTATCATGATTAGGATCTATGGTTATAGATGCGATTCCGAAATTAGGATTCCCAAAGAATTTCTTTTCGATAAGCAACATGCTTTGATTCATCTTAGGACAAATTGAAGGACATGTTGTAAAGAAAAATTCTAAAACGTAAACTTTTCCTTTATAAGACTCATTAGTAATCTTCTCGTTGTTTTGATTGACTAATTCAAATTTTGGCGCAGGCCCAATTTCGACTAGTTTCTCATCTTTTTTAGAAGCAGTAGCAACATTGTCTAAACGATCTGCTTGAACAACATCACCGTTTTGAATGCGACTAATAATTTTAGGAATTGCATAGATTCCAAATACCAAAATAATGAATGATATACCGATGTATGATTTATTCTTAAACATATTATTCTTTTAAAAGTTGTTTTGTAGCATTGTGATTTTTCTTAAGCGCAGCACGATATTCATAAAGAATAATTTTAAAATCATCAAGCATCTCATTACTCAATTCAGATGGATGAAAAGTATTGTAGCCCTCTTTATATTCTTCTTGATCTTTTCTACCTCTCAAGTTACGTTCTTTATCTACTATATAAACATTAGGCGTTCCAGTAAATTCATCTAGTTTCCCTTTTAAGTGCAATTGTTCGTAATAGGTTTTAATATTCTCTGGAGTGGTAAACACAAAATGCCATTGCGACACATCAGTAAACTCATCTAGAGCATCCATAATACTTTTAATATCATTCTCAGTTCCTAATGGACAAACCATCACAAATTGTAAATCCTTGAAGGTATGATAACGCTGGTAGATCTTTTCATTAAGATTAAAAAGGTTACCCCTGTTTTTTAAAACATCAGTTCCTGAAAAGCCTAAAATGGTAATTTTATTATCTAAAGATACTTTTTCTTTATCCAAAGACTCCCAATTTCCTAAATCAGGAATTTTAGGTGTAACGGTGGGTAATTTTGTAAAACTATTTACCCCAGATGCAAAAAAAAGATATGCAACGATTGGTAAAATAAAAAGAACGAAAAGGACAATATTTTTTTTCATTACGACACTACTATTTTAATTGCAAAAATAAAAAAAGGTACGCAATGCGTACCTCTTTTTTTGAATTAATATATGTTAAAAATTCCATTTAATGGTCGAATCTTTAAAAACCCCATAAATATAATGCCCTTCAGTTAAAAATATGAAAAGTATATATAAAATTAGAAAAACTGTAGGTATAACCACTGCCCATCTAAGACTACCTTTTTCACCACCTAAGTGCATGAATTCCCATACAATGTAATAGGCTTTAAAAACAGTCAGAATATAAAATACCCAGTTAAGCAAGTTCATTCCTAGGAAATGATTTAAGTGCAAGAAGTCTGGTTTAAGTATTCCTAAAAACACCTCTATAATAGTTACAGCAGATAATATTGCGAAAACCTTCCAGATTCCGCTGGTATTAGATACATGTTCGTGTGACATAATAATAATTTTTTAAAATTAAACTAGATAGAAAACGGTAAATACAAATACCCATACTAAATCGACAAAGTGCCAGTATAAACCAACTTTCTCTACCATTTCGTAGTTTTTTCTTTTTTCATAAGTACCTAAAAGTACATTAAAGAAAATAATGATATTAATAATAACACCTGAGAATACGTGAAATCCGTGAAATCCTGTAATGAAGAAAAAGAAATCAGCAAATAATTTATTACCGTATTCATTTCTAATCAAGTTAGCTCCTTCAACCACATAATGTGCTTGAGACAATCTTACTAAAGATTCTTCTCTAGTTAAAACTGTTTTGTGCTTAAATTTACTTAAATCATGATTTATCTTAGCATCTTTAACCGTTTCTGGTGTTGCTTCATAAATCGATTCTGTTCTTACTAAAAGATCAGGATGTGCTTCAAATCCAGCTTGTACTTCGGCAACAGAGTAAGTAGGTAAAGCGCCTTCGCTAACAAACCAACTTCCCGTATTTCCTGTATGCTGAACACGTTCTTCATGTAAATTAGCTGCAAAATCAGCTAAAGCAACACGATTCCCGTCTTTATCAACAAACTGAAGTAAACTACCTCCTTTTGTCTCAACAGCACCATACTCCCCTTTTATGAAATTTTTCCATTCCCAAGCTTGAGATCCTACGAAAATCAAACCACCAACAATGGTTAAAAACATATAAACAATGACTTTGTTTTTTTTCATTTGATGACCTGCATCAACGGCTAAAACCATTGTTACAGATGAAAAAATCAAAATAAAAGTCATTAATGCTACATAATACATAGGTGCAGATACACCATGCATAAATGGAAAGTGTGTAAACACTTCATCGGCCAATGGCCATGTCTCAATAAATTTAAATCTAGAAAAACCGTAAGCTGCTAAAAATCCAGAGAACGTTAAGGCATCAGACATGATAAAAAACCACATCATTAATTTACCATAACTTGCTCCCATTGGCTCATTGCCGCCTCCCCAAGTTTTTTCTTCACTATTTGCAGTAGTAACTGTCGCTTCCATAAAAGTTATTCGTTAAAAAGTTCCCAAATTTACGTTTTTTTCTTATTTAAAGAAATATAAAAATACAAATAAATAAATCCACAAGAAATCTAAAAAGTGCCAGTACATCGCACCTAGTTCTATTCCAAGAGTTTGACTCGAATTGTATTTTTGTTTAAAATGATTATAAATTATTATTAGTAGTGAAATCAACCCTCCCGCAAGGTGAATCAAGTGCACAACTGTCACTATATATAGAAATGTAGTCGTAATTGAACTCTCACTTCCTGTAAAATAATAACCGTTTTCTACTATTTGTCTGAATCCTGCAAACTGCAAAATAACAAATAATATTCCGAGCGCTAAAGTAGACAAAAGAAAGATAGTAGTCCTACTTTTATTGTCTTTTTGAATAGCTTTTTTTGCTAAATGGATCGTAACACTACTCGCTATTATCACAATCGTACTGTAATAAAACGCTGTAGGTAGCTCAAAGTCTTTCAACCAATCTACTCTTGCCTTACTAACTACAAAAGCACTAGTAAGTCCCGCAAACATCATAATCATACTGACCATAGCAAACAACAAAATCAACTTATAGGATCTTGCCGTTCTTAACTTATGCTCATCTTTTGTCATTGTCATTTCCATAACTATCTTAAAAATTTATCAAATATATACACTAATTGAAGTAAGGTAATGTAAGAAACACTAACTAACATTAATGTCCTAGCCGCTTTTGGAGTTCGTGTTTTATACAATTTAACCGCATAAAAAAGCATCCAAATCCCTAATAAAAACACTAAAACTGCCGCTACTGGAGTTAAATAAAGCTTTCCTGTAAAACCTAACGCAGGCAATAAAGAAGCTATAATCAACCAAACGGTATATAAAATAATCTGCAACGCAGTTCCTTTGTCTTTTTTCTTAGTAGGCAACATAAAGATCCCCGCTTTTTCATAGTCTTCATACAAAAACCAACCAATAGCCCAAAAATGAGGGAACTGCCAAAAAAACTGAATCAAAAATAAAGTACCCGCTTCTATACCAAAATTACCTGTAGCTGCTACCCATCCTAACATAAACGGAATCGCTCCTGGAAAAGCACCCACAAAAACAGACAATGAGGTCACCGTTTTTAAAGGTGTATAAACACTCGTATATAAAAATATAGAAATCGCACCAAACATGGCCGACTTAGGATTAATCATATAAAGTAATGTGATGCCGATAATAGTAAGTAAACTAGCTACAATTAAAGCGACTCTAGGCGACATTCTTCCCGCAGGAACGGGACGATTTTTAGTACGATCCATTAAAAGATCAATGTCTTTTTCAATAACCTGATTGTAAGCATTTGATGCTCCAACCATGCAGTAACCACCAAAAATAAGCATCAACAACACAGACCATTTAAAAGGATTTGCATCATCTACTCCTAAAAAATAACCAGCAATAGAAGAAAACAAGACACTAATTGCAAGACCTGCTTTAGTGATTTCTTTAAAATCTAAAAAAACCGTTTTAAGGGAAAATGTATTTTGTGTTGTACTCAATGGGATTTCATTAGGTTTTTTAAAACTTCTGCAAAGGTACAAATTAGATTGGTATTTAATAATAAGGCATCTTATTTTTTAAATCTAAAATACAAACTGGAATAAATCATTAATTTATCATTAAAAACGTATTACAACGACAAAAACAATCATTTCATCGGATAAAACTACTCAAATAGGCGAAAAAGAAAGAAAAACTAATGTTCATTGACTTAAATTTAACAGCAACTTGCAAAATCAAATAAAATGAAAATAATTACTCCTATCATTTGCTTAAGCATATTCTCACTTCTTGTAAGCTGCACAAATGAAACTACAGCTATAGAATTAGAAAAAACAGTTCATAATGACATTCTAGAACAGGCCTACCAAGAAATGTTAACTCAAAAAAACACCCCTAATCCTACCGAAGTAATAAAGAAAAATCCCAAAAAAATATATGTCCACTACATGCCTTGGTTCCATACTCTCGAACAAGATGGTTACTGGGGACAACATTGGACAATGACTAACAAAAACCCAAACAACATAAACGCTCAAGGCAAAAGAGAAATAGCATCACACTATTACCCGTTAATAGGCCCATATTCTTCTAATGATCGAAATTTACAGGAATATCATTTACTACTCATGAAATTATCAGGTATTGATGGAGTAATATTTGATTGGTACGGCAGTAGAGATGTTTACGATTACAATTCAATTAAAAAAAGCACCGAATCCTTTATAGAAAAAATTGAAGATGTGGGACTGCAGTTTTCTATTATGTATGAAGACAAAGTAGCCGAAAATTTAAAAACGCAAAGAATTCCAACCGTAAATCTTACTGCAGCAATAGCTGACTTACAATACATTGAAAACGCCTATTTTACAAGTGCAAATTACTTAAGAAAAGACAATACCGAGATGTTGTTTCTTTTTGGACCTAATTATATCAAAGATTCTTTAGACTGGGATCAAATAGACCTAAAATTACAATCGAAACCTAAACTCATAACTTTATGGAAAGCAAGCAATAGATTAGGAAGCCACTCCAGCGGAGAATTTAGCTGGATAGATAAAAATCACACCAATACTTTGTCTAATTATTATGATTATACAGTACAAAATAACATTGCGTCCATTGGCGGAATATATCCTGGCTTCAATGATTACTATTATGAAGGCGGATGGCGAACTGACACAATTTTAGACTGGAAAATCCCTCATAATAATAACCAAACATTACAAGAAACATTAGACCTAACAGATCGTTACCCCGTAGCCTTCATACAATTGATCACTTGGAACGATTTTGGCGAAGGAACAATGGTAGAACCCACATTAGAATTTGGTTTTACACCATTAGAAAAAATACAAATTTACACTGGGGTCTCTTTCACCAAAGAGGATTTAGAACTCCCCTATAAACTGTACAACTTAAGGCAAAAACATAAAAACAATCCTAGATTACAAATTATACTCAAAAGAGTTTATCAATTAATCTTTACTCTTAAATTAGAAAGAGCAAGAATAATATTAGCAATTATAGAGCAAGTATATTGAATCAACACGCACTAATAATCAAAATACCAGTTAAAAATATCAGCTCTTAATCCTAATGTAAACCAATTTGTACTTTGAGTAAAGGTAGTTGCTGTATTTTTGGAAGGATCATAACTTCTATAAATATAACTACCAAATAATTTTAGATTAGTTGCTGGATTTACCAAATATCCCATTTGTAAATCAGTTATAAAAATAGCAGTTTTATTCCCTTGACCTACTTTAACACCAGTATCATAAGGCCTATTGTCCTCATAATCTTTATAAATATTTCCACCGTAGTTAAAACTATCTTCGACAGTGTCAAAATCAAAACCTCGAGTTCCAATAGTAATTTTTGCATCAGCAAAATACCTTCCTTTATGATACCTAGCAATAGCAAGAAACTCTCTAAAGTTACCGCCCCATTGATGACCTAAACTCTGGTTATTATGCGCATAATTAGTAATAGGATTACTGTGCGAATACACATAAGGACGCGCTTGATTGTATTCTAATTGTAATAATAAATTATCTACATTAAAAGCATTATAATACTTCACACCTAGCTGGTAGGCAAATTTGTTTTTCCAACTGTTATCTGCACCACGTACATCACCAAGTGAAAACTCATCAATCAATAACTGCCCGTATAGATTAATCTGATTACTCCATTTGTATTTAAAAGTAAGTCCTAAAAGCGCATTTCCTGTTTTAGCTGAAGACTCAAATTCAACGGCACGATAAAAAATTATCGGGTTTATAAAACTAGCATCAAATCCCCTATCGTTTGTATTAGTCCAAACAACAGATTCAAAGAACCCTAAATTCAATCGGTTAGAAACATTCCAACTCAAATAATGGTTGGCAATAAATTTAGTAGCATAGGTTCTTTCAAGCGTAACCTCTGGGCGCACATCCTTGAGCCACATGTATGTATTTGTATATTTCAATTTCCAAAAAGTGGTGTTTATTTTAAAATAAGGATACGGACTCGCGCCATCACTTTCTAATAAAGAACGGTAACCATCCCCAATAAAATTCCTTCCATATCCTAATTGCAAGTCAATATGTTTGCTTGGCGCAAAAGTAATATTGGCCTCAGCCATAGGAAAATCATACGAATTTGTTTTAAATTCTTTTGCAATACCTATTCCAGGGATAATTGCAGGATCCCCTCCATCTGGTTTAATTGATTCAGCATAATTATTAAAATAACCGGCAAACCTACCTTGACTTTCAAATATTGTAGATGTAAATGTTAAGTTTTTACCTAAACCTCCTCTAACATTCACCGCACGCGTATTTACGTAAGTATAAGATGCATCAGAATCAGATGCTTTACCTAATTGCAAATCGACAATAGGATTAACCGTTAACCAATACCCTTCGCCTTGAATTTGAACCATGTTTTCATTCCAAAGTTTTCTTGCCCACCATCCTGACGCCTCTTTTTTCAATTTATTATTCGCTTCTTTAATATTATAATATTTAGAAACCTCTTGATAAGTATACGGCTTAGAAGCAGTGTGATTATTACTTCCCACTTTATTTAAAGCGCCATCAAACTGCGCATAGTAACTATGAGAAAAAGGAATACTCAAATGACTTTCTAGTTCAGGATTGGTGTATTTATAATAAACAATACTATCTAACTCCGTTAATTGTTTATTTTCTGCATCATGTAAAATAGCGGCATAAGCTATTTCCTCAGAAGCTATTTCTTTAGTACTTTTTAGCGGAATAGATAGCGTAATATTATATTTAGAATAGACTGGAATTCCGTTATGCGTAGGCGGAATAATTTTAGGAAACTTTGCAAAAACACGCTTCGATTCGGCTATTAGATTCTCATCAACCGCATTTACGTAAATCACTTTAAAAACACCATTTGCATCAACCTCAAAAAGCACTTTTATAATTCCCTTGAAATTATTTTTTACAAGATTTTCAGGTACAACAAAATTATCAAAAACAAAGTCTTGTACATTATCATAAAAACAACGCTCTAACTCCGTTCCTTCACTGTTTTTACAATTTGGAAAAACAGGAAAACGATCTACAGATAAATTAGACTCAGAAATAGTATTTTGAGAAAAAGTAAAAAAAGAAATGAATGATAGACAAAAAGTTAAGAACGCCTTTTTCATATTGGTTTTGGTTGTTTTTTTAGTATTCTTGTTGCGAATCTTCGCCATCTGCAATTGCTTTAGCACCTGAAGTTCCAATTCTTTTTACACCTAAACGAATCATATTGACCGCATCGTCGTAAGTACGCACTCCTCCTGCGGCTTTTATGGGCAATGGAGATGCGTTTTCTAACATCATAATAATAGTTTCAACGGTAGCTCCATTTGGCAAACCATCTTCTGTTTTATAGAAACCAGTTGATGATTTCACAAAGACGTTATTATACTCTTCTTCTTTAAAATTTGAAATCACGACATTTTTTATCAATGAAGACAACTGAATTATTTCTTTATCGTTTAAAGCCGCAACTTCAATAATCCATTTCACTACTTTATTATGATCTAATCCTAACTGAGTACATTGAAGCACTTCATTTTTCACCAAGTCAATATCACCTTCTTTAAAAGCTTCATAATTACACACAAAATCTAAATCATCGGCACCATCTTCAATCGCTTGTTTTGCTTCCTCAAGCTTATTTTCTACCGTTGAGCTTCCTTCTGGAAAATCAATTACCGTACCTACTAAAACAGTAGATTTAGCATCAGTAATCATCTTTTGCGCAAGCGCAACCATTTCAGGCCTAATCATTATTAACTTGAAATTTTCAGTAATAGCTTCGGCAATAAATTTGGTTACAACTTTATTATTTTCCTTTTCGTCAAGACCAGCTTGATGCGCTGTTTTCAAATAGGTTGAATCTAAGTAGTTCTTGATATTCATAATAAGAGATTTCTAAAATGGTTATTAAAGACTGCCACAAAAATACGTTTTAAATTCAAAAATAGTTAGATATACACAATTAGTTTTGACAAACGAGACACTAGATAAAATTAAAGAGAACATAAAAAAATCCCGTCGAAACGGGATTTAAATTTATTTATTATTTGTGTTTGACGACTTTACTTTATCATAAAACAACACTAAAAAAGTTGCGAGTGTAGCCCCAGCAATATTTGCTAGAACATCAAACTTATCAGCACTTCTCGTTGTAGTTAACTGCTGTTGTAAAAACTCGATTAAAACCCCAAAAAATACGGAAAGCATAAACGACACAAACAGCGGCTTGAATCTATTGGCATTGTTTATTTGGGTTCTAAAAAATAAAATCCACAATAACGTAAACACAAAATGAAAAAATGCATGAATATATTTATCTAGGTTTGCAATTGAAATTACAGGTAGATTATTTGCTTTAGTTAAACATAAAAACAAAACAATAACCGTCCATAATAGTGCAGAAAAAAGAAAAAATAGTTTACGCACCAATCAAATCTTTGTAAGCTTCGCTTGATAATAATGAGTCAAAATCTGCAGTATTTGCTACTTTAATTTTGATCATCCATCCTGCTCCGTATGGATCAGAATTTACTGTTTCTGGAGTGCTCTCTAAAGCGTCATTGAATTCGATGATTTCACCCGCAAGAGGAAGAAACAAATCCGAAACCGTTTTTACTGCTTCAACAGTACCAAAAACTTCGTCTTTTTCAAGAGTTTGATCTAAAGTTTCTACTTCAACATAAACGATGTCACCTAATTCTTTTTGAGCAAAATGTGTAATTCCTACTGTAGCTACATCGCCATCTAAACTAACCCATTCATGATCTTTAGTGTACTTTAAATTTGCTGGTATACTCATAATAATATGCTATTAATGATTGATTATTTATTTGTTACGCAAATGTAACAATCTTATGTTCAAATCTTGTTTAGATTTCCTAAATTAATTTCCAAAATTATAACGCAACGTAAATCCTGAACGAATATTAGTCAATGGGAAAGAGGTTGAAATTACAGCTTTAGAAAAAGAATGATCATAGTAAAATATTGCAGTTAAGTTCTTACTGAAAGAATAGTCAGCTGTTATTTTTAAAGACCATATATTTTGCCCACCTGCTAATTGATTGTTATCATAATCTAAATAACGCACGATTGTCTGGTTATTTCTATAAGAGAAATCAGCTTTCATGTTAATATCTCCTTTAATTATCCCAGTAGGACTATCAGCTAATTTTGATGAGAAAATCACATCTTTAAAACGGTATCCTAATCCTACAACATACTCTATCCCCTTAACCTCTGTCAATAGGTTATTATCAAAACTCATAGATAGCGCTCTGTCTTTCTTAATTTCTGTTAAAATTTTCAGAGAACTCTTCAATTCAAAATCCATGCGAATTAATGGACTAAATTGTTCTACTAAATTGATATTAGAAAGGATAGTTTTGTTATAAAAATTCCCATTATCATCAAAACCATTTGGATCATTATCATAATTAAAATTAGATCGGTATTGATTAATTGTATAAGATGCTCTATAACTATGCTGCAAAGAGAAACGTTTAAAATTACGTTTAAACATTTCATAACGCATCAATCCATTGTATTTCACAGACCAGTTAGGTATTGGAACACTTCTAAAAATTCCCGTAGAAGCCTTTGACGCATCACTTCCTGAGTAAGCAGCTAAGAAAGCGGGTAATAAAACTGCTTGATTACTTTTACCATATCCTTTTGGGTACCCATCTTCGTCTATATTAGCTGGGTTATTGATATCTATCCCTCTTTCAGTAGCTAATCTATTTGCTACAATTAACCTGTTTTCTCTAAAATCACTAAATGCTATTGAAGCATTTTCATCACTTGCAGAAAAAGCAGTTTTAATTAAAACAGTCGATATTGAAAACAAACCATAAGTGTAAGGTGAAAGCGAGTTGTAAGTTCCGTTTGCCGAAACATCGTACTGCTCAGAATAATTCTCAGAATACGATCTATCTGCATTCAAATCAATTTTTAGATCTGGGAACAAATCAACATTTGCTGTAGCTTTAAACTCTTTATTAGTTACCTGTGTATAATTTTGATTGAAATTATCATAGAATGTTAACCATCCTTTTTTTGCAGCTTCATAACGCACATCCTCTTGACTACCAAAAATAAATCCTAATGACGGTCTAGAAGAACCTAAGAAACCTACACTAGGTGTATACCCTGGTAATACCGTTCCACTGTTTTCAGTGTAATTTAACTGAATGTTTTTTACACTAGTTAGTATCCCTCTTAAACCATCAACAAATGGACTACTTGGCGCTGGCTGATTGTTAGTATTCACAATTTTCTCACCTGGCTTAGGTATTGCTACTTTAGGTTTGCTTCCTTGTTTTTTGTCACTTTTTGAAAGTCCGATATATTTATACAACATATCCATATTAAAAGTAGCATTCAAATTATTTGAACGTGCATTTTGAATCGTATTTCCCAAATCATAATCTACACCATCAATATTAATATCTGATAAAGCATTAGAAGTACGTTGCCAGCTATAATCACCTGTATAACTATAGTTTGCTTTTACAAAACTTAACAATGGAATTTTATTAATTGGAATTTCATAATTCAAAACCAACTGCTGCATGTGCTGATTAGGATCTCCAATATTCCAATAGCTATCCCAAATAGTAAAACTATCAATAGGCTCATTATCTTCGTTCAAATAATTTTTTACAATATTGCTTGAAGAAGCAGTGTAACCTAATTTAAGCGATTTAGTTAAGTTAAAATTAAATCCGTATTGGTAATTAAACGAGAAGTTTCTTCTATATAAAGGATCTAAACCGATTCCTTCAACATTTTCTACTTGTCTAAATTGTTGTTTATTAAACTGCCTATTAATATTTGAATTAAAAGTAATATTAGAAGGTAAATAGTTAAAATTAAAATCACTCAACATCTTCCAGTACGAACTTTTCTTCATGAATTTAGTATTCTTGAATGGCTCAACAGGTTTTGACTGAAAAGTATAAGCATAATCCACAGATGAATTTGTTTGTTGATCTTGATAGTTTTCAATTTCAAAATCATGGCGCTCTACTTCATTGTAAGATTGAGAGAAAGTAAAATTCTCTACATCATAAACATGAGGTTTTGCTTCAGGACTTCTTTGTTTTCTTACTCCAATAAAGTTAATACTACTTCTCTTTGTATAATCAATCGCCCTATTTTTAAAATTAGCTCTAGTATCAGCATCAGTAGTTTCATCTAATAATTGTTGCAGTTTAATATCTTGATTAAACGGATCATATTGCGGCGTAATTATCTCTTCACCTACAGCATAATTAAAAGGCAAGTTAACGCCCCATTTTACAGGTAATAGTTTACCAAGGTTAATATTTGTTACAATATTATATTGCTGAATATCCTCACGGCTTCTTTCATTAGGACCTTGCTCTAAAGCGCCAAAGCCAATAGTGCTTTTTCTTCCCGTAGCAGATACCGTTGCAAAATCAGCAAAATTGGTATCAACATTTAAAACGGCAGCCATACCACCTTGATTATCCATGTCAGCTAATCGAAGCTCATTAAACCAAACCTCTCCTTTAATTTTTTGAACATCATCAGCGTTTTTAACCCCAACCATTAATGTACGTACCATTCCAAAATTAGGATTTCCCTTAATCCCTATTCTCAATTTATTACTCTTACTAGATGCAGAACCGTCTAGTTGATCTTCATCTTGGTAGTAAATTCCGTCTAATGGCAAAGTACTTAAATCGATACTCATTGCCTGTATTTTTAACTGAGTCAATAAGGCTAATGATAAATCAATTTGATTGGCTTCTGGCCACACACTTTCTGCACTCAAAGGAGAACAATTAGCTGCACCTGATCTACTCGGAACAGTTACTTTTAATGGTATTTCGATTTGGTAAAAATTATCTGTAAAGTCATTTCCAAAACGAATAAAACCAACCATTTGATCATCACTTAAAGTTACTTCATTTTGCAATGATTCAGCATGTAAAAACATTTTCAGTTTTTTGAACTGACGCATATCAATACTTACGTTTTTAAACACCGCTCTAGAGTCATTTTTCTCTAGTCCATCACCAGAAACTCGCAACGAAAGTGATTGCTCATTTTGATTAATAATTGTATTGTTGTTGTACAATTGCTCTCTAACAACTCCTGGAGGCACAATGTAATTTACAGGACAACGCTCATTATTTTCTTGAACATTTACTGTTAAAACATCCAGATCCGTTCCATCATCAGCAATATTTGTATCGTTAAAGTCTAAAGTATTTGTGTACCTTCTCCAATCCCCTCTTACTAAATCTAATGAACCAAAACGAACAGTTACTTCATCAGTAAAACCAGTCATAAACATCCTCATGAATCTAATTGACCTAAAGTCAGATATGGTTCCGATGGTATTTTGCGGTTGCGATACTGGAATTTTAAACTGCAGCCATCGCGCATCAGTAACTTGACCGTTAGGCAAAGTAACTTGTGTATTCCTTATATCAGTAATATTATTTTGGCCAATAGCCATATTAGGCTGTACATCAATACTGTATTCATAATACGCATTAATTGTATTCATGGTATTGTCTTTATTAATATCTTCTACATCTGGAATAGTAGTTGCAGCTCTATTAGCATCATTAATATCTACAGCTGAATTTCCTTCAAGACCATTATAGTTTTTATATCTTTCAACAACTCCACCTGTTGTGTTTAAATAATAGGTATAATCATCTGCCGCAGGATCAAGTTCTGAGGCATAGTTAGTATACACTGCAGCTTCGGCATCATTATTCAATCCATCTAATCCTATATCTTGGTTTTTACGATTATCCACATTTGTATCAAAAGCATAAATTAAAGATTGTGATGCTGGAACATCTCCCCATAAAGGTCTTGGATTAACTAATATTTGATCTGGTCCTAATCCGTTTTCATATTGTTTCCTACCATCTTTTAAAATATCCTCAGAAACCTCTCCTAAATTGAAATAGATTTTTCCTGTATTAGTAGAGGGTGCATTTCCAGCACCTACATACGGATCTAATATCCAAAACTGAATATACTCAACATTAGATTGTTCAAAATTTGTAGAGTTAATTGCTCTAGTAATCCCTCCAAAATTATCTTGAGGGCTAGTTCCAAAACCAGCATTATTATTATAAGGTCCTCTATTAGAAGGATAGTAACTTAAATTCAATGTGCTCACAACCTGTGTTTGCCCTTGAGCAATATCTGTCAAAGGATACAGCTCTTCACTATAAATTCTTCTAGTTGTATTTAACGATAAATCATCGTTACTTATCCCCGAAGGTTTTGAAGTATAAAATATTGGATCAATAGAATACCAAGCTAACTTTGCTCTTTTAAAACCATAACTTAAGTCAGTCGCTGTAGCATTAAAATTATAACTACTTTTTACATTTCTATCAGGTGTAGAGGACAAACTCCACGCATAAGCTGAACGCATATCAATGGTAGATTGAGACCCTTCAAAATCATCTACATAAATTGTAGACTCCCCTTCAAAATCAGCTGCTTTAGGCGAATCTGGTTTCAAAAATGCTACTTCTCCTCTTATAGAAAGATTAGAAGGAACATCAGTATCAACATTTGGTAATTTATTTACTAATCGAGTAAAGAAAGGTACTTCAGTAGCAAAATTCGTATTGAAACCAAAAATAGTATTGTTTACTGATTCTTGACCATAAGACGATTTTTGGGTAAAAGGCTTCTCGGTCATTTTTAATAAAGTGGCCCCAATTAAAAATTTATCTGAAATTTTATGCTCAACATTCACTCCCATAAAACGTCGGGTTTGTTGTCCAAAAATTGAATTGTTTTCAAGCGAAATTTCAATTGGTGTATTTGAAGCTTGTAAAGAAGCATCAAGAATTTGCACACGCCCTAATTGATAGTTCACACTATAATCAACCCCTTCAATTAACACGCGACCCGCAGCGGTAACCACAACAGACCCTTGAGGCACATTAAAAGCACCAATAGGAATTCCGTCCCCTCCAGTAGATTTATACTTTCCTCTTAAAAGGAATTTATTTTTATCACTATCTTGCAAAGCGCCAGACTGTGTGTTGCTATACATACTTTTAAACACATATTTTTTCTGGTTAGTGTTGTAGGTAGAAGCATCATCGTAATTTTCTGTTGAACCCGAATTTGATAATTTCGAAAACAATAACTCTCCAAAAGGTTCTTTAGTTGTAAAAATAATTCGACCATTTTGCGAATCAATTGTAACTCCAGATAAAAAGTCAAAAAAACCATCACCACCTGTTTGTGGATCATTATTATAATTTAATTTATCTAAATTAAATACTTTTAATAATGGGGTTTCTTTTACTTTATTCTCAGCTGAAGGATTTGAAGGAAAACTATAAGGGTTACCAGCAATATCATTTGCCTCTTTGATATAATTTAATGGTGAAGGATCACTATAAAGAATATTAAATCTAAAATCCTCTTGTTTAATTTGATAGGCACCTGGAATTTGATAAATATTTTTCATCATTAAGTTCCAAACTGGATTCTTAACATTTGTTAAGTTACTTTTCAGCATTTTTAGGATCAAACTTTGCGTGACAATTGCTTGAGAAGAACTTGTTCCCGTCACCACTGTAGCATCAATCCCGTCATTACCAAACTCTCCTACTTGATAAACTTTATCACCCACAGTATATTCGTAAGCTACTGCAAGGATTTCATCGTTATTTAATCTTTGTTGCAAAGAGATGTAACCTAATTGTGCATTATAAGTAAACTCATTAGAGGTTAATTTTCTTGCATTTTCTAATTTCGAATAATCTTGACCTTCATTTACTGTTACATTAAATCCCGAACTTGCCGTAACAATTTCCCTAATATTAGTATTTAACAACCCTGTGCCGTTTGCAATTTGCGCAGGATCATAATCATTATTACTATTGTCAGTAGGTGAATTAAAAGGACTGTTAAAAATCCCAGTAGATGGGTCTATAACTACAACTTCATTATCTGCTAAACCAGTTAACTGACTTTCTCCTAAATCCTGTAATGCAATAACATTACGCAAATTATTAGAGTTAGTGCTAACTCTGGTTTGTTTATTTGTCACCCAAACTTCAATTCTAGTAATTTGTACTCTACTATCTATAAATGGATAATTTTTAAGCGACTCGTCATACTTGTTTCTGAAATATTGTGATAAGAAAAAGTGTCTATCATTATCATAATCCAAAGCGAAAATATCATAATTCTGAACCGTTCCACCACCTTCAGCAACTAAACTTTTTGTTTGTGATTTCTGTTCAGAGTACACTCCCGTAACTGTAGTTTTACCAAATTGTAATTGTGCTTTTACACCAAACAAACTTTGTGCACCTCTTATTAATGAACTATTCAAAGGCATACTAACATTACCTACTTCAATCTTTTGAATGATATCGTCTTCGGTTGGTGTATATTCTAATTTAATTAAATTTTGAAATGCAAATGTAGATTGGGTATCGTAATTAGCATTTACATTCAAACGCGTCCCAACTTTCCCTGTTAAGCTCATGCTAATTCTTTGATCAAAATCAAACGCTAAATTAGAACGGTTACGTGGGGAAAATGCAGGATTATCTTGTTTTGTAAAACGAGCACCTAAATCCATCTCTACAGACCCTGTAGGCTTTACATCAATAGTATTACTACCAAAAATAGATTCAAAAAGTCCGGAATTAATATAATATTTAGGTAATAAATCTTTTTTTGCTTCCTCACTACCTTCTTTCTTTCCTTCAATAGCGTCTGCTTTTTTCTTAAAATAATTACGCATAGACTCTTTCAAGACTAACCTTTCATATTCTTTAGGCGTCAACACTATAGGGTAATTAATAGAAAAACCGTCTACTGAATTAGTATAAATATACCTATCAGTAACGGGATCATAAGTGTAAGCAGCAACAATGCTCTGGGGATCTTTTATTTGGATTTTACCTTTAGAATAACCCGTTTTGGTTGTATCTTGAGCTTCATCTTTAACTTGGGATTTAGCTATGAAACTACTAAATAAAACCAACAAAAAAATACAAATTTTTTGCATATAAATATTCGTTTTGCAAACCTCTTACAAGGCTTTTAATGCTTTTTTAATAATTGACTCAACAGAAGCTTCCGGATCTTCTTTGACAATTCTTTCAATAATTTTTTCAGAAGCTTTGCGAACAAAACCTAAAACCTCTAGTGCTGATAACGCTTCATCTCTATTTGTATTGCTTTGAGACATAGAAACTTCATCTAAATCATACAGCTTTAACATTTTTTCTTTTAAATCTAGAATCACTCTTTGCGCTGTTTTACTTCCAATGCCTTTTATGGACTGAATTGTAACCACATCTGAAGAACCTATTGCATTTATAATTTGTTTTGGTTCTAAAGATGAAAGCATTGTTCTAGCGATACTCGCGCCAATCCCTGAAACTGATAAAAGCATTTTAAAAATCTCTCTTTCTGATTTTTCTACAAAACCAAACAAAGTATGCGCATCTTCCTTAATTTGAAGATGTGTAAAAAGTTTTATAAAATCAGTTGTAGGGAGTAAAGAGTACGTATGCAATGAAATATTCACCTCATAACCCACACCTCCACAATCAATTACTACTTGAGTTGGTGTTTTTTCTACTAATTTACCTTGCAAATGTCCAATCATAATCTTCTTAAATTTAAACCAAAAAAAATTGCTTACCACAATTAAAAAACCGTAGTAAGCAATATAGTATTTTATTTTATTTAATCGGTTTTTTCTTTTGTTTTTCTTGAGCATCAATAACAGCAATTGCCGTCATATTTACCATTTCCTCTACACTTGCTCCTAATTGAAGAATATGAATAGGCTTACTCATACCTAACATAATAGGCCCAATAGAATCTACTTTATTCAACTCTTTCAACAATTTATAAGTAATATTTGCTGAGTCAAGATTAGGAAAAATTAACGTATTTACTTTCTTTCCTGCAAGCTTAGAAAACGGGAATTTTTCTTTTAGCATTTCTTGATTTAGAGCAAAATCAGCTTGTACCTCTCCATCAATTATTAAATCTGGGTGGTGCTCATGCAAATAAGCAACTGCTTGCCTTACTTTTGTTGCATCTGGATCTTGTGATGAACCAAAATTAGAGAATGAAACCATTGCCATTACAGGCTCAACACCAAACATTCTAGCTGTCTTGGCAGTCATAATCGCAATTTTAGCTAAATCATCTGCCGAAGGATCGATGTTAATAGCGGTATCTGACAAAAACATTGGCCCACGAGCCGTCATCATCATATTTGTTGTTGCAATAATAGATGCTCCAGGCGCTTTATCTACCAATTGCAACATTGGTTTAACCACCGAAGAATAGCTTCTAGAGTGTCCAGTTACTAAACCGTCAGCATCCCCTTCATTCACCATCATGGCAGCAAAATAGTTTCTTTCGCGCATTAATTTTTGAGCATCATACAATGAAATCCCTTTCCTTTTTCTTGATTCCCAATACCTATTTGCAAATTTATTTCGTCTTGCATCTTCTTCTTTTATTTTAGGGTCAATAATTTCAAGATCAGCAAAGAAACCTAGTTCCTGTTTTAATTCTAAAATTATCTCTTTATTCCCTAATAAAATTGGATGGCAAATCCCTTCTTCTAAAGCAATTTGAGCTGCTTTTAAAACGTCTAAATGGTCTGCTTCCGCAAAAACAATTCGTTTCGGGTTTATTTTAGCTCTGTTGGTAATCAAACGAACCATTTTATTATCGTTTCCTAAACGATCTAAAAGTTCCTCTTCATATTTACCCCAGTCTGTTATCGGGTTTAAAGCCACTCCTGATTCCATTGCAGCTCTTGCTACAGCAGGCGCAACAATACTAATCAATCTAGGATCAAAAGGTTTAGGAATAATATACTCTCTACCAAAGTTTAATTTAACCTCTCCATATGCAATATTAACTTGCTCCGGAACAGATTCTTTTGCCAATGAAGCCAGCGCCTTAACAGCAGCCATCTTCATAGCTTCATTAATTTTAGTTGCTCTAACATCTAGTGCGCCTCTAAAAATATAAGGAAAACCAAGCACGTTATTCACTTGGTTAGGATAATCAGATCTTCCAGTAGCCATTATTAAGTCAGATCTTGTACCTATAGCTAGGTTATAATCAATCTCAGGATCAGGGTTTGCCATAGCAAAAACAATAGGATCATTTGCCATTCCTAACAACATTTCAGGAGTAAGAATATTTCCAGCTGAGACACCTAAAAACACATCGGCTCCTTTAAGAGCTTCTCCTAATTTTATCCCAGGTTTAGCTTTAGAATATTTTCTTTGCAAGGCTGACAAATCAGTTCTTTCACTAGAAAGGACACCATCTTTATCAAACATGATAATATTTTCTGGGTTTATACCCAATAAAACATATAAATTAGCACAAGCCAAAGCTGCCGATCCTGCACCTGAAACAACAATTTTAGCTGTTTCAATATGTTTTCCCGCAAGCTCAAGTGCATTTAAAAGTGCTGCTGACGAGATAATTGCCGTACCGTGTTGATCATCATGCATCACCGGGATGTTCAATTCTTCAACCAATCTACGTTCAATTTCAAAAGATTCTGGAGCTTTTATATCTTCTAAATTTATTCCTCCAAAAGTAGGAGCAATATTTTTAACCGTTTGAATGAACTCTTCAATATCTTTAGTACCAATTTCGATATCAAAAACATCAATGTCAGCAAAAATTTTGAATAACAATCCTTTTCCTTCCATTACTGGTTTTGAAGCTTCAGGTCCTATATCACCAAGTCCTAAAACTGCAGTACCATTTGTAATAACTGCTACTAAATTTCCTTTTGCTGTATACTTATAAACGTTATTTACATCTTTTGCGATTTCTAAACAAGGTTCAGCAACACCTGGCGAATAAGCCAATGATAAATCTCTTTGGGTTGCGTATTTTTTAGTAGGGACTACTTGAATCTTACCTGGAGTGGGTTTAGCATGATATAATAATGCTTCTCTTCTTTTACTATCTTTATTCATCTTAATTTAGATTTTTATCTAGCGTACAAAGATAGAAGACTTGGGTTAAAAAGTAAGGTTTAATCACATTGTTTTCTTAAAAGGCTCTTATTTAGAACCTAAAAAAGCTACTATAATAGTGGGTTGACAATTAATAGTATGATTCAAAACTTAAGAACTGCTGCCACTGATGTAGGAATCTAAATGCTGAATGGTTTCTTTTTGCACTTCGATAATCGATTTTACAACATCTCCTATAGAAATTACACCTAAAACAGCACCGTTTTCTACTACTGGAAGGTGTCGAATACGTTTTGTACTCATAAGCTCCATGCAATAATCAAGATCATCAGTTAATTTTACAGTAATTAGATTACGCTCCATAATTTCATGTACAAAAGTATCTTTAGAAGCTTTGTTTTTCAATACTATTTTTCTTGCATAATCTCTTTCAGATAAAATACCTTTGAGTAAATTATCTTCAATAACTAACACTGCACCTACATTTTTCTCCCCCAAAACTTTCAGCGCATCATACACTGTAATAGTTGAAATTATAGAATGTACGTCATTTCCTTTGATGCTTAATATTTGATTCACAGTCATATCCAAAAATTTAAGTTGACTATAAAGTTAAAAATATTTTTAATAAAAAGAAGTGTTTTTCAATAATTTTAAAATTTAACTGTTTAAAAATCAACACATAAAAGCGAGAAATATTATTTCAGGAAATCAATATTACGCATCAAACCCTTGAATTTAGTTCTTTTTATAGGGGAGTCTTTAAAAACAACTCTAAAAGTTTCTTCGGTGATTTCCTCCCAGTCTTTTTTAGACATAGACAACAACTCCGGATTAGGATTAAATAAAGGTTCGTTGTGCGATTTAGAAAAACGATTCCAAGGACAAACATCCTGACATACATCACAACCAAAAGCCCAGTCATCAAACTTTCCTTTCATTTCAAAAGGAATATTTTCCTTAAGCTCAATGGTATAATAAGAAATACACTTACTTCCATCAACCACATACGGTTCTGCAATTGCTTGTGTGGGACAAGCATCTATGCAAGCGGTACAACTACCACAATGATCCGTGGTAGCGTTATCATAATCTAAGTTTAAGTCTAAAATTAATTCGGCTATAAAATAAAAAGAGCCTACTTTTTGAGTAATTAAATTGCTATTCTTTCCTATCCACCCCAATCCACTTTTAGCAGCCCATGCTTTGTCTAAAACAGGAGCCGAATCAACAAAAGCGCGACCAGAAACGTCTCCAATGTTTTCTTGAATAGAAAATAAAAGTTCTTTTAGTTTTTCTTTGATTACAAAGTGGTAATCTTTACCGTAGGCGTATTTTGAAATTTTATAGGAATCCGAACTTTGCAAATCAGCTGGGTAATAATTCAGCAATAGAGACACCACGCTTTTAGCATCATCAACTAACAGGGTAGGATCTAATCGTTTGTCAAAATGGTTTTCCATGTAAGACATTTGACCGTTATGATTGTTATTCAACCAATTTTCTAATCTAGGCGCTTCTTCTTCTAGGAAACCAGCATTCGATATACCACAAGAAAGAAATCCGAGACGTTTTGCTTCGGATTTGATTAATTGTGAATATGTTGTGGCTGACGAATTTCGCATCGTTAGTTTGTCAGTTTTTAGCCCTGATGGGAACGGCATCCTTTTATGCTTACCCTTTTTTGGGGAAGTATAAAAGATATAGTGTACAGCAGGAAATAGCTCCTAATTAAAATAATCCGCCTTGAATATTTGCTTTTATCTTTCCGAGGTGACGATAAGCTTTATCAGTGACTTCTCTACCTCTTGGGGTTCTCATAAGGAAACCTTCTTGAATTAAGAAAGGTTCATAAACCTCTTCGATTGTTTCGCTACTTTCAGAAACTGCAGTCGCTAAAGTAGTCAAGCCCACAGGGCCTCCTTTGAATTTATCTATAATTGTATTCAGGATTTTATTGTCCATTTCATCTAAACCATGCGCATCAACATTAAGCGCTTTTAATGCATATCTTGCGATTTCAATATCGATGGTCCCGTTTCCTTTTATTTGAGCAAAATCACGCACACGACGTAATAAAGCATTAGCAATACGCGGAGTTCCTCGACTTCTACCAGCTATTTCTACTGCTGCTTCCATAGAAATGGGCATTTTAAAAATACTTGCGCTTCGCTCTACGATAGACGTTAATAACTCGGTGGTATAATATTGTAAACGAGATGCGATTCCAAAACGCGCCCTCATAGGAGCCGTTAATAAACCTGAACGCGTTGTTGCTCCAATTAATGTAAATGGATTTAAATTTATTTGTACCGTACGTGCATTAGGACCTGATTCTATCATGATATCGATTTTAAAATCTTCCATGGCAGAGTACAAATACTCTTCTACAATAGGGCTTAGTCTATGAATTTCATCAATAAACAAAACATCTCTTTCTTCAAGATTTGTCAAAAGTCCAGCTAAATCGCCAGGCTTATCTAAAACGGGACCCGAAGTTATCTTAATTCCTACATTTAATTCGTTAGCAAGAATATTAGCTAAAGTAGTCTTACCTAAACCTGGAGGACCATGAAAAAGGGTATGATCAAGCGCTTCATTTCTTTGATTTGCTGCGGCTACAAAAACTTTTAGATTTTCTAATATCTGATCTTGACCCGCAAAATCATCAAATGATAAGGGTCTTAGTTTTTTTTCAAGATCTAATTCTTCCGAATTGTACCCGTTTGTTGTAGGGTCTAAATTTTCATTCATATAACAAAGATACTATAAAGTTGTGTGCAAATAAAAATGCCTCTCTAAAATAGAGAGGCATTTTTAAATATATTTAAAATCTAGTGGTGCAATACTTCTTCACCAGGTTTCATTGGCACAGTTTGAGGAACAAAGTCTTCTTCATGTGCTGGATTACTGTAGTCATAAGGCCATCTGTGCACTTCTGGAATTTCTCCTGGCCAGTTACCATGAATATGTTCTACTGGAGTAGTCCACTCTAATGTATTTGATCTCCATGGATTTTGAACTGCTTTTTTACCGTAAAAAATACTGCTAAAGAAGTTGTACAAGAAAACCAGTTGGAACGCCCCACCAATTAAAGCAAATGTTGTAATTAATACATTTACATTTTGCAAATCATCAAATAATGGAAAGTTTGTATTTGTATAATAACGTCTTGGTAAACCAGCTAATCCAATAAAGTGCATTGGGAAGAAAACTCCATAAGCACATACTGCAGTTACCCAAAAGTGAACATAACCTAAGTTTTTATTCAACATTCTTCCAAACATTTTTGGGAACCAGTGGTAAATACCAGCAAACATTCCGTAAAGAGCAGATATACCCATTACTAAGTGGAAGTGAGCAACTACGAAATACGTATCGTGAACGTTAATATCTAGTGTACTATCTCCAAGAATAATTCCTGTTAAACCTCCAGTGATGAAAGTAGAAACTAAACCTATTGAAAACAACATAGCAGGATTTAACTGTAGGTTACCTTTCCATAATGTTGTGATATAATTAAATGCTTTTACTGCAGAAGGAATTGCAATTAATAATGTTGTGAATGTAAAAACAGAACCTAAAAATGGATTCATACCTGATACAAACATATGGTGACCCCAAACAATTGTAGATAAGAATGCAATTGCAAGAATTGACATAATCATCGCTCTGTAACCAAAAATTGGTTTACGAGAGTTTGTTGCGATAACTTCAGATGTTATACCTAATGCAGGTAATAATACAATATAAACTTCAGGATGTCCTAAGAACCAAAATAAGTGTTCAAACAAAACTGGAGAACCACCTTGGTAATGTAAAACTTCACCAGCAATATAGATATCAGAAAGGAAAAATGATGTTCCAAAACTTCTATCAAATATCAACAATAAAGCTGCAGATAATAAAACTGGAAAAGAAACAACACCAATAATCGCAGTAACGAAGAAAGCCCAAATTGTAAGAGGCAATCTTGTCATAGACATTCCTTTTGTTCTTAAGTTAATAACAGTAACAATATAATTTAATGATCCCATTAAAGAAGATGCAATAAAAATAGCTAATGAAACTAACCATAAAGTCATTCCTAATCCAGAACCAGAAATAGCTTGTGGTAATGCACTTAAAGGAGGATATATTGTCCAACCTGAATTTGCAGGTCCTGATTCAACGAACAAGGATGCAACCATGATTACACTTGATAAAAAGAATAACCAATAAGAAATCATGTTCATAAAACCAGATGCCATATCGCGTGCACCAATTTGAAGTGGAATAAGTAAGTTACTAAAAGTACCACTTAAACCGGCTGTTAACACAAAGAATACCATTATAGTACCATGTATTGTTACTAAAGATAAATAAATATCATTAGCCATAACTCCGTTAGGAGCCCATTTATCACCAAGTAAAATATTGAATATTTTAAAAGATTCCTCAGGCCATGCCAATTGCATTCTAAAAAGCATAGACATACCAACACCAATGATTCCCATAATAATACCTGTAATAAGGTACTGTTTTGCAATCATCTTATGATCAATACTAAAGATATACTTAGTAATGAACGTTTCTTTATGATGGTGTTCGTGTTCGTGATCGTGTCCGTGATCGTGAGCTTCTGCTGACATATATGTATACTTTAAATTTTCTTAATAATTATTTTTTTGCTATTACAGAAACAGCAATCGTATCTTTTATTTTCACAGAATCATTAGTTGCAACTACTGCTGCTATTGCAGGAGCTGGAGTATTAGATTCTTTAACTTGTTGAACTAAGATAGCTTGTTCAGCAACCCATTTTTTATAATCCTCTGGTGTATCAACAATAATCTTCATTTGCATGTTGTAATGAGAAGCCCCACATATTTTATTACAAAGAAGTAAATAATCAAAAGTATAAGGGTCTAAAGCAGTTCCACCTTTAGCAACTAAATCAATACTTTTCTTAGCTCTTAATTCATTAATGTGTGCTACTTTTTCAACCATATATGGCAACTCTCTATATTCAGAAGTTGTATAAGTAGGTTCAAAAGCAAATTCAGTAACCATTCCAGGAACACAGTTCATTTGAGCTCTAAAGTAAGGCATGTAAGCTGAATGCAAAACATCTTGAGATCTCATTTTGAAATGTATCTTTTTTCCTTTAGGTATGTGTAACTCAGAAACAACAATATCATCTTGAGCATAAGGATCAGATAAATCTACACCTAAAGTATTGATACCTTCAATGTACCTAACATTTGCTTTACCTAAAACATTGTCTTCGCCAGCATATCTTGCAGTCCATTTAAATTGTTGAGCATACAACTCAACAACAATTGTATCATCTTCTTCATCGATGAACATAATATTTGTCCAAGCATAAAGACCGTACAATATAAGACCCGCTAATACTACCGCTGGAATAATACTCCAAACAGCTTCTAACTTATTGTTGTCAGCAAAATATAAAGCTTTTTGACCCTTTTTACCTCTATATTTAAAAGCAAAATAGTGTAATAAAACTTGTGTTATTGCTTGAACAATAAATAAAAGAACCCAAGAGATATTCATTAAACTATCTACAAGTACACCATGTGCAGATGCAGGAGTATGTAAAACTAAACCTCCCCAAGCAAATAGACCATATATTGAGAAAATATAAATGAAAGCAAGAAAGCCAAACATTAAATATCCCTGAACATTATTATCATTATCATTCGCTACTTCTGAACTGTCCGAATGAGATCCTACCTGAGTAAGATCAAATATCTTCGTCAATTGCCATAATGCAACGGCTAATAAAACTAAAACTATAATTACCAACAAACTTGTCATCTGTTTTTTTCTTTAAATATTAATAATGAAAATGTTTACTCTCTTCTATAAATGGATTTCTTTTTGGCAACAAAGGAGCTTTAGTTAATGCAGTAAACACTGTAAAAATAAACAATCCAAGGAAGAAAAGAACTGATGCAATTTCTGGAACTCCAATAAACCATTTATCTCCTACTGTACCTGGCATAATCATATTGAAAAAATCAATATAATGTCCTGCCAAAATAACAACACCAGCCATCACAATTACCCAAGTAATTCTTTTGAAATCAGTATTTATTAAAATCAATAAAGGGAAAACAAAATTCATAACTACAGCTCCAAAGAAAGGTAAGTTATATAATTGAATTCTTGTAATAAAATAAGTAATCTCTTCAGGAATATTTGCATACCAAATTAACATGAATTGAGAGAACCATAAATAAGTCCAAAAAACACTAATACCAAACATAAATTTAGCTAAATCATGTATGTGACTTGTATTAACATATTCTAAGAAACCTCTCGATTTTAAATATACCGTTACCATAGCAATCATTGTGATTCCGCTTACGAAGAAGCTTGCAAATACATACCATCCAAAAAGTGTACTAAACCAGTGAGGATCTACAGACATAATCCAATCCCAAGACATTATTGATTCAGTTACAATAAAGAATACAAGAAAACCTGCAGACATTTTGAAATTCTTTTTGTAGTAAAGATCATCAGAAGCTGCATCTTGTGCTAAACAGTTTTTAGCTGAATAATACCTGTAAAGATTCCAACCAATTAAAAATATAGCTGCTCTAACTATCCAAAAAGGAAAATTTAAATAACCTGATTTTTGTGCAATAAGTTTATCATGAGCGACAACTTCAGGATCCAACCAAATAAATAAATGGTTAAAATGCAATCCACATAATATTAATAATATGAAGAACAATACAGAACCCCATGGCAAATAAGCCGTAATTCCTTGCATTACTCTAAACAATACAGGAGACCAACCAGCTTGCGCTACTTGTTGAATTGCATAAAATGCAAGTACACCCATTGCAATAAGCAAGAAGAAAATACAAGCAACATATAATGCAGCCCAAGGTTTATTTTGTAATTCGTGTAAAACGTGTGTTAAATGCTCCTCATGTTCTGCCGAAGCCTTAGCTTCAGTACCGCCATGAGTAGGTGTTTCCATGTGTGCTTCATCAGATGACTTAGCTTCTCCATGTGCTTCTGTTTCTCCATGAGCCTCTGCTTCTCCATGAGCACCATGACTCTCTGCTGCTAAAAGAATTTCCACTTCGTGAATATCTTTTGGCGAACTATAAAAACCATAACCTATACCTAATAGACCTACGGCCATTAAGATGAAAGAAAGAGTTTTTAATTTACTTGAAAATGTATACATATCTATTACGATCAGTTTGTTCAACAATTATAATTGGCTTTTTAGTTTAAGGACATAGTCAGCAACTAACCAACGCTCATGTGCACTTAATTGATTTGCATGTGAACCCATTGAGTTTAAACCATAAGTCACTACAAAGAAAACACTTCCTTCAGTAATTACCCTATCTTTATAACTAGGTACCCCAAGAAATTTTTCTCTTTCTACTAATTTTCCTTTTCCATTACCAGTTGCACCATGACAACTAATACAATAAATATCAAATAGCTCTTTTCCTTTATCAGAATTCCTATCTAATGAATCTAAAGGAGAAACAAGATTAGCTTTAGCTAACTCATAACCCGCAGTAGTGTTTTCATATTCGAAAGGTTCAAAACCTCTATTTATCGTACCTGGAGCAGGAAGTTGCCCTTCTTTTCCATTCTTAAATGCACTTGACTCTGAGTAGGTTTCGTAACCTACCGACTCATACATGTTAGGAAAGTATTGGTAATTTGGCGCTTTATTATTGTGGCATGATGCTACTAAAATAGTAATACCAAATAATAGTGTTATTTTATATACGGTTTTCATATCTAAATTAATTCTTTTCTATTACTTTAACTTCTACAGCTCCTGTATTTTGGAAAAAAGAAACTAACTCTTCTTCATTATTATTAATGGAAATTTCCATTAAAAAGTGATCATCTGTAGTTCTTACATCAGGATTTTCTGCTTGCTTAAATGGCCATAATTTACTTCTCATATAAAAAGTAAGCACCATTAAATGTGCTGCAAAAAATACAGTCATTTCAAACATAATTGGAACGAAAGCTGGCATATTTTGAATAAAACTGAAACTCGGCTTTCCGCCAATATCTTGTGGCCAGTCTTGAATCATAATAAAATTCATCATCAATGTAGCAAATGTAATTCCAATACATCCATAGATGAATGAACAAATAGCCAATCTAGAAGGAGCAAGTCCCATCGCTTTGTCCAACCCGTGAACTGGGAATGGTGTAAAAACTTCTTCAATATGATGATGAGCTGCTCTAGTTTTCTTAACCGCATCCATCAATATATCATCGTCATTATAAATGGCGTATATTACTTTATTATTCATGATGTCTATCTTTATTTGCTTCTCTTTCTCTTTTGTAATTATCTCCTGTTCCTTTCAAAATTGTTTTAACCTCTGCTTGAGCAATCACTGGGAAAGTTCTAGAGTATAACAAAAACAACACAAAGAAGAAACCAATTGTTCCAATAAAAATACCAATATCAACAAATGTTGGTGAAAACATTGTCCAAGAAGACGGTAAATAATCTCTATGTAATGAAGTAACAATAATTACAAAACGCTCAAACCACATTCCGATGTTTACCACAATAGATAATACAAAAGAAAAAATTATACTAGTTCTAAGTTTTTTGAACCACATAAATTGTGGAGACAAAACATTACATGACATCATTAATAAATATGCCCACCAGTATGGTCCAGTCGCTCTATTTAAGAAAGCATATTGCTCATATTCAACTCCAGAATACCATGCTACAAACAACTCAGTGATATAAGCAACTCCCACAATAGAACCTGTAATCATAATTACAATGTTCATTAGTTCAATATGCTGTACTGTAATATACGATTCAAGATTAGACACTTTTCTCATAATAATAAGTAAAGTATTTACCATTGCAAAACCAGAGAATACTGCACCAGCAACAAAGTATGGAGGGAAGATTGTTGTATGCCATCCTGGTATAACAGAAGTAGCAAAATCCATCGATACAATCGTATGTACAGAAAGTACAAGAGGTGTTGCTAAACCTGCAAGAACCAAAGAAACTTCTTCAAAACGTTGCCAATCTTTAGCTCTACCACTCCATCCAAAACTTAGTATAGAGTAAACTCTCTTATTAAAAGGGGTAATTGCTCTATCTCTAAGCATTGCAAAATCAGGTAATAATCCAGTCCACCAGAAAACTAATGATACCGATAAATACGTTGAAATTGCAAATACATCCCAAAGTAATGGGGAGTTAAAGTTAACCCAAAGGGATCCAAATTGATTTGGAATTGGGAGAACCCAATACGCTAACCATGGACGTCCCATGTGTATAATTGGGAATAAACCCGCTTGCACAACTGAGAAAATTGTCATTGCTTCTGCAGAACGGTTAATTGCCATTCTCCATCGCTGACGGAATAATAATAGAACGGCGGAAATTAGTGTTCCTGCGTGACCAATACCTACCCACCAAACAAAGTTAGTGATATCCCAGGCCCATCCAACAGTTTTATTTAATCCCCATGTTCCAATACCTGTAGATACTGTGTAAATAATACAACCTATTCCCCAAAGGAAAGCAGTTAGTGCAATTGAAAATACAATCCACCAATGTTTATTTGCTTTACCTTCAACAGGTGCAGCAATATCTACTGTTACGTCGTGATAAGTTTTATCACCTATAACTAAAGGTTTTCTAATGGTTGCTTCGTAGTGAGACGACATAATCCTTTATATTGTTTCTTATTAATAATTTTTTTTACTAGGTATTTCTAACTTTAACATGATAAATCACATTAGGCTTAGTTCCAACATGTTCCAACAAATGATACATTCTATCATCTGCAGCCAATTTTGTCACTTGACTTTTGGTATCATTAACATCTCCAAAAACCATTGCTCCAGTAGAACAAGCATTTGAACATGCAGTTTGAAATTCTCCATCAACAATTGATCTACCTTCTCTTTTAGCCTTAAGAATAGTTGCTTGTGTCATTTGAATACACATTGAACATTTTTCCATAACACCACGAGAACGAACGTTTACATCTGGATTTAATACCATACGTCCTAAATCATCATTCATGTGATAATCGAATTCACTGTTTTTGTTATACAAGAACCAGTTAAAACGACGCACTTTGTAAGGGCAGTTATTTGCACAGTAACGCGTACCAACACATCTATTGTACGCCATGTGGTTTTGACCTTGGCGACTATGAGATGTTGCTGCAACAGGACAAACAGTCTCACAAGGAGCATGATTACAATGTTGACACATTACTGGTTGAAAAGAAACTTGAGGATTATCTCCCGCTTTTTCCATTTCATTAAAAGTAGACAATGAACTAGACAATCCTTTAATATTCTCTTTTCTTTCATTATCTCCTGCAAAAGTGCTTTCAGAAGAGTAGTATCTATCAATACGCAACCAGTGCATATCGCGACTTCTCCTAATCTCTGACTTACCTACAACAGGCACATTATTTTCGGCGTGACAAGCGATAACACAAGCCCCACAACCTGTACAAGCATTTAAGTCAATTGAAAGATTAAAATGATGTCCTATTGAACGATCAAATGTATCCCATAAATCAACTGTAGTAGCTTCTACTTCTTCATGGTTCAAAGATACCATTGGAACTTCATTCCAAACTTTAGCATCTTTAGTATTAAATATCTCCAAAGTAGTTTCTTTGATGATATCTCCTCTACCCATTAATGTTTTTTGTCCTTGAACACAAGCAAATTCATGATCTCCAGAAGCTTTTTCTAAAGTAATCGCTTGTACATCATTGAAACCTTTATATAAAGAGTAAGCATTTATACCTACCATCATTTCTTCTTTAAGAGCAGCCTTGCGACCATACCCTAAAGCTAATCCAACAGTTCCTACCGCTTGTCCTGGTTGAACAATTACCGGAACGTTTTCTAACTTAATACCATCAGCAGTTGTTACTGTAGCATAACTACCATTCAAACCACCATTAGCAACAATTTCATTTGTCATTCCCATCTCTTTTGCATCAGCATTAGAAACAGTTATATAATTATCCCATGAAACTCTAGTAATTGGATCTGGAAACTCTTGCAACCAAGGATTGTTTGCTTGTTGACCATCACCCATTCCTGTTTTGGTATATAAAACTAATTCAAATCCTTGAGAAGCTTTTGATTTTGCTAAAGCATTTGCAGCAGTAGCATAATCAGCGTTTCCTCCAGATAAAACTTGAGATTCAGATACAAAAACACCATCATGTAATACTTTATTCCATGTAGTACCAGTAACCGTTCCTGAAGCATTTGCTTTTACATAGTCATAAAAAGTACCCGACATACCATTCAAAGACATTAAAACGTCTTGAAATTGTTTAGTATCGAATAATGGACGAATTGTAGGTTGTGTTAAACTATAAGTCCCTCTAGTAAGACTTAAATCACCCCACGATTCTAAATAATGTGGCACAGCTGCAGCAACTGTACTCATTAAAGCAGTTTCATCTTCTTTTAAAGAAAAAGCTACTGATGTTTTTACTTTTTTAAGCCCTGCAACAAATGATGCTGAATCAGCTAAAGTATATACAGGATTAACACCACTCATAATTAATGTATGAACGCTTCCGGCTTTCATATCATTTATCAATTGAGCCACTTTTTCGTTAGATCCTTTTCTAATTTGTCTTGTACCAGAAGTACTATAAGCAGTACTTCCTAATGCTTGATTAATAGCCAAAACTAATAATTGTGCATTTTTATCTTGAATACCTGAGACTAAAACTCCATTTGCACCAGCAGCTTTTAACTGTTGAGCCGCTTTTACAACTTCAGTTTTAAACTTAGCATCTAATGTTACTGGAACAGCTGCTCCAATAACTATATTATATATTTGAACTAAAGCTTGCTTTTGATTCGCAACAGACATCGCTAAACGTTTATCAGCAGCAGCTCCTGACAAAGTCATGTTTGCTTCTAACTGAAAATGACGTGACATCTTTCCGTTTTGTGGAATCCTACCCTTAGCATATCCTGAATCATATCCACCACCTTGCCAGTCTCCTAAGAAGTCAGCCCCAACAGAAACGATTAAAGAAGCTTTTGAAAAATCGTAATCAACTAAAGCTCTTTCACCGTAAACAGTTTCGAAAGCATCTAAAGCTTCAGAAGAAGAAACAGCATCATAAACTACATGTTTAGCTGTAGGATTCAAAGCTATAAATTCGCCAATTAATTTTTCAGTAGAAGGACTTGCTAATGTATTTGTTAATAACACAACTTGACCACCTTTTGACTTAGCATCTGCTAAACTTGATTTAACTTTAGCATCAACTGCTGACCAAGTTGCATTTTTCCCGTCAATTTTAGGTTCCTTCAAACGCATATTATCATATAATGATAATATAGACGCATGAATTCTTGCATTAGCTGCAAATTTCGCTCCTGAAATAGTATTATTATCTATTTTAATAGGACGCCCTTCACGTGTTTTAACAAGAAGATTTGCAAAATCAAAACCATCAAAAACAGAAGTAGCATAATAATCAGCTACTCCAGGAATGATTTGTTCTGGCTGTAATACATAAGGTATCGACTTGTTCACAGGACCTTCGCATGCTGCAAGTGTAGCTGCAGCAGTACTAAACCCTACGTACTTTAAAAAATCACGACGTGATGTTGAAGAAGATGACATAGCATCATCATTTCCTAAAAACTCATCAGTAGGAATTGCTTCAACAAATTCGTTATTTCTAAGCGCCTCAACAATAGAACCATTTTCAAGTTCCTCAACACTTTTCCAGTATTTTTTGTTTGATGACATTGTATATAAATATTAAAATCTTAATAATTTGATTAATAGTGGCATTTACCGCATTCTAAACCTCCCATTTGCGCTGCAGTCAATTTGTCTACACCGTATTTCTTAGAAAGCTCTTCGTGAATTTTAGTATAATATTCGTTTCCTTCCATTTTAACATCGGTTTTTCTATGGCAATTAATACACCATCCCATTGTTAAAGGAGCAAACTGTTTTTGAATCTCGTAAGTTTCAACAGGACCGTGACAAGTTTGACATTCAACTCCTGCAACAGTTACGTGTTGTGAGTGATTGAAATAAACAAAATCAGGCAAGTTATGAATACGAACCCATTTTACAGGTTGTGTTTTTCCAGTATAAGACTGTGTAGTTTTATCCCAACCTACAGCAGTATATAATTTTTGGATTTGTTCATCGTAAAAAGCTTTACTGTACTCAGGAGTAGCAGTTGTTTCAGCAACTTCAGCAATATTCTTATGACAATTCATACAAACATTTAAAGAAGGAATACCAGCGTTTTTACTAACTCTAGCCGCAGAGTGACAATACTTACAGTTGATTTCATTATCACCAGCATGAATCCTGTGAGAATAATGAATTGGCTGAATTGGCTCGTAGTTTTGATCTACACCTACTTGCATTAAGAAGCCATACACGAAGTACGCACTTGCAAGCAATAAGAAAATAGCAGTAACTAAAACCAAAAATTGATTTTTAGCAAAAGCTTTCCATATTGGTGTTGTTGGTGTTTTTGAAGTTACTTCAATTCCGTTTGATTTTGCTACTTTAGTTAAGACATTATTCACAAGGAATAACATAACAACTAACATCAACATAACAAGAGCTAAAGCACCTAAAATAATACTATTAGAAACACCACTTTGATCAGCAGTACCAGCAACAGCAGTTCCAGGTAGTGGAGCAGGAGCTTCAGCCTTTACTTCTGATGTGTAAGCAATAATATTATCTATATCGCCTTCTGATAATTGAGGAAATGGAGTCATTACTGCTTTATTGTTTTCTTCAAAAACCTTAACAGCAGCAGCATCACCTGACTTAATCATGTCAGAGCTATTATGAACCCACTTGTAGATCCATGCCATTTCATGTTTCTCTGCAATACCCCTAAGAGCCGGTCCAGTAGACTTAGCGTCTAACTTGTGACATGCAGCACAGTTTGAATTAAAAAGTTCCTTTCCTTTAACAGGGTCAGCACTTGGCGCAGCCGCAGGAGCCTCAGTTGCAGCTGCAGGAGCAGCATCTTGTGCAAATGAAGTAAAGGAAAATGCCAGCATTAAAGTAAAGCTGAACAATAGTTTCCTTGAGATCGAATTATGGTTACCCACCTTTTTCATAAAATATAATGATTATCTACTAAAAATTGGCACAGTTTTCTCTATAAATAATTACAGTTAGACCGTTCCTTTATTTTAAACTTCGACAAAAATACGACTTATGAACTATTCTCAAAACCTTAAAATAGTCTTAATTTCAATTTATATTAATTCTAAATAATAATTTGCTTTTAGATTCATTCATTAAATACTATTTTTGCTTAAAAACCATCACGTTATGAGAATCATACCCATTAAAACAACCTTATTTGTATCTTTTCTAATTTGTATTACCGCTGGAACATTACAAGCTCAGGTCCAAAATATTAACATTAAGCAAGATGCCCGCTTTGAACAATTATTAAGTGAAAAAAGAAAAATAAATTCCTCTGTTTCTATCAATGATCGCTATAAAATCCAAGTATTTAGCGGTGATAGTGAAAAGTCTAAAAGAGCTTTATATGATTGTAAACAGCAATTTAAAGAGCTAGACGGCACAATTGTTTTCAATACACCTAATTATAAAGTATGGATTGGTAACTTTAGAACTAGAATTGAAGCCGAAAGAAATCTAGAAGAAATTAAAGACAAATACTCTAATGCTTTTATAATTAAGCCACAAAAATAAATTTATAAATTAAATTCAAAAAAAAGCTACTTCATCATGATAGTGGCTTTTTTTTTAGTCTATAAATTATTTGAAATTTCTAAAATCAACAAAATATCGATTAATTATAACCTTTACTTACGACTAAAAGAAACAACATTAAAACTGAGATCTCGATTTTACTTTAAAAAAGAAAAAACTTACGAATGACATAGAAAGCACTGCTATTTGTAAAAACTAAACATTCTTCATTTAAATAAATAGCGTTACTTTAAATGATTTTCCCTTAAATATATCTTTTCGATTGGCTTTAAATTTATTTAAAAAACTAATTACAATTAAATCGAATTCACCAATAACAACTAATTCGTCACTGATATAAAAAGGGAGTATCTCTTGATCATAATTTCAACAGCCTCAATTAGGTAACTTACTTTCATATTCTCTAGCATTGAAAAAGCTCCCTATTTCATTAGAGCAATATTGAACTATTTCCTTTTGTGTTAATCCAAATCTAGAAAGTTGATTATCTTTAAACTAATCTTTTTATTTACAAAATCAATATAATAAATTTCAAAACTAACACTCTCATCAGGATATCGGAGCAATGAATAATCATTACTCTGAAGACACGCTAACTTATCATAAAAAAATTGAATAGGATTATTTCACACAAGAGTTAAGAAAACAAACTACTAAACACAGAAGCAAAATTCTAATTTTCACACATATCTACAGCTACAATAAAATAAATAAATTCCTGTATTTTCACCTACATCCTGAAAGTATATACAGAATCTAAATAATTATTTTAAATACAAAAGACACACCCAAAAACTATCTAGCTCTAATAACGGATTAAGAAAATATTCTTTAAAAAAACGTTATTAATTATATTTTATTTACAACAAAAGCAGCACAATCTTGGACAAACTAATGCTATAATATTTTGCCAGTCGATATCTGATAATAATTATCAAACATGCTCAAACTTACAATTGGACTCCTTTGTAGACAGCTTGCGTAGCAAATTTAAATTACCGCTACAATTGTATAGCGAACACTATTAAAAACGAATTAAATTAGTCCCTCACGACCTATTTTAGACATCAACATTGATTAAACAGAATACACTAACAAATGATTAATAATGTTTATGTGTTTTACAATTACATAATACCCCCATCACTACCTCCTAATATTATTTCGAAATAAACAAGTGCTTTTGTTATTCAATAATACCTTTTTAATCACATCGATATAATATTTAAAAAATATCATTTTTATTCTTTCCTATAAAAGCAGGGGAATCAATTTCTTTAAACAAATAAAAGATAAGTAACAGCAACCACAAGCAATAATAATTTGCACTCATATTCTAATTGAATAGAAACATATGATTGTCCGCATTGAGTAATAAAAGAACTTGCACACAGATTTGAAGATTTAAATAGATTGGTCATAACAATTCAGTTGAAATTTTTGAAGACTACGCGCCTTTTATACATACATAAACATAATACAGTCGATTTACAATAAAAACACTCTACTCCACTCAAACTGATAATTAGATTGTATTATAAATAGTCTATGCATGATAACCCAAACCATCTTAAATAGCAATATAGTTACATTAAGGACAATAGCAAGAACATTTTATAATTCTTACTTAAAAGCTATAAAAACTCAATTTAAAAAAACTAAGATAAACTGTCATACGTTATTAATGAGCATATTTATAAATTCATCTGCTGTTTTACTATTTTTTATTTATTACTGAAATACCAGCAATACGTCATAATCATTTAAAGGATAAAAAAGCTACAAATTACACTTTAAACGCAAAAAATCCCGACGAATCGGGATTTTTTCAAATATATAAAGAATTAAATTTTATTTCAATTTCTTTTTAATAGCAACTTCATGGTATGATTCAATAACATCTCTTTCTTCGATGTCGTTGTATCCTTTAATTTGGATACCACAATCATATCCTTTTGCAACTTCTTTCACATCGTCTTTGAAACGTTTTAATGCTACTAACTCACCTGCGTGAACAACAACACCGTCTCTAATAACTCTGATCTTAGCGTTACGAGTAATTTTACCATCAGTAACCATACAACCTGCGATAGAACCCACTTTAGAGATTTTGAATATCTCTCTAATTTCTGCAGTTCCAAGAATTTCTTCTTTCATTTCAGGAGCTAACATTCCTTCCATTGCATCTTTCAAGTCATCGATTGCTGCATAGATAATAGAATAGTAACGGATATCGATTTCTTCCTTGTCAGCAAGTTGTCTCGCATTTCCAGCAGGACGAACATTAAATCCAATAATAATAGCATCAGAAGCAGAAGCCAACATAACGTCAGTTTCAGTAATCGCTCCAACACCTTTATGAATGATGTTAATTTGGATTTCTTCAGTAGACAATTTAGAGAATGAATCAGATAATGCTTCAACAGAACCATCAACATCTCCTTTAAGGATCACATTTAATTCTTTAAACTGACCTAATGCAATACGACGACCAATTTCATCTAGCGTAATATGACGTTGTGTACGTACAGATTGTTCACGCATTAATTGAGAACGTTTAGCAGCAATTTGTTTAGCCTCTTTTTCGTCTTCAAAAATATTGAACTTATCACCTGCAGTAGCCGCACCATCAAGACCTAAAACTGATACTGGTGTAGATGGACCTGCAACTAGAACAGAATTCCCTCTTTCATCGTGCATTGCTTTAATCTTACCATGATGCTTACCTGCTAACATATAGTCACCAATTTTAAGCGTACCATGTTGTACTAATATTGTAGATACGTATCCTTTACCTTTATCAAGGAAAGCTTCAACTACAGTTCCTTGAGCAAATTTATCTGGATTAGATTTTAAATCTAAAACCTCTGCTTCAAGTAATACTTTTTCTAATAATTCTTTTACTCCAGTTCCAACTTTTGCAGAAATATCATGAGATTGGAATTTCCCACCCCAGTCTTCTACAAGTAAATTCATACTTGCTAACCTTTCTTTAATTTTCTCTGGATTTGCATTAGGTTTATCCACCTTATTGATTGCGAAAATAATAGGAACTCCAGCTGCTTGTGCATGACTGATAGCTTCTTTTGTTTGTGGCATGATGTCATCATCAGCTGCAATCACAATAATAGCGATATCTGTAACTTGAGCTCCACGAGCACGCATAGCGGTAAACGCCTCGTGACCAGGTGTATCAAGGAATGCAATTTTTTGTCCGTTATCTAAAGTTACTCCGTAGGCACCAATATGCTGTGTAATTCCTCCAGATTCCCCTGCAATAACATTTTCTTTACGAATGTAATCTAGTAAAGATGTTTTACCGTGATCAACGTGACCCATCACAGTAACAATAGGCGCTCTAAATACTAAATCTTCTTCTTTATCTTCAACAACAGTAATTGCTTCTTCAATGTCTACGGTAATGAATTCAACTTCATAACCAAACTCATCAGCAACAATTGTCAATGTTTCTGCATCAAGACGTTGGTTCATGGTAACCATGATTCCTAGAGACATACAAGTTCCAATAACTTTAGTAATTGGCACATCCATCATGATAGCTATTTCACCAACAGTAACAAACTCAGTAACCTTAATAGTTTTACTTCCTTCGTCTATTGCTCTTTGCTCCTCATCCGATTTTTGACGGTGCGTATCTCTTTTGTCTCTTCTGTATTTTGCCGCTTTAGATTTACCACCTTTTTTACCTTGTAATTTTTCTAAAGTCTCACGAATTTGGTTTTTAACTTCCTCTTCCGTTGGCTCTACTTTTGCAACAATAGCAGGTCTGTTTCCTTTAACGAATCCAGGTCTAGAACTTCTATTAGCATTATAACCACCACCTCCAGTATTAGGAGTAATCTTGTTAGGATTAGGTGCACCAGGAACTCCAGGAGGTCTTGGCGTGCCCGGTTTAGGAGCAATTCTTTTACGTTTATTTTTATTAGCATTATTAGCTCCTGCAGCACCTGGCTTATTAGGAGTAATTTTAGGCTCTTCTTTTTTCTTTTTAGGTTTATTAAACTGAGACAAGTCAATAGTTTGACCAGTAAGTTTAGTTCCTGATAATTTTTGATACTGTGTAGCAATTGCTTCTTCTGCAGGAGTTTCTTCACCTTTTGGCGTTGCATCTGCTGCTGGGGCTGCTACTACTTTTTCAGTTACCTCTGCTTTTGGAGTTGCTTTAACTTCAGGAGCTTCTTTTTTCACAGTCTCTTTTGCAACAGGGGCTGCTTTTGGAGTTGCTACTTTTTCCTCTTTCTTAGCTTCTTTAACTTCAACAGTAGGTTTTACTTCTTTTTTATCTGAAACAGGTTTGTCTTGTACTGGCTCTTTTGGAGCTGGTTTTTCAACAGGAGCTGGCGCTTTAGTAGCTTCTGCAGATTTCTCTACATTCGCTTTTACTGGCGCTGCTTTTTTTGGATTAAGATCAATCTTACCAACTTGAACAGGACCTGTTACTACCGCTCTCGCTTTGATAACTTCTTGTTGTTGTTTAAGAACCTCTTCATCATGCTTGCGTTTATCCTCTATCTCTTTTTCTCGCTCCACACGCAAAGCTTCTTTCTCTTTTCTTTTCTCTTCTCCTACTTCTTTTGAAGCTTCTTTTTTCCCTCTGTCACCTGCAAATTGACCGCACAGAACATTGTATACATCATCAGAAATTTTTGTGTTTGGATTTGCTTCAATAGCAATTCCTTTATCTTTTAGATAATCCACAGCTCTTTCCAAAGAAATATTCAATTCCCTTAAAACTTTGTTTATTCTAATAATTCTCTCTTCAGACATAAAACCTTTTTATTATTACCTTTTTCGTTGTGTTGTTAGAAGCATAGATTAACTATCAAATTCTTCCTTCAATATTCTCATTACATCTAGAATAGTTTCCTCTTCTAGGTCCGTTCTTCTTACTAAATCTTCTACATCTTGTTTTAGGATACTTTTTGCAGTATCTAAACCAATTTTTGCAAATTCATCTATAACCCATTCTTCTATCTCATCTGAAAATTCTGTCAACTCAACATCATCTTCATCTGCAGTAGCACCGGCAACATCACCTTCACGAATTACATCAAGTTCATAACCTGTCAATAGACCAGCTAATCTAATGTTGTGACCTCCTCTACCAATTGCTTTAGAAACCTCTTCTAATTTCAAGAAAACATCTGCTCTTTTTGCTTCTTCGTTAATTTTAATCGAAGAAACTTTTGCAGGGCTTAAAGCTCTTGTGATAAACAATTGAATGTTACTAGTATAATTAATAACATCTATATTTTCATTTCCTAATTCACGCACAATACCGTGAATACGTGATCCTTTCATACCTACACAAGCACCTACAGGATCAATTCTATCGTCATAAGTTTCTACAGCTACTTTTGCTTTTTCACCTGGAATTCTTACTACATTTTTAACCATAATTAAACCGTCAAAAACTTCAGGAATTTCTTGTTCAAATAATTTCTCTAAAAACTTCTCAGAAGTTCTAGACATAATAATTTGAGGTTTATTCCCTTTTAATTCAACGCTTTCAATAATTCCTCTAACATTATCTCCTTTACGGAAAAAGTCAGAAGGTATTTGTTTTTCTTTTGGTAAAACAATTTCATTTCCTTCGTCATCAACTAATATAACCACTCTTGGTCTTACGTGATGCACTTCGGCTGTATATATCTCTCCAATTAAATCTTTAAATTGTTTGTAAAGATTTGTATTATCATGTTCATGAATTTTAGAAATAAGGTTTTGGCGTAAAGCCAAAATTGCTCTTCTTCCTAAATCAATTAATTTAACTTCTTCAGAAACTTCTTCACCAATTTCAAAATCCGCTTCAATTTTTCTTGCCTCTGTTAACGTAATTTCTTCGTTTTCAAAATCTAAATCTTCGTCCGCAACAATTACTCTTCTTCTCCAAATCTCCATATCCCCTTTATCAGGATTGATAATGATATCGAAATTATCGTCTGAACCGTATTTTTTCTTCAATGCATTTCTAAATACATCTTCCAAAATTGCCATAAGCGTTACACGATCAATAAGTTTATCATCTTTAAACTCTGAGAATGAATCGATTAATGCTAAATTTTCCATGCGAATTCTTTAATTAAAATGTTACTGTAACAATTGCTTCTTTTATATCTGCGTAAGGAACTTCAAGTCTCTTTTGAACTGTTTCTTTTCCTTTACCAATCTTCTTCGGTTCTCTAGCTTTCCATGACAAAATTACAAAATCATCATTAGCTTCTACTAATTCTGCCTCTAAATTTTCTGTAGCTGTTTTCACAATCAGTGTTCTACCTACATTTTTCTTGTATTGTCTGACCAGTTTCAAGGGTGATCCTACTCCTACCGAAGCTACTTCTAGAGAAAAATCTTGCTCTTCTCTATCTAAATTATTCTCAACAACGCGACTAAGATCGATACAGTCCTGCAAGGCAACGCCATTATCTCCGTCTATTGTTACGATTACTTTAAAAGCCTCTGTTATAGTAAGATCTATCAAGAAAAGCGATGGCTTATCTGAAAGACCTTCTGTCAACAATGTATTTACTTTTTCTTTAAATGTCATATTTTTATAAAAAGAGGGGACAATTAGTCCCCTCATTATCTAGTTTTTAATAAATAACGGTGCAAATATAGTGTTTTTTTTATTAACGGAAATAATTGATTGTTGTTAAAATAATCCCTGAGCTATCTAAAACTACAAAACAAAGATTTTTCTTATAAAATAATCAAGAAAAATACAGCTCTATTTTGTTTTTATACCACTTTAACAACTCTTCAATGTCACTATTCTAAAAAAAATAGCATCAAAAGAGTTGCTTTCAAAAAAAATCAACTCCATCAAAAACTTTCGAACAAAAAAAAGCCTCTCAATTTCTTGAAAGGCTTTCGTTGGTCTACAAGGACTCGAACCTTGAACGACTGCACCAAAAACAGTTGTGTTACCATTACACCATAGACCAGCTTAATTACTGTAGCAGCTTAATTACTGTAGCAGCATTGTTGCTTAGCGAGTGCAAATTTATACTAAATTTTAGTTTGCGCAAACTTTTTTAGCACTTTTATTCAAAAAAAATGAAAAAAAATTTTCTGAAACTAGAAAAATACTAAGAACCAATAAGTTACTAAAACAAGATTGTTTGATAGAATTTTTTGTTAATGCACTTTGCATTAATAAAAAAAACATTTTCTTTGTATCTCAAAATAAAACTAAATTTTTATACATGAACAAGGAGACATTTAATTTCAATAAATGGAATACTATCCTCGGCTGGATTACATTTGGAATCGCATTAATAACTTACACACTCACCGTTGAACCTACAATGAGCTTCTGGGACTGTGGAGAATATATTGCAACCGCAGCTAAATTACAAGTAGGCCATCCTCCTGGAGCTCCTTTATTCCAAATGATTGGTGCTTTCTTTGCCATGTTTGCTACCGATAATCAGCATATCGCCTTAATGGTCAATATGACATCTGTTTTTTCGAGTGCCTTTACCATTTTGTTTTTATTTTGGTCTTCCTCAATGATATTAAGAAAACTAGCTGCTAGAATTTCTGAACCTAATAAAAATAACGAAATTGTTGTTTTAGGAAGTTCATTTGTTGGCGCACTAGCATTTACATATTCTGATAGCTTTTGGTTTAATGCTGTTGAAGCCGAAGTTTACGCTATGGCTTCTCTACTTATTGCTTTACTATTATGGCTGGGTCTTAGATGGGAACAAGAGATGAATACACCCAGAGGAGATCGCTGGTTACTAATCATTTCTTTAGTTGTAGGACTTTCATTTGGAGTTCACTTTATGGCATTACTTACTATTCCTGCTATTGGGTTTTTATATTTTTTCAAAAACTACAAAACAGTTACTGTAAAGAATTTTATCATCGCTAATGTGGTGGTTGTTTCTATATTACTATTTATATTCAAGCTATTACTACCTTTAACGATGGCCTTCTTTGGTAAGACAGAAATCTTTATGGTTAACAGCTTCGGAATGCCATTTAACTCTGGAACTATCTTTGTTACCATTGCAATAATTGCTTTCTTTTATTTTGGATTAAAGTATACTCGTAACAAGGGAATGATTCAATACAACACACTGTTACTTTGTGTTTTATTTATATTAATAGGATTTTCGACTTGGATGATGCTTCCTATTAGAGCCAATGCAAATACAGTAATTAACGAAAATAAACCATCAGATGCTGCCGAAGTTCTTGCGTATTATAACAGAGAGCAATATGGTGTAAATCCGCTTTTTTACGGACCACAATACACTGAAACATTTGCAGGCTTAGACAAAAACAACCCTTATTTAGACAAAGCACCTAATTACGAGAGAGATTACAAAACAGGTAAATATGTTATTGTAAACAACTTTAAAAATGCGGAGCAAAACAGTGACGATGACCAAAAAACAATTCTACCAAGGATGTGGAGTGCTGATCATATAGAAAACTATATGAATTTTACTAACGCACCTCTTTTTAGAATTGATCCTAATCATGACTACGAGAGTGATCTTGGACAATATGGAGTTGATGTTAATTCATTATCTGAAGAGGATTACAACAAAGCTATTGCGCAATTAAAAAACGAAGTCCTAAAAACGGTTAATGAATTTAGAACCGCTTACGCTCAAAAACAAATTGACAACGAAGGCTACATGAAGTTCCTAAAAAGCTATAATGAATATTTAATTATAGAAAAGCCTACTACTGCAGATAATTTAAGTTTTATGGTTGAATACCAATTTGGATACATGTATTGGAGGTATTTAATGTGGAACTTTGTTGGACGTCAAAATGACATTCAAGGAAGGTACAGCAACCAAGATGGAAACTGGCTTAGCGGAATCAACTATATAGATAATTTACATCTTGGATCTCAAGAAAACCTCCCTACTGATGTTTTGAACAACAAAGGGCGTAACGTCTATTTTTTCTTGCCTTTTATTCTTGGATTAATAGGAATAATGTTTCATGCAAGTAGAGATAGAAAAAGCTTTTATGTCTTATTATCCTTGTTTTTATTCACAGGTATTGCCTTAAAAATATACTTAAATGAAAGACCCTTTGAGCCTAGAGAAAGAGATTATGCACTAGTAGGTTCCTTTTATGTTTTTGCAATATGGATTGGTTTTGGTGTATATTCACTTTATGAAACCTTGAAAGAGTATTTAGCTCCTAAAATTGCCGGACCTGTCATTATAGCTGCTAGTTTACTTGCCGCACCCGTATTAATGGGGTATCAAAACTGGGATGACCACGACCGTTCTGGAAAATATACTGCAACTGCAATGGCAAAGGCATATTTAGAATCTTGCGACCCTAACGCAATCTTATTTACCATAGGTGACAATGACACCTTCCCTCTCTGGTATGCTCAAGAAATTGAAGGTGTACGTACAGATGTAAAACTGGTAAATACCAGCCTTTTCATGACCGACTGGTATATTGACCAAATGAAACGAAAAAGCTATCAATCAGAAGCCTTGCCTATTTCTTTTACACATGATGAATATGTAGGTGACAAATTAGACTACGTAGTTTATGTTCCTAAAACAGAAAGTAGATGGGATGCAAAAGACCTTATGGCCTTTATAAAAAATCCTAAATCAACGATAGGAATGCAAAACGGACAAACGGTACATTTTTTCCCGACAAATAAAATTAGAATTCCTGTTGATAAAAATGAAATAATTAAAAACAAAGTTGTTGCTGCAAAATACAATGATTCTATTGTTCCTTACATTGATATCGATATCAAAGGAAGAGCCTTGTATAAAAACAGAATAATGATGTTAGATATTGTTGCAAATAACAACTGGAAAAGACCTATTTATTTTAGCCCAGGCTCATTTGACGATGAAGATTACTTGTGGATGAAAAATTATTTACAACTTGAAGGATTAATTTACAAATTAGTTCCAGTAAAAACACCAATACCTAAAGACGGAAGTCCACTTGATTTGGGCGGAATTGATACTGACAAAATGCTACAGATTGTTAGAAAATGGGAATGGGGAAATAGTGATAGCGACCACATTTACCACGATCCTGAAACAAGAAGAGAGTCTATTAATTATAGAACTAATCTAGCACGATTAATGGAAAAATTAATCGAAGAAGGTAAAATTGATAAAGCGAAAGAAGTTATTAATATGGCGATGACTAAAATGCCAGTTGATAAATTTGACTATTATTCATTACTAGAGCCATTTGCTGATGGATATTACAAAGTAGGCGAAAAAGCAAAAGCGCACGAGTTACTTAATAAATTGACGCAAAAATACAAAGAGAATCTAAACTATTACAAAACTTTAGATGCATCTGATCAAAGTAGTCTTGCTATAGATATCATAACTGACATTGAACGCTATAGAGGACTGATTCAGGTAATGGGTAAAAATGGAGACTTAGATTATTACAATAAAAACAAAGCTACCTTTAATACATATATCGAAATGTTTCATCGTTTTGGTAGAGAAAAAGAATAAGCAAATATTCCAATTTAGACTATAAAAATGTAGCAATATCGCTTAGATATTGCTACATTTTTTTTAACTTTAAATCTCTAAATAAAGAAAAAAATGAGCTTTTACTGGGTAAAAACAAACGCAATTATTAGAAAACTATTCTCTAGTTACATTTGGCTATTGCCAAATAACGAGAAGAAAATCTATCTTACATTTGATGACGGCCCAATTCCAGAAGTAACCGAGTGGGTTTTAGCTGAATTAAAGAAAAACAATGCTAAAGCAAGTTTCTTTTGTATTGGGAAAAATATCGAAGCGAATCCTGATATATTTAAGAAAATTATATATGATGGACACAGCATAGGAAACCACACCTACAACCACTTAAACGGATGGAAAACATCCACTGAAAACTATCTAGCTGACATTGAGAAATGCGAAAATGCAATAATTAAATCCGCTTGTGATTTTAAAAGAAGTACTCCACAACTTTTCCGTCCGCCTTACGGCAAAATAAAAACGGGACAAACAAAAAGAATAAAAAGTTTGGGATATAAAATTATTATGTGGGATGTTTTAAGCGGCGATTTCGATCAAAAAATAGCAAAAGAAAAATGCTTAGATAATTTGATTCAAAATATTGAACCTGGAAGTATAATTGTCTTTCATGACAGCGTTAAAGCGTCTAAAAATCTTAAATATGCGTTACCAAAAGTATTGGATTATTTAAACAACAATAACTTTAGCTATGCAAGAATTACTGCTGAGAGTTTTACAAACAGTAAATTATAATTTCCCTTGAAGAATACTAATTAAAGTATTTGCATCTAACTCACCTGATTGCCTCCAGATCATCTCTCCCGCTTTATAAATCATTAAAGTAGGTAATCCTTTTATACGCAAAGCAATAGCAAGTTCATGGTTTTTATCCACGTCAATTTTTATTACTTTAGCCTTGTCACCAAGAGCCGCAGCTACGTCTTTCATAACAGGATCCATAGAAACTGAGGATTCGTTCCAATCTGTGTAAAAATCAATTAAGACAGGCACTTGTGCACTAATAAGTTCTCCGAATTTTGACATATAACCAAAAATTTAATATTTAAATCTACCTAATAAATAGCTATTAATTTACAAATGTAGCGATTTTAACGCATTATGCTACATTATCCCCTTTTTTTAGCTCAATCACTGTTATTTCAGGCATAATTCCTACCCTACCTGGGTACGCATGAAAACCAAAACCTCTATTTACATATACATAACGGCCAAGATTTTCATATAAACCTGCCCATTGGGCGTAAATATATTGTGCTAAACTCCATTTAAAATAACCTGGTATTTCAATACCAAATTGCATGCCATGTGTATGACCTGCTAGTGTTAAATGAAAGTGCTTTTCGTGATTTTTAATTTCGTAATCCCAATGGCTAGGATCGTGACTCATCAAGATTTTAAAATCTTCCTGATTCACTCCGGCAGCCGCTTTGTTTATGTCTCCGGCCTTCTTAAAATTATGCCCCCAATTTTCTACTCCAATTAATGCCAACTTATCTTTCCCTTTTTCAATATAGGTATGCTCATTTAGCATTAATTGAAATCCTATTTGACCGTATAAACTTTTTATTGCTTTAAAATTAGCCTCTTTATCTGCTTCGGTAGGCCAAGTAACATACTCACCATAATCGTGGTTCCCTAATACTGCATACTTACCGTACTTATGCTCCTTAATTTTATTGAAAGTTTCAATCCAAGGATACATTTCTTTAGCGTGTGTATTAACAATATCTCCTGTAAAAAGAATCATATCAGAGTCTTGATCGTTTACCAAATCAATAGCATAACTAATCTTTTCTGGATTATCAAAACTCCCACTATGTACATCAGATATTTGTGTGATCTTAAACCCATCAAACTCCTCAGGTAAATCCGGGAAATAAATGCGTTGCTTAATTACCTTATAATTGTATTTCCCCACGGTGATACCGTAAATTAAAGAAGCAAAAGGAATGGCAGCCAATCCAAGCCCTATTTGGCTCACAAATTTTCGTCTAGAATTTAAGAATTCAAATTTTTCATTATTGATAAAATAGCGAGCTGAACCTGAACCAATCCTAAAAACATCTTCTCCTAACATTATTAGGCATAAAATTATTTTTGGAACATAAATCACTAGCAACATACCCATGGTAAACATGGTTTGCTTAGTTTGTCCAATAGAACGATCAAACTGCGTAAAAGAATAAACGATAAAAACCAAGGCAATAGCACTAAGTATTTGATAAGCGGTAAGAACCCACTTTAGCTTTATCAAAGTTTTCAACGCTTGAAAAGCATAAAGCTCTACTATAAATAAAAAAAGACTCAGCAAGAAAACACGAAAAACCATTATAATTATTTTTTTGACAAAATAACAAATTATGAAGGGACTACGCATTGATATTAATCAATATTTAACTAAAAAAATGGAATATAAATTGACTACCTTAAAAAACACATAAGTTCTTGATTTAATTAATTTCAACAACCATTAACGACATAGCAATATTTAATCACTAAAAGATATAAAGTAAATTAATATAAAAATGACAATAAGACAAAAATATATGAGATTCAAAATTAATGCTGGCAATTGCTAATATTAATTTTAAACCTCATACTCAAAACCTTTTCTTTCATTAATTACCTCAATGACATATTATAAGAATTAAAAGTTATTACACCACCATTGGCAGTATTACCACTAGCTTTACGAACGTATAATGAAACATAATCACCATCTGACAATTCAACTGTTCCAGTAACCGAAAAACTTTGCACAAAACCTGAATTCGAATCAATAAACGTATCTGAATCGCTTATGAAACTACCACTACCACCAGAAAATTTAACAAATGAAAACAAATAATCTTGTGTTCCAGTGGTACCACTTGCTTGCATAGAAATTGAAGCTGAAACTGTAAAAACTCGCTTCGCTCTTCCTTTATATACTAACTTATTATTTTCCGATGTAGGATCACCATCTGCCATTCGGAATAATCTTGATGAAATAGTTGTCCCATTCAGTCTAACAGCAGTCCCCACAGCTAAATTTGACACGTTATTTTGCGCTGTTGTTGATCTGTCTAGATACAATGTGCCAGTAGCGAACCTATCTCCTTCTAAAGTTATTCCAGGACAATTTATAGTCCATTTATTAGTAAAATTATAACCACTATATGTACCAGTTCCCGTATATGCTTTTACAAATCCAGCAATATTAGATCCAGTAAATACAACAGCTTCCATAACTGCATCTCCTGAGATAATTGGATTAGAAGATACATCAAAACCAATAGCCGAACCATTAACTTCGGTAAATCCACTTTGCTTTTGAACTAAACCAAAAGTCCCTATTAATTTTTCATAAGTTCCACTATTAGTTCCAAACCACCCAATGTTACTCAACAATAATTTACTAATATTTGTGTAAGTAACACCTGCAGCATTACCAGCATATTGAACAATACTAGAAAACACAAGCCCAAACCCACTTATCGTTCCAATACTTTGAGAATTAACAACAACACAATCCCTAAAAATTAATGATTCAGTTGAACCACCTGTCAATGTAAAAACAGCCCCAACAGTTGCCTGAAGAGTAAGCCCTTTAATAGAACCACCTTTCCCAGTAAAAAGAGCGCCCATTGCCTTTACTAATTTATCTTCGTTAGTATCCAAACCAATCACATAAGCATCATTAAGATCTATAGGTAAATCTAAATTAATTGTACCATTAATTTCATATAGTGTATTGGTATTTAAAAGATATTTACCCCCTAAACCCGCTGTTTTTTCAGCAGCTAAAACCGTAGCTAAAACATCAGTAGATTTAATGCGTTTAAAGTTTAATCTATCTGATGCACCAGCTACACTATTCATCGGAAGCCACAAACTAGTGGTTGCTTCATAATAATAAAATGATTTAAGCGTAGTATCATAAACCATTAATCCGTTTGCAGGAGTCGTAATAGCATTTCTTTGCGTTGTAGTCATTCTAGGAGTAAGCATACCCTTTGTTGTAGAGCTTACATCAAGAACAGCAGTTGCATCAGGTGTAACAGTACCTATTCCTACTTGTGCGACAGTCAAATTCGCAAAAAACAAGAAAAATAAAAACAAACTAGTAATCAGCGACTTATAAAATGTAGTTTTATTCATAATAATTGATATTAAAAAATTAAAAAATATTTTCTCTCTCAGTAGAATATATTAGATCAAACATACAACTTAATCCGATTAAAAGCGTATTATTCCGATTAAATACATCTTATTTTAACTATTACAATATTATTCGCTATTAAAATAGCTTATTTACTACAAAAAATAAAAGGCTTTATAGTAAATAACTAACCTAATTTATCAAAAAAAAACTAATAAAAACCGTTTATGAGTAAAATAAAACGATCTAAAAAAGAAATAAACGATCTAAAACCAATTCCTTATAAATTTAACTTCGTACAACACATTATCTTTTAAGTTTTGTACTTTTGAAATCTTTACAAAATTATAACCATGTCACAACAAAAAAGACTTTTTCTATTAGATGCCTACGCTTTAATTTTTCGTGGCTATTATGCCTTCATAAAAAACCCTCGAATAAATTCAAAAGGAATGGACACCTCTGCCATAATGGGATTCATGAATTCCTTGATGGATGTTATTAAAAGAGAAAAACCGGATCACTTAGCAGTCGCTTTTGATAAAGGAGGTAGCGCTTTAAGAAATGAACTTTTTCCTGAATACAAAGCCAATCGAGACGCCACTCCTGAAGCCATAAAAATTGCCGTTCCCTACATTCAAGCTTTACTAAACGCCATGCACATTCCTATTATAGAGGTCGCAGGTTTTGAAGCCGATGATTTAATAGGAACCATTGCTAAACAAGCTGAGAAAGAAAATTACAAGGTTTTTATGGTAACTCCTGACAAGGATTTTGCTCAGTTGGTTTCAGAAAATATTTTCATGTACAAACCTGCCCGCATGGGTAACGGAATTGAAATATGGGGAATTCCTGAAGTTTTGGCAAAGTTTGAGATTGAAAGACCTGAACAAGTAATTGACTACCTAGGAATGATGGGCGATTCTGCCGATAATATCCCTGGATTACCTGGTGTGGGTGAGAAAACTGCAAAGAAATTTCTAGCCGAATATGGATCAATGGAAAATCTTTTAGCCAATACCCATGAATTAAAAGGAGCGATAAAGACTAAAATAGAAGCCAATAAAGAGTTGGGACTACTCTCAAAAAGATTAGCTACTATTTTATTAGATTGTCCCGTAACATTTAATGAAAGTGATTACGAATTATCTACGCCTGATGTAGAAAAAACAGATGCTTTATTCAATGAATTAGAGTTTAGAAGGATGGCCGAACAATTTGACGCCATTTTCAAAAAAGGAAATTCAGATGCAGGTGTAGCTACCGATGAAGCAAAACTTTACAAAAAACCGCAACCAAAAAACGAAGATCAATTTGACCTTTTTGCAAGTGCAATTCCTACTGATAACAACACTAATGAACACCAGCAGTTTTACAACACTTTAGAAAACACAACCCATTCGTACCAAATAGTTCAAGGGGATCTAGGCATTAAATTGCTGTTGCAAAATTTACTAAAACAAAATGCTGTTTGTTTTGACACCGAAACCACTGGACTAGACGCTTTGCATGCTGAACTGGTAGGAATCTCATTTTCTTACGAAAAAGGGAAAGGGTATTATGTTCCTTTTCCCGAAAGCCAAGAAGAAGCTAACATTCTTGCAGAAAAATTCCTTCCGTTTTTCGAAAATGAAACCATCGAAAAAATAGGTCAGAATTTAAAATACGATTTGAAAATTTTATCAAATTACAACATTACCGTCCAAGGAAAACTATTTGACACCATGATAGCGCATTATCTAATCAATCCTGATATGCGTCACAATATGGATATTTTATCCGAAACTTATTTAAAATATTCTCCAAAATCTATTGAAACACTTATTGGTAAAAAAGGTAAAAACCAAAAATCAATGCGTGATGTAGCCTTAGAAGAAATCAAAGAATATGCCGCAGAAGATGCTGATATAACATTTCAGTTAAAAGAATTATTTGCTGTCGAACTTGATAAAACAGAAACTAAAAAATTATTCGAAGACATCGAGATTCCGTTAGTAAAGGTTTTAGCTGATATGGAAAAAGAAGGAATCCGTTTAGACACTGACTTCCTCCACTCCTTATCACACGACCTAGATAACGATATTATAAAATTAGAGGCAACTATATATGAAGTAGCTGGAGAACATTTTAACTTGGCTTCGCCCAAACAGCTTGGCGATATTTTATTCGATAAATTAAAAATTGGAGGTGCAAAACAAAAGAAAACCAAAACAGGACAATACGCCACTGGAGAGGAAGTTTTAAGTTATTTAGCTAATGAAAACCAGATCGTAAAAGACATCCTGGAATGGCGCCAATTAAATAAACTTAAAACCACCTATGTAGATGCTTTGCCAAATCAAGTAGACCCAGTAACCTTAAGAGTGCATACTGATTATATGCAAACCGTGGCTGCAACAGGAAGACTAAGCTCAAATAATCCCAACTTACAAAACATTCCTATTCGTACCGAAAGAGGACGCCAAATCAGGAAAGCATTTGTAGCAAGAGACGAGAATTACACTTTAGTCTCTGCCGATTATTCTCAAATTGAATTGCGTATTATTGCAGCTTTAAGTGGAGAAGAAAACATGATTAAGGCGTTTTTAAACAACGAGGATATTCATAAATCTACCGCTTCAAAAGTATTCGAAGTTCCACTAGAAGAAGTAACGAGAGAACAACGTAGTCATGCTAAAACGGTGAATTTTGGAATTATATACGGCGTTTCAGCTTTTGGGTTAAGCAATCAAACGTCACTTTCCCGTTCAGAAAGTGCTGCTTTAATTGAGGCCTATTACAAAACCTACCCAAGGTTAAAAACCTACATTCAAGAACAAATTGATTTTGCTAGGGACAATGGCTACGTGCAAACCGTTTTAGGACGCCGTCGCTATTTAAAAGATATCAATTCACAAAACGCCATGGTTCGTGGTGGCGCTGAACGTAATGCCGTAAATGCACCTATACAAGGGAGTGCTGCTGATATTATCAAAATCGCCATGATCAATATCCATAATAAATTAAGTACTGAAAACTGGAAAAGCAAAATGTTGCTTCAGGTTCATGATGAATTGGTGTTTGATGTTCACAACAGTGAATTAGAAAAAATCCAAACAATGATTAAATATGAAATGGAAAATGCCTTTAAACTTGACGTTCCTTTAATTGTTGATTTAGGAATGGGTAAAGATTGGTTAGAGGCGCATTAAAATATTCATATATTTTTATCTAATCACTAAATAAAATGAGAAAAATGATTTTAATCTATTGCTTAGCAATTGCAGCAATTTTATATTTCATATATAAAATAAATGTGTATTTAGCTCTAGGCATTGACACTTATGCAATCAATCTTTTTCCTAGAAAAGAACTACCACATGAATTTGATGATTACAAAAATTTATCGGAAATTAACGATTTAGGTAATTATGCTATAAGTCTATTTGCTAAAGACGAAAAAGATTATCTGACCCGCTATGTTCAAATAATTGAAATCTCAAAAGAAAATACAATACTTAAAGCTATCACGAAAACAGAACGTTTTGATAATGGCGGAGGTAATAGTGGGAACAATTTTTCGAATACTGTTTTCAAATTTGATTCATTCGGAAATATTTTAGATACTATTAACTACAAAACCTCCTCTTCAAATCAATCTGAATTTGGAAATACTGTTTTGCTTAATAAACAAATAGTCAATAAAGAGTTACTTTACTATCAAACTTGGCCGACTGATGGTGACAAAGTAAAAAAAGATTTTATTCCGTTAAACAAAGATTTTAGCTGGAACACAGAGGAAATATCTAAATATTATTATAACACAATAGTACCTAATAGCGCTTATCTAGAGCATTTTTCCGCATGGAGAGATAGCACAATTCATTACACTAAAAGACAATCCGTTTTATTTTTATTAGATAATAAATGGTATATCCTTTATGGAGTTAGTAATGAAATAACTGATGATATCAGAAAACGAAGTGTAGACGATGATAAAAAAATAAAATATGAAAATTTATTTACTGATATACCTAGTGAAAATATAGTATTTAAGTACTTTCATAAATTAGAATATTGTTCTAACATGGCAGGCAAAACTCAATCTAACAGTCCCTATACTTATTATTACTGGAATGGAAATGCGTATTTAGATATTATATTTAATGGAGAAACTCTTAAAGTGAAACAAGAAGATATATCATTAGATGATTATGATACCAAAGAGCCATCGATTTATGACAAGATAGAAGACAAGAGAATAAAAATGGAAACTGATGCCAAAAAAAAATATTCTTTTTACACTCATACTAATTTGAAATTTGCTTTTATTTCAGACGATGAACATAACTTATACCTCATTAAAAATAAAAAATAATTCCCTAACAATCATAACTAATTAACAGTAAACTCACAACTTAAAAGGTAGATCAACTAAAATAACAGCACAGCTTCAGGATGAACTTGTGTTTTTGATATGTATACTAAAAACCAGAAAAATTCACCCGTTGATTAAATACGAAATAGAAAAGTCCTTTATACTTGACGTTACTCTAATTGTTGATTTCGGAATGATTAAAGACTGCCTAGGAATTTATTAATCAGTAAAATACATATAAAAAAACTCCATCTGCAACTAACAGATGGAGTTTTTTATTTTAAATATCTTTAATCATTATTTTTTCTAGAAGATTCTCTTTCTTTTAATTTTGTTTTAATCACAACTGTCTCATAAGGAATATTTTCTTCAGTAGATTCTAAGCGATCAATAAGCAGCTTAGCAGCAACCTCCCCTATTTCTACACCGTGTTGACTTACCGTGGACAAACTAGGCGTTAATCTGCGTGAAGCAAGAATTCCATCTGCAAAACCTATTATTGAAAGTTCTTCAGGTATTTTATATCCTTTTTTTAATCCCATTTTTAAAGCAGCAACAGAATCGTTTTCATCTAAAGCAAAAACGGCATCTATGGTATTATTTTCAAAAACAGCATCTATTCTTTCTTTTAAGTCAGCTTCGGAATCTGCACGAAGAATTATCTTATCATTTATAGCAATGTTATTGTTCTCCAAAGCTTGCAAATAGCCGTTAGCTCTTAATTTACCAACACTCAAATTATCAACAGATGAAAGTAATGCAATATTTTTACAACCTAAATCAATCAAACGTTGTGTAACATGTAGCGCTGAATTATAATCATCAACTACCACCTTATCACATTCTACTTCATCAGCAATACGGTCAAACATAACTATAGGAGTACCGTCATTAATGATTTCGGTAAAATGCGAATAATCTTGAAGTTTTTGCGCTTCCTCAGATACTGATAATATAAAGCCATCAATAGTACCATTACTCAACATCTCAAGCGTATTGATTTCTTTTACGATCGATTCATTCGAGATACAGGTAATCACATTGTAACCTTTTTCATCAGCAACTTTTTCAATCCCGCTAAATACTTTCGCAAAAAAAGAATTTAAGATATTTGGAATAATAACACCTATAGTCTTTGTTTTTCTATTCTTAAGGTTCAAACCAATAACATTTGGCTTGTAATTTTTAAGTTTAGCATACTCCTTAATCTTGATCTTAGTTTGATCACTTATTTCAGGACTATCATTAAGTGCCTTTGAAACAGTGGAAACCGATACGTTAAGTTCTTTTGCAATTTGCTTAAGGGTTGCTTTAACTTTCATAATTATATATTTATTAAATTTGGTAATCCAATAGCGCTTCTAAAATCACCTTTGCTTTCGAGAGTTTTCCTTTCGATAAAAAACAATATTTTAAGTTGAAAATTGTATTCCAAGATTGCAAGATAAAAATTTTATTATTGATAACAAATGTAAGTCAAAAAATGAAACACACTGATAACATCATTTAGAAAACAGTTGTAATAATGGCAATCTTAAATATATAATTGATAATCAGGCAAAACAGACAATAAAAATAATCATTTAAGGTATTTGTATTTAAAATAATTAATTGTACTTTTGCATCCCCTTTATAGGGGACGGAATGTTTAATTAAAATTTATTATTGTGAACGCATTAAGCTACAAGACAATTTCAGCAACAAAAGCCAACTCTACAAAAGAGTGGATCGTTGTAGATGCTGACGGTCATAACTTAGGTCGTCTTGCTTCAAAAGTCGCTATGATTTTAAGAGGTAAGTACAAGCCAAGTTATACACCACACGTGGACTGTGGAGATAACGTTATCGTTATCAACTCAGAAAAAATCAACCTTACAGGTAACAAAATGGACGAAAAGATTTACATGCGTCATACAGGTTACCCAGGAGGACAAAGAACTTTAACTGCTAAAGTATTGCAATCAAAAAACCCTGCATTACTAGTAGAAAAAGCGATAAAAGGAATGTTACCAAAGAACAAAATTGGTGCTGAACTTTTTAGAAATTTAAATGTTGTTGTTGGATCTGAGCACAAACAAGGAGCTCAAAAACCAAGAACAGTTAACCTAAACGATCTTAAGTAATGGGAGTTATTCACAAAATCGGTAGAAGAAAAACCGCTGTTGCACGTGTTTATGTTTCGGAAGGAACAGGAGTAATCACTGTAAACAAAAAAGAATTCGCGACTTACTTCCCAACAGCTACTTTACAGTACAAAGTTATGCAACCAATGTCTATGACAGAAAATGCAACTAACTATGATGTAAAAGTAAATGTTTACGGAGGTGGTTCAACTGGACAAGCAGAAGCTGTAAGAATGGCATTAGCACGTGTTATGTGTGAAATCAATGCTGAAAACAGATTAATCTTGAAACCAGAAGGTTTATTGACAAGAGATCCAAGAATGGTTGAACGTAAGAAATTCGGTCAGAAGAAAGCTCGTAAGAAATTTCAATTCTCGAAACGTTAATATTGCCTGTCTTGAGTACCTTTATTCAAGACTTATTGAATTTATTGAATTTAAAACAATGTTGTTGTTGTCTCATTGAGGTGAGAAATTAGTTTAGCATCTAAATGTATTTAGCCGAGAAATCGCCATTTATACATTGCTAATCAACAGAACGTAAACTAGTACAAAAAAATGTCAAACAAAGTAGAAGTAAAAGAATTACTAGAAGCAGGTGTTCACTTTGGACACATGACTAGAAAATGGGATCCAAACATGGCTCCTTACATTTATATGGAGCGTAATGGTATACACATTATCAATCTATATAAAACTGCAGCAAAAATTGAAGAAGCTAATGAAGCTTTGAAAAAAATCGCTGCATCAGGTAGAAAAATATTATTTGTTGCTACCAAAAAACAAGCAAAAGACATCGTTGCTGAAAAAGCAAAAGCTGCAAACATGCCTTACATCACTGAAAGATGGCCTGGTGGAATGCTAACTAACTTCGTAACTATCCGTAAAGCTGTTAAAAAAATGGCTACTATTGATAAAATGAAGAAAGATGGTACTTTCATGACCCTTTCAAAGAAAGAGCGTTTACAAGTTGATCGTCTTCGTGCTAAATTAGAGAAAAATTTAGGTTCCATTTCAGATATGTCAAGATTACCTGCTGCATTATTCGTAGTAGATATCAAAGCGGAACACATCGCAATAAAAGAAGCTCAAAAATTAAACATTCCAGTTTTTGCAATGGTAGATACTAACTCTGATCCTCGTGAAGTAGAGTTTGTAATTCCATCAAATGATGATGCTTCTAAATCTATTGATAAAATTTTAACTTTAGTAACTAACGCAATCACTGAAGGTCTTTCTGATAGAGGGGCTGACAAAGATGCTGAAACTTCTGAAAAAGCGGCTCCTGCTGCAACTACAGAAAAAGTAGCTCCGGCTGCAACTGAAACAGTAGCTCCTGCTGCTGAACCAGCTGCTCCAGCAACTGAAGAAAAATAAAAATAAATTTGAAGATTGAAAGATTTAAAGATTACTTAAAGTGTCAATGTAAAATTAACGCTATTTTTAATCTTTAAATTCTTCAATCTTTTAATCTTTAAATAAAAAAAACATGGCAACAATAACTGCTGCAGACGTAAATAAATTAAGAACAGCTACTGGTGCAGGGATGATGGACTGCAAAAAAGCATTAGTTGAAGCAGAAGGAGATTTTGATTTAGCGATCGAAAACCTTCGTAAAAAAGGACAAAAAGTAGCTGCAAATCGTTCAGATAGAGAATCTACTGAAGGAGCTGCAATTGCTGTTGTAAATGCTGACAAAACTGCTGGTGTAGTAATCACTCTAAACTGTGAAACTGACTTCGTAGGTATGAACGAAAGCTTTGTGAAAATGGCTACTGAAATGGCTAACCAAGCATTGAACTACGATTCTAAAGAAGCATTTTTAGCTTCTGATTTTAACGGAATTACTATTGCTGATAAATTAATCGAGCAAACAGGAGTTATCGGTGAGAAATTAGAAATTAGAACTTTTGAGAAATTAGAAGGTGCATTTGTAGGATCTTACATTCACTCTGGAAACAAAATCGCTACTTTAGTAGCTTTATCTGCTGCTCCAGCTGGTGCAGAAGAAGTTTCTAGAAACGTTGCTATGCAAGCTGCTGCTATGTCTCCTATCGCATTAAACGAGGAAGGTGTAGACGCTGCAACTATCGAAAAAGAAATTGAAATCGCTAAAGACTTACTTCGTCAAGAAGGAAAACCAGAAGCTATGTTAGATAACATCGCTAAAGGTAAACTAGCTCGTTTCTTTAAAGATAATACTTTAGTAAACCAAGATTACATTAAAGATAACAAATTAAGCGTTGCTGCTTATGTTAAATCTTTAGATAAAGATCTTATTGTTACAGGATTTAAAAGAGCTGCTTTAGGTTAATCTAAAACAAGTTCTAAAATATTAAAGAGCGATTTGAAATTCAAATCGCTCTTTTTTTGTGCCATATATCTCAAAAATATGTTTCATTATTATACAAATTGTCAGTTTAGCACGACCATAAACTAATACTACATCTGGGCTGTGCTCAATATTATAAAATTAGGCTAGACTATATTTTATTAAATTATAGTACAAGTTTCATAACAGCTTTTCTAATTGCTAAACAAAACCAGCATCCACAAACATCAGAAAGATTTACATCTAAACACAGCCTATGATTAGCAAATAAAAAGCACATGTAAATAGCGTTTATTCACTATTAGAAAAAGACTACTAAATAGTTAAATTAAAATTTTTTATTTGTAAATTTTAATTTACATTTGTCAAAATTTTAACAAATAAAAACGAACAAAATGAAAAAATTAAGCATTCTTTTTTTGTCAGTAATTACTTTAGGGTTAACTGTTTCAAGCTGTAGTAGTGATGATAAAGATTCTGGATCAATTGAAGGAAAATGGCAACTTACTGAAGAAGGAGTAGTATTAAACGGTCAAGAAGTTTTACAGCCAGCTACAAATGAAGGTGGATGTAATAGTGAAACTTACGAATATTTAGAAAATGGTACCGTAATCAACACTTATTCTGAATTTGTTAATTCAAAATGTACAGAGTATAATGATAGTGGAACTTGGAGCGTAGACGGTAATAATCTTACAGAGAAGTATGACGGAGATAGCACAGGTGACAAGTATGAAATTGCTACCGTAACAGGATCACAGCTTAAGCTAAAAGAAACATATAGTGAAGCTGGAGTTACATTTGCAACTATACGTGTTTTTAAAAAAATCTAATTAAAATTAAAGTATTATTAAAACCTCAAATCTTTACTGATTTGAGGTTTTTTTTTATCTTTAATCAAAAAAAATGCAAGACAAACCACGATGCACTTGGTGTCTATCCAGCGAACTTTACAAAAACTACCACGATCAAGAATGGGGAACTCCCGTTTATGACGATGCTACATTATTTGAATTTTTATTACTCGAAACTTTTCAAGCGGGCTTGAGTTGGATTACCATTCTCAACAAAAGAGAAAACTTCCGTGCTGCTTTTGACCAATTCGATCATAAGAAAATAGCAGTATACAATGATGACAAAATCCTAGATTTATTACAAGATGCAGGTATCATCCGCAACAAACTCAAAGTATATTCGGCGGTAACCAATGCGCAAAACTTCATCAAAATTCAAGAAGAATTTGGTTCATTCTCAGCATATATTTGGAAATTCACAGATGAAAAACCGCTCATCAACAACCCAAAAACCCTGAAAGAGGTTTCTGCTAGTACCCCACTTTCTGATAAAATCAGCAAAGATTTAAAAAAAAGAGGCTTTAAATTTGTCGGTTCTACGGTTATGTATGCCTTTATGCAAGCCACTGGAATTGTCAATGACCACGTGGAAAGTTGCTGGAAATCCCCCCAACCTCCGAAGGGGGAGTTGTAAATGCAACAACTTTAAACTTAAAATTGTAAATTTTTAAACTAATTTTTTATTACATTTGCTTCACACTTTAGGGGTGTCTACAACTTTGTAGGCTGAGAATTACCCTCTGAACCTGATCTAGTTCATACTAGCGTAGGGAAAAGTACGATGACTTCCATAGCCCTTTTTTTGGGCAATTTGTAGCCATTCCTAAAGTTGAGCCGCGTTTTAATGCAGCGCTAAAACAACTAAACTCAAAAGGAATGGAACTTAAAATCAACAATCAAAACAAAAATTTTGCCAGCAGTAACTTAACTGTTCAGGCACTTCTTGACTTGGAAATTCCCGAAAAACAAAACGGAATCGCCATAGCCATTAACGACACCGTAATTCCTAAATCCAATTGGAATTCCCATCCCTTAAAAGAAACCGATACCATTTTAATAATTTCCGCAACCCAAGGAGGGTAATTGGTAAATAGTGATTAGTAACTAGTGATTAGTTAATAGTTTAAGGGACAGATTAAAGAGTTGAAAACAGCTAAGTAAGAATTAATTACTAGAATTAAAAATCTGCGAGCTATTTGCATCCAATCAAACTTTGACGAACAAATTCCAATTATTAAGCTGCAATAAAAATAAAATCCGCGTCAATCCGTGTTTTTACTTTTGTAAATCCGTTGAATCCGCGTGCGATCTGTGCCCAATAAATATAAAAATTGTATACGATGCAGTTCGCATCAGTCCGCATGCCATTTACGCCTAAACTAACTTTAAGACATACTAAAATGACAAACGAAGAAAAGATTTCAAGAACACCATTTCCCAATTCAAGAAAAGTATATATCGACGGTGACATCCACCCGATCAAAGTGGCGATGCGTGAAATCACATTGGCCGACACAAAAATGTCTAACGGTCGTATCGAAAAAAATCCGCCAGTTACTATATATGATACATCAGGACCTTTTACAGATCCCAATATCGAAATCGATATTCGCAAAGGATTACCTCGCATTCGTGAGCAATGGATTTTAGACCGTAATGATGTGGAAGAACTAACAGAAATTAGCTCTGATTACGGAAAAGAACGCTTGAATAACAAAAAGCTAGACGAATTGCGTTTCGAGTATTTACACAAACCAATGCGTGCCAAAAAAGGCGCCAACGTTTCGCAATTGTATTACGCTAAGCAAGGTATCATCACTCCAGAAATGGAATACATTGCGATTCGTGAAAATCAACGTATCGAGCAATTAGATACCCAAACTAAAGCGATGCAGTGTCAACATCCTGGACACAGCTGGGGAGCCAACACACCTAAAAGCAAAATCACACCCGAATTTGTTCGCAATGAAGTAGCCATTGGTCGCGCTATAATCCCTAACAACATCAACCACCCTGAAAGCGAACCTATGATTGTGGGGCGTAATTTCTTGGTAAAAATAAATGCCAACATTGGGAACAGCGCTGTCACCTCAACCATCGAAGAAGAAGTAGAAAAATCAGTTTGGGCTTGCCGTTGGGGAGCCGATACGATTATGGATTTATCAACCGGAAAAAATATTCACGAAACTAGAGAATGGATCATCCGTAATTCTCCCGTGCCTATTGGAACCGTGCCAATTTACCAAGCTTTGGAAAAAGTAAACGGAATCGCTGAGGATTTAACTTGGGAAGTTTTTAGAGATACTTTGATCGAACAAGCAGAACAAGGTGTTTCTTATTTCACTATTCACGCAGGCGTACTATTGCGTTACATTCATTTAACAGCTGAACGCGTGACTGGAATTGTATCTCGTGGGGGTTCGATCATGGCAAAATGGTGTTTATTTCACCACAAAGAAAACTTTCTTTACACGCATTTCGAAGACATTTGCGAAATCATGAAGCAATACGATGTTGCTTTCTCTCTTGGTGATGGTTTGCGTCCAGGCTCAATTGCAGATGCTAATGACGCGGCACAATTTGCCGAATTAGAAACTTTAGGTGAGTTATCTAAAATTGCTTTTAAGCACGATGTTCAAGTATTTATAGAAGGTCCCGGTCACGTACCGATGCACATGATTAAAGAGAATATGGAGAAACAATTAGAACATTGCAACGAAGCACCGTTTTACACTCTTGGCCCACTAACGACTGATATTGCTCCAGGTTACGATCACATTACATCAGCCATTGGTGCTGCTATGATTGGTTGGTACGGTTGTGCGATGCTGTGCTATGTAACGCCAAAAGAACACCTTGGTTTACCCAATAAAAAAGATGTAAAAGACGGTGTAATCACGTATAAAATTGCTGCCCACGCTGCTGATTTAGCCAAAGGACATCCGGGCTCACAATACCGTGACAATGCCTTGAGTAAAGCTAGATTTGAATTCCGTTGGGAAGATCAATTTAATTTATCGCTTGATCCTGATACCGCAAGAGAATTTCACGACGAAACTTTACCTGCTGAAGGCGCTAAGATTGCACACTTTTGTTCGATGTGCGGACCTAAATTTTGCTCTATGAAAATATCACAGGAAATCCGTGACGTTGCCGAAGCAGAAAAAGGAATGGCAGCAAAATCAGAAGAGTTTATTGAGCAAGGAAAAGAGATTTATAGTTAAAGCCCCCTAACCCCCGTAGGGGGAACTCTAATTTGAATTAAAAACCACAAATGATTGTAATCACAAATCCAATTGCTGTAGCAAATGAAACCAACACCATTCACGCTCTTTTTGAGTGTGGATTGGAGTTGCTTCATGTGCGTAAACCTAATTACTCAGTTGGAGAACTAAGGCTGTTTTTATCGAAAGTAAATCCTGAATTTCGATCGCGATTGGTTTTACATCAGCAGCATCAAGTGGCAAATGAATTTGGAATTCATCGCATTCATTTTACTGAAAGCACAAGAGCAGCTTTGGATTTGGAATCAAAAAATAATAACGATGGTTTTATCAAATCGACTTCGATTCATACAATAACTGATTTTAACCAACTTGACAGTTGTTTTGAATACGCCTTTTTGAGTCCGATTTATCAAAGTATTTCTAAACCAGATTATAAATCTGATTTGGATGCTGAAAAAGCCATAACACAGCGAACCAATTTTAAAACTAAACTAGTGGCTTTGGGAGGAATTTCAATTGAGAACATAGAGAAAATCTACCAACTTGGATTTGATGAAGTAGCGCTATTAGGAAGTATTTGGAACAGTAATCAACCCATTCAAAATTTTAAATTATGCCAGAAAATCGCCCATTTGTATTAAGCATCGCTGGTTTTGATCCTTCGGGAGGTGCCGGAATCTTAGCAGACTGTAAAACATTCGAACAGCTTCAAGTCTATGGTCTTGCTATCAATACGGCAAACACGATCCAGACAGAAAATAATTTTCATGAAATTGAGTGGACTTCTTTAGAATTCACCATTCGTTCCGTGGAAAAACTTTTCGAAACTTATAAAATTAAGGCTGTTAAAATTGGGATTGTTCCTTCATTATTTTATCTGGGAACCATTGTTACATTGATTAGGCAAATTGCTCCAGCAACTAAAATTGTATGGGATACTGTGGTAAAATCCTCGACTACATTTGATTTTTTAGAGATCAAAAACTATGAATCTCTAAAAATTATTTTAAGCGAAATAGATTTAATCACTCCCAATTATAATGAGATTATAAAGCTATCTCAAGAAGAAATAGATCCTGAATCTATTGCCGAAATGCTTTCAGAATATTGCACTGTTTTACTTAAAGGCGGTCACAACCCTAACGAACTTGGAGTAGATTATCTATATACTAAAGATCGGTTTTATAGATTAGAACCACGTCATACTGATGTAGATGAAAAACACGGTTCGGGTTGTGTATTATCATCAGCGATTACAGCTAATCTTGCTAAGGGTGAAACGGAACTAAACGCGTGCAAAAACGCTAAAATTTATATTGAAAACTACCTATTGTCTAACCACACAAAACTAGGATATCATAATGTTTAACAAATTACAATATATCTCGCAAGGAAACTCGGTTGAGGAGCAAACTAGAAATATTCATGAAGCACTAGACGGCGGTTGCAAATGGATTCAGCTTCGTTTTAAGAATCATTCCCATGAAGAAATTTTTGCTTTAGCGGAAGCCATAAAAATTTTATGCGAAGAGTACTTAGCTAATTTTATCATCAACGACAATGTGTATCTCGCTCAGCAAATCGTTGCAGACGGCGTACACCTTGGATTAACCGATATGTCGATAACCGAAGCGCGCAGCATTCTAGGAGACACAAAAATCATTGGAGCGACTGCAAATACTTTTGAAGATATTCAAAACCACATACAAAACGGCTGTGATTATATAGGTTTAGGTCCGTTTCGATTCACAACAACAAAGGAAAAACTGAGTCCGATTTTAGGTCTTGACGGCTATCAAAACATCCTAACAGAGATGAAAAACAACGGACTTACTACGCCCGTGTATGCTATAGGCGGCATTACAACAGACGATCTTCCTGCATTAATGGAAACCGGAATTTATGGCATTGCCGTTTCAGGATTAATCACACAATCAAAACATAAAAAAAAGACAATCAAACTACTTAAAAACGACCTTTATGGAACCATCATTGTTTAAAATAGGGGATAAAATATTACAGTCTCGTTTGTTTTTAGGAACGGGAAAATTTGGTTCGAATGCCCAAATGGAAGAAGCCATTTTAGCTTCAGAAAGTGAGTTGGTTACCGTAGCTTTAAAACGCATTGATCTCGAAACAGAAACAGATGCTATTTTGAAACACCTACAGCATGCACACATCAATTTATTACCCAATACCTCTGGAGCAAGAAATACTAAAGAGGCAATTTTTGCCGCTCAATTAGCCAGAGAAGCGCTAGAAACCAACTGGCTAAAGTTAGAAATCCATCCCGATCCAAAATACTTGATGCCAGACGCTATCGAGACTTTGAGAGCCACAGAAGAATTAGCCAAGCTAGGTTTTATCGTATTGCCCTACATTCATGCTGATCCCGTTTTGTGCAAGCGATTAGAAGATGCTGGAACCGCGGCCGTGATGCCATTAGGTTCGCCAATAGGCAGCAATAAAGGACTTAAAACAATCGATTTTCTGGAGATTATTATTGAACAATCTAAAGTTCCTGTGATTATTGACGCGGGTATTGGCGCACCATCGGATGCAGCAAAAGCAATGGAATTAGGTGCTGACGCTGTCTTAGTAAATACCGCTATTGCCGTTGCAGGAAATCCTAAACTAATGGCAGAGGCTTTTAAAGAGGCGGTAATTGCTGGTAGGAAAGCGTATGAAGCGAGATTAGGACAACAGTATAAACATGCTATGGCATCGAGTCCGTTGACGTCCTTTTTGTATGAATAGTTTATTGCTCTATGATGAAGTTAGATTAGGGCGAAAGTATAAACATGCGATGACGTCAAGTCCGTCGATATCTTTTTCACAGATATAAAATAATTTAATTAGCACGCAGATTTGGCGGATTTTGGCAGATGAAAAATATTTTATCAGATTATAAAGCAATCTACTGATTTTTAATATTTTAAAATACATAATAAGAATTATTTACAGTAAATTATTACTTTTAATAAAATATAAATTCTTAAAAATGACTGAAAACGACATATCATTTAAAATTAGAGGAGCAATATTCAAAGTTTATAATACACTTGGTCCTGGCTTATTTGAGTCTGTATATGAAAGTGCATTGTATTATGAATTAACTAAGTTGGAATTAAAAGTTGAAAGACAAGTAGAAATCAATATTCCATACGAGGACATCATTTTAGATGTAGGGTTTAGAATTGATTTATTGGTTGAAGACAAAGTAGTCATTGAAATAAAGTCCGTGACAGATTTAGCACCTATTCATTATAAACAAATCACAAACTATTTAAAACTAACGAATAAAAAGCTTGGCATACTTGTCAACTTCAACACAGTAACAATTTTAAATGATATTAAATGCGTAGCAAATAACCTGTAAAATATCAGCGCAAATCTGCAAAATCTGCGTGCGTGATCAACATTGTACTTACAATAACCTAAAGCACTAATGACAACATTCAAATCTACTTTCGAACAATACAATTGGGATGAAATCCAATCCAAAATCTACGCTAGTACTGCAAAGCAAGTGGAGCAAGCCTTAGCCAAATCTAAAAGAAACTTAGATGACTTTTTAGTTTTGATCTCCCCAGCTGCGCAACCTTACCTCGAAGAAATGGCGCAGGAATGCCATGAACTAACTAAAAAACGTTTTGGTAAAACCATCCAAATGTATGCTCCTTTGTATGTGAGTAACGAATGCCAGAACATTTGTACCTACTGTGGCTTTAGCCTTGACAATAAAATTAAGCGAAAGACCTTGCTTGATTCGGAGATTAGGCAAGAGGTAGCAGCATTGAAATCCTTAGGTTTTGACCATGTATTGTTAGTTGCTGGAGAAGCAAACTATACGGTGAATATCAACTACTTTCTAAACGCTGTTGATGTAATCAAGAATGACTTTTCGATTATTTCTATTGAGGTGCAACCGCTTTCGCAAGAAGAATACGAACGCTTGCATGAAGCTGGTGTGTACTCCGTGTTAGTGTATCAGGAAACCTATCATCAGGAGGTGTATAAAAAGTATCATACCAAAGGAAAAAAATCCAACTTTGATTTTAGACTAGACACGCCAGATCGCATAGGGAAAGCCGGCATACACAAAATAGGATTGGGTGTGTTATTGGGTTTAGAAGATTGGCGAACCGATAGTTTTTTTAACGCTTTGCATCTAGATTACTTACAGAAAACCTATTGGCAAACGAAGTACTCCGTTTCGTTTCCAAGATTACGACCTGCAGAAGGTACCGCTCCACCTAATTTTATTATGGATGACCGAGATTTGACTCAGCTGATTTGCGCTTATCGTTTGTGGAATGAAGACTTGGAGATTTCGATTTCGACTCGAGAGAATGAAAACTTTAGAAACAACATTATCCCCATTGGAACAACAAGCTTGAGTGCGGGTTCAAAAACAAATCCAGGTGGTTATGTGGTCGATCCCCAATCGTTAGAGCAATTCGAAATTAGTGACGAGCGCTCTGTAGCAGAGATTGCCGACATTATCAGATCTAAAGGCTACGAGCCCGTATGGAAAGATTGGGACAAGAGTTTTGCCCCCTAACCCCCGAAGTGGGAATTCCTTGATTGCGGTAACTGTTTTTGATACCGTTTAAGTAAATCTAAGAACTTCACAATAACTGACATTCAATTTACTTTTCACTAGCTACTTTTGACTAATCACTATTCACAAGTTACTAAGTACTATTAACTTATTACTATTCACTTAGGATGAAATAAATTACCACTTAAAAAAGGTTCTCGACTCCGCTCGAACTGACAGCTGATTTGCTAATTACTATTAACTAATAACTTTTCACTAGTTACTTATTACTATTCACTTAGGATGAAATAAATTACCGCTTAAATAAAGGTTCTCTACTCCGCTCGAACTGACAGCTACTTACTAATTACTATTAACCAATAACTTTTCATTAGTTACTAATCACTTTTCACTAATTACTAAAACACATGAGCATTATACAAGATTTTTTACGTTACAACCGACAAGTAATGTTACCCGAAGTGGGTGACGCTGGCCAAGCAAAAATTAAAAAAGCCAAAGTATTGGTTATTGGCGCGGGAGGCTTGGGCTGTCCTATCTTACAGTATTTGGCCACGGCTGGTGTTGGCACTATTGGTATCATTGATTTTGATACTATCGAAATTCACAACCTCCACCGTCAGATATTATATACTGAAGATCAAGTGGGATTATCAAAAGCCGCAACTGCCAAAGCGACTTTACACAAATTAAATCCGTTAATCAATGTGATTGCTATTCCCGAAAAGCTTACTGCAGCTAATGCGGCTTCTATCTTGGATGACTTTGATATTATCGTCGATGGTTCTGATAATTTTGCTACCCGCTATTTAGTTAACGATACTTGCGTGAGTCTGGATAAAACATTGATTTATGGAAGTATCTTAGGTTTTGAAGGACAAGTTGCCGTCTTTAATCATCGAAAGAGTAAAAACCTGAGAGACTTGTTTCCAGATTCACCTGACCCAAAGGATGTGCCTAATTGTAATATGAATGGTGTACTAGGTACTTTGCCAGGGATGATTGGGACTATGATGGCGCATGAGACATTGAAGGTGATATTGGAATTGCCTTGTTTAAGGAATGAGTTGGTTTTGTTTAGTACGTTGAACTGGCAGTTTACTAAGTTGAAGTTTTAGTTTTTTTTTGAGTTATTGAGTTACTGAGTTGCAAAGTGGCAGCGTTGCAGAGTTGTTGCGAAATGGAACACGGATGACGCGGATTTGCTAAAGCAAAAACACGGATGAAAACGGATTTTATACTTTATGCTGTTTACTTTGATTGTATGATTTTTGCACGCAGATTTAAATGGATCTTAATGGATTTATTAACTGTTCTTTTTTGCTTTATGAGGTAGTGAACTTCTTATGCTTTACAATTTTCTTTGTGAGAGGGATGTGTTTTGCCCCAGATGGGAGTGGAAAGCCCAGAGGGAAAAAACTATTTTTTCTAGGCGTAAAAGAGCGACCGCAGGAAGCTCCTTTTATGACTTTAGAAAAAAAGGTTTTGAGCGAGGACTTGTAGCGTACAGCTGGATTAGGCTCTAATTATTGTCTTTAAGAATCGAAATGAAGTCTTGACGTGGTATTTCGCGGCAACCTAGGCTTTCTAGATGTTCGTTGTAGACTTGGCAGTCTAGAAGTTTATAATTTTCTTTTTGCAAATGGCGGACTAAGGTGATAAATGCGACTTTGCTTGCGTTAGAAACTTTTGAAAACATGCTTTCGCCACAGAAAATATGACCTAAATCAATGCCGTATAATCCGCCTACTATCTGGCCATCTTGCCACACCTCAACAGACTTTGCGATGCCTAGTTCATGCAACTTGCAATAGGCTTCGATCATGTCATTAGTAATCCAGGTTCCGTTTTGACCGTCGCGCTTTATTTGCTGGCAGTTGGCAATTACTTCTCTAAAATTTTGATTAAAAGTAACTGTAAATGTATCTCGGTTGAAGATGTTTCGCATGCTCTTTGTGACTACTAACTCGTCAAGAAATAAAACCATACGCGGATTGGGAGACCACCAGGTGATGGGTTCGCCATCTTCAAACCAAGGAAAAATACCGCTTTTATATGCTAATAGTAATCTTTGTGGCGATAAATCACCACCTAAGGCAATAATTCCAGAAGAATGCGTTAATGATACGTGAGGGAAAAATAAATCTTGCGATAAATAATGCATAAGTTTGGGACTGTAATTATAGTATAAAGGCTTATTTTTGATGAAATTACTTTTTCAACTTATTATAAAATGAAAAAAATAACTGTAACACTCCTCTTTATCCTAATGATTCCACAAATGTATGGACAAAATGTGGATAGTTTAGCGGTATCAAAAAAACTAAGTTATAAGCAATTTATAGTTCCCGCAGCATTTATTACTGCAGGTGCAATTTTATTAAATTCTGAACTTAACCAGGATATTCAAACAAAGACAAATAATGTTTTTGGTTCTGATTTTAAATCTAGAATAGATGATGTTTTTCCGTTTGTTCCTATTGGACAAATCTATTTAGGTAAATCTCTGGGGTTTCAACCAAAAACAAATTATAGGAATCAAACTGTAACTATTTTAGTAGCTAATGCGGCAACTATAATTGTTTATGAAATGACGAAACGTTTAGCGAAGAGAGACCGCCCTGATTTGTCTAATAATTTAAGTTTCCCCTCAGGACATTCGGCTGTGGCATTTACAAATGCTACTCTTTTATATTATGAATATAAAGATGCTAATTTTTGGTATGCGAGCAGCGGTTTTCTATTTGCAGGAGCCACCGCAGCATTTAGAATTGCTAATAACAAACACTTTGCATCTGATGTGCTTGTAGGTGCTGGAATAGGTTTAGCCTCTGGAATTGTCTTCTCGCATATTAGTCCGTTAAAATCATTTAGAGTTTCTAAAAAATCAAAAACTACTGCTTTTATTTACCCACAAATAGGCAATCATCTAGGGATAGGCGCTATCATAAACCCAAATTTTTAGGTATAAAAAAAACCTTGATTTCTCAAGGCTTTTATATACTGTATTTTACGCTTTGATTAAAAAGGCAAATCGTCTGCTTCTTCTTCATTTAAGTTTGTCGCTGGTGCAAAAGCTTGAGCTGAAGGCATAGGTGCAGATGGCCCTTGTGGTTCACCAACAGGTACTTTTTCAATTCTCCATCCTTGAATACTATTGAAATATCTCGTTTCTCCTTGTGGATTAACCCATTCTCTACCTCTCAAGTTGATTGATACTTTTACTGGATCACCAATGCTATAATTGTTTAACAAATCACATTTATCTTGAGTAAACTCAATCATGATGTGTTGCGGATACTGCTCTTCGGTAGTAACAACTAGTTCTCTTTTTTTAAATGATGCACTAACTTGTTGCTCTGGATTAACAACTTTAATTTTCCCTGTAACTTCCATCTTCGTTATTTTAATTGTTATATAAGATTATTTTTTTGCTAAAAGCACTTTCCACGCCGAAACAACATCATTGTCATTTAAGTATTTTTTTGCCTCTAAATGCACTTTTTCTAGATCATCAGCACTTAAAACGGCCTTAACCGAAAAGTTATTTGAGACAAAGATACTAACTTCTTCTGGCGTAGGCAAGGCTTCTATGTTTCCTAATTTCCCTAAATCATTTCCGTCAAAAACAGTACTCACTATAACTTCCTTAGGGATAGCATCTACGCCTATTCCCAGAGTTGCTAAAGGTTTTGGCACTTCAAATAATCCTTGATTTGATCTCGAATACCAATTTCCTCCTAGTCTGGAAACTAAGTCAATTTTATATTGATCTATACTTCCGTTTTCGTCTAGAATTGCTTCATCAATGTGGATTTTGATCACTTCACACAAAATTAAATTCCCTGCTCCTCCCTCATCACCTAAAGCGATAATTTGAGTCACTTTACATTCAAACTGTACAGGAGATTCTTTTACTCTAAACGGTTTTACTAAATCAGAAGGAACTGCTGTTAGTCCCGATTTTATAAATTCATTCACGCCATCAGCATACTCAGTGCTTGCTAATGATGTTTGTTGAACAATATCAAAATTCACTACGTTAATCACCACTTCCTTAGTAGCCTCACAGTTGATTAGCGTATGTTTAATTGAATTATCACGTACCCGTCTGGCAGGTGAAAAAACAAGAATAGGCGGATTAGCACTAAATACATTAAAGAAACTAAAAGGCGACAAATTAGGATTACCATCTACATCAACGGTACTCGCAAACGCTATTGGTCTTGGTCCTACTGAACCTTGTAAATACCCTTGCAACTTTGCTGTTTCTATACTTTTAGGATCAATACTAATCATGTTATATTATTTTTTTTCTAGTTAAAAAAATGGTGTCATACAAAAGTAAACAAATGAAATTACTATAAAAACAGGATTGCTCTTTTAATCCTTTAAAATTATTTTCTTTTTGAAATCAATGCTTTCGCCAATAAACTAAAACAATGCAGCATATATTTTGTTATATTTATCGCTCAAACAATTAAATTATGCAGTTTTCTGAAAGAAGAAACACAAGCCGGTGGGTTATTATTGCTACTTCCTTTTTAATCATCACATTGATATTATGGAATACCTATACTTTTTTTCAAATTTTTAAAAATGAAGAACGTTTAAAAATGAATCTTTGGGCTCAAGCCCAAAAAACCCTTATAAATGCTGAAGTTGACGCTGATGTAGAGTTACCATTACAAGTTTTTAGTAATAACACTTCTATACCCATTATGTTAATTAAAAACGATCGCATTATAAATACCATAAATATAGATAATGCCATTGTTAAAGATGAAAACGCATCAAGAAAATTTCTAGAAAAATTAAAGAATGAAAACCCTCCAATTGTAGTTGAATACATCCCTGGGAAATTTCAAAAATTATATTATGGGAATTCTGAATTACTAAATAAACTTAAGTACTACCCTATTGCGCTAGTCTTAATATTAGTGCTTTTTATTGCTTTAATTTACTATTTTTATATCAGTACTAAAACTGCTACGCAAAACAAACTTTGGGCAGGAATGGCCAAGGAAACAGCACACCAAATAGGAACGCCGTTATCTTCTTTAATAGGTTGGGTCGAAATATTGAAGAGCGATGATGTTGAAGAATATATTATTATCGAAATTGAAAAAGACATAGAGAGACTGCAAACCATTACAGACCGGTTTTCAAAAATAGGTTCAAAACCCATACTAGAAAAAACAGATATCATTGATGCTACATTAACGGCTTATAATTATCTTCAGTTGCGTTTTTCAAAGCAAATTGAGTTTAGTTTTTCTGCGCCAAAAACACCTATTTACACCTTATTAAATTCAAGTTTACACAGCTGGACCATAGAAAATCTAGTAAAAAACGCTATTGACGCAATGAAGGGGAAAGGAAAATTATCCTTAAAAATTGAACACGATAAAGATACCGTAAAAATTAATATAACTGATACCGGAAGTGGCATCCCTAAAAGTCAATACAAAACTATTTTTGAACCCGGATACACCACTAAAAAAAGAGGTTGGGGATTGGGACTGTCTCTTACTAAAAGAATTGTAGAAGAGTATCATACTGGAAAAATAAAAGTATTGCATTCAGATATAGGGAAAGGAACTACAATACAAGTGGCAATAAAAAAACACACGAATATTGGTAATCAATAATTCGTGTGTGCTTTATTTTTATAGCTTAGCCTGAATGCTTTTTGCAACAGCTTCAAACTCTTCTTTAGATAAGCTTACTTTATTTTGAAAACGCATTTCATCCATTTCGTTTAACGGAATCAAGTGTACATGCGCATGAGGAACTTCTAGACCTACAACAGCCATTCCTACACGTTTACAAAGCACTGCTTTTTCTAAAGCTATAGCTACTTTCCTAGAAAAATGCATTAACCCTAGGTAGTGCGTTTCCTCCATATCAAAAATCTTATCGACTTCAAATTTTGGTATGCATAACGTATGTCCTTTTGCATTAGGATTTACATCTAGAAAAGCCAAATAATTCTCGTCTTCTGTGATTTTATAACACGGAATTTCGCCATTTACTATTTTAGTGAATATAGAACTCATGATGTTTTATTTTATTTAGTAAAAAAAATTAGCCACGTGAAATTTCTAAAATCTCAAATTTAAGAACGCCGTTTGGAACAGTAATTTCAGCTACTTCACCTACTGTTTTCCCTAGTAATCCTTTTCCAATTGGAGAAGTTACAGATATTTTTCCTGTTTTTAAGTCGGCTTCACTTTCTGCTACTAGCGTGTATTTCATTTCCATACCGTTTGTTTGGTTTTTAATCTTTACAATTGATAAAACCAACACTTTAGAAAGATCAAGATTTGTTTCATCTATCAATCTCGCATTTGAATGTACTTCTTCCAGCTTTGAAATTCTCATTTCTAGCATTCCTTGTGCCTCTTTTGCTGCATCGTACTCTGCATTCTCAGATAAATCTCCTTTATCTCTAGCCTCAGCAATATCTGCAGATGCTTTGGGACGCATGACACTTTTTAAATGATCTAACTCTTCTCTTAATTTTTTTAATCCGTCTGCTGTGTAATAAGATATTGCGCTCATAATTTTTAAATGTATTATTTTGATATTCTACAAAGCTCTGATTTTTATAGTCTGAAAACACTGCTACATCTTTCTCGCTTCAAGTCAAACTTGCTTTTCATCGCTTATATAAATAGAAAAAATCCCATCAGGACGGGATTTGTTTCCACAAAGATAGTATAATTTTTTTCTTGGATATAATTATATGTTAATCATATCTAAATCAAAGTTAAATAAATTAAATTTGTTTAACTAATACTTTTATAATATTCTTATTTAATGAAAAAATGTATCCTTTTACTCTTTATAATGACTGCTTTTATAGGTTGCAGCAACAGCGATTTCAACAATAAGAATCCTAATATTCCTAATTACTCTTTCACTGTAGATCTCAATTTAAATTTGCCAGCATATTCTAATTTAAAATTCCCAAGCAATGCTATTTATTATGCGGGTGTAGGCGCAAAAGGAATTTATGTTTTTAATACGGGTAGTGGCTACAATGCTTTTGATGCAGCTTGTCCTAATCAAGCCTTTACAAGTTGTACCGCGATGACTTTAAACGGAATCAATATTGTTTGTCCCTGCGATGAAAATGAATACAGTTTGTTTACTGGTCAAGGAAAATTAGAATACCCTTTAAAACAATACCGTGTAGAATTAAATGGAAGTGTGCTTCGTGTTTATAATTAACAAAAAAACCTGAAAGCAAATACTTTCAGGCTTTTTTATATTTGTTAAAATCCAAACTAAAACTTCAATGTCAATCCTAGTAAAAAATTAATTCTAGCTTGAGGATAATAACCCGCTCCTTCAATTGTAGTTACTGTACCCGGGTTTGAATAATCATCATCATAAGTATAAAAATACCCGTTAGAAATGTACTTATAATCAAAAACGTTGTTCACTAATCCAGTAATCAAAATAGATTTAAAAACCGACTTAGGTTTAAACTCATAAGAAACATTAATATCGCTTACAAAGTAGGATTTCAATTTAGAATTATCTGAATCGATATTCCCCATGTATTGTTCCCCTACAAACTTAGAAAGTAAAGACACTTGGAAATTAGTAACTGGTAAAAATGTAATGATATTTCCAGCAATAAAATCAGGAGAATAAGCAATATTAGTATTCCCTAAATTAGTTAAAACGCCATCACGACTAAAAAAGAAATCTTTATTTTTATTATTACTAATGGTAACATTAGGCCTGATAATTAGGTTGTCTAAAACTGCTACAGTAGCGTCAAGTTCTATTCCTATACGGTAACTATCGCCACTGTTTTTACGTATTGGCGCCCCTATGTCGTCTAGCGCTCCAGTTAGTATTAATTGGTCTTTATAGTACATCAAATAGGCGTTTGCGTTAAGCTTTACCTTAGCCGAATTATGACGAAATCCCAATTCGATATCGTCTAATTTTTCAGGTTTCGGACTCCCATTTTCGTAGTCTGTTCTATTAGGTTCGCGATTTGCTTTTGCATACGAAGCATACAACTGATTGTTTTTATTGATTTCAAAATTCAAACCTGTCTTTGGATTAAAAAAATTGAAATTATCGTTTACTATTCCAGTTTCGTCACTATTGGCTTTATAATGTACATTACGCAACTGCAGATCCCCATATAAACTCAACTTTTCAGTTACTTGATAGTTTGCTTTCGCAAAAACATTCCCGTCTGTTTTAGTAGCGCCATCACTATAATAACGATCTCCTAATTCACTTTGAGATGCAAATCGTGCCCAAATTACCTTCCCAAAATGAGTCCCTTCGTATTTATTATAACCTCCACCAAGAATTACGTCTAGCTTATCCTTTTTATAATTAGCCGAAAAAGTCGTTCCGTAAAAATCATTATCCAACCATTTTTGACGTACTAAATCAGTTGAATTAATTGTCTCAGTTGCTATTACTAAAGGCGTTAATTTATAATCTCCAAAATCAGCATCCTCTTTGTAATTTTCATAATAACCGCTACCTTTTGTATAATGAAAAGCTAAATTTGTATTCCAATTGTACGACAGCTTTTCATTCCAATGTAATTGATAATGATCTTGTTGGTAATTATCAGTTTCATTATCATAAAAACGAGTGTTACCCAATTCATCGGTATACATTCCAGCTGTATTAAAGGTTCGGTTATTTTTCAAAACATCCAAGTCCTCCAAACCATTCCAAGACTGATACGTTTTCTCAGTCCCTCCAAAAGCCAATGCTTTAATCAAAGTAGTTTTACCCACATACGTCCCTTGTAAGAAATACGATTTTAAATCAGAGGAAGCACGATCAATATATCCATCACTTTTTAATGCTGAAATTCGTCCCGCAAGTTCAAAATGATCGTTTAATAATCCCGTACTAAATTTTACAGTATGCTTTCTAGTGTTAAAACTTCCAAAAGAATTAGAAACTTCGCCATTGCTTTTTTTAGCGTAACTATCTGTGAGCATGTTTAGGCTTGCGCCAAAAGCACCTGAACCATTTGTAGAAGTTCCCACTCCACGTTGCAATTGCAAACTCTCTAAAGAAGAAGCAAAATCAGGCATGTTTACCCAATACGTCCCATGACTCTCAGAGTCGTTGTACGGAATTCCGTTGATGGTTACATTGACACGAGTTGCATCACTACCACGAACTCTTATTCCGGTATATCCTACACCATTTCCAGCATCAGAAGTAGTTACTACAGATGGCAAATAATTCATTAAAATAGGAATGTCTTGTCCCAAATTACGTGGAGCAATTTCTTTCTTACTCAAATTACTGAAACTCACAGGTGTTTTAGTAGTCACACGAACAGCCGAAACCAATACCTCATCCAGTTTATTAACTGCAGTAGTATCTTTAACTTGTGAAAAAGAGTGGAAAGAAATTAGAGCAAAAAGAATTGACGTAGAGATTGCCAATTTTCGTTTTTTTGCAACTTTGCAACTTTGCAACTTTGCTCCCAAAACTGTAGGATTGTGATCAATAATAGTTTTCATTCGTAAAAAATCACGAATAAAAGGGGGAATTATTCTTGTTGTTAAATTTGTAATTGATTGTTCGTATGACAAAAGAGCAAAACACTTTTAAGTCATTTTTTCCCTTGACAACATTACTCGTCCAGGTTCGTTGGGTATAATCTCAGCTTTCATTCTATTCCTAGATTTTGGCACCCCTTTGAGACATCGCAAATGTAATTCTAAAAATCTCAAAAATCAAACAAGAAATTCTAAAATTATTTAACACATTATTCCACATCTGGACGCTTGCGTGTTGCTTTGAGTTTTGATGTGTTTTTTTTATTATTTAGTCTTTTTCTAATGACTGATTTAGGAATTCTTGTTGGTTTTCGTTTTTTAGGAACTTCTAAACCTTTTTTTATAATTTGAAAAAATCGCTTAGTAACAATTTCTTTGTTTTTAAGTTGGCTTCTATCTTCATCACAATTTAAAATTAAAACAGACTCATTCGTTAATCTAGTTGAAAGATTAATTTTGAGCAAAGTTTTCTCTTCATCTGTTAAAGCTTTTGAATTTGGCAAATCAAAACTCAGCACCACCTTTGAAGATACTTTATTCACATTTTGACCTCCGGCTCCACTGCTTCTAACCGCTTTGTATTGAAGCTCTGTAATTAACGCTATATTTTCCATATTTTGCTACGCTGATGCGGATCTTTTAGTAAGTCATTTACAGTCTTCACCGGGTTAAATGTAATTAAAGGAACCTCAACAAATAATGTAATCCAGTTTGCCATTGCTCCATTCCATAAACCAGGTAATTCATAAGCTTTTATAGTATTTCCAGAGGTGTTTTTCTCTACAATAAAACCACTATCCTTGTCGATATAGTTGTTTAAATTAAATTTTTCTCCTTTATAATTTCTAATGGCACAAACTAAATCCACTGGATTAAAATGGGAAGCATCCGCCATAATAGCGGCTTGATCTTCGTTATCCAGATCTACTTGTGAGGATTCTACAATTTGTAATGAAACCGCTTTTTTGTAATCTTGAACCCAGAATGGTCCTCCACCAGGTTCTCCTTCATTTTTAACCACACCACATACACGTATAGGTCGGTTTAATTTATTTTTTATGTAGTCAATCTTAGCCTTAAGGGTCCAGCTATGAAAATTCTCATCTATTTTAATACAAAGGTTCTCTTTCAAAAAATCAAGAACTTGTTCTATATTTTCTTCCTTCAAAGAATTAGCATCAATTTGTTCCAAATACGAGAAAATTTGCTTTTGCGTTTCTAATAATATTCCGCCTAGCGCTTTTTTATAAAGTGCTATTACCTCATTATTATTTTGAATTACATTATCAATATTTTTAATAAAAATAACATCTGCCTCTAACTTGTTTAAGTTTTCAATTAATGCACCGTGTCCTCCTGGTCTAAAAACTAGTGCCCCATTCTCATCATGAAAAGGAGTATTTGAAAGCGTTACCGCAATGGTATCAGTACTTTTATTTTGGAAAGAATAATTAACCGTAACTGTAGTATTGGTTTCTTTTTTTACAAGGTCTTGAACCGAAGTTATAATATCCTCAAACAATACCTGATGTTCTTGTGATACCGTAAAATGCAACAGTGACTTATCATCAACACTTGCATAATACCCACACTCGTATAAATGCTCCTCAATAGGAGTTGCTATATTATCAGCATATTTATGAAATGGCAGTATCCCTTTGGGCTTTTCTGCGTAATTGAAATACTCATTTGATATCAAGAATTTTATAAAATAGTAATTTTTATAATCTCGTTCTAAATCTTCAAAATTTTCTATTTCACTAACCAGTTTTTCATATACTTCATTAAAAAACGGAAAACGATCAGTACCTACAATAAAAACAGCAAGTTCGTTATCTTTACGTCTGTTTATATAGGAGTTTATAGTCTCTCTCTCTATATCAAATCTATTCAAAAAAACATTTAAAAATTTAAACATTCTCGAGGCGGCTCCAGATGCTGGAACAAATTTCTCAAGTAATAAATTTGATTTATTATCATCAAAATAAGTCGCTTTCTGGCGAAATTCATCTTTTGATAATTTTAAAATTCCGTTTGAAACAGCTGCTGGTTCCACTAATTTTGCTTTAGGGATACCACTTTTAAAAAAATTCAATTGCGCTACAATATTTTCAAAGGGGATTCCGTGCTCATAGATTTGCACAAAATCTACTGATGACAAACCTAATTCTTTGGCTACAGCCAAATCATCAATAATTTTGATTGCTTTATTTAATCGGAGCGCTTTATCTCCTGATAGCGTTATAAAAGGTTTATGATTATCAATCAAAGACTTTTTAAATACTGAAAAAACAGATTCTCTTCCGCTTGGTCTGTCTCTCAAATCGTCTTTTTCCCAAGGCACATCAATATCCGTTAAAAAAAACAAATCATATTCATGCTCTTGTGCCGCCTTATCTAGTAAGGGATCACAATAATTATAATATACTTCTGAGAAAACTTTTGTAACCATTAAGTTCGTATCACAAAACAAAAATTTAGTAGCCTGAGCTAATTTTTCATTTTCTAGTTTTGCTTGTCCATAAGCTATTGGCAACATATCCTCAACAGTACAAATCTCTTGCTTTTTATTCCATTTTTCTTGCAAATAATCTCTTGCAAACTCAGGAACCCAAGCTGTTTTATAATGATCCGATAACTGTATCGCCAATGTTGTTTTACCGGTACTTTCAGGACCAAACATGGCAATTTTTAAGACGTCAGTTTTCTGTTGTTTAAGATTTTCTTCCATTCTAAATAGCCATATACGGCAATAATTGTGAATACTACATATTGAATACTAGTAAAGGTATATCCTTTTGCAAAATAAAGCGGTACGGAAAGTAAATCACCTAATATCCAAAAAATCCAGTTTTCGATTTTTCTTTTAGCCATTAGCCACATCCCTACAAAAAATATTGCTGTAAGAAGGGTATCTAAATAAGAATACCAGCTTGTGAACTTTTTAAAATAAAGATACACAAAAACTACAAATACCAAAGTCAAAACAAAAATAATCACTGCCTGCACTTTGTCTTTGCTTGTCATTACTGCTATTGGGTACTCCTCAATATCCCCATTTTTACGTGTCCAGTGGTACCATCCATAGATGCTCATGATAAAATAATAGACATTAATCATCGAGTCTCCTAAAAGGCTCCATTGCCACAGTAGGTATGCGTAAATAGAGGTACTAATCAAACCCGTAGGGAATACTAAAATATTATCTTTCTTAGCGTACCAAACACTGCATAGCCCAAAAAAAACAGCAATAAGCTCTAAATATACTTCATGAACTGGGTACGCACTATATTGTGCGAAAAAATAATCAAACATGCTATTCTAGGTTTTTATTTGTATCGAAAAAATGAATATCCTTTTCAAAAGCTGTTCCTATCACAACCAAGTCGGCTCCAGAATCATACGCTTTTTTTATTCCTTGCAAATCTACAATTCCACCACCAACAATTAAAGGAATTGTTAAATTTCGAGACACTAACTCAATAATATTTTCAGGAACAGCTTGTTGCGCACCACTCCCCGCTTCAAGGTAAATTAATTTATTCCCCATCATTTCACCTGCTAAGGCTGTAGCCAAAGCTAGTTCTGCATCAGCTCTATCTATAGGATTTGTTTTACTAACATACTCAACAGCAGTAGTGCTTCCGCCAGAAATTAAAAGATATCCTGTAGGAACAATTTCTAGTTTTGATTTGTATAAAATGGGTGCCGCTTTTACCTGATGCCCTATCAAATAATCTGGATTGCGACCTGAAAGAAGCGAAAGAAACAAAATCCCATCAGCTTCATTCGAAATTTGGGACGGATTCCCTGGAAAAAGAATAATAGGTAAATCTACTTTTTGTTTTAAACGAATAATCAATTCATCTATTCTGTTAGAAGTTACTAGGCTTCCACCAATGAAAACATGAGTTGCTGGTGAATTTATTATTTTATGTATTAAATTGTCTAAACTTTCCCAAACAATTTTATCTGGATCTAGTAGAATGGCTAATAATTTCTTTTTATTAGCTTTACAATTTAGTATTTCTTGGTATATCTTGTTGTTATTTTGCATCAGGCTGTAAAAGTAACCGCTTTTTTTAAAAGTCCAAGCAGTATTTTATTCCAAATAACTATGATTCTATAATTTCCAAACTATGATTGCAATTGATTTACTAGAAAAATATGGTGGGGTTTTGAAGGAATTTGGCAAATCTGAAATCATTTTTGAAGAAGGAACGCTTCCTACCCATTACTACCAAATTGTTTCGGGAGAAGTCAAAATGAATAATTACAATGATGACGGTCGTGAGTTTATTCAAGGCTTATTTTACAAAGAACAATGCTTTGGAGAACCACCTCTTTTTATTCAGCAAAATTATCCTGCAAATGCTATTGTGGTAGAAAACGCTACTATTATTTGTGTAAAGAAAGAGCAGTTTTTTGAATTACTTAAAAAACAGCCGTTGATTAGCATTCAAATCATTGAAAATTTAGCACAACGCCTGTACTACAAATCAGTTATGGCTGCTGAAATTTCCTCCCATGAACCTGAGCATCGCGTATTACGATTACTAGATTACGCTATAACACATTTTAATTTAGAGCATGACAGCAACGGCTATCTCATTCATTTTACCCGACAACAAATAGGCGACTTAACGGGACTCCGGGTAGAGACTGTGATTAGAGCAATTAAAGCATTAGAGAAAAAGAAGGAATTACAAATCATCAATAGAAAGGTATATCGAAAAACTGCCACTTTATGATTTCAATCATAAAAGAGTAGCTTAGAGTAATTGTAAATTTGCTGTATTAAATCAAATTATTATGACACTTTACAACAAAACATTCGTAAATTTTGACCACGGTTTTTTTGGATATGCAACAATGGGAATCTTAGGACAAAGTTGTCTAGGAGGAGTAGCGGCAATGACGGTATTGTCTAATGGAACTTCATTACTACAAATGGCTCAACTAGCATTAATTGTATTAGTAAGCATGCTTGCTAACACTTTTATATTAGCACAAATGAACCACAAATTAATTTTTAACACCCTTATTATGAGCGCCATTACTAGTATGCTCTTCATAATATTAAACATTTTATAGAATGCTTAAAGACATTACTACCAGAGAAGACTTATCCCTATTAGTGCACACTTTTTACGGTAAAATAAGAGCCGACAAAGAAATTGCTTTTTATTTTAACGAAATGATTACTGATTGGGACGAGCATCTCGAGAAACTGACTGATTTTTGGGAGATGAATCTCTTTGGTGGTAAGATGTACAAAGGCGATCCTTTAAAAGCTCATGTAAAAGTTGACAATCATTTTGGAGGTAAAATAGGACCTAATGAATTTGGAATTTGGTTGAATTACTGGTCACAAACGCTAGACGAACTTTTTGAAGGCGAAAACGTAGATATATTAAAACGTAGAGCCCGAAAAATGGGGACTTTTATTTATATGGGAATGTTTAATAGTAGAGCTAAAGAGTAGTTTGTAAAAGTGAAGTATGTTAATCCTAAGGGATTGATCAAATGGAGGTAAATTTTAATAATTACAAACTCTTATTTTTATTCTCTAAGTTCACTTTTTTCTTCAAAGGCGTAAACCAAACTAAAGCCTGCAAATTCTTCGTATTTAACAATGTATTTTTGAGACAATCCTTCAAAATGTAGGTCGGCAATGGTTTCTTGATTTTCTAGATCAAAGGGTTTAACAATGATATTGTCTTTAAAACTAATTCCTTTTTCGTTTCTAATTTTAAAGATAGCTTCTTTAGCTCCCCAAATCACGGTGAGTTTTTTGATGTAGCTTTTTGATTCTTTTTTATTAAGGTATTTAAATTCTTTATCTACAAATTTATCTGCAATTCTTATAATTTTTTCGCGTTGCAATTCGATGTCGATTCCTACCGTTTCATTACTTATAATAATGGCCGAGAAATTGTGAGAATGCGTAATCGAAATATGGTTTTCGTCTTTTAGATGTGGCTTACCGTTTTCGTCATAATACAAATCAAGATCATTAAATCCTGCTTCTTGCAATAACTTACGCACACTCAAAAAACCACGTTGGTGCATTTCAGACTTCATTCCGCTTAGCCGAATTCTGTTTTTCATGTTAAGCACTACCTCACTAAAAAGCTGGTCGTAAGATTCGGTTATTTCCCAAATAAGGATTTGGGTGTTTGCATTATGCTGGATGATTTTGTATAAAGGCATCTGGTTGTATCTTGGTTTTTTTTTAGCCCCGATGGCAACGGCATCCTTTTTATCTTGCTGTTGTTTCAGGCATCTGAAAATAACTGCAAGATAAAAAGATATAGTGAACAGCGGGATTAGCTCCTGAAAATGAAGCTAAACGATCTTTATAATTATTATTTTACTGATTTTTAAAAGATTACAATACTAAACAATTCATAAATATTGCTGAATCCTTTTAAAATAGTAAGTTAATGCGTAAATTTGCAAAAATTACAATTACAAATATACTATAAATGAGTACTACAACTATGCCTTTTGTGGCTTTCAAAGTAAAAGATATCTCTCTAGCAGCCTGGGGAAGAAAAGAAATTGAATTAGCAGAAGCTGAAATGCCAGGTTTAATGGCACTTCGCTCTGAATATAAAGACGAACAACCACTTGCTGGTTCTCGTATTGCTGGATGTTTACACATGACGATCCAAACTGCAGTTTTAATCGAGACTTTAATTGCTCTTGGTGCTGAAGTAACTTGGTCATCTTGTAACATTTTCTCTACTCAAGATCAAGCTGCTGCTGCTATGGCTGCTGCTGGAATTCAAGTTTATGCTTGGAAAGGATTGAATGAAGAGGATTTTGACTGGTGTATCGAACAAACACTATTCTTTGGTGAAGATAGAAAACCATTGAACATGATTCTTGATGATGGTGGAGATTTGACCAACATGGTTATTGACCGTTACCCTCATTTAGTTGCTGGAATCAAAGGATTGTCTGAAGAGACTACAACTGGAGTTCACAGATTGTACGAAAGAGTAAAAGCGGGAACTTTACCAATGCCTGCAATCAACGTTAATGACTCGGTTACTAAATCGAAATTTGACAATAAATACGGTTGTAAAGAATCTGCAGTTGATGCAGTTCGTCGTGCAACTGATATTATGCTTGCTGGTAAAAGAGTTGTTGTATGTGGATACGGTGACGTAGGAAAAGGTACTGCTGCTTCTTTTAGAGGTGCTGGATCTATTGTTACAGTAACTGAAATTGACCCAATTTGTGCTTTACAAGCTGCAATGGACGGTTTTGAAGTTAAAAAATTAAACACTGTTGTTGGAAATGCTGATATCATCATTACAACTACTGGAAATAAAGATATCGTTCTTGGTTCTCACTTTGAGCAAATGAAAGATAAAACGATCGTTTGTAATATCGGACATTTTGATAACGAAATTGCAGTTGCTTGGTTGAACACTAACCACGGAGCTTCTAAAGTAGAGATCAAACCACAAGTTGATAAATATACTATCAACGGTAAAGACATCATCCTTTTGGCTGAAGGTCGTTTGGTAAACCTTGGTTGTGCTACAGGTCACCCAAGTTTTGTAATGAGTAATTCATTTACAAACCAAACTTTAGCGCAAATCGAATTGTGGAAAAACAGTGCAAATTACGACAATGACGTTTATATGTTACCAAAACATTTAGATGAGAAAGTAGCTATGTTACACCTTGCTAAATTAGGAGTTGAATTAGAGACTTTACGTGATGATCAAGCAGCATACATTGGCGTTCCTGTTGATGGTCCATTCAAACCTGAATACTACAGATACTAAATTTTTAGTAATTAGTTACTAGTCAATAGTAATTAGCTAAAATTGATAATAAAAAAACCCCTTGCATTACCGATAACTATCGGGAGCAAGGGTTTTTTGTTTTTGGGCGTGCCCCTTCGTAACCCCGATAGCTATCGGGGTCGGGGTCGGGTTATTCGCTGTATCTTTTAATAGTCTCCATTATCATCGAGACTACATAAAAGGATGCCGCTACAACCCCTCACGCAAAAAGTTACAACACAACGCTCTCACTCCATTTGTTTTTATTACTTTTAATACAAATTAGTCCGCATTCTCAATTATGAAAACACGTTTACTCCTACTACTTCTCACACTAGCGCCATTTTTAGCTACAGCACAATTTTCAAGTGCACAAAGACAAATGAACATGACTAATAATATAGTTAGACAGCAAAACCAAATGTATTTACAAATACAAAGGCAGCAACGCGATTTAGTCATTCTTTCTTCTATGCGCGCTTCAACCGAAAACAAACTATTAAGTGAAGTAAGGAAAAAAGAAAAACTTACTAAAAAATTAAATAAAAAAGAAACTGACTTAAACTCAGAAAAAGCCAAACTAGCGAACCTAAAAAACAGCAACTCACAAGAAAAATACGTGGCTAAAGCAGAAGCAAAAGTTAGTAAAGCAACAGAAGATGTGAATAAAATACAAACAAAAATTGAAACAAGTAATTCTAACATAGATAATTTCAAGAAAACTATAGCCGAATCTGAGGAAAAAATTAAAATACAAAAAGCTGAAAGAGAAGAAAAGAAAAGGCTAAGAAAAGAGAAAAAAGACGCTAAAACATAAATAAAAGTACATTAACTTTAAAAGATGCTGTTACTCACACTTTTCTTTTTGGCATACAATTTGTAGTATAATAATTTAATAAAACAACCAAATGAAAAAAATTATCTTAAGTATGTCTGTTGTAGCTTTAATTTTTGCTACCTCATGTAAAAAAGAAACAACAACAGAAATTACGCCAACATCAACTACTGAAACAACAACAATATCTACTGATGTTACAGCATTGCAAACAGCTTACGATGACGCTGTTTTAAAACTAGAGGAAGCAAAAAAAAGCGGAGATGCTGAGGCTGAAAAGATAGCACAAGAAGCAGTTGACAATGCAAAATCTTCTTGGGAAACTGCTAAAAGCAAAGCTACTGAAATGGGCACTGACATGAAGGAAAATCTTGATGAAACAGGAGCCAAAATAGAAGGCGCTGCTAACAAAGTTAATGAAGATGCAAAAGAATCTGTTACCGAAGCTAAAGCAGCAATCAATAAAGCAAAAGACAATACTGTAGAAGCAGCTACAAAAGCTAAAGCAGATGCCGAAGCGGCTGCAGCAAAAGCAAAAGAAGATGCTAAAAAAGGGTATAACAATTCTCTTGAAAAAATGAAAGTTAAATAATTTAGCTTTTAATTTATATTAAAACCTTGCTACGAGAACTACGTTCAACTAGCAAGGTTTTTTGAATTTAAAAAACATTAAGAAACCAATCAATTTAAAAAAAAATAGTAGTACATTTGTACTGTAATAAAAATTAATACAGAATAAAATGGTTAAGTCAAAATTTTCTATAGCTTTACATATCATGACCATTCTAGCTCATAATAAGGATGAATGGCATACTTCTGCATTTATTGCTGGGAGTTTGAATATCAATGCAGTATTAGTTAGAAATGAAATTAAAACATTAAAAACTGGCGGACTTATCGAAAGCAAAGAAGGTAAAAATGGGGGTGTTCGTTTAGCACAAGACGCAAATAAAATTCTCCTATCTACAATTTTTAAAATAGCAAAAGGGGACAATCATGTCCTAGGATTTTGCAGTAATACGCCAAATCCCAACTGCCCAATTGGTAGACAAATTCAAAGCAAATTAGACAATATCTTTATTAGTGTTGATGATGCTATTATCGAATCACTAAACAAGCAAACATTAGAATCTTTCAAAAATCAATTTTAGCTTTTTTTTAAAAACAACTGTCATAAAAATTATTACAAATAATAATTAAAAACAAAAAAAATGAAAATTTCAATTTTAGGAGCTGGTGGAAACATCGGACAAAGAATCACAAAAGAGGCTGCTTTACGCAAACACGATTTGCATTTAATCACTTCAAAACCAATATCTTTTTTTGAGCTAGAGAATACACCAACTACTGTTGTAGATATTTTTGACACCGAAGCTTTGGCAAATGCCCTAAAAGATAGTGATCTAGTTATTAGTGCCTACGCACCACCTTTAGATAATCCAGCTAAACTTTCTACTGCGAGCGAATCAATTTTGGGAGCTGTTAAAAAAAATGCACAACGTCTAATAGTTGTTGGCGGAGCAGGTAGTTTATTGATTGGAAAAAATGAACTATTAGTAGATTCTCCAAATTTTCCAGAAGCATACAAAGGCGTTGCACTAGCACATAAAGATGCCTTACATAATATTTACCGCAAATCAGAAGGAGTAAATTGGACCAATGTATCTCCAGCTGCATACATTTTTGAAGGTGAAAAAACAGGTCAATTCCGTATAGGAAAAGATAATTTAATTGCCAATGAAAAAGGAGAAAGTTCTATTTCTATGGAAGATTTTGCGGTGGCAATTCTTGATGAAGTTGACAATAAACAATTTTCTAATCAACGATTTACTGTTGGGTATTAATCTAAAATAAAAAACCCAATCTTTTCAGATTGGGTTTTTAAATAAATTGAGTAAATCAATTATGCTTCAACTTCAAATGGAAGTATAGAAACGTAAGATTTGTTATCTCTTTTCTTTTGGAAGTGTACAACTCCATCTACTCTTGCGTGTAGTGTGTGATCTTTACTGATGTAAACATTTGCACCTGGATTGTGTTTTGAACCTCTTTGTCTTACGATGATGTTCCCTGCAATAGCAGCTTGTCCACCAAAAATCTTAACACCTAAACGTTTTGATTCTGATTCTCTACCATTCTTCGAACTACCGACACCTTTCTTGTGAGCCATGACGTATTAGTTTTAATATTGTTATTATTCTTTAGTATCGTCCTTTTTAGCAACTTTTGCTTTTGGAGCTTTTTTTACTTTAGGAGCTTCTGCTTCTTCTGTAGTTGCTTCAGCTGCTGCTTTTTTAGGAGCTGCTTTTTTAGGAGCACCTGCTGCAGTAATACCTTCAATTACAATTTGAGTAAGATACTGTCTGTGACCGTTTCTCTTTTTGTATCCTTTTCTTCTTTTCTTCTTGAAAACGATAACTTTATCTCCTTTTAAGTGTTGTAACACTTTAGCTTCTACTGAAGCACCTTCTATAGCTGGGGCGCCTAAAGTGATTGTTCCATTGTCATCTAATAAAAGAACTTTGTCAAAAGAAATTTTTGAACCTTCTTCACTAGCTAAACGGTGAACATAAACCTTTAAGTCTTTGCTTACTTTAAATTGTTGCCCTGCTATCTCTACGATTGCATACATATCAAATTGATTTATTGATTTTTAAGGTTGCAAATATACGTTTTAATTTTTATTGTGCAATCCCTTTATCAAAAAAAATATTTCATTTACTTAATCGCCTATTTTCAATACTTTACAAAAATTAAAACAACATCCTTTTGCTAAAAAAAGAAACAAAACGAGATAGCTGATTAAAAAGCGGTATTTTTGAAGTGACAATTATTTCTCTTGTAATGCTTTTGCAAAATACAACATTTTATTAATCTTTATGAAAAAAACGATAATGGTATTAAGTACTGCCCTTATGCTTGGTGGAGTAGCAAATGCTCAAAAAATAGCTTTTGAAGAATATGATTTAGACAACGGATTGCACGTTATCTTACACCACGACCCATCTGCACCTGTTGTACTTACCTCTGTAATGTACCACGTAGGTTCAAAAGATGAAAACCCTAATAAAACTGGTTTTGCACATTTTTTTGAACATCTTTTATTTGAAGGAACAGCAAATATAAAACGTGGAGAATGGTTTAAAATAGTATCATCAAATGGGGGAACTAACAACGCTAACACCTCTGATGACCGAACTTATTACTATGAAATTTTCCCTTCGAATAACTTAGAATTAGCCCTTTGGATGGAATCCGAAAGACTAATGCATCCCGTAATTAACCAGATTGGTGTTGATACTCAAAACGGAGTGATTAAAGAAGAAAAAGCTTCCCGTTACGACAACCGCCCTTACGGTAAAATAATAAATGAAGTTAAAAAAAACCTATTTATCAATCATCCTTATCGATGGTCTACGATAGGATCAATGGAACAATTAGACACAGCAACTTTAGAAGATTTTCAGGCTTTTAATAAAAAATTCTACTCCCCTAACAATGCAGTTCTTGTAATCGCTGGTGATTTTGACAAGAAAAACGCTAAGGAATGGATTCAAAAATACTTTGGAAGCATCCAAAAAGGAGAAAAAATAAAAAAAGAAATATTTATTGAAGAACCAATTACCAAAACCATAAGAGCGACCTACCAAGATCCAAACATCCAAATACCAATGGTGATTGCCTCTTATAGAACTCCGTCTATGAAAACGAGAGACGCTCGCGTTCTAAATTTGATTTCTTCTTATTTAAGTGATGGAAAAAGCTCTAAATTATACAAGAAAATTGTAGATGAGAAAAAAATAGCATTACAAATAGGTGCTGTGGGCTTTAGCCAAGAAGACTACGGAATGTACATTCTTTACGGCTTACCTATGGGAACACATACGGCTACTGAATTACTACAAGAAATAGACGAAGAGATTGTAAAAATACAAACCGATTTAATTTCGGAGCGTGATTATCAAAAATTACAAAATCAGTTTGAAAATCAGTACATCAACAACAATTCAAACGTAGAAGGTGTTGCCGAAAACTTAGCGAAATATTACTTATTATATGGCGATATCAACCTTATTAATAGCGAAATAGAAACCTATCAATCCATCACAAGAGAGGAGATTAGAGCTGTCGCTAAAAAATACCTGAACCCCAACCAGCGTTTAATCCTAGATTATATTCCCGCTACCGATAAGACTCAGAAATAAGCTTCCCTTATCATGAAAAAAACAACTATTCTATTCATCCTATTATCAGTAACAGGAATCATGCAAGCACAAGATCGCCCACAACCAAAAGCCGGAAAAGCCCCCGTTGTAAACATAAACAAACCACAATCTTTCACTTTAGACAACGGACTAAAAGTGATGATTGTAGAAAACCACAAACTTCCTAAAGTAACTTTTAATTTAACGATTGATAACCCACTCTTTGCAGAAGGAAGTAAAAAAGGAGTTGACCTACTGTGCAGTAATTTAATAGGAAACGGCAACATCAGGATTAAAAAAGATGCTTTTAATGACGAAGTAGATTTCCTAGGCGCAAACATGGGATTTAGTTCTCATGGCGCTTATGCAAGCTCACTCTCTAAATATGCAGCACGTATTTTAGAACTAATGACTTACGGCGCACTGTATCCTAGTTTCACTCAAGAGGAATTCGATAAAGAAAAAGCAAAATTACTCGAAGGTATCAAATCCCAAGAAAAAAGTGTTTCCGCAATTGCTGACAGGGTTACTGATGCTTTAGCTTACGGAACAAGTCATCCTTCCGGAGAATATACTACTGAGCAAACAATTAACAACATTACTCTTGAAGATGTAAAAGCAAATTACAACAGTTACTTTGCTCCTGACCATGCCTATCTTGTTGTGATTGGTGATGTAAAATTCAAGGAAATAAAGCCTATAATTGAAAACTATTTTAGCTCTTGGAAAAAGAAAAACACGAAATATACAAATTACATTGCTGCTAAAAATGTTCCTTTTACTCAAATTAATTTTATTGACGTTCCAAGCGCATCACAATCAGAAATTGCACTTGTGAATACGATTGATTTAAAAATGAGCGACAAAGATTTCTTTCCAGCTGTTATTGCAACCTATATTTTAGGTGGCGGCTTCAACAGTTACTTGAATATGAACTTAAGAGAAGAACACGGCTGGACTTACGGAGCAAATGCTTTGGTTGGAGCAGGGAAATACACTTCTAAGCTCAAGTCGGCTTCATCAGTAAGAACAGTAGCCACAGATAGCGCTGTAGTCGAATTTATAAAAGAAATCAAACGCATTAGAACCGAAAAAGTTTCTGAAGAACTATTACAAGAGGTAAAAGCAGGATACATTGGCCGCTTTGTTATGAAGGTCGAAAAACCAGAATCGGTTGCTCGTTACGCACTCAATATAGAAACCGAAGACTTACCTAGAGATTTTTATGAAAACTACATCAAAATCATCAATGCAGTAACTGCAGATGACGTGATGAAAGCTGCAAACAAATATTTCTTAATAGACAATACGCGAATAATTGTTACTGGAAAAGGATCCGAAGTCATTTCTGGCTTAGAAAAACTAAATATCCCGATGTTTTACTTTGATAAATACAGTAACCCAATTGAGAAACCAAAATACGATTAGTTACAAATACTATTAAAGCTTTAAAAGGGCAGTTAGAAAAATTTCTAACTGCCCTTTTTTTATTTTTTAGCAGATAAATAAACCCCTATCAATATTATAAAAGCACCACCAAATTGTACTGCGGTCAATACTTCATTATCTAATAACCCCCAGAAGAAAGCTACTACGGGAATTAAATAAGTTACTGACGTAGCAAAAACAGGAGAGGAAATTTGAATTAATTTAAAGAACAATATATTAGCGATACCGGTTCCTACCACACCTAAAACCATGATAAACAATACAGAATGCTGCACTTTGGCTACAGCCATAACATCATAAAACCCTGTAGCAAACAAAATAGCCAAAGCTGGAACTATTAAAATCAAGAAATTTCCAGTTGTAATACTCAACGGACTTAAATCAGACAAGTATCGCTTAATTAAATTCACATTTACAGCATAACAAATTGAAGCAATTACCACTAGAATAGCATAAAAGTAATTTTGATCAGGATGATTCATCGCACCATTAAATACTAAAAGCAAACTCCCAACTAAACCAATAAGAACACCCCAAACTTGTCGTTTTTGAAAACTAATTCCAAATAACAACGCACCTAATATTAACGTACTCAAAGGCGTTAAAGAATTAAGAATTGCGGTAACAGCACTATCTAATTCGGTTTCAGCAATAGCAAAAAGAAAAGCAGGAACAAAAGTACCAAACACAGATGTCAAGGCAATAAATTTCCATTTCTCTTTTGGGATTTTTGACAAACTTTTAAAACCAATTAATAATAAAAAAATAGCTGCAAAAATTATTCGTAAAGACCCCACTTGAATCGCAGTCAAACCAATTAATCCTTTCTTGATTAATATAAAGGAACTTCCCCATACTAAAGAAAGCACTAATAAATAACCCCATTTTAATTGTTTCGATTCCATGATTTTAATTTTGCCCCAAAATTGTAATAATTTTATGGATTAGCCGTAGTTTTTTGACTAATTTTGTGTGTAAATATCATTTTTCGATCAATACTTAAAATCAAAATATAATGAAAATCTCAAAATTAATTGCCGCAGTAGCTTTAGCTAGTCTCGTATTTGTAAGTTGCAAGAAAAACGCTGACGAAGCACCAACTGAAACTGCAAAAACAGAATCAACTGCTCCAAAAGTTAAAAAAGAAATCGCTGCCGAAAACGTTCAAACAGCAAGTTTTTCTATCGAAGGAATGACCTGCGAAGTTGGCTGTGCTAAAACAATTCAACAAGAATTAACTGATCTAGAAGGTGTACAAACTGCCACAGTAGATTTTGACAAAAAACTAGCGACGGTAACTTTTGATAAAACAGTTCAAAATCCAGAAGCGCTTACTAAAGTAGTTCAAGCAACTGGAGACGGAAAAACCTACACCGTTTCAAACATGAAATCGTAATCAAAATAGTTTTTTCACAAAAAAAGCATTCACTGTCGTGAATGCTTTTTTTATATAGTTCAGTCTCTAAAAATTAAAGTAGAATCGATAATCATTACTGCATCTAGAATACCTCGACCTAGAAATACTAGTGTATATTGTATTGTTTTTTGGGTATTACTTCCATTTTAAGGTTTCCATCAACCTTTGCATATCGTTTTTTACATAACTAGCAGCTGGCATAATAGAGTCATAATTAGGTTTTGCATAAAAATAAACTGAACCTGTAATGAAGTGTTTTATACTATCCGTGGCGTAAAACTGCGAATTAGTTGCCGCATTCCCATCCACTTGATAGAACATACCGTACACTTTTTTAGTAGCATCTAAAAACGGTTGCTCTAAGATATCATCTGCTTTAATAACATGTTCATAAGTTAGCTTTTGAGCATCCTTTAGCAAAACATTAATATTATTATTTACTGGCTTATAAGTCAAATAAATAGTCGCTTTCATTTTAGGATACGTAATTGTAAAACCACAATCTTTCTCCCCTGTTATCACTGCATCAGCATTCATTTCGAAAGTAAACGGACAGTCATTTTCAAAATTTGCATATTTTGCTTCAGCATAATCCAATCGCAAATAACTTGATGGCTTCGGAAGTACATCATTTTTACAACTAGAAAAAAACAATACACTGAAAAACAGTATTGCAACAGCCAATAAACTACCCTTATTCTCCTTTTTAAAATTAACCATCAATCGTTACTTTTATCTGTTTTATACGTTTTTTATCTACTGCTTCTATGGTAAACAAACAGTTTTCAAATGAAATTTTTTGTCCTTTACCTGGAAAGTTACCTGATATCTCTAGAATAAATCCTGCTAATGTCTCTGCTTCTCCTTTTTTAACGTCAAAAAGATCTTCATCTACATCAATAATTCTGTAGAAATCTTTTAAATTTATTTTTCCTTCAAAAATATAATTCTTATCATCTAACTGAGAAAAGTTGATATCCTCGTCATCAAACTCATCACTAATATCTCCTACGATCTCCTCTATAACATCTTCTAGAGATACTAATCCTGATGTCCCACCGTATTCATCAACAACTATTGCTAAATGACTTTTCATATTCTGAAAATCCTTCAGTAAATTGTCTAGTTTTTTATTTTCAGGAACAAAGAAAGGCTGCCTTATTAAAGTTGTCCATTCAAAATCATCTGTATTTATATGAGGTAATAAATCTTTAACAAACAAAACACCTTCTATTTGATCTACGTTATCTCTATAAACCGGAATCCTAGAATAACCTTTTTCAATAATTTTTGGATAAATCTCATCAAAACTTTCAGAAACTTCTAGAGCAAAAATATCAATCCTTGGACTCATAACTTGTTTCGTGTCAGTATTTCCAAAAGAAACAATCCCTTCTAAAATTTTTTGCTCTTCAGAGGAGGTATCATCGGATGAAGTAAGTTCTAATGCTTGAGAAAGTTGGTCTACAGAAAAATTAGTCTTCTGTTTACCGAGCTTATTATGCAGGAAAACCGTCAATTGGCGCATTGGAATACTTATTGGCGAAAGCAATTTATCCAAAACAACTATTGGGTACAAAACAAACTTCGCAAATTTCACGTTGTTTCTACTCGCATATACCTTTGGCAAAACCTCCCCAAAAAGCAACAACAAGAAAGTAACAACAATTACTTCAAGAATAAATTTTAAAACAGGAGATGTAACACTTTCAAACAAACCATCTCCAATAAAAGAGAAAAGAATAACTACACCTATATTAATAAAGTTGTTCGCAACTAGTAATGTTGCTAGTAGCCTTTTAGGTCTTTCGAGTAAATCAGCTAAAATTTTACCTTTGGAGTCATTCCCTTGAATAGCTTCGTCAATATCTTTTTGAGACAAAGAAAATAAAGCCACTTCGGCACCTGACACTAATGCTGAGCACAATAGCAAAACAAATATTCCGAAGAAACCAAACACGAGATTCATATCTATTGTATATGCGAAATTCAAACTGGGATCTGGGTCCAAATTAAAAAAGATTAGTTAAACATTAAAATGGTAAATCATTGATAGGCAAACCATTATTTTTTGGGTCAAAGTTAGTGTTTTTTGCGGATTCTGAACTGTCATTTTGCTTGTTGTTTTCAGCATCCTTTTTTGTAGATAAAAAAGTAAACTCGGTTACTTGAATTTCTGATGCATATTTTGTAGACCCATCTTCGGCTTGCCATTGACGGGACTTAATACGCCCTTCTACATAGATCTTATCTCCTTTTGTCAAATATTTTTCACAAATTTCTGCCGCTTTATTGCGCACTACTAAATTATGCCACTCAGTAGAAGTGATCTTCTCGTTAGTAGTTTTATTAATGTAAACCTCATTAGTTGCAAGTTGGAATCTCCCAATGCAATTTCCTCCATCAAAATAATGCATTTTTATATCGTCACCTAAATGACCAATCAGCATTACTTTATTTAACGTTCCGTTCATAATATATAGGTATAAATACCAAAGATACATTATTTTAAAATCTTCTAATTACGCCTTTTCAATAAAATTATGAATAACAATAGGAAAGGGAAAACTCTTCAAGGTTTCTTGATTTATCCCGCCTTCAAGACTGCCATAAACAGCAACTTTCCAGAACTTAATATATAGGTGTTGGTGCGATAACTTATGAACAATACTTTTTTCATTATCCTCCATAATACTCAATACCTTATTATTATCAAAAAAAGCATCCTGAATTTGCGGAGCTATAAAATCAAAATCAACTTCTTTCTCTGTCTCAATCAAAGGGAACTCATATAAATTGTGCCATATTCCTTTAGCAGTCCTCTTATTAATAATGGTATTTTCATTTTCATCTGTAGCAACTATATAATTAAAGTAGCGTTTAGTCACTTTTAACTTTTTCAACTTCACAGGCAATAAAGCAACTTTATTCTTTTTTAAAGCAAGACAGCTATCATTAAAGACACATACAGTACAATCAGGATTTCTAGGCACACATTGCAATGCACCAAACTCCATTATAGCTTGATTAAAAGTAGCAGGATCATCTTTTGGCATTAATTCAAAAGCCAATGCAGCAAATTCTTTTTTGGCAGAAGCCAAAGCAATATCAGTTTCAATATCAAAATAACGAGACAGCACTCTAAAAACATTTCCATCAACAACAGGCACAATTTCATTATAGGAAAAAGAAGCAACTGCCGCAGCGGTATATTCGCCCACCCCTTTTAATTTTAATAAGTCATTATAATTGTCAGGAAAGACGCCATTTAAATCAAAAGCTATATATTGCGCTGTTTTATGTAAGTTACGAGCTCTAGAATAATAACCTAGTCCTTGCCAAAGTTTCAAGACTTGTTCTTCATCGGCTTTCGCCAAATCAAAAACAGTTGGGAAAGCAGTTGTAAAAGACAGAAAATAAGGCGTTCCTTGCGCTACTCTTGTCTGTTGCAACATGATTTCTGAGAGCCAAATGAAGTAAGGATTAGTGGTATTTCGCCATGGTAAATCACGTTTATTTACTAAATACCACTTAACTAGCGAGTTATAAAAATTCATTGTTAAATATTTGTTTACAAAAGTAAAAGTTTATGTGATTAAAATTTAATGAATTAGCTTGAATATTTGTTTTTTAAATTCATATATTTGCACACTCAAAAAAATTATTACAATATAATAAATAAGGAAAGAAAATGACGAAAGCAGATATCGTAGCAAAAATTTCAGAAAAACTAGGTCTTGAAAAAGGAGATGTTCAAGCAACAGTTGAAACTTTTATGAATGAAGTTAAAAACTCACTTGAAACTGGAGACAATGTATATTTAAGAGGTTTTGGTAGTTTCATCGTGAAAACAAGAGCTGAGAAAACTGGAAGAAATATTTCTAAGAATACCACAATAAAAATTCCTGCACACAACATTCCTGCTTTCAAACCTGCAAAAGTTTTTGTAGAAGGAGTAAAAATAAATAACGAAGCAAAATAATATTAATCATAAAATCAACTCGATATGCCAAGTGGTAAAAAAAGAAAGAGACATAAGGTAGCAACTCACAAACGTAAAAAAAGAGCGAGAGCTAACCGTCACAAAAAGAAAAAGTAGTTTATAACTACTTTTTTCTTTTTAACCGTTCATTGAAATTGAAAAAAGATCAAAGAGAAAAAAGAATAGAGCATAGACGACAAAAAGTCTATGCTCTTTATTCAGTTCTCCAATAATCTTCTTTTCCCCGGGTTCAATACCTGTTAAAATTATTGTTTAATCCATCCTAACAATTCAGTTATAAGTGGTAAGTTATCTGCTATGAGCTTTTTAAAACTCAAACACTAAAACTTTAAACCTGAAACTAAAAGTTTGGATAAAAATTTACAAATGAATAAAGAATTAATCATTAGATCTAGTTCTGATTTCGTAGATTTTGCCTTATTAAAAGATGGAAAACTAATTGAATTACATAAAGAAGAAGAAAAAAGCAACTTTCAGGTTGGTGATATTTTTATTGCTAAAATCAGGAAACCAGTTGCCGGACTTAACGCTGCTTTTGTAAATGTTGGCTATGAAAAAGATGCCTTTTTACATTATCATGACTTAGGCCCTAATTTATCTTCTCAACTGAAATTCATAAAACTTGTAAGCGCAGGTAAATTAAAAGATTTCTCCCTAAAAAACTTTCAGTTTGAAAAAGAGATTGATAAAGATGGAATTATTATTGACGTAATAAATGCCAATCAATCTATTCTTGTACAAGTTGTAAAAGAACCAATATCTACTAAAGGACCAAGGATTAGCGCTGAGCTATCTCTTGCCGGACGTTTTATTGTTTTGGTTCCTTTTTCTGATCGTGTTTCTATTTCTCAAAAAATAGAAGACAAAAAAGAAAAAGACAGACTAAAAAAACTTGTGCAATCCATCAAACCAAAAGGATTTGGTGTTATTGTTCGTACAGTAGCCGAAGGCAAAAATACAACCGAATTAGAAAAAGATTTGCAGAACCTGCTAGGCAGATGGACTGCAATGTGTAAAAAATTACCGACCGCTCATCATCCGTCAAAAATTTTAGGAGAACTCAACAGAGCTTCCTCTATTTTAAGAGACGTTTTTAATGATACCTTTAGTGGTATTCAAATTGATGATGAAGAGTTGTACAACCAAACAAAGGATTATTTGCAAGAAATTGCACCATCCAAACAATCTATTGTTAAGTTTTATCAATCAAATGACACACCCATTTTTGAGAAATACAACATAGAGAGACAAATCAAGACCTCTTTTGGTAAAACAGTCTCCATGAGTAAAGGGGCCTACCTTATTATCGAACACACTGAAGCTTTACACGTTATAGACGTAAACAGCGGAAACCGTTCTAATAAAGCCTCTAACCAAGAAGACACAGCACTAGAAGTAAATATGATTGCTGCCGCTGAAATCGCTAGACAATTGCGTCTACGTGATATGGGCGGAATTATCGTAATTGATTTTATCGACATGTCTAATCCTGAAAATCGTAAAGTCCTGTTCGAATTCCTGAGGGAAGAAATGAGTGATGATAAAGCGAAACACAAGATCTTACCTCCTAGTAAATTTGGACTAGTTCAAATTACTAGACAAAGAGTAAGACCAGAAGTAAACATTAAAACTAGAGAAGAAGATCCTAACGATGTGAAAGGCGAAATTGAAGCGCCAATCTTAATCATTGATAGAATCAACTCTGATCTAGAAAGAATATTAAAAACTCACAAAGATGTTGTGCTTAACGTACACCCTTTTGTGGCCGCATACCTTACCAAAGGTTTTCCATCATTACGTTCAAAATGGTTTTTTGAACATAAAAAATGGGTGAAAATTATACCACGTGACGCTTACACGTATTTAGAATATCATTTCTTTGACAAAAAAGGAAATGTTATAAAAGACTAAACAAGAAACCGCTTTTCGCAAGATTGGCGGTTTTTTTGTGTCTTGTTCTCACTATAAAATTATAAATCAAGCTATTGCAAGAGCTTCATTAAATACAATTATCAGGAGCTATTTCCGGCTATTCGCTACAATCTTTAATCCCTAAAGGTCGGGATCAAAGGATTTTCACTACTATCCGGGCTAAAAAAAAAGAGTATATTTGATAAACATTAACTGTATACTTAGGCATTAAAACTTAAAAATGAATTTTAATAAAAAAGATAGGATAGAAATTGCAGAACAAGCTATGAGCTGGATTGTAACGTTAGCAATGATGGTTTATGGAGCTGGAAAAATCATTCAATTTGATGGAGCTACAGCAATCGATAAAAAAGTTTCACAACTAACAGGAATGCAGTTAATGTGGGCCTTCTATGGCTATTCTAAACCTTACGTAGTAATACTTGGCTTCATGGAAATAACTGGCGGAATAATGCTTTTATTTAAAAAAAGTCGAATTATAGGTTGTTTATTTTTATCTGCCATTCTGGTAAATATAATTTTACAAGATATCTTTTTTCATGTGCATGTAGGAGCACTTAAGACCGCTATTCTTTATCAAACATTATTACTCGCTATTCTTTGGATAAATAAAGACATCGTTATCAAAAGCATAAAATCATTAACCATAGCTGCTGAAAAAACAGACTTAAAAACTAAGTTCTATTATAAGATTCTAATTACTTTTATACTTTTTGTCCTATTAAGAATTATTGAATTTTATATGATTTAACAAGATGAAAAAATGCCCAATTATCAGTTAAAACGGAGTCGAGAACCCCAATTACAGCTTAACTGAGTATAGAATACTAAAATTAAACAATACTGAAATGTTTTTGACATTAGATTACTACTAATTAGATCTATTAATAAGTTTATAAGTCTAAAAGCCTTCTTTTTCTTTGTAAAAAGAAAACAGTAATTAGCGCACCACTTAACGACATTACAACTCCTACTAAATTAGGTGTTGCATAGTTGAATCCTGCCACTAATGGCAATCCCCCTAAAAAAGCACCTAGCGCATTCCCCACATTAAAAGCAGCTTGTATAGAAGCCGATGCAATCAACTCGGAACCCACCGCTGTTCTAATCATTAAGATTTGTATCGCTGAACCAATCGAAAAAGAAATACAACCTGTTGTAAACACTAAAATTAAACTTGCATACTGATTTGAAGAAAAGAGATAAACCAGAACCAAATCAACCGAAAGTGACAGTAAAATAGCTATAATCGAAATCTCAGGAGAAAACCGATCTGTCAACTTCCCTCCTATTAAATTTCCTATTACCATTCCTAACCCGGCTAAAACCAAAATATAGGATACATTTTCAGCTGAGAATTTAGAGACGTTTGTTAACAATGGAGCAATATAACTAATCCAGCAAAACAATCCTCCTGTGCCTATGGCAGTAATCAAAATTACCAACCAAGCGTCTAGTTTTTTAAATACTTGCAATTGACTTTTTACTGTTACTTTTGCTCTGGCTTCTAAATTTGGCATCCAAAAATAAAGTGCCGCTATCGTTAATAGTCCTATAAAGGCAATAATAATAAACGTATACCGCCAAGCAAAGTGATGCCCTATGTAGGTTCCAAAAGGAACTCCAGCGAGATTTGCCACTGTTAAACCTGAAAACATAATGGATATAGCTTGTCCTTCTTTTCCTTTTTCTGCTAGTCTAGTTGCCACCACAGCACCCACACCAAAAAAAGCACCGTGTGGTAGTCCTGATAGTAAACGAGACAAGAACAAGAAATTATAAGAAGGTGCAATAATCGATAGTGAGTTAAAAATGGTCAACATCACCGCGAGAATCATTAAAATCTTTTTGGGAGGTGTATTTCGAGCAACCATTACAATTAATGGTGCGCCTATCACAACTCCTAACGCATAGGCTGATATTAAATACCCAGCCACCGGAATGGAAACTTTTAAATCTGATGCTATGTCCGGCAAAAGCCCCATCATTACAAACTCTGTTATTCCTATTGTCATACCGCCCAACATGAGCGACAGTAAACTTTTCTTCATTTAAATATTTTAATCATTTGGATTTAAAACCTATTTAAAAAACTTAAGTTAGGTCTTTATTATATTTTGCAAATTTAGAAATAAACAAACCCAAAATCAGCACAAATTTTTCTTAAAATCAAAACAACTTTTATCAAAATTATTCCCGAACAATCTCTATTTTTCTTCTAATTTCGTTACCATCCTCATCCTCAACGGTGATATAATGAAAACCTGAAACCGGTTCTATAGGCATTTCATGAAAGGTTTTTGTAACACCCTTATATACATTATCAACATACCAAAACAGTCGTGCTTCACTTTGCGAGTGCGCAACCTTTAATATCACAGGTTGTACTTTGCTATTAAAATCTTTGGTCAAATATATTTTACTATTGGCTTTAGGATAAATAAAATCCATTGAGGCAATTTGGCTACCACCACAATCAGCTCTAAAAGGCGGCAATGTTTGGTATGCGATATGATGACTTTTATAATACCACTCCATTACTGGTGGTAAAACAAACCAATTCTTTACCACTATGTTGTCAATATCCTCACAGCTACTGTTCACTCTAAACTGACCACTTTTATCTACATGAATCGTTTTGTGATACGGACAAATTGTAGTAGCACTTCCTTTTGAGGGTACCAATTGACTAATTTTTGGACAATTTTCTTGTGCTAGGTAACCACTTAACGAGCAAACTTCTACTTCCTTTAAATCTTTATAAGGAGTAGCAAACCACTTTTTTCTTGGTAACAAATTAAACACATCAAATAAAATAGGCGCAGCACTAGTCACACCAGTCAAAGTTGGACGTCCTTCCCCTGTAGCATTCCCTACCCAAACACCTACTACATATTTAGAGTTGGTTCCTATGGCCCAAGCATCTCGATTACCAAAACTTGTTCCGGTTTTCCAAGCAATTTTTAAAGCACTATCATAAAACTTCCAAGCTTCATCACCTTCCGGACGTCCCACTTGTTCCATCGCATTGTACGTAAGCCAAATAGATCCCGCTCCCAATATTGTTTTTTGATCACTTTGATCACCAAAATCTACTTTGTAGTTGTTGTGAATATTTAATTCTGCAAATTCTTTGGTTCTGTATTTCCCGTTATTTCTATTAAAATAATCTACTGTCGAGGATAATCCCGCATACGTTCGGCATAGATCCCACAAATTACTTTCGGCTCCACCTAAAATTAATGACAAACCATAATGATCAGGCGGCTGGGAAATATCCCTCAATTTAAATTTTTGCAATTCTTCATAAAACTTACTTACCCCAAAATCTTGTAGCATCAAAACCGCAGGGATATTTAATGAACGAGACAAAGCTCGATGGGCAGGAACAGCACCATCAAAAGTAAGGTTGTAATTCTGGGGTGCATAACCTGATATTTGTGTAGGAATATCAGGTACTAAAGTATTGGGTAGCAATTCTCCATCATCAAGCATTGCAGCGTACAACAACGGTTTTAAAATACTTCCTGTGCTCCTTGGTGCATCTATAATATCTACATCTTTTTGATGGTTTCTATCCGTAGGTGCATTACCTACATAACTTATCACATTCCTATTAGAGATATCAATTACAATAATCGCTAAATTATTGACTTCATTTTGTTTGTATTGATTATAATAGTATTTAGCTATTTGGTTGACCCTATTTTGCAATTCTACCTCAACGGTAGTTTTTACGCGTTCCCCTTCTTGATCTTTAACAACTTTTTGCAAAAGGTGCGGTGCAATTTGCGGCAGATCGTATGGTTTTTGAGGCAATGGCTCAGCTATTGAAAGAGTATACATTTGGCTATCTATAACTCCTTCCTTTTGTAATTTCAATAAAAGACGGTCTCTTTTTGCTCGCAATCGCTGCTGATTTTTACCCGGATAAATTAAACTAGGTGCATTAGGTAAAACTGCTAGTGTAGCACTTTGCGCCCATGATAATTGATGCGATTGAACACCAAAGTAGCGCCAAGATGCCATCTCGAGCCCAACAACATTTCCTCCAAAAGGAGCATGAGCCGCATACAAACCAAGAATTGATTCTTTTGAATAACCTAATTCTAATCGGGTGGCTAGGATTACTTCAATTACTTTTTCAAAATAGGTTCGGCTTTTGCCTTTTCTAGACAAGCGAATAACTTGTTGCGTAAGTGTACTCCCCCCGCGAACCACTTTCCTCGCAGCTCTATTTTGCTTCACTGCATTAAACATAGCAACGGGATTAAACCCTGGATGGTGATAAAAATGCTCGTCTTCAAAATAAACAATACATTTTTTGAATTTATCTGGAACGCTGTCTTGTTCTGGAAAACGCCATTGTCCGTCACGAGCAATTTTGGCGCCAAGCAAAACACCTTCTTTACTTTCAATAACCGTTGCATACGGTTCTTGAAACAAAGTGCTTGGTAAAGAAAAAAAATAAACCACCAACAGTATAGAAACTATTGATGATTTAATTTTATGCAGTTTTATCCAGTCAATGATGCGTTGCAAAAACGCTAATAGTTTATTCTTCAAGTAATCTCTTTAATATACCCAGCAGTTTATAAAACAGCTGAGTTAATTTATAATTATTTCACAACCTCAACCCATTGCCCTTTTGTTCTGGCTAGAAATGTATTATCATACATCGCTTCGCACTGTAATCCCGGCAAATAATAGGTTCCTAAATAAGAAGCATTCAACAATACTCTAAATGTTTTAGTTTCATTTGCTTTAAGTCCAAAGTAGAAATTCGTTCGATCATCACGTATGTCAATATAGTCAGCAACATTGTTAGTAGCGTCCCCGTAATCTGTAAATCTTGTGTTTACAATTTCAAACCCAGAAGGAAGAATTTGAGACAAGGCAACATTTTCAACACGCTCATTTTTTAAATTTCTAATGTTTATTTCTGCTATAAACTCCGTTCCTTGATCAATTCTACTCACATCAATTACAACACCTTTTCTATTTTTAAAACGTATTGAAGCTGCTAAATTATTTTGTAAAACCTGTTCTTGACCAATAGGCAAAATACCGCTATTTAAGACCCTTACATAAATCGTATTGTCTTTAGTATTGGTTAACGTTACTGAATTAACCCCTGCCTTAACGTCTAAAGATCGGTTTGCAATAGATTTCATCGTTTTTATAGTCTGGACTTTTCCATCTTTCCTAAATTGTACTGCAATACCTTTACTACCATTATTTTGAGCAAACTTAGACATTGCAAGCAAACAGTAGGCTGTAGTTTGCGTACTCATCCATTGATCACTCGCCATTTTCTTAGCTAACTGAGTCGCTACTGCAAATGCTTTTGCTTTTAAACCCAAGGAAATTAAAGTTTCTAAAGTCATGGCTTTATTTCTCTCGCTTGATCCGTAGTAATAATAACGACCATAGTTAGTATTCTCGTCATCAATAGTAGTTTTTAATAATAAAGACACACCCGCTGCTTTTTGGCCAGCCAAAGCGTAAGCCGAAGCCAATCGCAATTTACTTTCATTAGAAATAGCAGCGGTTTCTCTTAATCGATTCATCGAAGACAAATCAGGAGCACCCGCCAAAGCCAAAGTGTATAAACGGTAGGCTTGCGCCAAATCATTGCCATATTGTGGTAAAAATCGCCATTGTTTGGCTTCTCTCTGTTGGTACGAAATCCATTTAGATTTAAAGTTAATAGGCAATACATATCCTTTTTTCTCCGCCTCAACCAAGAAATGTCCCGCGTACGAAGTACCCCAATCATCTGCAACCGCATTCCCTTGCCAGTACGACAGTCCTCCATTTGCTAATTGAAAACCACCTAATCTAGTAATCCCTGCTGTTACATTTTTTTGAATTGCTTGTTGACGACCTGCATCAATATCAACCACATCATTCAAATACAATTGAGGAAAAACAGATGATGTAGTTTGCTCTACACAACCATGAGGATATCCTATTAAATATTGTAACCTTCGATTAAAATCGATAGTTGGCATTGACGAAACTTCTAGTTTCGCCTTATTACTTCCGGCAACACCAAAGGTTTCCCATGAAATTGTCTTAGAACTATTTGGTTCTAAAACTATATCTTTATAGGTATTTGTTATTGGGTTTGGATTGGTCATGTCAATTTCAACATCATAAGAAGCTCTTTCACTTCCCGAAATTGCGGTAATTGTTACTTTACCAATACCGGTGCTTTGGCCTACTTCTAAATTGAAATACGTCATTTTTTCGTCCGGATTTGAAAAATTTAACGTCTGAACTTTGGTTCCAATAACTCTCAGTCCATTATTTGTTTTTATTTCAACTCGTACGTTTTTTATGTTTTTTTCCATCGCAAAAACCGTAACTGGAATGGTCACTTTTTCAGAAGGAGAAATTTTTCTTGGCAATGAAGCCAATACCATTAACGGACTACGAACTGGAGTTGATTTTTCGACATTTCCGTACGCACTTGTACTTGCATCACCTGCAACCACCATAGTTCTTACTGACCCTATGTATTTTGGTAATTTTATTTGATGTGTTTTTGTTCCTCCCTTTGGTAATTGAAAAGGCCCAAGATAGATCACAACCGCTTTAAAACGATTGGCTTTTTTGGCTTTTCCGCCTCCTAAATCCTGATCTCCACCAATACTAAAAATTTGATTCACTTTACCACCATACGCACCAATAATATCATCGTAAACATCCCAAGTTTTCACTCCTAAGGCTTCACGACTGTAAAAACTATCCCAAGCATTCGGTGTTTTAAATCGGGTTAAATCTAATAATCCTTCATCTACAACTGCAATCGAGTATGTCATTGCTTTTCCTGACTGCTCACTTACTTGAACGTTAAAGGATTGTTCTGGTTTAAGCACTGCGGGCATCGAAATTTTGGGCACTAAAATGGTGTTTTTATCGACTACCTCGATGGGAACAATTCCGTACATCCTGATAGGCGAATCATTTTTAGTCGTTGCATGTGGTTGCAATAAAGTAATATTAAAAAATACATTGGGAGCCATTGCTGACGTAATAGGCACTTCCACTTTAGTTTCTCCTTTTTCAGTTACTGCCCAAAGTGTTTGAACTACTTTTGTTCCATTTTCGATCGAAATTAAAGCCCTTCCACCTTCACTTGATGGAAAAGATATTTCGGCTTTTTCACCTACAGCATAATTTTTTTTATTGGTAGAAAAAACCAACATACTCGCTGTTGAAGCATCAGTATTTCTGGTTTTACCTGACCACACTGGCCAATCAATCAAAACGGTTTGAGCAGTGGCATGTCCGCCATCTTCATCAGCAACACGCACTAAATATCGTCCCCACTCATCCTCATCTACTGCAAACTGAAAACTCCCTTTTCCATTAGAGTCAGTATTTACGTACATGGTTTTATATGAAGTAGTTGCATTAGACGAATTATAATTAGACAAATTATCTTCTGATGCATCCCACCACCATCGCCACTGTACCCTGAAAATTTTCACTTCAAGATCTCTTACTGATCTCGGTCTTCCGTTTTCATCTACAGTTACTACATCAAATCTATTGCTTTTTCCTGTTTCTAAGGTACCGTATTTATTAGGCTCTGGAGATTTTAAACCTACATAAACTTTGTATGGAGAATACGTTGTTGAAATCACATCCGAACTAAAATCACCACCCTCTTCATATACTTTAGTAATAAATGAAGCTCTTAACATTCCTGGAGCTTGTTTGTTTAATTTGGGTTGGATAGTTACCGAAGCTCTTCCGTTTCCATCAATTTTACCAGAGAAAATATTGATCTCTTCAGTATCAAATTTGCGAACTAAATCATCGAAACTATATTTTGGATAATTTTTAAAAGTAGTTGTTTGTTGCGAAAACTTAGCTTGCATTTCTACCTTCAAATTTCTAGCGATAGCACCGTGAAGCCAAGTTACCTCTAGATTGCTACTATTAGGATAAGAGGCAGAAAGAACCGCTCTTTTAAAACTATTTTTAATGCGCAAACGGTTGGGTTTAATAGTTTCAATTTTTACACTTTTATAAAACTTAGCACCACCTACACTCACCATGGCTTCCCAGTTTCCGGTAGGCGCATCAGCATCCGTTTTAACAATAAAAACATAATGATTTAGATCATTCGATTTTTGTACTTTTTGGTACACTACTTTTCCATTGGGATCCGAAAGTCTTAATTTTATTGGATGAGATTCCGGTAATTTATTCGCCGCGTCATTTAATATGAAAGATAAATACAAATCGTCTCCTGGGCGCCAAACACCTCTTTCTCCATAAATATATCCTTTTAATCCTTTTTGTAAAGTTTCACCAGCAACATCAAAATTACTAACTGACAATGACGTACCATCATCTAACTTGATATAGGTAGCACTTTTCCCTTCAGTAATAATAGCAAAATAGGCGAATTTATTCAGCTTAAAATTAGCTATACCATCACCATCTGTATTTTCTGTAGCTAATTTTTGTTGTTGGTAGCTGTACAATTCAATCTTAGCACCACTAACTGGTTCTGTTGTTACAATATTATTTACAGCGAAAAAATATGATTTATCAGCCCCACGTTTAGCAATAACACCCAAGTCCGAAGCTAGAATATTAGTCCCAACCTTTGTACCATAATAATAAGAATCTGTACACGGGTCTTCTCTCTCCTCCCAATTGTAGTTTTCATAATAATAGTCATCGTCATAATAAGAACCACTATAATTCACATCATCTTCATCTACTTCCTCTTGATCCTCCTCTTGACTATCCTCTGGATCTAAATTGGTACATTTATACAAAGAGTATGCTTTTTTAAATGAAAATTCAACTCTGTAGATGGCTCCTGGTTCCGGCGCTATAATTTGAGAAAGATCTAAAGCATAGGTATTCCATTTACTGGTATTTACTAAGGAATTTTCTTTTAAATTAATGGTTGTTTTGGCTATCGGCTGACTGACTCTTTTTAGATTCTGACTCCCGTTAATTTGATTATCCTGAAGAAATTGAAGAATATTATTTGAGTAAATTTTATAAACCTTTACATCAACCGCTCGCAAGTTTGCTGCTTCAAAATTCAGTTTTAGATTATTAGAACTTGGTAAAATGGTTCCGTTTTTAATGAATTTAACACCTGGTTTTACCTGATCAAAAGATATCTTAGTAGTATATGTTTCTTTCATCCTTTGACCGTAGCTACTTTCAATTCCTTGAAAAACTTCTACTAACAATTCTCCTGTCAATAATTGCTGTACCACTACTTCTGGCTCCACATACTCTACCACTGGAGGCGCAACAACAGCTACAGCGGCAGTATCTTTTACTACATTTTCAACACCAACACTATCTACGACTACATCAGTTACTTCTTCTTCAACAACCTCGGCTACTTCTTCAACTACTTTTTTAGAACTTACTGTTGTTTGATTATTAAAAAAAACTCTGAGTAGGTTACCATCCGTACTGAATTTTAAATTTCGAGCATTTTCAATTGATACTAAACCACTAAAATCTTGATCTTTGCGAAGCGGTTCTGAAAAATTGATTGTCATCGTTTGATTATTTCCTTCTGGAACATCAACTTTCATAATTTTAAAATCACCTTTTGCAGCAATTACATATTCAACCGCGTCTTTCTCTTCGGCATCGATGGCACTTTCATCAAAATTGATCGTTATCTTACTTTCATCGCTTAAACGTTGAATTTTATCCACAACAAATCTAAACTCTGTTCCTGAACGAACGGCTTTGTCAAACTTAATTGGAAGACTGTTACCGTTTTGTTGAGCTGAAACGAGTTTTATAGCCGACTCTAAATCAGTGACATCGGCAGTTTTTAAAATACAATTCAAATACTGCGAATCCTTACTGTACGATTGAATATCATTAGTTACAACTATATAGTTTTGCTTGATTGTTTTTACTGTAAAATTAAACTCAGACAACTCTTTTTTTGTTTCTATCAGTTTTTCTAAATGTAAGGTAACCTGATATTCAGTATCTTGTTTTAATTTTTCCTTGGGAATAAAAGCAATTGTATTTGCTGAGAGCGCTACTACTTTTCCGTCTACGCTAGGCGAAATATCAAATAAATCATTATCTAAAACCTGATTCGCTTTCCATTCTTTTTTATTAAAAGCTAAAACAACACGAATGTCAGACTGAGCAGAGACAATACCTCCCGTAAAATTGCTAATAAATTCTTTAAATAAGGAAAAATCAGAATTAAAATCAGAAGCTGATTTTTTAGAACATCCTTGGAATAAAAAAAACATACAAAACACGAGAACAAATCCTTTAATTTTCATTTCTTAAAACTTTAAAGAGTTAAAAATTCACACTTATGATTGAAAAAAAATCCTAACCAATTTAGTATGAATACAATTAAAGTAAATGTAGTATTTTTTTTGAAATATTTAAGAAGAAAATTCGGTAAATAACTATTTCCTTCTCGTTGCAAAAAAGCGTTTCATTAAGTCAGCAGCCTCATCAGCGAGAATACCTCTTCTTACAATAGTTTTAGGATGTAGTTGCGTGCCCATTTTTTCGTATCCGCGATGCGCGTCTGAAGCACCAAAAACAATGGTAGCAATTTGACTCCAATACAAAGCACCCGCACACATCTGGCAAGGTTCCAGCGTAACATAAAGTGTGCAGTCTTTTAGATATTTCCCTCCAAGATAATTTGCGGCAGCGGTTATAGATTGCATTTCAGCATGTGCAGTAACATCATTAAGCATTTCAGTAAGATTATGGCTTCTGGCAATAACAGTATTATTCACCACAATAATTGCCCCTACAGGAATTTCACCTTTATCAAAGGCCATTTCCGCTTCCTGTAAAGCTTTTTTCATGAAGTATTCGTCTGTGAAAGGGTTTATCATAATGTAGGCTGCAAAAATTTACAAAAAATGGTACTTCGTAACTCTTTGCTTATTTTGTGATTCTTTGTGAAACAACTTTTTTATCGATTACAAAAATACGATTTCAAATCGTACATTTGCTTCATGTCAGATAATTTACTTTCAAACATTAATTACCCCGCAGACTTACGACAACTAGACGAAGCGCAACTTCCTCAATTGGCGCAAGAATTACGCAATTTCATCATAGATATTGTTTCTGTAAAAGAAGGCCATCTTGGCGCTAGTTTAGGCGTTATAGAACTAACCATTGCCTTACACTATGTTTTCAATACTCCCGAGGATTTGTTGATTTGGGATGTAGGCCATCAGGCATATGGACATAAAATATTGACTGGTAGAAGAGAAAATTTTGACACCAATAGACGGTTAGGCGGAATTTCTGGTTTTCCCAAAAGAAGCGAGAGTATTTACGACGCTTTTGGCGTAGGCCACTCCTCTACTTCAATTTCGGCAGCATTAGGAATGGCGATTGCCTCCAATTTAAAAGGAGATTTTCACAAACAACACATTGCAGTGATTGGCGATGCCTCCATAGCTTCTGGAATGGCGTTTGAAGGCTTGAATCACGCTGGTGTTACTGACGCCAATTTATTAGTTATTCTTAACGATAACGCCATCGGAATTGACCCGAGTGTTGGTGCTTTAAAAGATTATCTAACTGCTGTAAAAACCGGTAAAAATCCGAGGCAGAATAACATGATGAAGTCGCTAAACTTTGATTATTCAGGACCTATAGATGGGCATGATATTCATGCGGTGATTAAAGAATTAAAACGATTACAAAAAATAAAAGGACCTAAATTTCTTCACGTGATTACCACTAAAGGAAAAGGTTTAAAACAAGCAGAAGAAGATCAGGTAAAATACCATGCTCCTGGAAAATTTGATGCGAAATCGGGAGAAATAATTTTGAAGTCAGAAGAGCATCTCCCTCCAAAATACCAAGATGTTTTTGGCTTGACCGTATTAGATTTGGCTCAAAAGAATAAAAAAATCATCGGAATCACTCCTGCAATGCCGTCTGGAAGTTCCCTAAAGTTCATGATGGAAGCTTTACCAGAGCGTGCTTTTGATGTGGGAATTGCAGAGCAACATGCTGTTACATTAGCGGCTGGTATGGCCACGCAAGGCATGATTGTGTATTGTAACATTTACTCGACTTTTTTACAACGTGCCTACGATCAAGTAATACATGATGTTGCTTTACAAAACTTACCCGTTATATTTTGCTTAGATCGTGCTGGTTTAGTGGGTGAAGATGGTGCTACACACCACGGCGTTTATGATATTGCTTATTTACGTTGCGTTCCCAATTTAATTATCTACGCACCGTTAAATGAAATAGCCCTTCAAAATATTTTATACACCGCACAACTGGGTTTACAAAATCCTATTGCAATTCGCTACCCAAGAGGGCGCGGTCAATTTTCTAATTGGAAACAAAATAATTTTGGGAAATACGAAAAAATCGAAATTGGAAAATCTGCTTGCTTAAAAACAGGAACTGATATCGCCGTTTTATCAACAGGAACAATTGGAAATAACGTAATTCAAGCTTTAGCAAATAGTTCAAATTCTGAAAAAATAGCTCATTATGATTTTCCTTTTATTAAGCCTTTAGATGAAATAGAACTACACAAAATATTTAGTAATTTTAAAGAAATAATCACTATAGAAGACGGGGCGGTTACTGGCGGTTTTGGAAGTGGAATATTAGAATTTGCATCGAGAAACAAATACCATACAAGTATAACTAAAATGGGGATTCCAGATGAATTTATTGAACATGGAACGGTTTTTGAGTTGCAACAATATTGCAAAATCGACGTTAAAAATTTGGAAATAATTTTTTCAAGAAAATCAAAATAATTATTTTGCGTCTTCTAACTAACTAACCTATGTCTAAAGTACCTTTTTCTCTCTGTTTATTATTCCTATTTTCGTCAACTGTATTTTCTCAAAAAATAATTACTACCAAGCAAGTCCCTAGAGTTACAGCACAGCGTGATACTCTTAGTCATTGGGTTAAGAAAAACCAAGTGGGATTTGACATTTCAGAAATTGCCTTTTTAAATTGGAGTGCTGGGGGAACAAGTTCAATTTCAGGTTTGTTAAAGTCAAAATTTACCCGTGTTTACACTCAAGAAAACTACAACTGGACAAATGAATTAGTAATGCGCTACGGTTTAAACAAACAAGACGGAATAGAAGTTCGAAAAACGGAAGATGTCTTTCAATACAACACTGCTTTTGGATATCGTAAAGACACCTTGTCTAACTGGTACCATACAGCCAAATTGAATTTCAATACGCAGTTTACCAACGGATATTCATACCCAAATACAAATACAGCCGTTTCTAAGCCATTTGCACCAGCCTATTTATTTGCAGGTGTTGGAGCTGAATATGCTAACAAAGAAAAAAGCAGAATGCTCTATATCTCTCCTTTTACTTCAAAAATGACTTTTGTATTGGACCAACGCCTGGCTGACTTAGGTACTTTTGGTGTTGTAAAAGCTACTTATGATACAGACGGAAACCTATTGACTCCTGGACAAAAATCCAAAATTGAACTTGGTTTTTTAGTCACAGCTTTATACAAACAAGAAATCGCAAAAAACATAACCCTTGAAAATAGGATAAGTTTATATTCTGACTATATCAACCATTTCGGAAATATTGACATCGACAACGATTTGTTAGTAGAATTAGTAGTTAACAACCATGTAAAAACAAACATTGGCGCACACATTATTTATGATGACGACATTAAAGCTAAAGAAGAAGTGGAGGGCGTTCAAGTTACTGTTGGCCCTAAACTTCAACTTAAGCAAGTATTAGGCGTGGGAATCACTTATGCTTTTTAAGCTTACACCCCTTTTTTACCATTAATAGTATTAAATAATTCCAAGGCATTTCCATCTGTTAACAAAGAGATGTAATGGCAAATATGCAACAATCTTTCGTAGAGATTTTCTTTTTCTATATGGTGTTTTTCAGGAAGCATTTTTAAGATTAATTCATCATAATTAGACGCTTTGCCATTAAATTTATTATCATAAGCAGTAATAAATTTATCCAATAAAGTTTGAATAATCTGATAGCCTACAATCTCTTTTTCGATTACTTCACGACTTTGATAAATATTATTCACACTGATCTTGATAATATCATCCATCTGTGCTTTGTACTTACTTTTATCAGTTAAAGCAAAAGGAAATTTCCCGTTCAAAATTGCTTCTTCATTTTCAACAAACACTTTTACGGCATCGTTAATCAAACTACCAATAGCTAATGCGCGCAAATAACTGATGCGGTCTTCTTTAGTTTCTAATGTTTTGTATTTAGAAGTATCAATACTGTCTTTTACTAATTTAATCAAATATTCTAAAGCAAAATCCTCCGAGACTAACCCTAGATTTATTCCGTCCTCAAAGTCGATAATGGTATAACAAATATCATCTGCAGCCTCGACTAAATAAGCCAGTGGATGCCTTTCAAATCCAATATCATTTCCAGATTTATTGGGAATCATTCCCAGTTCTGCAGCTACATCTTCAAAAAACTTCTTGTCTGTTTGAAAGAAACCGTATTTTTTATCTGCAATATCTTTTGTTGGTTTTTTAGGCAAGCTTTCTTTTGGGTATTTCATAAAAGCACCAAGAGTAGCATACGTAAGTCTAACTCCTCCTAGAACACCAGGGCGAGAACTACACAAAACTGCAAATCCGTTGGCATTTCCTTCAAAATCAATTAAATCTTGCCATTCTTTGGGTGCCAATTGGTCTTTATATTGTTTTCCGTTTCCAATAGAAAAATACTCACCAATGGCTTTCTCACCAGAATGTCCAAAAGGAGGATTCCCAATATCATGCGCCAAAGATGCAGCAGCAACAATAGCTCCAAAATCGTTCATGTGATAGCCGTGAACTTCTTTTAAATGTGGGTATTTCTCAATTATTTTCTTCCCAACCAATCGTCCTAAAGAACGCCCCACTACCGAAACCTCTAAACTGTGCGTCAAACGAGTGTGCACAAAGTCGGTTTTTGAAAGCGGAATCACCTGCGTTTTATCTTGCAAACTTCTAAAAGCTGCCGAAAAAACAATACGATCATAATCTACTTCAAAACCTAAACGGGTATCATCTTGTTCAATACGTAATCGTTTGCTTGTGTCGCCTTGTCTTTTTAGTGATAAAAGTTGTTCCCAGTTCATACTGTGTGTTTCGAATTTGAATAATTGGATTATTTTTCAAAGATAAAGAAATAGCAAGAACATAAAATAGCTTTCGGCGGTTTTATCAAAGCCTATTAAAAAACAGCTGCTACTTATTCTGGTTTCTAATAGTTCCATTCAAAAAAATGATAATCAAAAACCACATTTTATTGAAATAGCGTGTATTTTTACAGGCAATTACATTTTATAAAATGACTAAAAAAATCACCATACTAGGCGCAGGATTAAGCGGATTACTAACAGCTTATCGATTACAAAATAAAGGCTTCGAAATTGAAATTATTGAAGCCAGAGAGCGTATTGGCGGCCGCATTCACACTATAAACTCGGCTACTGCTCAAGTAGAAATGGGCGCTACTTGGTTTCAAGAAACTCATGTGCATTTTAGAAACCTCTTAGCTGAATTAAACTTGGATTATTTTGAGCAATTCATGCAAGGAACATCGTATTTCGAACCTTTTTCTACTGCTCCGGCTCAGGAAATCCAGATTCCACAAAACAGTCCGAGTTACCGCGTAATTGGTGGAACAAGCCAACTAATCGACACTATTCATTCTAAATTGACTGCTGTCTCTATCCATTTGAACGAACCGGTTACGACTATCGATTTTGAAAACGAAAGAATAAAAATCACCACTCCTGACAAAACTTTCGAGACTGATTATGTGATTTCGACGCTACCGCAAGCCTTGTTTACACATGATATTAAAATTACTCCTGAGTTGCCACAAAAACTCACAGCTATTGCCGAAAACACCCATACTTGGATGCAAGATTCTATTAAAGTAGCTTTTGTTTATGCCGAACCTTTTTGGCGCAACAAGAATTTTTCAGGCACATTATTTAGTAATGTGGGCCCGATAACGGAGTTTTACGATCAGTCTAATGCGGCCTTGAACAAATTTGCGCTTTGTGGTTTTATCAGTTCCGGAATGGAAATGTACACTCAAGAAGAGCGCTTGGCAAAACTAAAAACACAATTAGAGAAAATATTTGGTCAGGAATCGCTTGACTTTACGTCTTATCATGAAACAGTTTGGGCAAAGGAAACAGCCACCAAAAGCGCGAAGCAACTAGGTTTTATGTATCCGCATCAAAACAACGGTCATCCTTTATTTAGGGAATCGTATTGCGATAATCGCTTGTTTTTTGCTGGCACAGAAACAGCCAATCAATATCCCGGCTATATGGAAGGCGCTGTAATTGCTGCCCAGAATACTGCCAACGCCATTTTAAAATTATAAAAAAAGTTATGCTCTACACAGGTCAACTCAATGAATTCATACGTTTAGCCGAAATTGACAATACCAATTGTGATTTACTCAAAGAAAAAATCACGGATGGTTTGACTGTTATTTGGGCTTTGGATGAATTAAAAATTAAAGTAGACGGTAGCGAGCATACCTTCCCGACAAATTCGGTTTTGTTCTTAACCGAGTACCATAAAGTAGAGGTTTTAAGTGTAAACAGTGCGCGATTAATTCGGTTCAACAGAGCGTTTTACTGCATTGCAGATCACGATAGCGAAGTTGGTTGCAAGGGTATTTTATTTTTTGGAGCGTCACAATTTCCAAAAATCGCGATTCCCGATGCCGAGTTAGAAAAATTTGATATTCTTTGGAAAATGTTTGCCATCGAAATGGTTTCTAAAGACGATTTGCAAAACGATATGCTACAAATGATGCTCAAACGCCTGCTCATATTATGCACTCGCGTGTACAAAGAGCAAACAGAGTTAACGACATTTGACAAAAAACAATTGGATATTGTTCGCGAATACAACTACTTAGTTGAAAGCAATTTTAAAACCAAACACCAAGTCGCTGATTACGCCGAAATGCTGAATAAAAGTCCGAAAACCTTATCGAATTTATTCAAAAAATACAACGAAAAATCGCCTTTACAGATCATTCAAGACCGCACCATCCTTGAAGCACGCCGCCTATTGCGCTATTCCGACAAAAGTATCAAAGAGATCGCTTACGAAATAGGTTATGAAGACATTCAGTCCTTCAGCCGGTTTTTCAAGAAAGCAGAAGGCGTTTCCCCATCCGATTTTAAAAAGGCTTTATAAATCTGTTTTTTCAGGAGCCAATCCGGCTATCCGCTCTATCTTTTATGCTGAACCCCAGCATAAAAGGATGCCGCTTCTATCCGGGCTAGGACGTTTTGTGGTTTTGTTTGGGTTTTGTTTTTATATCCTGAACAGTTTGTCGTTTTGAGATAACGATAAGACTTCAAATTCGCTGATGTCAATATTTGAAGGTATTTTATCTCTTAAGATAGGTACAATATATTGACCATTGATGCTATTCGCAACCTCTACAATTGTATTTAATTGGTTATCGTGAATAGTTTCTAATTGGTCGTGCATAATAAAATGCAAGCACTCTATGTCAAGCCCGTCTGCAAATTCAATATAAGCAAAATCAAAGGCAGCTATTTGCCCTTTTTTCTTTCCAGTACTTGGATTCCCCTCAAGGTTTGTTACGATTAGTTCGTATCCTTTTTCATTTTTTTGAGAACTTAACAAGTAGGTTTCGCCATAAAGTCTATTTGACATCACAGAAAAATATTTATTAAATTCTGTTATCCTATTTTGTATTTGACTATCTTTTGATGAAATACCTTGATTAATTGTATTCAAATTATCATCAATTTCAGCTAACTTTCCTTGTGAGTAAAGCCATAGTCTTTTTTGCTCTTCTAAGTTTCCCTTTCGTTCAAACTGCTTGTTTAAATCTAAAATTGTTTTTTCGAAATCTTCAACTAAAGCAGATTTATTTAAAGTTTCTATTAATGCATCTTCTTCTTTACGAAGGAGAATGATTTCAGATTTTATTTTCCGTATTTGTTGTTCTATCTCAGGAAGTTCTTTCGTAATATATTCTAATTTTTCAAAAATTAAATCATTATGAAACTTCACCGTATCTTCAAAAGAAACTTGAATATTTGAGATTAGCGATTTTGCTTTTTCGTAAAGAGATTTTATTTGACTAGTGTCTATTTGCGTATATTCTTGTTCTAAATCTTCCTTACTTTCGTTAATTAGATCTTTTCTTATTTCCAATCTACTTAACTCAGTTGCACTTCTATTTAATTTGGATTTTATATCATTTAATTTATCAACATCAGCAGCATAATTTTCATTGAGATTAAATTTATTTTTTCTTCGATTTAATTCCTCAATTTTTGCATTGAGTAGAATTAATTGTTGATCAATTAAAGAAAGTTCTCCATCCTTTTTTAATCTTTTTTGAAAATTTTCTTCTCTAGTTTTTTCTTTTGATAATAATTCTTTTTGGTTATGACTATCGGTATTAATCCCTAACCAAAATAGATAAAGAGCTTCATATTCTTCAATTCGAGTAAATGAATTTAATACTTTGACAATATTTGCCATCTTATTTTTTTCATCCCGAATATTCTTTGATATAATTTGCTTAAAAGTAGGTTTATCTACTTCCGATTTAAATATTACTTCTTTTAATTTTTTATCAAATACTTTGTTGTCAATAAAATTCTCTCCATTAATTTCTTGTAATTTTTTATTACGAGCTAGAAAATTTTTTCTAATGACAACTTCTTCTTTTGAGACATCTAAATTATCAACCAAAACAACAGTAATAATAATTTCATTATCTTTTAAAAAGTTTTCAATTGTTGTATTAGGTTGCTTATTAAATTCGGTGTCTTGATAAATGTTTTTCCCATCTCCACCAAAGCAATAATCGACTAGTCTTAAAACTGTCGTTTTTCCAATACTATTTCCCGTATCTGTTTTTTGACGGATACTTTCAGGACGTTCGTCTACAATTAAATTTATTCCTTTATGAAAGGGAATATCTCTAATTATAGTATTCTTATTTTGTATAATGAGTTGCTTTAAAAACATTTTATTATCAATCCTTTATTACCTTTTTTAATAACTCCTAAAATAAATAGCCAATCTAAAACTAACGAATATAATTTTAATGAAATCTTGTTTGATTTGTTTACTGAAAAAAATAAATCAAAATAATCAATTTCATTACTAGTAAATACACTGAGGACCTCAATTACTTTTCCTCCCAAGTAATATAAATCTCTTTCGGGGTTTATGTTTTTATTTACTATCATAATTTTGGTGGCTCTTCTAAAATATTACAACGCATAAAAGCGTCAACCATTATTATCAATAATCCAATTTTAATAGCCTCAATTGGTAAATCTGAAATTGGATTACTAGAATTTTCAATATTTTTCCAAAGTTCATTTTCAACACTCTCTATTATAATATCTGCATTTGCTCTTATCTCTTCTAAATCTTTGTATTTCCCTTTTTCTTTAAGGTAAATAGATTTAATATTTTGAAGTACAAATTCTTTTCTTGTTGAGCCTTGTTTCTCAATTTCCTCGTAAAGTTTATTTAATTTACCTTGATAAACAGCATATTCCTGAATTATTGGTTTGAATAGAATAACATTATTGTATAAAATTTTATCTGCTGTGTCAGGTGCATTAGTAGGCTCTTCTGTAATTGTATCATCAAATATTCGATTTCCCACAAAACCAACAATAATATTTAAAGCAGATGGGTTTTTTATAAGAATATTACTTCCTGATATTAATTTGAGAATTTTAGCTTCATGATTTTTCTTCATCTCTTGAAGAATTGATTCTGTGTATACAACAACATCATTTGTTTCCAAATGGTGATTTGCACATAAAAGCATTAAATTTTCATAACTCCTACGATAATCATCATTTGAAATAGAATTATATCTTTGACCTCCAGGTTCGGCTGCTTCTATATGACAAATATTAGAAAAATTGATTTCACTACCTGAACTTAGCAAAGTAATATTACAATCAGGAAAAGTACATTGATTGCCTGATAATGCATACAATCTTTTAATAGTCCTTTCTGTGATGTTCCTTGCTTTACTTTTTGCCATTTTTTACTTTTATAATATTGCAAATTTACATTTATTTCCGACTGAAACATAGCCTCAAAATTCTATATTATTACAAAATACTATAATTCCCCCGTTAAAAAAAATACAAATTCTAATAAACCTTAGCGTAAACACCGGATTAAAGGCAAATTATCAATGGCTTTCTAATTTATACTATTTCCCAAATATATTTATTTTTTTGTACAAATCTGAATTTTTTTATAATAATAATTATCAAAACGACTACGGATATATAATAATATAAATATGTGTGAGCTAAAAAAAAACTTAACAGTATATATATTCTCCGTCACTGACTTTTACACTATTTTCTTCTCCTCTCACATCGCTCATAAAAAACCAATCGCCATCACTTAGCCCCGATTGCAGTGGAAATCCTTTTTATTTTTTCTTAAAAATCAAAAGATTGCAACGGAAAGCGGGACGGATTTTCTTGAAAGCACTTCACTTTCTGCTCCTAAAACTATCAAAAACTTCGTTTTTTACTCGAAAAAACACCAAAAGGGAAGAATGAACAACTCTACGGGAAAAGCGACCTAACTTAAAGGTCTTCTTTCGTCGCACCTTTGTACCATCAAACTGAAACAACGAATTATGAGAACAATACAAACACTTATTTCAGGATTTAAAAATGCTTTTAACCTGAATCAAACAAAAAAATTACCGCAATTGATTGCAGTAACTCAAGCAGATTTTTGTCAGAATATGGCAATCACCGATTACTACTGTAACGAAAGCAACTTATTTATATAATTATTAATTCACAAAAAATAAAAAATCATGTCAAATTTCAACGTACCAACAAGAGAAGAAGTATCAGCAAATAATCAAGCAATTTTTGATAACCTAGAAAAAGGATTAGGATTTGTTCCTAATTTATATGCTTATTTCGCAAAAAGCGAAACGGCTTTAGGAGATTATTTAGCGCTTCAAAACAGAAAAAGTAGCTTAAAAGCTAAAGAGAGAGAAGTAGTAAACTTGATCACTAGCCAAATAAATGGTTGTAATTATTGCCAATCAGCACATACTGTTTTAGGAAAAATGAATGGTTTTACTGATGAGCAAGTTCTTGAATTACGTAGAGGATCTGCTGCTTTTGATAGTAAACTAGACGCACTAGTAAAATTTACAGCATCAGTGGTTGAAAACAGAGGAAAAGCAACTCCTGCATCTAAAACTGCTTTTTTTGAAGCTGGTTATACTGAAGTAAATATGATTGATGTAGTGGTTGTTGTAGGTGATAAAATCATTAGCAATTACATTCATAACCTAGCTGATTTTGCAATTGACTTTCCACTTGCTCCAGCACTATAATTTTTAATTCATTCATTAAAACCAATACCATTTTGTCCCATCGAGCGCAGTGAAGATGTTCTCGTGGTTCTCGACTCCGTTCGAACTGACAATTGGGATTTTTTATAAATCGTATTGGTATACAATATAAAAACCATTAAGATGATACAACATTTAGATAAAACCAATTTTGAAGCTACCATTAATAATAACGATGTCGTACTAGTAGACTTTTTTGCTGACTGGTGCGGACCATGTAAAGCTTTGCATCCTGCCCTTGAAGAATTAGCAAATAACTTTGACGGTAAAGCAGTGATTTCGAAAATCAATGTAGACAAAAGTCCAGAGCTTGCAGCACAGTTTAAAGTGAGAAGCATCCCGGCATTATTTTACTTTAAAAACGGAGAAATTGTAGGTAGTCAAAACGGAGTACAAAGTGCATCAGTGATGGGTAGCCATTTGAAAAACATTATAAAAGGATAAGATCATGGGAAAGAAAATAAACATCAAAAACCTTCCAACGGGTTACCAATCATTGATTACAAACGGTAGACATGCGATTGTGGGTGACGAGCCTGCAAATAGCAAAGGAACTGATCTAGGGTTCTCACCAGAGGATTTAATCTTATCCAGTATTGCGATGTGCAAAGTGGCAACGGTGCGATACATTGCCAGAAAAAATAACTGGACGATAGGTGAAGTAGATGGCGAGTTTGAACTTAATGTAAAGCGTGGCGAAGGTGGTAAACTAACCTCTAACGTTACCGCAAAAATCAAAATTGAAGGCGACCTAACTGCTGAACAAAAAGCAGAATTATTAAAACAAGCCGATGCCTGCTACGTACACCGCATGATTGAAGGCGAGTGGAATATTGAAAGTGCCAAGGAGCTAATTACAGAAGCGGTTACAGCTTAATATACAACAGCATTACAACCTTACAAATAGAAATAATTAAAATCAAAAACATGAAAAATTTAAAATCAACATTAGTAGTAGCATTTATTGCTTTATTTTCAAACGGAGTATTTTCACAAGTAGATGCTATTGACAAATCAGGTTTGGCTATAGGTGGATATGATGTCGTTTCATACCAAAAAGACCACAAACCAATGAAAGGAACCGTTAATTTTGCAGAACAAAACGAAAAGGTTACTTATTACTTTACGTCAAAAGAAAATGCAAAAGCTTTTAAAGCAAATCCTAAAAAATACTTACCACAAGTAAACGGTTACTGCGCTTGGGGTGTAGCTGAAAAAGACTCAAAATTCTCTATCAATCCTGAAACGTTTAAAGTGGTTGACAATAAATTATACTTGTTTTTTAATGGCGACATAAACGGAGCTAAAGTGAACACATTAGATATTTGGAACAAAGATGAATCTAAATACCTTTCAGCAATTGACAGCAAGTGGGCTGCAATTAAATAATTACAATACAAATAGTTAATTACCACCACTACAAATTGTCCTAAAAGAGCTTGACGCTATAGCGTTGAGCTCTTTTTGTTTGCGCAAAATACTAAAAAAGAATTTTCTAGTAATGCGCTTATTTTAGTACTTTTGAAACGCATTAATAAAGTAGCACAATTAAAAATAATGAAAAAAATATTTAAAATAATCGCAGTCATTCTGTTGGTTATTATCGTTTTATTACTTGGTTTCTCCTATTTCGCTAGCAAGCCTATTCCTCAAGGAGAGCGTGGCTCAAAAGCCGAAGCGCTTACCAACAAAATTCAGCTTGAGATTAATCAAAAAGCATGGGAGACTACAGCGGCAATTTCGTTTACCTTTAGAGGAGAACATCATTACTTATGGGACAAAGCCAATAATAATGTACAAGTGAAATGGGATGGCAAAACGGTTATTTATAACAACCAAACCTTAAAAGGGATTGCTTATGATAATGAACAATTGCTAACAGGAGACGATAAAACAGCCGCTATTAAAAAAGCAAATGATTACTTTAATAACGATTCATTCTGGTTAGTAGCTCCGTTTAAATTACGCGATTTAGGCACTACAAGAAGCATTGTAAAAATAGGCAATCAAGATGCACTATTAGTTACTTATGCCTCTGGAGGCAGCACACCGGGAGACTCTTACTTGTGGCTACTGGATGCAGATTATTTACCTAGAGCATGGCAAATGTGGGTAGGAATTATTCCTATAGGTGGTATCGAGGCAAGTTGGGAGGACTGGACGACCTTCCCGAGCGGACTTAGAATTGCAACCATGCATAGAGGATTGTTTGATTTAAAATTAGATAATGTTAAAGTAGGACAATCTGTTGAGCAAATTAATGATGGCAACAACCCGTTTACGGCCTTGTAATATGCTGCGTTTATAAAATTTAAAAGCTGTTAGAAAGGTAATTTTCTAACAGCTTTTTTTTGCTTAAAAATTTAAAGCAGTACTGTGCTTGATCTCGCCCATCACAAATATGGTTTGCGTATTCCCTATGTTTTCAATTGTAGAGAGTTTATTCATTACAAAATCTTGGTAGCTCACCATGTCTTTGACTAATATTTTCAGCATGAAATCATAATCACCTGCAATATTGTACGATTCGATTATTTCAGGAAGCGCTACAATATCTCTAACAAAATTACTTCCTACATTGCGTGCGTGTTCTTTTAGACGAACATTGCAAAAAACGATCATTCCTAAATTCATTTTTTGCTTGTCTAATAAAGCGACGTACTTCATAATGTAGCCGTCTTTCTCTAATCTCTTAATGCGTTCGTAAACTGGAGTAGCCGTTAAAAATAACTTCGCTGCCAAGTCTTTTATGTTGATATGAGCATCTTCTTGCAGGTGTTTTAATATCTGCAAATCAGTTGTGTCTAAATTTTCCATAGCGTTTTTTACTGTTGGTGTTCTCTTTTTAGTTCCTAAACAATAAAAAATACTGCTTAAAACACCTTATTCAGTTCTTATTACTTAGTTATAATACAAAATTAAGTAATAAACACTAAGCGCATACCTTTGTAAAGAAATAAATACTAAAAAACATGAAAACAAACAACTTAGGATTTCCAAGAATAGGTAGCAACAGAGAATTAAAAAAAGCAAGTGAACTATACTGGTCTGGTCAAATTACTGCTGATGCCCTTTTAACTGTTGGTAAAGAGATTAGGTTAGCTAACTGGAGACTACAATCTCAAGCAGGCATTGATTTGATTCCGTCAAATGATTTTTCTTTTTACGATCAGGTGTTGGATTTATCGTTAACATTAGGAGTGATTCCGGAGCAGTATGCCGCTTTCGCGAAAGAGAATTCGGTTCTCGATTTGTATTTTGCTATGGCAAGAGGAGCACAAAAAGAAGGACAAGATGTTGTAGCCATGGAAATGACGAAGTGGTTTGATACCAATTACCATTATATCGTACCTGAATTCACAAAAGATCAAGAGTTCAAATTGTTTTCTAATAAAATTATAGATGAATATAAAGAAGCAAAAGCTGCTGGTTTTGAAACTAAGCCGGTAATTATAGGACCCGTTTCTTACTTGCTACTGGGAAAAGAAAAGCAAGAAGGCTTTCATAGCATTGACCTTATCGAAAAATTACTGCCAGTTTATTTCGGAATTTTACAAAAACTACAGGACGAAAAAGTAGCCTACGTACAGTTTGACGAACCATTCCTGGCCTTAAATCTTACTGATGTTGAGCGAGCTGCTTTAGTGCATACGTACACAAAAATAAACGAGAAATTCCCTCAAATAAAAATCATTCTAGCCAACTACTTTGATTGCTTTGGAGAAAATTTGGCCACAGCCTTATCCCTACCCGTCCACACTTTCCATTTAGATTTAGTGCGTTGCCCTTTGCAACTAGATGATATTTTAGAATCTAATCTATTAGCCGAAACAACCTCGCTTTCTCTAGGCGTTGTAGATGGAAGAAACATTTGGAAAAACGATTTCAAAAAATCAGTAGCGCTAATTCAAAAGGCGGTAGATGCCCTTGGTGCTGATCGCGTTTTAATTGCGCCATCTTGTTCCTTGATTCATTCCCCTTGCGACTTAGATCTAGAAACTAACGAGGCAACTCTAACAGCCGAAGTGAAACAATGGTTGGCTTTTGCCAAACAAAAAATAAACGAAGTGGTGGTGCTTCGCAATCTGGTATCGGGAGAAATCACTGATTATGATCAAGCCTTATTTGAAGAAAATACGCTTGCAAACGACAATAAAAAGAAAGCCACCATCATTCATAACGCAGCCGTAAAAGAAAGAGTTGCTGCGATTACCACTGAAGACTCACAAAGAAACAATCCGTTCTCTGTGCGAAGACAACTTCAAATTGATGCCTTGCAACTGCCTTTATTTCCTACGACAACTATAGGTTCGTTTCCACAAACTCCTGAAGTACGTAGCTGGAGAGCCAAGTTTAAAAAAGGAGAATTATCACAAGAAGCGTATGATGGTCTTATCCGAAAAGAAACAGAAGAAACGATTCGTTTTCAAGAAGAATCAGGAATTGATGTTCTTGTACATGGCGAGTTTGAGCGTAATGATATGGTAGAGTATTTTGGGGAGCAACTGGACGGATTTGCTTTTACAAAAAACGGTTGGGTTCAAAGCTATGGTAGCCGTTGTGTAAAGCCTCCCGTAATTTACGGTGATGTATCGAGACCACAACCCATGACTGTAAAATGGGCTGAGTTTGCACAATCGCTTACGCCAAAATGGGTTAAAGGAATGCTTACCGGACCAGTAACCATCTTGCAGTGGTCGTTTGTACGTAATGACCAAGCAAGATCGGTAACCTGCACTCAAATTGCATTGGCTATTCGTGATGAAGTAGTCGATCTAGAGAAAGCAGGAATTAAAATAATCCAAATCGACGAACCAGCCATTAGAGAAGGACTGCCTTTGCGAAAAGAAGAATGGGCGACGTATCTAGATTGGGCGATTAAGGCTTTTAGAATTTCGGCTAGTGGTGTGAGTGACAATACCCAAATTCATACCCACATGTGCTACAGTGAATTTAATGATATCATTGAAAATATTGCTGCTATGGACGCCGATGTAATCACGATTGAATGTTCGCGCTCACAAATGGAATTATTAGATGCCTTTGCTGATTTTAAATATCCTAACGAAATAGGTCCTGGAGTATATGACATACACTCTCCTCGTGTTCCATCACGCCAAGAAATGGTTGATTTATTAGAGAAAGCCGCAGCAGTAATTCCTGTAGATCAACTGTGGGTAAATCCTGATTGTGGTTTAAAAACACGTCACTGGGACGAAACCAAGAAGGCATTAATCGAAATGGTGAACGCCGCCAAACAAATGAGAGTTAATGCTGAAACTACTATTACAGTATAACAAAACCTAAAAGCAAACCCCTATTGAGATAGGATTCAATAGGGGTTTATATTATTTAAAACCATACTTTGACAAACCCTTGATTTCTATAATTATCTGAATTAATATTGATTATCACAAATATAATATCAAAAACGAATTGTTGTAAAAATACTTATCAAGCATTTTGAAAAGAAGCTTTATTCTTTAAGAATTCCTTTTTTTGAACCACATAAGTTCGTGATAATACATCGTGCCAACCTCTAGGCACAGATCCTAAATAGGACAATCCCTCTAGAGGAATAAAACGACTTAAAGTCCGGATGAAAATCATTTTAATTGTTGGTTTTGAGCCATCGTAGTTTACAACTATGGTTTTAGTTATCAATTTGGCTACTGTTCGTGAAAAATAAACTTCGGTCAAAAAGTAATACAAAAACAATATTAACAAGCTATAAAAAACAATTTCAGGAATACTCATTTCTTCCACCCAGCTTGAAAGAATAAAGTTATTCATGGCTTCAGCTACCAAAACAATAGTCGTTCCAGCGCTTAAAATAAGAATGTAAATAAAAAGGGAATCGATTATAGCATTTAATAGTCGTTGGCTTTGTGAAGCAAAAAGACTATCTGTAATTTTAAAAGATTGATTTTCCATAGAAATTATATTAAATAGCACAATAATTTATAAAAACATAACCTTCTCAAATATAGCGAATTATTATTCGATTATATTATAAATACTCATGACATTAATTTAAAACCTGAACTTGATTTTAAAGGCAAATGAATTTCAAATACAGATTGTGGATTATTCCAATTAAAACGAGAATCATATTTTTCGAAATGAATGAAGCCTACTTTTAAATGGTCTTCTACTTGAACTATTGCTTTTGATAATTCAACTTTATAAATCATATAAATGGTGTTTTTGATGTCATCCATTTTTCCAGCATGTTCAAATACGATATATACTCCTTTGGGAATGGATAAGCGCTGAAAATTTTCTGGTAGTTGTTGTCCTGAAAACGGAATTGCAGCACAATAGAAATACTTTTCGCTGACTTTATAAGTAAAACCATATTTCACCCAATTAGCTGTATTTTGGCTGAGTTTTAATCGTTGTATCTCGGTATTGAAATGCATCCAATGTTTTTGGATTAGGATTGCGTTTTGAGTTTGCGAAGTTGTTATTTTGATAGACAAACCAAATGTTTCAATGCTTTCTACATGGGTTATTGTTTTCAATTCCTGGGTTTTAGCTACCCTAAAAATAGTTTTATTTTGTAGAAAACACACACTTTTTAAAGTGCTTTATTCGAAAAAAAATGATTAATTCAAATTTATTGATTAATAATATTGTCCTTATGGTACAAGCCATTAAAGATCCTATTATTACTCAATAGTTCATTGGTTGTGTTTTTAACTTCTATCCAATTAGCGTTTGCTAGTTTGCTATTCCTATTCCAATAGTTCGATAATTTTACCAAAACTTGTTTTTGAAGTACATTCATAAGGATACTATCAGCAATGAAAAGCCTGTTGCACTCTATAAAAAAAGCTAGAACAAATAGCTCAATATTACTCGCTTGTTTAGAGTAGATGATTAAATCATTCATACAAGTAGAATATATTAAATGTATGCTTTTCTTGATTATTTGCTTTGTATATTGAATTACTTTCATAATTATGTTATTTGATATAACAAATATACTCTGCAAGAAGGCGTTGACTTTTACAGTATTTTTTAATAGTGTTATGAGATTGTTGGGAAATATTCTCCATATACACGAGCAAAGCAATAGTAACCAATATCTAGACCAAAATGTTTATTATCGACAACTAACTTTTATGAACTTTGAATGTTGAAAACTTTGAAAAATTATTAACAGAATGTTGCATATTTACTACAATATTTATCTATCTTTGTAACTCGTTTAAACGATTATTTAAGAGAAGCCGCCGTCGCTAAACTAACGACTTCCCTGATTAAAAATTAATTTTTGACCACTTAGATCTGATAGACAGTCTACCTCTGTTTATGATATTACTTTGTAACTTGTTTGGCCACTACCAACAATACAATAAGCAAAACCATAAATGCTAAAAACATAAAAGCTTCTATCATTTTTTTTTGATATTTAGTTAATTAATACAAGCATTTGGTACTCTACTAGCATATACCATACATATAATAACACAATAGACATTCTAGTTTAATTTTGGACATAAAAACACATTGATGTGAATTATAACAATTCATCATCATTAGTGTTTTTTCGATCACATATTCCTTATAAAAGGCCTCAATTAAGAGGCCTTTATCATTCTATATATTAATTAAGCCCCACACATTTCACAATCCTCTGGACCTGCATTTTTAGCTAGTTCGATCATTGCTTTGTATTCGTCTGCTGTCATCTCTACCGCAGCTGCTACAGGCGCAGGAGCTGGTTTAGATTCTACAATAACAGGCTCTGCTTTTTTATCATTATTTAAGGTAAACTTGATCGCATCAACCGCAGCTTTTGTTCTCAAGTAGTACATTCCTGTTTTTAATCCTGATTGCCATGCATAGAAATGCATTGACGTTAGTTTAGAATAGTTTGCATTTTGCATGAACAAGTTCAACGATTGCGATTGATCTACAAAATACCCACGTTGACGTGACATATCGATAATATCTTTCATAGACATTTCCCATACTGTTTTGTACAATTCTTTCAAGTCTTGCGGAATATCTAAATCTTGTACCGATCCATTGTTACGCATCAATTCTTGTTTTAAAGTTTCGTTCCACAAACCACGGTCTACTAAATCATGTAGTAAATGCTTGTTTACAACGATGAACTCTCCAGACAATACACGACGGGTGTAAACATTAGAAGTATACGGCTCGAATGCTTCGTTATTACCCAAAATTTGAGATGTTGATGCTGTTGGCATTGGCGCCACTAATAATGAGTTACGAACTCCGTGTTCCATTACCTCTTTACGCAAAGAAGCCCAGTCCCAACGGCCTGACAATTCCTCATCTTTCATTCCCCATAAATTGTACTGGAATTCTCCCTGAGAGATTGGTGAACCTTTGAATGTTGAGTAAGGACCTTCAACTTTAGCCATTTCCATAGAAGCGGTAACAGCAGCAAAGTACAATGTTTCAAAAATTTCTTGATTCAGTTTCTTAGCTTCATCAGATGTAAAAGGCAAACGCAACATAATGAAAGCATCTGCTAATCCTTGTACTCCAAGACCAATTGGTCTGTGGCGCATGTTAGAATTTTTAGCTTCTTCAACTGGGTAATAATTTCTATCGATAACTTTATTCAAGTTTTTCGTTACCCTTTTTGTTACATTATAGAATGCTTCGTGGTCAAATTTACCGTTTTCAACAAACATAGGTAATGACAGCGAAGCTAAGTTACAAACCGCAACTTCATCAGGAGAAGTATACTCCATGATCTCTGTACATAAATTTGAAGAACGAATGGTTCCTAAATTCTTTTGGTTTGATTTACGGTTAGCTGCATCTTTATATAACATGTATGGTGTTCCAGTCTCGATTTGAGATTCTAGAATTTTCTCCCACAACTCATGTGCTTTAATTGTTTTTCTTCCTTTACCCGCTTTTTCGTAATCAGTGTACATTTTTTCGAATTCCTCTCCATATACATCATACAATCCTGGACATTCGTTAGGACACATTAAAGTCCAGTTTCCATCTTCTTGCACACGTTTCATGAATAAATCAGAAGTCCACATGGCAAAGAATAAATCTCTTGCACGCATTTCTTCTTTTCCTGTATTCTTTTTCAAGTCTAAGAAATCAAAGATATCCGCATGCCAAGTTTCGATATAAATAGCAAAACTACCTTTACGTTTTCCACCACCTTGATCTACGTAACGCGCTGTATCATTAAAAACACGCAACATAGGAACAATTCCGTTTGAAGTTCCATTTGTACCACGAATGTACGAACCTGTAGCACGAACATTGTGAATAGAAAGCCCTACTCCACCTGCTGATTGCGAAATTTTTGCCGTTTGTTTCAACGTATCGTAAATTCCATCAATACTATCATCCTGCATTGCTAAAAGAAAGCAAGAGGACATTTGAGGTTTTGGTGTACCAGAATTAAATAATGTAGGCGTTGCATGCGTAAAGAATTTTTTAGACATTAAATCGTAAGTTTCTAAAACCGACTCCAAATCATCTAGGTGAATCCCTACCGAAACACGCATTAACATATGTTGAGGTCTTTCAACAATTTTCCCGTTTATCTTAAGCAAGTAAGAACGTTCTAATGTTTTAAAACCGAAATAATCGTAGTTAAAATCTCTATTGTAAATAATATGTGAGTCTAAAAACTCAGCATTTTCTTGAATTACTTTGTAAACATCATCAGCAATTAATGGCGCATATTGCCCATTTCTTGGGTTTACATATTCAAACATTTCGGTCATTGTTTCCGAAAATGATTTTGTTGTATTAGAATGCAAATTCGAAATTGCAATTCTCGCTGCTAATTGTGCATAATCAGGATGCGCAATCGTCATCGAAGCAGCAGTCTCGGCTGCTAAATTATCTAACTCAGACGTAGAAACTCCATCATAAAGTCCTTCAATTACTCGCATTGCCACTTTCACAGCATCTACTAAATCATTCAAACCATAGCATAGTTTTTTAATTCTATCTGTGATTTTGTCAAACATTACAGGCTCTTTACGACCATCTCTTTTTACTACGTACATACTCTTTTGGTTTTTTTTTAAAACAGAAAATCCCTTTCCTGTTTTTTTTGTTATTTGTATTATTTTTTAGAACAGTGCACCACATGGCGCTGCTCAACCCTGTTCTTATAACAACTTTAATTTCCTTACAAAAAAAGCATAGAAATAGCTGTTGCTAAAAGAAGCAAGCAAATTGACTAACGGTTACTTTTGAAAAATTTACTTTCAAAAACACCCATTAAATGTGGTATTTATTAATTTTCTAACTCAGTTACCGATTTAAAAATCAGCGTCAAATGAAATCTTTTGCGCGTCACCATCGGTATTCATTACACCAGATTTTTGGTATTCGGCTACTTTTTTCTCAAAGAAGTTTGTTTTTCCTTGAAGCGAAATCATATCCATAAAGTCAAATGGATTTGTGGTATTGTATTCTCTTTCACAACCTAGTTCTACTAATAATCTATCAGCAACAAATTCTAGGTATTGTGTCATTAAAACCGCATTCATTCCTATTAAACTCACAGGAAGTGATTCAGTAATAAACTCTCTTTCGATGTTTAAGGCATCCACAATTATACTTCTAATTCTTTCTTTTGGCACTTTATTTATTAGGTGGTGGTTGTGTAAGTGTACTGCAAAGTCACAGTGAACACCTTCATCACGAGAAATTAACTCGTTAGAAAAAGTCAAACCTGGCATTAACCCTCTTTTTTTCAACCAATAGATCGAACAAAATGCACCTGAGAAGAAAATCCCTTCTACCGCTGCAAAAGCAATTAACCTTTCGGCAAAAGAATCAGATTCTATCCATTGTAAAGCCCAATCTGCTTTTTTCTTGATCGCAGGAAAAACTTCTAAAGCATTAAATAAATCATCTTTTTCAGCCTCATCCTTCACATAGGTATCTATTAATAAAGAGTACGTCTCACTATGAATATTTTCCATCATGATTTGGAAACCATAAAAGAATTTTGCCTCAGCATATTGCACTTCATTTACAAAGTTCTCTGCCAAGTTTTCATTTACGATCCCGTCAGAAGCAGCAAAAAAAGCTAGAATGTGTTTTATAAAATACCTTTCATCATCATTCAGTTTATTATTCCAATCATTCAAATCTTGCGATAAATCAATTTCTTCTGCAGTCCAAAAACTTGCCTCCATTGATTTATAAAACTCCCATATATCATGGTGCTTGATTGGAAAAATAACAAAACGGTTTTTATTCTCTTGTAAAATTGGTTCAATTTGCGACATTGCTGTGTTTATTTTTTTGAGATTTCAACAAATATTTTGATGATTGGGGGCTTTACAAAGGTTGTCATTTGTAAGCAAAAAAGAAAGCCAAACTTATCCACAATCGGCTTGAGTTTTTAACAAATAGAAAATTTATACGAAAATACTTTTAAATTACAATTGGCTGAATTTCAGTTATTTAAAAATGCCGAAAACGTGTTAAATACCGTAAAATATAGGATTTTAGAATTCTGACAAATATAAAATAAGTCGCTTTTTAAAAATAAAAATTTAAAAGGCGATACTATTTATAGTTTCAAATAAATGAATTCTAACAAAAATCGTTTTCTAATCTATTTGCTATAATTTAAGAGCGCTTCATATCCTGCGCTACTTTATCCAGTTCAGCATACCAGTCTGGACCAAATTTCCTAATCAAAGCCTCCTTGACAAACTTATAGACCGGAACTTCTAATTCTTGACCTAAAGAACAAGCTGCGTCACAAATGTCCCATTTATCATAATTAACTGCAGCAAATTCAGTGAAGTCTTTTACTCTAATAGGATACAGATGGCAAGACACAGGCTTTTTCCAGTCAATAATTCCTTGATTGTACGCTTGCTCAATACCACATAATGCAGTCTTACCGTCAAAAATAACGTATGAACAATCTTTATTATCAATTAGCGGTGTTTCAAGATCGCCATCAGTTCCATTGACCCAAGTTCCTTGTGCCTCTATCGCAGCAATTCCTTCTTTTCTCAAAAAAGGTTTTACTTTAGGATAAATTTCCTCAAGGATTTTTGTTTCTTCAAGACTCAAAGGCGCTCCAGCATCTCCATCTACGCAACAAGCACCTTTACAGGCAGACAAATTGCAAACAAAATCTTTTTCTAATATATCTTCTGAGACGATGGTTTTTCCTAATTGAAACATGGTAGTGTACTTGTGATTATAAAGTGCAAAGATAGACAAACTAAGATAAAAGGAATTGTTAAAAAGGGCTTTTTAAATGAATTAAATCTTTAAAACAAACTCTTAGAATTTGTAAAAAGAGCGTGAAATCATAAAAATAAAACAGGAAATTCAAAAAATTTAAAGGCAAAAAGCGAATCCAATTGTTATTTTGTATTTGAACCTCATTTTATTCAATTTTTCACTAAAATGTTTACCTTAGCAAACTAAAAAAATCTTATGTTTATTGACCTTAGAGAAATAGTTACAGTAGGTATGGTGCTATTTGCAGTTATCGATATTATTGGTTCTATTCCAATTATTATTGACTTACGTACAAAATTTGGACACTTAGAATCTGGTAAAGCGTCTATTACTTCAGCATTGATAATGATTGTCTTTTTATTTGTAGGAGAAGAGATTCTAAATCTAATCGGAATTGACGTTCACTCATTTGCAGTAGCAGGTGCATTTGTATTGTTTTTTCTAGCGTTAGAAATGATTTTAGGAATACGGATCTACAAAGACGAAGAAGCAAGTTCTGCCTCGATTGTCCCATTAGCGTTTCCTTTGATTGCTGGAGCAGGAACAATGACTACCTTATTATCCTTAAAATCACAATTTCACACCATAAATATTATCATTGCTATTATCCTTAATATTATTGTTGTTTACATAGTTCTCAAATCTTCTTCTAAGATAGAACGTATGTTAGGCGAGAATGGATTAGGTGTGATTAGAAAGACTTTTGGCGTAGTCTTATTAGCGATTGCTGTTAAATTATTTGCAGCTAATGTTAAAGGTTTGTTTGTCTAACATTTTTTTTTATAAATTTACTCCCTAATGTCCAATGTGCTTATAGTTTGATATTTAAAAACAGTTGTATAACAATCGTTTAAAATTAAAAATTATCACATTGAAGTAGAATAAAAAATACCATATTATGAAAATTTTCACTAACATTTTAGTGTTCCTAGCATTGGCACTTATCGTATTCAACATTACTTTACTAGATTTTAAAAATCCTTTTCAAGGAGACAGTATTGTTGCATTTATTGGTATTGCAGCCTCATTTTGCGCAGTACTAATATTATTAATCTTCAGAATGTCTAAAGCAATTGAAGAAAAGACAAACGAGAAATTATAAGAAATCTTCTTATTAGCTATTTATTAAATGGCATTTTAATTTAAATGCCTAAATAAAAATGTTAATCCCCACATATAAAAATATAGTAACTAAAATAGCAGTATATTGGCTCCCAATATAAAACCAACACATGCTATCACTACTATTAAGCACAATACGATTAATTGTATTTGTGATTTTTATTTCTATTTTATCACTATCCTTTTACATTGCGAGTTTGTTTTGGAATGAAAAAACCACAAACCGAAATGCACTTATAATGCGTGACTTTTTGATTAAAACCATCAATAAAATTTTAGGAATCCATGCTATTGTTTATGGAGATATCCCTACCACACAAGGATTAATTGTCGCTAATCACCGCTCTTATTTTGACCCCATACTTATTGTTAGTCATCTTAACGCTTTTCCTGTAGGAAAAAAAGAAGTTGCTTCCTGGCCTTTAATAGGGTATTTATGCAAAATATCAGGAGTGATATTTGTAGAAAGAGAATGTCAAGATAGTAGGCAAAAAACTTGTGACACTATTAAGAAAGTAATAAACGACGGTTACTCTGTGATTAATTTCCCCGAAGGAACTACAGACACCCTGCCTACTACTGTAAAATTTAATTATGGTTCCTTTAAAACCGCTACACAAATAAACGCTGCAATTATTCCTGTTGCAATTGATTACAAAGTAAAATCGGATGCTTTTGTGGGTAATGATAGTTTTATCCCCCATTTCATGAAATGCTTTGGAAAGCCTACTACTGAGATAAAAATCACTTATTTCCCGCCAATTCTATCTGATGATGCCGATTATTTATTAAAAACTTCGCAAGAAATAATTGACACTGAACTTATTCGATTTAGAAAAGACTGGGATAACGAGAACAGTAATTAGCGTTTGCTATTTTTAAGCAATGCTTTTATCATGGCGTCTTCTTTTAACACCACATCATAATAGTAATTTTCACCATAGAGTTGTCTGGCAAATTCTGCTGTAAGATAGCGTTTCACAATGTCTTTATTTTTTACCAATTTCAAGTCTAAACCATTCTTAATTAAGAACTTTTGAAAAATAGTAAAATACTTGTCAGTTTCATTCATCTTAACCACAAATTGATTAAAAGGAACTCCAGCAAATACCTTACGGTCTTTATCTAATTGTTCAAAAACAAAGTTCCCTACAATTCCAGACTGCATTAAATAGACTGTATTTTCATTTCCGTGCTCTACTTCTAGCCCCACAAATAAATCCGGAACGATACCGCCACCGCCATACACTATTTTTCCTTTTGGAGTTTTAAATTTCAAGCTATCAGCAACTTTGATGCTGTCTTTCTCATACAATTCCCCATTTATGAATCGGGATTCTGACTCTTTAAAATAAGAAGCCTCATCACCTTTTGCATACGGTTTTTGTATCGAACGACCTGTAGGTGTATAATATCTAGCCACGGTTAAACGCACGGCTGAACCATCATTGAAATCCATTTCGCGTTGCACTAATCCTTTCCCAAAAGAACGGCGTCCTACAATCAACCCACGGTCATTATCTTGAATTGCACCTGCAAGAATTTCACTTGCCGAAGCACTATTTTCATTAATCAAGATACTCACGTTGCCTTGTTCAAAATCACCTTTGCTAGTAGCGTACGTTTTTTGAATTTTACCTTTTTTATTTTTTGTGAAAACGATTAATTGTTTGTCTTTAAGCAATTCATCTGCAATAGCAATTGCTTCATCCATATACCCACCACCGTTATCACGAAGATCAATCACTAATGTTTTAGCACCTGATTTCTTAAGTCTAACTAATGCGGTTTTAAATTCTTGAAAAGTAGTCTCAGCAAAGCGGTTAATTTTAATATATCCCATCGTAGGATTAATCATGATTGCAGCATCCACACTTTTAAGCGGAATTACATCACGTTTAATCTTCACTTTAATTTGTTTATGCTCAGACTTTCTATAAATTGTAAGTTCAACCTCAGAGCCTTCAGCGCCTTTTAGTGAAGAAAACAAACTATCACTAGGAAGCTTTCGACCAAAGAGCTTTGTTTTATCAGCATACAAAATGCGGTCACCTGCTTTTATTCCTGCTTTTGCCGAAGGGCCATTTTCAACAGGCTTTATTATAGCCAGTGAATCATTAAACATATAAAAATTAACTCCAATACCTATAAAATCACCTTTCATAGTCTCGGCTACCTGCGCTTGTTCACTTGGTGGCACATAAACAGAATGAGGATCTAACTGTCCCATAATATTATTTACGGTGAGGTTTACAATCGAGTCCGTATTAACATCATCTACATATTCATTATCTATAAAATCAATGAGCTTGTTTAGTTTATTTTTAGAATTGTTTTTTACTAAAAACTGATCTTCGGATGCTGTATTTAAAAAACCGCCAATAACAATCCCCAGCGCCAAAGTAGCACTTAAAATTACAGGAAAATAAATAGTATTCGTTTTCATTTTATTCTTCTAATACAGGGATATGCTCTACTTCAACTCCCGCTTTTATTAAAAACTGAATTCCTGAATCATCGCGATATCCATTGTGGTATACCACTCTTTTTATGCCTGATTGATGTATTAATTTACTACATTCTTTACAAGGAGACAACGTAATATATAAGGTAGCTCCCTCGCAAGACTGCGTAGATCGCGCTACTTTTAATATCGCATTTGCTTCAGCATGTAAAACATCCCAGCGAGTTAATCCAGCATCGTCTTCGCAACAATTATCAAATCCTGATGGCGTACCATTGTACCCATCCGATATTATCATGCGGTCACGAACAATAATTGCCCCCACTTGTTTGCGTTTGCAATAAGATAATAAACCCCACTCCGTTGCAATCCTGAGATAAGCTTTATCGTATTTATTTAATTTTTTTGTCTCTTCCATTGTTATCGTATCCAAATTTCATTTTCAATAATCATTGGTAATACTACACCAATAATAAATGCCGACATTACTAATGTCCAGTCTCTTTTAGAAAATCTAAAAACTGTTTGAACAATATACGACAAAATTAAAACAATAAAAACCACCACAATTTGCGCTGCTTCTATTCCCAGAGCAAATTCGCCTAGCGGTAATAATTTTGAAGTTGCTGAACCACCAAGAATCGATTTAAAATAGGTCGAAAAACCCAAACCATGAATGATTCCGAAAAACAAAGTTATAAAGAAAACCAAGTTTATGCTTTCGCTTTTATTGGATTTTCCTGCGGTAAACAAGTTAAATAATGCGGTAATTAATATCGTTATAGGAATTAGCAACTCTACTACACTTCCTTTTATTGCAATTATTCCAAATACAGAAAGCAACAAAGCCATGGTGTGTCCAAGGGTAAAAAGAGACACTAAAAGAACAATTCTTTTCCAGTCCTTAAAAGAAAATGGTATAGCCAGAGCTATTAAAAACAATACATGATCATAGGAATGAATATCTAAAACATGCTTTAATCCTATTTGAAAATAAATCCAAAACTGTGACATAGGTTATATAATATTTAATTGGTAAAGGGGTTGTAAACTTACGATTTATTTTGGTTAAGAGAGATTACATGAACCAAATCCTAGTATAAAATTTTAGTTAAATACAATCTTTCGTAAAGAAAAATTAAAAAGAAAATTAAAACTTTAAAAATTGATTTATATTTGCACGATATAAATAAAAATTTAACTATGTCATTTTCAGATTTATTTGATAGCGAATTCAAACAAAGAAATAAAGGTCACTTTTCATCCATCGTTAGACTAGCGCTAGCTGACGGAGTTTTTGCACCAGAAGAAAGAGCTTTTTTAGACAAACTAGCTATTAGACTTGAAATTTCTGCAGCAGAATACGAAGAGATTTTAGAGAATCCTACAAAATACCCAATCAACCCTCCTTATTTAAATTCTCAAAGAATTGAGCGTTTATATGATTTGGCTCGTATTGTAAATGTAGATCACCATTTAGGAGACAACCAAGAGGTTATGTTAAAAAAATTATGCTTAGGTATTGGTTTCACCCCTGAAAAGGTAGATACTATTGTTGCAAAAGCATTAGAATTAGCAGATGATAAAGCAGATTTAGATATTTTTGTTACTGAAATTGAAAAAGCTGAGAAAAACTAAATAAATAAAAAAGCTTCCGAAATTATTCATCGGAAGCTTTTTTTATATCTTTTTCAATTGTACTTTATTTTCTAGTACTTACTTAATTTAGCCTGAAGCATAAACTCTTCTGCTTTTTCAACCATATTATAGCTTCCGCAGAAAAAAGGCACTCTTTCATGCAACTCTTTTGGCTCTATTTCCATTATTCTTCCTGAACCATCAGAAGCTTTCCCTCCTGCTTGCTCCACAATAAAAGCCATTGGATTACACTCATATAACAATCTCAATTTCCCTTTAGGTGCTTTTGAACTCGTTGGGTAGATATAAATCCCGCCTTTAATCATGTTTCTATGAATATCCGAAACTAAACTTCCTATATAACGTGAAGTATACGGTCTATCACCTTCTTCTGACTGGCAATATTTAATGTAATTTTTAACTCCTTGTGGAAAATGAACATAATTCCCTTCGTTGATAGAATAAATATTTCCATCTTGAGAGAATTGCATATTAGGATGTGACAAGTAAAAAGTTCCAATCGCAGGATTTAAAGTAAATCCATTTACTCCATGACCAGTTGTATACACAATCATAGTCGAAGTACCATAAATCACATAACCCGCGGCAACTTGATTCACTCCAGGTTGTAAAAAATCATCTAAAGTAACTGGAGTTCCTATAGGTGTAATTCTTCTATACACTGAAAAAATAGTCCCTACAGAAACATTTACATCAATATTTGAAGAGCCGTCAAGCGGATCCATCAAAACTACATATTTGTTATTATGACTGTGATCACTACCTTCTACGGTGATGAATTCATCATTTTCTTCAGATGCTATTCCGCATACAATCTCACGATTAATTAACGTTTGAATAAAAACCTCGTTAGCATAAACATCTAGTTTTTGCTGGTCTTCACCTTGAATATTCTGCTCTCCTGCAGCTCCTACTATATCAACTAATCCCGCTTTATTCACCTTGTAGTTTACTACTTTGGCTGCTAAACGGATTGAGTTAATGATTCGAGACAATTCGCCAGACGAATACTGAAAGGCATTTTGATTTTCGATAATAAATTCCCCTAAGGTCTTGTTGCGTTCTTCCATTAAGAAATCGTTGTAGTTAATATGAAGTCACAAATATCGGTTTTTTTGTGAAAATGAATTCAATAAACTTTACTTAGTTTGTCAGTATTGTATATTTGCTAATAAAAGAAGTAAATTACAACTGGAAAATGTAAATATTAGCGTCTAAATTTTAAAAAACAAAAACATGATTATTAGAAAAGGGGAAATAAACGATATGAAAGCTGTCTTAGGATTAATCCAAGAATTAGCTGATTTTGAAAAAGAGCCAGATGCAGTTCTAATTAATGAAACTGATTTAATTAGGGATGGCTTTGGTGACAACCCACTATTTTCTGTTTTTGTGGCCGAAATAGATACTGATACAAAAGACGGTAAACAAACAAAGGAAATTATAGGAATTGCGTTATACTATTACCGCTATTCTACCTGGAAAGGAAAAACACTTCATTTAGAAGACCTTGTTGTAAAAAGTGAAATGCGCGGTACTGGTGCAGGGTACGCATTGTACTCCGAAATCATTAAACAAGCCAAAAAAGATCAGGTTCGCCGTATTGACTGGAATGTTCTTGACTGGAATACTCCCGCTATTGATTTCTACGAAAAAACAGGCGCGAAAGTGCTTCAAGAATGGCACAGTGTTCAAATGGATGAGGCTGGAATCAATGATTTTGTTGCCAATAAACTAAGACAATAAAGAAATTAGAATCACAATTTTTGTTTAGATAATTATGAGAGTATTCAAATTTGGAGGAGCATCAGTAAAAGATGCCGAAGGAATAAAAAATGTCTATGACGTTTTACAAAAAGTAGGTTATGAAGATGTATTACTTGTAGTATCTGCAATGGGGAAAACTACAAATGCACTTGAAGTAGTTATCAAAGACTATTTTGAGAAATCATCTGCTTTAAAATCATCAGTACAAGACGTAAAAAAATACCACAATCAAATTTTGCTGGATTTATTTGAAGATGAAAAGCAGGAGGTTTTTGCCGCTGTAAACAAACAGTTTGCCGACTTAGAGTATTTCCTAGAAAACAACAAATCGCCTAATTATAACTTTGTTTACGATCAAGTAGTGAGCTATGGAGAGTTGATTTCGACAACCATATTAGCCCATTTCATGAATTTCATGAAAATAAAAACAGAATGGATTGATGTTCGAAATTTCATTAAAACCAATGCAAATTATAGAGATGCAGAGGTTGATTGGGAAGCGACTCAAAAGAACATTTCGAAAAATATTAAACGAAAAAACTTAAACATTACACAAGGTTTCTTAGGATCTGACGAGAATAATTTCACCACTACATTAGGCCGTGAAGGGTCTGATTATACTGCAGCCATTTTTGCCTATTGTTTAAACGCCGAAAGTGTAACGATCTGGAAAGATGTTCCTGGAGTGATGAATGCTGATCCAAGGTATTTTGAAAATGCTAGTTTGCTGAACCAAATTTCGTATCGTGAAGCCATTGAATTAGCTTTTTATGGTGCCACCGTAATTCACCCAAAAACATTGCAACCTTTACAAAAAAAGGAAATCCCTTTGTATGTAAAATCATTTATCAATCCGTTGTTGAAAGGTACAAGTGTTTCTAAAGGAACTGCACTTGAACCTTATTTACCTTGCTTTATTGTGAAAAGAAACCAACTGTTGATTTCACTTTCCTCTATTGATTTCTCCTTTATTATGGAAGAGAACATCAGTGAAATTTTCTCTTTGTTTCACCAATTCAAGCTTAAGGTAAATTTAATTCAAAACTCGGCGATTAGTTTCTCTGTTTGTGTCGAAGATAAATTTGACAATTTTAAAGAAATGAATGCTATTTTATCTAAAAAATTCAAAGTTGACTTTACTGAAAACGTTACCCTGTATACCATCAGGCATTTTAATGACCTAGCAGCTGAAACAGTTGAAACAGGGAAAAAAGTGATTCTGAAACAAGTGAGTAAAGAAACCATGCAAATTATAACGAGCGAGAACTAGCCAGTTCTTGTTATGTAACAGCCTTTTTATTTCTATTTATTTTCTAAAGTATATCGAGATCGAGCCTTTTTTGCTAAAAGCTAGTCTCGATATCTTTTTTTCTTTTGCAGCTTACGCGAAAATTAGCTAAAGAATACACTACTTTTGGCTTATAGACGTTATTCTCTTTATGTTAAAAAAAGGACTACTTTTTATAGCACTGGTTTTTTTTTCTGGACTGTATGCTCAGAAGGATAATTCGTTATACACCACAAAAAAAATAGCACCAAGCAAGGATTCTATCGCTTTAGAAAAGGTAAGCATCAACTCTAATTACTTCAACATAATCGACAATCATGGTAAAATAATTGACCGTAGTTATTACCAAGTTGATTTTCTGAAAGGGATTTTACTTTTAAAAGAACCACTATTATTAACTACTGATTCTTTGACGATAAATTACTTAAAATTCCCTGATTACCTTACTAAAGAATACAGTATTTACGAGGATGCTCAAGTAGTTAGTACAGACATTGGTACCGAAAAACTTTATAGAATTCAAGAAGAACAAGCTGAAAAAACAGTTCCGTTTGACGGCTTAAATACTTCTGGAAGTATTACCAGAGGGCTTACTGTGGGTAACAATCAAAATACCGTTTTAAACTCCAATCTAGAATTACAAATTACAGGTAAATTATCTGAAAAAGTAAGTTTAACTGCTTCTTTACAAGACAGTAATATTCCGCTGCAAGATGGGGGATACTCTCAAAAATTAGATCAATTTGACAACATATTCATGGAACTAGCCAGTGATCGTTGGAAAATTAGAGGTGGTGATTTATTTCTAGAAAATCATGATACCCAATTTTTAAATTTTAATAAAAAAGTACAAGGACTATATGCTAGTTTTGACTTTGGCTCGGAGGCCAATAAAACAAGTGTATTCACATCGGCAGCATTAGTAAGAGGCCAATATGCCAAAAGTAGTTTTACTGCAAGTGAAGGTAATCAAGGTCCTTATAAATTAAAAGGACAAAACGGTGAATTGTACGTCTTGGTAATTTCAGGATCAGAACGTGTTTATGTCAATGGACTGTTGCTACAAAGAGGAGAGAACAAAGACTACACGATTGATTATAACGCGGGAGAAATTATTTTTACGCCTTTATTCCCAATTACATCCGAAATGCGAATCATAATTGAATACCAATATTCGGACCGTAATTACAGCCGTTTTGTAACCTATAACGGCATCACACATAAAAACAAAAACTGGCAATTTGGTGGTTATTTATATTCAGAAAATGACCTTAAAAACCAACCTTTACAACAAAATCTTTCTACTGAGCAAGTGCAAATATTAGGAAACGCTGGTGATGATCTTAACTTAATGACAGCTCCTTCGGCGTATATTGACAGTTACTCTGACAATAAAACCTTGTACGTAAAAAAGATTTTCAACGCAGTTACTATTTTCGAATATTCCAATGACTCAAAACAAGAACTATATAATGTCAGGTTTACATCAGTAGGAATAAACAACGGAAACTATCAACTTACCAATGCCTCGAGTATCACTAAAATTTACGAATACATTGCTCCAATAAATGGCATACTGCAAGGAGAATATGAACCCATCACGCAATTAGTAGCACCCAATAAGTTGCAAGTAGCCACTTTTACAGGACGCTACAATCCATCTGAAAAAACTATCGTGGATTTAGAACTTGGCGTAAGCAACAACGATCAAAATTTATTTTCGAATATTGACGATAATAACAATAAAGGATTGAGTACAAAGGTAAATATTAAGCAACGGTTGTATTCTAAAAAAGGAAATTTAGACGCTTTTGCAAATTATCAATTTACACAGCAAGATTTTAAAACCGTTGAGCGCCTTTACACCATAGAATTTGATAGAGATTGGAATTTAAACACTACTTTTTTAAGCAACCAAAGTTTGCTGACTACGGGTTTAAATTATAATGTAACAGCATCAGAAAATGAAAAAAGCAATGGTTTTGTTCAGTACCAATTCGAAAAATTAGACTTTGCTTCTCTTTTTTCGGGAAACCGACATTTGTTTAACACCAATTATAAACTCCATAACTGGACCGTTCAAAACTACTCGAGTTACTTAAAAAGCGACGGCCAGTTGTACACTTCAAACTTTATTAGAAGCAGTTCAAAAATAAAGTATCACTTTTACAAAAACTGGGTTGGAGCTCGCCTTAAACTAGAAGACAATCAAGAAAAAGACAAAACCACTAAAGCGCTATCATTAATAAGCCAACGCTTTTCTGAATATGGGATTTTCTTAGGACGCGGTGACAGCACAAAAGTTTTTATAGAAGCAGCCTATTTACAAAGAGTGAATGATAGCATTCAAAACGGTATTTTACAAAGGGTTAACAACTCCCATACTTTTACCCTAAAATCAAAATTAATTCAAACTGAAAAGAGTGATTTATTGTTTTATGCTAATTATAGAACACTTAGTTTTATGGATGAAAGCAAGAAAAAAGAGCGTTCTTTAAATTCTAGAATTGTTTATAACGATCGGTTTTTCAACCAACTTATTCAAAGCACATCAGCTTACGAAACAAATTCCGGAACCTTACCGCAACAAGAATTCACTTATTTAGAAGTCGCTGACGGACAAGGTGTGTACACCTGGAATGACTATAATGGCAATGGTATTCAAGAATTACAAGAATTTGAAGTAGCCCCTTTTGTGGATCAAGCAAAATACATTCGGATTTATTTACCCAATCAAGTTTATATAAAAACCCATCAAACAAAATTTTCTCAAGCGCTAACTTTTAATCCCAACCAATGGCAAAATGATAGTGGTTTAAAAAAATTGATTTCACTTTTTTATAATCAAACTTCTTTTATAATTGATAGAAAAACCAAAAATACTGGAGGCGATTTCGAATTAAATCCTTTTAATAATTCACAGGAAAACGTCTTAGGACTGAGTGCTAGTTTTAGAAACAGTTTGTTTTACAATAGAGGAAAACAAAAACATTCAGTAACTTATTCTTACATAAACAATCAAGTAAAAAATTCACTTTCGATAGGATCGCAAGAGTCTAAAAACGGTTCGCACCAGTTACAATACACCCATTTATATGAAAAAAGCTGGTTGTTTAATGCTTTTGCAAAAACAATAAAAACAACAGCAATTTCCGAAAACTTTAGCGAGAAAAACTATACCATTTCAGGTTATCAACTGGCACCGAAGATTAGTTATTTATTTTCGAAAAATACCAGTTGGGATATTTTTTATGAGTTGCAAAATAAAGAAAACCAAATTGGCGCTTTAGAGTCTTTACAACAAAACCGATTTGGAACTTCATTCTCCTACAGTGGCTCTAAAAAAGTTGTGATCAATGGAGAGGTTTCTTTTTATCAAAACAAATTCTCTGGAGATGAATTCTCGGCTGTAGGCTTTCAGATGTTGGAAGGGTTACAAAATGGTCAAAACTTAACATGGCGTTTGTTAGTACAAAAAAACCTAACCCAATTTTTAGATATTAATCTAAATTATCAAGGTAGGAAAAGTGAAACAAACCAAACCATTCACACTGGTAATATCCAGCTGAGGGCTTATTTTTAACTATAAAAATAGCGTTTTAACAAAACCTGATAAATTAATAGTTTAGTAATACAAGGAAAATACCGCAAAGCGAATGTATCCGTAACTTACAATATATAAATAGCTCTAAATATGATTGTAGACAATAAATGTAGAACGATATTAGTAGCTCCTTTAAATTGGGGCTTGGGACACGCAACAAGATGCATTCCTATTATTAAGGCATTGCAAGATCATAATTATATTCCGATAATAGCTTCTGATGGGGCTTCATTAGATTTACTAAAAAAAGAATTTCCTTATATAAAAGCACTAGAACTGCCTTCATATCATATTGAATATGCTAAAAAAGCTAAAAACTTTAAATGGAAACTACTTAAAAGTAGTCCTAAAATAATTGATGCCGTTTGGAAAGAGAAAAAGCTAGTTAAAAAATGGATCGAAAAATACGCTATTGACGGCATACTATCTGATAATAGATTAGGAGTTTTGAGTAATGAAATTCCGTCTGTTTTCATTACACATCAACTCAACGTAATGACTGGAAATAGCACTTGGTTAAGCAGCAAATTACACCAACGTATTATTAAAAAATATGTGGAATGTTGGGTTCCTGATTTTGAACAAAAACCAAATTTAGCTGGAGAACTCAGTCACTTAGAAAATCCTAATTTTAAAATAAAGTATTTGGGACCCATAAGCCGAATGCATAAAAAAACGACCGCCATAAAATATGATTTGATGGTTATTCTATCAGGTCCTGAACCGCAAAGAGGGCTTTTAGAAGAAAAACTAAAAATAGAACTACAAGAGTACAAAGGCAAAGTGGTATTTATAAGTGGTATTGTTGAGAAAGAACAAAGTAAACAAGTAATAGATACGACTATCTATTATAATTACATGAGTAGCCGCCAACTGGAACAAACTTTTAATGAAAGTGAACTGGTTTTATGTAGATCTGGATACACTACAATAATGGACTTGGTAAAACTAGAAAAAAAAGCGTTTTTCATTCCTACACCTGGACAGTATGAACAAATCTACCTTGCTGAAAAATTAGATAAAGAAAATCTAGTTCCTTATGCCAAACAAGAAGATTTTAAAATATCTGACTTGCAAAAAGTTGGTCGTTATCAAGGTTTAAAAAGTTTGAAATCTAAGTTAGATTGGCAGGAATTATTTAGCGTGTTTCAGACTTAATATTAATAAAAAACTCCCTTTAGTTCCTAAATGAACCAAAGGGAGTGCTCTAATTATATAAGAAAAACTTACTTCTTATCAGTAAATTTTTCGTGCTTGATAGTTTTAGCATTAATCATAAAATAAACTGATTCTGCTACGTTTGTGCAGTGATCAGAGATTCTTTCTAGATGTTTTAATGCCAGTATCAAGTGAGTTCCTGATACAACTGTTTTTGAATTATTTTTCATTTCAGCAATAATATTATCTATTGCATCTTCACTTTTGCTTTTGATCGTATTGTTTAAAATAAATATTCTTTCGATTAACCCTTCATCCAAGTTTTCAAAACAAGCATTAGTTATTGCAATAACTTCTTCAACCTCTCTTGCTATAAGTTCAACATCAAATTTAATAATTAACTCATGTTTGTCTTTGATGCTCTTTGTTAACTTTACAATACTGATTGACAAATCACCTATTCTTTCAATTTCATTACTGATTTGCATTGCCGACATGATAAAACGAAGATCAGAAGCAACAGGTTGTTGTAGCGCAAAAACACTTTGACAGATATCGTCAATTTTTATATCTAATTTATCAATTTTACTTTCGGTCTTTTTCAATTCTTTTGTTTCAGAAGTAGGTTCTGAAAGCAAGGACTTTATCGCTTCACTCACTTGAGATTCGGCTAAAGTTCCAATTTTTATAATAATATTTTTAAGCTTTCCAAGCTCAGTTTCTAAGTGTGATGCCATTTTATTAACGATTTAAAGATTAAAGTTAAACGATTTTGAGTTCAAATCAAAATCATTCTTATCCAAACCTTCCTGTTATATAATCTTCTGTTTGCTTAATTGCTGGTTTTGTGAAGATTGTCTTTGTTTTATCATACTCAATCAACTTACCCATATAGAAGAAAGCTGTATTATCGCTTACACGTCCTGCTTGCTGCATATTGTGCGTTACAATCACGATTGTATATTTGTTTTTTAATTCATAAATTAATTCTTCTACTTTTGAAGTAGATATAGGATCTAAAGCTGATGTAGGTTCATCCATCAATAAAACAGAAGGCTGAATGGCCAATGCTCTAGCAATACAAAGACGCTGTTGTTGTCCTCCTGACAATTCAAAAGCCGATTTTTTAAGCTTGTCTTTAACCTCATCCCAAAGTGCAACTTGCTCAATAGAAGTGATTACGCGCTCTTCAATTTCTTTTTTATCTGTAATTCCATTTACTCTTAATCCGTAGGCTACATTTTCGAAAATAGTTTTAGGAAAAGGGTTTGGTTTTTGAAAAACCATTCCAACATTTTTACGTAAATCATCTACGTTAGTATGTTTATCATAGATATCCTGACCATCAATTAAAATACTCCCAGTCATGTGCGTATCATCAATCAGGTCATTCATTCTATTTAACAAACGCAAATAGGTAGACTTACCGCAACCAGATGGCCCAATTAAAGCCGTTACTGTATTTTCTTTCATTGATATCGAAATATCGTGTAATGCTTGAAAGTCGCCGTAATTAAAATTTACGTTTTTTGATTCTATTTTATGCATGTTAATTCATTTTTACTTTTTTTCCGTAATATTTACGAAGTGCATTCGCTAATAAATTAGAAATTAATACAATTATAATTAATACCAGTGCTGTTCCATAAGCCATCGCTCTAGAAGCCTCAATATTTGTACCACTTGTTGAGATTACATAAAGGTGATATGGCAAAGCCATTGCTTGATCAAATATTGATGTAGGCAATTTAGGTAAAAAATAGGCAGCTACTGTAAATAAAATTGGTGCCGTTTCACCAGAAACTCTTCCTATTGATAAAATTAGTCCTGTTATCACGTTAGGGAAAGCAATTGGAAATACAATTTTACTTGTTGTTTCCCATTTACTGGCTCCTAAACCATAACTGGCTTGTCTAAAAGTATTATCAACCGCTTTTAAAGACTCTTCAGTGGTTCTAATTACAATAGGCAAAACTAGTAAACCTAATGTTAATCCCCCTGCTAAAATTGAATCTCCAAAACCCATTTTATTAACAAAAAGTGACATTCCAAAAAGTCCAAAAACAATAGACGGAACACCAGCTAAGTTGTTTGTCATTTGTTTGATGATTTTTTTTACAATACCGTCTTTTACGTATTCATTCATGTAAATTGCCGCTAATACTCCTACTGGAAAAGCAAATACCATACTTACCAAAACCAAACAAAGCGTTCCTACAATGGCTGGAAAAATCCCACCCTCGGTCATTCCGTTTTTAGGCATTTCTGATATAAACTCCCAACTAATAACCCCTATTCCTTTGATGACAATGAAGGCTAAAATCACGAATAGCAGTGCTACAATAGCGTAACTTGTAAAGGTAAAAACACCAAAAGCAATGTTCTGGCTCCTTCTTTTTTTCTTTGCTAATTTATTTTCTGCGCTCATATTAATGTTTTTTATGCGATTTTCTATTGGTAACCACTTCTACCAACATGTTGATTACAAACGTTATGATAAATAAGATACACCCCAATGCAAATAATGCTTCGTAATGCAAACCACCGTTTGGCGCTTCACCAAGTTCTGCTGCAATAGTTGCTGGAATTGTTCTTACCGGCTCTAACAAAGTTGTAGGTATCACTGCTGCATTACCGGTAACCATTAATACGGCCATTGTTTCTCCAATTGCTCTACCTATTCCTAATATCGCTCCAGCGGTAATACCAGAAGCTGAATAAGGCATAACGACTTTATAAATTGTTTGCCATTGACTTGCCCCTAATGCTAAACTGGCTTCTTTCATAGCGCGTGGCGTATTGCGCATGGCATCTTCAGAAATTGTGATGATTGTAGGTAAAGCCATAATTGCTAGCACAACACTTCCTGCTAATCCTGTTTCTCCTACCGGTAAATTAAAAGTGCTTTGTATAAGCGGTACAATAATCACCAATCCAAAGAAACCATAAACTACTGATGGAATTCCTGCTAGTAATTCAATTATAGGCTTCAAGATACTTCTTGTTCTTTTTTTAGCTATTTCACTTAAATAAATTGCAGCGGCTAATCCTATTGGCAAAGCCAATAAAATAGCACCAAAACTCACCCATAGCGTTCCGTATATCAATGGTTTCACTCCCATTTGCGCAATTGGCTGCGCTGTAGGAAACCATTCTTCGCCAGATAAAAATTCAGATACTTTTATTTTATCAATATCAAGTTCCCTTCCTTTAAAATCCTTGGCTTTGTATTTATCCGAAAAAAAGGCAATAATCCCAGGCGTTTTGGCGACAAGCTCATTGATTTTATCTGGAAAAAATTCAAAGTTTTTACCTAACTCTTCTTCTGTGTAATAATCTGTGATATCACCGGCTCTAAACAAAACGATCGGTACATCTTTGCCTCCAAGTTCTTTCCAATTCGTGATTTTTTGATCATAAATATCCTTTATCTCCGAAGGTTTTAATTTTCTTACTGGATTATCAACTGAAACTGCCAATAAAAAACCGTCGTCAATAGGTTTTTTACTAAAAACACCTGCTCCTTCAATGAATAGAAAAAAGACAATTAAAACAACTGTAATACTAGTAGCAGCACTACTTAGCATTAAAATAGTTTCAATAATTTTCTCTTTAATCTTTTTAAAATTTGTTTTCAAATCAGTTTATTTTATTTTCAACAAAATTACGTCAGGTATTCGCTTTCAATGTTCTTACATTGTTATCCTTATGTTAACTTAATGTTAAGCAAGATGATAAAATCGCAGTAGAATCAAGCCTTCGCAAACAAAAAAAGGCTGCCTCGAAAGACAACCTTTTTATAACTATAACAATTAACTTTTTTTATTATTTCAATGGTACGTAACCTACTTCTCCAACAATTTTTTGCCCTGCATCAGATAAAGCAAAATCAACAATTGTTTTTACTTTAGCTGCATTTGTTTTATCAAACATATAAAACAATGGTCTTGAAATTGGGTATGTTTTATCTTTTGCACTTGCTACAGAAGGCTCGATAAAAGTTTTTCCTTGATCATAAGAAACTGCCAGTTGTTTCACTTCTTTAGTTTCGTAAGCCAATCCAATGTATCCAATAGCTCCTTTAGTTTGTCCTACTGCTTGGACGATTGCTCCAGTTGCAGGTAAACTCAATATATTTGAAGCATAGTTTTTCTTGTCTAAAACCTCATCCTTAAAAAACTCATACGTTCCAGAAGAAGATTCTCTTGAATACGCTACAATTTTAGCATCTTCTCCACCTACTTCTTTCCAATTTGTAATTTGACCTGTAAAGATTTTTTCTAATTGCTCACGTGTTAATTTAGACACTTTATTGGCTGGATTAACAATTACTGTTAATGCATCATAAGCAATAATTACTTCTTCGATTTCTTTTTTCATTTCAGAGAATTTTAATTTCTCCTCTGTTTTCATATCTCTTGAAGCCATAGCAATATCAGTAGTTCCGTCAATCAAAGCGGTTAAACCTACACCAGAACCACCACCTACAACAGTTACACTTACATTAGCATCTGCTTTCATTAACTCTTCTGCTTCTTTTTGAGCTAATGGCAATACTGTATCACTTCCTTTAATAGTTACTGATACAGCCGCTGATGTGCTTTCAGTTCCTTTATCTTCAGTTTTAGCTTTACCACAACTTAACATACCAATTAATGGTAAGATTAAAAACAATTTAGTTTTGTTCATTTTATTTTTTTGTTATTTATTATTCTTATTTTTTACAAAAGTACTACGGCAATGTTAACTTTGCGTTAAGCTACCATTATACAATTTTTACTATTTAGCTTATTTGCATTAATTACTTAACATTAAAAAACGTTAATTAGATTCCTATTTCAACTTGAAAACGTGCATACCAATTATTATCAACGCTTCCTCCATAATTTTTTATATTATCGTAAGAGAACTCCCCTTGAAGTTTAATTTTATGTCCAAAAATATACTTAGATAATCCAATGGTGTATTCATCCACATTAGGACTAATGGTTTCAATATCTTTATCCACTTTTTGAGTTGAGAACCTACCTATAATTTGATAATTTGAAGGAAACAAATAACTCAATTGTGTGTCTACTCCGTGACCTACAAAAACGGCCTGACTTTTAGTAACATCTGTCGCACTTACTGTAATTGGGTTATCAGTCATTCTTGACATATAAGCTGCAGAAGCTGCCCATCCTTTGTATTTTAACATCGTATCAAAAAACAACGACTGTAAAGTTCTTGACTCATATAAACTACTTCCTAACTGTCCTTGAGATCGTAATGCATTATTGTTTTGGCTAAAAGCCCCAGAAATCATCCACTTTACTGATTTCTCTCTCATTAAATCGGCTTCAAAATTAGAACCGTTTTTAGTAAACGATCCCAAAGGGAACAACTCAACCTTTCCTGTCAATGCAATTCCGTCATCTTTTGTCTTCACCCAGTTCCTACCTTCTCCTTTAGTAATTGCCCCTTTTAATGCGTAGGCAAAATGAGTTGCATTCCCTTTTGAATAATCTAAAAAGACTCCAAAATCACGGTCAATATTAAACTTTGAATTATTGATGGAACGATCTGTAAGTTCTAATGAATTGGACGAAATTACACGTTGGTTATTTCCTGGTAATTTTGTTTGACCAAAACCAATAGTAAAACTTGGAGTCGCCTTATAAAAAAGTACTCCGTCTAGAATTACATTTCCACTATTCCCTACCACTACTGTACCTATATCTCTTGCCGAAAAACCCAATTCTACTTTATAACCAAACCTTGGATTATAAACAAAACCGTCTAGTTTTAAACGCATCCTTCTAATTTCGCCTTCTACAATTCCAGAATTACCTTCTTCTTTACCGTAACCTATTCTACTTTGAACTCTAAACCCAATATTTACTTGAAATAAACTGTCTTTTTCGGTAAATCCAAGTTTTTTACTTGAATTAAGATATTGTGATAATTCTGTTTTTTTAGCAACCTCTTTTACTTCAATTTTATTTTCCTGAGCCGATGTTAATAGCGTAAACAGAAGCACTATACTTAATAAAAATTTCTTCATTTTAATTATTTGTTATTGTTGTGTTATTGCCGTGCAAAATTAATGTTAATAAAGACCTTAAGCATTAAGACAAGGTTAACATAACGATAAGCTAAGGTCAATAAAAGTAACTAAGTATTTAATAAATAGACAGTTAATAAATAACAACTAAATAACAGAATGGTTTCAATTCAAATTAATTGCCTAAATTATAGACATAAAAAAACTTCAAACACTTTTTTAAAAGCATTTGAAGTTTATATTATATTATTTTGATCTAAAAATTAAACTGCGCTTGTAATCGCAATAAATTTCCTTTTTGCCTATTGTCTTTAAGTGCGCTATCTTCAAATGTCCTGTCAGCAATCACATAAGTAGCCGTTAACTCAAACGCTTTAAAAGGCTGCCACTCTAATCCCAACTCATAATCTCTCACTGTATAACTTCTAGCATCTTTCTCAAATTTCTTTCCGCCATCGTAATACTGAAATTTAGCAAATGGATATAGCAATTGATTTTTTGGTAAATCCCACTTGTAATTTAGTGTGATATACCCTCCTTCTAAATGCGATACATCAACTGAATTGGTCAGCTTATTGTAACGAGGTCCTTTACCAATATTATATTCTGTTTGAATACCAAATGGTTTTGGATACAATACAAAAGAGGCCGCTATTCTTTGGTCTAAAGTGTTTTGCTTGTTATTTACTGTCACCCCTGATGAAATTTCGCTTCCAAAAGCCCACTTACCCGTATATGCTTGAATTCCTGGTTCAATAATTTGATTTCCTATTACAAATGGATAACTCACTCTCGTCACAACATGTAGATTTCTATTCCCTTCTGATTTATTTGAGGTTTGCCCATTGTAAGCTCCAAATGCAAAAACACCATAATCTCCTGATCCTTTATACCCATCTTTGACAAGCATAGCAAAACGCTCTCTTATTTCGCTTGGCGCCCAATAGAAAAATGCTCCTAAATCACGCTCATTTGCAACAGCACTGTTCAAGGCATCGTTACGGTCTAGAGTCAATCGATTTTGACTTGATTGCATGTTTTCAAATCCAAAAGGAACTTTACTTTGTCCTATCCTTACTCTGTACTCCTTCTTTTTATCAAATGATAAGTCAAAATAAGCATCTCGTAATTGCAAAAAATTATTAACTCCACTAGACGGTGAACTGGCTAGATCTGGCTGAATGTAGAAATATACATTAGGGTGTATTTGTCCTGAAAATACAATACGTGCTCGTCTAATAAAGAATCCATTGTTTGATTTCACGTCGTCACCAATCGCAGTCGTACCCCAGGATTTATCACATTGCTCACAGGATACTTTGTCATTTGTAGATAACAAACCGTTGTACCTCACTTGCGCATAACCCCTAATACTAATTTTATCATACCATTGGGCATCCTTTTTGGGCTTTGCTTTTTCTTCAGCTGCCTTTACTTTGTTGATAGAGTCCAAAACACGAACCACCTCTTTTGTGATAATGTCCTTACTCAGTTCTTGCGCCTGAAGCATTCCTGTACTAATTATACAAAGTGCAATTAAAAGTTTTTTCATGGTGGAATAGATTCTTAATTTTTTTTAGCAAAGATGCTATTGCATTGTAAAGTTAATGTTACCGAATTATTAAAAAATTAACTTAATTTTTACAATTTTTTAACCCTATAAAAACCAAAATATAACCTACAAAAAATCTAAAAATCCTTTAATTTACAGTGCTTTTAAAAGAGTAACTACACTTAAAAAAAAGAAACACTTCCAATCTACTATGAACTGTTTTTTACTTTTTATCTTTAATCCATTTAAAAGAATCATCTATAATGCGCTCTTTATGGTTTTGGATAAACTCCAAATAAGCACTTGCGACCGGAGAAAACTTCTTTCCTTTTAACCAAATCAAATTCCAATTTGACTTTATAGGTAATCCTTTTACCGGTACAATTTGCAAACTCCCATTATTGAGTTCGTTTTTCACCCCTATTAATGGCATAATAGAGCAACCCAATCCCGCCAAAACAGCTTGCTTTACCGCTTCATTTCCTGTGAGTTCTACTTTTTTAGGAACATTGAGATTATTGTTATCAATAAATTTCTCCATCACATAGCGCGTTCCTGAACCCTCCTCACGGTAAATAACAGCCAGTTCCTCTAAAACAGAAACTTCATATTTTTTTTTATCTAAAGTTTGACTTGCGTTTACCATCATATAAAGTTCATTAGGTAACAGTTCTACTTTTTCAATTTGTATTGAATCTGGCAAAACCGAAACCAAGGAAAAGTCGACTTCATTGTGCTCTAAACTTTCTAGGACCTGCTTTTTATTGGTTACATCCAAAATCAAATCTACTCCCGGATTGTTTTTCAAAAAATCAGAAAGAAAATAAGGCATAACATATTTACCAGTAGAAACAATAGAAATTTTTAAGCGTCCGCTCAATTCCCCTTTGTAAGACAAGGTTTTGTAATTAATCGCTTCTACTTCATTAAGTACCTTCTCAGCAGCGACAGCGATCTCTTGTCCAAAATCAGTAACATACAGTTTCCTGCCAATTACCTCCGTCAATGGAAATTCAAATTGATCTTGAAAATTTTTTAACTGTATCGAAACAGCTGGTTGTGTAAGATGTAGTTCTACAGCGGCCTTAGTAATGCTCTTGTTTTGAGCCACCTTTAAAAAAACATATAACTGATGCAAAGTATAGTTCATAAAAATATTTTATGGATTTCATTACAAATATAAATAAAAACAAATGGATTGACCGTTTTACATTTGCAGCAAATTAAACAATCAAAGCAATGAAAACAGAAAAAGAATTACAGTTCCAATTAGTTGAAGGGGAATACGCGCCGCTTGAAGCTAAGAAAATCTTACTAGGATTAATAAACAGCAAAATCAACTTTCATCAATTAGAACATTTTAGTAACGAAATTAGATTTAACGAAAAAAATTCGCACTCAAAACTTAGAGTTGAATTGCTTACCGATGCCGCAGACAATATTTCGGATTTAGTCGCTTATTCTACAGCAAATAACATGCAATTTAAAATAGAGGGTAATATACAAATTACCTTAGTTCCTATTGAAAAAACAGCATTAAAAGCATAAAACTAACGCAATAAACCCACTCTAAAAGATTTTAAAATTTAAAAATGGCCTTAATTAGCTCTTCAATACCAGACGCCGCTTCACTTTTAAATCAAAACGAAATTGTAGCTATTCCTACTGAAACGGTTTACGGTCTGGCAGGCAATGCTTTTAGTGCAATCGCTCTCAAAAAGATTTTCGAATTGAAACAACGACCATTTTACAATCCGCTCATTGTACATATCAAATCGGTTGATGATTTAAAGTTGATTGCTGCCGAAATTCCTAAAAAAGCACAAGTACTAGCCGATACTTTTTGGCCTGGACCCTTGACTTTGGTTCTAAAAAAGCAAGCAAACATTCCGGATCTCGTAACTGCAGGAAAAGACACTGTTGCGATTCGAGTTCCCAATCACCCAGTCGCATTATCTCTTTTGAAACAATTGAACTTTCCGCTGGCGGCGCCAAGTGCAAATCCGTTTGGTTCCATAAGTCCAACCAAAGCATCTCATGTTGCCAACTATTTTAGTACATCATCATTGACGGTTTTAGAAGGAGGCGAATGTCGCAGCGGGATAGAATCGACTATAATAGGATTTGAAAATGAATCGGCTGTTTTATATCGACTAGGATCTGTGACAATTGAAGAAATTGAAGCTGTAATTGGCACATTAAAAATCAACAGGCATTCAGAAGAAGCACCAGCTGCACCAGGAATGTTGTCTAGACATTATGCGCCAAAAACACAAACCATCTTAACTACAAATATCAGCGAAACGCTGTCTCTATTTAAAACAAAAAGAATTGGCTTATTGACTTTTCGAGATCGGCATGACGATCAAAACATCGTGACCCAAAAAGTATTATCTACCAATGGAAATTTGGCGGAAGCCGCAACCCACTTGTATGACGCATTACACCAACTAGATCAATTGCAACTAGATGTTATTATTGCCGAAAAATTTCCAAAACATGGTTTGGGACGCTCCATTAATGACCGACTAGAACGTGCAACAAAAAAATAAATCTATCTTAAAAAACTTAAAATGAACTTTGACTTACTACTTGAAAACATCACTAATCCAGCCTTACTCTTTTTCTTACTTGGTATCATCGCTGTTCGTTTAAAAAGTGATTTAGAAATCCCAAAAAACTCTTCAAAATTCATCTCGCTTTACCTGCTTTTCTCCATCGGTTTTAAAGGAGGTCAGGAATTGGCGCATAGTTATTTCACGCTGGATATTATTTGGTCTGTTGCATTTGGAATCTTAATTGCAGTGCTTATTCCGTTCTATAGTTTCTTTATTCTAAAAAGGTATTTTAGTATCGAAAACTCTGGCGCTATCGCTGCTGCGTATGGCTCTGTAAGCGCAGTAACATTTGTGACCGCCATAACTTTTTTAGAAATGCAAAACTACACTTTTAGCGGGCATATGGTTGCCGTTATGGCACTTATGGAAGCGCCAGCAATAATTGTGGGTGTAATTTTAATTCGATTGTATAATAAAAACGAAATTCATAGCACCAAAATGAGTTCGCTGGTAAAACATTCTTTTACTAATGGTAGTGTGCTTTTAATTACAGGAAGTTTGATCATAGGTCTTTTGGCAAGCGATCAACAAGCTTTGGGAATCAAACCTTTTACAACAGATATGTTCAAAGGATTTCTAGCGATATTTTTACTAGACATGGGAATTGTAAGTGGTCGTAAATTGAATGACTTTTTTAAAAGTGGTTGGTTCAGTTTTTTCTTTGCCATTATTATTCCATTGATCAACGGAATCATTGTAGCTTATGTCACTCATTTTATAACAGACGATATTGGTAACCGATTTATATTTGCAGTTCTCGCTTCGAGTGCTTCCTATATTGCAGTTCCTGCCGCAATGAAGATTGCGGTACCAAAGGCAAATCCAGGTATTTTTTTACCTATGGCGCTGGCAATAACCTTCCCTTTTAATATCACCTTTGGGATGCCTATTTACCTATCTATAGTATTGTGTAGTTAATAATACCATTAATTTAACAGAAAAAGGCTGTTTCTAAATCTCGAAACAGCCTTTTACTATTTTATTTATTAACCACTTTTTCGATGGTAAAAGAAAACTCAGAACCAATACCAAATTCACTTTCTACATATATCTTCTCTTTGTGAGCTTCTATAATATGTTTCACAATGGCGAGCCCTAATCCAGAACCGCCCTCTGATCGTGAACCGCTTTTATTGACGCGATAAAAACGTTCAAAAAGTCGTGGGATATTTTGTTTTTCAATTCCTTCACCGTTATCACTTATTCGAACAAGAACTTTTTTCTTAGTTAAGTTTACTACAGCAACCTCTGTAGTCCCCTCTTTTTTTCCGTATTTAATAGAGTTTACAATTAAGTTCTCTATTACTTGCTGCACTCTATCTTTATCAGCTCTAACAAAATTAGGCTGGATGTGGTAGTTTTCGAATGCTAAAGTTATTTTCTTTTTCTCAGCTTTCATTTCCAACAAATCAAAAACATTTTGAATTAGCTCCACAATATCAAACTCAGAATAATCTAAATTCAAATCGCCCACTTCAAGCTTGGTAATCATATCAAGATCTTCAACAATATAGATTAAACGTTCTACTCCTTTTTCGGCACGTTTTAGGTATTTTTTTCTAATGGCTTTGTCTTCCATTGCTCCGTCCAGAAGTGTCGAAATATACCCTTGAACTGTAAATAAAGGCGTTTTTAATTCATGCGAAACATTACCTAAGAATTCCCTCCTATACTGTTCTCTTACTTGCAACATTTCTATTTCCAGTTTTTTATCAGTAGCAAACTTCTTTACTTCTCTAGTCAATGTTTCCATATCTGTAGTGATGGGTTGATTGATAAAAGTACTAGATTCTAAAAGCGAGACATCATCATAAATCTTTTTTACGCGTCGGTATATAAAATGCTCCACACGGTATTGTAAAACTAAAAATGAGAAAACATAAATTATAAATATAAAAACCATCCCAAATAAGAACAGCTTTTGAAGATCATTCTCAAAAATAATACTAGCGAGCAACACAGCAAATGCTGTTGCAAAAACGCTAATGAACAATGCGGATTTTACAGCGAATTTATAGGTTTTTTTAAAACTTATTTTCATTTATAGTAGGTAGATTATTTAATAAAAGAGTTTGATAAACAACTACTTGCCTACACTTCAAACTTATAACCTACTCCTTTTATTGTTTTAAAAAAATCTTCACCTATTTTTTCACGTAGTTTTCTAATATGTACGTCTATTGTCCTACCACCTACAACAACCTCGTTACCCCAAACTTTATCTAGAATTTCATCACGTTTAAAAACTTTTCCTGGTTTTGAAGCTAATAAATAGAACAATTCAAATTCTTTTCTTGGCAATGATATTTCTACACCGTCTTGAACAATTTTATATTCTTCTCTATTGATTTCGATTCCGCCTACGTTTAAGGTTTCGCTATTTTGCTCTTTTTCCTTTAATCGTCTTAACAATGCTTTTACTTTGCTAACTAACAATTTTGGTTTTATTGGTTTAGTGATATAATCATCTGCACCAGCATCAAAACCGGCAACTTGAGAGTAATCTTCGCTGCGAGCAGTTAAAAAAGTTATGATAACATTACTTAATTCAGGGATTTTTCTAATGTTCTCACAAGCTTCCATTCCATCCATTTCTGGCATCATTACATCCATAATAATTAAGTCAGGCACTTCTTTTTTGGCTTTAGCTATAGCTTCTTTACCATTTGCAGCAGTAAAAATTTGATATCCTTCTTGGGTTAAATTATACCCTACTATTTCTAAGATATCCGGCTCATCATCAACAAGTAAGATCTTTGTGTGTTTTTTTTTCATTGGTAACAAATAATATTTATCGCATTCAATTCTACCTTAAATGGTATTCGACGGAGTTAATTTCGAATGTAAATATAATACTATTTCGATTGTTAAAAAACTGTCTTCATGGTAATTTAATATGGTAACCTTTTGTTAATATTCAAGAAACAAAATGGTAACCTCCCAATAACGCAAACTTTACAAGTACCCCATTACTTTGCAAAAAATTAAACACAACTATGAAACTGAAATTATTCATTTTAACGCTTTTTATCAGTACCCTTACTTTCGCACAAAATAAAGGTACTATTGCTGGAGTACTAACTGATAAAGATTCAAACAACGAAACACTACCTTTTGCTAACGTATTATTAAAAGGTACACCAATAAATACAACCACAGATATCGATGGAAAATATAGCTTAAAAGCACCTGCAGGTAATTATGTAATACAATTTAGCTTTATAGGTTACGAAACAATTGAAGCTGCTGTAACTGTAAAAAGTGACGAGACAATTACAATGAGTAAAGCATTAGGTTCATCAAGCTATAAACTAGATGACGTGGTTATTAAAGCTGCTCCTACAAATAGACAAAAGGAAACTGCTTTATTGTTAGACCAAAAAAATGCAGTTGAAATTAAGCAATCAATTGGAGCACAAGAATTATCTAGAAAAGGTGTAAGTGACGTTGCATCTGCTGTGACTAAAGTAAGTGGTGTATCTAAACAAGAGGGCTCAGGAAGTGTTTTTGTTAGAGGATTAGGAGACCGTTATAATGTAACGACTTTAAATGGATTGCCGTTACCATCTAACAACCCGAAAAATAAAAATATACTTTTAGACATATTCTCAACAGATATTGTTGAATCAGTAGGAATTAGTAAAACATTTGAATCTCAAAATTACGCAGATTTTGGAGGAGCAAATGTAGATATTGTATCCAAGAAAATGACAGGTTCACCATTTATTCAAATTGGCGTAGGTGTAGGTACAAACTCAAATGTAGCTAAACTTGATAATTTCTACTTGCAAGACGGTCCTTCTTACTCGGGTTTTAGTAAAACAAATGCACCAAGCAATCCTTTACTACCATACAACTATACTAATAGCTGGGACAGACAAGAAAGAAAAAATACTTTAAATAATAATATTTCTTTATCTGCAGGAAAAAAATTCAATTTGGGTGCAAATAGTACTATTAGCGCTTTTGTTACTGCTGGATTTGATGCCGAGAACAAATATAACGAAGGGATCTATAGAACAACTATTACTGCACAAGGTGCTGCCAATACTGATTACTTTAGAAAATCATATCAATTCAATACTAATTCTACCGTAATGGGTACCGCAGATTACAAAATCAATAGAAATAACTCTATTTTGTTTACTACTTTATTTTTAAACTCTACTTCGCAAGATTATAGTGAGTATGAGGGGTTCAATATTGAGTTCTCTGGATTAGACCAAATTGGTTTTATAAAACGCGGAACTTTCGATAAAACACAATTAATTGTAAACCAATTGCTAGGTAAGCACAAATACAATGAAAGAATTACAGCAAATTGGGGTCTTGGATACAGTATATTAGATAACACTATTCCAGATCGTATGCAAAATACTTTTGTTCCCTCAAGTGATGGATCTACAGATTACACTTTTTTCAAAAACTCAAGTATAAATAACCACCGTTATTACCAAGGTTTGACTGAAAAAGAATGGTCAGCAAATATTTCAGGCTCATACAATTTTGCAAAAATAGCTGAGGATGAATTTAAAGGTAAAGTAACTCTTGGTTATTCAGGAAAAATGAAAACTGTTGATTTTGATTCACAACAATATTCTTTTTTTCCACAAACAAATAAAACTCTTTTTTCAAAAGATGAATTCAATAACACAGATCAATACTTAGACAGTACAAATTTTGATCTGGCTGCAGGCGATAGTTCAAGCAAATTATCTCAATTTTATAACGGTCATTTAAATATTCACTCTGTATATGGAAATGCATTATACAATTTTAGTGATAAATTATCTGTCTTGTTAGGAGGTAGATTTGAGCAAATTGAACAATATGTTTATTATATAAGTTTAGATGCTCCTGATGGAATTGGTAAAACGTATGCTCCAGTAAAATTCTTACCAAGCATTATTGCAAAATATAAATTAACCGACAAACAAAATTTGAAATTTGCTGCAAGTAACACTTACACTTTACCACAGTTCAAGGAAAAAGTTAAAATCTTATTTCAAGAGGTAGGACAGAGTTATGAAGGTAACGATAAATTATATGCATCTACAAACTACAATGCCGATTTAAGCTGGGAATTATACCCTACTAGTGACGAAATTCTTTCTTTAACTGCTTTTGGAAAATTAATCCAAAATCCAATTAACGAAATGTACACCAACTCTTCTTCGGGTAATATTACTTGGGCAAATACAGGAGACAATGCAGTTGTAGCTGGAATCGAATTAGAATTGAGAAAAAATATTTATGAAACTTCTGATGTAAACAATTTGAAAGAAAAATTGAGCTTTGGATTCAATGGTTCTTACATGTATCAAGATATGGATTTGAGTAATGCAAAAGTTTTGAGTGAAAATGGTTTTGGAGCTAACTTTACGTATACAAATTCAAAATTATCAGGAGCAGCCGATTTCTTAGCAAACACTGATATTTCTTTTTCGAAAGAATTTAAAAACGATAAAGACATCACTGCCACTGTAACCTATGCTTACGTTTCTGATAAATTAGCAGTAATAGGAACTTCCGAAAGAGGAAACCTTATTGATAAATCAGTTGGCAGATTAGACTTTATTGTAAAATCAAACTTGTCTAAAAAATTAAATTTAGGTTTTTCATTTAAAAACATTCTCAACCCAGTTTATGAAAGATTCACTGATCAAAGTAATGCCCCACTAATTAAAACTGCTGATGTCGTTGCTAGCTCTTATAAAATAGGATCAAACTTAAGCCTATCACTTAATTACAAATTTTAATAAAAAATTAAAATAGATTACAAAAGAGGTAGTTGATAATCATCAGCTACCTCTTTTTATTATACTTTAAAATAGATGTAAACTTAATGTTAATGAAATTGAAAATCCTATAAAAATCCTTAACAGCAAAGTAATAATGCCTTAACCTGATAAAAACACTAATCATGTTTCTTTGTAGTGTCAAAAAAAACATAAACAAAATTAAAAAAAATGAAAAAATCAATTTTAGCAATTTTAACAGTAGTGACTATTGCATTTACGAGCTGTACTAGCGACAGTCCAGAACCAACACAAATACCTACAAATACTTTTGATTTAAAAGTAGGGGATTTAAAAGGAGAAATTACTAATAACGAAACAGTAACTCTAGATGCAACAAAAACATACACATTAACTGGAGGGTTAATCGTAAGATCTGGTGCTTCATTAGTAATTCCTGCTGGAACAACAATTAAATCTGACCCAACAGCTGACGGAGAAAAAGCAAAAACAATTTTCATTGCTGTAGAAAGAGGTGCAAAAATTTATGTAAATGGAACTTCTGCTAAACCAGTAGTAATGACATCAGGTAAAGCAACTCCTACGGAAGGAAACTGGGGTGGATTAATTATCTGTGGTGATGCAAAAGTAAACACTGGAGATAACGGAACATCTGAAGTAGGTGGATTATTATACGGTGGTAACAATAACGAGGATAACTCTGGAAAAATCAACTACTTGAAAATTTCTTACACTGGATCTAAATTTAGTGATAGTAAAGAGTACAACGGAGTATCCTTCTTTGGAGTAGGTAGTGGTACTGAAGTATCAAATATCTATACTTTTGAAAGTGGAGATGATGCAGTTGAATTCTTTGGAGGTGCAGTAAACGCAACTAACCTTGTATTAATCAACTCTTATGATGATTCATTAGATTTCGCAGATGGATACGTAGGAACAATCACAAATGTTTACATCAGCGGTGTATCATTTGCAGGAGTTGAAGGTTCTAACAATGGAGCTAATGATATAGCATTGCCAATGACAAATGCAAAAATAACAAACATCTCTATTATTAAAGGAGCAGAAGCTAAATTTACAGCTTCTGAAAAAGCAATCAACTTTAAAGAAGGTGGTGGAATCGAAACATACACAAACTTATATGTAAGCGGAATCGAAACTCTTGCAAAACTTGATAGTAATACAGGAGCAACTGCAAGAATTGCTGCAGGAGAATTTAAAGTAAACGATTTAGACTTCGTAACTGCTAACAATCTTACATCTTTTTACGTAACTACTCAAACTGGTGCAGGTGCAGGAGTAACTTTACCTACTTGGGCAGACTGGACTAAATAATAAAAACATAATATTCATACAAAAATGTCTTTCTTAACTGAAAGACATTTTTTTTTGGTATAGTCTTTGTTTTTTGTATATTTACTTAACAAAAATCACATTGATGGCAAAAAATTACTTTTATAGTGTTCTTTTATTGGTTTTTTTATTCTCTCTTAGCAGCAATGCTCAAGATACTAAGCAATTACCTAAAGCACAACAAGCGACTACAATCGAAGGATTGAATTTGTATCCTAATCCCGTGAGCAACGGTAAAGTATACATCTCGACAAAAAACGATGCCGAAAAACAAATCATTATTTTTGATTTGCTCGGAAAAAAAGTACTTCAAACAACACTTATTTCTAAAGAATTAAATATCTCATCATTAAGCCCTGGTGTTTACATCATTAAAATTGATGAACAAAACGCAACAGCGACTCGCAAGTTAATTGTAAGATGAAATTCACAGTTAAAACCAAAAATTTAAAGCTCCTCTTAACCGTGGGGCTTTTTTTATACCCTTTGCCCCCATATTGAAATTAAACTCTATAGACAAAAAGCCAAAATATTTGATTAAACATGCTTAAAACCTGCAATAGTCAATAAAAAAAATCACAATGATCGAAATGGTTCTTCCCACAAATCAAAACCATTTTAACCATATTAATTTGTTGCAATAAAGCTTTTAGAAGCTAAAGCGAGATGTACTAAAAGCAAAACATTTTAAACTCTATTTGAAACCAATAAAAAAGCATAAAATTAATATCTTTGTAAAAAAAAGTTTTGATTACTCCCACAGATATTTTCACCATTACAGGACAAAAACAATTTGAAAAAATTGCATTAAAAGTTTTTAGGTACCAATACGAGAACAATAAAGTTTATAATGAGTTTTGTAAATTATTAAATACTGATGTGGGATGTGTAAAAAGTATACAACAGGTCCCATTTTTACCCATTCAGTTTTTTAAAAGCCATGAAGTGGTTTCTAATAATGATCCCGTTCAAGCCACTTTTTCTAGTAGTGGAACTACAGGAATGATCACTAGTAAACATCTAGTTACTAATGTTGCAATCTATGAAGAAAGCTACCGCAAGGGATTTGCTGATTTTTATGGCAATATCGAAGACTATGTGGTTCTAGCCTTATTACCTTCCTATTTAGAGCGTGACGGTTCATCTTTGATTTACATGGTCGAAGATTTAATTAAATTGTCTAATCGCACTGAAAGTGGGTTTTACTTGCACAATCATGACGAACTCATAAAAAACCTAATCGCTCTAGATGATGTCGGACAAAATGTAATTTTGATAGGAGTCACCTATGCCCTACTAGATTTAATTGAGAAACAAAAATTTCAATTAAAAAACACTATTATCATGGAGACCGGTGGAATGAAAGGCAAGCGCAAAGAGATGATCCGTGAGGAATTGCATGAACAATTGTGCGCAGGTTTTGGCGTGACAGCGATTCATTCAGAATACGGTATGACCGAACTACTTTCTCAAGCTTATTCACTAGGGGATGGAATATTCGAATGCCCCTCTTGGATCCAAATCCTATTGAGAGATACCGAAGACGCCCTAAGCTATGTGGGTATCGGAAAAACTGGCGGAATCAACGTGATTGATTTGGCTAACATCAATTCATGCTCTTTTATAGCAACACAGGATTTAGGAAAGAAATACCCAAACAACTCTTTCGAAGTATTGGGACGTTTTGATAATTCAGATATTCGTGGTTGTAATTTAATGGTCATTTAGAATTCGTAGTATATTTATAACTTTTTAAACTTAGCACATGCGCATCATTTCTATTGTAATTTTCTTCTTTTCAATCTGTAGTTTTGCACAGAATCCAGAATTGGAAGTAAAAATAGATTCCATTACTTCACTAAATACAAATCCAAGTAACAGGAAATTCACAATACATTATCATATTAAAAACAGAACTAACACTATTGTTTCTTTTATCTTAGATACCAAATCGACAAAATCCAATACTACAAATTCTTTATCCTGGAGCCCTTCATACAGATTATACCAAGAAAATGTGACTATTGAAGCCGATAATATTTTCAATACAAAAAATACTCAAGAGCCAGTAAAAAAAACGATAAGTGAATTACGATCTAACAAAGGTAACTTAGAACAATACTTAGCTGCCGAGCAAAAAAAGATAAAAGAACAAAACAGTAAAAACATTATTCAAAGCATCATTAAATTAAATCCAAACGAAAGAAGAACGTACACTATAACCGCAAACTGGGATAAAAATAGATACCTACAGTATTTTGACAACGAATATTATTTAGACGAAAAATCCACCCACTACATTGACTTGCACATTAATTTATTCAAAGAGGAATTATATGAACGCTTACTTACCGAAGATTTAAACACAATAAAAGAAGACAAAACCATCACAAAAGGTTGGATCCAATCAAATAAAATGGAAATCAATTTTAAAGAATAACATACATTCAAAACACAAAAAAGTCACAATAGTTCCTTAGAACTCTTGCGACTTTTTGACCATTTGTTTATTTATTTACCATTTTATTTTTGAATATACTACAATAAACTATAGTCACATTCTTGTCATTCCGACAAAGGAGGAATCTCATCAAACCACTTACGTGACGGGGATTCCTCTTTCGTCGGAATGACAAACTAAATGTTAAATTTTGGGTATGAAAAATTTTACAGTACTTACTATGCTGAGAAAGTATTAATCGTTGTTTAACTTGAAAATTAAACTACTCTTACCACAAAGTAATTTTTCTTTCCGCTTTGTAACAATACAAATTGATTGTTGATTAAATCTTTTGACGAAAGTATAAAATCTTCTTTTATTTTCTCTTTGTTTATCGAAATCGAGTTTGCTGTCAAAGCTCTTCTCGCTTCTCCATTCGATTTAAAAAATCCTGTTTTATCATTCAAAACAGTGATGATTTCGATTCCCGCTTCCATCTCATTTCTTGCAATTTCAGCTTGCGGAACACCATCAAAAACTTCTAAAAAGGTCGCTTCGTCCAATTCTTTTAAATCAGCGGCAGTTGCATTTCCAAAAAGAATATTTGATGCTTTGATAGCTTTCTCTAATTCTTCTTTTGAATGAACAAAGGTTGTTAACTCTTCGGTTAATCTGCGTTGTAACACCCTTAAATGCGGCGCTGTTTTATGCTCTTCAATCAAGTTATCGATTGTTTCTTTATCTAAGAAAGTAAAGATTTTAATATATTTTTCGGCATCGACATCTGTCGTGTTTAACCAGAATTGGTAAAATTTATAAACCGAAGTTTTATCTGCAGTTAACCAAACATTTCCACCTTCGGATTTACCGAATTTAGATCCATCCGCTTTTGTAATCAATGGGCAAGTCATTGCATACGCTTTAGCCTCTTCGCCTACATTCATTCTACGTACTAATTCTGTTCCCGTAGTGATATTTCCCCATTGGTCAGAACCTCCCATTTGCAACAAACAGTTGTATTCTTTATGTAAATGGTAAAAATCGTATCCTTGAATTAATTGGTATGTAAACTCTGTAAAAGACATTCCTTCACCCTCTCCCGCAAATCTTTTCTTTACAGAATCCTTAGCCATCATGTAATTTACCGTAATACGCTTCCCTACATCACGAGCAAAATTTATAAATGACAACCCTTTCATCCAGTCGTAGTTGTTTACTAAAACCGGCGCATTTGCAGCATTTGAATTAAAATCTAAAAAACGAGATAAAACACCTTTTATTCCTGCTACATTATGGTTAAGAGTGACTTCATCAAGAAGGTTTCTTTCATCTGATTTTCCTGAAGGATCTCCAATCATTCCTGTTGCACCACCTATTAAAGCAATGGGTCTATGCCCAAAGTTTTTTAAATGTACCAAAAGGATAATAGGAACTAAACTTCCAATATGCAAAGAATCAGATGTAGGATCAAATCCTATATAAGTAGTGGTCATTTCTTTTAAAAGTTGTTCTTCGGTTCCAGGCATGATGTCGTGAACCAATCCGCGCCACTGTAATTCGGAAATAATATTTTTCATTCTACTTAGTATAATTTTTATGCAAATATAAAATTTAAAGTCGAATCGCTTATTTGTTTGTGTGCATAATCTTAAAAAATCGCAATTCGTAAATCATAATTCGTAAATTTGCTATATGATATTAGTAACAGGAGGAACAGGTTTAGTGGGCGCACATTTATTACTGCAATTGATTGAACGTGGAAATTTAGGTTCCAATCAAATTCGCGCTATTTATAGAGACCCAAGCAGCATCCTAAAAACTAAAGCATTATTTACTCATTATCAAAAAAGCTCACTATTTGACACCATAGAATGGGTTCAAGCAGATATCCTTGATGTTCCTTCGCTAGAAAAAGTCTTCACTGGGATTGATTATGTTTATCATTGTGCCGCCCTTATCTCGTTTGCCTCTAAAGACGAAAACAAACTACGCAAAATCAATATTGAAGGCACTGCTAATATCGTCAACTTTTGCCTCGCCAGAAATATCAAAAAACTATGTCACATTAGCTCTATTGCTGCACTAGGCGACTTAGCTCCTAATGAAACGGTAGTTACAGAGGAATCTGAGTGGAATCCTGAAAAGCCACATAGCGATTATGCCATCTCTAAGCATGGTGCCGAAATGGAAATATGGCGCGGCCAGCAAGAAGGTTTAGCGGTAATTATTGTAAATCCAGGAGTGATTATAGGACCCGGTTTTCCTGATCAAGGAAGTGGGGAGTTATTTAAAAAAGTGAGTAAAGGATTGTCTTTTTATACCTCAGGAACTACGGGTTTTGTAGCCGTAAATGATGTTGTAACTAGCTGCGTACAACTAATGGAAAGCGATATTAAAAACCAAAAATACATCCTTATCACTGAAAACAGTTCTTTCAAAAATATTCTTAATGCAATAGCTGATTCTTTAAAAGCAAAAAGACCTTCTATAGCACTTAGTCCGCTTGCAATGGAGGTATTATGGAGAGCTGATTGGATCACCTCTTTTATTTTTAGAAAAAAAAGAAGCCTTACTAAAGCTACAGCAAGAGCTTCTTATTCTACTACCTTATATTCTAATGATAAAATCAAAGCGGCTTTAAAAACCAACTTTACTCCCATTGCTCATTATATCCAAGAAAACAAATTCTTGTAAATCTGTATTGCTTTCGATAATTATTATTTGACTGCAGCAGCATTTTTATTTAAGAGAACTTTAGCTGCTTTAAATTTGCGTTTGCGTTTCAACTCAATCGCTCTATCTTCACTGTAAGGTTTTAATAAAGAATCATTTTTTAAAGCTGGTTTTTCTTTTAAAAGCAGTAAAGAATCTTTCTTACTTTTAGCTTTATTCTCTTTTTTAAGTATTGAATCAAGTACTGTTTTTTTATCATCTAAACGCTTGATAATTTTATCAAACATGTCTTTATATTCAACATAATTAGAAGCGTAATAAATATTGCTTTTAGCAAATTGAAGGCTATCAATCTTATATTTTTTAAAAATATATTCTGACGGGTTCAATTCTATACTATCTCTCACTGTATTGTTTTGGTACTTGATACCATCCAAAAGTGATAAATCATACATAATATTCATCATTTTTTCTTTTTCAATAAGACCTTTGGGTTTTTCGACCACTTCCTTCTTACAACTAAAAAATAAAAACAACACCGCAATCAATACTATACTTTTTTTCATTTTCTATTTTTAACGATCAAACAAAAGTCTTTTCCCTGCGCGAATATCTTTAACTTTAAAAGCGTTATATACTAATTTCCCGTTTACAAAAGTATGGGTGATTCTAGACTTAAAAGTAAACCCTTCAAAAGGAGACCAGCCGCATTTAGCAAAGATATTCTCTTTTTTCACACTCCAAGGCAAACCTGCATTCACGATTACTAAGTCGGCAAAATAACCTTCTTTAATAAAACCTCGTTTTTCAATTTTGAAAATTTTAGCTGGATTATGGCACATTTTCTCCACAATTTTCTCCACACTAATTTTTCCTTGATGGTGTGCTTCAAACATAGCTACAACAGCGTGTTGTACTAACGGCCCACCTGAAGGTGCTTTTAAATACGGTTGTTTTTTTTCTTCAAGAGTATGCGGCGCGTGATCAGTAGCAATAACATCAATACGATCGTCAAGCAATGCTTCCCAAAGTACTTTTCTATCATTTGCTGTTTTCACTGCAGGATTCCATTTTATCAAATTTCCTTTAGTAGCATAATCATCATTAGTAAACCATAAATGGTGAATACAAACCTCAGCAGTAATTTGCTTTTTTTCTAACGGAATTTTATTGGTAAACAAGTCCATTTCTTTTGCCGTAGAAAGATGAAAGATATGCAAACGTGCACCGGTTTTTTTAGCCAAAGCAACCGCTTTAGAAGAAGAAATATAACAAGCCTCCTCTGAACGAATTAAATGATGCGCTGTTACAGGAACATCATCACCATACTCAGCTATAAATTTTTCAGTATTACTTTTAATAGTTGCTTCATCTTCACAATGAACAGCAATTAACATAGAAGTACTAGAGAATATCTTCTCTAATGTAGCCTCATTATCTACAAGCATATTCCCTGTAGATGATCCTAGAAATATCTTTACTCCAGGAACATTCTTAGGATTAGTTTTTAAAACTTCGGCTAAGTTATCATTAGTTGCTCCCATCATAAAGGAGTAGTTTGCATACGATCTATCGGCTGCAAGTTGGTATTTTTCTTCTAGAATTTCTTGAGTAACGGCATTAGGAATCGTGTTAGGTTGCTCAATGAAAGAAGTGATCCCTCCTGCAACGGCAGCTCTAGATTCTGATTCGATATCTCCTTTATAAGTAAGTCCTGGCTCTCTAAAGTGCACTTGATCATCAATAGCGCCCGGCATTAAATAATTACCTTCGGCATCAATGATTAGACAATTAGATGATTTTGCACTAATACTTTCAGCAACTTCTACAATTAAGTCGTCCTCAATTAACACATCACCCTCAAAAATCACCCCTTCATTTACTATTTTGGCATTCTTAATTAAAACACTATTCATGGTTTCCTTTATTATAAAGTATTTAATAATTTTTTTATTCTTAGCGAAATAACTCCAAAAACGGCTTCAACAATAATTGAATTACTCATTTTAGAAACTCCTTTTGTTCTGTCTGTAAAAATTATTGGCACTTCAGTAATTTTAAAATTTTTAGAGAAAGTTCGGTATTTCATTTCAATTTGAAAAGCATAACCCACAAATTTTATTTTATTAATATCTATTCTCTCTAAAACCTCTCTTTTATAACATACAAAACCTGCAGTGGCATCGTGAATTTTCATTCCCGTAATCATGCGTACATATACTGATGCAAAATACGACATCAATACTCTGCTTAAAGGCCAGTTTACTACATTTACTCCTGTTACGTAACGAGAGCCTATTGCTAAATCAGCATTCCCAAAATGACAAGCATCATACAATTTTTCTAAATCATTTGGATTATGTGAGAAATCAGCATCCATTTCAAATATAAAATCATACTTATTTGCTAGCGACCATTTAAAACCATGTACGTAAGCAGTACCTAATCCGGATTTCTTTTTTCTAACTTCTAGAAATAAACGACCTGGAAACTCTTCTTGCAACAGCATCACTTTATCAGCTGTACGATCAGGAGAATTATCATCAACGATAAGCACGTGAAAAGGTTTGTGTTGCGAAAGCACTGATCTTATAATGCTCTCAATGTTTTCAATCTCGTTATAGGTAGGGATTATAACAATACAATCGTTCATAAATCTTGTAATTTCACGGCAAAAGTAACGTTTTTATGCCATTTCATTCATAATAAAATTATAATAAAAAGATTCATATAAAAAATTAGTAATTTTGCAGCGATATGATGGAACACTTACTTCAACCGAGAATTATTGAAAACAAAGATTGGGCAACCTTTTTATTTGTTTTGACATTTGCGCTTATTGCTTTTACCAAATCATTCCATGAAAATCGATTTGGAGATTTCATGAATTTACTATTTTCTGATAAATATTCTAAAGTATACCGCGATAGCAGCAATATAAAGAGCACTTTTACAATTTCTTTATTTATTGCTCAAGTGATTTCGTTTGCCTTTTTTATCCAATTGTCATTAAGCTTCTTTGGTTATGCATCAAAAACAGACTGGTTGCTTTACATTCAAATAACAACATTACTAGGATTCTTCATTCTTTCTAAATTTTTGATCGAAAAAATTATCGCAACAGCGTTTAATATTGAGGAATTTATGGAGCAATACAACCTGCAAAAAGTAACTTATAGAACCTACATTGGACTATTATTACTACCAATCAATGTAATCCTATTCTATTACAGTGATTTTTCAAGAAATATTTTACTGATAATCATAGCTATATTATTGCTATTAAACATATTAACCTATTTGATTACAATAAAAAATTATCAAAATCTAATAATAGGTAAGTTGTTTTATTTTATTTTATATCTTTGCACTTTGGAAATAGCCCCCTATTTTTTTATGTATTATTGGTTTACAAAAGGTAGCGCCTAGAAAAAATAAAATATGAAAGTGAAAACAATTTTGGTGTCACAACCCGAGCCTAAAGTAGAGAACTCTCCTTACTTTGAGCTTCAACAAAAGCATAAAGTGAAAATTGATTTCAGACCTTTTATTCACATAGAAGGAGTTAATGCTAAAGAGATTCGACTTCAAAAAATCGATCTTAATCATTATACTGCAATTATTTTAACTAGTAGAAATGCAGTAGATCATTTTTTTAGAGTAGCTGATGAAATGCGCTTTAAAGTTCCTGAAACTTTAAAATATTTCTGTCAATCAGAAGCAGTTGCTTTTTACCTACAAAAATACGTAGTTTATAGAAAACGTAAAATTTATGTAGGTCCTAAGGATTTTGCTGATTTATCTCCGCTAATTAAAAAATACAAAGACGAGAAGTTCTTACTTCCTGCTTCTGATCAATTAAATGCTGACGCGCCAATTGTATTAGATAGTTTAAAAGTAGACTGGACTGCAGCTGTTTTTTACAAAACAGTAATGAGTGATTTATCTGATCTTGCTGATGTTTATTATGATGTTTTGGCTTTCTTTAGCCCAACCGGAATAAAATCATTGTACAAGAACTTTCCGAATTTTGAGCAAAACGATACTCGTATTGCCGTTTTTGGAAGTACTACTCAAAAAGAAGCTTTAGATCACGGATTAAGAATTGATATTCTTGCTCCTACACCTGACACTCCTTCTATGACTATGGCACTTGAAAAATACATTGTTGAAGCAAACAAATCAAAATAACATTTGTTATTATATATATTAAAAGCCGCTAATCAGCGGCTTTTTTTTTATTTATGATTTTTAAAATAAGCCAATACTTTTTATAAAAAATTTCAATTGTTAACTCAAACGCAGTTGACAACCACTATTGCATCTCAATCTAGCTCGAAGTAAAAAACCAGACTCAGCTATAATATATTGATTTACGGTGTTATTTTGTGATTTTTTACTTAATTTTGATTTATAATTTTAACTAAAAAACAATTTTTAGTTTCAAAAGCTAACTAATGAAAATCAATTCCCTTGTAGTAGAAATAGACGGTATCGACAAAGAAATTTTACGCGATCTAATGCAAGATGCTCGAAAACCCATTTTGCAAATTGCAAATAAAATTGGAATTTCAGGAGCTGCAATTCACCAACGCTTGCGCAAATTAGAACAATCTGGCGTAATCTCAGGATCTAAATTTACGGTGAATCATAAAATACTTGGTTACAACACGATGGCATTTGTAGGTGTATATCTTGACAAAGCATTACGAAACCCAGAAGCAGTAAAGGAACTAAAAAAAATTCCCGAAGTTTTAGAATGTCACTACACTACAGGAAACTGGTCTATATTAATAAAAATAATTTGTAGAGACAACGAGCATTTAATGCACATGTTGAATACTAAAATACAAGCCATCGAAGGCGTTTCAAGAACAGAAACTTTTATCTCCTTAGACCAGCAAATTAATAGACAAATTCAGCTTTAGATAACGCTAAAAAAATCGCAAATGCCAATTTATAAAAATTGAAATTTGTGATTTTTTATTTATCCCATTTATAAAACTACTCCATTAAAAGTTCAAAGTCGTGAATTATTACTGCATCTCGACTGCACTCAATGTGACAAAATCAGACTGAAACTTATTGCACTGGTTATGACACTATATTTAAAACGTTTTCGGCTTAGCGATGTGGCATACATCGAAGAACAACTGTTGAATTTAGTGCTAAACCCGCCATATTGCCAAACCGATGTTATGGGCCGTTATTTTTTGATAATTATTTACAAATCAAGTTTATCAAAATCTTTTATATTAGACAGCCTTGTCAATTGTTTAATATTTATTCGCTCCCAAGTTTCTTTAAAATTATCTGTCGTATAGTTATCTCCGTCCACATCTTTATTTAGATTATCACGTGTGAGTTTCTTTTTTGTCAAAAAATTTATACTTACTTCATATTGCGGGACTGAACCTCTACTTGAATAGGAATCATAACCAATAAGTTCCATATCTCCATTTTGACACCTAAATGTGTAGCTCCAACTACCGTATCTTCCGTGTCTATAACTTATATATAGTTTTCTGTTTTTTATTTCAAAATCTAATTCTGGTGCAAAATACACACCACCATCTTCGTTTTCAGAAGAAAAACAATCATAATTTTTTGAAGCTAATTCGTATATTTTTCCTTTTTTTAACAATACAATAATACCTCTACGGTTTCGATTTAATTCGCCACGATATTCGTCTTGTATAATTTTGCTTTTGTCTGTTCCCTTAATGATGAGTACAATATCTTCTAATCCATCACCATTTAAATCTCCTTTTATCACATCAAAGGCACCAGATGAAACCCCACCTTCATACTTGTACTTTACATATCCTTTTGGGATAAAGTCTAAATAAGCTTTCTTTTCCTTAATTTGTCCAAAAACTGAAATCGTCCAAATTGTCGTTAAAAATATTAAAAGTTTATTCACACGTGTCGTTTTTTATAATTACCCATAACAAATTCACAACTTAATCTCTTCTACTTCCCGCTCCCATATAAATAGAAACATAGTACAACAAAGTTCCTATCGATCCTATCGCCGCAACTACATAAGTTCTAGCAGCCCATTTTAAAGCATCTTTTGCCCCTGCTTGTTCTTGTTGCGTAAGCATACGTTTGTTTTCTAGCCAAGCCAAAGCGCGGTTACTTGCATCATATTCAACCGGTAATGTTACAATCGAAAATAGGGTTGTTGCTGCAAAAAGTACAATTCCACCTAGTAGCAAATAAGGAAAACTATTGATCAATAAAATCCCTCCTATTAAAACCCATTGCATATACTTAGAAGACACATTTACAAAAGGCACCAACTTAGAGCGCATGGTCAACCATTGATATCCTACAGCATGTTGCACAGCATGACCACATTCATGAGCCGCTACTGCTGCTGCAGCTGCGTTACGTTGATTGTAAACCGACTCACTTAAATTCACCGTTTTATTCACTGGGTTATAATGATCTGTCAATTGTCCTGGTGTCGAGATAACACGTACATCCGTAATACCATTATCGGCTAACATTTTCTCAGCAATTTCAGCACCAGACATTCCGTTTTGCAAATGCAGTTTAGAATACTGCTCAAATTTACTTTTGAGCCTAGAACTTACTAACCAGCTAAAAAGCATGATAGCACCTGCTAGAATTAAATACCCTGATCCCATATCTTTATTTTTAAGTGTTTTATTGTAATACTATCATAATAGCAAAATTTGAACCAAAATGTTAAAATGCCACTATGACATTTTCTAAATATACGTAAAATAAAAAATCCAAACGCTAACAAAGTAGCATTTGGATTTTTTATCACTAGGTACCAACTTGATAATTAGCTACTACTAGCCAACTAGGTTGATTATTTTTCCAGGAACGATGATCACTTTATTAGGTGTACGTCCTTCTAATTGTTTGATTGTTCGCTCGTCTTTCATTACGATTTCTTCAATTTGCTCCTTAGTTAAATCTAGAGGCAAAGTAATTGTAAAACGCATTTTTCCGTTGAAAGAAACAGGATACTCTTTTTCAGATTCGACTAAATGTTTTGGTTCGAATGCTGGAAAAGGAACTAAAGCTATCGAACCCTCGTTTCCTAATAATGACCACAATTCCTCAGCGATGTGCGGCGCATAAGGCGAAATCACAATAGCCAATGGCTCTAAAATAGCGCGAGAATGACAGTTTTGAGTCGATAGTTCATTCACACAAATCATAAACTGAGAAACCGAAGTATTGAAAGAGAAATTCTCAATATCGTCAGCTACTTTTTTAATGGTTTTATGCAATGTTTTCAAATTGTCTTTTGTAGGCGTTTCGTCAGTCACAATCATGTTGTGCTCATCAAAATACAAACGACACAGTTTTTTCAAGAAACCAAACACACCCGAAATACCTGCTGTATTCCAAGGTTTAGCTTGCTCTAATGGCCCTAAAAACATTTCGTACAAACGCAACGTATCTGCTCCATATTCATCACAAATAGCATCTGGTGTCACTACATTGTAATACGATTTAGACATTTTTTCAACTTCACGACCAGCAATAAATTTTGTATTTCCAGCGAAGGAAATAAATTTTGCGTTTGCAAATTCTGAGGAATATTTTGAGTCTTTAATAAATTTATCGATAAACAATTCATTCGTGCTTTCGTTAATAAATTTCAAATCAATTCTAATTGGACTGAAACTGAAAGCTACTGAGAAAGGATCACAAGAATTAAAACTTATTTGAAAAGCTTTATTAGAGTGCTGCTCATTTAATGCTGACAATAAACTTGATAAAATAATTATAATCTCCTTTAAATCAGCAATATCCGACTCATTGAAAGTTTGTATAATTTTATCATGATCTCCTAAATCAACTAAATTACTTTCTAAAATGTCCATTATTTGATAAACCCAATAGTTACCTATTAAAGTATCTATCTCACCATCAACCACCTTTTTTATATTTAAAGAATTTAGCTTATCCTTTAGTTTATTATATTTTTTTAAGAAATCATATTCAATAATGGTTGCAGGAAGTTTTAATGTCATAAATTCTTCATCTGGAGTCCCTAAAAATAAGTAAGAACTTACTTCTGCTCTTAAAACAAAAGCACTAGTACCTAAGATCATTCCTTGATTAATCAATTTCTTGAATGGCTCTTCTGTTGGCGCAAAGCCTTTATCCTTTAAGAATTTATTCCAGAAACGAGCGTACAACAAGTGACCTGTTGCGTGTTCGTTTCCACCAATATATAAATCCACACTTTCCCAATAAGCCAGCGCTTCTTTGCTTGCAAATTCGTTTTCGTTATGCGCATCCATGTATCGCATCCAGTAAAATGAACTACCCGCCCAACCTGGCATAGTATTCAATTCTAGAGGAAAAATAGTCGCATTATCCACAAGATCAGTATTGACCACTTTATTTTCTGTAGTATCCCAAGCCCAAACTGTTGCATTCCCTAAAGGTGGCAAACCATCTTCTGTTGGTAAATACTTTTCTACTTCTGGCAACACAATTGGTAAATGCTGCGCATCGATCATATGTGGCAAGCCATTTACATAATACACTGGGAATGGTTCTCCCCAATATCTTTGACGAGAAAATACAGCATCACGCAAACGGTAATTGATTTTTCCGTAGCCTTGATTTAGTTTTTCTAAAGCTTCAATTGCTTTTTTAGTCCCTTCTTTATACCCTAATCCCGTTAAGAAATCAGAATCTACTAATTTAAAACCTTCTTTTGCTCCAAAAGCAGCTTCAGAAATATCTTTATCGAAAATGTTTTTGATAGGCAACATCCCGTCTTGACCTTTGAAGAAATTAGCAAAAGCATAATCACGTTCGTCACCACAAGGAACCGCCATTACAGCACCTGTTCCATATCCTGCAAGAACATAATCCCCAATCCAAACTGGAATGGCTTCCTTAGTAAACGGATGCTCTGCATACGCACCTGTAAAAACTCCCGAGATGGTTTTTACATCAGCCATACGCTCTCTCTCAGAACGTTTAGATGTTTTAGTAATATAAGTTTCAACAGCTTCTTTTTGCTCAGGCGTAGTAATTTGAGCAACTAACTCATGCTCTGGAGCAAGCGTCATAAATGTCACTCCAAAAATTGTGTCAGGGCGCGTAGTAAAAACTGATATCCCCCTAGCCTCCGAAGGGGAAACTATCGCATTGCGCAGTTCATGCGTAATTATAGCTAGAACACTGTCAATATTATTTAAGACTTCCTTATTATTAAAACGAATAACTTTAAATCCTTTTTCACCAAGATCCTTTGTTCTCTCATCGTCTGCCTCTTTTTGATCGTTGTGAATTTCACCATCAACTTCAACAACTAACTTTCTAGATAGACAAACAAAATCTACAATATAGTCGTCTATTAGATGTTGTTGTCTAAATTTATAATCTAGCGCTTTAGACTTCAAATGCAACCACAAGATTTTTTCTGCTTCGGTTGGGTTGTTTCTCATTTCTTTAGCTTTTTCAAGTAGTAAATGAGCATTATTACCGCCAGTCATATAACCAGGAGTCTGCGTCGACTCCAAGTTCTCTTCCCCTTCGGGGAAGGATAGGATGGGGAACGTAACCATCGCACCAATTGATTTTCCAATCCAATTTCTTTGACTTTCTTTGATGCTTTCGCTCCAGTCAATATCGTTTAATCCTTGTAATAAACGTTCTGCATAAGCAGATATTCGCATGCTCCATTGTGTCATTTTTTTACGTACAACCGTAAAACCGCCACGTTCTGAAACTCCATTTACAATTTCGTCATTTGCTAACACAGTTCCTAAACCTGGGCACCAGTTCACTTCAGTCTCTGCTAAATACGTCAATCTATATTGTAACAAAATTCTCTCCTGTTGTTCTTTTGCGTAAGCATTCCATTGGTCAGCAGAAAAAATTGCAATTTCGTCATCACACACGGCATTGACATTTGCATTTCCTTCTTTTTCGAATACTTCCTTTAGAGTAGAAATATCCTCGGCTTTATCACTGTTTTTATTATACCACGAGTTAAACAATTGGGTAAAAATCCATTGTGTATGTTTGTAATAATCCGGGTTTGACGTTCGTACTTCTCTACTCCAATCAAATGAAAACCCAATTTTATCTAATTGCTTGCGATAACCAGCAATTTTATTTCCTTCTTTATCAAATCCTCCATCGATGTTTACACGCGTAGTATCTTCAGGACGTTGCCCTGTTTGAATAGCATATTGCTCCGCTGGCAAACCAAAACTATCATAACCCATTGGGTGTAAAACATTAAAACCCTGATGTCTTTTATATCTCGAATACACATCTGAAGCGATGTACCCTAGCGGATGTCCTACGTGAAGTCCTGCTCCTGATGGATAAGGAAACATATCTAACACATAATGTTTGGGTTTATCTGAATTATTTGACGCAGCAAATGTTTGATTTTCTGCCCAATATTTTTGCCATTTGGCTTCTATTTCGTTCGGATTGTATTTCATTATAAAGTTTCAAAGTTGCAAAGTTGCAAAGTTTCTAAAGTTTTTTTCTTAACGTATTCAAGCGCCAAATTTACGTTTATTGTACGAAAGTTAAAACTTTGGGCGTTATTAACTTTAAATAAAGAAATTCTTTATTATTTTTACCCCATAATTAAAGTAAACTATGAGTTCTTCATTTGATAAATTTCAAAAACGCCGACTAATTTCTTCTTATTTTTCAGTAGTACTAAGTGTATTCTTAGTTTTATTTCTATTGGGAATACTAGGACTTTTTATTATCAATTCTAAAAAACTAGCTGACGATTTTAAAGAAAAAATTGCCATGACGGTATTTTTTAAAAATGAGGCTAACGATAGTATCCTGAAATCTTTTGGCACCGAATTAAAAACTGCTCCGTATGCAAGAAAGACTGTTTACGTAACTAAAGAGCAAGCTGCTAAACAACATACTGATATTATTGGCGAAGATTTCATGACCTTTTTAGGAGAAAATCCACTTCAAAATTCTTTTGACATTCACTTAAAAGCTGATTATGTAGAGAAAGATAGTATTTCTAAAATTGAAATGCGCTTGCGCGAAAACCCTATGATTTCAGACATTGTTTATGACAAACAACTAGTAAACCTTGTTAATGATAACATCAAAAAAGTAAGTATGTGGATTTTAGTAATAAGCGGTTTCTTGACTTTTATTGCTGTTTTATTAATCAATAGTTCTTTAAGGCTATCCATTCACTCTAATAGATTTATTATAAAAACCATGCAAATGGTAGGTGCTACAAAATCTTTTATTAGAAAACCATTTGTAATGCGCAGCATAAGACTAGGAATGCTAGGTGCTGTATTAGCGATTATCGCTCTTATAGGGGTATTATTTTATGTAGAAACTAAATTCCCTGATTTAGGAATATTAGACAATAAGGCATTTATAGCCATTATATTAGCAGGCGTTTTTGGGGCAGGAATTTTGATTACTTGGTTGAGTACACACTTTGCTACCCAACGTTTCTTGAATTTAAGAACAGACGACCTTTATTAATTATTAGAGTACAGCATACCAATTTTTGACATTAGATTTTAAAAACACAGCATAAATGGAAAATAAAGAAAAAACACAGCAATTTCTTTTTGAAAATATTAATTATAAAATTCTACTTATAGGAATTGGGGTGATTATTCTAGGCTTTATATTAATGTCTGGTGGAGGAAGCGATGATCCAAATGTTTTTAACGACGACATTTTCAACTTTAGAAGGATTCGCTTAGCACCTACAACCGTTTTAATTGGTTTTGGAATCACTATTTACGCTATATTAAAAAATCCAAAGAAATAGTTTGTAGCATTCAGCCATCTGAAACTAAAACCTACAATCTAAAATAAAACATAAATGAATACATTACAAGCTATTATTATAGCGATAATTGAAGGACTGACTGAATATTTGCCCATTTCTTCTACTGCCCATATGGGTTTTACAGCTTCTCTTTTAGGAATGGAAGAAAGTGAGTTTTTGAAAATGTTTCAAGTTTCCATACAGTTTGGAGCCATTTTATCCATAGTAGTATTGTATTGGAAAAAATTCTTTGATTTCACTAATTTGAATATTTATATAAAATTAGTTTGCGCTGTAATCCCAGCTTTAGTTTTAGGGTATCTTTTTGATGATAAAATTGAGGCCGTTTTAGGAAATCAAATTGCAATTTCTTCGGTTCTCGTTTTAGGTGGAATTGTGCTTTTATTTGTAGATAACTGGTTTAAAAACCCTGTAATTCTCGATGAAAAGGACATTACGGTGAAAAAAGCAGTAATTATTGGTTTTTGGCAATGTCTTGCTATGATGCCTGGAACTTCTCGCTCTGCAGCTTCAATCATAGGCGGTATGACGCAAGGATTGAGTAGAAGAGCATCGGCTGAGTTTTCATTCTTTTTAGCCGTTCCTACAATGTTAGCTGTAACTGTATACTCGGTTTTTGTTAAGACTTGGGGAAAAGGCACCAGTACTGAAATGAAAGGTTACGAAATGATCTTACAAGATGACAACCATATTCAACTGTTTATTCTTGGTAATGTTATCGCTTTTGTTGTTGCACTAATTGCTGTTAAAACATTCATCAACGTACTTACAAAATACGGATTCAAATTTTGGGGTTGGTACCGAATTATAATAGGAGTAGGATTATTGATTTACTTTTACACCTCAAAATAATGGAAAAACTAACTCCCGAAGACTACTTAAACGGACAAATATTATTAATTGACAAACCCTTGAAATGGAGTTCCTTTCAAGCGGTTAATAAATTAAAATATGCGCTAATCAATAAACTAGGTCTTCCTAAAAAGTTCAAAATAGGTCACGCGGGAACGCTAGACCCTTTAGCGACAGGTTTATTATTAGTTTGCACCGGAAAATTCACTAAAAGAATATCAGAGCTTCAAGGGCAAGCCAAAGAATATACAGGCACTTTTTTTATTGGAGCAACGACTCCTTCGTACGACTTAGAAACTGAGGTGGATGAAACTTTTTCAACAGCGCATATAGACGACGCTTTAATTCATGAAACGGTAAAACAATTTCTTGGAGAAATAGACCAAAAACCACCCATTTATTCCGCTATAAAAAAAGATGGTGTGCGCTTATACGAGCATGCCCGTGCTGGAGAAACTGTAGCGATTGCTTTTAGAAAAACAACCATTCACGAATTTGAAATTACACGAATTGCATTGCCTGAAATTGACTTTAGAGTGGTCTGTAGTAAAGGAACATACATTAGATCGTTAGCGTATGATTTTGGTAAAGCCATGCAATCAGGTTCACACCTTACCGCTTTGAGGAGAACAAAAATTGGCGATTATAATGTTATTGATGCCCAAGATGTTATTTTGTTTGAAGAAAAGCTAGAAATAAACTAGCTTAAAAACAAAACACATGACAAATACATTATAGTATTTCTCATGTGTTTCTTTTTAAATTAGAGTACTTAAACTCCAAATTTATCATTTGCAATTGGTCATGAAGCTTGCTCATTAATAATGAATTGATCTATGTCCTCCAAATAGCAAATTAGATAAATAATCGTAAAATTTTTCAAATAGCTTTCTCATAATGATGTTTTTTAATTGTTAAACAATGTTATTGAACAGTAATAAAAAAAAGTAAATCAAATAGTAGATTTGGTTTGCTTTTACTAAAGTACAACTTTTTTACTAAAAAAACTAATGAATAAGCACGTAATTAATTGATTTTAAGAAAATTATAACAAATAAACTTAATCGATGTCCTTATCAATATCAATCATCATGTCAATTAACTCTAATTGCGTAGTCATACCTTTATCGTGTAAATACCATAATTGCAGCGCTGTTTTAGCCTCTTCATCAACTACACCATGTTGCTTTTTATAATCAATAATCAAGTCTGATGCTCCTTTAGGTCTTGGTCCCCAATGCGCTAATGCACCGCTAGTTTCTTTGTGTATGACAATTAATTTCGGAATCGATTTTGATTTATTGGTTAAAAACAATTTCATTAATTCGTCATTCTCGTCACGTAAAACCACACGCATTTCGATTTTATCCCCTGAAGCTAGCACCATTTTATTAAATACTGGTAGTAATTGCGCCGCGTCACCACACCAACCTTCAGAGATAACCAACCATATATATTCTCCTTTTAATCCTATTAATCTTGTGGTAATTTCTTCAGGAACCGCAATAGTTTTATCTAAACGCTTCATGCGAGTATCATTTAAGACACTATAATGAGTTAATTCTTCAGATTGAACAGCTCCAGTAGATTTTTGATCCAATAATAAATCAGAAACTATTTTTCTATATTCTAAATAAGAGTGGCTATTAAATAATGCTTTCGCTATTGAAATTTTCATAATTGATGCTTTTTGAAGTAAAGTTACCAAAATTTAATTAGTACAAAGAAGATAAATATCATATTTAAATAAGTAAAAATTGTAATTTTATATCCTACAAAAAAAGAAAAATGAATTTACATACCAATTCGATTGGCTTGGTCCTTTCTGGAGGTGGATCAAAAGGATTAGCCCATGCAGGAGCTATTAAATTTTTAGAAGAAAAAAATATTCAACCCACTCGAATCGCCGGAACAAGTGCAGGTTCAATTGTAGGAGCATTATACGCATGGGGCAAGACTCCTGAAGAAATTTTAGATTTTTTCAAATCAATTTACTTATTCCATTGGCGCCACTTAACTTTTAAAAAAGCAGGTTTCATTGATTCAGAATCTTTTAAAATAGATTTTCATACCATTTTTAAAGACGCCACGATTGCAGACATGAAAATCCCAATCCAGATTACAGCCACAGATATGGTAAAAGGAAGACTGAAAATTTTTGAACCAGAAACAAAAATAATTGATGCTATTTTAGCCTCGTCTGCTTTTCCTGGAATAATATCCCCCTACTTAATTAAAGGAGAACCTTATAGCGATGGAGGTATTTTAAATCATTTTCCTACTGATATACTACAAGGACAATGCGATACCATAATAGGTATTTATGTAAGTCCAATTCAAAAAATAGAAGCCAAGGATTTAAAATCAATCCGTTCAGTAACAACAAGAGCATTTGATATTCTTTCGGCCAATTCGAATATTCAAAAATTCAATATTTGCGATTGGGTTATAGAACCCGAAGAGTTGAGTTTACATAGCACCTTTGAAATGAATAAATCAAAGATGGATATAATATTCAACATTGGTTATGAAGCAGCAAAAAGCTCCTATGAGAAACTAAATTTATAAAATTTAAGTCTCTCTATTTCAAAAAAAAAGAATATCACTATATTTGCACCAAACAACTCAACAAAGACATGAAATATAAAAGAATTCTTCTAAAATTAAGTGGCGAAGCATTAATGGGAGAGAGACAATACGGAATTGATCCTGTAAGATTAGCTGAATATGCCGAAGAAATCAAACAAATTCACGACAAAGGTGTAGAAATCGCTATTGTTATAGGTGGAGGAAATATTTTTAGAGGTGTTGCTGGTGCTAGTAACGGCATGGATAGAGTTCAAGGAGATTACATGGGAATGCTTGCCACTATTATTAATGGTATGGCTTTACAAGGTGCTCTTGAGGATAAAGGGATGTTAACTAGGTTACAAACGGCTTTAAAAATTGAAGCTATTGCTGAGCCTTATATAAAAAGAAGAGCAGTTCGTCACCTTGAAAAAGGAAGAATTGTAATTTTTGGTGCAGGAACAGGAAACCCATATTTCACAACAGATACCGCTGCGGTTTTACGTGGTGTAGAAATAAATGCTGATGTAATCCTTAAAGGAACAAGAGTAGATGGTGTTTATGACTCTGATCCTGAGAAAAATGCTGAAGCTTTAAAATTTGATACTATCTCATTTGAAGATGTACTTAAAAAAGGACTAAATGTAATGGATACTACTGCTTTTACATTAAGTCAGGAAAATAAACTTCCAATTGTAATTTTTGACATGAATAAAAAAGGAAACTTGGAGAAAATATGTGCAGGAGACAATATAGGAACTGTAGTAAATATTTAATCTCCATTATTAAGAAGGAGAAAACTAAAAAAAACAACAATGACTGAAGAAATTGAATTTATACTAGATAGTACAAAAGAATCTATGACTGGTTCTATTGCACACTTAGAAAAAGAATTTTTAAACATCCGCGCTGGAAAAGCATCTCCTGCAATGTTAGGAAGTGTTTTTGTAGATTACTACGGATCTTCAACTCCATTATCACAGGTAGCAAAAATCAGCGTACCTGATGCTAGAACAATTACTTTGCAACCGTTTGAAAAAAACATGTTACAAACTATTGAAAAAGCAATTATGATCGCAAACATTGGGTTCAACCCAATGAATAATGGTGATTTAATCATTATTAGCGTACCGCCTTTGACAGAAGATAGAAGACGCGACTTAGCAAAACAAGCCAAAGTAGAATCAGAAGATGCTAAAATAGGAATTAGAAACGCCCGTAAAGACGCAAATACTGAAATTAAAAAATTAGAGAAAGATGGTACTTCTGAAGACGTTTGTAAAAGCGCCGAAGAAGAAGTGCAAAATTTAACCAATAGTTTTATCAAAAAAACAGAAGAACTTCTTGTATTAAAAGAAGCTGAAATCATGAAAGTATAATTTTTTATACCAATCCTATTTAAATCCGTTCTGTTTCTATTAACAGAACGGATTTTTTATTGTTATTTTTGCGCTATCAAAAGGCTATCAGTCTTGAAATAAAAAATCCATATGAAGCAATTGTGTGTATCGTTCTTTTTTTTAACGCTTTCGCTACAAGCGCAATTTCATATAAGCGGTACTGTAAAAGAGGCTGTTACTAGCAAACCTCTGTCTTACGCTACAATTACTTCAGCTGAAGGTTTCAACTCCGTTACTGATGTTGATGGAAGATTTGACATTAATTCTAAAGTACAACTTACTAGTTTAAAGGTATCCTATCTTGGGTATTCAAAAACCTCCATTAAAATAAATAGAAATGTAGAGCAATACGCTATTTTTTTACATCTAAAAAAAGACCGTTTGAACGAAGTTCTAGTGTCAAACATCAATCCTGCGTTAGCAATTATAAAGGCTGTCATTGCAAACAAAGACAAAAACGATCCACAAAAAAAATTAAACACTTTTGAGTTTAAATCTTATAATAAATTAATCGTTAGTGCCCCAGTCGATTCTATTTCTAGCAAAATTGATTCTATTTTTGTTGATAAAGGCAACGTACAAAAACTTGTAAAAATAGATTCATCTAATTACAAGATTAAGCAGATGGTGAGTAAACACCATTTATTTCAAACCGAAAAAGTATCGCAATATCAGTTTGCTAACCATACCTTAAAAGAAACCATTTTAGGTACAAAAATGGCTGGATTCAAGCACCCTGTTTATGAAGTTCTAACGTTTAACTTGCAATCTTTTTCTATTTATGATTCAAGTTATGAATTATTTGAAACTAAATATGATAGTCCTATTGCTGCTGATGCGTTAAGGAATTACAATTTCAAAATATTAGACACTGTCGCTATTTCAGGACGGAATTCGTACATGATTTACTTTAAAAACAAGAAAAAAAGTAGAGCAACAGGATTAGAAGGTGTTTTATACATTGACGAGAATAGTTTTGCTATTGCTAAAGCTGTTATGCACATTAAAGGCGTTTTAGACATTAGCGGAACACATGAATTTGAATATATTCCAAGTGAAAATATTTGGTTCCCAATAAATAAGAGCTTTAAGATTATAAAAGGAAAAAACGATGATGATATTAAAATTCTAGGAGGAACCATTCAGTTTGATGGAGATGTCGAAGAGAATTTTAAAACCCGAAAAAGAACCGCTTCTGATTATACCTATTTATTTTCTGAGAGTAATAATTTTGATGTAAGCTACAACTGTCCTACTCAAACAAAAAAGAATTTCATTACGGTAGAGTTAAACGAAGACGCTGCACATAAACCAGAAAGTTTTTGGAATGAATATAGAAAAGACAGCCTAGATATTAGGAGCCAAAGAACTTATTTAGCATTAGACAGTATTTCTATAGAAAAGAATATTGCGAGCCGCTTGCGCTTTGGACGTAAAGTCATCAACGGGTATTTGCCCCTAGATTTCTTTGATCTGGATTTACGTAAAATTTTTAGTTACAACAACTACGAAGGGTTTCGTTTAGGTCTAGGAGGAGTTACCAATGAGCGTTTTTCAAAAGACTTTAGAATAAGTGGCTATGTTGCTTACGGGACTAAGGATACTAATTTTAAATACAATCTAGGTGCAGCCACACAATTAGACCGAAGATCCAGTTCCTGGTTAGGCGTTGCTTATACAGATGATGTGAAGGAAATTGCAAGTACTTCCTATGCTATTGAGAAAAGGCCTTTCAAAATTTATGATCCCCGACCAATAAACATTAGTACTTTTTATAATTATGTGGGTTGGAAAACATTTTTAGAAACCAAATTAATTCCAAAGACCGAAAGCATTTTAGAGATTTCAAGATCTGATATTGAACCAAAATTTAATTATGCGTTCAATCTTAATGGCCTTTCGTACACACAATATGTGATGACAACTGCAATGCTTTCACTGCAATGGAGTCCGTTTAGTGAATACATGCAAACTCCTGATGGCCGAATAGAGTCTGAAAAAAGATACCCTAAATTCACTTTTCAACTGACAAAATCACTTCCTAAAATAGCTGACAATGATTTTGATTTTGGCAAAATAGAATTTAAAACAGAGTATGAAAAGAAATACTTAAACGGACAAAAGTCTTCCTTTTTATTCGAAGGAGGTTACGCTTTAGGCGATGTGCCACTAACACATTTATACAATACCTCCCCTAATAATATCACCAAAGAAAGTATTATTCAACGCATTACCTTCTCATCAAAAAACAGTTTTGAAACCATGTATTTCAACGAATTTTTCTCAAGTGAATTTGTTTATTTTCAATTCAAACATAGTTTTAACCGAGTAAAAATCATTAAAAAAGTAAAACCTTCTTTAGTTTTAGTTTCTCGAATGGGTTGGGGAGATTTACAAAAGCCTGAACAACACACAGGCATTGATTACAAAACCCTAAATGAAGGCTATTTTGAGTCGGGTATTGAATTGAACCAAATTTTTAATGGCTTAGGACTAACTGCATTTTACCGTTATGGCCCCAATCAATTACCCAAGTTTGAAGACAACATTGCTATTAAACTGAGTTTTGTTTTAAAATTAGGACTGTAAACATTAGTTTAAATGACCGCCCGATTTGAGTACTGAAATAAATTTGCTCACAGATTTTGAAGATTTCAGTAGATCAATCCGTTATGGTTATTCCTTCAAAATCTTTGAAATACGCATGCCTTTTATAATTAGAGACCTAGTAACTGATAGTCATACTATTTTAAATAAGTAGAAATAAAACTCTTTTAAGGTTTAATAATTAAGACCGAAGGTACTCCTATCAACCAATCACTATCTGAATCTAGTAGCGATTTCCAACTTTCGAGACTTATTAACATTAAATCTTGTTTATCTAAAAAGGATAATGGTACTTTTTTACCAGCAACTACCTCAATATTTTCAGCATGCTTTTGCTCTAATGAGTCTACAGCACTTTGCAAAACAAAATTATTTTGGACATGATTGTTAATGTCTAAAATTACAATCTTAGAGTTATTATTGTTGATTAATTTTTGAGCATAATCAATTAAAAAAGCATCTTCTGATTTAAAAATGGGAATAAAAACATGGTCAATATGCTGAAATTCTTTATCGATTAAAATACCCAAAGGCATTTTGGTTTTTGCAACAATTTGCCTTGTTCTTTCATCAAAAGGGGAATTTTCAAACAAACCTTCTTTACCTGTAAACTTATCAATTAATCTATCCGGATTGATAATTCTAGTCGTAAAACCTATTACTTTACCAAGTAGGGTTCCTTCAAAAATTGATTTTCCAAGTCCAACTAATAATAAATCATAGTCTCCTTGATTGGCCACATCAGTGATTTCGGTTTCGATATCATTAGTTACTTTAAAAATTGTATCAATTTCAAGATTTAACTGCTCTGATTCTTCAAAAATAGGCTCAAAAGTATCCTTCTCTTTTTCTTCTCTATTAAAAGAGTGCAGCTCATCACTTACCGTTAAATGCAAAGCGGTGATACTTGTATTTGCCTTTTGCTTTTTTGTTAAGCCATTTGCTAAACGCAAAAGTGATTTACCTTTTTCATAATTCCCAAATGAAACTAGAATTCTATATTTATTTTGATCTACTTGCTCCTCCTCTTCCGAAACATTTTTATTTTTAAAAAGAAAATCAATTAAATCTAAAGCAGGTCCCGTCATAAAAGTAGTGACTAGAGCCATAATTACCATCATTGTAAACACTTCGGGCGTTAGAACTTTTAATTCTAAACCAATATTTAACACAATTAACTCCATCAATCCCCTTGTATTCATCAAGGCACCAATAGTCAAGCTGTCTTTCCAGTTTTGTCCAACAAATTTTGCTGCTAAAGCACTTCCTAAAAACTTTCCTACCACAGCAACAAGGATAATGGCTCCCGTTACTTTCCATAAATAACTATCGTTGATTAGCCCTACTTCGGTTTTTAAACCTGTAAAAACAAAGAACAATGGCAATAGCAAAATCACGGCTACATCTTCGACTTTTTCGATAAAAATCAAACGGAATTTAGAAACATCTGGCATGATAGCTCCCATCATAAATGCACCAAAGAGTGCATGAATTCCAATAACTTCAGTTGCGTAAGAGGACAAAATTAAGAATAGAAAGAAAATTGCCATCACTGGTTTTCCAATACTGTCTTTAGAACCATATAAATCCCCTATCCTTTTCAAGAAAGGTTTTACTATAAATATCATGGCAAGAACATAGACTACAGCAAGTGAAATCACGTAAAGTGAACCTATGAAATCTCCTGCTTTTACAATGGCAATTACTACTGCAAGCAAGCACCATGCGGTGATGTCATCTGCGGCAGCGCAAGTAATAACAATAGCTCCTAACCTTGTTTTATGAATACCTCTTTCTTGTACAATACGTGCCAAAACTGGAAACGCAGTAATACTCATGGCAATTCCCATAAAAAGGCTAAAAGACAAAAATTCTACACCTTCAGGAGCAAATTTATTATATACAAAATAAGACAAGCCTATTCCTAATGCAAAAGGAAACACAATACTTGCATGACTTATTACAATGGCTTCACTGGCTTTATTTTTTAAAACTTTTATATCAAGCTCCATTCCTATTACAAACATAAAAAGGATAAGCCCTATTTGGCTTAGGAATTTTAGATTCCCTAAAGATTCTACCGGGAATAATGCTGCTGAAAACTCCGGAAAATACATCCCGACTAAGGATGGTCCTAGAACGATTCCGGCAATAATTTCACCAATTACAGTAGGTTGCCCTATTTTTTTGAATATCCAACCAAATAATCGCGCTACTAAAATAATAGTAACAATTTGTGCCAAAAGAATTGCTAGAGGATCCTGAAAATTCTCTTTCATAGAATCGATAAAATCATTCCATGAATTATGTGTCGCCGAAGCAACGATGGAGCCATCAAGCTTTTCTAACTCTTTTCCTCTTTTAACGATCCAGTAAATCAATGCGCTAAACCCTCCGGTTACACCGAAATAAAACAAACTGTTTTTATATTTTTTCAAATCCATTTTACTGTAGTGTATTCGTTAAAAAAATCACACAAAGATGTAAAATTCTACAATATGTTTTACATCCCTCAAATTTATTTTTAAGTGTGATTTAAAATAAAAAAAACAGGCTATATAAAGCGCTTAAAACAACTAAAAAGAATTCAATAAATTCATTCTTTTGCAGTGGTTTTCACTACATTTGCATCCATTTTTAAAGATTTATGAGAAAGAGATTAAAAGTAGGTTTCTGGGAACTTATCGCCCGAATTGTACTTAAAAATAGACTAGCGATACTTGGTGTTATTATTTTAATAACTATTTTCTTAGGCCTGCAATGGAAAAACATTCAGTTTTCTTTTACAGAAGCTAACTTACTGCCAGACGACAACAATGTCAATAAAGAGTACAATGCTTTTTTAGACAAATTTGGAGAAGAAGGAAATTTGATTGTTGTTGGAGTAAAAGACAACACTTTTTTCACTCCAAAAGCTTTTGCTGCTTGGAATAAATTAATGGCTGATTTTAAATCGAATAAAGAAGTAGACTTAGTTGTATCAGTTAGTGACTTAAAGAAACTTCAAAAAAACGATTCTATTCAATCATTTGAGTTGGTTCCGTTTGTTGATCAAAACAAAATCTCTAGTCCAGCCTATCTAAAATCAATCCAAAAAGATTTGTTTACAAACATGCCTTTTTATGAGGGATTGTTATTCAATAAAAAAAGCGGAAGCATTCGATCAGCTATTTATTTGGATAAAAAAATTGTCAACACAGCACATCGAAAAGATTACATTGTAAATACTTTTATTCCAAAGATTAATGCTTTCGAAAAAGAAACTGGAATAGATTTACGTGTTTCTGGAATGCCATACATACGTACCCTTAATGCGATGAGTATTTTAAGCGAGATCAGTTTGTTTATTGGTGCATCGTTATTACTTACTTCATTGATCTTTTTCTTCTTCTTCCGTTCCTATAGAGCAACATTAATCGCTATTGTAATTGTGGTAATTGGTGTGATGTGGACCTTTGGATTATTAGGATTATTTCATTATCAAATTACGGTACTTACTGCACTTGTTCCTACATTAGTAATTGTTATAGGTATCCCAAACTGTATTTTCTTAACTAATAAATACCAGCAAGAATATAGTGCCCATGGTAATAAAGCCAAAGCTTTACAACGCGTAATTACAAAAGTAGGAACCGCTACTTTAATGACAAACCTAACTACTGCAGCTGGGTTTGCTACCTTTATCATTACGAGTAGTCAATTATTAAAGGAGTTTGGTATTATCTCCTCTTTAAGTATTATTTCATTGTTCTTTTTATGTTTGATTGTAATTCCTATTTATTACAGCTATCAACCCGTACCTAAACAAAAACATTTAGAACACTTAAACCGCAATTATACCCGCGTGTTCATTAATTGGATCGAAAAAACGGTAAAATACAACAGACGTTATGTTTACATCGTTTCTATATTTTTATTTTTAGTAAGCATCATAGGCGCTTTCAAAATTAAAACATCAGGAAGTTTAATTGAAGACATGCCTAAAAACACGAGTTTCTTTAAGGATATTTTATTTTTCGAAAAAGAATTTGAAGGGATTATGCCTCTTGAAATTACGGTTGACACCAAAAGAAAAAAAGGAGTCATGGTAATGTCTACTTTAAGAAAAATGGACGAATTTCAAGAAACCATCGAAGAAATTCCAGAACTTTCAAAACCAATTTCGATATTAAATCTAGTTAAATATTCGAAGCAAGCCTATTACAATGGCAATCCTGAATTTTATAAATTACCTACATCACAAGAGAAAACTTTTATTTTAAGTTACGCTAAAAATGCGACTAAAAACAGTAAGAATAACTTAATGAAAAGCTATGTTGACAGCACTGGACAAGTAGCCAGAATCACCACTTTCATGAGAGATATTGGTACGGGAAACATGGCAAATATTGAAGACAAACTCTGGGCGAAAGCTAATAAGGTTTTCCCAAAAGACCGCTACAATGTAGTGATGACTGGAAAAGCTTTGGTTTTTGAAAAAGGAACACAATACCTATTAGATAACTTAGTAAGTTCGTTATTATTTGCAGTATTATTGATTTCGTTATTAATGGTATTCATGTTTCGTTCTTTCAAAATGGTCGTAGTTTCTTTGATTCCTAATTTACTTCCGCTAGTGATTACTGCTGGATTAATGGGCTATTTCGGGATTCCGTTAAAACCTTCTACCATCTTAGTCTTTAGTATTGCATTTGGATTATCTGTAGATGATACTATTCACTTTCTTGCACAATACCGTCAAGAACTAGCTCATAATAATTGGAAAATTAAAAAGTCAGTTTTTGCTACAATAAAAGAATCTGGAATAAGTATGTTTTATACTTCAGTCGTATTATTTGCTGGTTTCTCTGTATTTATGCTGTCTGATTTTGGAGGGACTGTAGCCTTAGGAGGATTAATAGCTATAACACTTGCTTTTGGTATGTTGTCCAACTTAATGTTACTGCCTTGTTTAGTTTTAACGCTAAATAAATCATTAGCTAACAAGCAAGAATTTATCGAACCAAAAATCGATATTTTAAACAACCCAAATGAAGTTGATGATGAAAAGCTCATTTAATAAGTACATCCAAATAAATAGACTAATCCTGCCCTTTAAAGGCGGGATTTTTTTGGCTTAAACCTGAACTCTTTGGGATTAATTTTTTAAAAATGTACCTTTGTTGAAATACCTTTATAAATAGCCAAAACCTAAGTAAAAAAGGGATTTTAGGTATTTTTAATCTAAAAAGTGGAGTCTAGTCACCACTTTAAAAAACAGGGCGAAATCGAAAAGCCTCATGAGTAGAACAATAAAATAAAAAATAAATGGATCAACAAGTTCTCGTTGTAAACAATTATCTAGAAAAAATAACCAACTTTGGTTTAGAATATGCACCCAAATTATTAGGAGGATTACTTGTCCTTTTTATTGGATTATGGGTTACTAAATTAGTTACTAAAGCCGTTGGAAAGTCATTAACTAAATCTTCAATTGACCAATCTCTTGTTCCTTTTTTAAAGAGTTTGACCAATATCATTTTAAAAGCCTTACTCATCATCACTGTAATGGGAATGATAGGAATTGAAATGACCTCATTTGTTGCTATTATTGGTGCTGCAGGTCTAGCCGTAGGTTTAGCATTGTCAGGAACATTACAAAATTTTGCTGGTGGTGTGATTATTTTAATATTAAAACCATTTAAAATTGGTGATTTTGTAGAAGCTCAAGGTTTCTTGGGAACAGTAAAAGAAATCAATATATTTTCGACATTATTAAATACCCCTGATAAAAAACTAGTGATCATTCCTAATGGACCACTTTCTACAGGAGCATTAATTAATTATTCAGCTGAACCTTTACGAAGAGTTGATTGGACTTTTGGAATTGCGTATGGTGATGATGTTGAAAATTTCAAAAAAGCTATAAATCAATTCATCTCTGAAGATGATCGAATTTTAAAAGACCCTGCAGGTTTTATAGGTTTATCAGAGCTAGCTGATAGTTCGGTAAATTTTGCAGTAAGAGTTTGGGTTGACAGTGCTAATTATTGGGGCGTGTTTTTTGATATGAATGAAAAAGTATATACTAAATTTCCCGATTATGACCTCAACATTCCTTTTCCACAAATGGATGTGCATGTGCAAAAACAATAACTCCTCAAATACAATTAATACTTATTAAATTAGTATAGCTGTATTTACACATTTAAAAAAGGTTTCTCGTTTATTAAAACAAGAGGCCTTTTTAATTATAATTATTTTTCTAAACTTATTTTTCCCAAAGCAGCTTCTAGACTTTTAAAATCAGATAGTACTTTGACAATAATTCCTTCCTTATTAATAATATAATGAGTGGGGAATGCATTGAGTTGTAGAGTCAAATTCATATAGGTTTTCATATCAGGAACAACAGCATATGAGAGTGGTTTTCTAACTAAAAATGGCGCTAACTGTTCGGCTGTATCTTCGGCTAAACTTACAAAAACAATGTCTGTTCTATCTTTGTAGTTAGCTACTAATTGATTGACTTCTGGAAATTCTTTGAGACAGGCTGCACAATGAATGTACCAACATTTTATAACAACAATCTTCCCTTTTAGAGTTTCATTAGTAATTAAATTACCCTCTAAATCTTTGAATGAAAATGCAGGGAATGGTTCGCCTTCTTTTTTATAGTTTTGAATTTCATTGAATGCCGTTTCAGCAATCGAAGCCTTTATACTCGTATCTGATGTTGGTTCAATTTTAAATAGCTGGTAATATAATGCTGCACTGTCGGATTCTAATTGAATGGGGATATAGTTTCCGCTGGTTAATTCTTGTAGAAAAGCTGCTTTAGTAATTGGGTTTGATTTTGCATCTAAGGCCACAAAATCAGTCGAAAGCATGATGTGCGATTTTTGATAGTTGTTCCAACCCAAATACGTTTTTTGAACTTCGGACTGATTCACAGCCGGTTTCCAAAATTTAGTTTGCGCCATACAAGAACCAAAAGCAAGTAATAAGCTAAACGTATACAATTGTTTTTTCATGGCCAGCACATATTGAAAACCTAATTTATATTTAAGATCTGGGCTTATTAAGTCCGCGATCATAGAGCACAATACTTCCTGCAACAGAAACATTCAAGCTTTTCTCTGACTTAAATTTAACCAAATAATGGCATTTTTCGATCGCTTTTTTCGAAAGTCCGTTATCCTCAGCACCTAGAAGATAAACACAACGTCGTGGATGTTCAAAGGTTTCTAAATCTACCGCTGTATCATCAAGCTCTACCCCTACTAAACGAGCACCTTTGGGCAGATTTTTATAGAAATCTTCAAAGGTATCATAATGAAAATACGGAATCGATTTTACGGCATTGTGCGTATCACTCGACTGTTTTGCATAGCGGTTCCCAATCGTAAAAATATAGCTAGCACCTAAGTTTTGAGCCGTGCGCCATAGCACCCCTAAATTTTCAGGAGTTTTTCCGTTTTGTATGCCTATCCCGAAATACTCGGTTATAAAATTATCATTCATGCTGCAAAAATACAAACTGTTGGCTGGTTTTTCAAGTTTTTAGAATGATTTACACTACAAAACTATTATTGCGGTCAAAATCTTCTTAGGGGTAAAATAAAATTGAGCAGGAGATCTTACTTTATTCGTTACATTATTAATTAAATTAAAATACTTAATGTCTAGTACTTAAAAAAAACTACAGGATTATTATATAAGAAATGCCCCAAATAGTATCTAACTTTTTGGAGCATCTTCAATTTGATTGGATTTTTTTTATCTAAAAAACATTAAAAACTTTTTGTGTGCTTTAAAACATAATTTATTAGTTCTAACTCAGTACTTTTTTTTATTTTCTCTATTTCTTCTTTAAACGAGATCACTTTGCAATTATTTTCTATAGTAGAATTCGAAAAATCACTTTCATTTAATTCAAAATCCATTTTGAACTGTGTGAAATATTTATTTTTTTTTATTGTGATATCATCTTTCATATAATTTGAATAAAATTAGAAAATCATTTAGACCTTAAAGTATGAACAGCTTGCTGCTCTAATGTTGATAAAGCTTGTAAAGATTTAGCTTTCTTAGGTTTAATATTTTTTAAATTCTTTTTAATTAATTTTCCATTATCTTTTCTTTCGGCAAAGTTAGTAAAAAATAATAAATAATTACGAGGAGCTACACCATCAAACATTAAAATCTTAACTCTGTCTGATATATTCTCGTTTTCTGTCATGGCATCACTATGTAGTGTTAAACATAAACTTTTAACATAGGGCTCAATATAATAAACTTCTTTAATACCTGCTGCAATAATGTGTCTTGCACAATTGTGACAAGGATATGTAGTACAAAAAAGCTTACCATTAATCATTCTTGTACCTGTTATTTGACTACCCTGAATAATTGCATGCATTTCAGCATGAACACTACGCGAAAATTCTATTAGATCTTTGACTTTACTATTTCGTAAATTAAATTTAATTTTACTTATTAAATCTTCTTGAATAGTTACACCATCTTTTTGAAAAATATCTTTCAACTCAACATCTGTAATTAGAGAATCTACAATATTGTCAACTAATTTATCTTTTTGAGTATCATTACTACAAAAACCCTTGTTGAAACATCTATTATCAATTGTTGTATTTGATGTATACAAGTTACCTCCATACTTAGGTACATCATTCCACCCTGTTGATAGAATATTGCTATTTTCATCAACTATGCAAGCACCAACTTGCCTTGATAAGCAAGCCGAATTTCCAGCTGCAGATTTTGCGTAATACATTGACTGTTCCTCAACAGTGGGTGTTATAATCGCACTTTCAAAAATTAAATCAAAAAACCTTTTAACTTTAATATCAGTAGCAGCTTTATTACTTTCTGAAATCCTCATAAAGAAGTCACCATCTACAAATGTACCTCTAACATTTTGTCCGTGCTTGAAATTTTGTTTATCATCAATTTCAATAATATTTTCAATTTCATCTTTCTTAAACCCCTTCTCTAACAAATTTGCTTTCCTATCGTCAATGGGTGAAAAAATACTTATCTGATAAAAATTTTCTGTATAAACTTTTCTAAATAGATCTAATTCTTCCTTAGATTTAATTGAATCGATAATATAACATTTTCTCCTAGATGTAAAATCCTCAGCTGTAGGTGTTTTGGCCCCTTTATCTTTTACCTCAGCAAGCCTCTCTAAATGAATTTTTTGAATAGTTTTTTCTGCTAAATGCGAATTATTGAATTTTTCTCTAATTGAATTTCCTCTCTCAATTTTGTGATAATATTGGTTATAAACTTTTGTTTTACCAACTTGTTCTTCTAGTAGAGTTTCTTCTGAATCTTCAATAAAATCGCTTAACTTTATTCGTTCTACTGTATAGCCGTAGTTAATTTTAATAATGTTTTCTATACTTTCTAATGCCGCCTCTTTTATAGATCCAATTGGTGAACAAATACCAATGAATAATTCTTCAGTCAAAGTTTTATCCACTTTATCGATTGTATCTGACTTCTTTAGTGACTTTTTTATACTTTCGTCAAATTCTGTTAATTTTAATGCTTCCATTTAATGATTTTATTACTATTGCACCCACAATTATTGTTCTCTTATTGATAGTTCTTAAAATCCATAAAGAAAATAAAATAATTTTTCATTTTAAAATGGATTAAAATTATTAGAACGTTCAAATATAGAGTTAATTTAAATATATCTTACTTAATTTAATTCTAAAACAAAAACTGGCTCATAATTCCACTACTGCCTAGCCCAGATAGTAGCGGCATCCTTTTACTTTTTTTCTTTAAAAAAGTAAAAGATAGAGCGGAAAGCTGGAAATAGCTCCAAAAAAACAACATTGTCTATCTTGATTGCTTGCTTACTGCAATGACAATTAAAACAAATGAATTATATTTGCAGTTAGAACACGAGTGAATTTTAAAATCAACTATACACATATAATGAGACATACAAAAGTTAAAGACTTACTAAACAGCACCAAGACGCTTCATGAAGTAAATGCAAAAGGATGGGTGAGAACTTTTAGAAACAATCAATTTATTGCTTTGAACGATGGCTCGACGATTGATAATATACAATGTGTAGTCGATTTTGAGAATACTCCTGATGAAACCTTAAAGAGAATTACGACTGGTGCTGCGATATCTGTTACTGGAACTTTGGTAGAAAGCAAAGGTGCGGGACAAAAATTTGAAATTCAAGTTGCAAAACTAGAGATTCTTGGAGACTCAGATGCGGAGAAATTCCCGATACAACCTAAGAACAAGCCTAGTCTTGACTTCTTGCGTGAAAATGCACATTTACGTGTGCGTACGAATATGTTTGGAGCGATTATGCGTGTGCGTTCAGTACTATCTTACGCGGTGCACAGTTATTTTCAGAAGAAAGGTTTTGTGTATGTGAACACACCTATCATCACGGGATCTGACGCTGAGGGTGCCGGAGAAATGTTTAAAGTTACGGCTTTGCCATTTGACGGAACTCCTAGAAAAGAAGACGGAAAAGTTGATTATAGAGAAGATTTCTTTGGTAAGGAAACTAATTTGACTGTTTCGGGACAACTGGAAGGAGAGACTTTTGCGATGGCATTGGGTCAGATTTATACGTTTGGACCTACGTTTAGAGCAGAGAACTCGAATACTTCGCGTCACCTTGCTGAGTTCTGGATGATTGAGCCAGAGGTTGCTTTTAATGATTTGAATGATAATATGGATCTTGCTGAAGATTTTATCAAATATGTAATTGAATACACATTGAATAAATGTGAAGATGATATTAAATTTTTAGATCAAAGATTGTTTGACGAAGAAAAGACGAAACCAATGGCTGAACGTAGCGAAATGAATCTTCTAGAAAAATTGCATTTCGTTCGTGATAACAACTTCAAACGTGTTTCATACACAGAGGCAATTGACATTTTGAGAGATTGCACGCCTAATAAAAAGAAAAAATTCAACTACATCATTAACGAATGGGGTGCTGACTTACAATCAGAACACGAGCGTTACTTGGTAGAAAAACACTTTAAATGTCCGGTGATCTTGTTTGATTACCCAGCAAATATCAAAGCATTTTACATGCGCTTGAACGAAGACGGAAAAACAGTTCGTGCAATGGATATCTTATTCCCTGGAATTGGAGAAATTGTAGGAGGTTCTCAAAGAGAGGAACGTTTTGATGTTTTGGTCGAAAAAATGAAAGCCTTAGGAATTGATGAAGAAGAATTGTGGTGGTATTTAGATACCCGTAGATTTGGATCAGCAGTACACTCTGGTTTCGGATTAGGATTTGAGAGATTGGTACTATTTGTAACTGGAATGACAAACATACGTGACGTAATTCCTTTTCCAAGAACACCTATGAATGCGGAGTTTTAAAAAAAAGTTTCAAAGCTGCAAAGTCGCTAAGATTTTAAGTTTTATAAATTTGTTTAAAGTTTAAAGTTGTTTAAAACGTGAGCAACTTTAAACCTTTTTAAACAACTTTTCTAGTTAATAAAATAAATAATTATAATTCGTCAACACACGTTACTTAGTAGCTTTGCAACTTAGTAACTCAGTCACTTTTTTTATGCTAAAGCAATTCTTAAATTTAAAATTATCACAGAAATTATCTCCACAGCAAATCCAGCTGATGAAGTTAATTCAATTGCCTACGCAAGCCTTTGAGCAACGTTTACTGGAAGAAATGAATGAAAACCCAGCTCTAGAAGCGGGTAAGGAGGAAGATGATTACGAGAATGACGATTTTGAAAACGACGAATTCGAAGATTATGATGAAGGCGATTCAGAAAGAATTGAAGCAGACGACATTAATATCGATGAGTATTTGAGTGATGATGACTCGCCTGATTATAAAACACAAGCTAATAATTATAGTGATGATGATGAAGAACGCGAATCGCCTCTTGCCTCTCCTATTAGTTTTCACCAAGATTTAATCAATCAGCTAAATACATTTATTCTAGATGATCAAGAACGTGAAATTGCCGAATTCTTAGTAGGAAGTATTGATGATATGGGTTACATACGTCGCAGTATTCCTGATATTGTTGATGATATGGCTTTTACACAAGCAATCTATACCGATGAGGAAATGGTCGAAAGAATGCTGCATGTAATTCATGAACTAGAGCCATCAGGTGTGGGAGCACGCGATCTACAAGAATGTTTATTGCTGCAGTTGAAGCATAAAACACCGTCTGAATATATTGACTTGGCTACTGATATTATCGAAAACCAATTTGATGCCTTCACAAAAAAGCATTACGATAAATTATTACAGAAATATGGTGTCTCTAACGAGCAATTAAAGAAAGCGGTTCACGAAATAGAGCGATTGAATCCAAAACCTGGTGGAGCCTTTACTGGAAACAATAAAGTTACCGAAAATGTAGTCCCTGATTTTGCTATTCGAATAGTTGAAGGCGAACTGGAATTAACCCTTAATGGAAGAAATGCACCAAGCCTTCATGTCTCTAAAGACTACCAAGAAATGATGCAAACCTATAAAGTGTCTACTGATAAATCAGGTCCGCAAAAAGATGCAGTACAATTTATCAAGCAAAAATTAGATTCGGCTAAGTGGTTTATTGATGCGATACGCCAGCGTCAAGAGACGTTGTTTGTTACCATGAATGCTATTATGCATTATCAAGAAGAGTATTTTCTAGAAGGAGACGAAACCAAATTAAAACCAATGATCTTAAAAGACATTGCCGATATGGTAGGATTAGACATCTCAACCATTTCTAGGGTTGCCAATAGTAAGTATGTAGAAACACCTTATGGAACTAAATTAATCAAGGAATTTTTCTCAGAAGCAATGAAGAACGATCAAGGTGAAGATGTTTCTACACTCGAAATCAAGAAAATATTGCAAAATATAATCGAAGAAGAAGACAAGAAAAAACCTCATCCAGATGATCAGTTAGCTGAATTATTAAAGGAAAAAGGGTATCCTATTGCTAGAAGAACCATTGCTAAATATAGAGAGCAACTCGATATTCCGGTAGCTAGAATGAGGAAGAAGATTTAAGAATGACGATTTTTATTGAACACAAAAAAAGGACTAAATAAATTATATTATTTGGTCCTTTTTATTTTAACGGGGTTTTGTTTGCAATTGAACACATCCCAAATTTCTATTTGATTTTTATTTGTGTTGATCCAATAAATAACTTTATAATCCTTACTAATTAAAACCCTGAACACTCTAGATCTATCTAACAGTAAATCCTCAACCTTGCCTAAATAAGGATGATTGCTGAGTAACTTGACTTCGTTAGTTATATCATTAATTGTATTTTTTGCAACAAGTATGGTAGCATTAGTTTTAAGAAATTCATAAATGAGTTGAAGTTCTATTTTAGCAAAGTCTGTCCAATAAACTTTTAATTCCATTTTTCTATTGCATCCAAAAAGTCCTCCATCTCAGTCAGTTTTCCCTTATTGGAGTCTTCTTCTGATTGGTCTATTCTTCTATTTAATTCTGAAATAGTCATCGAATTTAATTCTGTATTTTTAAAAGCAGTATTTTTATTTTTCAGCAAGTTTTCAAATCGAGAAATAAGCTCCTCACTTTCAATAGAAAGAAATTCCTGAACAAACGATATTTTTCGACTTTGTAAATCCATTCCAATTAATTTTAAATCAAAGTTACAAAATTAAAATCACCTTAAGATGTAAGTGCTTCTAAAAGTGAGATATAATCATTTATGGATTCAAATTGACTTTGGAGTAAATCACAAATAGCTCAAAATAACTTCATGTTAAAATCAAAAAACCCTTTCTGAGTATCAGAAAGGGTTTTGAATTATATAGAATCTTTTTTCGTATTGTCTCCCTCTCCTTTGGAGAGGGCTGGGGAGAGGACCTCACGCATCGCATGATAATAAGCAGCTCTACTTAACGGCTCATACTCTTCCGTTTCACCAAGCATTACTAATTTATCGTTATCGGTTTTTCTAAAACTGTAATTAGCAAGATTTCCTGTTCGCGTGCATACTGCGTGCACTTTAGTAACATATTCGGCTGTAGCCATTAGTGCAGGCATGGGTCCGAAAGGGTTTCCTTTAAAATCCATATCTAATCCAGCTACAATAACACGAATACCTTGATTAGCAAGATCGTTACAAATTTTCACTATCTCGTCATCAAAAAACTGCGCTTCATCAATCCCAACCACATCACACCCTTGTGCTAGAATGGCAATATTAGCCGCGGCTGGAACTGGTGTAGAGCGAATTTCATTGGCATCATGAGAAACCACCATTTCGTCATGATAACGCGTATCTACTTCAGGTTTAAAAATCTCTACCTTCTGTTTAGCAAATTGCGCTCTTTTAAGACGACGTATTAATTCTTCGGTTTTACCCGAAAACATCGAACCGCAGATGACTTCAATCCAACCAAATTGCTCTTTATGATTTACTGTATTTTCGAGAAACATTTTGTATTTTTCTAACTTAAAAAATGAATAGTTTTTATTACTTTGTAATGTAATAATTCGGCTTAAGATTTTATACTTTTACACTGTCTCAAAAGTAGAAAATTTTTATCAATTCGAGGATTCACGAGCGGTTAATTAAAAAATTAAATCTGCCTGCTAATTCCTTCGTTATCATTAATAAGCATTTAAGCTACATTTTTAAACAAATAAAACACGCCATACATACAATAATTTAAAGGTTATGAAAAAAAGACTGGAAGCTGATTTAGTTAGCATTGCTCACAGAGTATTACAACTTAAAAATAAATCTGATATCAATCAATTGTATTTAGAAACTCAAAAATTATATGAAAAACTTTCTGTTTTGAAATATATTGATGAGCAATATGGTGATGTAAAACCTACTATTGGTCGCAATGAGATAGAGAAAGAAATGGAAAGCTTTTATAATAAACAAGAAAGCTTACCAATAGAAACGGTTGTCGAAATGACCGAAGAACCTCTACCGGTAGTAGAAGCAGCTAAAAATGAACTTATCGAGGAAACCATTGAAGATAACGAAGAAATCATTATCGCTGAGACTGTAAACGAAGTAACTCCTGAAGAAGAGCCTGTTGTTGCTAAAGAAGAAATCACAATAAATACAGATTTTGAAGCTGATATTAAAGAAGAACAAATAGTTCCTGATGTTGAGAAACAAGAAGTTACTAACGAAGCAATAGAAGAAGATATTCTTGGAGTTGCTCCAGCAGAGGAAACTATTGAAGAAGAAATTGCTGAAAAAGAAATCAAAGCTACAAAAGAAGAAACACCAGAAACAGTTTTTTCATTTGAACCTGTAATTGATTTATCAGAAGAAGTAAAAACAGCAGCAAAAGAAGAAGCCGTTCAAATCTCATTTGAAGATTTACTAGGCGCAAACTATAGTGAACCACAGTTTATAAAAGTAGAAAATGTTGCTCCACTTGCTCCTGAACCTATTTTTGATGCTGTTGTTGAAAAAATAGAAATAGAAAGTGTTACTCCTGAAGTTGTATCCACAATTGTTGAAGAAGTCACTCCTGAAGTTGTTAAAACGAAACCTCCTGTTATTGAAAAACCTACAGAGGCTACAGTACCAAAGAACTTATCGATTAATGATAAATTCTCAAAAGGAATCGATATTGACTTAAATGATAGAATTGCTTTTGTAAAACACTTATTTGGAAATAGCGAAGAAGATTACAACCGTGTTCTAAATCAACTAATTACCTTTGATAACTTTTATGAAACACGTAACTTTATCGAAGAAATGGTGAAACCTGATTACAACGACTGGAAAGGTAAAGACGATTATGCAGAGCGTTTTATTGATATTATCGAGAAAAAATTCTTGTAATACAGCATTGTTCCTTGGTCACCGCAGCCTATTAAATTACTTGTAAATACTATTATGTCAAAATTATATATTGTTCCTACGCCTATTGGTAATCTCGAAGACATGACTTTTAGAGCGATTAGAATCCTCAAAGAAGTCGATTTGATTCTCGCAGAAGACACCCGTACCAGCGGAAAACTGTTGAAACATTTTGAGATAGGCACGCACATGCACAGCCACCACATGCATAACGAACATAAAACGGTTGAGAACCTAATTGCTCGTTTGCAAGCCGGAGAAAACATCGCTTTGATCTCTGATGCAGGAACGCCTGCCATCTCTGATCCTGGTTTTTTATTGACTCGCGCTTGTGTCGAAAATGGTATCACTGTTGAATGTCTACCCGGCGCTACAGCATTTGTACCTGCATTAGTAAATAGCGGTTTGCCTAATGACAAATTTGTATTTGAAGGTTTCTTACCTGAAAAAAAAGGACGCCAAACACGTTATCTAGAGTTAGCGGAAGAATCTCGCACCATGATTTTATATGTTTCACCACATAAATTGGTAAAAACATTAGTCGAATTTGTCACTTACTTTGGCGAAGACCGACAAATATGTGTTTCCAGAGAGCTCTCTAAACTGCATGAAGAAAATGTAAGAGGAACTACTCGCGAAGTCTTAACCCATTTCGAAAAAACAGCTCCTCGTGGCGAAATCGTAGTGGTAGTTGCCGGAAAACCATTTATAAAAGAAGCCAAGAAAAGTAAATTTTCTAAAGAAGATAATAAAGAATAAATACATCATGACATTAAATACATTCCTTTCTACCTTAAAAGAAAACCCAACAACACTAGCATTTACAGACACTATTGCTGTAATTGAAGATAATTATATTTTTACTCCTACCGCTTTTAAAAACGGAAACCAACAAAATGCTGCTGGTGAAAACTCCGGTTCTTGCAAGATTTTTGCTTTCGCGAAAGCGCAACAACTTTCTCCAGAAGAAACTTTAAGTTGTTTTGGTACGTACTATACTGAAGACGTTTTGAAAAACCCGGAAGGAACAGACCACCAAAACATCCGTAATTTTATGATTCATGGTTGGGACGGAATCGCATTTGAAGGCGATGCTTTACAATTGAAATAAGACATTTTACCGCACACTCGCAATTAATTTATTTTGGGAATTTGCGATATATTTTTTAAACAATAAATTATTAAAACAGCATAATCCCTAGTACTATGAGGTGGACCATAAAGCCAAAACCTTCTGAAGATAAAATTACCCATTTGGCGGAAGCCTTACATGTAGAAGATTTTGTAGCTACCTTATTAGTGCAACGTGGCGTGGAGACGTTTCAAGAAGCCAAAGATTTTTTTAGACCCTCGCTAGATCACTTACACGATCCTTTCTTGATGAAAGACATGGACAAAGCCGTGGAAAGAATCGAAAAAGCGATTGCTAATCAAGAACGTATTCTTGTTTTTGGTGATTATGATGTTGACGGTACCACAGCGGTTTCGTTAGTTTCTTCTTATCTAAAATCATATTACCCTAATATAGCCACGTACATTCCGGATCGTTATCTTGAAGGATATGGCGTATCATACAAAGGGATTGACTTTGCCGAAGACAATGGTTTCACACTAATAATTGCACTAGATTGCGGAATCAAATCTATTGATCATGTCGCTTACGCAAAAGAAAAACAGATTGACTTTATCATTTGTGACCACCACAGGCCGGGAGACCAATTACCCGAAGCAGCAGCAGTTTTGGACCCAAAAAGAAGCGATTGTGATTATCCCTATGACGAACTTTGTGGTTGTGGTGTGGGATTTAAATTGATTCAAGCACTAGGAAGTCGCAAAGGTGAAACGATCGCTGATTTAGTTCCCTATCTTGACTTAGTAGCTACCGCAATTGCCGCAGATATTGTCCCTATGACAGGAGAAAATCGCGTACTCGCCTACTTTGGTTTACAAGTTATTAATGCGGATCCAAGACCTGGAATTAAAGCATTAGTCCATCAAGTAAAAAAGAAAACCCTAGATATTACCGATGTTGTTTTCATTATCGCCCCGCGTATTAATGCGGCAGGAAGAATAAAGCACGGTAATCATGCGGTAGAATTGCTAACCGAATTTGATTTTGAGCAAGCCCAGCAATTTGCTTCAGAAATTGAGCAATACAACTCTGATCGAAAAGATCTAGACAAGCAAATTACTAAGGAAGCGCTCGAACAAATTATTGCGAACCAAGAAACAGAAAAATTCACATCAGTGGTACTTCAAGAAGATTGGCATAAAGGCGTAATCGGTATTGTAGCCTCTCGATTAATCGAAACCTACTATCGCCCTACCCTAGTTTTTACTAAAAGCGGTGACAAATATGCAGCTTCGGCGCGATCTGTAAAAGGATTTGATGTGTATAACGCACTTGAAGCCTGTTCAGAGCATTTGGAGCAATTTGGTGGCCACATGTACGCCGCAGGAATGACTATTTTACCTGAAAATTATTCTGCTTTTAAGGCAGCATTCGAAAGGCAAGTAAAAGACACGATCCAACCCGAAATGCAAACGCAAGAAATTGACATTGACGCTGAAATAGATTTCAATGATATTACCCCTAAGTTTTTTAGAATCTTAAAACAGTTCGAACCCTTTGGACCACTGAACATGACGCCTACCTTTTTAACAAAAAACGTAATCGACACCGGTTATGGTAAAACGATGGGTAAAGACGACGAGCACCTGCGCTTATTTGTAAAACAAAATAATTCAGAAGGACTCGCTGCCATAGGTTTTGGCTTGGGAAATAAAATAGCACTTACAAAAAACCAGCAACCATTTGAAATCGCTTATTGTATCGATGAGAATGAGTGGAATGGCAAAATTACTACACAATTACGATTAAAAAGTTTACGAAATGAGTGCTGATCAAGTAAAAAAGAAAGACCCTTACGCAGCCTTGCGTTACAAGGAATTTAATATATTTTTATTGTTGCGTTTTGCCATGGTCTTTGCCTGGTCTATGCAATTTATTGTGATTGAATGGGAAGTGTACAGCATCACTAAGGACCCTTTATCATTAGGAATCATCGGTTTGATGGAAGTTATCCCAGCTGTATCCATGGCATTGTTTGCCGGACATATTGTCGATCAAAAAGAGAAAAAGAGTTTGCTCGTTAAATGTATCTTGGCTTTCTCGGTCATTAGCTTTGGTTTGTTTTTATTAACCTGGCCTGCAGTGATAGGTGGTTATGACACACAAAGTATTCTCTATGCTATTTACTTTCTAGTCTTTTTAGGTGGATTGGTTCGTGCTTTTCTAGGACCTACGATCTTTTCCCTACTGTCCTTATTAGTACCTAAAAAAGTCTATCCTAACGCCGCTACTTGGAGTAGTTCCGTATGGCAAATTGCCTCTGTAGTAGGACCTGCAGTTGCTGGATTTTCTATCAACTGGATTGGAGTGCATTGGTCTATGTGTTTGGTTTTTGGGTGTTCGCTATTTGCTTTAATCACCTTATCTCAAATAGAAAAGAAACCTATTTTAAATCCTAAAATTGGCGAACCTGTAATGCAGAGTTTGTCTGAGGGGATTAAATTTGTCTTCAATAACAAAACTGTATTGGGAGCTATTACGCTAGATATGGTCGCAGTCCTTTTTGGAGGAGCTGTTGCTTTACTACCCATTTTTGCACAAGATATTTTAAAAGTAGGTCCCGAAGGTTTTGGTTTCTTGAGAGCCGCCCCTGCTGTAGGTGCTTTTATTACCATGCTAATCACAGCATATGTACCGTTAAGTAAAAATGCGGGAATAAAATTGCTATCAGCGATCTTTGCTTTTGGTGTTTGTATTATTGTATTTGGTTTGTCTACCTTATTTTGGGTATCGTTAATAGCCCTATTTTTTAGCGGTGTTTTTGACGGAATTTCAGTTGTTATTAGGCAAACTATTTTACAACTAAAAACTCCAGATCACATGCGCGGACGCGTCTCTTCAGTGAACTCTATGTTTGTGGGGTCGTCAAACGAATTAGGTGCTTTTGAGAGCGGATTGACAGCCAAATTAATGGGAACGGTTACCGCAGTAGTATTTGGAGGAAGTATGACGTTATTTGTAGTCTTGACTACTGGAATTGTCTCTCCTACTTTTAGAAAGCTTGATCTTACAAAAGATTTAGAAGAGCACGAAAACGAAGCGTAAAAATCTTTATTCGAAATAAAAAAACGTCGGTAGTGCATTATAAAATTGCTTACCGACGTTTTTTTATGTTTTTTTTAATCAATTTTATTTAGAATAAATCTAAATAATTATTATATTTGTTTTAAACGAGACGATCATGAACGAAATGAAACAGATATATTACAACGATGCAGGGACTTCTTTTTTCTGGAGAAAAGAGAATGAAGTTTTAAGTGATAAGGTACAATTGATTTTTAGAGAAACAGGCTTTTATTTTAGCCGCCAAGAATTGAAACATTTTCGATGCTGCATTGACGAAAGCTACGCTATTAATAAATGTTGCGATGACTGTGAGTTAAAAAATGATTGCCATAAATTTCTATTGAAAACCCCTTGTGCTCAAATTGACTTGGCTGTTTCTATGAAGGAATTAAAATCTATTAAAGACCTTGTCGAAGGTACCTTGTTCAAAATAGATTTGGATGAATATTTGTATGGCGAAGGGATGAACTAGTTTTCGTATTTTTTTATTTCGAAAGTGTCTCCGTCAAAGACACCGTAGGTAAAATAAGAGATCCAATCTCCTAAGTTTACGTATTCGGCATTTTCACCTACAGTGAGTTTCATAGGCAAATGGCGGTGTCCAAAAACAAGGTAATTGTAGTGTTTGGTTTCGAGTTTTTTCTTGGCATAGATTATTAGCCATTCGTTTTCTTCCCCTAAATAAGTGACATCATCATCACCTGAAATTAGTTTGTTTTTCACTGAAAGATACTGTGCTAATCCTACACCAATATCAGGATGCAACCAGCGAAAAAGCCATTTAGAAAACGGATTTGTAAATACTTTTTTCATGCGTTTGTAGCCCATGTCCCCAGGACCTTTTCCGTCACCGTGGCCTACGAGAAAAGTTTTATCTCCAAAAGTGTATTCTTGATTATCATGATACACAGGAATATTTAATTCTTTTTCGAAATAACCGTCCATCCACAAATCGTGGTTTCCTACAAAGAAGTAAATTGGGATGCCGCTGTCGCGAATTTCGGCTAGTTTGCCTAGCACACGTACAAAACCTTTAGGTACCACAGTTTTGTATTCGAACCAAAAGTCAAATAAATCGCCTACTATAAAAATGGCTTCGGCGTCTAGTTTCACCTCATCAAGCCAAGCCACAAATTTCTTCTCTCTAGGAGCACTTAATTCAGGCGTAGGCGCTCCAAAATGTTGATCAGAAGCAAAGTATACTTTTTTATTATTAGGTAGTTTCATGAAACTAGAGTGTCAATTGGGATTATAGATTATCGCTAGCGTACCATTCAGCAAATGACGATTCTGTTTCTTGCAATTTCAAGGCAAAAAGTTTGATTCCTTGTGGTAATCTGGCTTTAATTCTATCTGCAAAATCAATTACCATGTTTTCACTTGTAGGTTGGTAATCTACTAAAATCACATGGTGTCCGCGTTTTTTAAGTTCTTCGGCTAGCTCTACGTGAGGCGTCGTTTCGTTAAAAACAGTGGCGTGATCAAATTGATCTACAATTTCTTCTTTTACAATTTTCTTTAAGTCCGAGAAATCGATTACCATTCCGAATTTCACATCGTTCCTATTTGTAATAGGTGTCCCAATAACGGTTACTGATAATTTGTAGCTGTGTCCGTGAACATTTTTACATTTTCCGTCGTATCCATAAAGGGCGTGACCGGTTTCGAAGTTAAATTGTTTTGTAATTCTGATATTGCTCATCTGGATATAATTTTGAGTGCAAATTTAGTGAAAAATTAAATATTTTTGTCTCTTTTTTTTGCAGAAGAGTACATCCAGTAAGCCAATATGAGCAAAACTACAAATGGAACAAAGGAACCTATAAGTACTCCTATTTGGTAACTACTATCAGGAGCATTTTTTAATTTTTCTACGACATCTACTTGTTGTATAAGAGTTGTAATTCTCATTTCAGTATTATTTTTTAAATTGAGTTAAAGCATTTTTTGTAAATTCTGAAAGCACTAGCTCTCCAGAAATAGCAGCACGCTCTAACAAAAGCACATCCCAATTGTCAGTACCTTCCCAAATAATTTTCTTCATTTGGCTTAAAGCCTCCGGATTGTAAGACGCGAGTTTATTTGTAAAGTGAGCCAAATCAATATCTAATTCGGTTTGATCATCTAGTACTTTAGCAAACAATCCTTTTTCTAAAGCCCACTCTGGCGTTTTCCATTCATGTGCAGCAAGGGTCATTTGGGTCATGGCGGTCTTGCCTATCTTGCGGCTCACGGCAGGCTCAATCACAAAGGGGCCAATCCCAATGGCAAGCTCAGAGAGTTTTACAGCCGCTTTTGTAGTGGCAAATGCATAGTCACAAGCGGCAGCAATCCCTACACCACCACCTACGGCTTTACCGTGAATGCGACCCACAATAATCTTAGAACAGCTGCGCATGGCATTAATTAGATTTGCAAAACCAGAGAAAAAAGTAGTTCCCTGCTCCAAATTTGAAACCGCTAAGAGTTCGTCAAAAGAAGCTCCTGCACAAAAAGCACCTTCGCCTTCACTTCGCAAAATAATTACAGACACAGCATCATTTGTACTTAATTCATTCAAGGAATTAGTCACCGCATCTAACAATTGACGGGGGAAAGAATTGCTGGCGGGATGCGCAAATTGTACTGTTGCAATTTGATCCTGAATGGTTGTAGTAAGTGAACCTGCTGTTGATGCTGCTGTCATTTTATTTTTTATTGTAAAGTTAGTATTTTAATGAAGATGGCAAAGAATACCGCTTTAGAAAGTTGTTGACTATTTGTTTTTTGAATAGTAAATAACACTATATTTGCGAAACTATTGGGGGATTAGCTCATTTGGCTAGAGTGCTTGCCTGGCAGGCAAGAGGTGACCGGTTCGAATCCGGTATTCTCCACAAAAAACACTCATAATTAGTGTTTTATAAATTAAAGTACCCAGTTTTACACTTGAAATGTAAAGTTGGGTACTTTTTTTTTGTAAATAAACGTTTAAATAAAATAAGTTAAGATAAAGATTACTATTTTTAACTATCAAAATCATTCTTCAAATAAATGGCATTATATCAAAAATCAGTTCTTAATAAGCATCTTAAACAATTAGAGCACTCAAAAGTAAGTAAGGCATATAAAAAGTATATCAAGTACTTCTTAAACCCAATTATTCAAGACAACATACGCAATTCGAAAGAAGAGGAATACCAAGGTATTTTTCTAACAGAATTATTTGTCAATGTTTTAGATTATACTTTGAAACCCAATGTCAATTTTGATTTAGTAGCCGAGTATAAAAACCAAACCAATTCTCGAAAAGCGGATGGCGCCATTCTAAAAAATGATGTTGCTGTTGCGGTAATAGAATTGAAGGGAACCAAAACAAAGGATTTAGAAAGCATACGTCAACAAGCATTTGATTACAAAGCCAATCAAAAAGAATGTGTTTATGTAATTACGTCTAATTATGAAAAGCTGCGGTTTTATATCAATGATGCTACCGAGTTTGAAGAGTTTAATTTATTTGATTTAAGTGAACAACGTTTTGAAGTATTGTATTTGTGTTTACAAAAGGACAATGTTTTAAATAACATCCCTTTGCAAGTAAAAGAAGCTTCGATTATAGTTGAAGAACAAATAACCAAGCAGTTCTACAAAGATTATTCTGTTTTTAAGAGAGAATTGTTTAGGGATTTAGTAAAGCGCAATGCTAAGAAATTAAAAAGCACTTTAGATCTTTCTGCTTCTGAAATGGATGAGGAAGCGAAGGCAGAACAATTGCGTCTAGACAAAAACTTGAAACTTACTCTATTCAAGAAATCTCAAAAATTAATAGATCGTTTCTTGTTTATATTTTTTGCTGAAGACAGAGGTTTGCTACCACCAAATAGTACGATCCAAATCCTAAACAAATGGAAAGCGGATGTTGATTTTGGTGACGAAAGACCGCTTTACGATATGTTCAAGCAGTATTTTAAATTTCTTGACACCGGAAGACAAGGAACAACAAATAGAGCTGAGATTTATGCCTACAACGGTGGTTTGTTTAAGGAAGATACACTACTGGACAAATTAGAAATTGACAACGACTTATTATTCAAGCATACGCAAACATTAGCATCATACGATTTTGAAAGTCAAGTGGATGTTAATATACTAGGACATATTTTTGAAAACTCACTTAACGAAATTGAGAGCGTAAATGCCGAAATTGAAGGCGGTGATTTTGATAAACAAACAAGTAAACGTAAAAAAGATGGTGTTTTTTACACCCCAAAATACATTACCAAATACATAGTAGAGAATACGATTGGTAAATTGTGCGACGAAAAGAAAAATGAACTAGGTTTTAAAGAAGAAGAATATTTTAAGGGCAGAAAAAACCGCCAGCAAAATACGATTGTAAAGTTAGTTGAAACTTTAGATGTGTATAGAGAATGGTTGCTACAATTAACCATTTGCGATCCCGCCTGTGGTAGTGGCGCGTTCTTGAACCAAGCGTTAGATTTTTTAATAAAAGAGCACAATTACATAGACGAACTAAAAGCTAAAATTTTAGGAGGAGGTTTGGTCTTTAGTGATATAGAAAATACCATTCTAGAAAATAATATTTTTGGTGTAGACCTTAACGAGGAAAGTGTAGAAATCGCCAAGTTATCGCTGTGGTTACGTACTGCGCAACCACGACGTAAACTGAATAACTTAAACAGTAATATTAAATGTGGAAATAGTTTAATCGAAAGCAAAGCTGTTGCAGGTGACAAAGCCTTTAATTGGAAAGAACAATTTCCTAACGTATTTGAGCAAGGTGGTTTTGATGTGATTATTGGTAATCCGCCATATGTACCCACAGAGTACATAGACGAAATTGATAAAAAGTATTTAGAGAAAAAATATCAATCAGCATTTGGGAGGATAAATTTATATCCAATATTTTATGAAAAAGGAATCTCGATCTTAAATAAGAAAGGCCTTTTAGGATTTGTTACTCCTTACACAATTCTAAAAAATAAATATTACAAAGAAGCTAGAAAATATATTATCGAAAATTCTAAAATCATAGAGCTAATTGACTTTAAAGGTGTTATGGTTTTTCAGGATGCAGCAGTAGATTCTATTATTTTAATTCTTCAAAACATTGTTGAAGAAAATTATATTTTTAAACAAATTTCAAATATTATTTCATTCGAAAGTTTTATTTATACTGAAGATAATTTTAGTGTTTCAAATATATTTAAAAATGAGGATTTATCAATGCTAATTACTGTAAATGATAAATTGATCAAAAAAGTATCGAAAGATACTGTCCAGCTTTCTAAAATCATAAATTTCAATCAAGGTATTATAACAGGGGGTAATAGTAAATATTTAACCGAAGTTCCTTCAGAAGTAACCGAGAAAGTTTTAACAGGAAGTGATTTTAATAGATATAATTTGAAACCAACAAGCCAATTAATTATCTATGATACAAAACTATTACATAGGCCACGTAAGAGAGAAATTTATGAAGTAGCATCAAAAATTTTGTTAAGACAAACTGCATCCTTTCCAATTTGTATGTTAGACAATGAGCAATATTATACTTTAGACACTGTTCATAATGGATTGCTATTAGATAATAATTACGATTTAAAATATGTACTTACACTTTTAAACAGTAAGCTTTTAAAATTTTTATATGAATCTAGTGTGAATGAAGGAGGAAAGGTTTTTGCGCAAGTAAAAATAATGTATGTTGATCCTTTACCTATAAAAAAGGTAAATAAAAACGAACAGATTAGTTTTATAACAAAAGCAGATTTAATACTATCATTGAATGAAAAATTACAAGATAAAAACTCAAAATTCACCAAATACCTAGAATCCAAATTTGCTATTAAAAAACTAACTAGAAAACTTGAAAATTGGTACGGGTTAGAATTTGGAGAATTTGTAAAAGAAATCAGCAAGGCCATTACTGTCATCAACAAAGAAGCCATTAAAAGCGGACAACCTACCATTAAAGAGTTATCCAAACTCGACGAAATGGATTGGATGGAAGTATTTGAAACTAAAAAAGCAGAAGCTCAAACTCTTAAAAAACAAATAGACGCTACTGATCGAGAGATCGATGCCATGGTGTATGAGTTGTATGGTTTAACAGCAGAGGAAATAGCCATCGTAGAGAATAGTTAAAGACAATTGTAAACAAACAAAACAAATGAAACAAAACGAGCAAAATATCATTATTTACAACACACAAGATGGTAAATCAGCCGTAAGTTTATATTCTAAAGATGGTACTATTTGGATGAACCAAAACCAATTAGCAGAACTTTTTGACACCTCAATTCCTAATATTAGTATGCACATCAAAAACATACTGAAAGAAGGTGAGTTACATCAAAATTCAGTTATTAAGGATTACTTAACAACTGCTACAGATGGTAAGAATTATGACGTTATTTTTTATGCCCTAGACATAATCTTAGCAATTGGGTTTAGAGTTCGAAGTAAAAGAAGTAATCAACATAATGTCTCTATAATCTATTGAAATATGCTTTTGAAAATAGTTTAAGCTAGGTCTTTCTTCTTTTAACTGTTGATAAAAAAGTTTCAATATGTTAGATAAATCATATATTTTTACTAAAAAATAAACCTATAAGTTGATTTAATGAAAATAGTCCCTATATTTGTCCAAGAAAGTAAGCGAGAGGGGTTGTTTTCAATTCACTTAGATGGTGAGCTTGAAGATGAAGTAACCAAGTGTATGGAGCAATGGTTGTTAGATCCTCAGTATTTATATGATTTTTTCACTTTACATCAAGACGATTTAAATAGTGGTTATTATGGAAAAGCAATCAGCATACAACAAGCAATTAATTATACTAAAGAAGAAGCTGAAGCATTATTTTACCAACTTGAAAGTTTGGCAGCCTCTGGAACAAAAAAAGGAAGCGACACTCTTTCAAAAGCATTTCATCCTTTACACAATTTAGAATACACACATAAAGAACTGCAACTAGTCAAAGCGAAAACACCAATTAGGAAAAAATGGTTGCGTATGTACGCAATTAAAATTGGACCAAATACATTTCTTGTTACTGGCGGAGCAATAAAGTTAGTGGAAACAATGAAGGAAAGCACACACTTACTCAAAGAAAAACAAAAATTAGAAGACATTAAATATTATCTTATTGAAGAAGGAATTCTAGATCAGGATGATTTTGAAGTGTATGAAATTTAATATATGGAACTAAACGAAAGATTAGACAAATTTGAAAAATTAGTAAGCGACAAGCCTTCTAATTTCCTTTCAAAGTTGGCTCAATACAAAGCCAATAAAAAATGGATAGATCACTCATTCAATGTTGCGACAACTGTTCTAGAGGCATTGAAACACAAAGGAATGTCTCAAAAAGATCTAGCAAAAAAAATGAATGTTTCTGCACAACAAGTGAATAAGATCATCAAAGGAAAACAAAATCTAACCTTTGAGACCGTTGGAAAATTGGAAGATGCTTTGGGAATTTCGTTGATGGAGATTATAAGTTATAATCCAGTAAGCGAAATAAAAATAAATGCAACTCAAGTTAGATCAGTTGAAAAAACATTAACCAATGAGTTAATTAATAATGATGTAGCCGATTTTACTTTTTCAGATAATTTCAGACAAAAAAAGGGAGTCCAAATGAATGTAGTTTACAATAATTTTACTCAAGCAATCAAATACCCAAAAGTAGGATAATGGCAGATAATAACGTAAGCCTTACTTTTAACTTAGTTAAAATAAGAACAGATCAGTTTGCTTTGTTTGAAGAAAACCATCTTGACAAGGGCAATGTAAACCTTAGTACAAATATGTCTTTTGGCTTGAATGTAGAAGAGGAAGCTTTTTCAGTAAGTTTAAAATTTACATTTGAGATGAAGAAAAAGCCATTTATGGCGACGCAAGTGACTTGCTTTTTTAATATTGAAAAGGCTACTTGGGAAAGTTTACAATCAAATGATAAAATTATTCTTCCAAAAGGTTTTGTCGCACACATGGCCATGTTAACAGTAGGTACGGCACGAGGTATATTGCATTCAAAAACTGAAGGAACCATCTTTAATAAATATATCTTACCTACTCTAAACGTAGCGGAAATGGTTCCCGAAGATGTAGTTTTTGATTAATCAAATCATTGCTTTCTTTAACAGATGATCTTTGTTCTATAAATAATGTTTCTAGCCTAGAAACACTATGTAATATAAACTATGGTATTACTTTCAATACTCAATACCCAAAATCTTAAACTCCCTATCTTCTGTAGCTAATTTCAACACGGCTACAGCACCTACTTTTTTATTAATTAAGATTCTTGCTATGGGTGAGATAAACGAAATCTTGCCTTTGGCGATATTCGCTTCGTCTACTCCTACTATCTGGTACTTTTGAATCTTTTTATCGGAGCCTATTTGCATGTTTATGAGGGCACCAAATCGTATTTCGTCATGCGGTTGCTTGCTTAAGTCAACCACTTTTGCTGTGGCGATTCTTTGATTCAGCAATTGTATTTTGGCATTTATATAATTTACTGCAATGCGCCTTTCGTTTTCATCTGTGTTTGCTACTGTTTCTATTTCGTGTAACAACGTTTCTTTTTCCAGAAGTAATTCGTCCATTCCGTTTTGCGTTACGTAGTTCACCATTCCGTCAGGTAAATCAGCTCTGGGTGGAACCATTGGAATTTCTTCTTGGTCGTTTTCTTTTACAAATCCTCTGCTCATATTTTCTATTTTTCTACTACTAGTATCGCTCCGTTCAATGTATTTGTGGTTAATTTAACAACAAGAACAACATTCGATAACTACTAGTTTTTCATTATTAATTTTATCTATCAACCTCAGCATAACTTAATGATTATCAAATTAAATTAGCGTATTAGCCTATAATACTAAGTTACAAAATATCCTTTTTTTGACTGCAACACTGGCGCAATCTTTAAGAAAACTTTAGCGGTTTATAGCCGTAAAACAAAAATAGTTGCAACAAAAAAACCCCGGAATATCCGGGGTTTTAAAATGTATCTGAGTTCTTTTAGATTAAAAGAAACCCATTGGTTTTTTATCGTATGAGATCAACATGTTTTTTACAACACGGTAATGGTCTAACGCCATTTTGTGATTCTCACGTCCAAAACCTGACTCTTTTACTCCACCAAATGGTGCGTGCGCTGGGTAAGTGTGGTATTGATTTACCCATACTCTACCTGCTTGAATAGCACGTGGCACTTGGTATAATTCATGTGCATCACGAGACCAAACTCCTGCTCCTAATCCGTAAGGAGTATCGTTTGCGATTTCGATTGCTTCTTCAGTAGTACTGAATGTAGTTAATGCTACAACTGGTCCAAAAATCTCTTCTTGGAAGATACGCATTTTGTTATTTCCTTTAAGAACTGTAGGTTGGATATAGTACCCCTCAGAAAGTTCTCCTTCATAGTTTCCTGCTCCACCACCAGCAATTACTTCAGCACCTTCTTCTTTACCAATGTTGATATAGTTAAGGATTTTTTCGTATTGTGGTTTAGATACTTGAGAACCAATCATTGTCTCTGGATCCAAAGGATTTCCTGTTTTGATTGCTTTTAGTCTCACTTTCATTTTTTCGATAAAAAGATCAACGATGTCTTCATGTACTAAAATTCTTGTTGGAGCTGTACAAATTTCCCCTTGATTTAAAGCAAACATTAACGCTCCTTCGATTGATTTACTAAAGAAATCATCATCATGAGCTGCTACAGATGGGAAGAAAATATTAGGTGATTTACCTCCTAATTCCATTGTTACGGGAATAATGTTTTCGGCTGCATTGTGGTATACTTTCTGTCCTGTTGCTGTTGAACCTGTAAAAGATAATTTAGCAATTCTTTTTGAAGTTGCTAGTGCTTGACCTGCTTCTGCACCAAAACCTGTTACAATGTTTAAAACTCCTGGAGGCAATAAGTCTCCAATTAATTCCATTAACATGATCACACTTGTAGGTGTTTGTTCCGCTGGTTTTACCACTGCAGTACATCCTGCAGCTAATGCCGGTGCTACTTTCCAAGCTAACATTAACATTGGGAAATTCCATGGAATGATTTCTCCCACTACTCCAATAGGCTCGTGTATAACGATACTCACTGTGTTTTTATCATGCTCAGCGATTGATCCTTCGTCTGCACGAATTACTCCTGCAAAATAACGGAAGTGATCTACACAGTAAGGAATATCTGCTGCACGTGATTCACGAATAGGTTTTCCGTTGTCAATTGTTTCTAGTGTTGCTAAGTATTCTGCGTTATCTTCCATCACTTGCGCGATTTTCAATAAGGCGTTGCTACGCTCTGTTGCTGATGAAGTACTCCATGACGGAAAAGCTTCGTGTGCAGCATCTAGTGCTAAGTCTATATCTTCTTGTGTTGAACGTGCTGCTTGCGTAAATACTTTACCATCTACTGGTGAAATATTATCAAAATATTGTCCTTTAACTGGATCAACAAATTTACCTCCAATAAAATTTCCGTATCTTTCTTTAAAGTCCGGTTTTGTTACATTTGCCATATCTGTTTGTATTTAATTTGTTATAATCGTTTTAAAAACGCTTTGTTTTAATTACAAGGCAAAGGTATCAATACACAAAACCAATTTAATTACCAATACGGTTCAAAAACTTATGAAAACAGTCCAAAAAGTCCAACTAAGCTACTTTTTATTCGAATAAAATTAGTATTTAATTGTTTTTCAGTGCTTTAAAAATAATCGCGCTATTGCAAAATATCCACTGGACTTATTCCAAATTTATTTTTGAAGGCTATACTAAAGTTAGACAGGTTGTTATAACCCGCGTCTAAATAAATGTCTGAAGGTTTTAAGACTCCTTCTTGCAATAAATCTTTGGCTCTTTGAAGACGCTTGTCTTGCAACCACTTTCCAGGTGCTTCTTTATATTCTAAGGTAAAATGACGCTTGAAGGTAGACAAACTCATATTGCATAAAAACGCAATCTCTTCTAGTTTTAGGTTCGAATAAACGTTACTCTCTATCACATTTTTAAATGGCGAAACTTCATTAGAGATCAAAGAATGTAAGAAATCTTCAAATGCCCCTTTGTACTTCGCCAAAAGGTACAGCATGATTTCCTCAAATTTTATCTCTAATAAATTAGCACTATACGCTGAATTATCCAGATGAAGAATAGAAAGCGAATTCAAGAACGACCCTATATAATCATCATTCTCTATAACAAAGTAGGCTACCTCGTTTGTGTACGGCTGTGTATTTTTAGTATGCTTTTTTAAAAATTTTAAAAGTTGGTGTTCTGAAAAAAAGAACAGCTTGCAGTAATAAATCGTTTCTGTGTCTAATAATTCAGTCCACAACCAGTTTCCCTTTTTTAATAGTAGCGATTGCTGGCTGTTGACCGCAATTGAAGTATCCCCAAAATGGACCTGCTTCTTCCCTACTTGCAAAAAGCTGAACATGTTCATGCTCAAGTTTACTTTGCTTTTTACAACATCACTCGTCATTTTAAAATCATACACGAGTAAGCCTTCATTTACTTCTTTCTCTTTTATATAGATTTCAGGAATATTTTCTATTGGCATGAATTCTTATTTAATTAGGATCTTAAATTACTTTAGCAAATACGAAACTCCAATAGAGCCGTAAAAATAGCCCGAATTTGTAGGATGATGCAATTCGCGACCGCGATACATAAAAACATACGAAAGGTTGAGTTTGTTTTTTCTGTATTTAAAACCCGCTTCTCCATTGAAACGTAAAGGCACTAACTTAAATGTAACTGGACTATTATCATTAAAAAGGCTACCTTGAATGGTGGCGTCATACAGTTGATAATTAATACTAGGTGCAATATAAAAGTAAAATTCACTTTCAGCACTACCTACAGCGCCACCGTATAAATTAGAATTATAAACGGGAGCCAACTTTTTAAAACCTATTCTACTAACAAAACCAGTAGTAACTCCAGTGAAAATCGTCCCTAAACTTGCTTCTGATCGAAAATGAAAATCAACAAAATCACTTTTTACACTTGAAAAAAGCTTTTTTGAAAATAAAAAATGTGTTTGAATCGCAAGTGCATTCTGAATTTGATATTCCCAACCAAATACTTCTTTATATCCCACTAAATCGTGAAAGGATTTTTGAGTTTCTTGCCCAAAAGCATTTTGACCTAAATAGCCTAAACGCAAATCCATTTTTAAAACCGACTCGTTTTTATAAAAAAAGGTTTTTCCAAACTCTCCAAAAAGATAACCCGCATACGGCCTATCCATTATTTCTTTCTCAGGCGTATTTATAAATCTTGGCGTATAAATATATTGCCCTACTCTAAACTCGGTTGTTTTTTTATGGATTTTAGAATTTTGGTTTTTAGATACATATTTATAAAAAAGCTCTAAGCCATTTGTATAATACATATCATACTTAGACGACGTGTACAAATCATTATCGGTTATAATTCCGAATTCAGACCCACTATTTTGACTCCAAACTTGAGCAGTTAAGAGAAAAAATAATATAATATAACTGTTTTTAAAACCCATCTAATAATTGATTTTACCTACTGTTCTCATGACACGCATTATCTTCTTTTTTCTATTATTAATATAACTAGAAGAACTTGTGGCTGTAAATCGTCTTGGACTTGGTAAAATTGCAGCTATTCCTGCAGCTTGTATTGGTGTTAAATTAGCCGCATCTTTTCGGTACCAATGTTGAGCCGCTGCTTGGGCACCATAAACACCATCCCCCATTTCTATACTATTCAAATAAACTTCCATGATGCGCTCTTTACCCCAAATGAGCTCAATTAAAACTGTAAAATAAGCTTCGAGCCCTTTACGTAAATAACTACGACCTTGCCATAGAAAAACGTTTTTTGCTGTTTGTTGTGAAATCGTACTCCCGCCTTTAATTTTTCGACCACGTGAGTTGCTTTTATAAGCTTTTTGCATGGCTCCAAAATCAAAACCATTGTGTGACAAAAACATTCCGTCCTCGCTCGCAATAACCGCTTTTTGTAAATTAATAGAAATATTTTCTAGAGGCTCCCAGTCATGGCTGCATATTGCTTCCTTATCTGCTTTTTTATGTTCAATTGCCCGTATAGCCATCAATGGAGTAAAAGGAACAGGAACAAATTTATAAAGAACTACAAAAAACAATGACACTGCTATAAAGTAAAGCACTATTTTAAAAATAAACTTCATTACTTTACTCATAAAACTCCCCTCATTTTTCTTTGTAGTTTTTTTAATTGGTTTCTTTTTGATGTTCTTTGTTGGTGTAGTTTTTATCCCCATTATATTAAATCTGCTAATTCTTTTCCTATTAAACTTCCTATTGCCACTCCCATTCCTCCTAATCGCACACCGCAATAAACATTTTCAGACAATTGTGAGACAATAGGATTTTTACTGTTTCCAATTCCCATGATACCGCTCCATCTGTGTGCAACTTTAAAATCTTGGTTTGGCAAAATTACTTCTTTTAATAACTGTTCCAATTTATTTTGAATAATTTCCGTTTGCGCAAATTCAGTTGTAGTTTCAGTATCAAAATCCAAGTTTCTACCGCCACCCAATAGTATTTTATCGCCTATATTTCTAAAATAATAATAGCCACGATCTAAATGGAAAGTGCCTTTTATGTCTAAATTCGCTATAGGATCCGTAATTAAAACTTGCGCTCTTGCTGGTTTGACAGCCCCGTTTGTAATTTGGCTCGAAAAACCATTCGTTGCAAACAACACTTTTTTTGAAATAAAACTAAAATCTCCTAAAACAACTTCTACACCATTTCCTTTTTCTAGAAATGAAGTAACCGCTTGTTGATTTAATATCAAAATATTTTCTGCGTAAGCGTTTTTCAACAATGCTTGCATCATATTTCCAGTATCAATTTGCGCTTCAAACGGATTAAAAATTAAATATTCATGAATCCCTTTAAAATCAAAACGATCAACTTCTTTTGCAAAAACAGCGGTCTTAAATAAGGGCTTTAAAATCTCATTTATAAAAGGCAACTTGCTCATACATTCCGTGTAAGAGCTTTCATCTTTGTTTAAAAAAAGCTCATAACCTCCATATGGTTTGAAATCTATCACAGCATCACCTAATCTTTTTCTTAACAACTGTAATCCTTGCCAACGTTTTTCAATAAGAGAAACTACCTCTTGTTCAGTATGTGATTTTAGATCCTCTATAATTTCTGACAGGCTTCCAAAACAAGCAAAACCAGCATTTTTAGTACTCGCTCCATGTGGTAACATCCCTTTTTCAAGAACTAGAATTTTACTATCTGGAAATCTTTCGCGCAAGCGCAATGCAGCATGTAAACCTACAATTCCGCTTCCTACAACTGTATAATCAACATTAGAAAACCAATTTTTTAACTCCCAATAGCTTAGTTGCATGCTTTAATTTTTTATAAAAATAATATTTTAAATGAATAAAATAACATTTAGAAATAGTTAACAAAATCTCCCACTCCATTTTAGAATAAAATTGTACTTTTAAAATCCAAAAATAATTTTATTTTCATGAAAAAAATTCTTCTTACAACACTAACAATGATGAGTTTAAGCGCAATTAGCCAAAACGTTATGTCTCCAGAATTACTCTGGAAATTAGGGAGGGTATCTCCTTTAGGCATTTCAAAAGACAGTAAAAATATCGTTTATAAGGTAACCACTCCTTCTATTGAAGAGAATAAATCTTCTTCAAAATACTATACCGTTCCCGTAAATGGTGGAAATGCAACCGAAGTAAAAGACTATGAAGGTCTGGTTGCCGACAAAAATATTTCGCCCGACTCCAAATACCTAGTTTATAATGAAGAGGTAAAAATCAACAACGTTAACGGAAAAGATTTTTATCCCGAATTAGAAAAATCAGAAGTACAAATTTATGATGGCTTAGATTACCGTCATTGGGATACTTGGAATGAAGGTAAATTCAACCACGTATTTTACAAAGAAACAAAAACCGATGCAACCGGAATTGATATTTTAAAAGGCGAAGCATACGATAGTCCGCAAAAACCCTTTGGAGGTGACGAAGATTACATTTGGTCACCAGATAGTAAAAGTATTTTTTATGTATCAAAGAAAAAAGCAGGAACTCAATATGCCATTTCTACCAATACAAATATTTTTGAATACAATCTTGAAACAGGAAAAACAGTAAATAGAACTGAAGAAAACCTAGGTTATGATACTGCGCCACAATTTTCGCCTTCTGGAAATCTTACTTATTTACAAATGAAACGTGACGGGTATGAAGCGGATAAAAATGACATAATTGTTGATTTTAAAGGCATAAAAATGAACCTCACTGCAAACTGGGACGGAACTGTAGATAGTTTTAAATGGAGTATTGATGGTAAAAAAATCTATTTTATTGCTGCAGTTGACGGAACAAAACAATTATTTGAAGTAAATTTTCCTGGATTGACAAAAATAGCCATCATGGTAAATCAAGTCACTAACGGTGATTTTGATGTAAATGAAATTATTGGTTTCTCAGGTAACAATGTTCTAGTAACAAGAGGCGACATGAATCATGCTGCTGAGATTTTTTCATATGATCTAAAGAAAAATACTTGGAAACAAATCACGAATGTAAATACTGAAGTTTACAGCTCTTTGGCGTTAAGCAAAACCGAAAGAAGATATATAACAACTACCGATGGTAAAAAAATGCTAGTTTGGGTGATTTTACCTCCTAATTTTGATGCAACAAAAAAATACCCTACACTTTTATATTGTCAAGGTGGACCACAAAGTGCTTTGACACAATTTTATTCTTTCCGTTGGAATTTTCAATTAATGGCAGCAAACGGGTATATTGTTGTAGCACCTAACCGTCGTGGAATGCCAGGACACGGAGTAGAATGGAATGAAGCAATCAGTAAAGATTGGGGTGGCCAGGTAATGGACGATTATTTATCAGCAATTGATGATGTAAGCAAAGAAAGCTATGTTGACAAAAGCCGTTTAGGATGTGTAGGTGCTAGTTATGGTGGTTATTCTGCATTTTATTTAGCCGGAATTCACAACAACCGTTTCAAGACATTTATCGCTCACGATGGTGTTTTTAATACGCAAAGTATGTTTGGTACTACTGAAGAAGTTTTCTTTAACAACTGGGATTTTGGTGGTGCTTACTGGGAAAAAGACAATGCGGTTGCTCAAAAAACATATACTATTTTTAACCCAATTTCATTAGTGGATAAATGGAATACTCCTATTTTAATTATCCAAGGAGGTAAGGATTTTAGAGTACCAATAGGGCAAGGACAAGAAGCATTTCAAGCAGCACAATTGCGTGGTATAAAAAGTAGATTTTTATATTTTCCAGAAGAAAACCACTGGGTTTTAAAACCACAAAATGCACAAGTATGGCAAAAAGAATTCTTTAAATGGCTAAAAGAAACATTGTAGTACACTATGAAATGTTAAAGTCAAGCCGATAATGTAACAATATTGGCTTTTGTTAAACCAATAATAAAATTTAAATAACAATACATGTATAAATTTCCAATAAAAAACTTGTTCATCGCATCAGCATTGGTGTTAAGTATGAGCACTGTTTCAGCACAAGACGGATTAGTAAATTCCTTAAAAGTAAACATCAGCGCAAAAAGTGCTGAAAGCTTCAATTTTACAGATGTTATCAATCTTGCAAACACTTCAGTAAAGAATCAAGGTTCATCAGGAACTTGCTGGAGCTACTCTACTAATTCTTATTTAGAGTCGGAAATGATTCGACAAGGAAAACAACCCGTTGAACTTTCACAAGTTTTTTCGGCACGTAATGCTTATGTTGAAAAAGGTAAAAATTATGTGCGCATGCATGGAGCCGTAACGTTAGGAGACGGAGGAGAATTACATGATGTAACAAACATGTTTAGAAAATACGGAGCGGTACCCCAATCAGTGTATAGCGGATTAAATTACGGTACTACAAAAAATAAATTTGCTGAAATGTCAGGTATCACCGAAGCATTATTAGCAGCGGTTGTAAAAAATCCAAATGGCGAACTTACTCCAAATTGGGAAAAAGCATACGCAGCAGTTATCGATTCTTACTTAGGAGAAGTTCCGAAAAACTTTGATTATAAAGGAAAAAATTATACCCCACAAACTTTTGCTAAAGAAGTAGTTGGTATTAATCCTGATGAATATGTTGAGTTTGCTTCTTATTCAACTGAGCCTTACTATGCTAAAACAATGATGATGGTTCCTGACAACTGGTCATTTGATTTAGTCTACAACGTAAAAATGAATGACATGACTGCAATTATTGATAACGCATTAAAAAGCGGTTTTACTGTGGCGTGGGCATCTGATGTTAGTGAAAAAAGTTTTAGCTGGAAAAACGGTGTTGCTTATGTTCCTACTAAAAAGTTTGAAGACATGACAACAGACGAAAAAGAAAACATGTTCAATGGCCCTAAACCAGAATTAGAAATCACTGAAGAATTGCGTCAAAAAGCTTTTGACAACTACCAAACTACAGATGATCACGCGATGCACATTGTAGGACTTGCCAAAGACCAAACTGGAAAAGAATATTATATTGTTAAAAACTCTTGGGGAGCTACAAATGATTACAAAGGGTATTTATATGTGACTAAAAATTTTGTTAAATACAAAACAACTTCTTTTATGGTAAACAAAGCAGGAATTCCTTCTGACATTTCTAAAAAATTAGGCGTTTAAGTTAATTGAAACACTACTTCCTTAATCATTAAGTGATAAAGCAGTAGCAATCGAATAAGCCTTAAATACTTAAAAAAATAATACAATTTAAATCTACCCCGCACTAATTTAAAAAAATGGGAAATAAGAGCAGTAATATTCCTGTAAAAGTTTTCATTAGTTATCTTGTCCTAGCGGCATTAGTGATTAGTGTGGGATGGATTTTATATTCAGAAAATGTTGTTTATACCAATATTGAAAAAAAGATTGCCTTTGAAAAAAGCAAAGTTTTAAAGATTACAAAGCTCTTCACAAATGTTTATAAAACAGAAGGTTTAGCTCGAAAGACAATTCAAACAAATTCAGAAGAAGATTTTAAGAACTACATCGTTCAATCGGATTCATTGTTGATAAGAGTAGATTCTTTAAAAAAATTAGTTTCTACCAACTATCAAATTCAATTATTAGATAGTGTCAATATTTTACTCTCTGAAAAAAACAATAACATTAGGCAACTAAAAGCCATAAAGAGTAAAGAAAGTGATGAAGCCTCTGTCAATAACGCTATTGACGAACTTACAAAATTAGAGTTTTCATTGCGAAAACTAGAATTGAGAGATTTCACTAAAAACCCCAAACAATTAGGTAGTTATCAACGTAATGTTTTACAAAAATATGTGGATTATCTTAATCAGAATATTCCTGATGACAGTACCAATACACTAACAAAAAAAGCTACTGACTCCATTTTATCAGCTTCAAAAAGACTCCTTAGTAAGGTAAAGAAAGAAGCGGAAAAAAAGAAAGAATCTGTAAATCTTCAAGAGAACAAACTGCTTAAAAACGAGATTTTAATTTCAGAACAGCTACGTAAAGTACTCCGAATTATTGAGCGAGAAATCATTGTTTATTCGGTTCAAAATAATACTGAAAAGGAAAAATCGCTTAAAAAAATCAATCAAATTGTAACTGCTGCTGCTGCAATAGGTCTGTTATTGACGATTTTCTTTTCTATTTTGATTACCAGTGATTTTTCTAAAACACAATCTTATAAAAAGCAACTAGAAATTGCTAATTTCAAAACTAAAAATTTATTAAAAAGTAGAGAGCATTTAATCTCGACCGTTAGCCATGATTTAAAAACACCGCTAAGCACCATCATGGGTTATACCGAACTTTTGTCAACTTCTAGCTTAACAAAAAAACAAGATTATTATACTCAAAACATAAGAAATTCTTCTGAATATATTTCGCGATTAGTGCAAGATTTACTAGAGTTTTCACAAATTGAAGCTGGAAAAATTGCTATCGAAAAAATAAGTTTTTTACTTCCTCAAACCATTGATGAGATTGCAAAAAACATACAATCTGTTTTCACGGAGAAAGACATTGTACTAACAGTAACAGCCGATCACGCTTTAGAAAAACCGATTATTGGTGATCCTTTTCGATTAAAACAAGTCCTCATTAATTTGATAGGGAATGCTTATAAATTCACCGAAAATGGCCATATAAAAATTAATGCTGCTGTTAAACAAAATAATGCCCAGCTTGTTATAACCATTGAGGATTCCGGAATAGGTATTGAAGCTGATAGTCAAGAATTGGTTTTTGAAGAATTTGCTCAAGCCAACGAAAACATTGAAAAAGAATATGGCGGAACTGGTTTAGGCCTAGCTATTTCTAAAAGAATAATTGCCATACTAGGCGGTGAACTACGTTTAAAAGAAAGCTCAAACCAAGGAAGCACATTTGAAATAACTTTGCCTTTATATTATGGATCTGAAATTCCTGAAATAGAAGAAGACGAAGTCATTAAAACTAGCAACAGTAGTACTGATAAAACTATAATTGTAGTTGATGATGACAAGGATTTATTAACGTTGAGTACGGAAGTCTTGAAACAAAAAGGCTATACTGTTTTGGCTTACAACAATGCTCAAGAAGCATTAAAAACAGTTCAAAACACTCCATTTGATTTAATCATTAGCGATATTCAAATGCCTATTATGGATGGTTTTGCTTTCGCAAAAGCGATACAAGAAACTCAAATCTATAACAACCAACCCATCGTAGCCGTTACAGGTCGCAGCGATTTAGACCTAAGCGTCTATGAAGAAGCGGGGTTTACTACAGTTATTAAAAAACCATTTTCAACCAAGACGCTTTTAGCAACGATAGAAGCAATATTCAATAAACAAGAAATCCCCTTTCAAGACGAAAGTAAAATAATAAAAAACGCTACTGAATTATTTACTATTGCCTCTTTAGAATCCTTTTTAGGAAATGATAATGAAGCCGTAAAAAGTATTTTATTCTCTTTTATAGAATCAACAGCAAGTAATATTATAATTCTAAAGGAAGCGATAAACACAAGTGATTTTGTAACCGTAAAAGCTACAGCACATAAAATGGCGCCTATGTTCAAACAAATAGAAGCCACAAAAATAGCTCTAGTATTAAACGACATAGAATCGAACGATTACGACAAAAAAACTTTAGAAAAGCTATTTAAAAATGTGAAAAAAGATATTGATTTATTGATCGCAGCAATCAAAAGTACTATTAATTAAGATCGTACAATTTCAATTTATTATATAATGTTTTACGCGTGATTTTGAGCAATTTTGCAGCTTCGGACTTATTGTTATTTGTTCTATCTAATGCATTTAGAATCGCTTCTTTTTCATTTACCGATAAAGAAAAATCTCCGTTAGTACTTGTTGTTTTTTGAAAAAATTCAACAGGCAAAACATTACTTTCTATAAAATCAGTTTGTGTCAATAACGTTGCCCTTTTAACACAATTTTGAAGTTCACGTAGGTTTCCGGGCCATGGATATTTTTGAAAAATGGCAACTACTTCTGGTGAAAAACCTAGTACATCTTTGTTTAATTGGTCGTTTGCTTTTTGAAGAAAAAATTCTGCAAACACCATCAAATCTTCCTCACGCTCTGAAAGTGCAGGCGAGTGAATAGAAAACTCATTGATTCTATGGTACAAATCTTCTCTAAAATCGCCGTTTTTAACCGCTTCTCTTAAATCTTCATTTGTAGCTGTTAGAATTCGGATATCCACTTTTATCTCCTTGTTACTTCCTACTGGTTTAATCTTGCGTTCTTGTAAAGCCCTTAATAACTGAATTTGGTTTTCGTAGGATAAATTACCTATCTCATCTAGAAAAACTGTCCCGCCATTTGCTGCTTCAAAATAACCAATCTTATCAGAAATCGCTCCAGTAAACGAACCTTTTAAATGTCCGAAAAACTCACTTGCAGCCAATTCTTTTGGAATTGCACCACAATCTACCGCGATGAAATTATTATCCTTACGAAGGCTTTGTTGGTGAATACTCTTAGCGATGATTTCTTTTCCGGTTCCGCTTTCGCCAATAATTAGCACAGACATATCAGTGGGGCTTACTAATTTAATATATTCTGCTAATTTAATTGAAGCTTTAGATATCCCTTTAACATATTCCTCATCAGAGTTTGACTTGGGTTTAGGTATTTTCTTTTCTATTGGAGTAGCAACACTTGAAGATTGTAGTGCATTTGTAATAACAATTAGCACTTCATCAGGGTTAAATGGTTTTGAAATATAATCCGAAGCACCGTTTTTTATTGCTTTTACAGCAGTATTAACATCAGAATATCCCGTCATTAGAATTACAGGAACATTAGGAAATGTCGCTTTTATTTCCGTCATCAATCCTATCCCATCATCATCAGGCAAACGCAAATCAGTTAGAACCAAATCAAAATTTTCCTTTTTCACAGCACTTCTTGCTTCTGCAGCAGAAAATGAAGTAGTTACGGTATAATTATTTTTAGTTAGAAATTTTTCTAATAGTTTGCAGAATGAAATATCATCTTCAATTAATAAAATCTTTGGCATTATTTGGCTACATTTTAGGCTAAAATAACATTAATAAAATGGTCTTTTCATAAAATTTTGCAAAAAAAAAGAGAAGTTACTTGATGTAACTTCTCTTAATCAAAACCAAATCTAATCTATTACCAAATATTTATTATACAGTAGCCATCGACACCTGCAGAAACAGTAGCCTTCTGACCTTGTATTATAATTTAAACGCATTCTCATAGTTTCCCCAAACACTTAGAATACGCTATTTTTTAAATTAGTATTACAATTAAGATTTTGATTTTTAGTGTTTTATTTTTTCAAAATTGCACCAGTAGCATCCGTAAAGACTGTTACATCTTGACCCGCATTTTTAATTTCAATCTTGTACTCTTTATCTTCATTCATATATGCTTTAGTAATTGTAGCATCTGGATATGCCGCTTTTAAAGCATCAACTACAGTTGCAGGTAATTCTTCAATTTGAATTTGTGTAAATTCATTTGCAATTAAAATCGATGTTTCTACTGAATTCTGAACAGGCGCGATTGCTGCAAAAGTGCATAAACTCCCTAAAAAAATCGCTACTGATAATACTAACTTTTTCATAATATGTGTTTTTGTTTATTATTAATTTATTCTTTATTTCTGAATCCAATTTCCATTCTCATCAGCAAACAAAGAACCCTCTTGATCTCCTGTTTTTATATCTAGTCGATATTCTTTATTCTCATTAACAAATGCTTTATTGATTATTGCATCTGGATAAGCAACTTTCAAAGCATCTGTAACTGCAGCTGGCAATTCTTCAATTTTAATTTCTGTAAATTCATCAGCAATATTAATTGTAGAAATTACTGAATTTTGAATTGGTGCTACAGCAGCGAATGTTGATAAACTTCCTAAAATAACTGCTAAAGATAATACTAACTTTTTCATAATCTATATGTTTTATAATTTCTTGTTTAATTGTTGTTTTATTTTTGAATCCATTTTCCGTTTTCGTCAGCAAAAACAGACCCTTGTTTATCACCTAATTTAATATCTAATTGATATTCTTTATTTTCATTTACATAAGCTTTATTAATCACAGCATCTGGATAAGCTGTTTTTAATGCATCAGTAACTGCTGTTGGAACTTCTTCAATTTTGATCTCGGTAAACTCATCTGCAATAGTGATTACTTTTTCAACTGAATTTGGAACCGATGTGATAGCAGCAAAAGTTGATAAACTTCCTAAAAGAACTGCTGTTGATAATATTAATTTTTTCATGACATGTGTTTTAATGGTTATTGTATCGTTGTTTTACACTTTAGACAAAGAAATTATTATGCCGCGAAATTCACAAAGAAAAACTTAACATCAATATGTTAATTATCAGATACTTAATAAGTATCATGCATTTTTATAATCAATAAAAAGTGTAACATTAAAAATTAAATGGGGTATTTTTTACTCATATATTACCAAAAAAACATATAATTTAATCCAAACAAATTTTATCACATCAAGAGCAGTTGAAATGCAATCGTGCTTTTCGACTCCATTCGAACTAACAAATGGGCTATTATAAATAGATAGCTATATCAAAAAATAGCACATAAAAAAAGCCGTACATTGCTGTACGGCTTTTTAAAAAATATTGTAATCAATTATTCTTTTGGTAACATTTTAAAGGTATCCATGAAGGCAGTTGTATAATCGCCTTCAATATATTTAGGATCATCCATTAATTGTCTGTGAAACGGAATAGTTGTTTTAATTCCTTCAATAACAAATTCGTCTAGCGCTCTTCTCATTTTGCTAATTGCTTCTTCTCTAGTTTGAGCAGTAGTAATTAATTTAGCAATCATAGAATCATAATTAGGCGGAATAGTATATCCTGAATACACATGTGTATCTAAACGCACACCGTGACCACCAGGCATATGAAGTGTAGTAATTTTTCCTGGAGATGGGCGGAAGTCATTATATGGGTCTTCTGCATTAATACGACATTCAATAGCGTGTAATTCTGGTAAATAGTTTTTACCTGAAATAGGCACTCCAGCAGCAACCAATATTTGTTCACGAATTAAATCATAATCAATTACTTGTTCTGTGATTGGGTGCTCCACTTGAATACGCGTATTCATTTCCATGAAATAGAAATTACGGTGTTTATCAACTAAGAATTCAACTGTACCAGCACCTTCATATTTAATATATTCAGCTGCTTTTACTGCTGCTTCACCCATTTTCAAACGCAATTCGTCTGTCATGAATGGTGAAGGTGTTTCTTCGGTTAATTTTTGGTGACGTCTTTGAACAGAACAGTCTCTCTCAGAAAGATGACAAGCTCTACCGTAGGAATCTCCAATCACTTGAATTTCAATATGGCGCGGTTCTTCGATTAATTTTTCAAGATACATTCCGTCATTACCAAAAGCAGCAGCAGACTCTTGACGAGCACTCTCCCACGCTTTAAGTAAATCCTCTTCTTTCCAAACGGCACGCATTCCTTTTCCACCACCACCAGCAGTTGCTTTAAGCATTACTGGAAAACCGAACTCTTTAGAAAGTTGTAATGCTTGTTCATAAGATTCTAAAATCCCAACAGAACCAGGTACACAAGGCACACCAGCTTCAATCATAGTTGATTTAGCCGAAGCTTTATCACCCATTCTATCAATCATTTCTGGAGAGGCTCCAATAAATTTGATTCCGTGTTCTTGACAAATTTTAGAAAATTTTGAATTTTCAGATAAGAATCCATAACCTGGATGTATAGCATCTGCATTTGTAATTTCTGCAGCAGCAATAATATTTGACATCTTTAAATATGACAAGTTACTTGGAGGAGGTCCTATACAAACCGCTTCATCTGCAAACCTAACGTGTAAACTTTCTGCATCAGCAGTAGAGTAAACCGCTACGGTCTTAATGCCCATTTCTTTACAAGTTCTAATTACACGAAGTGCAATTTCTCCTCTATTGGCAATTAATATTTTTTTAAACATCTTGCTTTAAATTTAAATTATGAATTTTAAATTTTAAATTATTTCAAAAGGCATAATACACCAAATGAAACATATAATTTAAAATTAATTAAGATGGATCAACTAAAAATAATGGTTGGTCAAATTCAACAGGAGACATATCGTCAACAAGAATTTTTACAATTTTACCTGAAATTTCAGATTCTATTTCGTTGAATAATTTCATTGCTTCAATTACACATAAAACATCACCAACAGCTATTTTAGTACCCACTTCAACAAAGACAGCTTTGTCTGGAGATGGTTTTCTATAAAAAGTTCCAATGATAGGAGATTTAACAACAATATATTTTGAATCCTCAGCTGGAGCTACTGCAACTGGAGCTACTGGAGCAACAGGTTGTGGCGCTAAAGCTTGTTGCAACGTATTTTGAGCAGGTACTTGTTGTACATAAGTAGTCTCTGTAGTACTACCTTCTAAAGTTGTTCTAATGGTGATTTTTACGTCATCCATTTCCAATTTAACTTCTGCAACTCCCGAATTTGCTACAAATTTGATTAGGTTCTGAATTTCTTTTAAATCCATAATTATTTGTTTTTAGTTTAAATTTATTTTTTGTCGTATGCCCATTTTAAGTAAATAGAACCCCAAGTGAATCCTCCACCAAAAGCGGCAAAAATTACCGTATCTCCTTTTTTGAATTTATTTTCAAAATCGCTAAGTACTAAAGGTAAAGTCGCTGATGTAGTATTACCATATCTTTCGATATTCATTAACACCTTAGAGTCTTCTAAGTTCATTCTACTTGCAGTGGCATCAATAATTCTTTTATTAGCTTGATGTGGCACTAACCAATCTACGTCTTCATTTGTCAAATTATTTCTTTTCAGAATTAAATCACAAGCGTCAGCCATATTAGTTACAGCATATTTAAATACTGTTTTACCATCTTGAATGATATTGTGTCTTTTTTCTTTGAATGTTTCGATAGAAGTTGGGTTCAAAGACCCACCTGCATCAATCTTTAAAAAATCACGACCTACACCGTCACTTCTTAAATATTCATCTTGTAAACCTAAACCTTCAAAATTAGGTTCAAACAAAACCGCTCCGGCACCATCACCAAAAATGATACAAGTAGAACGATCAGTATAATCTACAATAGATGACATTTTATCAGCACCTATAAGTAATACTTTTTTATATCTTCCGGATTGAATGTAAGCAGCTGCTGTAGACATCCCGTATAAAAAGCTGGAACATGCGGCTTGTAAATCATAAGAAAAAGCATTAGTAGCACCAATTGCAGTCGCTACATATGCTCCAGTAGAAGCTACAGGCATATCAGCCGTAGCTGTTGCCATTATTAATAAGTCAATTTCTAAAGGATCAATATTCGCTTTGGCAATTAAGTCCTGAGCGGCTTTAATTGCTAAAAATGAAGTTCCTTTATCAGTGTCCTTAAGAATTCTTCTTTCTTTAATTCCTGTACGAGAGGTAATCCACTCGTCATTTGTGTCGACCATAGCCTCTAAAGCTTTGTTTGTAAGAACAAAGTCAGGAACATAAGCGCCAACAGCGGTAATTGCGGCTGTAATTGAATTCATTGTATTTGAATATTTTTCATCAAATGTTGCCATTCAATAAAACGTTTAAAAGAGTTGAAAATTACAAAAAAAAATCTAAACGTTCCGTTTTAGACTTTTTATTTAACAAAATTACAATCAACAAAAAAACTCTCACGATGTGAGAGTTCAGATATCATTTATAAAAAAAATGCATTAAGCAACAGCTACAGACTTATCTATAACAACTTGCCCTCTGTAATACATTTTCCCTTCATGCCAGTAGGCTCTGTGGTATAAATGCGCCTCACCTGTAATAGGGCAAGTAGCGATTTGTGCTACAGTAGCTTTATAATGTGTTCTTCTCTTATCTCTTCTTGTTTTGGAGATTTTTCTCTTAGGATGTGCCATTTTACTATATTATTTATCCGTTAATAGTTGCTTTAATTTGTCCCATCTAGGGTCAATATTTTCTTCGTTTTCTTCTTCTTTTTCTTCTTGTTGCTGCTCTTTTACCTGCAATTCATTCAGTTTATCAAGTGCTTCAGTTTTTAAACTTCCGTCTTCAACTCCTGGATGAACTCGTCTTAGAGGTATTGATAACACAATCATCTCGTACATATACTGAGCGACATCTATTTCAAACTCACCAAATGGCAAAATAAGCAACTCTTCATTGTCATTATTAAATTCTTCACCAAAACGAACAATTAATTTCATCTCACCATTTATTGGCAAATCAAAATCTTCGCTTGTAAGGTCACAGGGAACATTTACAGTTCCACTATGTTGAAAAACCAACTCTAACATGCTGCTATTTTTCTCTAAAACTACATTTACTTTGATATCAGAATTTTCAAATTCGTCATAATCAAAGATTTCAAAGAACGCATTACTTAATTGATATTCAAAATGATGTTTTCCTTGCTTCAATCCCACAAAAGGAATTAAATATTCTTTTGTATTCTTCATTTCAACATGATTTTGCCCCAAACTTCGGGAGTGCAAAGATATAAAATTATTATAAAACTAATAATGTTATTTACCTTTTTTTATTTAGGACTGTTTTTCTTTTACTTTTAGTGGCTTTTCACTTATTTCTGCATACTCCATTCTAGAACGATAAATATCCAAAGCCAAATAAACGGCTTCCTTAAACGAATTATAATCTGCCATACCTTTTCCAGCAATATCGTAGGCTGTGCCATGATCCGGCGAAGTTCTAACCTTACTCAAACCAGCCGTATAATTAACTCCATTGCCAAACGATAACGTTTTAAACGGGATCAATCCTTGGTCATGATAAGTTGCTACTACAGCGTCATATTTTTCATATTGACTACTACCAAAAAAACCATCAGCGGCAAATGGACCAAAAACAAGCGTTCCTTTATCAAAAATTTTCTTCAAAGTAGGCTTTAAAATAGCGTCATCTTCTTTACCTATAACTCCACCATCACCACAATGTGGATTAAGTCCTAAAACCGCAATTTTAGGCTTATTGATACTAAAATCTTGAATCAAAGACTTTCTTATTGTTTCTATTTTTCGAGTAATTAATTCCTCTGTTAAATGCGAAGCAACCTCACTCACCGGAATATGATCCGTCAATAAACCAACTCTTAAATTATCTTGAATCATAAACATCAAGGCATCCCCTTCTAATTCTTGATCCAAATAATCAGTATGCCCTGGGAATTTAAATTCCTCAGACTGAATATTATATTTATTAATTGGCGCAGTAACTAACACATCAACCAAGCCTTCTTTTAAGGCTTTAGTAGCTACAACAAATGACTTTATAGCATAAACGCCTACTTTTTCATCATTTACACCTAGATTTAAATCAACCCCTTCTTTCCAAACGTTCAAAACATTGATTTTTCCAGGAAGAATTTGGTCTAAACTATCTATTCCATGCAAAGGCGTAGCAGCGTCTAAATTCTTTTTTATAAAGGTCATGATTTTCACATTAGCAAAAATAACTGGCGTACACAACTCCAACATTCGATTATCTTCAAATGTTTTAAGCACAACTTCGCTTCCAATACCGTTTAAATCTCCTATTGAAATTCCAACAATTATATTTTCTGCTCTTTTCATAATGACGACTAATTATTTATTACTAATTTTGAACTACAAATTTAGTAAAATAAAACAAGAAATGTTTACAGGAATAATAGAAACCCTTGGTACAATCCAAGAAATTCAAAAAGACAAAGACAACATCCACATCACGATGGACGCAACAATAACAAATGAGTTAAAAATTGATCAAAGCGTTGCTCATAACGGCATATGTCTCACCGTAGTAGCTATAAAAGACAACTCTTACACCGTGACAGCAATTGACGAAACAATTCAGAAAACTAATTTAGGAAGCTGGAAAGTAGGCGATACCGTTAATCTTGAGAGAGCCATGAAATTAGGAGACAGACTAGACGGTCACATTGTTCAGGGACACGTTGATCAAACAGGAACATGCATAGCTACCCAGGAAACTAACGGAAGCTGGTCATACACCTTTGAATACGACCCCAACCTAAACAACCTCACCATAGAAAAAGGTTCGATTACCGTAAACGGAGTAAGCTTAACAGTGGTAAATTCTAAAAAAAATCAATTTAGCGTTGCCATAATCCCATACACACACGAACACACAAACTTCAACGCGTTTAAAGTGGGCACAAAAATCAATTTAGAGTTTGACGTAATAGGAAAATACGTATCCAAACTTCATCAAAACAACTTATAACTTTTATTAAAATAAAAAACCTCAGCTTTACACTGAGGTTTTTTTATATTTTGTCTTTTTATAAATCGTATAACTACCTAATAACACTCCCGCTATCAAAAGCAAAACAAGACCTCCATCTATAGGGAAGCCTGGAGGAGGAGGAGGTGTAGGATCAGGTGGATCAGCTGCAAAAACTGAAGCGACAGTCATTACAAACATCATTGCTAGAAAAATCTTTTTTGGAATAATTTTCATATGGGTCAAAAATAACAAATCAATTGATTTAAAAAAAATATTATGTATGCTATTTTATATGTACAACAAAATTAAATTACAAATAACAGTTTCGCAAAAATAAAAAACCTCGTAAACTATTAATTTACAAGGGTTTTTTAAACTTAAAATGTGGTCCCACCTGGGCTCGAACCAGGGACCACCTGATTATGAGTCAGGTGCTCTAACCAGCTGAGCTATAGGACCGGTTATGAGAGTGCAATATTACTACTATTTTTCCTTTACTCCAAATAATATTACGCTAGTTTTTACATAAATATTTAAATAAATTAAAAGACCCTGATTACTAGATTTATAAAAACTACTCTTCTTCATTATTTAATCTCTTGACACAACTCAATCAAGACGCCATTAGTACTTTTAGGATGCAAGAAGGCTACTAATTTATTATCGGCTCCTTTTTTAGGGACTTCATTTAAAACAACAAAACCTTCTGCCTTTAATCTTTCAATCTCCGCTTCGATGTCTTCAACATCAAAAGCAATGTGATGAATCCCCTCCCCTTTTTTCTCCAGAAACTTGGCAATAGGGCTGTCAGGATTTGTAGCCGCTAGAAGCTCAATTTTATTAGGGCCGTTTTTAAAAAATGAAGTCATTACTCCTTCACTCGCTACTTCCTCTGATTTGTAGGCAGGAGCTCCAAATAATTTTTCGAATAAAGCATTGGACACCTCCATATCTTTCACTGCAATACCTATATGTTCAATTTTTCTCATAATTTTAATGGGGTTTTAAAAAACAAAGATACTACTATCGTTGGTAAACAAATTTATTAAAGCTCCCACATTCCGCAATAACCTCTTGATAGTAATCCGTATCTGAATACTCTTTTTGCAAGGTTTTAAAACCGTTTCTTGCTGATGAACTCACTCCTACATCATAGTAATCCCACAAACTCATATTTTGAGAATAAAACATTTGATCATAATACTCATTGCGTTCACATTTACTCAATAGGTAAACACATTTTGCTTTTTGCTCTTTAGTAGTAGCTGCTTTAAAAGCTTTTTGATAATATTTTTTTGGCAAAACACTACTAAGAATTTTCTCTTTAATAGCTTCTCTAAAATAACTAGGATCAGAACCATAACCTACAATTGGTCCTTCGTAAAAACTACGTGCATTTCCAAAATGAGAAATATTATAAAAAGCATTTCCTAACAACAAACTATTGTTATAAACATCAATATTATTGGCTACATTGTCTTCCATCTCTTTAATAATTTTCAAAAACTCCATTTGCGTGAATTTCCTTCTTTGGTAAGCAGCATGTTCGCAATCATGACAATCTTTAATGTTTCCGTTAAACGGATTTCCTAAAAACACTTCATATTGCGTACTGTCTGATTTCTCCATAAATGCAATTGCCTCTGGAATATCATCTGCGAAAGCAGCTTTAACCGCTTGAAAGTTATTAATATCACTCAATTTCAATGTGTAAATACTAGCCGCTAATGTCTCAATTGCTGATTTTTTTGTTTTCGAAAGAAAGTCTTTCATGGCTTGCAAATTTTCATCATTGTCATAAAAATCATCCGTTGGTAAAAACAACTCCGACATCACATCATTTTTTTGACCTTTATATAGCGCTGCTAAATACGTTTTACTTCCGTTTAATGCATTATTGAATCGTAGGTTTTCTATAGTATGACTAGGTAGTTCTTTATATATCCAGTTTAAATCTTTCAGAATTGTCTTTTCGGCACTGGAATTTATCTTGGTTATTTTATTCAAATTATTCACAAATCGCAATATTCGAAGTTGACCTTCCGCTAATGGCGTTTTAGGCAATTTTGATGCTACACCGTCATACGTTTTATCTGCTTTAGCATATTCTCCATTCAAACTTTGTAAATAACCCAATGCAATATTCCACAAATACGGTTTATTTGTTTCCTTAGAGCCAGCAATTTTTTGTACCAAGGAAAGTACCGACTTGTCCATTTGTGCTAGTTTAGCTTTGTTATTATCCGCCACAGACAAATCTTTATAATTATCACTAATCTTATTTTCTTGATTATTGATTAATCTCGTTAAGAGGTAATTTAGGTGCTCACTTGACGGGTCTAATTCAAAAATAGCCGCAATGGCTTTGAATTCCTCTTTATAATAGCCGTGAATTGCCCACAACGCTGCTTTTTCTTGATTGTTTTTGGCCAAAGCCAAAGACTCATTCCAATCCTTCTCTTCCTGTGGATGAAAACTATATGCTGTTACAACACGCATTTCTGGGCATTTATCGAATACTTTACTGTACAAATAATTGGATTTAGCATATTCTTCTCTACCATAATATACCCCTGCACAATACCCTAAAGCGCGATAATACAAGGTGTTTTTAACCACAGACTCTGATGTTTTATCAAAAAAATCAATAGCCTTTTGTTTATCATCACTATAAAAATAGGCTTTCATTAATTGAAACCAATACCTGTTTTTCAAAAAATCATCTGAACTATTTTGGTATGCTTTTTCTATTCCAGCAATTGTTTCCCAGTCCGAAAAAACTTTTACCTCTACAACATCATAACTCCAATACCTATTTGAAACAGAAGTCGCCTCTACCTTTTTTGCTAGATATAGAAAGCGAAAAAATGCTTTTACCTTTTTATCGTTTAAATTAAATACCGCACTCCACTTACTAGAACTTGCATTTTCTTTTTTTGATGAATAGTAATTTTCTAAATCATTTATGTCTTTTTCACTGTTATCTATTAAGAAGAATTTCACTGTTTCAGCATTCATACTTCCTTTTAAGAACATTTCCCAGTCCGCTGTAATCAAAGTATTAAATCTCGAATCGTGCTGGTCGTCAAAACGAATTCCATAAAAAACATCCCCAGATAAAAATAAAGGAGAATAGGAATTATCTACAAAAGCCTCGGGTGCAAAATTAGAATTACCACCATAATACCAGTCGCCATACCAACCATCTCCTCCGCAGGCATAAATTAAGCCATAAGTAAAAAGTAATCCTGTGCTAAAAACAAGTAACAACTTGCTTGAAAATAGTTTTTTCATAATTTATTAAATTAAGTTCGTCTAAATCGTAGAAGATAATTTCTTTGGGAGTTGATGCTCCATTCTCTTTTAAATCTGATGCCATTTCTTTTAAATCATCCGCAGATATGGCTTCTATTTTTATAACATCTTCTTTTTTATAAAACACTCCTTTGCGGTAATGCGATTGATTTACCTTATAAATATTCTTTTTTATAAAGGTAAAATTAGCACTTGAATCTAAATCGCTAGCTAATAATTTACTACGCAAACCAATCACCTTGCCTTGGCTAATATGGATACCCCACGAATAAATAGGCAAAGCATAACTTAATGGCAATGGATATTTTTTTAAACTTTTAATATAACGTTTCGCAATTCCTTGATCGTATATCGAATTTAAAGATTTTACTGCAATGGTACCCATATTGTAATACATTAAAACCCCTGAATCAACATTTGGAATTTTTGTTTTCTCAAAATACTTGACTTGATGCAATCTAATTGTAGCCGATAATTTCTTAGCAGAGATACGTTTAAAGTCTTCGATAAATTTCAAATAATTGGTTTTACTACTTAAAGTCCAGTCGCAATCTATTTGGATTTCTTGGCACGAAAGCCCATTTTTAGTATTCATTAAATTAATAAACTCATTGGTTTTATCAGCCAAATTTTGACTATTAAAATTTTCATCAAGCATTACTTTATTTTGGATATAAACAACCGGAACAATTGTTTTAATATTTGGGAGCTTCGTAAAATGTATTGGACTTACGGGGTAAACTTCCTTCGTTTTTGGATGTAAATCAAGATCAAAATACCGAATATAGATTTTTTCTACCTTATTTTCTTTAATCGTTTCTAGTTCTAAAGGAGAGAGATCAAAATTAGTTTTCCAATAATAAAACGATACAATAGGAGTTTCTGTACGTTGGCAAGAAATAAAAACCACAAATAATATGATATATAAACAAAAATTCTTCAAGATTACAGGCCATTTAGCATCAAACAAATCTAAGATTTTACAAATACTAATAACAGCTTTGAGTTGCATTTATTTTTTTGAACACCAAGTCTAATCTATTACAAAATACAAACTATCCTAATATTGCCATAAAAATTTCGATTACAGAAAATATAATTGTTATTTTGTAGCAATAAATTCACATTCTTTATGTCTAAAAATATCGCATTTATAATCTATATCTTTTTAGTTTTATCACTAACTAATTGTGCCAAAAGAGGAACAATTACTGGTGGTTTAAAAGACACTCTTGCACCAACATTAAAATCCAGTTTCCCTAAAAACTATAGCACTAATTTTAAAGGCAATGAAATCAAATTAGTTTTTGATGAATACATTAAATTAAAAAACTTAAACAAGCAGTTAATTATCTCACCTCCCATGAAACAGGAGCCAATAATTTTACCAACTACAGCGAGTAAATATTTGACCATACAAATAAAAGACACTTTACAACCCAACACCACCTATAGTTTTAATTTTGGTCAAAGTATTGCTGATAACAATGAAGGCAACCCTTACAATCAATTTAAATACATATTTTCGACGGGAACTTATATTGATTCACTTGCTATAGGCGGCAGGATCAAAGACGCTTACAATAAAGAAGCCGATTCATTTGTATCAATAATGCTTTATGATGTGGATGAAAAGTACAATGATTCGGTTGTTTACAATAAAACGCCTCGCTATATCACGAATACTTTAGACAGTTTAAAAACTTTTAGATTAGAAAATTTAAAAGCTGGAAAATACCTATTAGTTGCTATGAAAGATCAAAATAGCAATAATAAATTCAATCCTAAAGAAGATAAAATAGGTTTTAGAAAAGAATTTATTACAATCCCAAATGATACTGTTTATGAATTAGAGTTATTTAAAGAAACATTAGACTTAAAAACATCAAAACCAATGCAGGCTTCAGGTAATAGATTATTTTTAGGTTATGATGGAAAACAAAACCTTAAAGAAAAACAACCTAAAGTAGTTGTTAAAAACAATACCGAAGTTCTTGAGACAATCATTACTCAAATGCCCAAGAAAGACTCTCTACAAATATGGTTCAAACCTTTAAAAGCCGACTCACTAGCCGTTAGCGTTTCTAGAGATAATTATTTAAAAGATTATGTTATAAAAATCAAAGACCAAAAGAAAGATTCTTTAAACATCACTGCTAATCAAAATGGTGTTTTAAATTTTAGAGATCGCTTTTCATTAGAAACCGCTACACCGTTAGTGAAATTTGATGATGCTAAAATAAAACTTACGGATAACGACAGCACCGAGGTTCCTTTTAAAAGAGAATATGATGTTTTTAATCAAAAGCTTTATTTTGACTTTAAAAAAGAACCCAATAAAAAATACAATTTCAGATTATTACCTGGAGCATTAACTGATTTTTATGAAAAATCTAATGATACCTTAAGCTACAAATTAGCTACAAAAACCGAAGCCGAGTATGGTAATTTACGCATTCAACTTAAAAACGTAAAACGCTTTCCGGTAATTGTAGAATTGACCAATGCAAAAGGAGACGTTTTAGCTACTGAATACTCCGAGAAAAACACGACAATTGACTTCAATTTACTTGAACCTACTTTATATTCCCTTCGCATTATTTATGACGATAACAAAAATAAAATCTACGATTCCGGAAATTATTTAGAGAAACGCTATGCCGAAGAAGTTATTTATTCTTCTAAAGAAATAAACCTTCATGCAAATTTTGATTGGGAAGAGGTCTTTGATGTTAGTTTACCCTACTCTCCCGAACTAAAGAAAAAAGAAAAAGGCAAAGGGGGAGATGACAAACGAAAATCTCAAGGTGGAAAACCTGAAAACAGACAATAATTAAAAATAGCACACCCTTTTTAGTTTCAATACTCTGTAGCCATAAAGGGTTCATGTAATTAATTATTTTATTTTGAATACATCTCTATCGTTCAAAAAATTCAACTTTTCACGAACTTTCATTAAATATGATTGGTCAAGAGTCGTTATAAAAACTCCTTCTGATTCTTCTGGCGCCATCAAGTGATCGCCTAAACAATCCAACACTTGTGAATGTCCAATGTATTCATAACCATTGGCATCAGTACCTATTCTATTTACCCCTATTACGTAACTCATATTTTCTATAGCACGCGCTGCAAGTAAAGTATCCCAGGCTTTTATTCGGGTTTTTGGCCAGCTGGCAGCGTAAATTAACAAGTCGTAATTCTCGACGTTACGAGAGTAAACTGGAAAACGCAAATCATAACACACAAACGGACAAATTTTCCAACCTAGGTAGTCTACAATCAATTTTTGAGTTCCTCTTGAGTACACTTTTTCTTCACCAGCAAGAGTAAACAAATGCCTTTTATCATAATGCTGAACTTCACCAGATGGAAAAACAAACAACATCCTATTATAAAAACTGGAGTTTTCTTCAATTACTACGCTTCCAGTTATGGCGCAGTTTTTGGCTTTCGCCAAAGCTTGCATCCACAATACCGTTTTGCCTTGCATTGATTCAGCTACTTTTGAAGGCAGCATTGTAAAACCTGTTGTAAACATTTCAGGAAGTACAATTAAATGTACTTCATCTATAATTGCGTTGATTTTTTCTTTGAAATAAACTCGGTTTGCTTCTGGGTTTTCCCAAATAATTGGTGATTGAATTAAGGCTACTTTCATTTTATAAAATTACTAAAAAAGGAAATATGGATGATCGTTTTTTTTAGAATTATGGCTATTTAGAATCCCTTTATGAATTAATTTATGTTGTCATTGGAACACGGATGACATGGATCGAGCAGATGTAAACGGATTTCTTTTTATTGGGTTATGAGTAGAAATGATTTTACTATTTTTACATAGTGGTCTTGGTACCCAGATCGGACGGATTTAAACGGATATACTATCTTGAAGAGAGATAGTTTCGTTTGTTTAGAAGACTTACTTATTTTGTACTGGTGGCAAAGTCCAACCTTGATTTGTATACAATTACTTCAAAGCTACAATAGCTCTAAAAACACTATCGATAACTAACGCCATTTTTGGAATATTAATTGTTTCCAGAACATCTTTATCGGTGTGGTAGTTTGGGTTTCTATAAAAACACCCCATTATCACCCTAACGAAAACTTGATAGGAAACGATAATTTCACTGAATTCCACCTAGATCAAAATGGCTTTTACTTGAAATCTTTATTAGCTTGTTCGTGGAAAAGTATTAAATCTTTAACAATATATTTCAATTTAGCGCTATAAATAACTGATTGATTTACAATGCCATTTTCACTATTTACACTTAATAAAGGAATAGAATTTTCATTATAATTATACATAGAAGTTAAAATACCAGCATGTACAAATTTAGAACGAGTAACATAATATTCAGAAATAATTTTTTTTATTAATTCATTTTCAACATTAGCTTCTTTTGCTAAATTTATTATTCTTTTTGAAATAGAAAAAGTCTCTTGATTACATGTATTACATTTTTTTGATTCAATGTCATTAAGTGTTATTAGTTCTAAAGATGACATGTATGAAGTGATAGCATATTCAATACAATTAAAATCTAAAGCAAAAGAAGTGTTGTATAATTCCTCGAAAAATAATCCTTCCGAGAAAAATAATATACTCTTTTCAAAGGAATTGTAAAGTTCAAAGTAATTCAATGGCTTAGATAAATAATGGTCTATATAATTACCTATTTTTCCCGAGATTTCTAACTTTTTAAATGCATCACTTGTTAGATAAGAAGATTGTTCATCTGTATCTGAATCAATTAAAACAATTTCACGATGATTCATATTTCTTACAACACTTATTCCTGTTTCACTAAAATTTATAAATTTTAAAGTATCAAAAGACAATATACTTCTGACAAATCTCAATTGAGAGGTTGCAAAAGTTTTTGCATCGATATCATCATATCCAGTTACAGTAAGTCTAAGTTTGTCATTTTCAATTTTGAAATATTTATACTCTACTTTCTTAAAAATTATCACTACTATCCGAAAGTCTGAAATTAAAAATGCCTGAGAATCCCTTATTTTTGTTTTGCGAAAAATAAAATAATTTTATGGGACTCTTCAAGCG
>NZ_JABSNK010000002.1 GCF_013294005.1 Flavobacterium gelidicaeli
TGACTTATTTTCTCAGTAAAAAACAATAAAACAAACAAAATCAGAACCTACCAAAGGTTTTTTAGATTTTATTCAAAACTTTCGGATAGTAGTGAAAAATTATAAAATTATCTAAGGTTGTGATATAATTAAAAGTAAATTTAAAGCTATCGTATTTTTTAGCTTCATTGATTGATTTATCCAACAATGATTCAAATTTTTCTTTATCAATTAATTTTGAATTATTAAAAGTTATACTTTTTAGACAACCTTTTTTAGAATATGTACAACTAACATTTGTAGATGCATTTGAATGTGATATTTCGCCTAAATCAATATTTCCAATATTCACATAATTTTTTTTAGGCAATTTGATTGGATTGAGGAGCCATGTAGCATTACCATAATTGCTTCTTAATCTGGACCAAAGGCATCGTAAAAACTCATTTGACTCATTGTTAGTTTCAAAATTCAGGCTATATCTTTTTTTCATTTACTCTGCTTTAAAATTTAATCTAACGATGAAAATAACAAAAATTTCATATCTATTTAACAATTCGATCAACGGTTATCACTCGAAAGGTATATGAATTGATGGTAATTCTAATGTTGTTAATTTCGTTTGAAACATAGAAATTCTTACCTGTTTTTTTAAAACAATTGAGTTCGGTTTCTTTTAAAATAGCAGCTAACATTGATTCTATATGATCGTTTGAAAAATTAGTTTTCAATTTTTTGTTTATTCTTTGGTAAACGAGATCTGTGTAACAAAGCTTGTCTAGAATTTCGGTTTTTATTGTATTCATTTTTCGTTTCTTGAACTTTCAAATATAACAAATAATGCGCCACAAATGATTTCATGTACTTTTATGTTAAAATGACTAGTACTCTAAATATTCTCGACTCCGCTCGAATTGACAGCAGAATAAAAACATGAATTTCGAGAGTTTATTAGTTCTCGATTCCACTTGAATTGACATACGAATTTTAAACTATTTTCTTCGGGTGAGGGATAGCAGTGGAAAGCCCACAGCCCGACGAAGGAGGTGCGAGGACTTGAAACGCATAGCCCGACCGGAGCTTTTGCGGAGGGCACCCCAAAAACAAAAAACGCATCCAAATTAATGAATGCGTTTTTTATAATATGGATTCTATGCGTGTTCTCGACTGCGCTCGAACTGACAAAGAATATCTGAAATATTATCCTTTCATGCTTGCTGATAGGTACTCCCTGTTCATGCGAGCGATGTTCTCTAAAGAAATTCCTTTAGGACATTCTACTTCACATGCTCCAGTGTTAGTACAGTTACCAAAACCTTCAGCATCCATCTGGTGTACCATGTTTAATACACGATCTGTCGCTTCAATTTTACCTTGAGGTAACAAAGCATATTGAGAAACTTTGGCCGCTACGAATAACATTGCCGATGAGTTTTTACAAGTTGCTACACAAGCTCCACAACCAATACAGGTTGCAGCATCAAATGCTTCATCAGCATCTTTCTTGTTGATAGGAATTGTATTTGCATCGATTGTATTTCCTGAAGTATTTACTGATATAAATCCTCCTGCATGTTGGATTCTATCAAAAGCACTACGGTTTACTACTAAATCTTTTACTACAGGGAACGCTGCTGCACGGAAAGGCTCGATTGTAATCGTGTCACCATCCTTGAACATACGCATGTGCAATTGACAAGTGGTTACACCTCTATCTGGTCCATGCGCTTCACCGTTGATGTACAAAGAACACATTCCGCAAATTCCTTCGCGACAATCGTGATCAAATGCAACTGGCTCACCACCTTTGCTCATTAAATCTTCATTGAAAACGTCAAGCATTTCAAGGAAAGACATATCTGGCTCAATTCCGTCGATTTGATAATCAACCATTGCTCCTTTATCTTGGGCGTTTTTTTGACGCCATATTTTTAATGTAAGTTTCATTGTATTTTAGTTTATTAGCCAAAAGGCAAAAGGCAAAAGTTATATTACTTGCTCAATGACTTTATAAAGGCGTTTAACATTTTACTTTCTTCAGTGATAATTTGTGTTAGCTCGTTAAATTTTAATTCACTTATAAAACTCAACTCATTTGCAATAATTAATTGTGTTTCTAATTCAAATAAAGAACCTCTCGCAATTTTCAAAAAATGAATATAACTTAAAGTTGAACTTCTACCCCATCCTTCGGCAATATTTGAAGGAATTGAAACAGCTGATCTTTTTATTTGACTTGTTAAACCAAAAACCTCGTCTTTGGGAAAACCTTCTAAATTATTGTAAACAACTTTTACAAGTAAGATGCCTTTTTGCCAAATTAATAAATCCTTATATGTTTTAATATCGCTCATTATCTTTTACTATTGGCTATTGGCTTTTTACTCTATACTTTTTACTTGTAATTTCTTTGAACTAGTTTAACGGCATCAAATACCAACTCTTCTTTATGTAAAACAGCGTCACTTGGTTTTCCTTTGTATTCCCAAGCAGCAACATAAGCGAAGTTAACATCATCACGTTGTGCTTCTCCATCTGGAGTTTGGTATTCCTCTCTAAAGTGACCACCACAAGATTCATTACGGTGCAATGCATCTTTAGCGAACAACTCTCCTAGTTCAAGGAAATCAGCAACACGATTCGCTTTTTCTAATTCTTGGTTGAATCCTTTATCTGTTCCAGGTACTTTTACGTCTTTGTAAAACTCTTCACGTAAAGCAGCAATTTCAGTAATTGCTTCGTTCAATCCTTGCGCATTACGAGCCATACCTACTTTGTCCCACATAATTTTCCCTAATTTCCTGTGGAAATAGTCAACAGAATGTGTTCCATTGTTGTTCATGAATTTATCGATTTGACTTTTCACTCCGTTCTCTGCAGCTTCAAATTCTGGTGTGTCAGTAGAGATAGGTCCCATTTTGATATCTGGAGATAAGTAATCACCAATTGTGTATGGCAATACAAAATAACCATCAGCTAAACCTTGCATTAATGCAGAAGCTCCCAATCTATTTGCTCCGTGATCAGAGAAGTTTGATTCTCCAATAGAGAAACATCCTGGAATGGTAGTCATCAAGTTATAATCAACCCATGTTCCACCCATTGTGTAGTGAACCGCTGGGTAAATCATCATAGGTGAAGTATAAGGATCCTCATCTACAATTTTATAATACATTTGGAATAAATTCCCGTATTTATTTTTTACAACTTCAGTTCCTAATTTAGTTACTGCTTCTTTATCATTAGCATCAACCCCTTTTAAAAAGGCTTGCTCTTTTCCGTAACGTTGTATTGCTGCAGCAAAATCAAGGTAAACTGCTTCACCTGTTTTATTTACTCCAAAACCAGCATCACATCTTTCTTTAGCAGCACGAGAAGCTACATCTCTAGGAACTAAGTTACCAAATGCAGGGTATCTTCTTTCTAAGTAATAATCTCTTTCTGCTTCTGATAAATCAATTGCTTTTTTCTTTCCTTCACGAATTGCTACAGCATCTTCGATTTTTGCAGGAACCCAGATACGTCCATCATTACGTAAAGATTCCGACATCAACGTTAATTTTGATTGGTGATCTCCAGAAACTGGGATACATGTTGGGTGAATTTGTGTGTAACAAGGATTTGCGAAATACGCTCCTTTTTTATGGATTTTCCAAGCTGCAGTAGCGTTAGAACCCATTGCATTTGTTGACAAGAAAAAAACGTTTCCGTATCCACCAGAAGCAATAACTACTGCGTGAGCCGAATGTCTTTCAATTTCACCAGTAATCAAGTTACGCGCGATAATCCCTCTTGCTTTTCCGTTTACGATTACTAAATCTAGCATCTCGTGACGGTTGTGCATTTTTATTTTTCCACGACCTATTTGACGGTTCATTGCAGAGTAAGCTCCCAATAATAATTGTTGCCCTGTTTGTCCCCTAGCATAAAATGTTCTAGAAACTAATGCTCCACCAAAAGAACGGTTGTCTAATAATCCACCATATTCACGTGCCAATGGAACTCCTTGAGCCACACACTGGTCAATAATACTTGTAGAAACTTCTGCAAGACGATGTACGTTTGCTTCACGAGCGCGGTAATCTCCTCCTTTTACAGTATCGTAAAATAATCTAAAAACAGAATCTCCATCTCCTTGATAATTTTTTGCTGCGTTGATTCCTCCTTGTGCTGCAATAGAGTGCGCACGACGAGGTGAATCTTGAAAACAAAAAGCTTTTACGTTATATCCTAATTCTGCTAATGTTGCAGCAGCTGAACCTCCAGCTAATCCTGTTCCAACAACGATAATATCTAAATTACGTTTGTTAGCAGGGTTCACTAAATTAATATGATCTTTATAATCTGTCCATTTATCCGAAATTGGACCATTTGGAATTTTTGAGTCTAATGCCATTATAATTTAATATTAATGATTGAAATGATGAAATAATGCAATAAAAATAAATCCGAAAGGAATGATGAAAGCGAACGCTAGTCCAAAATTTTTCAACCCTTTAGAGTATTTATTATTGAAACCAACCGATTGAAAAGAAGAACTGAAACCGTGTTTCAAGTGTAATGATAACAATACAAATGAAATACAATACAATGCTGTACGAACTGGGCTTTCAAACTTCTCCGCTAATTCATGAAAATACCTTGTAGCGTCTAATGGACTTCCCTCTACATATTTATAAACCATCTCTGGAAACCAGAAGTCATAAAAATGTAAACCTAAAAAAGCTAAGATAACTGATCCTGTAATGATCATGTTTCTAGATGCCCAAGAAGAGTTTGCAGCGCCATTGTTCTTTGCATAAGCAATAGGCCTCGCGCTTCTATTTTTAAAATCTAAAACAAAACCCATAATAAAGTGAAAAATCACCCCTACGATTAAAATTGGTTGAATTACAAATTGAACCAAAGGATTGTTCCCCATAAAATGAGAAATTGAATTGAACGTGTCCGGACTAAACACCGAAGTCATATTAATGAAAAAGTGCTGTGCTAGAAACAACATCAGAAAAAGTCCTGAAAGCGCCATAGCAACTTTTTTAGCTATTGACGACTTCAATAATGCAGATTTTGCCATAAGATTTGAATAATTTGTTTTAAAAAATATTACAAAAATAAAGCAAATAGAGTTGAACTACAACCTTTTCGCTGTTATTTATAATGATTTTAAAGTGTTTTAGCCAAAAAAATAACAATCTCTTAAATACCAACATTTAAAACGCTAAACTACTTAAAGTTAGTTAAACAAAACCTTAAGAAAACATAAAACACCCAACTTTAAATCACTAAATAATTGTCTTAATATTATACCTCTAATTAACAATCTATTAATTTTTATTGTCATTTTCTAAAAATTCGGCAAAAACAAATATTCACATTCGCTTTGAAGTTTTTTATCACTACCGAGTGCCCTCACTTTTTCAAAACTGTTTCTTGTAATAAAAGTGAGAAATAACACTAACTTATTTGAGCACTATCAAAAGTGACCCCTTTAAACTTTGGCGAAAGCCAGACATAAAGACTCAAAATAGGCGATTATGTAACAAAAAAAACCTCGGTTGTAAATTATCACAACCGAGGTTTTAAACTTAAAGCAGTAAATTAATTAACTAAATTTCGCCATGTATTGTTGCACAATTAAATCTGTATTTTCGTTACGCTTTTTTTTCTCTAAATGAATTGGCGGTGATGCGCGTTCAAGACAATCTTTAACTGCACAGGTTTCACAAGTAACCCCAACTAATACTTTTTTAATGGTTCCGTTACCAATAAATTTAAATTTCTTTTTCATTGCAGCACTCATCAAAATACCTACAGAAATACTTCTTAAATAATTTTTTCTAAACGGATCTTGAGTCGCTGATGAAAACACTAAATACTCATTATTACTATTATCATAACGGGACATTTGAGCACTAAAATAATGCTCCTTTTTCTCCGCAATTGCAGCTTCAATTGTTCGTATACAAACCCACCTGCGACAATAGTGCTCATTCATTTCATTAGCGTGCGGCTCTTGTTGATTGGTAATATGAAGCTCTTTTTTTATCTGGTACGTATCCGTTCCTATCTTGTGTGATAAACGCAAGAAAAATAAATTTTTTAACTGAAAATCCTTTGGAAGAATGTTGGTTAATCGTTGGTAAAATGATTCTGGCGACACATTAAATTGATTCATCAACGCTATCATCTCCTCTGCAGTTGGGTGGCTTTTTGAAAGAAAAACATTCAACTCGCCAATCAATTTTTTCCTCGGAATCAACAAAGCTCCAGCAAAATAAGAGGCATAGAAATTATTTAAAACCTGATCAAAATTATCAAATTTTATCCAACTAAATGTAAACAAACGATCCTTTATCTTCAAATAATTATAAGCGATTTCTTTAGCCAAAATAAACGCTTTTTGCTGCTGATCAATCTCTAATGACAACAACAATGTTTTACTTTGAGGTACAAATATGGAACGTAAATCCCCTAACTCTTCCTGCTCTGAGAAAATGAGTTCTTGAATAGTGTACCCATATTCTTCTTTCAAAACTGCCGTTAATTCGTCTAACGAAATTTTCTCATTCATATTAATATGGAACGCTTTGGAGAAATCCAAAACCTTTTGTTCTAAATCATCAAAGTAATTATTTTGCGCTTCTTGATACGATCGCAATGCCGCCAAGAAAAAGCTCTCTCTACTTAAATTATAATGCTGCGCAATTTCAATAATCGTACTTATAAACGCATTTACTTTTGCCGGCGCATTGGCAATAATATCAATTAAATCATTTTCTTGAATCCCGAAAATATCAAGCGGAATCTCTTTTAAAATTCCCGATTTCAAAATTTCACCAATAGGCGCAAGATTGTTATCTAATTTTAAAGACACCATATGATCGTATGAAACCTCTAACTTTTCAGCCAAAAGAATAATCTTATCGGTCTTAGGATATTTCTTTCCCTTTTCGATTTCGTTCAAATACGATTTTGATAATTCTGTGATTTTGGCTAAGCCAAATAAAGACAACGCCTTATTAGTACGCGCTTGCTTGAGCTTAAGCCCAAAAATTAACTTGATATAATCCTTTTCCATATTCATACTTCAAAGATACGCTAAAAATTAAACTGACTAATAAAAAGTTTTCTATAATTTTAGCGTACGTTCGCTTGTTGAATTAAAAACTTTTCGTAACATTGTCGTGCAAAACACCTTAACCATGACACAAACAACAACTACAATCGAAAAAACACTGCAAATTAAAACAGATTGCAATCAAACATTCTCAGAAATACTTACCGAAGACGCAATAGCGTTTCTTACCTCCTTACACGATCGTTTTAATAAAAAAAGAATTGCATTGCTTGAAGAACGCAAAAAACAGCAACTATTATTTGATGCTGGTAGTTTACCTACTTTCCCTCCAGAAACTAAAAACATTCGTGACAATGAGTGGTTAGCCGCTCCCACACCTGATGACTTGCTTGATCGTAGAGTAGAAATCACAGGGCCCGTTGATAGAAAAATGGTGATAAATGCCTTGAATAGTGGCGCTAGAACTTTTATGGCTGATTTTGAAGACAGCACTGCGCCTACCTGGATCAATGTAATGCAAGGCCAACAAAACTTAATGGATGCAGTTAACAAAACCATTATTCTTGAGGATAAAGCAAAAAACAAAAGATACCAACTCAATAATAAGACTGCTGTTTTACTGGTTCGTCCAAGAGGTTTGCATTTACAAGAAAAACATATTTTAGTTGAAGATCAAGAAACTTCAGGATCACTAGTTGATTTTGGATTATATGCTTTTCATAATTTTAAAGAATTATTAAAAAACGGAACTGCGCCTTATTTTTATATTCCAAAATTAGAACATTACCTAGAAGCACGCTGGTGGAATGAAGTAATTGACTATACCGAGGATTATCTTGGTATGCAAAGAGGCACGATAAAAGTGACCGTTTTAGTCGAAACGATTACTGCGAGTTTTCAATTAGACGAAATTATTTTTGAACTTAAAGAACATATCGTAGGATTGAACTGCGGCCGTTGGGATTATATTTTTTCTTACATCAAAAAATTCAGAAATAATCCCGCTTTTATAGTTCCAAATAGAGACCAAGTAAGCATGACATCCCCTTTTATGAATGCGTATTCGCAATTGGTTATTCAGCGTTGCCACAAAAGAAATATTCACGCAATAGGTGGAATGGCAGCGCAGATTCCGATAAAAAATAATCTCGAAGCTAACACAATTGCCTTTAATAAAGTCATTGCTGACAAGGAAAGAGAAGTACGCAACGGCCATGACGGAACTTGGGTCGCACATCCTGACTTGATTCCGCTTGCCATGAAAGTTTTCGATAGAGAAATGCCAACCAAGAATCAGATTCATATTAAAAGAGCCGATCTAAACATTTCCGAAAGCGACTTACTTGAAGTACCCAAAGGAACCATTACTGAAGAAGGCGTTCGTAAAAATATTAATGTTTCTATTTTATATATTGCCTCATGGCTTCATGGACAAGGAGCTGCTGCAATTCATCATCTAATGGAAGATGCCGCTACAGCAGAAATTTCGAGATCGCAATTATGGCAGTGGTTGCAAAACGGAGTTACATTGGATAATAATAAAAAATTAACTAACAGTTACTACCACCGTTTAGCTATGGAAGAATATGAAAAAATAAAAAAATTAGTTGGAGAAGACAACCATCAAGATGGCGAATACAAACTAGCCGAACAATTGCTAGATGTACTGGTTGTAAATCCAAAATTTATTGAATTCTTAACCATACCAGGATACAAATACCTTTAAGTTCTAAAGAGAATAATCAAATAAAAACTCAAAAACAACCGTTAAAACAATACTACCTTTACTAATTCAATTGCGCACTGGTTTGAAAGATTCTTTTAAGCCAATGCGCTTTTTATTGTTTTTTATATAAAATTATGCAATTCGTCATTAGAAACAATTTAATCTTAGTATTTTTGAGTAAACAAAAGTAAAAACTACATTACTATGAAATACCATCAAATTGAGCGTAACTTATTTATAAAAAATCGCGCCAAATTCATGGCTGAAATGAAGCCTAAAAGCGTTGCCATTTTCAACTCTAATGATATTTATCCTATAAGTGCTGATAGCAGCATGCCGTTTGAACAACACCGCGATATTTTTTATCTATCTGGCGTTGATCAAGAAGAAAGTATCCTTTTACTTTTTCCTGATGCTCCTTATGAAGAGCAAAGAGAGATTTTGTTTTTAAAAGAAACGAACGATCACATTGCTGTTTGGGAAGGTGAAAAACTAACTAAAGAACGTGCTCTGGCAGTAACTGGAATAAAAAATGTGCATTGGTTACAGGATTTTGATAAAATCCTGAACGAGATGATGACCTATGCTGACACCATGTACATTAATACCAACGAACATTATCGTGCAGCTGTGGAAACAGAAACTCGTGAGGCTCGTTTTGTAAAAAAATGGAAAGAAAAATACCCAGCACACGCTGTCGCAAAAAGCAACCCTATCTTACAACGCATTCGCTCGATCAAAGAAAGTGAAGAGATTGACTTGATTCAGCAAGCTTGTAACATTACCGAAAAAGGGTTTAGAAGAATTCTTTCTTTCGTAAAACCTAATGTAATGGAATACGAAATCGAAGCTGAATTTATTCACGAATTCATTCGTAACCGTTCTAAGGGTTTCGCTTACACTCCTATCATTGGTTCAGGAAACAGCGCTAATGTGTTGCATTATATTGAAAACAACCAACAATGCAAAGCGGGTGATTTAATTTTAATGGATGTAGGTGCTGAATATGCTAATTATTCTAGTGATATGACGCGTACAATTCCTGTTTCTGGTAAATTCTCTGACCGACAAAAAGCAGTTTACAATGCGGTTTTGAAAGTGAAAAATGAAGCTACAAAAATGCTTGTTCCTGGAACTTTATGGAAACAATACCATATTGAAGTAGGTAAACTAATGACATCAGAGTTGCTAGGTCTAGGATTAATCGATAAAGCCGATGTGCAAAACGAAAATCCAGAATGGCCAGCGTACAAAAAATACTTCATGCACGGAACATCACACCACATGGGTCTAGACACACACGATTACGGATTACTAATAGAGCCAATGCAAGCCAATATGGTTTTTACAGTTGAGCCTGGAATTTACATTCCTGCTGAAGGTTTTGGAATCCGTCTTGAAGACGATGTTGTGATCCAAGAAAAAGGAGAACCTTCTAACTTAATGCGCAATATCCCAATTGAAGTAGACGAGATTGAAAGTCTGATGCAGTCTTAATATAAAATTGTATCATTATGAGTAAGATAACATTTCCCAACAGAGCCATTTTCATGTGTAACGGAAGCAAATGTGGCAAACACAAGGAAATCAAAAAATACATCAAGCAGATTAACAAAGAAAATGACACTACAGAAAAGATTGAAATCTTTAAAATGGAATGTTCTGATCGTTGTAAAAGTGCTCCAATAGTCTATTATCAGCCAGAAAATGTTTGGTTAGAAAAAGCAGATGTTGAAATGTGCAAAAAATTAATTGAGAAATAACGGTACAAAAAAAATGCCCTTACTGCTTTGAAACAGTAAGGGCATTTTTATTATCGTCTTGAATTTATTTATTCAACCGAACCTATTTTTGCAATTTGAACATCAAGTTCAAACTTTCCAGTGGCACTGTCTTCGTCAATTAATTCAAAAAGCTCTAGCGCTCTTCTTGCATGTTTTTCTTCTTCACGTTGCTCAACAACATACCACATCATAAACTCTTCTGTAGCATAATCATTCTCCAATCTACACTTTGCAATTACCTTATTGATTGCATTTGTAACCGCAATTTCATTGTCAAGAGCAATTTCAAATACTGATTTAAATGAAGCAAATTCTTGTTGCACTTCAGCAACAGTAGGTGTAATCGCAATACCACCAGCTTCCGTAATGTACTTAAAAATCTTAAGGAAATGTGCTCTTTCTTCCTCAGATTGTTTGTACATATAATCCGCTGTGTTCGCAAATCCATTTCTATCCAACCAGGAAGCCATGGCCAAATATTTATTAGAAGCGTCACTTTCTATCTTAGACTGTAAATTTAATATCGTTTCTATACCTTCTTGCAAAGACGAGTTTGTTCTCAATAAATCTTTCATAATTTCCTTCTTTAAAAGTAAAATTACAAAAAAATTATCCAAGAAGAGAACCTACAATTCTCTTTGTATTTATTCTAAATTAATAGATTAGGCTACTTCTACGCTTAAAACCGAATTAAGCATCGAATACAAATTAAGTGTGAATTTGGTTCCATTTAATAATTCTCTGAGTTGAACTATTTCACAAATGGTAAGATTTCGAGAAAAATTTCTTTTAGTAGTTTCAATCAACTGCGCATCTGATTGATCAGACAGATCATAAAGCATCTCCAAAATCAAGACACTATTCACCTTTCTCTGAAAAATTAAAAAATCACGCACCTTGTAGCTAGAAGTAGTACCTACAAAGTGAATGACGATACTATTTGTTAGGTCGCATTGATAGCTATAACCGTTTGCCGTTTCAAATAATACGTTATTCTTCAATTGATTAAACTCTGACATTACATTAAAATTTTATAACGCAGCAAATTTAAATAAATAAAACCAAAACATCAATTATAATTAAGACTAATTTTAAATAAGAACGTTTTTTAACTATTTTTGATTTTTCGGGTATTCTTTTTTGGAGCACATCGACTCCTTTTTACAATTACGACTCGTCCTGCTGTACGTTATATCTCTTGTACCGCTATCGCTTTACAAGAGGATGCCACTTCCATCAGGGCTACCAACAACAAATGCTTTTCATAAGTTGGATTCAAAATCAAATGCGAAAATTAATGTAACATTTAGCCTTAAACATCAACTAACTAGTTCAATCAAAAAACAAAAATCATGCAAGCACACGAAATAGATTACGAAATTTTTGGGGAAGAAATGCAATACGTCGAAATCGAATTAGATCCACAAGAAATTGTAATTGCTGAAGCAGGAAGTTTCATGATGATGGACAATAACATCCAGATGGAAACCATTTTTGGAGATGGATCAAAACAACAATCTGGAATTTTTGATAAACTACTAAGCGCTGGTAAAAGAGTCTTAACAGGCGAAAGTATGTTCATGACTGCCTTTATCAATCAGCATCACAGTAAAAGAAAAGTATCGTTTGCTTCTCCTTATCCTGGAAAAATCCTTCCTATTGACTTAACCCAATTCCAAGGGAAATTCATCTGTCAAAAAAGCTCTTTTTTATGCGCCGCAAAAGGCGTTGCTGTTGGAATCGAATTTTCTAAAAAATTAGGCCGTGGTCTTTTTGGTGGTGAAGGTTTCATCATGCAAAAAATTGAAGGAGACGGAATGGCATTTGTACATTCTGGAGGAACTATGGCTAAAAAAGAATTAAAAGCTGGAGAGATTTTAAAAGTAGATACGGGTTGCATCATCGGTTTCACTAAAGATGTTGATTATGATATCGAGTTCATTGGCGGAATCAAAAACTCCATTTTTGGAGGCGAAGGATTGTTCTACGCCACGCTTCGTGGTCCTGGAACCGTTTATGTACAATCTTTACCATTCAGTCGCCTTGCCGATAGAATCATCGCATCAGCACCCAAAGCGGGTGGAGAAAGCCGTGGCGAAGGCAGTTTATTAGGTGGATTAGGGAATTTATTAGACGGAGATAATCGTTTTTAATATTTAATAATCCTGAAAGATTTTAAGAATCAGGCTCAGCATCTACAAACGGCTTTCAGAATTGGAGGTCGTTTTTTATTTTTAAAAAAAGTTGATAGAAATTAATAAATTTGAGGTCTAGCCACGATTGCAGCGGCATCCTTTTATCCCGATACTTATCGGGATAAAAGATAGAGCGGAAAGCGGGACAAATCATGAAATATACGGCGAGCCTATGCTCCTAAAAAAATAAATAGTGCTACTTTTGTACTCTAAAATTTGGATTTGAACACTACACAATTTAAAAACACAAGTATTGCCTATACTGATACTGGCAAAGGAACGGCAATTGTGCTACTACATGGTTTTCTTGAAAATCAACAAATGTGGGATTCCTATATCGTTCCTTTTACAAAAAAATACAGAGTCATAACCATCGATTTGTTAGGCCATGGTGCAACCGAATGTTTGGGCTATGTACACAGTATGGAGGACAATGCTGATGCTGTTCATGCGGTTTTATCTGAATTACGCATTCGGAAAGCTATTTTTATTGGACATTCTATGGGCGGTTATGTAGCGCTAGCTTTCGCGGAGTTGTATCCTGATTTTATAAAAGGTCTTGTTTTATTAAATTCTACCGCAAACGCAGATAGTGAAGAACGCAAAATCAATCGAGATCGCGCGATCAAAGCAGTTAAGCAAAGCTATGTTGGTTTTGTAAGCTTGGCTATTGGTAATTTATTCAGTGAAAACAACCGAGAAAGATTGCGTACCGAAATTGAAAATGTAAAAACTGCAGCTTTAAAAACGCCCCTACAAGCCATTGTTGCTTCTCTGGAAGGAATGAAAATAAGAGTGGACCGCGAAGTTTTACTTCACCAGACAACGTATCCAAAAATGCTTATTCTTGGCGAAAAAGATCCTGTTTTAAATTATCAAGAAACAAAAAAACAAATTATAAATACAAATGTTGAATTGGTTACTTTTCCTGACGGACACATGTCATATATCGAAAATCAAGAGGCACTAACTACCATTTTATTAGACTTTTTCAAGAAAATTTAAAGAGCTCCTTCTCTCAAATAGCCCATTTCAATCAATTCCTTTTTAGTGGTTAAATGGTGCGCTTTCCCTTCTTTCATTAGTATTAACTTAGTTGCAATCGCAATTACGATTTCATAATTATGATCGGTAATTATAATTCCTTTTTGTTTTGCATGCCGTTGTAATAACAGATTGACTTTCTCAACTGCTATTGGAGAAAGCCCATTGTAAGGCTCGTCTAAAAGCACAAATTTAGAAGCGTTACACAAAACCAACTTGATTTCAAGATACCGTAATTCTCCTCCTGATAAATGACTGATTTTTTTTGTTCGTATAGCTTGGATGGATTCGTCTTCATAAAACGCTTCGATTTTATTATTGCCTAATGACAACGAAATAGCTTTAGCAACCGATAACTGATTTGGTATAAAATTATCCTGGGACAAATAACTTATTTCTTGAAACAATTCACTAGTTTTACTTTTTACGACATTATCAACTCGCACAAATTTGAAATCGGCTTTTTCAATACCAAAAATAATTTTCAACAAAGTCGACTTCCCTGAACCATTGCGACCCAACAAACCTATTATATCATTTGTTTCACACTTTATATACACATCTGAAAGAATCGATTTATTATCAAAACTTTTCTGTACACTATCGATTTCTAGTATGTGTTTTTTCAAAATAGTTTGCTGATGAAATTAAATAGAAGACTTATAAAAACAAGTGCCACAAAATTGAAACACCAAGCATACAACCACAACTCAATTTTAGAAATGTTGTTATTGTAGTAAAATAAATATTCGTTTTTAGCTTTAATTTCTTTGGTTAATAAACTTATACCAAAACCCACCGTTAAGAACGTGTACTTAAAAGCAAAAAAACCTAAAAAAAGAACAGGTAACACGCAAAAAGCTAAATTAATAACTAAGGTGCTTTTAAAGAATTCGAATATGTTAAGCGCTTTTTTGATGTTTATTATTTTATGTAAAGAAAATAAATTCTCACAATTAAAACACTAAAACCATGTTAATTAAAACCTTGCACAGCTGTCAAACTTATTTTGCACAATTAGCCGTTAAAAACTAAACTACTTTTTCTTCAAACGGAATGTTTTTATCTAAAATCTCTTGCAGCAACAAAACAATTTGCTCTAGGTAATTACTCATTATCGTTTCGTTTACAATGAATTCGCTTTCTTTTTCTTCTTTAAAATTAAAAGGTAAAAATCCAGATTTTAAATTTTTGAATGAAATAATTCCCGCTTCAATGGGTTTTGAGTTGGCTAATTTTTCATACATAAAAGCATACGCTAGAACCTGAATAATTTTATCGTTTTTAATATCCTCCGTCAATCCTTTCCAAGTTTTAAGTATTACACTCGCTTTTTCTACCTTTCCTGTTTTGTAATCTACAATTCTAATATTGCCGTTGCGCTCTTCAATTCGATCCACATTACCTTTAATCAGCACTGGAAATGGTAAATTAGGATGCGTTAACGTTCTTTGAAAAGTTTCTTCTAAAGCAATAATCTTGATTGCATCGCCACTTTTTATACTTTCTAATTCTACTTTTAAGAAATTAAAAACATTACGTTTAGCCACCTCAAAAGCAAGTAGATTTCTTCCTTTATTAATCTCTCCTTCTTTATAAACCACCTTAAATTGTTTGAGTACCTCAACATCTATTAATTTAAAGCAGTTTTCAATATCAGCCTCTGAAATAAACTTGCCGACAAATGGATCATACAACGCTTTTAAAGTTTCGTGAATAATGGTTCCCAAGGTATTCAAAGCAATATTTTCTTCGACTTCTTCGACTTCACGAATGCGCAGTATCTTTTGAAAATAAAACTGAATTGGATTCCGAATATAACTTGTCAATGCCGAAGGCGAAAAACCAGCTGCAGCAATCTCTTTCAAGCGTACCATCGCACTATCTGATTTTTCAATAATCATAGGTTTATAAGCCGTTTCGGGTAATACGGCATTATAAATCTCATGCGATAAATTGTGATTGGGTTGTTTTTCCACTTCAAGCTGCGTAATAAACCTGCTTTTCTCACCAGCATCTAGTCCGTCACTCTCAGTATTATAAAGCAAATAAATATTTTTGGCGCGCTGCAATAAATGGTAAAAGTGATAAGTATAAATCGCATCTTTTTCCTTAAAAGTGGGCAATCCTAACTCGCGTTTCACGTCATAAGGAATAAAGGAATTCTGCGATTTTCCCGCTGGAAACTTCCCTTCATTCATTGACGTTACAATAACCGTATCAAAATCAAGGACGCGACTTTCTAAAACACCCATTATTTGCAAACCATTAAGTGGTTCTCCTTCAAAAGAAACTTCGGCCAGGTCAATCACTTGTTTGTATATGGCGTGTAGTGTGTCAATTTTATCAATATGCGTGTGTTGTGAATAATAATTAATCAGCTTATTGATGACTTTAAAAATAGCAAAAACAAATGCTTTAGTTATTTTCTCTTCCTCATTATCATTACTCAAATTACTCTTGATCGTTAACAATAAATTAGAAATCATTTGCAAAACAGCCATGGAACCATTGTCCCATTTGGTAAATAACAACGAGAATAATTCTGTGGGTTCTGGATTCAGCTCCATTACCTTGTGATGCGTAATAAAAGTATAATTATTTTGATTGATTGTATTGACCAATCCAGTAGTTTTGGCGTAGGGTTCCACTAATGGATGCGTCAAAATATCCAAAACATCTTTATAATACAACACATAACTTTTTGCATTTCGAGACAAAGCGTTAGTATGCATTTTGAATAGTTTGGCAATCAATATTTGTGCAGGATTGTTCTTGCTCGAATAACCCATTGTAATATTCAAAGCGCCTACGGTTGATGGCAATGAATACAATAGCGGTACCAACACATTTTCCTCACCTAGAACAACGGCAACTTTATCCAGCGAAGCTGTTGGGTTTTCATTGATGATTTTTTCTATTATAGTTCCTGTAATTTTGGCTTGCCCAATAGTTTTGGGTGTACCAATAACTTGAATATTTTTTGTTTCAGCAAAATCATTTACAATCCATTCAAAAGGGTTGGATTTATAATGTTTCCAGTTCACTTTAAATCGTCTTAAAAAAAGCCCTGCGTCATGATACGGATCATTTAAAAAGGTTTGATCTGCATCCCAGTATATTTTGGCTTGGTTCGAAGCAATAAGATGTTGAATTATTTTTTCTTCGGAAGCATTTAAGGCATTAAAGCCTGCAAATACATATTTTTTATCTGTAATTGTTTTTGAAAAAGGAATGAGATTGTCAACTGCCTGACGGTAAATTAGTCCTTGGTATCCGATCCCCTTTTTAAGAAGGTGCGCATAAAGCGCTTGATAGTAATTAGGTAGTAATTTCCAGAAATCAATGTAGTTTTCGAGTAGTTGTGTTTTATTCTCCACTTCTATTCCCCATTTTTTGATATCCTCAATGTCTTTTAGGTAAGACAAAACATGGGTTGGATCTAATAAATAGCGATCAATCTCATTAAAATCTTGTAAAAGCATTTTTGCCCAATTGGCAAATAACTCAAACGATTGTTGACTGGATTTTTCAGTGACCGACAAATATACTTCATAGAATTCAAACAATAACTCTATAGGGTCAATAGTGCGTATAGCTGCAATATCTTGAATAAAATCCTCAATACTAATAATTTCCGGAGAAAGTATATTAGCACTCACTTGTTTTTTTAAGGCTTCGATTAAGAATATCTTAGCTCTCTTATTGGGTAAGACTACAATAGTATCCGATAATTTATCGGAGTAATCTTGAATTAAAACTTGTGCAATTTTATCTAAAAAAGAAGAATTTATCATTTCATAAAAATAAAAAAAACGCCCCGATAAATCGAGGCGTTTTCTAAAATATTTTGAATGAAATTAGTCTTTGATCAAAGAAACTTCAACTCTTCTGTTTTCAGCTTTTCCTTTAGCTGTTTTATTAGAAGAAATTGGTTTAGTTTCACCAAAACCAGTAGATTTCAATCTATCAGTATTAATACCTTTCTCAACTAAATAGTTTCTTACAGCAGAAGCTCTGTTTTCAGATAAAGTTTGGTTTAATGCATTACTTCCATCACTATCAGTATGCCCTTCAATCATAAAGTTTGAATTTGGATACTCTTTTAAGATATCAGTGATTGATTGTAATACTGCAAAAGTTTGTTCTTTAAAAGAAGCTTTTCCAGAATCAAACAAAATCGTTTTACCGTAGTCATTTAATTGTTTGATAACTTCAGCAGTAACTTCTGGACAACCAGAGTTAGCAACAGTTCCTTTAACAGTAGGACATTTATCATCTTTGTCTAAAACTCCATCTCCATCAGTATCTGGCCATGGACATCCACCATTTTCTTTAGGACCTGCAACGTTAGGACATTTGTCATTTTTGTCAGCTACACCATCTCCATCAGTATCAGGACATCCGTTTAATGATTTAGGACCAGCAACTTCTGGACAAGCATCATCTTTATCAGCAATTCCGTCTCCATCAGTATCAGGACAACCATTAAATTCTTTAGGACCAGCAATTTCTGGACAAGAATCATCTTTATCAGCAATTCCATCTCCATCAGTATCAGGACATCCGTTAAATTCTTTCAAACCTGCAACGTCTGGACAAGCATCGTCTTTATCGTAGATTCCATCTCCGTCAGTATCTTTTCCTCCAAATTTGAAGATAATACCAGCAGTATGTTGGAAATGAGATGGAGCATCTGGAGTCCCAGAAACATCTTCTCTATCACCAAAAGATTTTTTGTAAGATGTCTCAAGAGCTAAACCTACATTTTCAGTAAACCAAAAAGTTAATCCAGCACCTGGGTTAAGTGTTCCGTAGCTACTATCTCCGAAGAAAGTATAACCACCACCAACATGTAGTGAAGGATCGATAACTTTAGAGTTAATTAAAGTCATAAAACTGTATTTAACGCTTGCGTCAATACCGTAGTACATTAAGTCACCAGGATTAGAAACTACATTTCCGCGAGCATCGTGCCCTAAAGCTGTAGGATCAAATTTTACATATTTATCAATTTTATTAACAGATCCTTGTAATCCAAAAGAGAAATTATCTCCAAGATACTTAGATACACTAATATATGATACAGAAGGCAAAACGTTCCAATTATCTTTAGCAGCAAATGGCTGAGAGAAATGTTGATCTAACCATCCATTACCTCCAGTAGCACTAGCTCTAGTGTCTACAGCATTGGCTCCAAATGAGATAGCCCATGGGTTGTTACTGTCTTGTGCTTGAGAATTTAATCCCATAACCATCATAGCAGCAACTAAAACTTTGTTAAGATGTTTCATACTTATTATTTTTAATTACAATTTTAGTTAATTACATACAAAAGTAACGCCTTAATTACTAATTACAAAATCTAATGTTAAAAAAAACTAATTTTGTGGCATTAAAGTGGTAATTCTATAAACTTGAGTTATAATTATACAACATTCAGAGAATGACCTACTTCAATAAATGCTGAAATGGCTTTATCTAAATGCTCCTTTGTGTGAGCAGCTGATAATTGAACTCTAATTCTAGCCTTATCCTTAGGTACAACTGGAAAGAAAAACCCAATTACATAGATTCCTTTTTTCAATAATTCATCTGCCATAGTTTGTGATAACTTAGCATCGTACAACATAACAGGAACAATAGCCGAATCTCCATCAACAATATCAAAACCAGCTTTTTTCATACCAGCCTTGAAATAGTTTGTATTCCACTCTAATTGATCTCTTAAGGTCGTGTCTTTTTCTAATAACTCAAACACTTTTATAGACGCACCCACAATTGCTGGTGCTAATGAATTAGAGAATAAATATGGTCTTGATCGCTGACGCAATAATTCGATTATTTCTTTTTTTGCTGTAGTATATCCTCCCATGGCACCACCTAAAGCTTTTCCTAAGGTTCCAGTAATTATATCTACTCTCCCCATTACTCCTTTTGCTTCTAGCGTTCCTTTTCCTGTTGCTCCAATAAAACCAGCTGCGTGACATTCATCAACCATCACCATAGCATCGTATTTATCTGCTAGATCACAAATTTTATCAAGAGGCGCTACTACACCATCCATAGAGAAAACACCGTCAGTTACAATAATCTTGAAACGACTTCCTGCTTCATTTGCTTTGATCAATTGTTGCTCTAAGTCTTCCATATTACTATTTTCATAACGATAACGCGACGCTTTACACAAGCGCACCCCGTCAATAATAGAGGCATGGTTCAAACTATCTGAAATTATTGCGTCTCCTTCACCTAATAATGGTTCGAATACGCCACCGTTTGCATCAAAAGCTGCTGCATAAAGGATAGTATCTTCTGTTCCGTAGAATTCAGAAATTTTTCTTTCTAATGTTTTATGAATATCCTGCGTCCCACAAATAAATCGCACAGAAGACATTCCGAAACCGTGCGTATCCATAGCGTCTTTAGCTGCCTGAATTACTTCTGGATGTGATGACAACCCTAAGTAGTTGTTAGCACAAAAATTCAAAACTGTTTCTCCTGTTGAAATCGTAATTTCAGCATCTTGAGGTGAAGTGATGATTCTTTCTTTCTTGAATATCCCGTTGTCTTCTATTGTTTGCAATTCGTTTTGCAAATGTTCTTTTATTTTTCCGTACATAATTTATGGTGTATTTTGTTTAAAGTTTTATTTGTTTAGCGTTATAATAATAACTGCAGTATAATTTCTATTCGACCTTATAGTAGACCAACAATAACGTGAACCCACTTTTACGAATAATTCATTTATACGTTACAAATTTACTACATCGATTCCTTTTCCGATGTAAATCAGCGCTTTTTTTACGACTTTATAACCCATTAGTTCAATCGCCTGCTCGTAACCTTCTAATTGCTTTTGATATTTAGCATTGTGAGCTCCCGTTTTATAATCTAAAAGATACACTTCCTTAGCTTGGTTTATAACCATTCGATCTGGCTTGATGGTGTTCCCTTCTTTTTGAATGATCGTTTGTTCATTTAAAACTGTATTTCCAGATGCAAAACATACTGCTAATTCCGGATGGTTTACAATATCTACAATCGTTTGATGAACCAGTTCTTTTTGCCCAAAATTGATTAGACCGTTTTCGATTGCTTTATCAACAGCTAATGTTACATCTTCTTTGGTTTTCACCAAAGATAGAATCTCGTGAACCAGATTCCCATACTCAATAGACTCCTGCTGGTGGGTTCCCCACATCAATGCTTCGCGCTGGGCGATTTTTATGTTTTTTGGGTTTAAAGTTTCCGCAACAACTTCAATCTTTTTTGAAGTATCGACATGCTTTGATGCTGCGGATAATTTTACTGGACTACCAAATGCATACTCAAATTTCTCTGGATCAAAACCGTCTTTACTATCTAAGTAATTGATAAAGAAAGTGGACATATTATTTGGCTTTACCTCACCCTTGCTTGTTAAATTCATATTCGAAATAACATACAATTGTTCCTCTGCACGGGTTAAAGCTACGTACAAAACATTGATATTATCCAGTAATTCCTCTTGCTTCTTTAAATCAAATACTGCTTTGGCTTTTTCACCAAAACCCTCAACAGCGCTACTATTATCAATAAGCACCTTAGGTAGATCAAAATCGGCTTCCTCAGTATCGAGCCACAATTTATCTTTCGGTTTTCTACTGTAATCTTCCTCGGCAAACGGCATAATAACAACTGGGAATTCCAATCCTTTTGACTTATGAATGGTCATAATACGCACGGCATTATTCCCCTCTGGTGACGGAATACTAAATTTCTCTGCATTTTTATCCCAGAAGTTTAAGAAATCGGCAATTCCAGCTTGGTTGCGAACGTCGCGTTCAAGAACGATGTCGAGAAAATATTGCACATACGCTCCGCCGCCTTTGGCGAGCTCTGGCGATAAAAATTTTGAAATAACTACCTCCACCGCTTCATACAATGATTTCTTTCGAATATTTTGAAACGAAAGCCTAATATCAAAACTAGTAAGCCAGTTCTCAAACTCTAGTTCGTTTTTATGCTCCATTCCCTGAGCAATGAAGTCGTGAACTTCTAATTTGTCCTGAACGTGCTCTGCGATATAATGCAAAAAATAAGCTTTCGCCTCTAGGTCGGCGTTATTTTTAAGGTATTTTAATAAGTGAATGATTAAGCGTACCTCGGTTGCATTCTGGATCATCAGTGTTTCTGATGATAAAAGCGGAATATTTTGCTCGGTTAAATAATTGGCAATCGCAACACCTTGACTACGTTTGCGGGTTAAAACAACAATGTCTTTGTATTCAAAACCTTCTCGAAGGACTTTCTGAATCGTATTTAAAGTCGCCAAAACAAATAACGCTGTTTTATCCAGCGCTTCGTCATCGTCATCAGTGGTTTCTACCTCTGGAATAAAAGAAATATTTACATAACCACCGGTTTTACTATTCGTTTTTTGATGGCTGTGATTTTCATATAAATCTTTGTAATCAGGATGCTCAAACTCGCCTGAAAGCATTTTGAAAAACTCGTTATTAAAATCGATCACTTGCGAATACGAACGGTAGTTTTTATCCAAATGCTCGAGTCTTTTATCTGGATTATTGAACGGATTATTGTCTTTACTCAACGCAATAAACTGCTCTGCTTTTCCTCCACGCCAGCGATAAATTGATTGTTTAGGATCTCCTACAATCATCAACGTTCCTTTTTCGCCAAAGTCATCCTGACCCGAAAGCGCATTATCAATCAACGGAATTAAATTCTGCCACTGCATCTCTGAAGTATCTTGAAATTCGTCTATAAAAAAATGGCGGTAACGCTCCCCTAATCGTTCATATATAAAAGGAGCGGGTTGATTTTGAATTTCGCGATGAATTAGCGAATTGAATTCGGTTATCGAAAGCACATTTTGTTCTTCCTGAATTTTAGCCAATTCATTACTCACCGTATTCAATAAAGAAAGTGGCGTAATGTTTTTAAGAAAGGCTTTATAGAAATCTCTTTTCTCGAAATTTTTATAAATTGTAGCTAGGATTTGGATTAATTCCGGGATTAGATTCTCAATTAGCGCGCGGTCTTTTGCCGTTTTGTTAATGGCAATGTCCTCAAACTCGTGAAAGGTTTTATTTTTTGGATTGAATTTTTCGTCTCGAATGCTAATCAAGTGATTGGGAAACGTACCTCTAGAAAACGATTTTAAATCGATGCCGTTATTTTCAATTAGCGTTAAAGCAGCCTGAGCAAATTCGGCGTTGTCTTTTTCTAAGACTTTACAACTTGTTATTAGTTTCTTCTTAATCTCGACAAAATCAGCAATGGATTTATCCTGAAAATGCGTAATTTCAGATCGGTGGTTTTCGTTCAAAACCAATCGTCCCGTATCTAGAATTTCACGCGAAATATCCCAAGACTTATCATCATCGGTTTTTTCCATCGTGAAATCAATCAGCAATTTGGTGAGCGTTTCATCTTCCCCTGCTTGAGCAATAATGGCATCAACAGCTTCAATTAATAAATTTTCGGTATCTAATGTGACTTCAAAAGTCATAGGTAAATTTAAGTCATGCGCAAAAGCACGAATTACTTTATGCGTAAATTTATCAATAGTCGAAATATCAAAAGCCGCATAATTGTGAATAATATGCTTGATGATTTGCTGCGACTTCACTTTTATTTCTATTATCGAAAGTCCCGTATCTGCGGATAAATCCTGCATTAACTCAGCTGCCTTTTGAGAAGGTTCGTCCTTAGCAAATTCAGACAAACTCCCTACGATGCGGCTTTTCATTTCGTGGACCGCTTTGTTGGTAAACGTAATAGCAAGAATATTTCTGTACGCGTCATTTTTATGTGCGGTTAGAATAATTTTTAAATATTCTTTGACTAGCGCATAGGTTTTTCCAGAACCCGCAGAGGCATCGTATATGGAGAAAGAAGGTCTCCCCACCCCTCCCGACTTTTTAGGACTACCCGAAGGGGAGGGAGTCGAAACTGGATTTATATTGTCTTCTGAATTGCTGATATTTTCCATGGTGGTTTTGTGTCTGAATAGCTTTTTTTTATAGAAATGCTTTTCATTATTCTTTCTTGAAAGCGAACCTAATTTTAAATATAAATATTGAAATTATGGTTTGGTAAATTTTATATCAACCTTTTTATTCGGCCTCACAGGTAAAGGTAATTCTAATGTATCTTTATTCATTGTGAAATTTACAAACTCTTTTCTTTCGTCAATTATACTTTTAATTTTCTTTATTCTATTATCATGACTTTTACTTTTTCTCATTAATTCCTTGAATAAAGATCTCGATGATTTAAATTTCTCTGAAGGATCATTTTCATCAAAATTAAAAGACAATGTTTTACCATTTTTATAATCAATTTCTACTCTAATTATTGGATAATCGCATATACACAATTTTACAGAATCTGGATTTTTTTGATACCGATCTACGGAAGTATTTTTTGTGTCATTTTCAATATTATTTAGGTAGTCTTCTTCTATGTTAAAAGCATAATAAACGAGTTTCCCATTATCCTTTTCCATTTGAACATCACCAGATTCGTCAATTTTCGCGTACAATAATGGCTTTATTTGTAATCCAAAAGTATACATAGGTAAAGTGTATAGATAAGACATGATTTCTATAGATTTAATCCCGCTATCCGTTGGTGTGCAACGTAAAAAAAATAATGATAGAAAAATCAACAATTTATTCATAGAATGTTTTTTTGGTTTCTTAACAAAACATAATTTTCTTGTTTAAAAAAGTCCCTAGCCCTGATGGAAACGGCATCCTTTGCTGCCGGGTTTCGGCAGGAAAGATAGAATGTACAGCAGGAAAAAGCTCCTAAAAAACAGCTTAAAGAATAGGTTGCTTTTAAAAATTGTTTGTTTAATGTTTAAAAGTAGTATTTTTGCACTATGGAAACAAATAGACAGAAAAAAATAGGTGGGGTGATCCAAAAAGATTTGGTTGATATCCTGCAAGGTGAAGTGAGAAAAAATGGCGTATCTAATTTAATTATTTCGGTATCTAAAGTTAGTGTGACTACAGATTTGTCTGTGGCAACGGTGTATTTAAGTGTATTTCCTCAAGACAAGGCTGCTGAAATTCTGGAAGCTGTGAAGTCGAATGCTAAAACAATTAAGCATGATTTGTCACAAAGAGTGCGTTTGCAATTAAGAAAAGTACCTAATTTGGTTTTCTTTATTGATGACTCTTTAGATTATATTGAAAAAATAAATACTGCTTTGTCAAATAGAGATAATCCTATTGAAAACAGAGACCTATTAGAAAAACGCAAGTTGATATAATTTGAATTTCCCTCTTTACATAGCCAAACGTTACATAAGAAGTAATAGTAAAAACAGTGCCATAAACATTATTAATCGCATTGCGAGCATGGGAATCATTGTTGGCGCGATGGCTTTGTTTGTGGTTTTGTCGGTTTTTAGTGGGTTAAAAGTTTTTAGTCTTTCGTTTACTAATGATATCGATCCCGACATTAAAATAAGCAGCACACTGGGGAAATCATTCTTTATTTCGCCCGAACAAGAGGCCGAAATCAAGAAAATTGACGGTCTAGCTTCTTATTCAAAAATCATCGAAGAACGCGTTTTGTTTGTTTTTAATGACAAGCAAGTAGTCACCTACTTAAAAGGTGTTGACTCGCAGTTTGATAAAGTAAATGACATTAAAAAAACACTCTACAATGGGCAGTGGCTTGAAAAAGACACCTACCAAGTGGTTGTGGGTTATGGGATTGCACAAAAATTTTCGCTGGGATTATTGGACTTTAATAATCAGCTCGAAGTGATGGTTCCAAAACCTGGAAAAGGAACGATTGAAAACGCCGAACAAGCTTTTAATAAAAGTGTGGTTTATCCTGTGGGGATTTACGCTATTAGCGAAGATCTGGATTCCAAATATGTTTTTGCCGACTTAGGTTTGGCACAAGAATTATTAGCATATAAAGCCAATCAGATATCGGGAATTGAGATAAAAGAGAAGGCTGGCGCCAATGAAAATGCGATTATCGCCAAACTGAATGCCATTTTTAAAAATAAAATCACGGTAAAAAATAGAGCGCAACTTAACGAGTCGCTTTATAAAATGTTGAATACAGAGAATATCGCTGTGTATTTAATTTTTACTTTGGTGATTGTAGTGGCGCTTTTTAACTTGATTGGCGCTTTGATTATGATGATTCTAGACAAAAAAGGGAATCTAAAAACGCTTTTTAATCTAGGTACTGAAATCAAAGATTTACGTAAGATATTTTTACTTCAAGGTACCTTATTAAGTGTTTTTGGTGGGCTTATAGGTTTATTTCTCGGAATAATCATTGTCTTATTGCAACAGCATTATGGATTGATTATGATTACTCCTACACTGGCTTATCCAGTAATTTTCTCGATCGAGAATGTATTAATCGTCTTAGGTACCATTATTACTCTTGGATTTATTGCTTCGCTAATTGCAAGTAGTCGCGTGAGTAAAAAATTATTAGAGTAAAATTCTAAGCATTCTAAAAAAATAAATTCCACTAATTTTCACAATTTGAACTGTGATAATTAATGGAATTTGCATTTTAAATCTTCTTGATAAACTGTTTAAACTACTTCATAACCAGCATAAGCTTGCTCGATATTATTTAAAATAGCAAATAATTCTTGTGGGTTATCCTGAGTAACTAATTGTTGCTTAAATGGTTTAAAAGAATGAATACCTTTAAAATAATTAGTGTAATGCGGACGGGTTTCTACAATTCCTAATCGTTCTCCTTTCCATTCCATTGCCCATGTTAAGTGATTACGAACAGCTTCTACTCTATCCACGACTGTAGGCTTAGCTAAATGCTCTCCTGTTTCAAAGAAATGCTTGATTTCGTTAAAAATCCATGGATAACCTATTGCAGCACGACCAATCATGATACCGTCGATACCGTATTCGTTTTTATATTGTAATGCTTTTTCAGGACTATCGATGTCTCCATTACCAAAAATTGGCATGGTGATTCTAGGGTTGTTTTTAACACGTGCAATGTGCGACCAGTCTGAATGTCCTTTGTACATTTGGGCACGTGTTCTTGCGTGTATGCTCAAAGCAGCAACCCCTATGTCTTGCAAGCGCTCAGCAACTTCATCAATATTAATCGAACTATCATCCCACCCCAACCTCGTTTTTACCGTAACTGGTAAATGGGTACTATCGATCACCGCTTGTGTTAAGCGAATCATCAAATCAACATCTTTTAAGACTCCAGCTCCAGCACCTTTACAAACTACTTTTTTTACAGGGCAACCAAAGTTAATATCAATAATATCAGGGTTTACAGTAGAAACAATTTTAGATGAAAGTGCCATTGCTTCTTCGTCTCCACCAAAAATTTGAATTCCAACAGGGCGTTCATAATCAAAAATATCTAATTTCATTCGGCTTTTGATGGCGTCACGAATCAATCCTTCTGAAGAAATAAACTCAGAGTACATCATATCGGCACCATGCATTTTACACAACCTACGAAAAGGTGGATCGCTCACATCTTCCATAGGTGCAAGGAGTAAAGGGAAATCTGGTAATTCTATGTTGCCAATCTTAATCATCTTCTGAATTTTGGTGCAAAATTACAACATTTAACCCAAAAGATGCTATCTGTAATGGATTGAAAACAATTTGGTTGTTTAAAAAGTGCTTTTTCTGGTATCAAAAAAGTGAATTGGTTTCCTACTCATCGGATTATAAATCAATGGATTCAAAATTTCTTTAGTAGTGAATTCGATTTTTGGACTCACACGTAATTTGGCTCTAAAGTGATCTTTTAGCTGCTGCAAAAAAGCATCAGATTGTTCCTTAACCGCAATTTTAATCACAATTTCGTCAGTACCTAAGTCATTGGTTGAAATTTCGATAATATAACTTTCGATTAATGGAAAATCATTCAAAACATCGTTCATCGCTGGCGGATACAAAGTTGTTCCTTTGTACTTGATCATTTGTTGCTTTCTACCAATAACTGGTCCAACACGCAACGTATTTCTACCACAGTGGCAGGGTTCGTGGTGTAGTTTTACGATATCACCCGTTTTAAATCGGATTAATGGCATGGCTTCGAGTCCTAAAGTGGTAAAAGTCAACTCACCTGACTCGCCATCACCAACTGATTTATTATTTTCGTCTAAAACCTCAACAATAATCAATTCAGGATGATGGTGTCCTCCATTAGCATGTTCGCACTCTGTAAAAGCAGTACTCATTTCGGTTGAAGCATAGGTTGAATACAACTTAATATCCCATTTATCTGTAATTTTTGTTGATAAAGTATTCATCGAAAAATCCTGATTGCGAAGCGATTCTCCAATGCAAACTGCACCCTTTATACCTGAATTATTGTAATCAATATTATTTTTTTCGGCATATTCTATTAGCTTTAATAAAAACGAGGGAACCGTAATCAAGTAAGTAGGTTTGTATTTTAAAATAGAATCCCATTGTAATTCTGGAATACCAGCCCCCACTCTAATCACACCTGCTTTTAACTTTCTAAGTCCCAAAAAATAAGCTAATCCAGCCATGAAACGCCTGTCCATAGTAGTCATTAATTGCACAATATCGCCTTCTTTTATTCCCGCACATGCAAAAGAAATGGCTTCATTATAAGCTAATCTATCTAAATCTTTGTCGGTTAACCCAAAAGTAACAGGATCACCTAATGTACCTGATGTTGTAGCGTAATCTATGATTTGATTTGCGGGAACGCATAAAAAATCATCGTTATGTTTTTGCAAACTTTCTTTAGAAATCACAGGTAACGTCTGCAAATCTTCTAAAGTCTTAATGGTTGAAATATCAATATTATTTGTTTCAAAAAGCGCTTTGTAAAAAGGTGAATTTTCATTCACATAGGTTAGCAATTCACTTAATTTTTGTTCCTGAAAAGCTTTGATCTCTGCCAATGGAGCAGTTTCGATTTTTGGAATCATTTTGATTTTTTTATTGATTTTTTTAAATATTGAGTTACTTTCTCTTTTTCAGGAAGTGTTGTAATTTCTTTGGTAAGTGCCATTTCAAATTGTTCTTTGGCTAATTGGTATTCTTTCTTTCGATAAAAATCCAAACCTACTTTATAATATACTTCCCAGTAATCTGGATTTAAAGCTTGATAGTTTTTGGAGAAATCCATCGAAAAACTTTTCTTATCTTCTAATAAACTATCCGCCTTTCTATCTTCTTTCCTGAAAAGTTCGTAGTTCTTATACTCTTTGGTTTCCAAGAATGGATCTTTTGGAAAATTTAAACTTTCTTGTTCCAATGAAACAATTGAATCATTCTTACCACTGTTTTTAAATATTTTATTCAAATCGTAGCATACAAATTCCCCAAGCTGATACGGATTGGAAGACACCCAAACCAAACGCTGTTGTGGTTTAAAAACAATGCCGTGATGCGCCAACAATTGATTTAGCGCCTTTTCATTTCCGTAACCTAAAGGTAAATTATTCAATCCCTCTTTATTACGAAGAATGGCAACTGCTTTTTCGGGAGTTATTTTGTCGTTTTGATCTAATAACTGTACCAACCTATCGTATCTGTACTTAGAATGACTTTCCTTAATCTGGTTTTGATTTCCTGAATTATTCTTCAAAGCATCACTCTGAAAATGATTGGTACAAACTAACTCATTACTATTACCGACATCATAAACTCCAAAATTATCGGGAGAAACCTCTATCAAGACTGCTTTATTATCAAAAGCGCTCCCAACCATAATGGATTCAGATACAAAAACCTTTCTTTTCTTAGCAATCGCAATGGCTTCGTCAATATTTTTAGCATATTGTAAAATCTCTCTAGTCAATATCGAAATCGGAGTTTTGGCAATCAACGGAATTTTAGATTTACCTGCATTTATAGTGACCGTTATTCCTTCATTATTCATTCCTGAAACAGCACCAATCATCCCGGGCCAAGTCACCATCATAAATGGAATTCCTTTGTCTGGTTTTATAAAAGCAATTACTTTATTCTTAGCAAAATCATCTCCTGCGTAGAAATCAAAATTGCGACCTAAAATTAAGCTTCCATCTGCTGATTTATCGCCCCAAGCAGCAAAAGACGAGCAACCTACCAACGCCAAATCTTGCAATGCGTGACCAATATCATGTGCACCGTGCAAGTATAAACTCCTTAAATACGGTGGTGCTATCGCATCAAAATCTGGAGAACTGTATTTTGAAATTCCATAGATCTCCGTTTGGTATTCTTCTGGAACATTCAAATATAATTTTCTATTGTACCACTTCAAAAAGTTCCTAAGTACTTTCTGTTTGAATTTTGATGGTAGTAAATCTTTAATTTTCGTAAAGAAAACAGTCTCTTGCTTTTTCAATAAACTATCCGATAAAGCCCCAATCATTAATCCTCTTTGTAATGGATCGCCTTCGACATAAAGCTCCCAAAGGTTTTGTTTGTTTTTTATAAAAAAATTATTCTTTGATGTAAAAACAGTATCAGCATATTTTTTTACGACTGGAACGGTATTGTTGTAACTACTAATTTCTGGTTGATGGTGCATCGATTTGTAAGTTCCACAAGATAGAAACAACAAACAGAAACTAATGGTTATTAAAAGTCCGTACGGTTTATACATAATGCTTTTTTAAAGTGTAGCTTCATTTATTTTGTTAACCAAATATTCTTTTCCAATGATTTCAGAACAGCTTACCACTGCACCAATCGTAACTCCTAGAACTCCGTGCATATTGATGCTTTGCCCTGTTAGATACAAATTATCCAACTTGGTTTTTGAGGCAATAAAGGTCTTCATCGGATTATTAGAATCCTTTTCGTACCCATACATGTTTCCGTTATGTCCACCAATGTAATCCCTGTATGATAGTGGTGATGATGTATGAACTGATTTTATACAATCTCTAATTCCTGGGAATTTTAATTCTATTTCTTGTAGAAATCGCTCAGCCTTACGGTTTTTGAACTCTTCATAACTTTCTCCACGATCTTCTTTTTCGGCTGTGGTATTTACTGTTTCTACCCATGGTTTTAAATCATCAAACTTCATGTAGGTAATAAAAGTCATTCCATCAGCCCATTGATCCATTTTTTTAGAAGCATTCATGGAAGCCATAAAGGCTTTTGGCCAAGTTTCCTCGGTATAATCATGCGCTGTCCAAACTTCGTTACTATCCTTAAAATGGTAGTAATTATGGTTCAAATACTTAAACGATTCGGGTTTAAAGACCAAATACAAGCTAAATGCCGAAATCCCACCTTCCAAACTTTGAATACGGTTGTAATACGCTTTTCTGAACTTATCTATCCCCGCCATTTTTAAAGTAGCTTTTGGATCAACATTGGATATAAAATGAGTACCAAAAACCTCGGTTCCGTCTTTCATTTTAACCGATGTCACCTTGTTGTCTTCTACTTCAAACTTGATGGCTTCTTTATACTTATAAACTTCACCTCCGTTAATTTTGAGTTGCTTAATCAACTGTTTAGTGATTTGACTCCCTCCATTGATACAACGCCAAGAGCTTTGAATATAGGAGTTAACAGATAATGCATGCACGTAAAAAGGTGATTTTTCAGCAATACCGGCATACAAGAAATTTGTACCCGCTAGAACCGCTCTTAGTTTTGAATTATCAGTAGCTTCGTCGATTTCTTTTTTGGCATTTAAAGAAAGTATATTGCTATCGTATTCTCCCTCAAACTTTAGATTATAAAGCGGAAAAGTATCGCAAGTTTCTATAATTTTTTTGCAGTAGTTTTCAATATTTTCAATTTCATCTGGAAAATATTTCCCTAATTGATTGGTGAAATTGTCATACCCTTGCGCATGCGGATATTCGACAACATCATCTTCAAACGAAATGACATCAAAACCATCTTCGTCCATTTTTTTTAGATTCAAATCGTCCATAATTCCCAAGTATTTAAAATACCTGTATAGATTTTGCCCTTCACTCAAACCACCTATGTAATGGATTCCGGTGTCAAAAATAGTCTTGTCGCGCACAAAGGTTTGTAGATTTCCTCCAAACTGATTGTTCTTTTCAAGTACACAAACGCTATAGCCTTCTTTTGCCAAAATAATAGCCGAGACCAAACCTCCTAGTCCACTACCAATTATGACAACATCGTATTCTTTTTTCAATGTATTTTATCTCTTTAAAACTATCACTTTCTCTGTTTCATCTGTAACCGTAAATCCTAAATTCAGTAAGGTCTCTTTGAGAGGGTGATTGTTTATTAAAATTATCTTTTGAGTCAATTTGACTAATTTTTCAAGTTGTACCGTACTATTTCCCTCAGAAATTAAAACAGTATCATAGTATCTTCCTTCAAGTTCATCGATAGTATCCAAATAATTTATAATTCGCTTATGAACTATATAATTCGTTTTTGCAACGTTTCTTTTATCTTGATCTGCGATAAAGGTTTCTAATTTTCTTAAAGGCTCTTGCAACACCAATAATACATCTAACTGCCCGTAATCATTTGCTACGTGCAAAACTTTCGCTTTCGAACCAAGGTAAGAATTAATTTGAAAATAGCTTTCTAAATTCTGATTAAAGTCTGCCTTTACAGCTTGAATAATCTTTAACTCCTTATAATCAAAACTGTCAATTATTCGTTTTTTAAAGTAATTTGGGTCTTCTAATTCGTGACGCAAATCGGTATATTGAGATTTAAAATAAGTACTTATTTTTTTAGTTCTTTCGGCATAATCGTTACCAAAAGTTTTATCGTCAGCCTTTATTCTATCTAAAATTTTAACGGTTGTTGGACCACCATTTAGTATAAAGTCGCCTTTGGGAGCAATTTCTGAATATCCATGAATAACCACTGGAACAATATCTAATTTGAATTCCTCAGCCAAATAAAAAGCTCCTTTATGAAACCTTTTAATTAAATTATCTGTAGAACGTGTTCCCTCTGGAAAGACCATTAATGAAAACCCTTGATCGACTTTCTCTCTCAAATGTTCGATACCATTATCGATACCGCTTGAAACAGGATAAAAACCTGCTAGCCTCACCCCTTTTCCAAAAAACGGTGAATTATATACCCAATCACTAACTAAAAAAATAATCTTTGGACTTAACATTCCTACGGCTAAAATATCTAAAAAGGACATGTGGTTTGCTATTATCACTGCTGGTTTATCAAAATTTTCGTTAGAAATATTGCTGATTTTTCTTCGAACAGCAGGATAAGAAAATAATACTGACTGCATGAATTTTGACATTACATAATGAAATGATCTTAGTTTTGACTTTCGACTAAAAGGCAAAATTTTCATCAAAACAACACCTATAATTGACAATACAAACCCACCTAAACCATAGTATATAAATGACAATATGGAATGTAACAATCTTTTTATTTCGTAAGGACTTTGCCCTTTTTTAACTCTATCTGTAACAATGAAATTAAAAACTAAAGGCTGTAATGTAAACGTAATTACCAATGCAGAGAAAATCCCAATGATTGAAATTATCGAAATCGATTTTAAGGCAGGGTGCTTCGCAAAAACTAAAACGCCTATACCCAAAATAGTAGTAGCCACCGATAAAATAATTGAGGCTTTATAAGTAGGCAATACTTTTATGCCATACGTATGTTCTTTTTGCAATGCCGAAGTCATGAAAATACTATAATCAACACCAATCCCAAAAATCAAAGTACATACAATTATATTGATTATATTGAACTGTAGTCCAAACATCCCCATCATTCCTGTAGTAATTAACCAACTAGCAAGTATTGGAATAATGCTAACTAAGACCAACTCAATTCTTTTAAAGGAAAGAAATAATATAATAAAAATAGCGATAAAAGAGTAATTCACGAGACTTTCAAAGTTCTTCTTTAAATTACCTAGGAATGTTTCATTTGTTTGTTGCCTATCAATTACAATCAGGTTAGGTTGCTTTTTAATTTTGGCTACAAAAGCATCTCTCTTTTCTACTGGTACTTTTACTAGTGTAGAAATAGTATGAAAACCGTCTTTTTCGCCTATAAATTCATCCAGAAATAACGATTTGACACTTTCATAATCCGCAATCGAAACTACTTGAAAATCTTTATTTAGCATTTCGTAAAATCCATCAAATGAATTTTCTCTAAAACCAATTGTATTTCCATTCGCAATTATGCGTTCTTTTAACACTGTTTTTTTAGAATTATCCCAGAAAACATTCCAATCATTAATCTTTTTCTGTTGTTCTTCTTTAGAAAAAACTACACCACCAATAGAACTAAAATTCAGTATTCCAGAAGTATTTTTTTCTTTTGATAAAGAATCGAATAACACTTTATTATTCGCCAAAACTTTTTCTTGACTATCTCCATAAGTAGCTAGGTAAATTGATTTCGAAGAAATGTCAGCAATATTTTCTAATTTCTCTTCGGCATGCTTTAAGTCTTGTGACATGTAATTAAGTGCCGAAAGATCATTATTGAAAGTCACATTCGAATACGTGAAAAGACAAGCAATAAGAAAGATAAAAACAGAACCTAGTAAGAATTTATTTTTATGATACGAATACCTTCCTAATTTATCAATGAAATTTTCTTTTTGGGTTCCAACCTCTTTTTTAGCCTTATACAATAACGGAATTAGAACCAATGAAAATACTGAAGTCGAAATAACACTTAAAGCAGCAAAAAGACCTAAATCTTTTAATGCTTCAGACTTAACAAAAAACAAACATAAAAAAGAAACTGCTGTTGTGATCCCGCACAATAGCAATGGTTTAGTAATGTCTTTGTATAATAGTTTTACATTTTTATTATTTCGAAGATGCGTTAATACGTAAATAGAATAATCGGTGGTTTCCCCTAGTAAAATAGAGCTAATTCCGAGTGAAATTGCAGATATTGTTCCCCTTGTAAAATACAGTACTCCTAAAGCAAAAAAAGCACCAAATAGGGAAGGTATAAAAATAATTATGGGCGTCCATAAACTTCTATAAAAGAAGATAAGAATTAGAATCAAGGTTACGGCAGCAAAAATAGAAGTATTCTTGACATCTGCTTTTATTTGAGTTGCATTAGCTACAGCCACAGGAGTTGCGCCAAAATAACTCATACGTACCTTACCTTTAAACTTCTCGTTCAAATTGTCTTTTATGTTGCTTAGCTGATTGATAAAAACGGTATTCGTATCTGTTTCATTGGCTGCCAACTTTGGCGTTACAAATAGAAGTAAGTTTTTCTTGTCTTTAGTAATTATAAAACCATTGTGCAACTCAAAATCATCTCCTACACTAAGTTGTTGTAATTTTTTTAAAGCTATAAACGAAACTCCAAGCGGATCTTTAAGTATAAAATCTCTCGTTACAATTCCGGTAGGAGAAATCAACGACTTATAATCATTAGCTAAAATGGCCGCTACACTATCGTTTTGTATTTTATTTGTAATGGTCTTATAGTCATTTTGATCTAAAAAAAGCGGTAAATTATCATAGACAAAATCAAAAGTAGCCTGAATGTTTTCTTCGTCAATTTTTCCTTGTATTTTACCAATATAAGGTTTTGATTTTTCGTTTAAACTATCTAGAAATATATTGGCATATTCAGACAAATCATCTGGCGACCCCTCTTTTTCAACGGAAATTATAATTGAAATTTTATCCGAAAAATTAAGTTGATTTAAAACTTTTGCAGTAATATTCGAATCGTCATTTGTTGGAATCAACCTAGTGATGTCCTCACTGAAAGCAACTTTGGATGCAAAAAAAATAAAAAACAAAAACACCGAAATAATTAATGAGAAAGAAAAAAATTTCCTTCTTAAAACAAATTGATGTAATTCAAAAAAAAACTGCTGCATTATTTATTCTTTATTTTTAAAAGTACTGATAAAGGTCAATACTAAATAACCTATTAGTCCGAAAACGATTGCTGAAATTGTTGCTAAAATAAAGCTTCCAACGATATATTGTGAAATATTATTTTTTATTTTTTCAAAAGTAATAGAATAATCTAAAAATAAAGGATCAGCATTGTTTATAAAAAGACCACCAAGCTGTAACGACCCATAAATAATCAGTGGAATAAAAGGAGGAAAACTAATATTCGAAAACGCAAATGAAATAACTTTGTTTAAACGCAAAACAACGGCCAAGAACAATACTAAAACCGTTTGAAACCCCCAAAATGGAGCAATCCCTATGAAAACTCCAAGAGCTATTGAGCTAGCTTTCTTTAGATTAGAGTCATCATTTTCTAGAATATCATCAATAAAAAATTTACTTAACCCTTTTTTTTTTACTCCTCTAAAAAAATCACGAGGTTTAATATACGCCAATGCTATTATAACTAACACCGTATTCAAAATACTGATTCTGGTGAAATCCTGAAAGGGTCTAAAGTGAGACACACGTTCTTTTGGGTCATATAAAACCTGAATAGGTATGTTTTTAACAACAACACCTTTCCATGCAGATCGAACGATGATTTCGATTTCTAACTCAAACTTATTGGTGAAATATTTTTTTGGGATTTTCTGTAAAGGGTATAATCTAAAACCAGACTGAGTATCCTCTAGCTTTATTCCAGTTTCAAATTGAAACCAAAAATTTGAAAAATTATTCCCAAAACTACTCTTCTTTGGAACACCTTCTTGCAGCATGTTTCTACTTCCAATCAATAACGCATCCCCTTCTTTTTCTATGACTGAAAGGAATTTGGGAATATCACAAGCAAAGTGCTGCCCATCCGAATCTATTGTAATAGCATGGACATAGTGAAGTTCAACAGCTTTCTTAAAACCGTTACGCAGCGCAATTCCTTTACCAGAATTGGCCTCATGATGGATTTGTATTAAATGAGTGTACTCTTGTAATATTTGTTTGGTTTTATCTGTCGAACCATCATTTACAATTATCACATGTGATGTATGCTCTAAAACAGCATCAATTACACGCTTAAGTGTTTTGTCATTATTGTAGGTTGGAATAATAACGCAAAAATTCAATGGATACGTAGTATCACTCACAGATGCAATAGTTGCCATTCTAATTTTTATTATTTATTAACTGATTGTTGGTCTGAATCAGAAAAACTTTTAGATTGTAGAATGAAGTTTTTAATATATTCTTTCGATTCCCCTGTTAACGTCTTAAAGTTAGATATAATAAAAGCCTTATCTTCTTTAATGTTCTTTCTATAACTAATAAATGAAGGCAGGTTTTCTTGAACGCTTAAGCGAATGAATCTGATCTCTACATTATTTGGACTCGTTTTAACCGCAGCCTCAATATATTTTGCTCCTGCTAGAAGATTGGATTTTTTATCTTTTATTTTAGAAGAAAACTTACCTTTTAAAGCCAGTGTACCACCTTTATAAGCAACTAACACACTATTACTATCACCAATTTCAACATCAGACAGTTTCAGCAATAAATCTGCTGATTCTGTTTTAGAATTTGAAGCCGTTGCATACATTTTTCTAACTTCTGAAATAGACGGGCTACCCAAAAAGAACAAACAAAATAGTGGAATTATAAATTTCATACTATATTTTTTTATAGACACTAACTAATTTCAAAGCCACTGTTTCACCAAAATAGGTCGTGTTTTTTACTTTAATTTTGTCATCATCCATCGTTATAACATCCAGTACCAAATGCAACTCTTGCAATACCTCTGGATTAATAAGAGCCATAAATTTCACATTAGAAAGGCTTTCCATAATCAAGCTACTTTCAGTAATTTGCTCTGTTAATTCTTTAATTATTTGCATCATACACACTCCTGGCATGATAGGATTTCCTGGAAAATGTCCTTTGAAAACCTCATGTTTTTCATTAATCAAAATAACAATAGAATACTGTTGCGCATCCTTTTTTTCTAACGAAGTTATTTTATAAAAATCTTTTAATAGCATCTTTTTTTTTATTTTAAATCAAAAGTATAAGCAGCGCCTACTTGAAAAACCACATTTGTGTAACTATCATCCCAATCACTTACTGGTATAATTCCTTTTTTAACTCTTCCTTCAATTCCAAAATTCTTTGTGATATCAAACCCAATTCCAGCAAAAAAGCCTAAATCTATCGAGCTAAATGAGTTGTCTCTATAGTTAGACTCTCCAATATATTTTTTAGCATCGTTTATTTTAACATCAAATGTAGTTCCTAATTGAAAATTCACTTTGTTAAAAACAAACTTATTGGCTACAGCCAAAGATAAATAGGAAACATCAAGAGTTTCATTTTTTTTCAATCCATCAAAACCATCTATATATTCGCGTTTCGCACCTTGTCTGGTATAGGTTAGTTCCGGTTGCAATGTATATACTTTTGTTGCTCTTAAAGCTCCAAATATCCCAACATAAAAATCTTGCTTAGCTGAAAATTTTTCGTTTGAATTATCTGTTTGAGTGAAGTGCGAGAAATTAACTCCTCCTTTTACTCCTGGTCTAAAAATAGCTTGTGCTTGAACCTGTAGCAATACGAAAAAAGCAAAAAAAGCAAATAAAATTCTATTTTTCATGGTTTTGGTTTATTGGTTATTAAAATAATTCAATTCAATTCTTAATTTTATGTTTTGGTGCTGAATAACAATCTTTTCGGCAAAAATATTGTTTTCAGAAGTACAATAGACAATTATTTTTTCTTTTCTTTTAGAAGCATGAACAATTTTTAAAAGTCCGCCACCGGTTTTTGACAAATAGAGGTAATTATAACTCCTCCCCATTTTTGACTCATAAATTATATTTTGATCGTCCTCAAACTGTTTATCGACAGCATAAGTCTTTTTTAATAGTATTCTAAAATCTTTTTTTAATGTATTTATAAGGATCTTACGATCTAATTCTTTAACAATTGAATTCACTTTAAAATCAGAATCTGAAATTTCGAAATCCATTAATTTATTTCCAAACTCGGTTGTAAAAACAACTCTGTGTGTAGTCTCATTTAACTTTTTTACAATAAATATACCGCTCAATTCATTTCCATATACAGCTATGTTTGCTTTATAAACATAATCCATTGCGGTATTAGAAAAATAGGGCGCATTATAAACTTTAGTATCTACTGCTTTTTCATTCATTTGTCTTACTGGATTAGATCCGCAAGAATTTAAAAGAACTAGAAGCGTAAAACTAATTAATAAAAAAAGAGTCGTCGATTTTTGCATTTATTGTTTTATTTTTCATCACAATACGAGTATAATCTTCAGCTGATTCCAATAGTTTCACTTGAACAACTGTGGCGTCGTCTTTACTAAACGTTAATTCGATTTGCTTAATATATTTTAACAATGTCTTGTCTTTAGGAATAAACTTGGTCACATTATTTTCTCTAGTTTTAAAATAAGAGATCACAAATTCCTTGTCATCAAACATATCTCCACTTACACTACCTATAATAAGCTTATTGATTTTTCCAAAAACCTTACTATTACCAATATCTACACTGCTTTTTTTGCCCTCGTCATTGATTAAAATCTTTCCGTTTTTAAAAACAATAGTATAATTGTATGGTTTTTTATATTGCCAAGATAATAATCCTGGATCTTTGAAAAACATTTTTCCAGAGGTTTCAATGTCTTTAGCCAAAAAATCCATGTGCTTGTATTGCACAAAATCGGTGCTTAGTGTTTTTATTTTTTTAGAAACTCCATTAACTGATAATTTGAAGGCCGCTATTTCGCTTCCGTTCATTTTTTGTTCCTGTGCAAAAGCAGTAACATTAAAGAAAAGGACCGTTAATAGTATCAAATAAGTTTTAATTTTCATAAGCTTTTAAATTCAACAGTTGATCAATTGCAACCACTTTGTAATTATTTTTCTCCAAGAATAACAACAACTGTTCCAAAACACTAACGGACTCAAATGTCGTGTCGTGCATTAGTATTATTGCTCCCGGTTTTACTCTTTTTATAATTCGATTAAAAATAATTTTTTCGTTTTTTATAATTCCATCCAAAGAACGAACATTCCAACCAATTAACTTGTGTTTGGTTACCTCAAGTGCTCTACGTATCGATGGAGTAGTCACTCCGTAAGGTGGTCTAAAAAACAAAGGTTTCTTGCCCAATACTTTTGCTATTATCGCATCCGTTTTATTTAACTCATCAATAACTTGGCTTTTTCTAAAAAAATCAAACAAAGAGCTGTGTCCATAAGAATGATTGGCAACAATATGATTTTCGGAAATAACTTGTTCAAAAATTTCAGGGTATTTTTCTATATTTTTTCCAATACAAAAAAAAGCCGCTTTTACATTGTGCTTTTTTAAAACTTCAAGAATCAATAAAGTGTTTGGATTAGGACCATCATCAAATGTAATTGCAATTTTTTTCTCTGTTTCCAATGGGTTACTGCAATAACTTTTGACATGATAATTAGACGAAATAAATGAGGATCCCCACAAAACTACCGCTAACCAAAGAGCAGCTACAAGTATAAAATACGAAATTTCAATTACTATAAAAAAACTTATAATTTTTAGTAAAAGTAAAATCGATATAAAGACAATAGCTGTTAGTTGGTGTTTTAACATCTTGAAATTAACGTAAAACTATGATCAATTCCTCTGTATTGATTGTACAATAAAATGTTTTTGTACGCTGACTTCTCCATTTTATTTACCGAAATAATACTAGGAATGTTTTGATATTTGACAATCTTCGCCCCCACAAATAATCCAAAGGCAGATGCTGTATTGTATTCGCCACTTAGTTGTTTATAATATACTTGTGGTGTATTTACAAATGTGTTTTCAGATAGATTTTTATAAAATGTATCATATTCAACATCTCCGTTATACCCTAAAATTATTGCGTCAACATCCGTTATTTCTAATGCATTCGATTTCAAAAAAGCTATCATTTTTTCCTCTACTTCATCAATGTCTAGTTTATTAAACAGCTCAACATCTAGGACTTCAGCATAGGTTTGCGCTCTTTTTTTATCTTCTAACACAAAAAAGGTAGCTCCTTCACCATACACAACTCCTTTTGAAGTTGAATTCAACACTGGATAAGGACCTTCGTTTTCTTTTTTTATAAAACCTGCTAATTTGAATAATGAAGTAGTATAGTCTGAAATTTCATCAATCCCTCCTAACAAAACTGCAACTGCTTCTTCCTCATCAATTTTCATTTTTGCGTCTAATAAAGCCGACTCAAATGAAACTGATCCATTTACATAAGTAACATTGTAAGCTTTGCATTGTAAGCCTAAAGCCACTTGTCCTCCAACAGTATTGTGGGTAGATTGGATGAAAGAGGTAGGTGTTAAAAATTCTTCTTTGTTATTTAAAATTGCGGTTAAAAACTTCTCAGAATCTTCGATACATCCCATACCGGTTCCGGTAATGATGGCATCAATATTTTCTACTTGTGCTTCTCTTAAGGCTAGTGCAGAGGCTACCATGCTGTTTTTAACTCCTTTCGCCATCCTTCTAATAGCGACTGGAGGAATAAAATCTTTGTAAACTGGTTTTTTTAAAGGTAATACAATACTGTTCTCCTCTAATACAGCTTCTTCTAAAAAAACAGTATCAAACGTTTTTTGAGCCGAGATACAACCTATTCCATTTATATATGTCTTTTTCATTCGTTTTTAGAAAATATAAGGGTTGAGCAATTTCCTCCAAATCCAAAGGAATTAGACAATACATGATTCACATTTTTATATTTCAATGTAGTTTGTGGAATCAAATTGAATTCACTCATAGGAGTTTTAAAATTCAAATTAGCAAAAACCACATTATTCTGAATTGCTAATACACTATAAACCGCTTCAATTGCCGCGGCTGCCGCCAAAGTATGTCCAGTAAATGGTTTTGTTGAACTAAAATCAGGCACCTTATCCTCACCAAACAACCTTACGATTGCTCTGCCTTCAGACAAATCATTATTGGGAGTTGCGGTACCGTGTACATTGATATAATCAATATCTTCGGGTTGTAAACCTGCTAATTGAAATGCTTTTTCCATAGCTAATAGTGCTCCGTCACCGTTCTCTGAAGAAGCGGTTTGATGAAAGGCATCATTTGCATTGCCGTAACCAGAAACTCTTGCTAATACTTTTTTATTTTGCTTTTTCACCACTTCATCTGATTCAAGAACCAAAAAAGCTGCTGCTTCACCTAGATTCAACCCTTTTCGATCATTATCAAATGGCATATTATAACCATCTGACAAAATCATTAAAGTTTTGAATCCATTAATAGTAAATTTAGCCAAAGCATCAGTCCCGCCAACAATTACACGATCTAGTTTTCCTGATTTTATCATTCGAGCACCAAGCATAATTGCATTAGCTGCAGATGAACAAGCCGTACTAATGGTAGTTACTGTTCCTTTCAAACCTAGTTCGTCTGCGATTTTTTGAGATACATCACCACCATCATGACATTTGATGTATTTTACAAGTTCTTCATTGTCAAAATAATCATAATAATGTCTTTCGGTCATGTCCATTCCGCCAACGCTTGTTGCCGAAATTAAACCGGTTTTGTATTCATTAATTGAAGTAATTCCAGCATCTTGAACCGCTTGTTTGGCTGCTATTGCACCCAACATCGCCGTTCTCGAAAAATTATTATCAGCAGACAACTGAAGTTGTTCTACTAATTGCTGATTCGTTTTTTTTATTTCTCCAACTTTAATCACTGCAGCATGCACCGTCGAAATATTTTCGATAGTCGTAATGGCTACTTTGTTATTCAATAACGAAACAAAGTTATCCTCAACCGAATTCCCGATTGAAGAAACAATACCCATTCCTGTTATGGCAACTCCTTTATTCATTGATTTTTAATTACTAAAATTTTAAAAATCGAAATTCACCGTTTTTAAAACTTTAATTCAGCAAAAAATTACTTTGTTCTATTAGCTGTAATATAAGCTCCCATTGTTTCAATAGATTGAAAAATATTTTTCCCTTCTTTTGGATCAACTAATTTAATACCATAATCTTTATCTAACATTACGATAAGCTCTAATGCATCAATAGAATCTAATCCTAATCCGTCTCCAAATAAAGGATCGTTATCATTAATGTCCTCTAGGTTAATATCTTCTAAATTTAAAACTTCAATGATTTTACTTTTTAATTCTTGTTTTAATGCTTCCATGTAATTTAATTATATAGTTTTTTTATTGTTTGTTCATTATGTTCGTAATCTCCTTCTGTTCCTACTAAATATAGGAACGCTTTGTACTCTTCGTTAAAACATTCGACCCAGCCACAAAGTACGTTTTTTGCTTTTTTTGTATCCAATAGAATTTTTGCATAATTCAACATGAATTCACTATTAAAGTCAGCAAATATAAAGAAAGAATTTTCGCTTTTTAATTGATGTCTGATACTAATTTCACCTAAACAAATATTAGGCAACGTATAAACAAAAACTGCTGGACTTGGATAATAACTATCCTTGTCTGAAATTGAATTCTGATATTTTGTATCCGTATCTAAACTCGAGGATTTATTAGCAAAAACTAAAGCAGTATCGTTCTCCTCTTTACTATTTTCTTGGTTTTTCAACAACAATTCAGCCCCCAAAAAAGCGAGTTTACTCAAGTTATCCATTTTGAAAAACTTTGAATAATCAATATCTAAATTTTGGTAAGCACTTTTTGAAAATTCTGAAAAAGAGCTTTTCTCTTTTTGAAAAATAACTTCACCGTTCAAAGTGATTTGGTTATTTTCAATAGTACAAAAAGACTGTATATAAGTATTATTTTCTGTCATTAGTTCACTTTTTCGAATAAAACTGCCGTATTACAACCTCCAAAACCCGAAGCTGTTTTTAAGAAATAACGACTATTTTTAGTTTCATTTTCTGTAATAACATTAATTGCTTGACTCACTCCTAATGCATCAAATCCTAATGTGGCAAATAATTTATTTTCTAAAACAGATTGGATTCCGATCACTGTTTCCAATAATCCAGAAGCACCCAAGGTATGTCCATAATAGCCCTTTAAACTATTTACAGGAGTGTTTTCTAAACCTAACCTATTCAACGCAATGGCTTCCATTTCATCATTAAACGGCGTTGCGGTACCATGAGCCGAAATATAATCTATTTGTTCGGTTTTTATATTCGCTTCTAATAAAGCACTTTCTATACTTCTAAAAAGCCCTTCGCCTGTTCTAGAAGGTCCAGATATGTGGTTTGCATCATTGATAGAACCGTCACCAATAATTTTTACTTTTGCATTTTTACTGTCTGATGTAACTAAAACTGCTGCTGTAGCTTCGCCAAGTGTTACTCCCGTTCTATTATTAGAATACGGTTTACAGGGTAAATCACTCATGGCTTGAAATGAATTGAATCCTGATAAAATAAATTCGGATATTTCATCGCCCGCAACTACAAATATAGCATCATATAGCTCACTCTGAATCAATCTTTTTGCGATAGAAACTGCCAAAACTCCCGAAACACAAGCATTTGAAACCACTATAGGTTCGGTTACAAAACCAAAATGGTCAGCAATCTTTTTTGCTAGTTGATGTAAATAGGCATTTTCTATACCCGTTTCATTAGCGTTTTTTAAAGCCGTAACATTCCCTTTTGTCGTAGACAGTATAAAAGCATGCTTCTTATTCAAATCTAGTTTTGCGTTTTTAACAATGGGATCCAATGCTAAAATCATCATTTTTTCTAATCTCGAAAAATGCGTCTCTTTTGAAATTTCGGCGAAAGCCAAACTTAATTCATCCTCATTAATTTTTGAAGCATAAAAAGGTGCTTTCATCATTTCAGAATCTTGCTGCAACTGAATACCAGAAATCCCTTCACTAATATTTTTTATATTAGTAGCCACATCAAACCCAATAGGTGTGATGCAATTCGTTTCGGTAATGTATACTTCTTTCAACATTTTTTTATTTTAATAGTCCTACTTTTCGCTTCCATTCTTCATAAAATGGCGGATTAGTCAACATTAATTCTCCTTTACTGTCCAGAAAAACCTGAACTGTTTCTCCTACGCATGAAATTTTATTTTCGGCATCAAAAATAGTGTATCTGTAAATCATTTTTGCTGCTGGAGTGTCTACAATAGTTGTTTCTATTCGGCCTACATCACCATAACGCAGTGACAATTTGTGCTCACAAGTTGATTTTACTATAGGTGTAGTGTACCCACTATCAAATACATCGAGATATGAAATCCCATGTTTGCGACCAAATGCCTCACGCCCATCTTCAAAATAAGTGATATAATAGCCATGCCAAACAATTCCGAGTGGATCGGTTTCGTTAAAACGGACTCTAATATCGTGACTTACCGTTAAAGCCGTGGCTTCGTTATACTGATCTTTTCTTTTTATCATACAATAATGCTATGGTTATAGTAATTATGAAAAACAAAAATAATAAACTTATTTCTGGTAAAATATCGATGAAATCTGCGTTGCGCAACAATACATCATAAAAAGCATTTAATCCCCAATTCATAGGAGACGATTTTGCTACTATTTGCATCACTTTTGGCATGGCAAAAACAGGAACCCAAACTCCACCAATTGCTGCTAAAATAATAGTTGCTGTAGCACCAAAAGGAGCCGATTGTTCTTGGGTTTTGGCTACAGTTCCTAATAAAATTCCGAAACCAATAGCCGCAAATCCAGAAAATAAAGCTACGATGGTCATCATAAACAAATTCCCTTCAATATTAAGTGAAGGTAATCCAATATGAGGAAACAAGAATACAGCAACGGCTAACATCATGTAAAACTGAATCATACAAATGATCAGATACGTTATTGTTTTTCCTGCCAAAACAATAGCATTAGAAACCGGATTGGTTCGCAAACGGATAAAAGTTCCTTGTGTTTTCTCTTTAACAATATTTATGGATAACGGAATTACGATGAAAAATATAGCAAAAAGTGTCCAAGCCGGAACGTTGTGTTGTACTGAATTTGGAACAATCTCTTTGTCATTGACTCTTGGAACAATTTCTTTGAAGGTAATAAAACTCTTTTGTTCAAAACTAGCGCTACCCTCTCCTAACTGCTCCTGAAAAGCAGTGTATATAGAATGGGTCTCAATTTGAGAAATCATTTTATCGATCGAGCTCATGACCGCATTCTTGAAACTAAGTTGCGTAGCGGGATCAAAATATAGTTTTACTTCTTTTTCATTTACAATAGCTTTTGGTTTTGCAACTGCTGTACTATCTGCAAAGCCTAAACTGCTTACTATATTTTCTACATTTTGATCAATCTTCGCTTGTAAATCTAAACTCAAACGAGACGGAATAATAATGGCCAACTGATAATCTCCTTTAAAAACAGCTTCTTTGGCTACTGCCTCCGTTAATGGTTTAGAATCAATTTGAGTAACAACAGTAAAAACATCACTTTTTTGTAAATTCTCAAATACGGTATGTGATACATTTCCTTTGTCATTATCGACTAATAGGATAGGAATTTTTGTATTGCTAAATTTTTTGAGGGTACTGTCTTGAATTAATGTTACCATAACAATTAAAACAAGAGGCATCAAGAAGAGTATCACTACTCCACCTAAATCTCGTTTTAATAACAGAAATTCTTTGCAAACCGATTGGTATAATTTATATATCATCTCTCAATTCATTTCCGGTTAATGCAATAAAAACATCCTCTAGGTTTTTGGCATTTGCAGTAGCATGTATCAAATCAGTAGGTGTGCCTTGAGCATAAATTTTCCCTTGATCTAAAATTGCAATGTCTGTACACAAATCTTGTGCTTCGGCTAAGTGATGCGAAGTATAAATTATAGTGGTACCGTTTTGATTTAATTTTTTTAAATAGTCAATAATGGCATTTTTTGATTGAACATCAACCCCTACCGTTGGCTCATCTAAGAACAATACTTTTGGACTGTGCAAAATACCCGCAATAAGATTTATTCGGCGTTTCATTCCTCCCGAAAAGGTTTCAATCCGTTTATCAGCAAACTTCAATAATCCTAAAAAATCAAGACTCTCTACCACTTTCTCTTTTAATTCATCCCCTTTTAAACCATACATACTCCCAAAATAAATTAAATTTTCTCGAGCGGTCAATGTAGGATAAAGTGCGTATTCTTGAGGAACAACTCCTATAATTTTTTTAATTTCATTTGCGTTTTCAGCATAGGTCATTTTAGCAATTGTAAAACTTCCTGAAGTAGGTTTTACTAAACCGCAAAGCATAGAAATAAGAGTGGTTTTACCAGCGCCATTTGGCCCTAGTAACCCAAAAATTTGGCCTTCTTTTATAGAAAGCGTAAAATCGTTCAAAGAATACATTTCTGCATTTTTGTACTTTTTTGAAAGTTGTGATATTTGTATAATTTCTTGCAAAATAATTCTTTAGCTTATTGCTTTTTTTAATTTCTTAAAAAAGGCTTCTTCTTGATCGGCAATATACAACAGTTGGTCAGCAATGGTGTTGTAAACATCCGCCTTTGTACTTCTGTTTTTATAGACTCTTGATGCTTCTACAGCAAAATCGCGCCATAAATCACCTATCACAGTCATTTCTTTCGAAAGGATTTTCAATTCGTTATTTTCTAAAATCCCTGAAGCTTCTTCTAAAAAAGCAGCGTAGATGAATCTAAAACCACCTCCGCCTGTTCCTATTTCTTCTTGCATTCGCACCATTTGTGCTAAATAATGATTGGCTTTTTTAGTACCATTCTTTATAGGCCATTTTCTTATTTGCTTTGCAACAAAACGAATACCCTTCACACCAACAATAGGCACTGGAGCAAGCATATCTCGACAGGTCGTTTTAATCCCTTTGATAATAGCACTTTTAAAATCGACATTCTTAGGAATTTCGATAGGATAATACATTTGTCCTTTAGGAGCAAAAGCGCCTTTAGCAAAACGTACTTTATTTAATTCTTGATGTGTTAAAGTAGTGACATGCTCCATTACTGGGTCACTAATTAGATAATCAGTATCTGTTTTACCATACACAACTAAATTGTGTGCATTAAAATGAAATCTATATTCGTCAGGAAAATAAGTTAGATTATAAACTCCAACTTGTAATCCTGAAGGTATATTTTTTTTTAGTTTTTCATCCAATGCTTTGGTAGCACTGGCTTCGTTTGAAAATTTTTGTCTTTTAATTTTTATACCTAAACGTTTTGCTAGTCTATTAAATATTAAGCCCGGCAAAGGTCTATAACTTATCGCAGGTGCATAATTTACTTTTATAAAAGGTAGATAAACAAAAAACAAACCAGAACCAATTCCGAAAACCATTGGTTCGCTAATATTTAATCCGTTATGTTTTAATAAATTAGAAGCCACTCCGTTTTCACAATGAGCAGATTGGTGGTGTGTAAAGTTAGTTTCCATTACTGAGTTTTAAAATTTTTTAATTCATTTACAGTTACATTAAAAGTAGCTGCATATTTTTGCAAAATTTTATCGTTTAATTTATTAAAATTACTGGGTTTAAAATGTCTTTTTACACGCCATTGCCACATTCCTACATAACTAGCTAAAATGGCAATGTCCATTCTATTTACCTCCATTAAATAGTAAATAGGACTTGCTTCATTTTTATCTACTAGCTCTTTTGCAATAGCAATACGCTCACTTATTTCTTCAATAGAATTAGAAAGCGCAATTGTTTTAGGTTCCCAACCCGTACTCAAAGCAGTCGTGTAATTGCCTTTTTCATCTGTTGCATAAACCAATTCTTTCATGTTAATATTTGAAAGATTGCCTTTATCTTGTGGTACTTCGTTTTTTTTCATGCACTTAATGCTTTGGATTTTTATCTTGAATAAAAAGATTAATTTCTCCTTCTAAAAGCAATTCTCCATTGTTAAAAGTCTGGCAACTCATGGTACATAAGCTATATGCCTCTGTAATAAATTTTGAAACCAAAACCGCTTTTGTATTGATTGTGCTTCCTGCTTGTGGAAGCGCGTATATTTTTAATGTTTTTATAGCACTAATAAATCCTACCACATCAACATCATCTTTAGCTTGATTATTTTCGTCTATAAAAAAATCTTTAGCAATAATTGAAGAACAAGTTTGCGCCATGTTTTCAATTAAACCCGATTCTATAAAAAAATTATTACTGATAAAAATATTATCTTCTTTAATTTCAAAAATAGTCTCTACTTTTTCATGATCCATTTCGATAATTAAATCAACCATTAACATTGGAGCACGGTGAGGTAAAAACCTTTTTATATCTACTAAATTAACTTTTTTCTCTGTCAAAATATTTAGAATTACTTTGCTAAAACTGTTTTCATTTGTCCTTTTGCGATCTCAACACCATTCAATTCTGTAACGACATCTACTAGCGTTATTCCTCCAAATTCTTGAAGAATAGTAACTGTAGTTTTAATTTCATCATTTAATTTTGGGAGTTGTTTTATCACAACATCTTTAATAGACCCAATATAACCTGTTGGGGCTGGTTCTTGTTTCAAAAAAAACTGGTAACCTGTATGCAAAGCTACAGATTGCGCCATGTGTTCTATCAAACCTGATTCTACAAAGTATCCGTTATTAAAAAAAACAGCGTTTTCTTGAATTTTAAAACCAGAAACTATCGATGTTTCTGTGAAAGAAAACATTTTATCAACCATTACAAATGGAAATTTTTGTGGAAGTAAATTCTCTACAAAATCTTTGTCGAATAGTGCTTTATTTGTATCCATATCTTTTTTTTAACAAACAGTTAAATAGGCATAAGCATAAGAAAAACGACCGCTCTCAGGAACAGATAAAAGTACTTTATCTCCTTTTTTTAATTTCCCTGAATTCATCAGTTCTTCAACAGCCAAATAAATTGACGCTGAACCTACATTTCCAACACGTGCTAAATTCATAAACCATTTATCCATAGGAATATCCATCCCTCTTTCTGCCAAGGATTTATGCAATCCCTCTACAAAATAATGAGAAGAAACATGTGGTAAAAAATAGTCAATTTGATCTGCTAAAATATTATTTTTCGCTAAAGCTTCTGCCATACTTTGTGCACCTTTCTCTAATATATGTGCATCTAATAATTTCACATCTTGCTTAATAGAAAATATCGATTGCTTCAACCATTCATCAGGATTATAATCACTCCATGCTTTAATTGAACCATCTTCTTGCTTTTCACCACCTGCATACATACACGTTTCTAATTCGTGTGCGTAGGAGTAAGCTTCCATCCATTCAATCTTTAAAGAAATGTCTCCTCTAGGTTTGTCTTCTAATAAAAAAGCTCCTGCTCCATCAGATAACATCCAACGTAGAAAATCTTTCTTAAATGCAATTATAGGTTGCTCTTCTAAGTTTTTCAAATTCACCGCTTCTTGTTCAAATTTCTCTGCCATCATCCAGGTAGAAACTCTTTCGGACCCTGTACAAACTGCGTTTTTAGTACTTCCAGATTTTATCGAAAGAAAACCAAACTTTAACGAATTCATTCCCGCACAACAAACACCAGTTGATGAATTAAGCTCAACACTTTTGTTTTTTAATAATCCGTGAACCATTGCTGCATGAGAAGGTAAAAATATGTCTGGAGTAGAGGTACCACAAGAAATTACTTCAACATCATTTGCTGTAAAGTTTTCGTCAAATAATTCTTGAATAGCATTCTTAGTTAGCTCGGCATTAGTATGTGTACTTTTTCCTTCGCTATCCACAGCGTAATATCTACTTGAGATTTTATTGTTACGCAAGATAATGCGTCTTGCTTTTGAGGTAGCTTGATTAATAAGTCCTAAAAAGCCTTCCATCTCATCATTGAGAACCGCTTTATTAGGTAAATATTTTCCCGCCTTTGTAATATATACTTCAAACATGATGATCTTATTTTATTTAATCCCTTGGTAATACTGGATTTCTTTTTTTATTTTTTTTATTTTAAATGGGTAGCTAAGAACATGTAATATATACACTATTGGAGAGATTAACCAAATTGCTAGCAACAAATAAACTTTAAATAATTTTAACCAAAATTTTCTTGATTCTCTTTCTTTCTTAAAGATAAAATTAGACCATTTATCAAAAATTTTATTAGCAGTTTTATCCACAGTCACTAAATAAGAACTAATCCTCACCGCATCATTAGCAACTAACTTATCTTGTAAAAATTCCAACTTATCTTCTTGTAAACTTGAAAGTAGTATATCTCCAAATTTTGATGACTCCTCGATGTCTTTTTCAGAAACACCTGGTAAAGGAAAAAAGCCTAAATATTTCTTTTTTACTCCCGAAAACATCCATTCTACAATTGTAATCACACTAATTAGATTTCCTACTCTATCTACTAGACCAATATTCCCTTTTAATTGTGCATTATTATTTTTTAATAAAACTTTAATTTTTTCTTGAGCCATTATCCACATATTCCTAGAGCCATTGATAGTTACTACTGGAGTATCTTTCAAAATTATTTTAGCATGCTCACTTTTTAAAAATGAATTTATAGGAATTGATGGTGACAAATACCACACTTGATAATGTAACAAAATTAAATCAAATTTTTGCTTCAAAATTTCAGATGGAACTGGTTTTAATTGAGTTGGTATTTGCAAAAAAGATTCTGGAAAAACATCAAAAAAGGCCTCATTATTCCAAGGGAAAGGAAAGGGTTTTTCTAATTCAATTTCGTAAAATGTAACGTTTATATCCTCTGTGTTCAAAAGCGGTTTGGCAATATTTTTCGCTATAGATTTCAATTGTCCCGATTGAGAATAATATATAATGAGGACGTTTTTCATTTTTGGGGTTGCTTTATAAAATGCGAATTTAACATAAAATTACAATTTATACTAATTGATTTTCACTTCCTTAAAAGTTCTCTTTTTATCTGATCTTTTTACATGAACCCAATCTGGCCATGTAGACTGATCTTCAGCATCATAAATCCGTAATTTTTGGCTTGCATCTTCAATAATCAAATCTTCGGATGTACAACCTAAAATTTTGGCTGCAGCCGCTAGTCCTGAATGCGTTGCTCCTCCCACTCCATGAGAAAGTGTACTAGCACCGCAAAGAAATAGATTGTCTATCTCTGATTTATTTTTATATGAAAAAGGTCCTACTTGATTCAATGTTTTTTCAGTACCATAAACATTTCCTTTTGTAGAATTAATATAAAATTCATTGGTTTTTGGCGTACCTAATTCTGCCTGAACAATATTTTGTTTTGCTCCAGGAATAATTTTCTCTATATTGTTCATGAGCTTCTTGACTACTTTTTCTTTAAAAGCCGTATATTCAGCATTATGATAATCATCTAAACCGTTAAAATCTTTTAAATTATCGTAATTAACATAGGTTACCACTTCAAAATTATGATATCTCCCATTGAAACTTACAGGATCCTTAATGGTAGTACAGCTAATAAATACTGCAGGAAACAGCTCTCCCTCAGTAATATCATTGTTCATTAAATCCTCAAAATTAGCATCGTCATTCTCGTCTTTCATCATCCAGATATTACCCGAATCAATTCCGAATTGAGTGACATCCATATCTAATGTTAAAAATAAAATCAATGAGGTAACAGAGTATTTTGTTTTTTGAAGTTTCTTGATCAAGCCTTTGCTTAAATGATTCTCTCCAATTAATTTTAAATATGTAATTGAAGGATCAGCATTAGAAACGATATTTTTAGCATAGATCGTTTTCCCACCTTCCAGCTGAATTCCAATTGCTTTATTATTTTCTACAATGATTTTCTCCACATTTTGCTTTACGCGAACCTCTCCTCCAAATTTTTTAACGCCATTGGTCATTGCTTTCACAATACCACCACCACCACCCATTGGATAAAAACCACCATCAAAATAATGGTTCATAACAGAACAATGTACAGGAAAACAAGCTCTTTTTGGCGAAAGCCCATGATCACCACACTGCACATTTAAAACTGCCTTTAATAAAGGGTCTTTTATATGCCAACCTATAACTCTTTTTAATGGAAATAAGGAGAACTTACCAAAATGTTTGGTTCTAAAAGGAACCGTAATATTTTGCCAAAAGCCTTTTAATTTTGGTATTAATTGAAGTTCTCTATTCACTCTTTGAACAAGAGTTAGGTATTCTATAATATTTTTTTCTTCTTTTGGAAAACGGTCAACAAGCACCTTAGTTAAGTTATCAATTCCGGCAGGAAAACTAAAAGTCTCTTCTCCTATAATACCGTGCTCATATCCTTTTTTATTCATCCTAAAAAAGACCATGTCATTAGCAATTCCTAAACCTCGATACAATTCATTAGTCGATTGGTTTTCATCAATCAATCCTACATAATGAACTCCTGGACTAAAACGTTGTCCATTTAAAGTAAAACTATGACTCCAACCTCCAGGTACATAATGTTGTTCTAAAACCAACACCTTTTGACCTGCACGCGCTAAACAAATAGCCGTAGCTAAACCAGCAACACCAGATCCAATAATTATAGTATCAAATTCTTCCATCTTTACTTTGACGTTTTTTTTTGTAAATACAAAATCAATGGAATTATCTATTGAATTATTGTATTGTTTTTATTTTTGATTGTGAGTTTGTTTCCAAAAATCGAAATAATTAAACCATTGCAAAGGATATATTTTCACCATAGACTCTACACTTTCGGTATACGCTTTTAGTAGTCCTTTTTCATCGCGGTGTTTTACTATTGCTTCTCGCGTATAAAGATGATAGTGCAAATTAGGTTCTTTCATTACATATACAAAAACGACAGGAACTTTTAATCTGGACGCAATAAGAAATGGCCCAGCAGGAAAATTAGCATTTTCTCCTAATAGTTCTTCTGACATAGATTTTACTCCTTCAAAATACCTATCACCAGTAAAACAAACTAATTCATTACGGGCTAAAGCTGCATTTATCTCAAAAACATGAGACATGTCTTCTCCTATTATAATGAATTTTATCTTAGGTTTTTGAGCAATACTTTCAAGGTAATTTTTAATTTCGGAATGCTCTAAGTCTGTGGTAACGAGGTTGATTTGAAGATCAACATCAATTTCTCCAAAAAAGTGTTCGGCAATTTCAAAATTACCAATATGTGCACTTATAAGAACACCCCCTTTTTTTTCTTTTAGCAGTTTTATTATTTTTTCGCCTCCATCATGCTCGTAGGTAAACTTATCTTTCATGCCAGCTGAAATGGCTATCTTGTCAATAATGGTTTGACCAAAAGTATAATAACTTTTGAAAACCATTTTTTTAGATTTAAAATAGGAATAACCAAGTCTTTTATGAAAATAATAAAAAATGGAAGCATTACTTTTTTTAAGAAAAAGAAAGTAATAGGACGCCACAAAATAAAGAATAAAATAGGCCGACTTGATTCCCACTTTCTTGATTAAGAAAACGAAAATTTTATATCCTATAACCGTTCCCTTAGATTTGCCATCCCATTGACTCATTATATATTATGCTTTAACATTTAACTTGTTCTCAATTAAGTCATAAAAACTTTGAAAAGAAGCGATTCCTACAAAGTCAATTTCGACTAATTTTACTCCAAAATTTGATTCGATTGAAACAACTAAATCAACATAATCTAAACTGTCTAATCCTAAAGTATCTTTCAAATTAGCTTCAGGTTCAATTGCATCTGCATCAACTTCGAATTCATCAACTAAAAATCCGTTTATCTTTTCGATTATCTCTTCTTTATTCATCTTCTTTTTTATACTTTTTTACTACTAATGCTGAATTCGTACCTCCAAAACCGAAGGAATTCGACAAAAATATATCAATTTTTTCGTTTATTGTCGATTTAACTAAATTTAATTTTGCAGCATCCTCATCTGGGTTTTCTAGATTAATATTTGGAGCGATAAAATCATTCTGCATCATTAAAATAGAATATATTACCTCGCTAGCTCCAGCCATCCAACATTCATGCCCAGTCATTGATTTTGTGGAACTTACATAAGGATTGCTTTTTCCAAAAACTTCAAAAATAGCTTTAGCCTCATTCGTATCTCCTACTGGAGTTGAAGTAGCATGTGCATTTATATAATCAATATCTGAAGGTTTTATACCCGCTTCATCTAAGGCTCTTTGCATTGCAATTGATGGCCCTTCAACATTTGGCGTAGAAATATGTCCTCCATTAGACGAAAAACCATAACCCGTAACCTCAGCAATAATTGTAGCTCCTCTTTTAATAGCAGATTCATACGATTCTAATATTAGCGTTGCACCACCACCACTAGGAATTAATCCATCACGATTAACATCAAAAGGCCTTGACGCTTTTGTAGGCTCATTCTCTCTAGGAGAAAAAACACCTAAACCGTCAAAACTGCTCATGGCGTATTTGTTGATTTCTTGAGCACCTCCACAAATAATCATTTCTTGAAAACCACTTTTAATAAGAAAATAAGCAAGTCCAATAGAATGAGATCCACTTGCACAAGCAGCACTAATAGTAAGATTAATTCCTCGTAATTTAAAAATCGTAGAAAGATTCATCGTTACCGTTGAATTCATAGATTTAAAAATAGCACCTGAACCAATTAACGCGGTATCTTTTTTTTCACGAATAATATCTGTAGCTTCAATAATTGCTTTAGAAACACTGTCATTACCATACATGATACCCACTTCATTTGTATCAAAAAAAGCATCGTCAATATTCGCATTTTTCAATGCTTCAATTGTTGCCATGTAAGCATACTCTGTTTCTTCACCAAGACTTATTCTTTGTCTTCTAGAAAGTAAATTTTTCAAGTCTGGTTTAGGAACCATTCCTGTTAGAGCGGATCTAAAGCCAAACTCCTTTCTTTCAGGATCAATTGTAATACCTGACTTTCCATTATATAAAGAATCTTTAACTTCATCTAACGATGTACCTATACAAGAATAAATTCCCATACCTGTTATTACCACTCTTTTATTCATCTTCTTTAAAGTAATTGTTTATGAATAGATACCACCGTTTATATTAATAATCTCTCCTGTAATATAACTTGATTTTTTAGAAACTAAGAAGCTTACTAAATCAGCTACTTCTTCTGCTTCTCCAAAACGGTTCACTGGGATTAATTTCACTAATTCTTTTTCATCTAGTTGACTCGTCATATCAGTTCTAATAAAACCTGGAGCCACAGCATTTACAGTAATGTTTCTTTTTGCAACTTCTTGAGCTAATGCTTTTGTAGCGGCAACAACTGCTCCTTTTGCAGCAGAATAATTTGTTTGGCCTGCTGTACCTTTTACTCCTGATAAAGAAACGATATTTACAATACGTCCGTATTTATTACGCAACATTTTTTGTATAAAAAAATTAGTCACATTAAAAAACCCGTTCAAACTTGTATTTACTACGTTAGACCAATCCTCAGGACTCATCCACATAAACAAGCCGTCTTTTGTAATTCCAGCATTATTAACAATTGCCTCAACAATTGCTTCTGGATTTGCTTCCTGCCACTGTGTTAAAGCCGTTTTTACCTCTTCAAAATCAGCAACATTAAAAGAGATAATTTCTCCAGTACCGCCGTTTTGAACCACTTCATCAAGTGTTTTTTCGGCAGCTTCTTTATTTGATTGATAATTGATTAGGATGTGATAGTTAGAATCCATTGCTAATTTTTTACAAATAGCACTTCCTATCCCCCTTGATCCTCCAGTTACTAATACACATTTCATACTTAAACTTTTATATTTTCAGTTCTAAAATTTATTGACTCGCAGCTACTTAATACAGTACAGTCTTAAAAAAAAGAATTCTTTAATTAATTATTAAAAGGCTCTGCATTTTCAAACCATTGACCTCCTAAAACGGAACCATCTAGTTTTAAAAAACCCCATTTATCTTCATTTTTAACCCTTGCTAAACCATTTATGAATCCTTTTTCATCATCTTTAAACAAAGAAAAAATACCGCCTGCAGAAATACCATATTGTGTTGGTATTACTAACTTTCCTTTTTCATTGATAAATCCCCAATTATCTTCTTTTACTGGAGCTAATCCATCTGCGCCAAAGACTTCGGCATCATTATAAACAGATTCAATTACAAGACTTCCCTTCATATTGATGTATCCCCATTTTTTACCTATTAGAACAGGAGCTAAGTTTTTAGAAAATGCTTTCGCTTTATCAAATTTAGGTTCAATAATCCAGTTTCCTTTTAGATCAATAAAACCTATTTTATCATTTTTCCTAGCATAGGTAACATCTTGAACCAAAAAATCCCAAATTTTATCTACACCATCAATTACGGTAAATTTATTATTTGTAACTAATCCAAAAACGCTACCATTTTTAACCCAAGTAGTATTTTTATAATAGTTACCTACTTCATCATAAATTATTTCAACAACAACTTTTCCTGCATTATCAATAATTCCCCAACGGTCATTATTTCTTACCCTAGCATATCCGTTTTCAAATGATTTGATAACATCGTATTTTGCTGGTAGAACAATCTCCATTTTATTATTGATTAAACCTACTTTTTTTCCTTGTTTAATAAAAGCCACACCATTTTCAAAATCATAAACCTTGTCTGATGCTGGCGCCACTAAAGCCTCTCCTTTTTTATTAATGTAAAACCATTTTTTATCTTTTAAAACGACACATACACCGCTCGAAAAATATTTTACATTATCATAATCTGCAGGAATAGCCCACTCTCCTTTTTTATTAATGAAACCCCATTTTTTATTATTTTCAGCAGCAGCTAAACCTTCTGAAAAATTCTTAGCAGTTTTAAATTTTGGCTGAATTGCAAATGCACCGTCTTTAGAAATATAACCAAAAACACCATCCTTTCTAACCAATGCTAGCTCTTGAGCATACGAAAATTGCATCACTAACAATAACAACACTATAACTTTTTTCATAACACTATAATTTTAATTAAAACTAACTTTGAAACACTAATTATTAATAAGATAATCTTTTACTTTTTGCACAAAAGGATACATCACTTGATCCTCTTTAAACTTAGGAATGATTTTGCGAACATCATCGTAAATTTTTCTAGTTACAGATGAAATTTTATCATTTTGCTCTAAATAATCTATTGCTTGAACAATGGTAATCAATTCGATTGCTAAAACTTCAAAAGCATTCTCAATAACTTTTGCAGTTATTACAGCTGCATTTGTCCCCATACTTACAATATCTTGATTGTCATTGTTGTTAGGGATACTATGAACATACATTGGGTTAGATAACATTTGACTTTCGGCAGTAGTAGAAGTTGCCGTAAACTGCACTCCTTGCATTCCAAAATTAAATCCTAAAGTTCCTAAATTTACAAAAGGAGGAAGGATTTCGTTAATTTTAGAATTCAATAAATAATTCAACTGTCTTTCAGCTAGCATTGTTAATTTAGTAATTACAATTTTAAGCTTATCCATTTCTAATGAAATGTAATCACCATGAAAATTACCTCCATGATAAACATGCTTGTTTTTTACATCAATAATAGGATTATCATTTGCTGAATTAAATTCATCTTCAAGAATTGAAGCTACATTATCAATTGTTTCTAAGATTGGCCCTAATATTTGAGGAACACAACGTAATGAATAGTACTCTTGTACTTTTTCTTTAAAAATATCTTCGGTGTTTTCACCAGAGTATAAATGATCTTCCCTTTTTCTAATAAGTGAACTATCAGCAAGGTTTTGTCTCATTCTAGACGCCACTTCTTGCTGTCCTTTATGACGTTTAGTATTGTTTAATTCCGCCGAAAAATGATCATCGTATGTCTGAACTATTTCATTAATAGCGCAGGAAAACTTTAATGACCAGTCTAATAATTTATTAGCATGGTGCACATTTACAACACCTATTCCTGTCATTACAGAAGTCCCGTTCATTAACGCCAAACCTTCTCTAATTTCAACTTGAATAGGAACTAATTTTTCTATCTCAAAAACTTCTTTAGTAGCTCTTCTTTCTCCTTTATAGAACACTTCTCCTTCGCCAATTAATACCAACGCTAAATGAGCTAATTGCACTAAATCTCCACTTGCTCCAACACCTCCGTGCTCAAAAATAAGTGGTGTAATGTCTTTGTTAATTAACTCAACCATTAATTTAACTAAAGAAGGATGAACACCTGAATTACCTAAAGAAAGCGTATTTAACCTTGCTAAAATAGCCGATTTTACAAAAACAGGGCTTAATGGTTTCCCTGTACCAGAAGCATGACTTCTAATCAAGTTATATTGTAACTGGATACGATCTTCATCTTTAATACGGTATTGAGCCATGGGTCCAAAACCTGTATTTACCCCGTAAATAATTTTATTTCCTGAAAATTCTTTCAAAAAGTCAAAACTTTCGTTTACTCTTTTTAAAACTAGTTCGCTTATAGCAATCTTATCGTTATTAAAGATTACAGCTTCAAACTCTTTTAAACTTAAATATTCATTTATTGTATTCATTCAACTTCTTTGTTACTTTTTTAACTAAATAAATTAAAAATTAATTTTTAATTAGAATTTAATGTGGTTAATTTGACCGCAGCAAATGTAGCATAATATAGTTAAGAAAAAAAAACTTAAAAATATTTTACTCTGTAATTTACCTACAAGCATAACCTGCGAAAATAACTACAATATTATTACCAATTTATAAATATAAAACTACAAATGAAGGATTTTGGATCTGACAAAAAAAATGTTGTTCAAGCAAATCTAGATGCACAAAAAATTGCTTTTGCACCAATTATGTTTCAAGCAGCAAAGTCTCTTAGAAATTTAGGAATATTAGAATATCTATTTGACAACAACAAAGCGAGTATTGAGACAATTGCAAATGCATTAAAATTATCTATTTATGGTGTAAAAGTACTTTTAGAAGCAGGTTTAAGCTTAGAGATGGTTTATTTAAAAGACAACGAATTCATCTTGACAAAAACAGGATATTTTATATTGAGAGACAAAATGACCAATATAAACATGGATTTCACTCAAGATGTAAATTACTTAGCCATTAACCACCTTGAAGAGTCTATCGTAAATGGAAAACCAGAAGGCTTAAAAGAATTAGGAGATTGGGATACTGTTTACATAGGACTATCTGAGCTTCCAGAAAAAATTAAAAAAAGCTGGTTTGACTTTGATCACTTTTATTCAGATTATACATTTCCAGAAATTATGCCTATTTTATTTGGTAATAATCCAAAGAAATTTTTAGATGTTGGTGGAAATACAGGTAAATTCTCCATGCAATGTGCTCAATATAACACTAATGTAGAAATTACTATTTTAGATTTACCTGGTCAAGCCAATGTAGCACGTAAAAATATTGCTGAAGCAGGATTCGAAAAAAGAATTAAAGCAATTGACACTAACTTACTAGACAATTCAATTCCTTTTCCAAAAGGGAATGACATTATATGGATGAGTCAATTTATTGATTGTTTTTCTCTTGAAGAAATCTACGGTCTTTTTAGAAGAGCTTATGACGCAATGACTGATGATGCTAGTTTTTATATTTTAGAAACTTTCTGGGATTTACAAAAATTTCAAGCTTCTACTTATAGTTTGCATGCTACCTCTTTATATTTTACAGCTGTAGCAAATGGAAACAGTCAGATGTTTCACTCTCAAGACATCTTAAATGTAATTGAAAAAGCAGGATTTGTGGTAGATGAGATTCATGAAATCATAGGTATGAGCCATACTTTGATTAAGTGTAAGAAAAAATAATCCCTCAATTATATTAATTAAAATTACTACAATATAAATCATTTTAAGTTTAAATAAATTTTTTAAGTTTGTTTAAAATTAAGCAAAACTAAATATAAATGCTACAAGAGTTCGTAGATGTTTTAATAATAGGAGCTGGACCATCAGGATGTGTCTCGGCGTCTTATCTTCATAAGAATGGAGTAAAAATAAAAGTTGTTGAAAAAACAGTATTCCCTCGAATAGTTGTTGGCGAAAGTCTTATTCCAAGGGTAATGGATCATTTTGAAGAAGCTGGGTTACTAGAGGATCTTGACAAAATGGGTTTTGAGAAGAAAACAGGAGCACGATTCATAAGAGGTGAAGAAGTGTGTGTGTTTGACTTTAGTAAAAAATTTACCAAAGGTTGGGATTGGACTTGGCAAGTGCCTAGAGCTGATTTTGACAATACTATGGCTCAGGCAATAATAAAAAAAGGAATTGATTTAGAGTTTGAATCCGAAGTTGTTTCTGTATCCTTTATTGGTAAAAAATCCATTACTGTTGTAAAAGACAAAACGGGGACTTTAAAAGAAATTCATGCTAATTTCATTATAGATTCTAGTGGATATGGACGTGTATTACCTCGTTTATTAGACTTAGACACTCCGTCAAAATTAGATCCTCACTCATCGATATTTACACATGTAAAAGATGTAAACAGACCTGAAGGCGAAGAGGGAACTTTAATTTCATTTGATATTTTAGAAACTCAAGTTTGGTTATGGGTAATTCCTTTTTCGAATGGAAATACAAGTCTTGGAGTAGTTGGACCTACTGATTTCATCAATTCTCTTTCGGAAAACAAAGACAATGCTGAAGCTTTAAAAAACGCTATTGCTTTATCTGACCATTATGTGAAACGATTTAGTGGCGTTGATTTCCTATTCAATCCTATAAAGTTAGAGAACTATTCTCGCTCTGTAAAGAAAATGTATGGAGATGGATTTGCTTTAACTGGAAATAGCTCTGAGTTTTTAGATCCTGTTTTCTCATCTGGAGTTGCATTTGCAACCGAGTCAGGAATACTAGCTGCAAAACTTTATATAAAAGAATCGCAAGGTATTGCTGTAGATTGGGAAGAAGAATATGCTGGGTATATGAAAAGGGGAATTGGTGTTTTTACCACTTATGTAAAAGAATGGTACACTGGAAACTTACAAACATTATTTTTTCATACAGCTGAAAATCACGATGTAAAAAGTAAAATATGCGCAGTATTAGCGGGTTATGTTTGGGATGAGACCAATCCTTTTGTAAAAAAACATGATAATGTTATTAAAAACATGGCTTATGTAATTAATAACAATAAAAAAGCATAAAAAAAGAGGCTGACTTAACGGTCAGCCTCTTTTTTATTTAAAAGCGCCTCTTATTTAAAAGCTTTTTTTAACAATAAACCAGCTAGTGATTTTCCTGTTTTAGCATATCCTTCGCTTATACGATCTTCGTTACTGAATGATCCACCAAAAATATCTCCTGGAGCTTCATCACTACTAATTTCTAATACAACATTGCTTTTATTTGCTGTTTCAACAAATCTAAGTATTGTAGAAACTTTAGCACCTTTCTTTACCATGACAACATTATAACCTGGATAAATCCATTTTGCATCAACAATTAATGTGTATTTAGCTTGGTTTAAATCCTTCTTGAAAACAATTTCTTTACCTTTTTTAGAAAGAACTATATTAACTAATTCTAGAAACTTAGGCTCAAATGATAATTCTCTACTAGAATACCATTTTGTTTTCCAAGCATCACCTACTCCGTTATTTTTTCCATTTAGATCCGCAACTCTTTCTGACACGTATTGATCATTTGTTAAATTATCCTTCATCAATTTTAAGTTTTCATAAGTAAACTCAACATTGAATTCTTTTTGATCTTTTAAAGCAGCATAATCTCCTTTAACAACTTTCATTTTTTGAGCTGTAATTACCGTTGAAACGAGTAGTAATAGTAATAGTGATTTTTTCATTTAGATATGTTTTTTATTGTTTTGTGTAAAAAAACTTACAGTCCAAAAGTATATAATTTATGTTTAAAAAAAGAGGTATTATTGATTATATCTTATAACTACTTTGACACTGATTATCTTTGAATTATATTTGCAGATTAATATGCGCTATTTGCTAAAGTGCGTGAGGGATAGAAGAGGAAAGCCCACAGTAAAGTGCAGCGGTAGCGGAACTTCACGAGGACTTGTAACGAATAGCCCGACCCTTGTGGTCACGCCCTGAAATAAATTCAAGGCAAGCCAAAAAAAAATGATACTTAAACAAAATGAAAAAAATACGTAATTTTTGCATTATTGCACATATTGATCACGGTAAAAGCACACTTGCTGACCGTTTACTTGGTGCTACACAAACTGTAACGGCACGTCAAGAAAAAGCGCAATTGCTAGATAACATGGACCTTGAAAGAGAACGTGGAATCACGATTAAGAGTCATGCGATCCAGATGGAATATACTTATAAAGGAGAGGAATATATCCTGAACTTGATTGATACTCCGGGACACGTGGATTTTTCGTATGAGGTTTCGAGATCAATTGCAGCCTGCGAAGGAGCGTTATTGATTGTAGATGCTGCTCAAAGTATTCAAGCACAAACGATTTCAAATTTATATCTTGCTTTAGAAAACGACTTGGAAATTATTCCGGTTTTAAATAAAGTAGACTTACCATCAGCCAATCCTGAAGAGGTGAGTGATGATATTATTGATTTGCTAGGATGTAAATTAGAGGATATTATTCATGCTTCAGGAAAAACAGGTTTTGGTGTAGAAAATATTTTGGCTGCGATTATTGAAAAAATTCCGCCACCATCAGGAAATATTGATGAGCCATTACAAGCTTTGATTTTTGACTCACACTACAATCCGTTTCGAGGTATTGAAGTAATTTTCCGTGTGAAAAACGGACAAATTAAAAAAGGTCAGAAGATTAAATTCATGGCTACTGGAAATGAATATTTTGCTGACGAAATTGGTACGTTGAAGTTGAATCAAGTTCCAAAGCAAGTGATTTCAGCTGGTGATGTTGGGTATTTAATATCTGGTATTAAAGAGGCGAAAGAAGTAAAAGTAGGTGATACATTGACGGATGCTAAAAATCCGACTACAAATATAATTACTGGTTTTGAGGATGTAAAACCAATGGTTTTTGCAGGAATCTACCCAGTAGACACGGAGGATTATGAAGAGTTGAGAAACTCTATGGAAAAACTACAGTTGAACGATGCGTCACTTGTATTTTTACCAGAAAGTTCGGCTGCTTTAGGATTTGGTTTCCGTTGTGGATTCTTAGGAATGCTGCATATGGAGATTATTCAGGAGCGTCTAGAACGTGAGTTTAACATGACGGTGATTACTACGGTTCCCAACGTTTCTTATTTGGCTTACACCAAAAAAGATCCAGAGACTCCACTTGTGGTAAACAATCCATCTGACTTACCAGAGCCTTCGCGTTTAGACCATGTAGAAGAGCCGTTTATCAAAGCGACTATCATTACGAAGTCTGACTATGTTGGTAATGTAATGAGTTTGTGTATCGAAAAACGTGGTTTGATTACCAATCAAACGTATCTGACAACTGAAAGAGTTGAGTTGACATTTGACATGCCTCTTGCGGAGATTGTATTTGACTTTTACGATCGTTTGAAAACGGTTTCTAAAGGATATGCCTCTTTTGATTATACGCCAATTGGAATGAGAACGTCTAGCTTGGTAAAAGTAGATATTTTATTGAATGCTACTATTGTGGATGCTTTATCGTCATTGATGCATACTGACAACGCTTACTCTATTGGTAAAAAAATGTGTGAGAAGTTGAGAGAGTTGATTCCGAGACAACAATTTGACATTCCAATTCAAGCGGCGATTGGGGTGAAAGTGATTTCACGTGAAACTATTAAAGCCTTACGTAAAGACGTTACTGCCAAATGTTATGGTGGAGATATCTCTAGAAAACGTAAGTTACTAGAAAAACAAAAGAAAGGTAAAAAGCGTATGAGACTTGTAGGTAACGTAGAGATTCCTCAAGAAGCGTTTATGGCTGTTTTGAAATTGAACGACTAATCCCCCTAACCCCCAAAGGGGGAACTACAATATTGAGAACCCTGACAATGTAGTTTTGTCAGGGTTTTTTTGTTTATTTTTTTGAAAGCGCAATAAGATGACTGCATTGGATTTTTACAGTCCATTCAAAAAGGAAAAAATTATTTGACAAACATAGAAAGTTGGTTTTCTCTTAACTTTGAAGTAATGTTCGTTGCTTTAGGTATTTACGAAATCGTTCCATCTTTCAGAAAATTCAAAGCATGACAAATTTACTACTTATACTATCGCAGAGTAAGTAACACTTCCCCCTTTGGGGGCTAGGGGGATAACCATTCAAACAATCGGTTTGCATCTTCTACTTTAAACAACTGCGTTCCCTCATTCATTGTTGCTGCAGATCCGCAGGCTACTCCCCAACGCAATACTTCCTGCAAGCTTTTATTTTGCGAAAGCGCCCACACCATTCCGCCTACCATACTATCTCCTGCGCCCACAGTACTTTTTTTAGCTACATGAGGAGCTGGAACATAATCATACGAATCTTTTGTTACTAGCGCAGCACCTTGTGGACCAAGAGAAACAACTATAATTTCTGCGCTTCCTTGCGCAATAATCTTTTTGGCTGCTTGGTTTACCTCTTCCATTTCTAGGCGGTCTACACCTACTAATTTAGCTAGTTCTCCTACATTTGGTTTTATTAAATAAACGCTCGTTTCTAACACCTTTTTCAGGGATTCCCCTGAGGTATCTACAATCACTTTTATATTTGAATTCTTAGCGTGCTCGGCAATTTGTTTGTAAAAATCTGTCGATAGCCCGTCATTTAAACTACCACTTAGTACTAAAAAATCTGTAGACAAGGCTGCTATTTTTTCGAGTATCGTTTCCTTTTCACTTTCGCTTAAGGCAGCACCCGGAAAACCAAAACGATATTGGGAATTCGTATTATCATCTACCGCTACAAAACTCTCACGTGTCCAGTTTTGCACAGGGATTGGGTCGATGTTTATGGCTTCTTTAATAAGCAATTCTTTCATCATTTCGCCCGTAGGTCCTCCTGCTGTAAACAATGCAAGAGACTCCCCGTTTAAACGCGCAATCGCTTTAGAAACATTTATTCCTCCGCCACCTGCATCATAACGTGGGGCATCGCATCTTATCTTTTGTTCTGGCACTAAGCCGCGCAAATGCGTGCTTTTATCTAAAGCCGGATTTACTGTTACAGTTGTAATTTTATAATGTTTCATGTTATAAATTTAATGTTACGCCACCTAATTTCAAAATTAATAAAAGGCTTTTAAAATAAAAAAGGCGAAGAGAATATCCCTTCGCCTTTTGAAATTAAAACAAATTAAAGTTTTCTACGATTATCATCAGAATTGGTGTCAATCAATTTATTAAAGGGATCCACTCCAACCTCTGTAGGTTTTTCATCAACTATAATAGAAAGTTTATTGTCAATTTTATTGATTCTGTATTTTTTAAGATGCAGCTGTTTTTCAACCTTTTTATCTTTAACCTCGTCTTGTTTAAAGATTCCTATTTCGATAAAATCATTTAAAGGCAATGAACTAAGACCTATCTCGTCACCTTTTTTCTTATACGATATAGTCTTACCATTAGCGTCTTTATAGATTCGAGTTCCTTGATCATTTGAACGGTATTTAGCCACATTAAACTGAATATCTACTTGGTACTTCCCATTTTTCAATTTTTTACTCGTAACGTTACTAATGTTATTATCATACAAAGTGATAGTTTCAAACATATCCTTGATTGTATATTGTAAAGAATCTGGAGTCGCCGCTTTTAACATAGTCACTAGCTCAATACTATTGGTATAGGGAGCGTCTTGAAAACCAACTTTCTTTATGTAATCCTTTAAAACATTGTTTAAGTTTTTCTCTCCAATAAAGTCGCTTAGCGCATAAAAAACTAGCGAACCTTTGTTATAATGTATGTATTGCTGGTTTTCATTATACATAAGTGGTTGCTCTTTTTTGCGTTCTCTTGTTCTTCCTTGTAAGTACTTATCAAGGGCGACCTTAAGGAATTTACGCATTTGAGATTTACCATATTGGTGCTCTAAAACTTTAAGCGAACTATATTCTGATAAGCTTTCAGATAACATTGTGGCTCCCTGTACATTTGCCCCTATTACTTGATGTGCCCACCATTGATGAGCAACTTCATGTGATGTTATCGCAAAAGGATAATCTACCGCTTCTTGATCTTCGTCATCTACAGATGCTATGAAACCTATCGCTTCTGAAAAAGGAATCGTGTTTGCAAAAGATTGCGCAAATTCTCCACCAGTTTTAGGATATTCGATTATTCGAACCTGTTTGTGCTGATACGGACTAAAATTTGCGGTATAATATGCCAATGATTTTTTAACTCCAGCAATCATTCGATCTAAATTATATTCATGCCCTTCCTGATAGTAGATTTCGATAGCAACATCGTTCCACTTGTCTTTTTTGACCTTATACTTAGCTGAATTATATGCGTAGAAGTTCAGCATTTTTTGGTCCATTTTATAATGAAAATAGTTTCTTCCGTCTTTTTTCCATTGCTTTTGCAAGTAGCCTGGAGCAATAGCAGTTTGATCTCCCGCCGTACTAACTGTTGTTTCAAATCTTACCCAATCAGCATCGTTACTAATGTACGTATTCATTCTTGCAATAGAATCAGTAGGACTAGCCATACGATCCTTTGGCTTTAAACCATAGGTTTTTCTAACTTCATCATCTGTCAATTCACCTTGATCATTATAGCCTATTGACGGAAAAATGCCGTTGTTAATGAAAGTTCCATTAGCAATCACAGGAGAATTCGATCTAAAAACAGTGTTTGCTTCATTTTTAATTTCGAAATTCATTACAATAGAATCCCCTACATAAAGTGGCTGATCTAATTTATAAATATTGAAATTAAACACACTATCCTTTGACACTAATTTAGTTGCAACCGCAAACTTGATTTTAGTTTTATACTCATTATAGTCGATAAATATAGAGTCGATAGCTTGCTTGCTTTTATTCTTTAAAATGTAGGTTCCGCTTGCAACAAAATCTCTTTTATCAGGATATAAAGCCACATCAACATTGATTGCGGTAATACGCGGTTGTGCATAATTTTGATATTTCTTGTATTTCTTTTCCCAAGTCGCTTGTGATTTCTCATTATCTAAGTTAGAGTCATACTGGTGTAAAACATTATTTTGATAATAAAAAGTCGCACCCAATGCTAAGAACCCAATTAAAGACAAACGGATTAAAAGTGCTTTTGCCCCATGAAAACGTTCTTTAGCATCTTTTAATCTTGCCGAAGCTTTTTGCCCCATTCCTCTCGTCCAGAATAATAATGTAAACCCGAACAAAGCCAACCCTAACATAAACCAATACCCTTTATATAGGAAATAAAGCGGCAGGCTACTTCCATATCCATTCATATCAGAATATTGAAACCCACCATCACTATTGAATCTAAAAACACCCTGCTCTACACCAAGAGTTGGTAAATAAGCCAATCCTATTGTTAAAATTAGCAATACAAAAAATCCTAGTAAGTAGTTTTTAAAAAGTGTTTGTATAAAAAATGCTAAGAAAGCCCAGATTATAAAATTGACCAATTTTATAACATATAATTCATAAAGATAATGGCCTATTTCGAAATTATAATAACCATGATATGTTTGAATTGCTACACCAGCTATTAGAATTACTGCTAGTAAAACGATTTGCATTTTTACTACTGCTAGAAACTTAGAGACTAAAAATACCCAGTTAGGTGTAGGCGTTACATCTACTAAATGATTCATTCTAGTGGTAGCACCATGATGCGTAAGTATACCAGCAAATAAAAATGTTAGTAAATTAATAAACAAACCAAAAGTGCTTCCTGGTATCTCAAGCATTTGCCAAGTTGTAGGATAGGTACTTGTTCCAAAAATAACTCCAGAAGTCAGTGACGTTAACAATATAAAAACGAGCCCTACAATTACAATACTAATGAAAACCCAATTTTTAACGATAAAAATAAAGTCGATGTTCGAAAGATTCCAAGCTGTTTTTAGATTATTTTTTGTCGAATAATTAAAAGTAGTATTAGGAAGTTTTATTCTAGTGATACCTCCAAAATTATTTTTAGTAACGCGTTCTTCCTTTCTACTTTTTCCAAAAGTTAATGCCGTTTGTGTAAATGAAAAATAGCGATATAATAAAATAAATATGATGATTGAAACTCCTAACCACAACAACCTATTGTATATAATCACACTATCAAAAGGCAGTAAATTTACATTTTTCTCTGAAGCGGTCCAGTATTGCGTATAATAGGAAAGAGCCTCACTACCAGAAGGATTTAGAATTCCAGCTAAATAACGATTGTCTGTATCATTAGTAAAACTCCCTATAATAGCGTCTAAAAACAACATTACAATCACTGCAATAAATCCTACAGATATATTTCTAGTAATGGTAACGATCGCAAAAACGATAACCCCGTAAAAAAATAGATTCGGAATAACAAAGATGCAGTAGATTTGTAAGTAGGCTACGATACTGTATGGTCCTAACAAACTTTGATTAGTACCTGGTAAAAAACTTGCGAGATACGTGGCAACGCCAATACCCGCTACAATTAAGATTACTATAAAAAATGAACTCAAGAACTTCCCTAGTAAATAATCCATTTTAGTAAAAGGATAGGAAAAGAGAATAGTGTGCATATTATATTTAAAATCCCTGTAGATAGAAGCTCCAATAATGGTAGGTACTAAGAAATAGGTAAAGGTAGATAGCCCGTTTATTAAACCATTTAATGCTATGGGCGAGTTGACAAGAGTATTAGATGAGGTCGTTACTGTAAAACCGTCAAAAATACCTAGTGCAGCAGCAGCCATCAATAATGAGAAAATAAAAAATAACGCTGTATAAATGTAAAACGACGGATTTTTAAGCCACCTTTTTACTTCAAAAGTAAATATAGTTCCTAACATAATACAGTATCTTTTTTAAGTGCTACAAAATATACATCTTCTAATTGCGGAGCAGCCGTAACAAATTGTTCGTCAGGTTGCCCAATACTTTGCACTCTAATATTTAAGGTATTATCTTGATTGTAATTAGACGAGATAACATTAAATTTTTTCTCATTTTCCTCTAAGCTATCTCTATCAATAACCTTAGTCCATATTGTGCCCTCAAGTGCCGCAATAACTGCTGTAGGTGTCCCCTTAGTTAGAATTTTCCCTCCATTTAAAATGGCAACCTCATTACAAAGCTCTTTCACATCATCAACAATGTGCGTCGAAAAGATCACAGTATGATTTGTCCCTATCTCGCGTAACACATTCAAAAAACGATGTCTTTCTGCTGGATCTAAACCAGAAGTAGGTTCGTCAACTATAATTAATTTTGGGTTGTTCAACAGCAATTGGGCGATTCCAAAACGTTGTTTCATTCCTCCAGAATAGCCGTTTACAAATTTCATTCGAACTTCATACAAATTGGTCACCTCTAGGACTTGCTTGATGATCTCTTGCCTTTCTTTTTTACTCGAAATCCCTTTTAACTGAGCAAAATAATCTAGTAAGCTCTCAGCAGACATGTTAGGATAGACTCCGAATTCTTGCGGCAAATAGCCCAAAACTTTTCTTAGCGACATTTGATCTTCTAAGACATTACTACCATCAAATTCAATCGTACCCGAATCTGGTTTTTGTAACGTAGCAATTGTTCGCATCAATGATGACTTACCAGCACCGTTAGGCCCAAGTAAACCAAACATTCCAGTTCCAATTTCTAAATTCAAATTATCAAGTGCTTTTACACCGTTTTTATAGGTCTTACTAAGGTTAGTTATTTTCAGGTTCATTGTGAATAATTTAAATGGTTTATACATTAGTAGGTAAACAACTGCAATTGTTACAATAATATTAACAAGTAGTCGAAAATATTCTTACAAAAAATCAAATAGATGCTCCCTGAAAAATCACTATCTAATTATCTTTGTACCTTTGCTTTTTAAATTAAAAATAATGATTGAAGATAAAAACCCACAACGCACTAGTATTGCACAATTAGGAGAATTTGGACTGATAGATCATCTTACTAAAAACTTTGAGGTAAATCAAAGTTCTACGTTAAAAGGTATAGGAGATGATGCAGCTGTTTTGGATTTTAAAGAAAAAAAAGTAGTCGTTTCTACTGATTTATTGATAGAAGGAGTACACTTTGATTTGGCTTACATGCCCTTAAAGCATTTAGGATATAAAGCTGTAGTAGTTAACATCTCTGATATTTGTGCAATGAATGCAAAGGCAACGCAAATAACAGTGTCTGTTGCGGTGTCAAACCGTTTTCCACTAGAGGCTTTAGATGAATTATTTGAAGGAATTGCTCACGCTGCCGCAGAATATAAAGTAGATGTGATAGGAGGAGATACTACCTCATCTCAAAAAGGATTAATTATAAGTATCACTGCAATAGGTGAAGCAGACGAAGACGAAATCGTTTATAGAAATGGAGCAAAAAGTTCTGATTTATTAGTAGTTACAGGAGATATAGGTGCCGCTTATATGGGATTACAAGTTCTAGAAAGAGAGAAACAAGTGTTTCAAGTGAATCCAAATTCGCAGCCCGACTTAGATTTGTATACCTACTTAATTGAACGCCAATTAAAACCTGAAGCTCGTAAAGATGTACGTACTTTATTGCATGCCTTAGAAATAAAGCCAACATCCATGATTGACATCTCTGACGGTCTTTCATCTGAAATCATGCACTTGTGCAAGCAATCAAAGGTAGGTTGTAATCTTTATGAAGATAAATTACCCTTAGACCCACAATTAATAAGCGTGTGTGAAGAATTTGATATTGACAGCACCACTGTTGCAATAAATGGCGGTGAAGACTATGAGTTACTGTTTACAATTGCAATGGAAGATTTCGAAAAAATAAAAGCAAATCCTAATTTTTCTATTATTGGGCACATGGTTCAAGAAAGTGAGGGAATACACTTAGTTACTCGAGCTAACACCCGCATTCCTCTTAAAGCTAGAGGATGGAACGCATTAAGCGAATAACAAAAAAAGAGGCATCATTTAAAAATGATGCCTCTTTTTATATAAATAAAAATGTACTTAAAAAAGTAACCCTTTACTTCTTGCTTCACGAACTAACTCTATATCAGTACCTTCTGGTAAACCTAATATTTTTTTTAGGTTTAACTTTCGAACAGCAATAGCATTAGACGAAATAGGAATATACTGCATCATGTCTTTTGATTTTGTTCCTTTTGATAAATGAAATAAAATTTGTTTATCAAATATATCAATCTCAATTCTATGTTCTTGGGATTCTAACATTTTAAGAACCGAATTACTATAATAACGTTCGTTATTGATTACTTTATCAAAAGCAAAAAGCAACTCATTAAACGTTAGGTCATTTTTAATTACTAATCCATGTGGATTTATACCATCAATGATTGTTTGTATCTTGAGGAACTCTGTAAACATTGTAAGTAAAATAATCTTGCAATTAGGCATCTTTTCTAAAATTAGCCTTGCTAAATCCTCACCTGAATACAAACCTTTTTCTTCATAAGTTGGCATGCTTATATCTAAAAATGCAATATCAAAATCTGGTGTACTCGCATTTGTTATAATGTGATAAGCCGACTCGCAGTCTTTAGCTTCATCAATTATAAACTCATAATTATCAGGATGATATCTTGTAATTGCATTTTTATATCCTTGAATTATAAAAGGATGGTCATCAACAATTAAGATATTATTCTTAATGCTATTTGTTACAACAGAGTTACTTGTCATTATTGCTGGTATTTATTTTTTGTTCTAATGGAACTGTAATTGTTATCGTTGTCCCACTATTTTTTTTAGACTCAATATCAAAAGTTCCGTTACAATCTTTCGTTCTAGAGATAATATTTTGCAAACCTATGCCTTTTCTTTTTAATTTGGTGTCAAAACCGATACCATCATCACTAATTATTAATAGAAGCGTTTTATCTTGCTTTTTTAATTCTATTATAATCGTATCTGCATAAGCATACTTATTAATATTTTGTAATGATTCTTGAATGATCCGATATAAATTGATTTTTATTGAATTGACAATTAGCTCCCATTTAATATCTGAGTCAATATTAGATATCAGTTTACTTTTAAAAGTTTTGCGTTGTTCTTCAAATAAATCTTCAACAATTGCTACGAAGTTATTAATTAATCCTGATTTTTCTTTACTCAAATCATGTGAAATTTCCCGAATATCTTGTTCAACATTTTTAAGCTCAACTATGTAGTTGTCTCTTTGGTCCATTGCCAATTCATCTTTAAACCTATTCAAGCCATCTAAATTCATCCTGATTCCAAACATTTTTCCTAAGACGCCGTCATGTAATTCCTGTGCTAAACGTTTTCTTTCCTTTACCCTATTTACTTCAATGGTACTTTGTTGCGAGATCATTAGGTTATAAATCTCCTCGTTTGTTTTTTGTTGTTGTTGAATGTATACTAACTCTTTATTTTTTGCTTTTTGAGCTTTAATAATATACAAAAAAATACCCAATAAAATTACAAAACTAAAAATATAAACTAAATTTCTGTTTTGAGTTTCTAAATCTGAGTTCTTATCTTTTATTTGATCGGTTTCATATTCAATACGAGTGAACTTATCACCTATTTTTCTTTCTGCCTTTTGAAGTTGTTCATTATTCCTAATATATTCTTTTGAATAAATTGAAGCATTTGTAGGGTTAACAACAGAAAGCTGTTTAAGCGCAACAAGAATATCTCTGCGTACATTAGTTGTCTTAGTCAAAGAATATGCTTCTTTTGCAAATTTAATTGACGTAGCAGTGTCATGGACGGAAGCATAATATTCAGATAAATGTATTTTATTTATAAATATACCTGAACTTAACTTTAAACTATCTCTTATTTTGAGTGCCTCAAAAAAAAGTTTCGGAAGTTCAATGGTATCATTAGACATAAATTTAGCATACGCCAAGTTATCTAATAACATCGCATATAGTGCAGGTTTTTGGCCTTTTAAATTTGATTGTTTTAGTCCATCTTGAAAATAGATTTTAGCTAAACTCTGTTTTTTTTCGCTTAAATACAAAAAGCCAATATTATTATAGGAAGTGGCTTTAGATTGAAATACTTTAGGAATAATTTCATCATCACTTATTAGCAATGCCTTTTTATGGTACGTAAGTGCATTCTCGTATTCACCTAATTCGCCATATATAACACCTAACAAATTATAAGCATCATATAGAGTATTATTTGATTTCTTATCCTTTTTAATAAAACGTAATACGTTATATACTGATTTCTCTGAACCAAAGAAATCTCCAGCTTTAAATTGTAAATTTGCTTTATTAATTAATGTTTTACCTAAATTATAATTGTCTCCTAATTTAAAATATATTTTTTCAGCTTTATAATAAAATAGAAATGAACTATCTAATACTGACTGTGATTGATAATAATCACCCAAATAAGTATAGGCTTTTGTAATATTAGAAGTATCGCTTACTAATTCAGCTTTATCCAAAACTAAATGAACTGTTTTACTAAATCTCTGCCAATCATTTATATTATAATAACGGTTTGCGACTTTAAATAAATTTACTCTATAAAGTGAATCATTATCTTTTTCTGCAATTACATTATAGGCTTTCTGAGTATATGACAAGCGCTTTTCTACGGTTAAAGAAAAATCATTGGCTAAAGAAAAATAAACAGATAAACTATCTTCCGAAGATGTTAAAACTTTCTGACTTTCATTTTTCTGAGAGCAACTCATAAAAATAAAAAAAACAACCAATAATAAATAAGTAACTTTCAATTTGCGCATCGTTTTACCAAAAATAGTAAAATAAAACCACCAACATAAAAAAGGCCATCAAATAATTGATGGCCTTTTTTATTTATTTAATTTTTATTTAGTCGACTTTCACATTTCCTCCAACTGAATTTCCTCCAATTATATCATCTACCTTTACATTTCCTCCAACTGAATTTCCTCCAATTATATCATCTACTTTTACGTTACCACCAACTGAATTTCCTCCTATAATATCATCTACTTTAACATTACCGCCAACTGAGTTTCCGCCAATAATATTTTCACCACCATTACCTGGAGTTGTAAATGAACTCATTGTTACTACTAAAGAGAATAAACCGATTGTTGAGATTAATTTTTTCATGATTTGGGATTTTTATGTTGTTGTTAAATTTTACTTTTTTAGAACAGCTTTATCAGCGATTTCCTGATGTAAAATTATAACGACATCCCTCCTTTTCAACGCAAAATTAAGCGTATATGGTAAACTGTAGTAGTCTGATAGTAAACAGCTACCAAATTATGGTAACTGCATACATTTTAGATTTCAAGGTAATTGTTGCTTGAAATTTTACTAATTATAAGATCAATATTTGATTTGTATGTTTTAGAAAAAGGAAGTTTTGTAGCTGCATTTTTTATATGACAGATAGCATTTCCTGTATGAATTCTAGATATATAACTGCTGTTTACAATATAACTATTGTGAATCCTCACAAATGGGTAATACAATGTCGACTCAAAATGCTTCAATGTTTTGAATGCCGTTATCATTTCTCCTGTGTTTAAATGTATATCCGTTGAGTTATTATCAGCTTTGAGGTAGGTAATATCCTTTGTATCGATATACCTGTAGTCTCCATAAGATTTGATACACAAGATAAGCGCTTGTTGTGTAGGAGTAATTTTATCTTGTAACAAAATGGCCTGTGGAGTTAATTGATCATTTAAAGACATCCCTAACTCTTGTTCTCTACTTTTATTTAATTTTAAAATTAATTTAACCAAATCACTTTTTACTAAAGGCTTCAATAAATAATCTGTGACTTGATATTTGATGGCTTCAAAAGCTAGTTTTTTCTTTCTAGTAGTAACAATTATTTCTGGAACTTTTTTTAAATACCTATGAAGTTCATTAATCAATAATAATGATAATTTGCTTTTAATGTTTTTTGGATCAATTTCGAGAAAAACAAAATCTGGTTTGTGTTCTAAAATTAAATTTAAACCCATTTTATAATTATTTGCTGATGCTACAAAAACAAACTCTGAAAACCCATCAGCTACTGCCTGAGTCTCCAAAACATTTTGTTGATCATCGTCGATAATTATATATGAGTAGCTCATTTATATTTTTATAATTGTCTTTTCAATTTAAAAATAACTTTCTAGGTAAAGTTACTCCTTGAGGTTGTAATCAAAATTAAATTTACTTTTTTACTTTTTACAGTTTCTAAAATATCAATTTAACTCGTTAAAACACAAATATACACGATTAAAAGCGCTTTTCTTTTAAAATTGAGAGGAAGCTTTTTGCCTATTGGGCATAAAAAAAGGCTTTCCTCTACAGGAAAGCCTTTTTTTAATATGTTAATCTATAGTAATTACATTCTTTTTAACCAGTTTTTCATAGCTACTTCATTTTCGATAATAGCATTTAATTCTGATATTTTAACGCGATCTTGTTTCATAGTATCTCTATGACGAATCGTCACTGTTTGATCTTCGATAGTTTGATGATCTACTGTAATACAAAACGGTGTTCCTAATGCATCTTGTCTTCTATAACGTCGACCTACTGCATCTTTTTCATCATAAGTAACACTGAAATCCCACTTTAAATCTTCAATGATTTTATGTGCAATTTCCGGCAAACCGTCTTTTTTAACTAATGGTAAAACAGCCGCTTTTGTTGGTGCTAAAACTGAAGGCAATTTTAATACTGTTCTTGTTGAACCATCCTCTAAAGTTTCTTCTTTTAAAGAAGTTGCAAAAACAGCTAAAAACATTCTGTCAAGACCTACTGAAGTTTCTACAACATAAGGAACGTAGTTTTTATTTAATTCAGCGTCAAAATATTGTAATTTTCTTCCAGAGAATTTTTCGTGTGCTTTTAAATCAAAGTCGGTACGAGAATGAATTCCTTCTAGTTCTTTAAATCCAAACGGAAAATTAAATTCAATATCTGCAGCTGCATTAGCATAATGAGCTAATTTCTCATGGTCATGGTAACGGTAATTTTCCTTACCTAGCCCTAATGATAAATGCCATTTTAATCTTGTTTCTTTCCAGAATTCGTAGTGGATCATCTCATCGCCTGGACGTACAAAAAATTGCATTTCCATTTGTTCAAATTCACGCATACGAAAGATAAACTGTCTTGCAACAATTTCATTTCTAAATGCTTTACCTGTTTGTGCAATACCAAAAGGAACTTTCATTCTTCCTGATTTTTGTACATTCAAGAAATTTACAAAAATACCTTGCGCTGTTTCTGGACGTAAGTATAAATCCATAGCAGTATCTGCAGATGCTCCTAATTTTGTACCAAACATCAAATTAAATTGACGAACTTCAGTCCAATTACGAGAACCTGTTTCTGGACAAGCAATTTCTAACTCTTCGATTAATGCTTTTACATCTTCAAGATCTTCGTTTCCTAAAGAACGTCCTAAACGCTCTAAAATTTCTCTTTCTCTTGCTTTATACTCTACAACCCTAGTATTTGTTGAAACAAATTCAGCTTCATCAAAAGCATCTCCAAAACGAACTCTTGCTTTTTCGACTTCTTTAATTGCTTTGATATTTAGCTTTTCAGCATAATCTTCAATTAAAACATCAGCTCTATATCTTCTTTTTGAATCTTTATTATCAATTAATGGGTCGTTAAATGCATCTACGTGGCCTGATGCTTTCCAAGTTGTAGGGTGCATTAATATCGATGCATCAAGTCCTACAATATTTTCATTCATCTGAACCATTGATTTCCACCAATATTCACGTATGTTCTTTTTTAACTCTACTCCGTTTTGTGCATAATCATAAACTGCACTCAAACCATCGTAAATTTCGCTTGACGGAAAAATAAAACCGTACTCTTTTGCATGCGAAATTACATTCTTAAATATATCTTCTTGTTTTGCCATACTGCAAAAATATAAAAAGAGAACTTAAAAAAAAGGAATTTATGTAAGATTGAAGCATTGATTTTCATATTTTTATAAATAAAATGGTAAATCAGCTATTCAAAAGCGTAATTAATCTCTTCTTCCCTGAAACATGTGGCGGCTGTAATGTTATTTTAACATCTAATGAAAAAATAATTTGCACTTTATGCCGCCATAATATTCCGTTGACAAACCATCATTTGAATCCTCAAAACGAAGCTTTTAATAAATTTTATGGTAGAGTTGATGTAATACACGCTTCGGCATTTGTTTATTTTCATAAAAAAGGAATCGTTCAAGAGATGATTCATAATTTAAAATATAGAGGTCATGAAGATATTGGGGAATTACTCGGAAATTGGTACGCCGAAGATTTAGCGACAATCCCAAAACTAAAATCTGTAGATTGCATTATACCGGTCCCACTTCACAAAAGGAAATTTAATGAACGTGGTTACAACCAAGTCACTACTTTTGGTTTCGCTTTAGCAAAAAGATTAAATTTAACATACACAAGCACGATATTAATCCGGAAAGTTTACGCCAAAACACAATCAAAGAAAAACTTATTAGGAAGATCCGAAGGGATTGGGTCTACATTTGACGTCATATTCACCGAAAAAGATCACAACAAACACTTTTTATTAATTGACGATGTAATAACTACCGGCGCAACTCTAGAAGCCTGCTCTAAAGCATTATTGAAAATTCCTGGAGCAAAAATCAGTATCGTTTGTATGGCTATGGCCGAGTCATAAAAGATAATGCAAATCTTTTAAATGCTCATAAAATTAAAACGAGACTTTTGTGAAAATTATAAAATAATTAAAATTTACAAGCATAAAATGACCTTATTATTACAACAAACGATTAATTTAATGAAATTATAACAATCTAGAATTTCCGTTTCCAAAGTTAAATGTTTAAATTTGAATAAAATTTTATAAATATTTAAACAAACATATTATGGCATTTGAATTACCTCAGTTACCTTATGCGTATGACGCATTAGAACCAAATATTGATGCACGTACAATGGAAATTCATTATACAAAACATCACAACGCTTATACTACCAACCTAAATGCTGCCATTGCTGGTACAGATATGGAAGGAAAGACAATTGAAAATATCTTAATTAACCTTGATTTAAAAAATGCAGCTGTACGTAACAACGGTGGTGGTTTTTACAATCATAACCTTTTTTGGACCGTAATGTCTCCTGATGGTGGCGGTCTACCTACTGGTGATTTACTTGCAGCAATTGAAAGTGATTTTGGGAGTTTTGATGAATTCAAAGCAAAATTCAGCAAAGCAGGAGCAACACAATTTGGTTCAGGATGGGCTTGGTTATGTGTTCATAAAGGTGGAAAACTTGATGTTTGTGGAACACCAAATCAAGACAATCCATTAATGCCAGGTATTGGTTGTGGAGGAACTCCAATCTTAGGAATGGATGTTTGGGAACACGCTTACTACTTGCATTACCAAAACAGAAGACCAGACTATATTGAAGCTTTCTTCAATGTAATTAACTGGACTGAAGTTTCAAGAAGATTTGCATCTGAGAAATAGTATTTTTTAAAATAAAAAATAACATAGAAAATAGACAGATAACTGAAAAGTTGTTTGTCTATTTTTTTTACACTATATCTACTTTCTATTATTGCGCAAAAACTTTACCCCAATAAAAAAGACGAACAAACTAATTAGCTCACTCGTCTTAAATTTATTTTCTTTTTCGTTGAATTTATTCCAATAAAAAAGGTGGAATTTCTTCCACCCTTTTTGCCCCAAATCTACCATAAACTTAACCTACTAATTTTATGGTTCAGTAAATTTACAGTAGAAGGTTAATGTCACCAAACATTTAAGATGAATAACCCATAAAACCGACAAACGCCCTATTCGTGGCATTTTTTAGTATGCTCTAGCGTCTTTACCTTCATAAAAATTCATAAAAGCACGATTAACAACACGGTTTCCTCCTGGAGTAGGATAGTCACCCGTGAAATACCAATCTCCTAAATTTTTAGGACAAGCTATATGTAAATCTTCAACTGTTTGAAAAATAATTTTAACCTCGGCTTTAATTTCAGGAGAGCTTAACATTTCAGCAATTTTATCTGATACTTCTTGCGGCTCAAACGGCGCATAAATATCTGTAACATAATTTACTACCTCTGTATCTATAAAATTCTCTTGTGCTTTACACTTAGCATACACTTCAGCAACAATATGGTAAAGATTTCTCTCTTTCAATAATTCTAATGCCGCTCTAAAAGCAACTAAGCCTTCTAATTTAGCCATATCGATTCCGTAGCAATCAGGAAATCTAATTTGTGGTGCTGAGGAAACCACAACAATTCTTTTTGGATTTAAACGGTCCATCATTTTAATGATACTCATTTTTAGAGTCGTTCCTCTAACAATACTGTCATCAATGATTACTAAATTATCTGTTGGCTTAATTACGCCGTAAGTAACATCATAAACATGGGCAACTAAATCATCACGACTACTATCTTCAGTAATAAAGGTTCTTAATTTTGCATCTTTAATTGCTACTTTTTCAGTACGTATTTTAACTGAAAGCAATTCTTGTAAACTTTCGGCAGTTAGCGTATCTCTATTTTTTAGAATAAAATTATTCTTTCTTTGATTTAGAAAATCTTGTGCCGCTTCAACTAAACCGTAAAAAGAAGTTTCGGCAGTATTCGGAATGTATGAAAAAACAGTATTGTCAGTATCTTGATCGATTGCTTTTAAAACTGCTGGCAAAATCAATCTTCCTAGATTTTTTCTTTCTTGATAAATTTCTGCATCGCTTCCTCTAGAAAAGTAAATTCGTTCAAACGAACATGCTTTTTTAACTGTAGGAGTTAGAATCTCTTGCATAGATACCGTACCATTCTTTTTTATAATTAATGCGTTTCCTGGCTCAATTTCTTGAACTTTATCAAAATCAACATTAAAAACAGTTTGAATAACCGGTCTTTCTGAAGCTACAACAACCACTTCATCATCTTGATAAAAATAAGCAGGACGTATTCCAGCTGGATCTCTAAAAACAAAAGCATCACCATGACCTAATAAACCAGCCATAGCATATCCACCATCTAAATTTTTTGAGGCTCTAGCCAAAATTTTAGCCACATCAAGTTTCTCTGCAATTACAGGAGAAGCCTCTCTTTTAGAAAGTCCGTTGTTTTTACATTCTTGATATAAGTCAGTGACTTCGTCATCAAGAAAATGACCAATCTTTTCCATCACAGTAACAGTATCAGCCATTTCTTTGGGGTGCTGTCCTAATTCGATCAAACTATTAAAAAGCTCTTTAACATTTGTCATATTAAAGTTTCCTGCAAGAATCAAATTACGGTGCATCCAATTATTTTGACGTAAAAATGGATGAACACTCTCAATACTATTTTTCCCAAAGGTTCCATAACGTACGTGACCTAAAAACAATTCTCCTACATAAGGAATTTTTGCTTTTTGCATCGCAACATCATCAGCGTACTCAGGATGTAATTTCATTTCCTCATTAACCCTATCGTTAATTTGAGCAAAAACATCTTGAATAGGTTGTGCATGATTCGATCGCACGCGGCTAATATAACGTTCACCAGGCTCTACATCTAATTTAATACTTGCAAAACCAGCACCATCTTGTCCGCGGTTATGTTGCTTTTCCATAAGGAGATACATTTTTTGTATTCCGTAAAAAGCTGAACCGTATTTCTCTTTGTAAAATTCAAGCGGTTTAAGTAGTCTAACCAAGGCTATACCACACTCGTGTTTTAAAGCGTCGCTCATTGTGTTATTTTTAGTTGTGTTGTTGTTGTTGTTGTTCTTAAAATATAACTATCTGTAATAATCTTATTGTAATTCAATCAATAATGATACCGACAAATAAGCAATCAAAAAAGCCCCGTCTCCGAGGCTTTAAGGCATTATAATTCTATATCAAATTGTGTCAATGACTTAAATTGCTTTAAGCGCGATACCACTTCTTCTTTTTCTAAAGCGACCATTCTTTCTGTTCCAAATTTCTCTACACAAAAGGAAGCTAAATTTGAGCCGTAGATAATGGCGTTTTTCATATTCTCAAATGATATGTTTTCGCTTTGCGTAATAAATCCTGCAAAACCACCTGCAAAAGTATCCCCTGCTCCTGTTGGATCAAAGACCTCTTCTAATGGTAACGCTGGTGCAAAGAAAACATCTTGATCATGGAACAATAATGCACCATGCTCTCCTTTTTTAATCACAACATATTTAGGACCCATTGTTTGAATTTTGGCTGCAGCCTTAACAAGAGAATATTCTCCTGAAAGTTGCCTTGCCTCTTCATCATTAATAGTAATTACGTCTACACGTTTTATTACATCAAGTAATTCTGGTAAAGCGCAGTCCATCCAAAAGTTCATTGTATCTAAAACAACTAATTTTGGTCGTGTTGCCATTTGGTCTAAAACACTACTTTGCACTAACGGATGTAAGTTTCCTAACATCACCACATCAGCATTTTTATAGTTTTCAGGAACCTTAGGTTGAAAATCAGCTAAAACATTTAACTGTGTATCAAGTGTGTCTCTAGAGTTCAAGTCATTATGGTAGCGCCCACTCCAAAAGAATGTTTTACCACCTTTAACAACTTCAAGACCAGAAATATCAATATTTCTATCTGTCAATAAATCTAAATATTCTTGTGGAAAATCGTCACCAACTACTGATACGATCGCAGATTGTAAGTTAAAAAAAGAAGCCGACAAACCGATGTATGTCCCTGCTCCACCTAAAATTTTATCTGTTTTCCCAAAAGGAGTCTCAATTGCGTCAAAAGCAACAGTTCCAACAATCAATAATTTGTTCATTTATATGAGTTTCGAATTAAGGCGCAAAGATAGTTTATAACTTTCATAGTTGCAAAGATTCAAACTCGCAAAGTTATCACAATAATTCTCCTTCAAGATTTTCATAAAAAGCATCTATAGAAAGTTGTTTTTGCGTTGAAGCCATAACGGCAAGTTCATCACAACGTTCATTTTGCGGATGGCTATTATGTCCTTTTACCCATTTAAAGTCTACTTGGTGTTTTCTATAAATAACTAACAACCTTTTCCATAGATCAGCATTTTTTCGGTCAACGAATTTCTTTTTCTCCCAACCAAAAACCCATTTCTTAACCACTGAATCAATAACATATTTAGAATCACTAACCACCAATACTTTTGTATTAGGGTTTTTTAGTTTTTCTAAACCTACCACTACAGCCAGTAATTCCATACGGTTATTAGTAGTTAACCTAAAACCTTCATAAAATTCTTTTCTATATGTCTTGCCCATCATTACGGTTTCCATCACCACGCCGTAGCCACCTCTTCCAGGATTCCCCTTAGCTGCTCCATCTGTATATATATGTACTTCGTAATCCATTTTTAATATTAAATTTGATAACCATCTATCTAGGTAGTCTCTTTTATTGCTTTAAGAGATTTTCAATAACTTCAGGAAAATATTTTTGTTCTAAAACATGAATTTTTCCCGCAACAGTTGTTGCTGTATCCTCTTCATTAAGTGAAACATTTGTTTGAAATAGGATTCCGCCTTCATCATAATGTTCATTGACAAAATGAATGGTAATTCCAGTTTCAAGCTCTTTATTTTCCACCACTGCTTGATGAACATTCATTCCATACATTCCTTTTCCGCCATATTTAGGCAGTAAAGCAGGGTGGATATTTATAACCTTGTTAGGATAAGCAGCAATAATATCATCAGGGAATTTAAGCAAAAATCCCGCTAAAACAATTAAATCTGGTTGGAGTTTATTTACGTATTGTAATACTTTACCTTCAATTAATTCGCTTTTATTAAAAATATATGAAGATACTCCTAGATTTTTTGCCTTTTCAATTACCGTTGCATTTGGATTGTTTGTAAAAACACTAATCACTGTTGCAATTTCTTTATTTTCGAAATACTTTATAATATTTTCAGCATTAGAGCCCGATCCAGAAGCAAAAATCAGAATTTTTTTCATGATTAAGGAATTTAAAGTTACGCAAAAAAAGGAATAAAAATCCAAAATAAATAACATTGAGAAGCCTTTGTTCAAATCTTTTTTTTAATTTAGTTGATACATTTATCAACTTATTCGTTGTTTTAAAATAAAGTTTTTTATTTTTGCCAACAAATTAAATTCTAAAATTAAAGATTATGTCAGACATTGCATCAAGAGTAAAAGCGATTATCGTAGACAAATTAGGTGTTGACGAAAACGAAGTTGTAACAGAAGCAAGCTTCACTAATGATTTAGGAGCTGACTCATTAGACACTGTTGAGCTTATTATGGAATTCGAAAAAGAATTTGACATTCAAATTCCAGACGATCAAGCAGAAAACATCGCTACTGTAGGTCAAGCAATCTCTTATATCGAGGAAGCTAAAAAATAATAAATGAAACACCCGTATGCCAAATGGTATATGGGTGTTATTATTATTTTTCTAAAAGAAAATTGAGATTGATATTCAATCAAAAGAATATTTATAAGATAATGCCCACGGCTCTTTTGTAACAATACAGTAAAGAAAGCGTGGGTATTATTTGTTTAAAGATAAAAACACATAGTTATGGTATTAAGACGAGTTGTAGTGACAGGTTTAGGTGCTCTTACTCCTATAGGAAATAACATTCAAGAGTATTGGAACAGCCTAATTAATGGAGTGAGTGGAGCGGCACCAATAACTTATTTTGACGCTTCAAAATTTAAAACTCAGTTTGCCTGCGAATTAAAAAACTTTAATGCCGAGGATTTCTTAGATAGAAAAGAAGCTAGAAAGATGGACCGTTATGCACAATACGCAATGGTCTCGTCAGAAGAAGCTGTAAACGATGCTGGTTTTAATTTTGAAAAATTAGATAAAGATAGAGCTGGAGTAATCTGGGGATCAGGAATTGGTGGTTTAGAAACTTTTCAAATAGAAATGTTGAATTTTGCTGCTGGTGACGGTACTCCAAAATTCAATCCGTTTTTTATCCCAAAAATGATCTCAGACATTGCTTGTGGTCATATTTCAATAAAATATGGTTTTAGAGGACCTAACTTTGCAACAGTTTCTGCTTGTGCATCATCTACTAACGCTATCATAGACGCGTTCAACTATATCCGTTTAGGACATGCTGACGTTATGGTAACGGGAGGATCTGAGGCTGCGGTAACTATTGCAGGAATGGGTGGCTTTAATGCTATGCATGCTTTATCAACTAGAAATGATGACCCAAAAACAGCTTCAAGACCTATGGATAAAGACCGTGATGGTTTTGTTCTAGGAGAAGGTGCTGGTGCATTAATTCTTGAAGAGTACGAACATGCTGTAGCGCGTGGTGCTAAAATATACTGTGAAATTGGCGGTGGAGGAATGTCTGCAGACGCACATCACATCACTGCTCCTCATCCAGAAGGTTTAGGTGCTAAAAATGTAATGTTAAACTGTTTGAGAGATGCTGGTTTAAAACCAACAGATGTTGATGGATTAAACATGCACGGTACTTCAACTCCTTTAGGTGATCTAGCCGAATCAAAAGCAATCGAACACGTATTTGGAGAACATGCTTATAGCATGAACTTGAATTCAACAAAATCAATGACTGGACATTTATTAGGTGCTGCCGGAGCAATAGAAACAATCTCTTCGATACTTTCTATGAAATACGGAATTGTACCTCCTACAATCAATCATTTTACTGATGACGAAAACATTGACCCTAAGTTGAACTTTACATTTAATGTAGCTCAAAAAAGAGAAATGAACATTGTTATGAGTAACACCTTTGGATTTGGTGGACACAATGCTTGCGTATTAGTTAAAAAATTAGACTTGTAATAAGCCATTATGAGTATATTTAAAAAAATATTTTCTAAATCCCGTTCTCTAGAAGACGGGATTTTTTTTGATGCTATCGAAAAAATATTAGGTTTTGCCCCACATAACTTAGAAAACTATAAGAAAGCATTTACGCATCGGTCATCAAATCGCTTGAACTCTGAGGGAAACCCAATTAATTACGAACGCCTTGAATTTTTAGGCGATGCAATGTTAAGCTCCGTAATTGCCGCTTATTTATTTACTGAAGCACCTCATGGAGATGAAGGTTACTTGACTAAAATGCGTTCAAAAATTGTAAGTCGTGAGCATTTAAACGAATTAGGGAAAGACTTAAAATTAATTCAATTTATCGAAAGCAAAGTACCCGTTCAACATTTTGGCGAAAATATTCATGGTAATATTTTTGAATCCTTAATTGGTGCAATTTATCAAGACAAGGGATATCCATACTGCGAGAAATTCATCCAAAAAAGAGTTATTGTCCCGTACGTAGATATTTCGAGATTAGAAGGCAAGGTAATTAGCTATAAAAGTTTAGTTATCGAATGGTGCCAAAAAGAGAAAAAAATATTCCATTATGATATTTTTGAAGACAATGCCATTGATGGCCAACGCCTTTTTGGTGTTAAACTAAGTATCGATGATAAAGTGATTGCAAAAGCCCGAGCAACATCAAAAAAGAAGGCTGAAGAAAAAGCATCACAACGCGCTTATTTTGCATTTCAAGAAAAAATGGACAAGAAATAATATCATATTCATCAAAACTACAACGTTTTCGTTCATAAATTAACGAAATCATTACATTTTTCTACTCTTTAACTTCAATAGAAATAGTATATTTACAACATTATTTTTAATGTAAATGGCTATTCACAAACTGGATCTTGGCGAATTTGATGAAGTAGATTATTTTTTAATCGCTATACATACTTCATTAGAGGATTATCGACTGGCTTATTTTATCAATCAAAAACTTCCTATAAACTTAGCAAAAAGCAAAGAGGAGGTTCAGATAAATATAAAAGAAGGGGAAACTAATTTCACCCGATTTTATCATTTTGATTCGGAGAACACCATATCTTGGAATTTAATTCAAAATAAAAACGAAGTTCTTCAGCAAAAAGCAGCTAATTCAGACGATTTGTTTTCGAATGTTGCAATGGAGATTTCTACAAAAGTTTTCTTACTTCCAGAATTTAAAAAAGCAGATTATTTTTTAAAAATAGAAAACACAGATGACACTATAAATGTGTCCGAAATTAAGACTCTATTAAATTCCATAGATAATGTATCAACAGTGTATGCAGTAGATACTAATCAAATAAAATCAAAAAACAATTTAATTTTTTAAGACAAATGATTCCAAACAAAAAAACCAAAATTGTAGCCACACTTGGACCTGCATGTAGCACAAGAGAGATTATAAAAGATATGATTGACGCAGGAGTAAATGTATTTAGAATTAACTTTTCTCATGCAGATTACGAAGGTGTTAAAGAAAAAATCAACATCATTAGATCTTTAAATGATGAATTTGGCTATACTACAGCAATCCTAGGAGACTTACAAGGTCCTAAACTGCGTGTAGGAATAATGAACGAGGGAGTTATCGTAAATGACGGTAATTTAATCACATTTACTACAGCTGAAGAAGTGATTGGTACAGCCGAAAAAGTTTTCATGAAATATAAAAACTTTCCTAATGATGTAAATCCAGGAGAAAGAATTTTATTAGATGACGGAAAACTTATTTTCGAAATTGTTTCTACTGACAAAAAAACAGAAGTAGTTGCAAGAGTAATTCAAGGGGGTGAATTAAAATCTAAAAAAGGGGTTAACCTACCGAATACTAAAATATCTCTTCCTGCTTTGACAGAAAAAGATATTGCTGATGCCATTTTCGCAATTGGCCAAAAAGTAGACTGGATTGCACTTTCTTTTGTAAAAACACCACAAGATTTAAAAGACTTACAAGATTTAATCAACGAGCACTCTGACGTAAAAATCCCAATCATTGCCAAAATCGAAATGCCCGAAGCATTAGAAAACATGGATAAGATTGTTGCTTATTGTGACGGACTTATGGTTGCACGTGGAGATTTAGGAGTTGAACTTCCTGCTCACGAAGTACCTTTAGTTCAAAAAGACTTGATCCGTAAGGCTAAAATGGCGCGTATTCCAGTAATTGTCGCTACACAAATGATGGAAACAATGATCACTAGTTTGACTCCTACAAGAGCTGAAGTTAATGACGTTGCCAACTCAGTAATGGATGGTGCAGATGCTGTAATGCTTTCTGGAGAAACTGCCGCAGGAAACTATCCTGTTCAAGTAATCCAAAAAATGACACAAATCATTCAAGCAGTAGAAGATTCTCCACTTATTCAAGTGCCACAAAATACACCACAAATTAAAACAAATCGTTTCATCACAAAAACAATTTGTCGTCACGCAGCAATTATGGCCGATGCTATTAAAGCAAAAGCAATTTGTACTTTGACAAATAGTGGGTATACAGCTTTCCAAATTTCGGCTTGGAGACCTTCTGCACATATTTTAGTATTTACATCAAATAAAAGAATTGTAACTCAACTAAGTTTATTATGGGGAGTTAAGTCATACTACTATGACAAAACGGTAAGTACTGATGACACCGTAACTGATGTTAATGAAATTGCAAAAGAAAAAGGATATGTATCTAAAGGAGATTTCTTAATCAATTTAGCTGCAATGCCTATAAAAGAAAAAGGAATGGTAAACACCATGAGAGTTTCTGAAATAGAATAACAAATTCTGTTTCTATAAAAATAATAACCGTCTTGTTAAAAATTAAACAAGACGGTTTTTTTGTACTTATTTTTAAATTATCTTTGATAAAATAAAACTATTATTAAAATGAATTTCAAGTCAAAAAACCCTTTTTTGAACAACAAATCTTTCTCAGCTACTACAGCTACTAGAAGAGATGATATGCATCAAGCTAAAATTATTGATTATAACCAAGAAATGACTTTGTCAGGAACAATCAATAAAACTTTTTTATTATTCTTATTACTTATAGCATCAGCAATGGTGGTATGGTGGATGGCTTTTAACGGAATGAACGCTATGGTTCCCGCTATCGCTGGGGCAGTTATTGGATTAATTTTAGTTATAGCCGCTGCTTTCAAACCACAATATTCGGGTTACTTAGCACCTGGATATGCCTTATTCGAAGGACTTTTTATTGGAGGGATTTCGGCTATATTTGAAATTAAATTCCCTGGAATTGTAACTCAAGCTGTAGGAGCAACATTTGTAACCTTTGCTGTTTGTTTAGGATTATATAAATTCAAAATCGTAAAAGTAACAGAACAATTTAAATCGGTTGTTGTTGCTGCAACACTTGCCATAGCTACTTATTACCTTATTACGTGGTTATTTTCTATGTTCACAGGATACCAACCAGTACACTACGGAAACTCATGGATGAGTATTGGTATAAGTGTTTTTGTAATTGTAATTGCAGCTTTGAACTTATTCTTAGATTTTGATCGAATAGAAAAAGGAGTACAGCAAAAAATGCCAAAATACATGGAATGGTTTGGCGCTATGGGACTAATGGTAACGCTAGTATGGCTGTACATCGAGTTTTTAAGATTATTCTCTAAACTTGCTAGTAAAGATTAAATCACATTATAAATTATAAAAAAAAGGCTTTTCATAACGAAAAGCTTTTTTTTATGCTGCTTGCTCAAAAGCGATAAAGTGCGATAGATTCCCTTTTTTGTTAAATACAGGAAAACCTTTAATCAAACAGTAGTAAACATCTCCGTTTTTCTTATAATTCACAACCTTTTTCTCAAAAGGAACACCATTTTTAATAGCCTTTTTTATTTCATTTGAAGTTTCCTGACAAGTCGCAGCACCTTGAAACATCCTAGGGCTCTTACCAACAACTTCTTCGGATTTATATCCGTTCATTTTAGCGATATTCTGGGATGCAAAAACAATGGTTAGACTTGCGTCAGTAACTACAATTACTTCCTCAGAAAGGGCGTTTTTTATATCCCAATGAACATTTACCCATTTAGATGCTAGCGCCAATTCTTTAATTTTTTTAGTATCCACATTCCTGCTTTTCAATTGCATGAATGCATCACTATAAAAATCCCATGAAAACACTGGATTAGAATTTATTTTAAGGGCTTCATTAAACTTAGCAACCCCATTATCATAGTCTTGAAAATTAATCATGATCGTCTATTTTTATTCAAATATAAATTTAATATAAAACAAAAAGACTAGAAATTTTGCATTTAACTATTGTTGAACGTGTTTTTTTTAGCCTAAAAGGAAAATTTTAATTGCACAAAAACGGCTTTTTTAACTTCTGTATTTAAATTACTCATGGAGATCCCTAATAATCTAACTGAATCTTTCATACGTTCTTGGTACAACAACTCCTTAACCGACTCTAGAATCAATCCTTTGTCAGAAATATAATAGGGTAACGTTTTACTCCTGGTTTGCTGAGTAAAATCGCTATATTTTATTTTAAGTGTAATTGTTTTACCCGAGACATTGCTCCTCTTTAATCGCCTCTCTAAAGTAGTCGCGATTTTATCTAACTGCTCTAACATAAAAATCTCTGAAGACAAATTGGTATCAAAAGTATTTTCGGCAGCAACAGACTTAGAAATTCTATTCGGTTTGACTCCACTATTGTGAATTCCGCGCACCACATTGTAATAAAACACTCCCGATTTTCCAAAATGTTTTTCTAAAAAATCAACTGATTTACTTTTTAATTCTAATCCCGTAAAAATACCCAATTGGTACATTTTTTCGGTAGTTACTTTTCCTACTCCATAAAATTTACGAATAGGTAAATTTTCTAAAAAAGCAATTACTTCGTCTGGATTAACCGTTTTTTGTCCGTTAGGTTTGTTATAGTCGCTGGCAATTTTAGCAACAAATTTATTAATCGAAATCCCTGCAGATGCAGTTAAACCAACTTCATTAAAAATTCGCAATCTAATCTCCTCTGCTAATAAACTTGCACTGGTTGCACCCTTTTTATTGTGGGTCACATCAAGATAGGCTTCATCAAGGGACAAAGGCTCTACGAGATCTGTATAATCTTTAAATATTTTATGAATTTGCTTAGAAATCTCTTTATAGCGTTCAAATCTAGGAGAGACAAAAATAAGGTTAGGACAATTTTTTTTAGCCATAACACCACTTATAGCACTGCGAACTCCAAACTTTCTAGCTTCATAGCTTGCGGCTGCAACTACCCCTCGATTTTCTGAACCTCCAACTGCAATAGGCTTTCCCTTTAACGCAGGGTTGTCCATTTGCTCCACAGAGGCATAAAATGCGTCCATGTCTATATGAATAATTTTTCGGTTAGGAATGCTAGCTATCATTTTACAAATTTATAGCCATTTTATATAAAATGAAACGCCATTGCTGTTAAATAAATTTAATATATTTGGATACGCTTTTTAGCCCAGATGGAAGCGGCATCCTTTTTATCTTGCACTTATTCCATGTTTTTAAAATAAGTGCAAGATAAAAAGATACAGCGGACAGCTGGAATAGCTCCTTAAAAAAAACAGATAAAATGATTGAAATAGAACGCAAATTTTTGGTTACATCAAACGCCTTCAAAGAAGAGGCTTTTTCTAAAAACCGTATAAAACAAGGCTACTTAAGCGCTGTTCCTGAAAGAACCGTTAGGGTTAGAATTAAAGGAAACAAAGCTTTCTTGACCATTAAAGGCGCATCAAGCGAAAGTGGAATGTCACGATTTGAATGGGAAAAAGAAATCCTAATTAATGAAGCAGAAAGCCTTTTATTACTTTGCGAAAAAGGCATTATTGATAAAACCCGTTATGAAGTAAAGGTAGGCGAACACACTTATGAAGTTGACGAATTCTATGGTGAAAACGAAGGCTTAATAATGGCTGAGATTGAGCTAAAATCAGAAACAGAAATTTTTGAAAAGCCATTATGGTTAGGTCAAGAAGTTACTCGGGACAGCCGTTATTACAATGCTTATTTAAGTAAAAACTCTTTTATAAATTGGTAATATTACTTTGAAAAAACTTCAATTGTTACAGTCATCACACCAATTCCTTTATTTTTAGCAATCTCCATAAAGGCTTTTTTAGAAAGGTCAATTTCTCTAGACCTTACAAAAGGACCACGATCATTAACTTCGACAATAACCGATTTTCCATTAACCTGATTGGTAACTTTTAACATGGTTCCAAAAGGGAATTTTTTATGTGCTGCTGTATATTTATGCATATTAAATAGTGCACCACTCGCTGTTTTTCTACCATGAAATTTATCTGCGTAATAGGACGCATGTGCATTGGTTTTATAGGGGCTTAACTTACCGTATTTTTCAGCGATGGTATCTTTTGCCGCTTCTGGTTGAACAGCTACTACATTTTTACTTTTTTTAAGTGTATCTTTTTGAATAGTCGTTTTTTGTAACGTAGTCTTAACCCTTTCTGCTATAGCGCTTTGGCTGGCAGCAAAACCAATTATAGCAATTAAAAAAAATGGTGTAATAAATTTTTTCATATTATTTTTATTTCAATCTGTATTTTACAAAAACCATACCTAGATAAAAAAAGTCCTGCAAAGAGGACTTTTTTTTTAGTTTTTAAACCACAAATTCCAAGGTATTCTACTCAAGATAAGAAGTAAACCTAAGGTGTAAAAAATGGCAAATGTTTTAAATTTTGATTCGCTTGTCAACAATTCTTTATGTTTTGACCAACCGATAGTTATTAAAGCAATAGCAATAATATTAATTAAAGGATGCTCAAGCGAAGTTAAACGTATCGCTTTATCTGACATATTTCCTAAAGAAGCAAAACCTAGAGGCGACACAAAGTATAGAATTAAACCAACTAGCAATTGTGTGTGCGTTCCTATAAGACCAAATAACGCAATTTTTCTATCAGTTGCTGTAAATTCCTTTTTAGAGAAATGCCCTATAAGTGAATTAGCTACTGCAATTACTAATAATAAAAGAGCTAAATAAGCCCAACCTGAGTGAAATTTTTGAATAAAATCGTACATAAATAAACTATTTTTTAAAAACAAATATAAGTAAAAAAGGGATAAAAAAAACCCCCATTTCGAATGAAATGAGGGTTTTTATAAATTTTATTATTTGATTAGAAGTTGTAACGAACACTAAAGTTCCAAGTTCTTCCAAAACCAAACCAAACTTTATTATCGGTAGCAATACCATCATAAGTTGGAGTAGTTGCATCAGTAACAAAAATATTAGTTTTAGATTCTGCTATGTATGTTTCATTTAAAACGTTATTCATATTAAATCTAAAATTAATAGAATTTTTATTTTTACTACCTAATGGTAATTTATAAGATAAACCAGCATCCATTAAACCGTAAGAAGGTAATTCTAAAGTCCCTTGATTATCAGCTGTTAAGTAAGTAGCAGGATCAATTGAAGCAAATAATTCATTTGCAATTCTATAATTTGCATCAATACTAAATCCTTCAAAAATTTCATATTTAGCACCTAAACTAGCAGTAGTTTGAGCAGCATCACCTACTTTAACATCATCTAAGAATAATTCCCCAGACTCAAATTTAGCATTATTGCTATCAAATCTGTCAAATTTAGCATTACCATTATACTTCCAGTTACCTACAGAAATCATTGCAGTAAAACTCAATTTAGGTAATGGCTTAGCCGTCATTTCAAGCTCAACACCTGTATGAACCTCATTCACACCGTTAGCTTCATAGTAACCATATCTGTTATTTGTAAAATCAGGATCAGATAATCTTTGAAATCTATCTTTCCAAGATGTATAATAAACATTTAATGTAGCATTAAATTTTGATGTACGAAAACCATAACCTGCTTCTAAACCTACAACTTTTTCATTAACTAAATTATCAGCGACAATTGATTTATTATTTCTATAAACTGAACTAAAGTTAGGTTGTTTTGAGTAAAATCCTGAATTTACAAATACATTGTTTTTGTCATCAATATTGTAATTCAGACCACCTTTAATATTTCCACCAATGATATTTTTATAATCTGTTGCATATAAAGGATCAGTAGTTAAATAAGTAAAAGGATCTTCTTTTTTAAACCCTTGTTGTGAAACCGCACCTTGTAAGAATGCAGATATATTATCTTTAGAGTATTCAAGTTGTGTAAAAACACCTAACCAAGTTACTTTACCATTATTATTATAAACAATTTTCTCTTGATCTTTTACATTGCTAAAAGGGTTTAAACTAGCAGAAGAATCATAGGTTTTGTTCAATGTTCTATTAGGGTTATTAATATCTGAATTATCCAAATATCCATCAGCTCCCAATAAATCACTTATATTTCTAAAATGAAAACCAGTATAAGTTCTTGCGTCAATTCCTAGATCAAGAGTTAATGTTTCAGATAATTTATTATTTAAATTAATTACAGCCCCATACCAGTTGTGAGAATTAATAGAAGCTCTTCTAACATATCCATCTTTACTATTCGCAATATATTGACCACCAGTAGGAGTCAATGAAGTAGCTCCTAAAGTATTTACTTGACCTGTATTGTACTTAACCAATTCATCAAACTGTAATAACCCATCAGCCGTTCTTGTTGTAGAATAAGGGCTTTTTCCAAGGGCACCTGTTCCTCCTCCACGTCCCCATGAACCATAAAGAACTGTAGATAACTTTGTTATATCATTTATTTTATAATCCCAGTTAATCGAAGCAACTGGTTTACTGTAAAAATTTCTTGAATATGAATACTCCTTACCTCCTTTATAACCCCAATCAGAGTTATACTTAGTATCAAGTCCTCCATCTGCACTATACTTACTATAGTCTGAAATCTTTAAGTATGAAGATCTTTGATTATGCCATTGAGGAGCGCCTGTAAAGGTAAACTGAAAATCATGTTTTTCATTTGCTTTATAACCAAATGCTATAAAATAATTCTTACCTTCAAATTTTGTTCCATCAATATAACCATCTCCAGTAGTAGAACTCAACAATATAGATGCAGACAAACCATTAGCCATAACTCCCGTATTGTAAGCCCCTTGAACTTTCAAATAAGCATCATTACCTGACGTTATACCTATAGAACCACCTTCTTTCATATCAGAAGTTCTTGTAATAACGTTGATTGTTCCCCCTACAGAAGAAATCGCTAATTTAGATGAACCTAAACCTCTTTGTACTTGCATTGCAGAAGTAACATCAGATAGACCTGCCCAGTTTGACCAATAAACAGAATTGTTTTCCATATCATTAACAGGAACACCATTAATCATCACTGCAATATTATTTTGATCAAAACCACGAATATTAATTCTTGAATCACCAAAACCTCCACCAGATTTAGTAGCGTATACAGAAGGCGTATTAGCTAAAATCTCAGGAAACTCTTGAGAACCTAATTTCTCTTGAATTTCTGAAGCTTTAATAGTAGAAACAGCTACAGGAGTTTTTCTATCCTTAGCTACATCGACAACACTACTTTTAACGATAATCTCGCTTAACTCATTAGAGTTTGATTTCAAAACAATAAATCCTAAATTTACCGTTCCACCATCTGCTACAGAAAATTTTATAATTTTATTTTCGTAACCTATAAAAGAAATAACTAATTCTCCTGTACCTGTTGTAGAATTAATTGAAAATTTACCGTCGAAATCTGCTGAAACTCCAACTTTAGATCCTTTCATAGCAACATTTGCACCAGGTAAAGAACCTTGTCCATCAGTAACGGTTCCTGTAACTTTCCCTTGAGAAAAAGCAGAAACTGCTATTAAAAACATAAATCCAGAGAATAACCAATTTTTCATTGTTTTCATTTTTGTTTAGTTTATTATTTTTGGCAAAATTATAACTTATTTTCCGTAAAAAGTTAAGACAACGTTAAGAAAAATTATTTTTTTTCACATAGTGGTATTTTGATTAAATTCAGCAAAGAAGCTATTCTTATAAAAATACCTTATAAACTCTGATACACAAGGCCTAAAACCTGCTAATTCAGCAAACAATTCCCTGAAAAAGTCACAACTGTAAAAGCTAAAAAAAACCTGACTTTTTATTAAAAATCAGGTTTTTTTATATAAAATTAAACAGAATTTTATTTTTTATCTAAATAATAGTTCAATAAAAAGGAAGTTGAACTATCATGATTGGCTATTTTTCCAGTTTCAATTTCGCTTAATATAGAGCTAGCCAACTGTTTACCTAATTCTACTCCCCATTGATCAAAACTAAAGATATTCCAGATTATTCCTTGAACAAAAATCTTATGTTCATATAAAGCAATTAACGATCCTAATGTCTTAGGGGTTAGCTGCTCAATCAATAACGTATTAGTAGGCTTATTGCCTTCAAATACTTTAAAAGGTAATAAAAATGCTGCTTTTGATGCTTTTAACCCTTGTTTGTCAAATTCAGCTTGGACTTTTTCTTTAGACTTTCCTTGCATCAATGCTTCGGTTTGCGCAAAAAAGTTTGACATTAATTTATTATGATGGTCCTGGTCTCCATATAAAGGTTTTACATAACCTATAAAATCAGAAGGAATTAATTTAGTTCCTTGATGAATCAATTGAAAAAAGGCATGTTGCGCATTTGTACCTGGCTCTCCCCAAATAATCGTACCGGTCTCATAATTTACTACCTTACCATCTCTCCCTACACTCTTGCCGTTACTCTCCATTGTGCCTTGCTGTAAATAAGGCGCCAATTTTTGTAAATACTGTGTGTAGGGAATTAGCGCTTCACTTTCGGCTCCAAAGAAGTTATTGTACCAAACACTTAATAAAGCTAAGACGACTGGGATATTTTTATCAAAATCAGCTGTTTTGAAGTGATCGTCCATTTCATTTGCCCCATTTAACAACTCCTCAAAATTGTCAAAACCTACTGCAAGACTAATTGTTAAACCCACAGCACTCCACAACGAGAAACGTCCGCCTACCCAATCCCACATTGGAAAAACATTGTCAGGATTGATTCCGAATTGTGTTACTTTTTCAATATTAGTTGAAACTGCAACAAAATGTTGGGCAATATCTTTTTGTATAGCACTATTTAAAAACCATTTTTTTATAGTTTCAGAATTTGTTAGCGTTTCTTGAGTTGTAAATGTTTTAGAAACAATAACAAAAAGTGTAGTCTCGGGATTTAATTTCTTTATAATTTCATTTACATGATCCCCATCAATATTTGAAACAAAATGCACGTTTAAGTGGTTCTTATAATACTGTAAAGCCTCAACTGCCATAGCAGGGCCTAAATCAGAACCTCCAATACCAATATTAACAACATCAGTGAAAGCCTTGCTTGTATAACCCTTTCTATCACCCGATATAACTTCATGGCAAAATTCTTTTATTTTATCTTTTACAGCATAAACTTCTGGAATAACATTCTCTCCATTTACATTTACTACCGCATTTTCTTTTGCTCGTAAAGCAGTATGTAGTACTGCTCTATTTTCGGTTTGATTTATAATCTCTCCATCAAAATAATCCGTGATAGCATTTTTCAATCCCATTTCGTTTGCCAAATCTAAAAGTAACGAAATAGTCTCTTGATTTATTCTGTTCTTAGAGTAATCAAGTAAAAAATCATTCCATTTTATATTGAATTTTGTTGTTCTCGCAGCGTCCTCTTTAAACATTTCTTGCATAGAAACATTTTGCATAACTTCAAAATGCTGCTGAAGTTTGCTCCAAGACGGAGTTGTTGTTGGGTTAATTGTTTGTAAAGCCATTTTTTTTAGTTCAAGTGTTTAATGGTTGTAAAAATACTGAAATATGTTTTAACTAATAAACCCTTTCAAACAAATACGAAAATCAACATTCTTCGCAGCGTTACTTTCGATAAAAATAAAGCTCCAAATTATCAAATTGACAACTTGGAGCCTCATATTAAATTTTATATCTATAAAACAAGTTTAATCTAAAAATTTTATTTACAAATTAGCAATACTGTCTAATTCTAATTTTAGTGGTGTTATTTTCTTTAAAAAACGGGCTTTATTAGTTCCTTCCATAGGTTCTCCACTTGGCAAATTTAACTTTAAAGCATCAACTTGAACTCCATTTTTCCAGAAACGGTAACAAACATGAGGACCCGTTGCTAAGCCAGTACTCCCTACTCTTCCTATTACATCTCCTTGATTAACATGCTGACCTCGTCTAACTAATATTTTTGACATGTGTAAATATTGCGTAGAATAAGTTCCGTTGTGTTTGACTTTGACAAAATTACCATTACCCGCAGTATAACCTGCTTGTTCAACTACTCCTGAAGCAGTAGTTGTTATAGGCGTCCCTGTTGGAGCTGCATAATCTGTTCCTTTATGTGCTTTCCAGCGGTGTTGTACGGGGTGAAATCTATTCATTGTAAAACGGGAAGTAATTCTACTAAATTTAATAGGCGTTTTTAGAAAAAAGTTTTTTAACGTTTTCCCTTCTTCATCATAATATTCAACTTTGCCAGTAGATTCATTTTGAGCAAAAGGAAAAGCATAAACAAACTTCCCCTTGTATTCAAAGAACGAAGCTTCTAGTTCGTCAACTCCATCATAAATAGAATCGTTAATAAACCTTTCGGTAAAAGTAATTCCGTAGCGATCGCCTTTTTTTAATTTAAAGAAATCAATTGACCACGAATAAATCTTAGTTATTCTATTAGCTAAAGCAGCTTCTACTCCTGCATTTCCTAAAGTTTCAGACAAAGAGCCTTTTAAAACACCTCCTATTGTACGTCTTCTAATAGTAATAGGTCTCGTTTTTTTATGTGCTACAATAACTGAATCACGTAAATCAAAAATATAATAACTTAAAGCATCTGGTTGGTACACAAAAACCTCTAATTTGTTTTTCTTATCCTTAGATCGCAACATAGTATAAGCCTTATTAGGCCTAATAATGCGAACATCAAAAGTATCTTTTACACTTTCAACAATTTCATACACTTTCCTGTCACCAATGTTTTGCTTGTTTATAATTGTACCAAAAGTATCCCCTTTTCTTACCGTGTCTTGTACTACATTATAATCAGAAAAATTAAAGCCAAAATCAGAATTCTCCGCAACTGCTTTCACCTTTTTAATTGGCAATTTATTTTCAGATTTATCTTCGGATTTATTACAAGATAGTATTGTTGTCAATACCATGATAATTATTAATACTTGCTTCAAACTATGTGTGTTTTTTTCTAATTCAACTTATTTTTCAAGACCCCAATTTGCCAACTCTTCCTCACTCCACAATTCTGGAAAAAAGATTCTTCGTTGGTATTTTGGATGCATATACTTTTTCCAATCACTACCACCAGTAGCTTCTCCATCTCCTTTTCCGCTGTGATCAATATACTTTATAGCTACATTAAGATGCTGCATTACCCAAGTAATATTCACTGTATGGTCAAAATGACGCATTGCTTTTACAAGGTCAGGATTTTTTTGGTCTAATTCAGGAAGTTGTTTGAATTTTTGCCAAATATTTATAGAATTGTATTGTTCCATGTGTTTTAAAAACACGTCTTTGTACTTGCGCTCAAATTCCTCTAATAAAAATGATTTTTTACCAGTTGTATAGTCTTTTCCTGCCGCCTGCCAATATAAGTGCTCAAAAGCATTTTCGTAAGGTGTATTTCTATCAATTTTACCTCTGAAGCGATTATCAATTAGATTAATCAAATCAGTTGATGTGAATTCTATTAAACGGTATTGTGCACTTTGAAACCCACTTGCAGGAGTTAACGTCGTTCTAAATTTCATATATTGCTCCACTTCCATACCTTCTTCCATAATACTAAAAGACGTGGTGAGCATGTCAAAATAGCGACTTACACGCATAATCCTTTCGGTAAAAAAACCAGTATTTATATTGTCACTATGACATATTTGCTGCATTTCCCATAGAATCATCTTGAAAATCAATTCATTTACTTGATGGTACATGATGAAAACCATTTCATCAGGAAGCGTAGTTCTTTGTGTTTGTAAGCTCAGTAACGCATCAGTTTGAATGTAGTCCCAGTAATTAATTGGTTTTGCCCACAACAAACCTTCAAGATGCGTATCGGTTTTTTGATTTATAGCATCGTATTTAAGCTCTATTTCTTTTAAAATAGCTTCTCTATTTTCATTAATGCTCATTATTTTTTTATTTTAAACGTATTGTTTAATCCTTTATAACCATCTAAGTCTGCTTTTAGCGAGCCAATTGCTAGGTCTGCTTTTATTCTAATAGGCAGTCTATTATCATCATCTGAAATCCACACTGTCAAACTTTCTTGCTCTTTAAATACACGGCCTGATTGCACAAGGGGTTTAAAAATCATTGAAGAGACAACGCCAAATTTAGTCGTAATATTTTCACGACCTACAAACTTTAACTTAAATTTTGTTGTTTCATCATCAAAGAACATATCTATAGCAATAGACTCCCCTGTATTGATCTTTTCGATCCCTGGATAGTTTCTTAAATAATAAAATGCCGATAAAATATCTTGTGTGTTTCTAGGAATTACAAACGTTTTCTCATTATTGTTTTTATAATCTTTTACGAGAATTCTATTTGATGATTGATTAAAAAAGCCTTCTTGATTTTTTTTGTAGCCACCTTCGTCAATTTTTCTAACAAATCGATACGGACTTCCGGTTTCTTTGTCAATATAGCTTTCATATAAATCATCTACTTTAAAGAAAAAACGAGACATACCAGTTGTGTACCCTTTACCCACAACATGAAATACTTTTTTGTTATTTATTGTAGCATCTTTGACCTCAAGTGTGGCGTAGCCTGCATTAACTAATCCGTAGTGGATACGAAATTTAAACCATTCTCCTACATCGTAGGCGTCTTGGTTGCGGTTATCAAAACTTACTGTTAGTACCAATAAGAAGAATAGGATTATTTTTTTCATAATTTACTTTTTCTATTTATTGTAGTAAGTTGCAAATTTTGTTCCAAATATATTAAAACAAAAAAACTCAGTCAAATAATGACTGAGTTTTTATGCTATTAACTAACCAAAAAACTATAAATTATGAAATTTATATCAAATCGGAAGGAAACCACCCCTTCCATTTTGCGAGTGCAAAGGTAGTTAACAAAACTAGATATGAAAACTAAAAAAAAAGTTTAACAAATCATTGATAAAATTCGAACTGTTTGAATAGTTATTTTTTCACATAATGCAAAAAAAAGACGTTTTTACAAAGTTCCTCGTAATTCTTGTTCTCTCTCGATTGATTCAAAAAGTGCTTTAAAATTTCCCGCTCCAAAACCTTTGGCTCCCATTCTTTGAATAATTTCAAAAAACAAGGTGGGTCTATCTTGTACTGGTTTAGTAAAAATTTGCAATAAATACCCTTCTTCATCGGCATCTACCATGATGGCTAACTTTTCTATTTCACCTAAATCTTCTTTCATCATTTTCATGTGCTCTCCCAAACGTTCTGGAATTGCCTGATAATAAGTATGTGGTGGCGCTGATAAAAACTCAACTCCTCTTGCTTTTAATTCACTTACTGTTTTAATAATATCATCAGTAGCTATTGCTATATGTTGTATTCCTGGACCTCCATAGAAATCTAAGTACTCTTCGATTTGTGATTTTTTCTTTCCTTCGGCTGGTTCATTGATTGGAAATTTAATCCTACCATTTCCGTTTGACATTACTTTACTCATCAAAGCAGAATATTCTGTATTGATTTGTTTGTCATCAAAAGAAAGGAAGTTTACAAATCCCATCACCTCTTCATAGAACTTCACCCATGTGTTCATTTCGTTCCAACCTACATTTCCTACCATGTGGTCAATGTACTTTAAACCTGTTGGTGTTGGGTTATAATCTGATTTCCATTCTTTATAGCCTGGCAAGAAAACACCGTTGTAGTTTTTACGCTCAACGAATATATGAACTGTTTCTCCATAAGTGTAAATTCCAGAACGCACTACTTCTCCATGCTCATCTTTTTCTACAGTTGGCTCCATAAATGAACGTGCGCCACGTTTCATAGTTTCTTCGTAAGCGCTAGTTGCATCTTCAACCCAAAGAGCAGCTACTTTTACTCCGTCACCGTGTTTTCTTAAATGCTCATGAATAGGTGAGTCTTGTGTTAAAGGCGTCGTTAATACAATACGTATTTTGTCTTGTTTTAAAACATAAGACGTTCTATCTCTTACTCCTGTTTCTAGTCCGGCATACGCCAATGATTGGTAACCGAAAGCTGTTTTATAATAATGAGCGGATTGTTTTGCGTTTCCTACATAGAATTCTACATAATCAGTTCCTAATAACGGAAGGAAATCTTGTGCTCCTTCAAATATTTTCTCTAATCCGTATTCTACTGATTTTACTTCTTTTGCCATTGTGTTTATTTTTATGCGAAATCTAATTTTGAAACGCGAATGAAGCGGATAAAATTGATTTTTACTGATTTTTTCTAATTTAAAATTTGTGTGTTAATTGCACTTAATCCTAGCCCTGATGGTAGCGGTATCCTTTATGTTTTTTCTTTAAAAACATAAAGATTTAGCGAACAGCAGGAAATTGCTCCTACCTATAAAACTAATCAAAATGAAAATTATAATGTGGTTATTTTATTGCAAGCAAATACTACTTACTCTACCCAAGATTTATAGTACTGACCGTCATCAAGTCCCATTGCTTCCTCGGTAACCATCAACGGACGGAACGTATCGACCATAACTGCCAACTCTTCTGTGCCTTTATGCCCAATACTGCGTTCCATTGCTCCTGGTGCTGGACCGTGCGGAATCCCTTTTGGGTGCAAGGTGATGTGTCCTTGCTCGATATTGTTGCGGCTCATAAAATCGCCATCAACATAATACAATACTTCATCACTGTCGATATTACTGTGATTGTAAGGTGCCGGAACTGATTTTGGGTGGTAATCATACAACCTTGGCACGAAGGAACAAACAACAAATGTAGCGGTTTCAAATGTTTGATGCACCGGTGGCGGTTGGTGTACACGCCCAGTTATTGGTTCGAAATTGTGAATACTAAATCCGTATGGAAAATTGTATCCGTCCCAACCTATTACATCAAAAGGATGCGTGGCATAAACCACTTCGTGCATCATGCCTTCTTTTTTGATTTTGATTAAAAAGTCGCCTTTTTCGTCGTGTGTTTCTAGCTCGCTTGGCAAGATAAAATCACGTTCGCAAAAAGGAGAATGTTCTAAATGTTGTCCAGATTCGTTTTTATAACGTTTTGGAGTATAAAAAGGCGCAAACGACTCGACGTAGAACAAGCGATTATCTTCGGTATCAAATTGAATTTGGTATATGATTCCGCGAGGAATAATCAGATAATCTCCGTACTCAAAAGGGATATTCCCTAACATAGTGCGTAATTTTCCTTTCCCTTTATGGATGAAAATCATTTCATCGGCATCGGCATTTTTATAGAAATATTCTGTAAGTGATTTTCGGGGTGCGGCAAGTCCTATTGTACAGTCTTTATTGACTAACATGGGTTTGCGACTTTCTAAGAAATCATCGGCTGGTTTCAATTCAAAACCTTTAAGAAGCAATGATTTTATGTTTTTACCAATGGCAATTTTTGGTTCTACTGAATACGATTTAAGTATTTCTTTAATCTGTGTTGGCCTATGAACATGGTAAGATAAAGAGGCGTGACCATGAAACCCTTCGGCACCAAATAACTGTTCGTAGTAAAAACCTCCATCTGGTTTTACAAATTGCGTGTGTCTTTTTTGAGGAAAAGTCCCTAATTTATGATATAATGGCATGTTTTTTTGTTTAAAGTGTAACTAAATAAAGCTAGAAGGCTTTGAAATTTGCTATTCTAAATCAAAAAAGAGTACCCTATTCAGGATTTCTCTTGATAAGGAATTGAAGATACGTTAACAAACCTGCCCATTTTGTTTTCATTATAACAAATATCGGAATTATTATTGAAATAAATTAAATTTAAAACATAAATCCTACACTAAACCAAGTGTATCCTTTTGAATTTTCGGGAGACCAAGAGTGCTTAATTTCTATGGGGCCAATAACCGTTTCTAATCCATAACCTACAGCATAACCCGAATATTTAGGTATCGAAATCCAGTCTACAGAGTCGAATATTCTATTTCCTAAATTAGCAAAATTAGCCGTAAAATTAACATGGTTGTTTTTAAATATTTGATAATCAACCGTACCTGTAGTTTTTATGTAACTATCTCCAGCAATACTTAAAAAATCGTAACCGTAAAAATGTCTAAAATTATTAAATGTTTTATATCCATAACCACCTAAAATAAAATTAAAAAACGGTACGCTTTGATCTCCAAAAGAAAAACCAGCTTCTGTTTGAAACTTTATAGTGGCTTTTTTAAATAAAGTTGCTGCTAATCCAAATTCTGCTTTTGCAATACTAAAAGGCTCAAAAGATTTTGTATAATCTGATGATAATAAAAACGACTTTATATCTCCTGAGAAAAACCATCCTCTAGTAGGAAAGTCTTTATCATCAAAAGAATCGTATTTCATGTATCCAAAAACACTTGCATAACTACTTTTATCAATTACAGGCGCAGTTGCAGTTACCGTTTCTGAATTTATTTTGAGGTATTTATACTCTAACCCTCCACCTATTAAAAATTTTTGAACAAATAAAGATTGAAAATAAAATTGACTGGTAACGTCTAAAAAATCAACATTAATATTATTTACGCTTACATCTGCAAGGTCTAAACCACCTAACTGGCTCACTACATTACGGTTAAATTGATTTAAAGTTGACTTGAACCCAAAACTTAAATTATAGCCATTCTCAATATAATAATCAAAATTGTACCTGAAGTTATCTCCTAAAACAACATCTAAAGAAGCAATATCATTTTTAAAAAATGTCTTTTTACGAGTTAGATTAATTAAAATACCACTTTTAAACAAGCCGTCATAATGCAAACCAAATTTCAGAAAAGATTTTGTTTGATTCTCTTTTAATTGCAAACTCAAATTATCATCACCATTGTTAGCATCTAAAGAGTAATTGATAACACTAAAGTTTTGTGTAGCATTGATATTGTTTATCCCACGCTCTAACTGTTCATAACTAATTTTAGTGTTGGGTTTAAAACGTAATTTTCCAAGTACATAATCTCTTGTAAAATCATCTAAATGATTGATATTTATATCCTTTATTTCTAAACTATCTTTATTGATAATCATTTTTGGTTTCACATAAGCTGTTTGTCCTTCAGCTAGTTGTTGAATTTTATCATACACTGCAAACGTAGCATTTTCTCCCTTTTTGATAATTTCATTTCCTTTATCAAAAGAGATAACGCCGTAGTCCTTAATATCTGGCTTAATATAAATATCTGTTTGAGCTACATTCTCTTTCATTTTTTCAATGGAATGCAGGTTGGTTATTTGAACTAGAATACGTGTTGCATCTTTTAAAGATTTTCTAGTTAACAAATCATCTTGAACATCAACACCTATAATAATATCAGCACCTAATTTTCTAACTTCATCAATAGGATAATTATTAGTAACACCTCCATCAACCAGTAATTTACCGTCGACCTCTACAGGTGAAAATAACGACGGAAACGCCGCACTAGCAATTATAGCTTGCGGCAAGTTACCGCTATCCAATATGACTTGTTTTCCAGTTTCTATATCAGTACCAATACATAAAAAAGGAATTGGTAATTTATTGAAATCCCTAACATGCCTTACATTACGAGTTAATTTACTAATTAAGTTAAAATTGTACATTCCTTTAGAAAGGGCCTCTGGAATGCCCACTCTAAACTTAGTAAAAGGCAATACTAAGGCATATAATTCATCATTTCTTTTTTCGTAGAAATTCTTTGAAGACCTAGGTACAAAATCATTTATTAACTCATCAAAATTAGTTTTTTGAAAAACAGAATCAATCTGTGAAGCGGTATAACCTGAAGCATACAACCCCCCTATGACTGCTCCCATACTGGTTCCTCCTATATAATCAATCTTAATTCCTGCATCTTCTAAAACTTTTAAAACACCTATATGCGCAAATCCTTTGGCTCCTCCTCCGCTAAGCACTAACCCTATTTTAGGTCGGTTTTGCTCTTGCGAAAATACACTCAAACAAAAGAAAAGCGTGAATATTAAAAGTTTATACTGCTTCATAAATAATTATTATTTTTAGGGATTTATTCCTTTAACAATTCGCTTCCAAACGATTATTAGGTTATAGTTTTGTAAAAGTCGACAATTTTTTTTGCTTTAGACACACCTATTACCGCAGTAATATCTTTTTCTGTGGCTAATTTTAATCTTTTTACACTTTTAAAATGCTGAATCAGTGTTAGCATAGTCTTCTCGCCTATTCCGGGAATTGATTCTATTGAAGAATTTAATGCCGCTTTACTCCGTTTATCGCGATGATGTGTAATCCCAAAACGATGTGCCTCATTTCGCAATTGCTGAATCACTTTTAAAGTTTCTGATTTTTTATCTAAATATAAAGGTACTGAGTCCCCAGGATAAAATAACTCCTCTAGTCTTTTTGCAATTCCGATTATTGCAATTTTTCCACGCAACTCTAAATCATCTAAACTCTTTAACGCTGCTGATAATTGCCCTTTACCTCCATCAATAATAATTAAGTTAGGCAACGGTTCATTTTCATCAAGTAACCTTTTGTACCTCCTATAAACTACCTCTGTCATAGAGGCAAAATCATCTGGTCCTTCGACTGTTTTTATATTAAAATGACGGTAATCTTTTTTACTGGGCTTTCCATCTTTAAAAACCACACAAGCAGCAACAGGATTTGTACCCTGAATATTAGAATTGTCAAAACACTCAATATGCCTTGGTTCAACAGGTAATCGCAAGTCTTTTTGCATTTGCGCCATGATCCTGTTAGTATGCCTATCAGGGTCAACGATTTGTAATTGCTTTAATTGCTCAATGCGGTAAAATTTTGCATTGCGAATCGATAAGTCTAAAATTTGTTTTTTATCCCCAAGTTGCGGTACTGTCACTTTTATTTGTTCGCCCAAATCTACTTTAAAAGGCACAATAATTTCTTTAGACAATAACTGAAAGCGCTCCCTTAGCTCTATTATGGCTAGTTCTAATAATTCTTCATCAGTTTCTTCCAGTTTTTTCTTAATTTCCATGGTGTGCGAGCGAATAATAGCACCATGCGAAATTTGTAAAAAGTTTACAAAACCTGCCGCTTCGTCTGATATGATTGAGAAAACGTCTATGTTAGTGATTTTTGGGTTCACAATCGTAGAACGCGATTGATAATTCTCAAGTACTTCTATTTTTTCTTTTATTTTTTGTGCTTCTTCAAAGTGCATGTCTTGAGCAAGTTCAATCATTACCCGTTTAAAATCCTTCATGCTTTCCTTGAAATTCCCTTTTAGTATTTCCCGAATAGCATCTACTTGTTTTTGATAATTTTCTAAACTTTCATACCCTTCACAAGGCCCTTTACAATTGCCAATATGATACTCTAAACAAACTTTAAATTTACCGCTATCAATATTCGATTGGCTTAAATCATAATTACATGTTCGTAAAGGGTACAATTCTTTTATCAATTCTAAAATAGTGTTAACTGTTTTAAAACTAGTATACGGGCCAAAATATTCAGAGCCATCCTTAATCATCCTTCTAGTGGCAAAAATGCGAGAGAAAGGCTCTTTCTTGATGCAAATCCAAGGGTAACTTTTATCATCACGTAGTAAAACATTGTAACGCGGTTGCAATGTTTTTATCAGGTTATTTTCTAATAAAAGCGCATCAGTTTCTGTAGGAACTACAATGTGCTTTATTGTTACTATTTTCTTAACCAATACGTTTGTTTTGGCCGTATCGTGAATTTTATTAAAATACGAAGCAACTCGTTTTTTTAGATTTTTTGCTTTACCCACATATAAAATTTTCCCTTCTTTATCATAATATTGATAAACGCCAGGACTATCTGGTAGAGTTTGTATCTGGAGCTGGAGAGTTGGTTTATCCATTGTGTTTTTATTTCAAAAAAGATGCCGTTTACTGCAACTTTCCTATTTGAGGGTGTTAATTTTACAAACCTCTGCTTATTTATTTTCAAATTTACGAATTCAAAATAATTATTTCTATTTTTAGCTTTTAATTCAATATGAAAAACGCAAAAACCATTACCATCCTAGGAGAAACTATTTTGCCAGGACAAAGCAAAACCATTAACATGGAAATCGCAAAACTCCATAACGCTACAAAACTTAAGATTCCAATAATTGTACAGCGTTCTAAAATTGACGGCCCTACAGTTCTTTTTTCTGCTGGAATTCATGGTGACGAAATAAATGGTGTTGAAATTGTTCGTCAGCTAGTTTCTAAAAAAATCAATAAACCAAAACGAGGTACAACTATTTGTATTCCAGTAATAAATATGTTTGGTTTTGTAAATATGTCGCGTCAATTTCCAGATGGTAGGGATTTAAATAGGGTTTTTCCTGGAAGTAAAAAAGGGTCACTCGCTAGTCGTTTTGCCTTTCACCTTCTTACTGAAATTATGCCTGTTGTTGATTATGCAGTCGATTTTCATGCGGGTGGCGCGAGTAGATTTAATGCCCCTCAAATAAGACTTGCTCCTAATAATGAAGATCTTAAAGATTTAGCCGATGCTTTTAATGCCCCTTTTACTTTATATTCAAAAAACATTGGTGGAACTTTTAGAAATGCTAGTCAAAAACTAAATGTAAAAATGCTGCTTTTTGAAGGCGGAAAATCACTTGACATTAATTATCCTGTTGCTGATGCCGGTGTTGAAGGTGCCAAAAGAATCCTGCAACATCTTGATATGTTAGACTCAAAACACTTTAATGAAGATCAAAACAAGAAAACAATATATATAGAAAAATCAGCATGGATTCGTGCTAAATGCTCTGGATTATTACATGACAATGGTTATGTAGGTGCATTTGTTACCAAAGGAACCGTTCTAGCTACTATTACTGATCCTTTTGGGAAATTTGAGCGTAAAATAAAAGCCCCAAATGACGGGTATATTATCAATGCAAACCAAGCACCTATTGTTTATCAAGGTGATGCTGTTTATCATATTTCAAAGACGCTTATAAATGCCAAACACTAAAACAGAACTCCGAAAGAAATACAAAAATCTTCGACAAAATCTTTCCGAAATTGAAATTGAAGAGAATAGTTTGGCTATCGCCAATAAGTTACTGACGCTTCCTATTTGGGATAAAATTTATTTTCATGTTTTCCTTCCTATAGTAGAACATAAAGAAGTGGATACTGAGTTGATTCTACACTTACTTTCCGGAAAAGACAAAGAAATTATTGTTTCAAAAGCCGACTTTGAGACCCGAATAATGACTCATTTTTTACTTACAGATAATACCCGAATTAAGAAGAATGCCTATAACATTCCAGAACCCGTAGACGGAATCGAAGTGCCTTCAAAAAAAATAGACGTGGTTTTTATTCCGCTTTTAGCATTTGATAAAAAAGGAAATAGAGTAGGATATGGCAAAGGGTTTTATGATAAATTTTTAGCCGAATGCAAACCTGAAGTAATTAAAATAGGATTATCCTTCTTTGAAGCCGAAACAATAATTTCGGATATTTTTGAAGGCGATGTACAACTCGATTATTGCATCACTCCAGAAACCACTTATCGATTTTAAAGTGGCCATCACTTTTATTTAATATAAAATCACTAATATTGCCCCGCATTTTGGTTGTATTTATTTCAAGTAGATACATTAAAAGGGAATCAGGTGTAAATCCTGAACAGTTCCCGCTGCTGTAAGTTCTTCCTGTTAAACAGGACATGCTTTTTAAAATTACCACTGTCAGATTTTTTGATGGGAAGGTTTAAAAAGTGGAATGAGTCAGAAGACCTGCCAAGAAGCACAACAACAAAGCTTTCGGGAGTTATAGCTTTGGGGTAGATTTTCTATTCCTATATTTTATTCCTTATTGTTTTGTAATTAAGTTAATCACAATTATTAATTTTAATACAATTCAAATGCAAAACAAACTAACCAATTACATTTTTCTGCTTTTTTGTGGCTTCACGCTGCTCACATCATGTACTAACACTGATGATCCTACAATTACACCAATTCAATTTGCCGAAGTAGAGTATCAAGGTGTTTATGAACTAATAATAGGAGACACTTTAAAAATCACTCCTGAAATTCTAAACTTACCTGAGGGTGCAAGTTTTGAATGGTCAAAAAATGACGAATCAATCGCGACAACTCAAAGTTTAAATTATGTACCTCAAATAGCTGAAAATTTCACACTTAAATTTAAAGTAACAGCAAGCAATACTATTGAGCGCAGTTATCAAATTAAATTGATAGATCCTTATGCTTTATATTTTCGTCCAAAAACGGAAACAAGTACTGAATTCATTACTAAAATAATGGAATACAAACCGGCGCCAGGACAGTTTATAAATGCTGGTTTTGGAACTCCAGAATATGCCGAAAAAATAATTGGAAACAAGACAAACACGCTTTCATTAGGTGCGTGGGGAGGTTATGTAATTTTTAGTTTTGATCATACAATTGAAAATCGTGTAGATCAAAAAGATTTTGTGGTTTATGGAAATGCATTTAAAGGACTCTCTGAACCTGGAATTGTACAAGTTTCCTTTGACGAAAATGGAAATGGCCTTGCCGATGATACTTGGTACGAACTAGCAGGAAGTAATTATTTTAAAGAGCGAACAATTCTTAATTATGAAACTACCTATGTAAATCCAGAGGAATATGCTAATGTTTTATGGACAGACAACAAAGGAAGTGCAGATAATGTTACTGTAAACACTTACCACAAACAAAACTACTTTCCGTTATTTATTGCTGAGAAAAAAGAAGTTACATTTAAAGGAACGCGCGTTTTCCCTATTGTAAATCCAGGCAGCTACGTTACGATTGATGCCTTAGAATGGGGATATGTTGATAATTATGACGCTGAATACAGCACTTATGGAGGAAATGCCATGGAGATTGACTGGGCTGTAAACATTCAATCTAAATCAGTTAAATTAAAAGGTATCGATTTTGTAAAAGTTTACACTGGTGCACAATACAATGCAGGTTGGCTAGGTGAGTTATCTACAGAAGTAAAAGGCGCTTCAGATCTTTCTATGGTAAAATAAAAAGGTACTATTTTTAAATATATACAAAAGGCAGTGATTAATAGTCACTGCCTTTTGTATATAATAGTTGTTGAAAAACGGAAACGCTAGCCCTGATGGAAACGGCATCCTGTTGTGGCAGTGTTTGCCACAAGAGATATAGTGTACAGCAGGAAATTGCTCCTATAAACAACCGCAATATCTTATTTATTGAATGCTTTTTTATTGAAAAATATTAATATTCCTACTCCAACACATATTGCCATATCAGCAACGTTGAAAATTGCGTTGAAAAAAGTAAAGTCTCTTCCTCCCCAAAACGGCAACCAGCTAGGCAAATTTCCGTGCCAAAAAGGGAAATAAAACATGTCAACTACTTTACCATGAAAATACTTTCCGTAAGGTTGATCTGTAAATAGGGTTGCTAATTGCTGGTGACTGTCGTCAAAAATAACACCGTAAAAAACAGAATCAATGATGTTCCCAAAAGCTCCCGCAAGTATCAAAGCGATAGCAACAACGAGATAATTAGAACTGTGTTTTCTTTCAATAGAATCCCACAACCAATAACCTATACCGCCTACGGCAGCTAATCTAAATAATGTTAGAAAAAGTTTACCGTATGTTCCTGGAATTTCGGTTCCCCAAGCCATTCCTTCGTTTTCTATAAACAGGATTTTAAACCAGTCAAAAACTTGAACTTCTTCACCTAATATAAAATTAGTTTTTACAAATATTTTAGAGACTTGATCAATGATTAATATGATGAAGATAAGTAGATACGCTTTTCGTAATGACATTGTGAGAATTTTAATTGGCGCAAAAATAGGTAAATTCTAAAAAAATAAATCCCAAATACCAATAATTTTATAACTATTTGTTGGTATCTGGGATTATTTTAATGCTGCAATTTTAAATTTCTTATCGTTGCAGGTTTTTAGCTTCTATACTCATCGTTGCATGAGGAACAATTTTTAATCTTTCTTTACTGATTAGCTTACCAGTTACTTTGCATAAACCGTATGTTTTATTTTCTACACGGAATAATGCATTTTTCAAGTCTCTTATAAACTTCTCTTGACGTATTGCTAATTGTGAATTGGCTTCTTTAGACATGCTTTCGCTTCCTTCTTCAAATGCTTTGAATGTAGGAGAGGTATCATCAGTCCCATTATTCAAGTCATTCATGTAAGCACTTTTTATCAAATCTAAATCTACTTGAGCCTTGTCAATTTTCTTTAGAATTATATCCTTGAACTCTGCTAAGTCGGCGTCAGAGTATCGTGTTGCTTCGTCTACCATGGGTTTGTTATTTAGTTATTGTTATCTTGGTTATTATGTCATCAAATTCTATTTCAATTCCTTCAGGTAACGCTGCTGTAAAAATTAATTCCTCAGTCAGTGTTTCTGATTTTATATAGTCTGCATTTACTTGAACTGCTTCTTCTAGCGTCGCGTTATTTTGTAAGTAGACTTTTATTTTATCTGTTACTTCAAATCCGGAATCCTTTCTAAGATTCTGAATTCTATTCACTAATTCTCTTGCTATCCCTTCTTTTTTCAATTCAGGAGAGATTACAATGTCAAGTGCAACGGTGATTCCGTTTGAATTTGCAACCAACCAGCCCTCTATATCTTGGGATGTAATCTCTACATCTTCCAAAGTTAAAGTTATACTATTTCCTGCAATTACAGTTTCAATAGTACCCTTTGCCTCTATCTCGTTAATTTGATCTGCAGAAAAACCTTGTATCTGCTTAGCTATCAAGCCCATATCTTTACCGAAACGAGGGCCTAAAGCTTTAAAATTAGGTTTTATTTGCTTTACTAAAACCCCTGACGCATCGTCTAGAAGTAAGATTTCTTTAACATTAACCTCTGCTTTTATTAGGTCAGAAACCGCCTCTATTTCAGCTCTTTGGTTCTCGTCAAGAACTGGTATCATTACCTTTTGTAATGGCTGACGCACTTTAATCATTTCCTTTTTACGTAGTGATAACACTAGTGAAGAAATGGTTTGCGCTTTTTGCATTTTACTCTCTAACGATTTATTAACAAAGTTTTCAACGTATTTTGGAAACTCTGCCAAATGTACACTATCGAACTTTTCAGACTGTGTTGCTTGCGTTAAGTCTCTGTAAAGTTTGTCCATGAAGAACGGTGCAATGGGTGCACTTAACTTACTTACGGTTAACAAACAGGTATACAAAGTTTGGTATGCAGCAATTTTATCTTGTGCATATTCCCCTTTCCAAAAACGACGACGACACAAACGAACGTACCAATTGCTTAAGTTTTCTTGAACGAAATCAGAGATAGCACGTGCTGCTTTTGTAGGCTCGTAATCTGCATAAAAACCATCAACATCTTTCACTAACGTATTCAACGCTGAGATGATCCATTGATCAATTTCTGGTCTTTCGTTTACCGGAATCTCCGCTTCTTCATATTTGAATCCATCAATGTTTGCATACAAACTAAAGAAAGAATACGTATTGTATAATGTTCCAAAGAATTTACGACGCACCTCAGCAATTCCCTCTAAGTCAAACTTTAAGTTGTCCCAAGGATTTGCATTAGAGATCATGTACCATCTTGTGGCATCAGGACCGTATTCATTTAATGTTTCAAATGGATCTGCAGCATTCCCTAAACGTTTAGACATTTTTTGTCCGTTTTTGTCTAGTACTAAACCATTAGAAACCACATTTTTATAAGCAACTTTATCAAAAACTAAAGTAGCAATCGCGTGTAAGGTATAAAACCATCCACGTGTTTGATCTACTCCTTCTGCAATAAAATCAGCTGGGAAGTCATTGTTTTGATCTATTTTATCTTTGTTTTCAAAAGGGTAATGCCATTGTGCATAAGGCATTGAACCAGAATCAAACCATACATCAATTAAATCAGCTTCACGCGTCATTGGTTTTCCAGATGGAGAAAGTAAAGTGATTTCATCTACTACATTTTTATGTAAATCGATTAAATCATAATTGCTTTCGTCCATATTTCCAATTTCGAAACCTTTAAAAGGATTTTCTTTTTGAACACCAGCAGCGATCGATTTTTCTATTTCATTGTATAATTCTTCAACAGAACCTATTAGAATTTCTTCTTGTTTGTCTTCTGTTCTCCAAATTGGTAATGGAATCCCCCAGAACCTAGAGCGAGATAAATTCCAGTCATTAGCATTTTTAATCCAGTTCCCAAAACGGCCTTCTCCAGTCGATTTTGGCTTCCAGTTAATCGTTTCGTTCAATTCGAACATTCTGTCTCTAACTTCTGTGATTTTTATAAACCAAGAATCTAGCGGATAGTATAAGATAGGCTTGTCTGTTCTCCAACAATGCGGGTAACTGTGAACGTATTTCTCTACTTTGAATGCTTTGTTTTCTTCTTTTAACTGAATAGCAATTTCTACGTCTAAGGAACGTTCTGGAGCCTCACCATCGTCATAATATTCGTTCTTAACATACTTACCTGAATAATCACCTAATCCTTCGATGAATTTTCCTTGTAAGTTTACTAATGGTACCGGAGTACCATCTGCATCCAAAACTAACATTGGTGGTACTTCTGGAGTAGCTTCTTTGGCTACTTTTGCATCATCAGCACCAAATGTTGGTGACGTATGTACAATTCCTGTTCCATCTTCTGTTGTAACGAAATCACCCGAAATTACTCTAAAAGCATTTTCAGCGTTTTGATACGGCAATACCAACGGCATTAATTGCTCGTATTTGATTCCGACTAAGTCTGCCCCTTTTGCCTCAGCAATAACTTGGAATGGGATTTTCTTGTCTCCTCCTTTGTAATTATCAAAATCTGCAGCTTCTTCGCTAGCAAAGAAACCTTTGCCAAATTGTTTTCCAACTAAGTTTTTAGCCAGAACTACATTTGTAGGTAAGAAAGTATATTGATTGAATGTTTTTACAACTACATAATCAATTTTTGGTCCAACTGTAAGCGCTGTATTTGACGGTAAGGTCCATGGAGTAGTGGTCCAAGCCAAGATTAAGATCTCTCCTAATCCTTGCCAAGCAGCAGGTAAAGTTTCATTGATTACTTTGAATTGCGCCACAACGGTTGTATCCGTAACATCACGGTAACTTCCTGGTTGATTCACCTCGTGAGAAGATAATCCAGTTCCTGCTTTTGGAGAATATGGTTGAATAGTGTAGCCTTTGTACATCAAATCTTTGCTATAGATTTGTTTCAAAAGCCACCAAACGGTTTCCATATATTTGGGTTTGTAAGTGATATATGGATCTTCCATATCTACCCAATATCCCATTTTTTCGGTAAGATCATTCCATACGTCAGTATAACGCATTACTGTTTTCTTACAAGCTTCGTTATATTCTTCGATGGAAATCTTTGTGCCAATATCTTCTTTTGTGATTCCGAGTTCTTTCTCAGTACCTAATTCCACAGGTAAACCATGGGTATCCCAACCTGCTTTACGCTTAACTTGGTACCCTTTTTGAGTTTTATATCTGCAAAAAATATCTTTGATCGCACGTGCCATTACGTGGTGAATACCCGGCAAACCATTTGCTGAAGGTGGTCCTTCAAAAAATACGAATGGTTCATTACCCTCACGGGTCGTTACACTTTTCTCAAAGATGTTTTCTTTCTTCCAGAAATCAAGTACTTCTGATGCTACTGTTGGCAAGTCAAGTCCTTTGTATTCAGTAAATTTTGTGCTCATTTTATCCTTTTCTTTAATCGAAGTGCGAAAGTAGTCATTTATAGTAAAAAGGCAAAAGACAAAAGGCAAAATTTGCTTACAGAGCTGATATTGTTTTGAAGAATCTAATTGAGCATATCGCTCCTCTGCAACAATGGATTATCGTAGCCGTTATGATAAATAAACGGCTACTATGGAGCGCTTTAATAAAAACCCTTTTTGTTTTTATTAAAAAAATTTCTTTTATGCTTAAACAAACAAGGAATGAGTTACACTTATTTATTGATTTACAATTCTAAAACATCAATCTAATGAGTTATTAGAAACAAATGCTAAAAATTGGTTTTTATATTGGTCCGAAACTGTAATGCGTTGCTTATTGATTAGAATTTGACTGCGCTCAATAGTATCGATGTTATTTAATGAAACGATAAAAGAACGATGCACACGCATAAATTGATCGGATGACAGTTCTTCCTCAAGGGTTTTCAAACTCATTAAAGTGAGAATGGGTTTAGTTTCGGCTTTAAGCCAAATTTTAACGTAATCTTTTAAACTTTCAAAATATAAAACGTCTTTTAAGTTTATTTTTATCTGCTTGTATTCTGATTTCACGAAAAGAAAATCTTGTGTTTCTGGTGCTTTTTTCTCTTGGTTTTTAACCAATTCAAACCATTCTTTGGCCTTGGTAGCAGCCATTAAAAACTCCGAATAATCGAATGGTTTTAGCAAATAATCTAGGGCTTCGGCTTTGAAACCTTCAATGGCATATTGATCAAAAGCAGTGGTAAAAATTATTCTTGTTGACTTAGGAAGTACTTTGGCTAGTTGCAAACCCGTTAAATCAGGCATTTGGATATCTAAAAAAATCAAATCGACTTTTTCTTCATCTAAATACGACAACGCCTGAATACCGCTATGACACTTTTTAACTAAATTTAAAAAAGGTGTTTTCAAAACGTAGCTTTCCACTAAGTTTAACGCCATTGGTTCGTCATCTACAATCAAACATGATATTTTCTCCGCCATTTTTATTTAATTTTTTTATGCTATTGTTCCAAATTTAAAGTTTTCCAAACAAACCAATTTATACTTCGATTTTCAAACAAACTGAAAAAACACCTTCTTCAACCTTTTCAATAAAAGAAAACTGATCTGGATACAGTAAAGAAAGTCGTTTTTCTACATTATCAAGTCCGATACCCGAACCACTTTTATCACTATCTGTTTTAGGGAAGTTTTGATTTTTTGAGTAAAATGTCAATTGCTTGTCTTCAATTTTCATTTCGAAAACTACAGCAGAAGCTTTATCCCCAGAAACTCCATGTTTGAAGGCATTTTCGATTAAAGAAATAAACAGTAACGGTGCAATTTGTATGTCGGTTTTCAAATCTGGAAAAGAGTAGTGTACCGTAGTATTGTCATTCAATCGCAACTTCATCAACTCAATATAATTGGTCATGAAAGTAATTTCGTTCTTCAAACTTACCTTTTCATTATTAGTTTCATACAATAAATAACGCATTAATTTCCCTAGACTATGAATAGTTTGCTTGGCCATATCAGGAGAAATATCGACCAGTGAGTAAATATTATTGAGCGAATTAAAGAAAAAATGTGGTTGCAACTGGTACTTTAAATGCTGCAATTCAGACTGTAATTTTATGTTGGCTGCTTCCACGCGCTCCGCTTCTGTTTTGACCCATCTTTGAATGGTTTTTAATGCTAGGGAAAAAATAATAGGTACCGAAAAAGAGATAATATCTATGTACAAAAAGAAGTTTCTAGGGGGCTTACCACTATCCAGCACTTTACTAGCAATAAAATCCGAAAAAAAATAATAGCGAAATAACTTATTCAATCCCACAAAAAACAGAATTAACCCAATACTGATAATAATATAAACCCAAAGCTTTTTATGAAAAAGAAAGCGGTCAACCAAAACAAAATAATTGAGATAGAAAAGCAGCGCATAAAATGCCAGCGGTATCCATGAATGCAAGGCTAAATTACGAAGTTCCTGACTTTGCCCTGAAGACAACAGATACGGGAGACTAAACAATAGTAGCCAAACCATTACATGAAAAAAAACGATGCCAGATTTACTCTTTATAAAATTCATTTATTCTATTTTTATTCGTAACGAAGTGCTGTTATAGGATCTAAACTTGATGCTTTTTTAGCAGGATACCATCCAAAGAATATTCCGGTTATGGCACAAACTACAAACGAAATTACAATCGAAGAACTCGTTACAGAAGTAGGCCAGTGTAACACCTTCTCTATAAATAAAGTCGTTCCTAGACCCAAAGATACACCAATTATACCACCAGTAATACTGATTAACATGGCCTCAATAAGAAATTGCATCAAAATATCAGAGCCTTGACCACCTACTGCCATACGCAAACCTATTTCTCTTGTACGCTCTTTTACCGAAACATACATAATGTTCATAATCCCAATGCCACCCACTAATAATGAAATACTCGCAATTGCTACTAACAAAACCGTAAGCATCTCACTGGTAGAACTAAATGTTTTGATCATTTCTTCCATTGAAATAACATAAAAATCGTCTACTTGATTTGTCGTTAAATTATGATTTTTTCTCAATAAAGCATTAATTTCAAGTACTGCATTTGGCGCATCTTCCTCACTTATAGACGAAACCACGATGGATTGCAAATGTGTGATTGCCAAAATTCTTTTTTGTACTGTTGTGTAAGGCGTAAGGATAACATCATCTTGGTCTTGACCACCAGTACTTTCCCCTTTACTTTCTAGAACTCCAATAATTTTAAGCGGAATACTATTAAAACGGATCATTTTACCAATAGGACTTACACCTTCTTTAAATAAATTTTCAGCAACTGTTTGCCCAATAACTGCCACTTTTGCTGCCGAACTTACTTCTTTTTCCGTAAAGTTACTTCCTTCGGCTACATCCCATATTTTAATTTTCAAATAATCTGGCGCCACTCCATAAACTGAAGTTGGCCAGTTATTCGCTCCATAAATGGATTGACCTCCACTATTTACCAATGGCGAAAAAGAGGTTAGCAAGGTGGTTTCCTTCTTAATGGCTTCATAGTCGTTTAAGGTCAAGGTTTCCATGGCGCTACTTCCTTGACTTACGCCACCACGCACATCACTACCAGGTTTTATAGTAATCATATTAGAACCCATACTCGAAATTTGAGTTTTAATACTTTCTTTCGATCCTTCCCCAATGGCCAGCATGGCAATTACAGAGGCTACCCCAATGATAATTCCTAGCATGGTAAGAAAGGTGCGCATCTTGTTAAGCACAATTGCTTTCCAGGATATTTTTAATAAATTTTGCGTTCTCATATTAGACTTCTTCTATTGGCAAAGCTAAAAGTGCTTCGGCTGCCGATTGAACATTGTTGTTAATGTAATCTTGGATGATATGCCCGTCTTTCAACACGATAGTTCTGCCTGTAAATGTGGCAATATCTGGCTCGTGGGTTACAAACAGAATGGTTTTTCCTTGCTTGTTCAACTCTTGAAACAAAGCCATGATTTCGTATGAAGTTCTCGTATCTAGATTTCCTGTAGCTTCATCAGCAAGAATCACTACCGGCTCATTTACAAGAGATCTTGCAATCGCCACTCTTTGTTGTTGCCCACCTGAAAGCTGCGAAGGCGTATGATCAAGTCTTGCTGATAGATTGACTTGCTCCAATGCTTTTAAAGCCTTATCATGAATTTCCTCTGGCGATAGCTTTTTAGTACTATATAGCAAAGGCAACTCCACGTTTTCTATTGCGGTAGTTCTAGCTAATAAATTATAAGATTGAAAAATAAAACCAATTTTCTCGTTTCTAATTCGAGCCAACTCGTTTTTAGTCAATTCTTTTATCGAAACACCATCTATTTGATACAAACCAGAATTGGGTTGATCTAAACATCCCAAAACATTCAGGAGCGTACTTTTTCCAGACCCACTCGTTCCCATAATGGTTACAAATTCCCCTTCTTGAATACTGAACGAAATTCCTTTTAAAGCATGAACCGTCTCTTCACCCATGGTAAAAGAGCGTTTCAAATCTTCTATTTTAATGATTGTTTTTGACATAATTCTTATTTTTTTCCACGTTTAGTCATGAACGGACTCTCATTGTCTCCACGTTCCGATTTTACTTCGGTTTTTGTCAACGCTTTTAAATTATAAACCACTTCTTCACCCGCTGACAATCCGCTAATAATTTCAACATTTATACCATCACTAGTTCCTGTTTTTATAGTTTTGGATGTAATTCCTTTGCTTGTCATTACCCATATAGTAGCTGTTCCTGACTCAGATCCTGATTTAGCAACCACATCAACCGATGACAATCCATTCGCTTTTTGATAGTTGTTCAAAACTTTCATGTCTGGTTCAAAATTCACTCCTTTTGCTTCCAGCGTTAACACATCTTTTAATTCTAATGTATAAATGGTAATCGTAGCCGTTAAACCGGGTTTCAATTTCAAATCTTCGTTAGCCGCTTTTATAACTACGGTATAAGTAACTACATTTGAAGTTGTTGTTGGGTTCAGCCTCACTTGCGTAATCACACCAGCAAATTCCTCGCCTTGATATGCATCTACAGTAAATGAAACTCGTTGTCCTTGTTTTACCTGACCTATATCGGCTTCATCTACGTTTGCTTCTACTTGCATTTCGCTCAAATCTTCCGCAATTGTAAACAATGTTGGCGTACTTAAAGATGCTGCTACTGTTTGCCCTTCTTCTACCGCTCTTGATAAAACCACGCCGTCTATTGGTGAATAAATATTGGCATAACTCAAGTTGGTTTTGGCTTTCGCCAAATCTGATGCTCTTTGCGAAACAATACTTTTTGCGTTATTTAACTGATATAAGGCTTGATCAAAATCAGATTTACTGATTACACTACTGTCGTATAATGTTTTTTGACGACTGTAAACAGTTTGCATATAGCGTTGCTCATTTGCGGCACCATCGTAGGCAGCTTGTGCCAGAACAACTGCCGAATTTAATGTGGTTTTATCTAGCTCAGCTAACAATTGTCCCTGCTTTACCACGCTATTGTAATCCACATAAATTTTTTGAACTACTCCAGAAACCTGTGTACCCACACTCACTTCAGTAATAGGTTGCAAAGTTCCAGTTGCTGTAACAGTTGTAATTACATTAGCTGTTTTAGCCTTGATAGTTTCTGCTTTTATTGCTGCGATTTCTGATCCCGAAAAAAAGGTAAACCCGAAATACGCAATTGCCAAAACTGCGATTGCAATAGATGCTTTTATAATGATATTTTTCTTCATGATTTTATAGTTTAATTTCGTTCCCTTGATAAAATTGTAATAATTGAAAGTATAGTATGTTCAAGTACTTAGCCTGAATGTAATTTTGCTGCGCATTGGTAAACATGTTCTGACTCACAATTAAATCTGTTGTGCTCAAATCGTTTAACTCATATCTTTTTTGAGCCAATTTATACGATTCGCTCGCAGCATCAGTTGCCATTTTTGAGGCCTCTAATTGTTCTACAGAAGCTGTAGCATTTTGCCAAGACGTTTCGATTTTTGCGTAAAGTTCTTTTCGAACGGTTTGTGACTCGATATCGGCTTTTTCAATATTAATCTTTGCCAATTCAACTTGTCCTTTAGTTTGATTTCGATTAAAAATAGGAATCGATAAAGACAAGCCTACTCTTTGATTAAAATTCAAATTCATTTGATCTGTAAAGTTGGCGTCTTGAATACTAGTATAACCAGACCCCAAACTTCCTGACAATGAAAGCGTAGGTAGATAAGCTCCTTTGGCAATATCCAAACCTTTTTCTGAAACTGCTTTACTTACAGTAGCAGCTTTAATTTCTGGTAAATTATTAATAGCCTGATTATAAACCTCCAATTTATTAGGAATTGCACTCAGCAGGCTATTTTGAGTTTCAAAATCAGCGATTTCGAAATTATCCTCAGGCGTCAATTCTAATAATTGCTTCAAAACAATCAATTGCTGTGCGTAGTTGTTTTTTGCACTTACTAAGATGTATTTATTGGTTGCTGCTTGTGAGACTGCATCCGTATAATCTTTCATGGCGATACTACCGGCATCCAATCGCGCTTTAGATCGCACTACTTCTTTCTCTGACGAAGTCAAATTATTTTCAGCAATACGTATTCCCTCTTTATTGTATAGAGCTTGCAAATAAGACTCTGTAATGCTTAATGCTACATTGTTTTTGGCCTCCTCAACATACAAGGAGTTTTGTTGTACTAATAACTCATTTTGTTTAATTTGATTGTTCAACTGATTTCCTTGAAACAAGGTTACAGATGATGTCAAAATAGGACTAGTAGAATTTATTTGTTGCGATACATAACTACTCGTAATAGGATCTACAGTGTTACCACTAGAGAAATTTTGCGAAACGCTCCCCATTAAATTAGGCAAACGCATGGACTTTGATTTCTCATAATTCACTTGTGCCGATTCTAGTGTTAGAGCGACTGATTTTACGGTAATGCTTTTCTCTTTAACATAAGCGATACATTCTTCTAATGTCCACAACTTTTCTGCTTTCACTTCTTGTGAATAAGAAAAGAGGGAGCAAAATAGAAACCCGATGACTATATATATTTTCATTTGATAGAATTTTTACCAAATTTCATTAGAATAGCTCTCCTAACAAACCAGAATAGATGGAGAAGGTTTTTTTAGGGTTAGAAAGGGGTATTTTATAGATGGGAAAATGGACTTAAACTAAAAATGCCTCTAGATAGCGTGTTGCTACTAGAGGCATTTTATTCTATATTTCTTGAGATGTACTACCTAAAACCACCGGCATACACTTCTTTAATAAAAATTCTATTCGAAAAAACAGGATTCACTTCTATTTTAGATCGGTCTTCTTGATAGAAAGTATCTCCGTAGTAATCTTCAAATTCATATAAAATTTTATGTGGAATTTGACCATTGTTTAAATTAGAAATCCCTTTGTAATCTTGGTATACCTTACGTTCGTAAGAATTTCTTTGTCCCTCTTCAAATTCTGTTTTCTCTGAAGACACAATATTGAATTTTTCTTTATCGATAAAATAGTGGTACTCAGTTTTTGGGATTACTCTGTTTTTAGCGTTAACCGTTTTTTCAGTGTAACTCAAATGGTAGCAAAGTCGCCCATCTGAAGTTTCATCAGGTAACAACTCTAACTTGTTCCAAAGATCAAACCTGAACGAGGTAAGCAAGTTAATTGGATCTAGATTATTACTAATTTCCCAATAATCAGAATTAGTTAACTTCACCCATTTTTCTCCTACACTTCTATCTTGATAGCTCCAAGCTTCTGGTCCATTTATTATTTCGTAATAATTGTCAGGCATTTTTTTTCGAAGTAAATAATTTGTAGGTGTTGCCCATTTCTCTTCTGATTGCGGCACATTGCTTTCTTCAAAATTTAATTTAGATAGTAAATGAATTTTCTGAATGTTTTTAATTGCTTCGCTACCTCCTAAACCAGAAATAATCTTGTCCAATAACTCTGGATTATTTTGAAAAGCAATAGAATCAAGAATGTTATTTCTTCGATCAGTAATCAATCTTAAATATTTTGTTCTATTTATTTTTTCTTGTTCCCAATCAACCTCTTGTCTTTCTATTTTTTCAAAAAAGGCTATTCTAGCATCTTCCTTTTCTTCTTGAATTTTAAATCCTAATTTTTTCAATTCAACAAAACGATTGGTATGCGTTCTAACAGTATTGGCAACAAAATTAGCTTTATTTACTCGGTCAATAATATCAGTTCCTCTAGAGGTTTGTTGGCCGTTTTTAATTAATAAATCAGCATAATAAATTGCCTTTTCTTTATTTTCTAAAAGTAAATAAGCATACGCTAAATTATTAGTTATAATGAATCTAATATCGGAGTTTTCTTCTGACTCTGGATACTTTTGCACTAAACTTTCAAGGTATACCAAGTGAGGCGTTAGCAATTTAGAATCAAATCCTTTTTCTACCGTTATCTTTTCAAGCTGACTCGTTATTTCATTTTCAAAACTGAGCATTTTACCGTATTCAGAATGTTCTTTTGACGTTAAAAACTCAAACTTCTCCTTAGTCTCTGTTGTGCCGTAGCTCAATTTATAATTCAACAGATTTTGTATGCGATACATAGACGCTTCTAAAACTTTCTCTATACCAAAATTTTCATTGACATCATTTTCTCTAATTCTGCGATCAGTGTCTTCAATAGTTTTAGCAAGCTGTCCTTTTTGATACGTTCCGCTAATTCGATCAATTTCAGAATTGTCAAAATCTTGTGAAAAGACTATCTTATCAATGCATTTTACCTGAACATTAATCTTAACTTGATATTTAGAATACACACTGTATTTCCATTGTTTATTCTCTTTGTCATAGGTACTATCCGCTTGCGTACGGCTGTACTGGGGCAAAGGGATAGATACGTATATTTTTAGTTTTCCTTCGGGTTGTTTTATGTATCCGTCGATATTAAAAAACATCTTTTTAAATTTTATCTCTTCGGCTCTTAACTCACTATCCACTTGATAAATGGTAGTTTGCGTCAAAACATTATCTAAGCAAGGATATTCAGCATAGGTAATTGCTGGAACATAAAATTTCTTTTTCTTGAAATTTACTTTTTCTTGGGCTTGTACTAGTGAAAGTCCAAAAAAGAATAAGAATAGTAAAGTTTTCTTCATAGTAAAAAAAAAGCCATCAAAAAATGAATTTTGATGGCTATATTGGTTTTGGTTAATTATTTCTTATTGAAAATTTGAATAGAATTATCTAACACATAAAAAATGTTTTGTGTCGCAGGATCTATTTCATAGATAGGCTTGTTGTTTTTAAAGATAATTTTATCTACCTCAACACCATCTGCTTTTCTAACTTTAATTAAAACTTTTTCACCAGTTTCTTCTTTGGCAAAAATATAAGAGTAATCTCTGTTTTGTTTCATCGCATTGAAACGAGAGTTAAACTTAGTTGCTAGAACACCTAAAGCAGCCGAAGCAGCAGCTTGATTATTAGACTTTCTTAAAAGTTTCTTGTCAGCATCTTTATGTGCAGTACCTACTATATTTCCTTGATCATCTCTAAATACTAAGTCTACTTCTTGACCCGCAAAACCATTTACTGCTGATGCACCTCCCATAGCGTAGCTACCTACAAGTGACGCTCCTTTTAGCAATCTTCTACCTGTTTCACCCGGTTGTTTGTAGACATTATGGTATTTTACAGTTCCGTCTAACGCGATTCCCATAACCTCAACTGGACCAGATATTGCAACTCCCCAAGGGTAATTTTCGATACTGTTTAAATCTTTCTCATTTTTTACATTTACTTTAGCAAATGGCTCTGGTTTATCATCAATGCTTGGATCAAATTTATAAAGTTCCTCATCGTTGTATACTAAGTAAGCGTTTGTAGCCTCATCATACGTAGGTAAAACAGGTCTTTTATCATTAAACTTAATATTACGTTTCCATAATTTAACTCCAGTTTTATAATCTACCATGTTCCCGTAAGTTCCTGTAAGGTACATTACTTTTTCTCCTACTCTTCCTAAGTAATAAATAGGATCTTCTTTATCATCAGCGATTTCAATAAATTTTTTCCAAAGTTTTTGACCATCTTTGTCAATTAACATCATTTCATTTTCAGCTACATATAAAAAGTCTTGCTCAATAGGAATAACTCTTTTCAAGCCATCTCCTCTAGCATCCTTTTTCCATATTTTCTCTCCCGTTTTTAGGTCAAAAAAGTTGAAACCTCCGTAATGAGCAATCAATAATTTTGTTCCCCAGTCTTCTAGGTATACCACTCTTTTAGTTTTGATAGACTCTTTCCAGATACTTTTACCGGTTTCAGTGCTCAGTACATTTAAATATTGTTTATTAGAAAAAACTCCTTTACTATTTACAACAACAATATTTTTATCATTTTGAGTAAGGAAAAACTTTGAATATTCTTCATCAGCTTTCCAGTTTAATTTTCCAGATTCTTTTTCGAAAGAATATAATTTTCCGTACAATAAGTAATAGATAATTGATCCGTTTACACGAGCAATATTTGTATTAGCTGATTCTTTTAAAGAAAAACTAAATAGTGATTTTGCTTCATCAACAACTGTATTCCATTTTAGATCTCCAGTTTTCATGTCAATCAAAGCAATAGCCATATTACCACCACTTTTTAGCGTAAGTAAATACTCATCTGTTTCAGGAAGAAAATCAGATTGTGTTACCCAAAAAGATTCTTTAGAAGAATTGTAAGCAACTTTTCCTGTATCAGTGTTTATAATCAAAAACTTAGAATTGATATAAGCTTCAACATAAGGACTTCCAGCCACACTTGTTAAATCACTCTTTTCTTTAAATAGTTTTCCAAAATCCGGATCTGCTAAAATATCTGCTGCGCTCGTTTTTCCAAAATCTTCACTCGTTAAAGTCCAGATTATTTTTTTGGACTCAGGATCAACACCTTTAATAGTTCCGCCTTCTTTAAAAACAATAACACCTGTTATTTCGTTTTGAACTAAATCTTGTACATTAGACTCTGTAGTAATTATTTCATCATAGGTTCTCTGGGCAAAACCCGAAAAACTAACTAATAATACTAACAGAATTGAAAGTGTAATTTTCTTCATAAATAAATTTTTAAAATAATATGTAATTTAGGGCATGCTTAGTATTGCAAATGTTTTAATCCTTTCAAAAAAATATTTATTTCCTCACAAATACCAACGGCCAAAGATAACTAAAATTAAAATTTTTTTAAGTTAATTTTAAGAAAAAACTTCTTTCAATACCTCTAATGATTTTGGTCTTTTGAAACCATCAAGGTGGTAACTGTAATAATCTATTAAAATTTTGAGTACAATTTGCCTTTCGATTACGTGAAATATTTTATCATGATTATCAAAACGCAAGCCTATTAATTTCTTAAATAAACTTGTTTCATGAGCCGTTAAAGAACTTATGGCATGTAATGGCGTAAAAACACCTTCGTTCATTTCAAAAAAAGGCATGTCAATATCATCTACATCTGGATAAAAGCCCAAGTATTTGGTGATTTCGAGTAATAAAATTAAATGAAAATTAGCAATTTCATCGTGATGATCTAACCACGATAATGCTGCTTCTAAAAAAGAGAAAAGTGATTCGTTTTTTTCTTCTTCGTGTATCGAATGGTACAAAACTTCAGAAATAAACATCACCATCGTACTTTTATAAATATCCGAATGAATGCTTTGAAAAGGCGTACTAATTTTTATTTCTTTAAAATTTTCTAAAGTGCCTTTGTTTTTATGAATCGCTTCAATTTCTAGGATCGAAAGCGGCTGAAAGTAAGCTATTTTTTGATTTGATTTCCTTCCGGAGAAAGCATCCCGAACAAAATAAGACTTCAAGCCATGCGACTGCGTAAAGCATTTCACTATCAGACTTTTTTCCTGGTATTTTAAAGAGGAAATAACAATGGCCTTAGTTTTTACTTGCACAATTAGAATTTATAAGATTGTAGAATTTAAAAATAACTTTTTTAAACTACCTGATTATCATTACTTTTTTAACTTTAGTCTCAACTCCGTCTTCTGCAGCTATAAAAATCATATAAACTCCTGATGCTACTTTATATTTTCCAAAAGCTGTGGTATCCCATTCAATCGTACCGCCCTCAGCAGTTGTTTCATAAACCAAATTACCTGTAACATCTGTAATTTTAACATTTGCCTTATCTATTAGACCCGCAATTTTTACTGTTCCAGTATATCCTGGTCGCACTGGATTAGGATAAACATACGCATTACTTAAGTCATCATTTGCTTTTGTTGCTAATCCTTTGAACGAAATCAATCCTTTATCAGTAGCAATAAATACTTCTCCAGAGGTACCATTAATATCAATATCTTTAATTGCATTACTAGGCAACGGCGAGTTATCTATCGTAAAATGATATTTTGTTTCTTGTCCGTTAGCAGATACCATGAATATCCCAGAGTCTGCAGTTCCTATCCATTTATTATTAGCACCATCAACAGCAATATCAGTAATATATTGCTCGTATAACAATTCTTGAGGTAAATTATCATCAACAATAATTATAGCACTAGTAGTTAATTGATTATCTGTTTGAAAACGACCAATATTTGATAAAACTCGCAACCCTTTTGTGGTTCCTATCCAAAGTTGGTTTTTAGTATCTACCGCAACTGCTCTTACATCTGCAACAGGTAAATTACCCGCATCTGGACCAAAAGTAATTTTCTTAAAGACAGTCCCTTTTTCATTAAACCCTATGACTCCATTTTTATTAGTTGCCATCCACTTTGTATTATTTCTATCGATTGCTATGGTTCCAAAACTATTATCCTCACTAACATCTAGGATTGCATCCATACCATAACTTTGCCACTGCCCGCTTTTACTGAGAGCTTTTATTCCATTTTTTATTCGGCTATTGGTTACCCTTAAAGTTCCTGATTTATCAAATGCAGCACCATTTATACGAACATCAATATAATCAGGCCCTACAAATGTTAATGTTTCTAAACCACTATTTTTTTGATTGTACAAAACAGTGGGTGCATCATTTTCAATTTTCAACAAACCCGAATAAAAGGAGCTCAGGTAAACTTCATTTTCATTATTTGGATTAATAGTAACCCTACTAATCGATTTTGCTCCAAGCACTTCGCTAAACGGAATATTCAACCAACCCGAAGTACTGTATTTACTAATACCAAAATCATCCAAAGGATACGGATTATAATCCACCGAATAATCTCCATAAACAGCCCAGAAAAAATCTGATCCGCTTTGTATCGCAAAAACATTATTTCGTAGCGGACCCATCGGTGTCAAATTCTCATATCCAGCACCTGCTGTTACATTTGTTTTTAACAATCCATTTTCTTTTGTTCCTATATAAATAACCTCTCCAATGGTTGCTGCTGATGTAAAAACAGGAGTAATATCAGGTACGGTATTGTTTTGTATTTGACGAATTAAAACCAATTGTTTGTTATAAATATGTACAGTAGTGGCTGTGGTTATTACCAAATAATCAGCTGCAGCATATAAATCAAGCACCGATTGATTGAGCGGAACAAATCCCAAAAAAGTATTTGAAGCTGGATTGTATTTGTACACATACCCCGAAGTATTTATTGCAATTAATTCTGTACCAAAAGAACTAATATCTGACCAATTATCAACCGCAATTTGTGACCATTGCTTATAATCATTAAGGTTTTCATTAATTAATGTAGCTCTTTTTATACCCATGCTGGTAGCCGCATAAATAAAAGCACCATTAATTGTAGTTTGCTTAACTTGTATTTGAGCTCCGTTATCTCCTATAAAGTAGGTGTCACCAAAGAGCATTGTTTTTAAATTAAATTGAACAATTCCAAAATCACAGGAAACATAGATGATTCCGTCATATTCCATGAAATTATTAATTCTTTTTAGGTTAGCGGGTAGTTGTTTATTAATTATATCTACCACTTTTAGAATACTATTGTCAGCTTCATTAATTACAATCAACAAACCGTTCTCATAACCTACAATTCTTTTATTTAAAATTGTGCTATAATATACCGCGCTAATTGTTTGGCCTGAAAGACCGTCTAGAGTAGTTGTAGTTTTGATCTGGTTACTTAGGGTGTTGACATTAAACAACGCGTTCTCAGAAGCGGCATAAACAGTAGTTGCAGAAGCAGTAACATCTTTAATTTCGTTATACGAAAAATAGCCTTGCCATGACAAATTGTTTTGAGAAAACGCTGGGTGCATGCTTAGAATAAATAGAAAGCCAAGAATTCTTTTTGTCATTTTATCAGTACTAATTAGATTCACAAAGATAACATAAAGAACGGAAACGGATTTTTTCTATTTCGATAAAAAAAATGCCTTCTAACCAAAATAAGGTTGAAGGCATTTTTATATAATTAAAAAAAGAAGATTAAACCACTCCTTGCGCTAACATAGCATCAGCTACTTTAACGAATCCAGCAATATTAGCTCCTTTTACGTAGTCAACATATCCTGATGCATCCTTACCATATTGTACACATGAAGCATGAATAGCAAGCATAATTCCTTTTAATTTTTCATCAACTTCTTCAGATGACCAGCTTAGTCTCAAAGAGTTTTGAGACATTTCAAGACCTGATGTCGCTACTCCACCAGCATTAGATGCTTTTCCTGGAGCAAACAATAATTTAGCTTTTTGGAAAACTAAAACAGCTTCTGGCGTTGTAGGCATGTTAGCTCCTTCAGCTACACAAATACAACCATTAGCAACAAGTGCTTTAGCTTCAGCTTCGTTTAACTCATTTTGAGTTGCACAAGGCAATGCGATATCACATTTTACTTCCCAAGGACGTGCACCATCAACATATTTTGCATTTGGATATTTTGCAACATACTCACTGATTCTTCCTCTTAATTCATTTTTAAGCTCCATTACAAAAGCTAATTTCTCAGCATCAATTCCGTCAGCATCGTAGATATATCCAGCAGAGTCAGACATAGTAACTACTTTACCACCTAATTGAGTTGCTTTTTCTGTAGCGTATTGCGCAACATTTCCTGATCCAGAAACAACAACTGTTTTACCAGCAAAGCTATTTCCTTTAGTTTCAAGCATACTTTGAGCAAAATAAACAGCTCCGTATCCTGTAGCTTCAGGTCTGATTAATGAACCTCCAAAAGAAATTCCTTTTCCAGTTAAAACACCAGTAAATTCGTTTCTTAATCTTTTATATTGACCAAACATGTATCCAACTTCTCTTCCTCCTACTCCAATATCCCCTGCAGGAACGTCAGTGTTAGCACCAATATGTTTAGATAATTCAGTCATGAAGCTTTGACAAAAACGCATTACTTCATTATCTGACTTTCCCTTTGGATCAAAATCAGCTCCACCTTTACCACCACCCATTGGTAATGTAGTTAAGCTATTTTTAAATGTTTGTTCGAAAGCTAAAAATTTCAAGATACTTAAGTTCACCGATGGGTGAAAACGTAAACCTCCTTTATATGGTCCAATAGCCGAATTCATTTGAATACGGTATCCTCTATTTACTTGAGTTTGTCCTTTGTCATCAATCCAAGCTACTCTAAACATGATAATACGATCTGACTCGACCATACGCTCTAAAAGCATTTTGTTTTGGTATTTCTTATTTTCTTCGATAAATGGAATTACTGTTTCAGCAACTTCTAAAACTGCCTGTAAAAATTCCGGCTCGTTTGGGTTCTTTTTTGTAACCGCTTCAATAAAAGTAGATATACTTTGTGACATGATTATTAGATTATTAACGTTTAAGAAAACGTTTTCGTTAGTGTGCACAAAGATACGTTATATAAAAATAATTTTATTTTATTATTTTGTTAATTCTAGACGAATTATTTTTTTTTCAACCTTTCTTTAAAAACGCAGCTTAGCTAAGTACTCTTTGTTAATAATCGTTGAGTTTTTCTTAAGCATTTCAGCTTTTAATTACTTATTTTTTATTTTTATTTCTAATCTTAATTGATGTTTTTTATATATTTGTCCCATCTTGAAAACCTCCAAATATGTTCAAACAGATTCCTTTTATCCTATTTTTATTATTTGGTCTCTCAAATAACTCAAATGCACAGCAGGGTATTGCCCATGAGATTGGCGTTATTGCTGGTCCAGTTGAGTTGCGATCTGATTATGGTCAAAGGGATAATATTGGAAATAACTTCTCAAATTCAGGTTTTGGAATCGGGATTGTACACTTTTTAAACTTCTCCTACATACAAAGAACATTTAGTGAAGACACTTACTTTAAAGAACATTTTAAAGTAAGGACAGAAATATCTTATAGTAAATCTAATTTAGAACACAAAGGTAAATATGTTGAGGGTGATCCAAATTCTCTTCCCGTACAACAACTAAAAGGAATGTTTGGTACTACCCAACTTATAAATTTCGGAATGCAATTAGAATACAATTTTAAAAACATTCACGCTTTTGAGAGAGAGACTGGTAGTTTTGGGCCTTTCATCAGTTTTGGAGGTCAAGTAAGTGGCTATAAAACTGAAGCAGGCTCAACCCTTGGAAGATTAGGAACTGTAGCAGCAACTTACCCTAAATACTTAACACCATCTGCAGGACGCAATTATGGTTTCTCTACCGAAAAAGGAACCACACTATCATTAGTGTCCAGCCTTGGAACACGATACAAACTAACCCCCATGGCCGATTTAATGATTGATTTAAGATTTCAATATTTTGATACAGATTGGATTGACGGTCTTAATCCAAATAGAAAAATATACACCGAAAACAAAACAAATGACTGGTTAGTATGGCTTAACGTAGGTTACATCTATTATCTAGACAATTAAATATTTTAAAATAAAAAGTCCCAATTGAATTGGGACTTTTTTATGCTTTATGATTATGCTAATGCTTGTTTTAAATCCTCAAGTAAATCCTCAATATCCTCAATCCCTACACTTAATCGAACCAAGTGATTTGTAATCCCCACTTCTAAACGTTTCTCTTCAGGAATAGAGGCATGGGTCATTAAAGCGGGATGATTTGCTAATGACTCTACTCCTCCTAATGATTCAGCCAAAGTAAATAATTTTAATTTTTCAAGAAACGTAATAGAATCTTGTTTTATTCCTGATACAAAATCAAAAGAAACCATGCCACCAAAACCACTCATCTGCTTTTTAGCAATTTCATGAAAAGGGTGCGTTACTAATCCTGGGTAATACACTGTTTTTACCTTTGGATGGTTGTTTAAAAAACTGGCTACTTTTTCTCCGTTTTCACAATGTCTTTGCATTCTTAAATGCAATGTTTTTATTCCTCTTAACACCAAAAAGCTATCCATAGGCCCTAAGGTTGCCCCCGTAGCAAATTGCTGAAAGTGCAACTGTTTTCCTAGCTCCGCCGTTTTAGCTATTAAAGCTCCAGCCACCACATCCGAATGTCCCGCGAGGTATTTTGTTGCTGAATGCATTACTACATCAGCACCTAAATCTATTGGGTTTTGTAAATAAGGTGTGCCAAAAGTATTATCTACCGCAAGCATAATATTGTTTGCGGTAGTGATTTTTGCAATTGCAGCAATATCAGCTAATTTCATTAAGGGATTAGTAGGCGTTTCTACCCAAATCATTTTAGTGTTTTCATTAATTACCGCGGTAACATTATCTAGATTATTCATATCCACATAATGAAACTTAATTCCTGAGTCCTTATATATTTGCGTAAACATTCTATAGGTTCCGCCATACAAATCATCCATAGTGATGATTTCATCACCCGCTTTAAAAGAGCGCATTAAACAGTCTGTGGCGGCTAATCCTGAAGAAAAAGCCAATCCTTTCGCACCGTTTTCTATACTTGCTAAAGCTTCTTCCAAAGCAGACCGTGTGGGATTTGCAGACCTACTATAGCCATAATCGCCTACAGGTTTACCTGGGCTTGTTTGTGCAAATGTAGACGTTTGAAAAACTGGCGGCATCACCGCTCCGGTTGAAGGATCGTTATGCTGTCCGCCGTGAATTGTTTTAGTATTGAATTTCATGCTGGAATGATTTTATTTTTTAATTTGCTATAAATTCCTGATTTTTAAGTCTATTTTTCGATAATACTTGCTTAAAATCAACTATATTGCTTTAAAAGAGTGAGATTAATAGCTTTACAAATTTACCTTTTAATTTACTCTTAATGAACCAGAACCCTATACCTTTGTATATAATTAACACCTATTACCAAATGAAACGTACCTTATATTTACTGAGTTTATTTTTACTACTGGCAGGTTGTCAAAAGAAATTGACCTTTGAAAACCAATCCTATACTAAAAAATCAAGATTAATGTGTGAAGATAGCTGTCCCGAGATTAATATTAGCATCCCTATTGCTAAAGGTGATGCCGTTGTTAGTGATAGCATTAATAAAAAAGTTTTTTCTGTACTAAAAGAGATCATCTATTTTGGCGAAAAACCTTATACTTCAAAGGATTATGATAGTTTAGTAAGTGATTTTATAGGTTCATATGAAAAATTAAAAACCGAATTCCCAAAAGATGAATTTGGCTGGGAGGCAAAAATTGAAGGAAGTATAAAATACCAAACAGATAGTGTTTTGAATATTGAAATCAACCATTATGCGTATACCGGTGGCGCCCATGGTTATCAAGGATTACGCTCTTTATTATTTGACCCAAAAACGGGTAAAGCAATTACGAACAACCAATTATTTAAAGACTCAAATGCTTTTAAGGCTTTCGCCGAAAAGAAATTTAGAAGTAAATATAAAATTCCCGAAAACCATAGTATTAATGCAACTAAGTTTATGTTTGAAGGAGATCAATTTCAGTTACCAATAAACATTTTTTATACTGATAAAGGATTGCTATTATATTACAACCGTTATGAAATTGCCGCTTATGCCGATGGGCCAAAAGAATTATTAATTCCTTACGAAGAATTAAAAAATTTCCTAATAATCCACTAACCTAGCCCTGATAGCAGTGAAAACCCTCATGAAATAAAACCTCCATTTTTTTAGTCTAGAAGAGCGACCAGCGGAAGCTCCTTCTAGGCTTTAAAAAATGGAGGTTTTATGAATGTGGTTGTAACGAATAGCAGGATTAGCTCCTAAAAACGGCTTAAATAAACTTGCGAATAGTCATGATAATCCCAAGGTGAATTCCTTCATGAAAATCATTGAAAGCCATAGCATCTTGCACATTTTTTAAGACAAAACCTGTTGATGTTGGGTACTCGACAAAATTGGTAAAACTGTTATGTGCAATATCAATTTCGGTTTGATCGATTGTACTTAACAACAATCCTAGAACTAAATCGACTTCTTCTTGGGTTGCATTATGCTCTGGTTTACTGCCTTTTTTATACTTCTCTACCATTTCATCTGAAACTAACATTGGCAAGCCCGAAAGTTTGTAAACCAATAGTTGCTGGGTTACTACCACGTGGGCGATATTCCAAATCAAATTATTGCTGTAACCCGCCGGAATTTCGTTGAGTTGTTGTAGCGTATATTTGGCTAAAATTTGCTTGAGGATGTTTCTATTTGTTCTTGTAATAGCAAGTGTTGTATTCATTTTATGTTTTTTTTGCTAAAAATAATCATTTTCAGTTTCAAATTATTTTCTTTGCACAAAGATTTAAAAACTATGTCGAATAAAATATATTATATCGCCTCTTGTGATACCTGCCGAAAAATTATAAAAACATTGCCTAAAGACAATAATCTTGTTTTTAGAGACATCAAACAAACACCTCTTACTGAAGAAGAATTGGACGAAATGTACCAATCATCAGGAAGCTACGAAGCCTTATTTAGTAAAAAAGCACAGCTCTATAAATCCATGAATCTAAAGGATCAATCGTTGACTGAGGACGATTATAAGAAATACATCTTAGAACATTATACGTTTTTAAACCGTCCTGTTTTTGTTATTGACAGCAACGTATATGTGGGTGGGACGCAACAAAACATGCTTCAGGTAATGAAAGCATTAAATAATGTCTAAAAGGACAATTGCACTTTTTGGCGCTACGCTTGTTTCAATAATTTACGGACTTACATTTACCATTGCTAAAGATGTCATGCCTGCTTACGTTGATGCTTATGGCTTTATTTTATTGCGCGTAGGTGGCTCCACATTGCTGTTCTGGATGGCGTGGTTGTTTATGCCAAAAGAAAAAATAGATTCTAGTGATTTTCCCCGTATTGTTGCGGCAGCATTTTTTGGCGTAGCGTTCAACATGCTTACCTTTTTTAAAGGATTGAGTCTTACCTCGCCCATATCAGCAGCTGTGATAATGGTGACAACACCTATGATTGTGTTGATTTTGTCAGCGATAATCATGAAAGAGCGCATGCGTAAAAGAATGGTGACTGGAATACTATTAGGACTTCTAGGAACTGGCTCACTCATATTATATGGCAAAGCAATTGGCAGCAGCTCAAATGCCACTTTAGGTAACTTACTGGTGCTTGTTAACGCTATATCCTATGGTTTTTATTTAATCATTGTAAAAAAATTAATGGATAAATACAATGCTTTTACTTTTGTAAAATGGATCTATTTATTTGGCTTATTAATGGTTTTACCTTTTGGCTGGAGCCAAATTGAAGCTTTAAATTGGACTGCGCTTCCGCTAGATATTAGTTGGAAAATAGGTTTTGTCGTTGTAATATCGACTTTCCTAACCTATTTACTCAACCTACTCACTATGAAAGAATTAAAACCTACCACGGTAGCTGTTTTTATTTATTTACAACCTTTTTTCGCTACTGTTTTTGCGATCAGCTTAGGCAAAGACGAATTGTCTTTTACTAAAATAGCCTCGGCGCTATTAATATTTATTGGTGTTTATATGGTTACACAAAAACCAGCTCTTAAACCCACTTCATAAAATCAATATTTGCTTAAAAACCCTCGTTTTGTAGGTTTAGCACCTTTTCATTATCTTTGACCTCTTTATACAACTATATGATACAATCAATGACCGGTTTTGGTAAAGCGTCTTTACACTTACCCAATAAAAAAATTACTGTTGAAGTAAAATCGCTAAACAGCAAAGGTTTAGACTTAAACGTAAGAATGCCCTCTTTATACCGCGAAATGGAATTGGGTTTAAGAACGCAATTAGCCTCTAGACTAGAAAGAGGAAAAGTAGATTTTTCTATTTTTATCGAAAGCACCGCTGAACAAACTACCACAAAGGTTAATGCACCAATAGTAAAAGCATACATGGGCCAGCTTAAAGAAATTTATGCCGCTGCTGATGAAACTGAATTAATGAAAATGGCCATTAGAATGCCAGATGCATTAAAAATTGAGCGCGATGAAATTGACGAAAATGACTGGATCGAAATCCAAACGGTTATTGAAGAAGCGGTTCAAAATATCTTGACTTTTAGAAAAGACGAAGGAGCCTCACTTGAAAAAGAATTTCAGTTGCGCATAGGTAACATTCGCCAGTACATGACCGAAGCTCTAGCACTGGATCCTGAACGCGTACAAGCAATAAAAGACCGTTTACAAACTGCAATTGATGAATTAAAAGTAAATGTAGATGCAAACCGTTTTGAGCAAGAATTGATTTACTACCTAGAAAAATTAGATATTACCGAAGAAAAAGTACGCTTGACCAATCACTTGGACTATTTTCTTGAGACCATCAACGGAACGGAAGCTAATGGTAGAAAACTAGGTTTTATTACCCAAGAAATGGGTCGTGAGATAAACACAATGGGATCCAAATCAAACCATGCTCAGATGCAAAAATTAGTCGTTCAAATGAAAGACGAATTGGAGAAAATTAAGGAACAGGTTTTGAATGTACTTTAAAATGTGGAAAAAAATATTTTTTTTGTTATTAATTACTTTCAATGCTTTTTCTCAAGAGTATAAAATCAACTTGGAACAATTTAGAACCAAAAGTAAAATTTTTCACGGTTCCATTGATGGCAAATATGATATTACCATTTATTTAAAACTTTCCTCTTTTTCTGATGATCATCAAGGAGTGTACTCTGTAAAAGGTTGGTATTATTACAACCAATATAAAAAAAACATACCAATTGTTGGTATTTATAATTTCTTAGAAGGACTTACTCTTTACTCTTTAAAAAACAAAACTCTAGAAGACCAAATAGTGACTTTTAATGTCCCAGAAAAAAACGTTTGGACTAAAATTGATTATATAAAATCGATTACCGATTTTGACGAAAAGCTTGCTATTTATCACGAACCTGAAAGTACTAAATGGTTTAGTAAAACCAAAGAATTGAAGCTTAAAGTATTCGATTTTACAGATAATCCGATTGTAAAAGATTTAGCTTTCTTGAAATTAGATAACAAAACAACTATCGATTTAGCTAGTTTTTCTATAGCTTATGATCATTTAGAAATTGTCAATAGTACTAAAACCAAACTGGAGACAAAAGTGCTTTTAAAATACAAAATTGGTGGCAATCCAAATATCCAAGGAATGTGTGGAGCAGCAACAGATTCTGGCTATATTATTTTAAGTTTTGATGCTCAGAATAATTTAAATTACAAGGACGAATTAATTTTAAACGATTGTCGTGGCTCCATATATTCGCAGAAATTAGCGTCTGCCGAAAAAAGTAAATTAAGGTTTAAAACCACTAGTTCTAGTGGAGATAAAAATATTGTAAAACAAATCATAGTTGACACCAAGTCAATTTCTTTTATTAAAGAAAAATAAAATGAAAAAAGGGAAATTAATTGTTTTTTCGGCACCATCAGGATCTGGAAAAACTACCATTGTTAGACATTTATTAGAACAAGAACATTTAAATTTAGAGTTTTCGATCTCGGCTGCAACACGCGAAGCTCGTGGCGAAGAGGTAAATGGTACAGATTACCATTTTATGTCGCTTGATGATTTTAAAACCCATATTAAAAATGAAGATTTTGTTGAGTGGGAAGAAGTATATCGCGATAACTTTTACGGAACTTTAAAAACAGAAATTGAACGCATTTGGGCTACAGGCAAAAATGTAATTTTTGATATTGATGTCGCTGGAGGATTAAGAATAAAATCAAAATTCCCTGAAGAAACACTTGCTGTTTTTGTAAAACCACCAAGCATAGATGAACTTAAAATCAGACTTAAAAAACGCTCTACGGAAAGTGAAGACAAAATCAACATGCGTATTGCAAAAGCTTCTGTAGAACTAGCAACAGCACCACAATTTGATGTAGTTATTAAGAATTACGATTTGGAGGTCGCTTTAGAAGAGGCTGTTGAATTAGTGAAGGATTTTGTAAGCAAATAATAATTAAAAGATTGAAGAATTGAACAATTATAGTTTTACTACAATTTTTCAATTCTTGAATTTTTCAATCTTTAAATTAGAAAGATGAAAATAGGACTATATTTCGGGACTTTTAACCCCATTCATGTTGGCCATTTAATCATTGCCAATCACATGGCAGAACATTCTGATTTGGATCAAGTTTGGATGGTAGTTACACCACACAATCCGCATAAAAAGAAAAGTACTTTACTGGACGATTTTCATAGATTGCACATGGTTCATCTAGCTACCGAAAATTATGCTAAAATCAAACCTTCAGATATTGAGTTTAAGCTTTCACAACCTAATTACACGGTGAATACTTTGGTTCATCTAGAAGAAAAATTTCCTTCACATGACTTTTCTTTGATTATGGGGGAAGATAATTTGAAATCCTTGCACAAATGGAAAAACTATGAGGTGATTTTGCAAAATCATGACATCTATGTTTATCCAAGAATATCATCTGAAGCTGAAAATTTAGAACTTAAAGATCATCCTAGAATTCACATAATCGATGCACCTATCGTTGAAATATCTTCTACTTTCATTCGAAACAATATAAAGGAAGGTAAAAATATCCAACCGCTTTTACCTAATAAAGTTTGGGAATACATCGATCACAATAATTTTTACAGGAAATAGTTACTGCAAAATATGCTTTAACTCTGCTTCAATTACTTGGAAAGCAGTATTAAATTGATCGTTTTTTCCTGATAGTAAAAACACATCAGTACAAGGCATCTTGTTGCTATTCCATACTAACTGTAATTTTTTGTCTGCTATAAAAGACTTTACATTACAATCCCAACTTACTGCTATACCATTGTTTTTTTCCATTGCCGACAACATCTCAAACTCTGATGGGATAATATAATTCGGGATTATTGTAGGTCGTTTTTTATCAAAAACATGTAACCAAAACACTTTTACATGCGGAATTCGAGCATCATGACTGTACCACTTTTGTTCGTTTAACCAATATTCGACTGCTACGAAATCTTCTTTTTTAATTTTTGCCTTTACTTCAGAAGCATCAATTGCGGCAGAACCTACGATGACTTGTTTTATTTGACCTACTTTAGATAGTACCGTATCAAAAGTGTCGTATTGCTGTGTGGTTATGGCAAAATCAACTTTTTTAGTATCCACTAGTTCAAAGAGGTCTTGATCTTCATGAAAACTAAAGTCAATGTAATCAAACTTTCCAATCAATGAATTACCAAGGCTGTTAAAGAAATGTTTTGATATACCAACAGTGATTAACCTATTCGCATTAAACGCTTTGGCTCTAAAGCCATTTTCTACATTTTCTAATCGGTCAAGTGCTTCTATAATCAAGTTATTGAGTAATTTAGCGTACTCAGTAGGATCCACTCCTTTTGATTTTCGATTAAATAATTTATAGCCTACGTGCGCCTCCAACATGGCTATTTGTTGACTTACTGCGGGTTGGCTTATAAACAACTCTTTGGCGGCTAGCGAAAAATTACCATTTTTATACACCGATTTAAACGTTCTGTACCATTCTAGATTAACCATGATATAAATATATTTATCACAAACATAATTTAAATTATTTTTACTGATAGCATAATAGTCGTAAATTTGTACAAACAAAATAACAAAATGAAAAAAGTCGCATTATTTGCATTAATAGTATTAACAGTAGGTTGTTTTACAGCAACTGCACAAAAAACAAAAAAAACTAAGATGAAAAAAGTATTATTCGTTCTAACTAGCCATTCAGATTTAGGGAACACAGGAGAAAAAACAGGATTTTGGGTTGAAGAATTTGCAGCACCCTATTATGAGTTAGCAGATAAAGGTGTTGTAATTGATATTGCAACTCCACTAGGAGGACAACCTCCAATTGATCCAAAAAGTGCTGATGCATCATTTGCAACAGAAGACACAAAACGTTTTGATAAAGACACAGCATTACAAGCTAAATTGAGTAAAACTCACAAATTAACGGATGTAAAAGAATCTGATTATGATGCCGTATTTTATCCAGGAGGTCACGGACCATTATGGGATTTAGCATCAAGTGAAGATTCTAGTAAATTAATTACTTCGTTTTATACTAATAATAAACCAGTAGCTTTTGTATGTCACTCACCAGCAGTGTTGAAAAATGTAAAAGTAAACGGAGAATTTTTAGTGAAAGGTAAAAAAGTAACTGGATTTTCAAATACGGAAGAAGCTGCAGTTGGATTAACTGATGTTGTTCCGTTTTTATTAGAAGATGCTTTACAAGCTAATGGTGCAACTTATTCTAAAGGAGCAGACTGGAATCCATACGCAGTAGAAGATGGTTTATTGATTACTGGACAAAATCCAGCTTCATCTAAATTAGTAGCAGAAAAATTGTTAGCGCAATTGAATGCTAAAAAATAATTAACACTTTTTAAAGGCTCTTAATTACAACGATTCTATAATAGAAATCGAAGGTAATGAGAGCCTTTTAAAATTATAAAAAATAGAACATTATGTTAAACTTCGAATTATATAATCCTACCAATTTAGTTTTTGGAAAAGGACAAATAGAAAAATTAGGAGAACTTGTACCAAAAGGAGCTAAAATATTATTAGCTTACGGTGGTGGAAGTATCTTTAAAAACGGAATACACGAGCAAGTAATCAACAATCTTAAAGGACACGAAATAGTAGAGTTTTCAGGAATTGAGGCAAATCCACATTTTGAAACTTTGATGAAAGCGGTTGCTATTGTTAAAGAACAAAAAATAGATTTTATTCTTGCAGTAGGTGGTGGATCTGTAATTGATGGTGTAAAATTCATTTCAGGTGCAGTAAACTATAAAGGGGATCCAATTGAGATTTTGCAAAAGCGTATCTTAATTAAAGAAAATGCTATTCCGTTTGGAACAGTATTAACTTTGCCTGCAACGGGAAGCGAAATGAACTCCGGAGCAGTAGTAACCATCGAATCGACTAAAGAGAAATTAGCTTTTGGTGGTTCGGCATTGTTTCCAAAATTCTCAATAACAGATCCTACAGTAATTCAATCTTTACCTAAGAGACAATTACAAAACGGTGTTGTTGATGCTTACACGCACGTTATGGAACAATACCTAACGTACCCTCATGAAGGACATTTACAAGATAGAATTGCCGAAGGAATTTTGCATACACTTATCGAGGTAGGTCCTAAAGTTGTTGAAGATCCAGCAAACTATGAATTGGCATCAAACTTTATGTGGTCTTGTACTATGGCACTTAATGGATTAATCCAAAAAGGAGTTCCAAGTGACTGGGCAACACACATGATAGGCCATGAATTAACAGCAATGTACGGAATTGATCACGCAAGAACTCTTGCTGTAATTGCTCCAAGTTTATATACTGTAATGTTCGAAACTAAAAAAGCAAAACTAGCACAATACGGAAAACGTATCTTCAATCTAGAAGGAACAGAAGACGAAATTGCAAAAGAAGCCATTAATAAAACAGTAGCATTTTTCCACAAAATGGGAATGGACACTAAACTTTCTGATTATACCAAAGATTATGATAAAACTGCAGACTTCATTGTAAAACGTTTTGATGAAAGAGGTTGGAAAGGTCTTGGAGAAAAACAAAACATTACTTTAGACAAAGTGAAAGCTATTGTCGAAATGAGTTACTAGTATAAAATACCACGATAATACGGTGAGATTAAAAGGCGTTCTTAATTTATTGAGGACGCCTTTTTAATAACACCTACTAACTAACTCAATTCTCATATTTACTAAAAAATAGATTAATATTACACAATAACGTTAAAAAAGTAAAATTATTTTATATAATTATTAAAAAATACGATTTATTTTTAATTCCAAGAATAGAACTTTAGAATCATCACAGATTTTCAGGCTTTTTTTATTCTAAAATTCACCCATTTTTTAAGTACTTTTGACTAAATTTAATAAAAAAATGGCCAAAAATTTAAAATTTGCAGTTATTGGCGGAGGTAGCTGGGCAACTGCAATTACAAAAATGTTATGTGTAAATCTACCAGAGGTTTACTGGTACATGCGTAATGAAACTGCAATTGAACACATAAAAAAATACAAGCACAATCCTAATTATTTAAGTGCTGTAGAATTTGATACAAACAAACTAAAACTTACTAGCGATATTAATGAAGCAATTACTAATGCTGATTACATCATATTTGCTATTCCATCAGCGTTTGTAGGTGCCGAATTAGAAAAAATGAACGTCTCTCTAAAAGACAAAGTAATTTTCTCTGCCATAAAAGGAATTGTTCCTGAAACGAGTATGATTGTGGGAGAACATTTTCATTTTACATACGACATCCCTTATTACAACATAGGTGTTGTTACTGGCCCTTGTCATGCCGAAGAGGTGGCACTGGAACGCTTATCGTATTTAACGATTGCTTGTGGTGATGCTGAGAAAGCTAAAATCGTAGCTGATAATCTTGCAGGAGATTTCATCAAAACTAAAATCACTGATGATATTATTGGTACTGAATATGCCGCTATGCTTAAAAATATTTATGCAATAGCCGCTGGTATTGCACATGGTTTAGGTTACGGTGATAACTTTCAAGCGGTACTAATGAGTAACGCAATTAGAGAGATGAAAAAATTCATCAAGAAAGTCCATAAAATGAAACGAAATATTAATGATTCGGCTTATTTAGGAGACTTACTCGTTACTGGATATTCTATGTTTTCTAGAAATAGAACTTTTGGTAACATGATTGGTAAGGGATATACCGTAAAAAGTGCCATGATGGAAATGAGCATGGTTTCTGAAGGATATTACGCTACTAAAAGTGCTTATAAACTAAATCAAGGTTATGGAGCCAAAACACCTATTATTGATGCTGTATATGAAATACTATATGAACATAAAGATGCTAAAGCCGTTTTTAGTAAATTAACTGATAAATTAGATTAAGCTTATCTCTATTTCTTAAAAACACTTTAAAACATGGCGAATTACAACACTAATTTACATTTTTCAGCTTTAATTAAAAGCTTGTTTGTACTTTGTTTTTTAGTTTTCTTTAAAGCATCCGCACAAGAAATAACTGGAGAACAATTATTAGACAAAGCGATCAATTATCACGACCCTAATCATCATTACAATGATTTTAAGGGCACGCTTTCTATAGCCATGAAAATGCCAGATGATTCTGAACGTCTAAGCAAAGTAAGTATTGATTTACCAAAACAATATTTCAAACTTAGCGTCACAAAAAATGACAAAGTAGTAACATACATTATTGATAATGAAGTTGTGAATTTTAGCCTAGATGGCAAAAGTGACTTTACTGAAGAAGATGTAAAAACTTTTAACTTAACAGAAACTAGAGCGCGATTCATGCAAAACTATTATACCTATTTATATGGTTTACCAATGAAACTAAAAGACGCTGGGACAATTATAAACCCCGTAGTTGAACGAAAGGTCTTCATGGGCCAAGAGTACTTAGTATTAGCGGTAAAGTATGAGGAAGGTGTAGGAAAAGACGCTTGGTACTTTTATTTTGACCCAAAGACCTATGCTCTAAAAGTATATCAGTTTTACCATGATCAAACAAAGAATGATGGAGAATATATTTTATTAAGTGGCGAAGAGGAATTATCCGGAATTAAAATCCCAAAAGCAAGAGCTTGGTATTTAAATCAAGACGACAAATACCTAGCCACTGATATATTATCAAAAAGCTAACATAGCGCTTAACAACAAAAAAGCAGCAACCTTATTTAAGATTGCTGCTTTTTTTGTGCTTGTATTTTTACTGTTATCTTACAATGAGACCATCTACAAATAGAATAGGCACTTCTTCAAGTTCTTGCTCATTCATAGCATTTGCATTAAAAATAAACTTCTTATCATACATCTTATTCCCTATGAAATAAGACACTGAAAATTCATTATTGAGTACCAATACACTTTTCTCAATCATTTCGATTTTAACCACTGAAACAGCTGGAACCTCAACAAAAGCGTGGCGCAATAGCGATGTTTTTTTCATTTCGTCGTCAATTGTCCCAAAAGCTTTAGACACAACCATAACGCTTTCGATAAGGAAATCACTATCATTAACTAAATAAGCATACCAAACCTTTTCCATAAAATCGTCGCTCCATTCTTGAACGGCCGCTAGGAAAACATTTTCTACTTCAGGAATTATAATATCTTTTTTCATAAATTAGTCTTAAGTCTAAGTTTTAAAATCTCAAAGTCAATCATTACTAAAATAGCTGTTTCAACTTTTAACATTTCAACCTTGGACTAAATTGAAGCTTTAAATTGCTCTAAGAAACGTACGTCATTTTCATAAAACATACGAATATCACCTATTTGATAAAGCAACATTGCAATACGCTCCACTCCCATCCCAAAGGCAAAACCATTGAATTCTTCTGGATTGATACCGCAGTTTTTCAAAACATTTGGATCTACCATTCCACATCCACCAATCTCTAACCAACCAGTTCCTTTAGTAATCCTATAATCCGTTTCTGTCTTTAAACCCCAGTAAATATCAATCTCAGCACTAGGCTCAGTAAAGGGGAAATAAGAAGGTCTTAAACGAATTTTAGACTTCCCAAACATCTCTTTTGTAAAATATAAAAGTGTTTGTTTTAAATCAGCAAACGATACATCTTTGTCAATATACAGTCCTTCAACCTGGTGAAAAATACAATGTGAACGTGAAGAAATTGCTTCGTTACGAAAAACACGTCCTGGAGAAATAGTACGAATAGGTGGCTTGTTCTCTTCCATGTAACGCACTTGAACAGATGATGTGTGGGTACGCAATAAAATATCAGGATTTGTTTGAATAAAAAACGTGTCCTGCATGTCTCTTGCTGGGTGGTACTCTGGCAAATTTAATGCCGTAAAATTATGCCAGTCATCTTCGATTTCTGGACCTTCAGAAACATTGAAACCAATGTTTGAAAAGATATCTATAATTTGGTTTTTTACAATAGAAATAGGATGACGAGACCCAATGATTACCGGCTCAGCAGAGCGAGTTAAATCACCATAAATACCTTTAGTTTCTTCTTTACTCTCTAATGCTTCTTGAATAGCTTTCACTTTTTCTTCGGCAGATGATTTAAGTAAATTGATTACTTGACCAAATTCTTTTTTTTGATCGTTTGGTACGTTTTTAAACTCAGCAAAAAAATCTTTAAGAAGTCCTTTACTTCCTAAAAATTTAATTCTAAATGTTTCTAATTCTGCTTTGTCTTGTGTTGAAAAAGCTTGTGCTTCGCCAATATATTCTTTTATCTTATCTATCATTTTCGTCCAGTAATTGAGAGGGCAAATTTACAAAATTTGTTTCAGGTTTAAAGTGTAAAGTGAAAAGTTTACGCGCTAAAATTGCGACACATTATTGGATCACTTCTCTTTCTATAAAATAATTCACGATTGCTTCCTTCATTAACACCGATTGTTCACCGGCTCTTAATGGTGGCAATTCCTCTTTTACTTTGTAATGAGGCCAACCATCTTCATCAAAAAATTCAAATTCATAGAAACCATAAGGCTCTAATAACCTGCAAATAGCAATATGCATCAGGTTTAATTTTTCATCTTTTTTATATTCTTGGTGTACTTTTCCTAGTTCTTGAACTCCTATTAAATAAATAATAGCATCTAAGTCTAAGTCTTCTCCTTGCGAAAATTGATTAGAAAGTATATCGACAAGCTGTTCCCAGCGCTCTTTAAGTTGTATATCTCTTGACATTATAATATTGATTGTAACCGCTCCCTTTTTTAAGTATCCTAATTCAAAAAAAACAGCTATTTAATTTTTGCAAAGATAACGACTTGAAAATTGACAATGGATGTTTGATTTATTTTATATTTGTTGTTCATCTTACTAATGCACAACTATGGGTTTTTTAGATATTGTTTTGGGCGCTTTACTGATTTTTGCTTTATATAAAGGGCTTAAAAACGGACTTTTTATAGAACTGGCCTCGTTATTGTCTTTGATTGTTGGAATTTATTTAGCTATAAAATTTTCATACATGATCAAGGAAATGTTAGTAAAGCATGTTTCATGGTCACCTAAATACATCGAGATCATTGCTTTTGGACTAACTTTCATAGCCGTAGTGGTATGCATTCACCTTTTAGCAAAGCTATTCACAGGGATCATGGATTTCGCCTTCTTGGGTTGGATAAACAAACTTGCAGGTGCTGTATTTAGCGTTTTAAAAACGGTATTGCTTTTAAGCGTATTATTTAATTTATTCGAAAAAGTAAATATTAATAACATGCTCATCAAAGCCGAAACTTTAAATAATTCTATGTTTTATAACCCTATCCAAAAAACGTCGCGCTTTGTTTATCCTTCTTTAGAAAAATGGTACATTGATTTTAAAGACAAACACACAACCGAAGCAGAAAACGAATCAGTTCCCAAAAACAATGAAGTAAAACAAGAAAAGTAAGGCTTAAAGTTATTTCACTTCTCTAATTGCGCTTTTTTCTATCCAACCTACGGTTCCATCTGTGAGTTCAACTCTTTTCCAGTTGTTCACTGTTTCTTCTACATATAACTTAGCTCCTTCATGTAAGACAACAACGGTTTTACTAGCATTTTGAGGTTCTTTTTTAACATCAACCATTTCAGCAAAAACTATTGCCGGTCGATCATTTTTAAACTGATCCATCTCAAAAATAGCAGCCAAAATACTAATAATAAGCAAAATAATAACAATAAACATAGTAAAGAAAAACACTCTTTTTATGGTGCTTTGTTGTGAAAAATAATACCCAATAAAACCCAATAAAAACAACACTGCTAACCCCACCGAAATATAACCCCAAGTATTGTAGTTATAAGTTGCGGTAAAATCCCTAAGTAACTTAGCAAATCCTACTTTAGGAATTACTTTGATTTCATCAACGGTTCTTTTTTGCGCAAAGCGTAAATTATTTAAAGTTTGTGTATCGTTTGGTTTTAGAACCAATGCTTTCTCATAATTATAAATCGCAGGAGCTACTTTATTTAGTTTATAATAGCAGTTTCCTAAATTATAATACAACTCAGCCGATTGTAATTTAGTACCTAAAATAGCATTATAAGCAGTAACTGCCTCTTCATATTTACCGTTTTTATACAATTCGTTTGCACTTTCAAAGCTATTTTGAGCAAAGAAAACTTGGGTAAAAAATAAGAATAGATATAAAATATTTTTCATTGTCTTTATTTATAAACTGCTTACGCAAAAAATACATCTTGCTTATCAATCTTGTAATTCACTGTGCTTATAGCTCTTTCTCTAATTCAGAAATTATCGCTACTGCCTTGTCATAATCTTTTTGAATGGTTGCACTTGATGCCGGAGCATATCGTGCGATTTCACAATTTTCAGTAAGCGCAATAAAATCATTAACTGTTTCGGAATTTGCATTTTTAGCTAACAATATAGCCTTGATATTGTCTTTACTCATCTCTGATGTCTCAATATGCAACTTGGCTTTCAAGAAATTATGCATTGCTTTTTCAAGAGCAACATAAAATGGTTCTTTATTGTTGATTTGTTTTTTAGCTTGAGACAAATACTTCTTAGCTAATTTATTGTTTCTGCGTATTCTATTGCCAACAACATCACCATCAAGAGTGTCTTTCTTGTTTTTTGCTAATACAATTATTGGTATTAATAAAAAGGATAATAAGAGTAGTAGTAAGTACAATTTAGAACCAAAGAAATCGTCACTGTTAGTTGGTTTTAATTCGGTTTTTAATTTAATGTATTTAAACTGTTCAATACTGACATCATTTTTGCCTGCGTTAGCACTTAAGCTATCTGCTGCACGTGTATCAGTTGGACCGTTTAAAACATTAATCATAATCTCAGGAGATACAACTGTTTTATATGTTCCTGATCCCAAATCAAAATAAGAGAAACGAATAGGTTTTACAGGATAATTTCCTTTGTATTGCGGTACAATAGTATAACTGTCAGACATTTTTCCTGACATTCCAGCTAGTGATGTATTGACATTCTCGTCATGTACTGGATCGTACATTTCAAGTGCATTAGGAACAACTGGTTTAGGTAGACTGAATAATTTCATATTCCCTTTTCCAGTAACGCTTACTAATAAATCAAGGCTTTCACCATTTTTCAAACTAGTTTTAGACGGCGTTACTTTAAAATCAAACGTACCCACTGCACCAGTAAAATCATCTGGTTTTCCTTTTTCAGGCAGCGCACGCACATTTATTGTTTTAGCACCAGCCGAAACTTTTTTATTCCCATCTGCAAGCAACATCCTTCCAAAAACATCTCGTCTATTAGTAGGCAATTGTACATCTACATCAAGAGACAAAGGTTCAATGGCTAATTTTCCCGATTTTTGAGGATATAACACTACTTTTTTAAGTACAACATAACGGTAATTTTGCCCTTTAAAAATGGCATCAACCGCTGCTAATTGTTTTATTTCAATATTCTGACTCCAAAAATCATTGTATTTTGGTTTATTTAATTCTCTAAAATTAGAGATTCCAATGTTAGCAAAATACAATTTATAAACCACCGTAATAGGTTCATTTACATACGGATTGGTTTTAGATATCTCTGCAATTAAATACAAATTATCGTCTGCTGAAACACTAGTATCATTAGGATCTTTAGGTTGTTCTACAGCATTTGTTACCGTAATTTTAACCGAATTGGTTTTGTAAACCTGACCGTTATACTCAATCGTTGCTGGTTTAATTGTCAAATTCCCTTTTTGAGTAGGGAGTAAATAATAAGAGTAAATTTTCTCGAAGGAACTTCTACCATTAACCCACGACTGACTTACTTGTTGACTAGGACCCGCAATAACTCTAAACCCCTCAAAAGAAGGTTCATTAAAGTTATCTCCATCAATATTCATAGAGAAATCAATACGAAGTCTTTCATTAAGACCTAATGTTGTTTTACTCACTTTTGCCTCAAATTGTACTTGGGCTAAAAGTCCTTGAAAGCTTAATAGTATTAAAAATAAAAACTTCTTCATTATTAATGTTTATTCATTTATTCGCGAATCTGATTCTGAGTAGGTCTTTGTTTCTTTCGATAAAAACAAATCCACAAATAGCCAATTAAATCTTACCAATCTTTCTCTGTCTTTGTTGCTTTGCCTTTTACTTTACTAGCATTCACTTTATCCTGAACTTTCTTTTCTTCATTATTAACTGCGTTCAACAAGTTTTTTAAACGTTGCTGTGACATTCCTCCTGGTTCAGGTTTTGGCTCTCCTTTATCATCATTCTTACCATCTTTTTTATCCTTATCGCCTTGGTCGTCCTTTTTATCTTTGTCTTTATCGCCGTCTTTTTTATCCTTATCTTTCTTGTCGTCCTTTTTATCGTTTTTCTTATCCTTGTCTTTGTCTTTCTTGTCTTTATCTTTCTTGTCGTCCTTTTTATCGTCTTTAGGAGGATTTTCTTTTAGCATTTTTTTAGCCAAAGCATAATTATACCTTGTTTCATCATCTGTAGGGTCGTTTCTTAAAGCATTTTTATATGCTTCTACAGCCTCAGTATAATTTTTTTCCTTCATGAAAACATTCCCAATATTATGAAATGCTTTGTGTTTTTGAGTTGCTGTTTTTGCTGTAGTTAAAGCATTTGCATAAGCAAACTTAGCTTCTGAAGCTTGATTTTGTCTGTAGATTGCATTTCCTAAATTATAGGCAGATGCCGTTTTATTGGTAAACTTTGAATTAGAAATTCTATAATTAGCTTCGGCATCTACAAAGTTTTTAGCGGTATACTCTTCATTTGCTTCCGGTAAAACATAGTTTTTTTCTTGTGCATATAAAGCATTACATCCCCAAAAAAGGAACAATGCAAAAACGGTTGTATATTTTATATTATTTTTCATTTTCATTTATTCTGTTCATCAAAAAAAAGAATTCAATTACCATCTTAATGGGCTACTTGTCATTAAATAGGTTCATCTTTTTAACCCATGCCGTTTTTCTTTCTAAGAAAAACAGATCTGCAAATAGTAGTACAAAAGCAAACCCTAAAAACCACTGAAATTGCGATTGAAAGTCAGCCATTTGTGTTGCTTCAAACTCGGTTTTCTGAATTGTATTTAATGTGTTTTTTATATATTCTAATACGTCTTTAGTGTTTTTACCATCTATATAACCGCCCTTTGTTGCTTTGGCAATAGCCTCAAGACTTGCGCGATTCAATTTAGTAACGACCACCTCATCGTTATTATCTCGCTGGTATCCTTGTATTTTACCATTCACTTTTAAAGGAATTGTACCTCCTTTTTCGGTACCTAGACCTATTGTAATAATGCGCATTCCTTGTTTGTTCGCTTCTTCTGCGGCAGCTTGAGCTCCTTCTGAGTGGTCTTCCCCATCAGAAATCAAAATAAGCAACTTGCTCGTTTTGCTTTTATCATCAAAATAAGTTGCTGATAACTTAATTGCTTCATCCAGCGAAGTTCCTTGTGAAGAAACCATATCAGGACTCATGCTTTGTAAAAACATCTTAGCAACACTATAATCACTAGTAATAGGTAAAACTGGAAAAGCACTACCGGCGTAAGCTACAATACCAATACGATCGTTACCTAATTGATTGATAATTTGCGAAACAATTTGCTTACTTTTCTCTAACCTACTTGGCGCAATATCTTCGGCAAGCATACTTTTAGAAACGTCCATTGCAAAAACAATATCAATTCCTTCGCGTTTTACCGTTTCCATTTTTGTGCCAATTTTTGGGTTTACCAAACCAAAAATTAATCCAATTAATGCCAATACAATAACAACTAACTTCAAGACTGGCTTGAATACAGAACTTTCAGGACTTAATTTTTTTATTAAATCTAAATCACCAAACTCACGTTGCTTTTTTCTTTTCCAATACATGTTGAAAAAGAATAACACTACCACAATTGGCAGTATAAAAAGTAAGTATAAATATTTTGTTTCGTCTAATTCCATATTTTCTTTAAATTCCAAAAGTCAGTTTTAGTTTTTACAACTACCTTCCCTTTGTGAGCTTCATTTTTAAAACATTATATAAAACTTTTGTACACTGTATTTCTTAAACCTATTTCGATTAATAATAACAAACCTGCCAAAATCACGAAGGGCCTGAATTTTTCATCATAGTCATAAAATTTCAATTCCTCAATTTCAGTTGTTTCTAATTTATTGATTTCGCCATATATTTCAGCTAACTTACTATTGCTTGTGGCTCTAAAATATTTTCCATCGGTTTTCTTGGCGATACTTTTTAGCAAACGCTCATCGATTTCCACTTTCATTCTTTGGAATAAAAAATCACCATTAGGACCTATAGCATAAGGAAACTCTGCCATACCATTTGTTCCTATTCCTATTGTGTACACTTTAATTTTATATTGCCTAGCAATGTCTGCCGCCGTTTCTGGCTCAATAAAACCTGCATTATTCACACCATCAGTCAAAAGGATAATTACTTTACTCTTCGCTTTACTGTCTTTTAATCGGTTTACTGCTGTAGCCAATCCCATTCCTATACCCGTTCCATCTTGAAGAACATTATCGTATTTTATGCTTTTAATTGTTTCAAGTACTACCGCTTTATCACTCGTTACTGGCGTTTTAGTATACGCCTCCGAGGCATAAACCACTAAACCAATACGGTCATTAGGACGTTCCTCAACAAAATCTGCCGCTACTCTTTTTAAAGCTTCCATTCTATTAGGCTTTAAATCTTTGGCTAACATACTCCCTGAAACATCGACTGCCATAACAATATCAATTCCTTTTGTAGTTTTTGTTTTATTACTCACATCAACAGTTCTAGGTCTTGCTAATGCCACTATTAAAGAGCTTAACGCCAATAAACGAAAAGCGCTCAAATACGGACGCATTTTTACCCAGAAAGAACCAGTTGCTTTGAATCCTTGAATTGAACTTATTTTTAAAGTCGCTGTTTGTTCATTTCTAGTATAAATTAGCCAAAAAATTGCTAACGGAATTAGAAGAAACAACCAGAAAAATTCAGGATTTAAAAAAGTTATTTTACCCATTATTTAGTTACTTTTTTTAATTCGACAGCGCTCAATACTCGATCCGAAATTTGATTTGCATAAGCATCACCTTCTTCATGAAAAATCATAATTTGTTGTAATCCGCCATCTTGACCAAACAATAATAATTCATAATACAATTTCTCGCTACTATTTGTTGCTTCGTTTATTCTTGAAAATGTTCCGTATCCTTTTAGACCACTTACCCCTTCTGGAGTTTCAAAATCTTCTTGTTTTACAACCATATTTAGAGCTCCCTGTGACTCAAGAGCTTGCAAAGTAACTTCCATCGATTTTTTTAAGTCTACTGATGTTGAGTCTTGCTTGTATTTGTAAGTAGAAACCATTATATAGAAATTATCTAAAACATTACCATAAGCAAATGAGTTCATTTCTTTAATTAATGCCAATCCGTTTTTAGGCAACGACTTCTTTAAATCAACTCTTTTAAGCACTTTTGGCGTTTCAATAATCACACCAGGGTTACCGTATTCACTTTTTACCCACTCGCCTTCTAATAATTCTTTTGTTGGATTACCTAAAACATTGTCTTTTACATAATCAAAACCTCTGGTTGCAATAAAATAAATAGCTGTAGCAAATACTATAAACAATACCGAAGCAATAGCAATACCAAGGCGTCTATTCCTTTTTTTCTTTAGTTGAATTTCAATTTGCTTTTGCTTTTGTGCTTCATTCAATATAGCATCTTCTTCAATTTCAATAACAACTGGAATTGCATTATCAAGTGTTAATATAACACGCTGTATTTTATTTTTATCTTCGGTAATTTCAAAATCTAAAGGTTTTGATTTTGCGAATTTTACTAAATCTGCTTGTTTTAAAACACGCTCTAGATTCTCTATTGTTTCTGGAGTAAGCGTCATTTTCTTCTTAACAGATGCTGCTCTAAGTCCGTGAATCAATTCGGCTGTTGTGCTTTCCATAGCAGGAATTTCAATTGCCTCTTCAATATAATTTCTAGCAATATCCGTTAATTCACTGTAGTATGATTTTACTTCTCCTTTTTGCCAAAGTTCTTTTTGCTCTAAATTATTTAACAGGCTAGTCGCTTTTTCAATAGGCGTTTTAAACACCTCTTCCTCAATTTTTTTCTTTTGTTGTTTTTTAACAAACCAATATACTAAGGCACCAACTCCTATAAGCAGCGCAATGACTAATAAGTATTTCCACCAATTTCCCAACGGAGCTTCAGCTGCAGTAATTTCCTTAATGTCATACATTTTTTGCTTCAACGTATCCACTTGCACATTTGCAACCTCAACTTTAAGAGAATCTGTATAATACGGTTTGTTGTTAATTAAAATTTTGATGCTAGGAATAGCATACCTACCTGAATCAAATTGAGTAAGTCCGTATTTCTTGATTAACTCATAACGATCATTATTTCTAACCGTATCAATAGGATATGATTTAATAACTTCAAGCGCACCAATGTTTTTTAATTTTGGAAAAACAACTTTGGATAACGTATCCACATCGGTTTTAACTGTAAGCTTAAATTCAGCTCCAATTTTATTTCTAGTGGTATCTATCGCAGTCACTACGCGTTTTTGTTGGGCAAAAACAGTAGATGAAAGCAAAATTAAAAGTAGGTATATATATCTTTTCATGTTATTTGAAACATTTGTTTTTCAATTCCTCACACATGAGGATTTGGGGGAAAGGCCTTTATCTTGATTTAAAATAACCTAATAACTTCGTTACATAACTTTCGTCGACTCTTGTATTTACAACTCCAGAACCTGATTTACTAAAGGTTTCTTTAAAATACACTAGTTTGTCGTTGTAATGTTTTTCATAATTGAACCTAACGGTTTTTGAGCCGGTATCGATAACTGCTACTTCACCTGTTTCAGCATCTAGCATAGGAACCATACCAATATTTGGCATACTTTGTTCTCTAATATCATATACGCGTATTCCAGTAATGTCGTGTTTTTTTGCGGCTATCTTCAACGTTTGCTCGTACCCTTCACACATAAAATCAGAAATCATAAATACAATGGCTTTCTTTTTTTGAGTGCTTGATAAAAACTTTAAGGCTTGCGCCAAATCTGTTTTACGGCTTTTTGGTTCAAATTCGATTAATTCTCTAATGATTCGCAAAACATGAGAGCGGCCTTTTTTTGGTGGAATGTACAATTCAATTTGGTTAGAGAATAATATCAATCCTATTTTATCGTTATTCTGCGTAGCCGAAAAAGCCATTGTTGCTGCAATCTCAGTTACAATATCTTTTTTAAATTGGTTTTTAGAACCAAAACTTTCAGAACCAGAAATATCCACCATTAACATCATAGTTAACTCGCGCTCTTCTTCAAAAACTTTTACGTGAGCCTCATTGTATCGTGCGGTAACATTCCAATCAATATTACGAATATCATCGCCATATTGATATTGGCGCACTTCGCTAAAGGTCATACCGCGTCCTTTGAAAGAGGTGTGGTATTCACCCGAGAAGATGTGATCACTCAATCTTCGGGTTTTTATTTCTATTTTGCGTACTTTTTTTAAAAGATCTTTTGTGTCCATTTATTTAATTTGTTTAAAGTTTAAAAAAGTTTAAGGTTTCACATTTTGCAACAGCAACTTGAAACCTTAAACCTTAAACAAATTTTAAGGTACCTCTACTTCGTTTACAATTTTATTAATAATGTCTACTGAAGTAATATTTTCTGCTTCAGCTTCATAAGTAATTCCTATTCTGTGACGCAATACATCGTGAACAACAGCACGTACATCCTCAGGAATAACATACCCACGACGCTTGATAAATGCATAGCATTTTGCAGCCGTAGCTAGATTGATACTTCCACGAGGTGAAGACCCAAAACTAATTAATGGTTTTAACTCTGCTAATTTGTATTTCTCTGGGTAACGTGTTGCAAAAATAATATCTAGTATGTATTTCTCTATTTTTTCATCCATGTAAACTTCACGAACTGCTTCTTGCGCACGTAAAATTTGCTCCACAGAAACTACTTGATTTACTTTTTCATAACTTCCTTTTAAGTTTTGACGAATTACTAAACGCTCTTCATCCATTTTTGGATAATCAATAACTGTTTTTAGCATAAAACGATCGACTTGAGCTTCAGGTAACTGGTACGTTCCTTCTTGCTCAATTGGATTTTGAGTAGCTAATACTAAGAAAGGTCTTTCTAACTTAAAAGTAGTATCTCCAATGGTTACTTGCTTTTCTTGCATGGCCTCTAATAATGCTGATTGCACTTTAGCTGGCGCACGGTTAATTTCATCAGCAAGAACAAAATTAGCAAAAATGGGCCCTTTTTTAATAGAGAACTCATTTGCCTTAATATTGTAAATCATAGTACCTACAACATCTGCAGGTAATAAATCCGGTGTGAACTGGATACGGCTAAAAGATCCATGAATTGCTTGAGAAAGCGTATTGATCGCTAACGTTTTGGCTAATCCTGGAACTCCTTCTAATAAAATATGCCCTTGACCTAATAGTCCAATAAGCAAACGTTCTACCATGTGCTTTTGTCCTACAATCACTTTGTTCATTTCCATGGAAAGTAAATCTATAAATGCACTTTCTCTTTCTATTTTTTCATTGATTGCTCTAATGTCTAAAGTCGATGTATTCTCTTCCATATTATTATTTTTAATGCCTTAATTTTAATGCCTCACATTTGGTAGTGCAAATTGAATTTTTTTTTAGAGGAAAGATGTTAAAGAATGGTTAAAACTTCTAACAATAACCTAATTTTAAGCTTCAATTATGATACTATTTTTATATTTTTAAGAACTTTGAAAAATATAGTTTGGAAATGTAAAAAATCCAACCCAAATAAAAAATAAAAAACATGACTAAATCAACATTATCTCCCATTATTGCTGGGACAATGAATTGGGGTGTGTGGGATAAAAACCTCAACCAAAAGGAGATGGAAAACATGATCCATATTTGTTTTGAAAACAAAATAACCACTTTTGATCACGCCGATATTTATGGGTCTTATACCACTGAGGCCGACTTTGGAAAAGCGTTTCATTCGAGCAAAATATCGAGAGAAAAAATCCAACTTATCTCAAAATGTGGCATCCAAATGATTGCCGAAAACAGGAATAACAAGGTCAAACATTACGACTATTCTAAAGCACACATAATCAAATCTGTAGAGCAGTCTTTAAGCAATTTAAAAACAGATTATTTGGATGTTTTTTTACTGCATAGGCCAAGTCCGTTAATGCAAGCTGAAGAAATAGCTGAAGCCGTAGAACAATTAAAATCTGAGGGTAAAATAAAGGATTTTGGACTTTCTAATTTCACTACTTCTCAAACAGATTTAATTCGACAAAAAACAACTGTAAGTTATAATCAAGTGCAGTTTTCTGCTACTAATTATGAGCCTATGGTTGATGGAAGTCTTGATTATATGCAAATAAACAACATACGTCCCATGTCGTGGAATCCATTAGGATCAGTATTTAGAGAAGATATTCCGCAAACACGTCGTTTAAAAAAATTATTAGCAACACTAGTTTCAAAATACCATTTAGGCTCAGACACGCTTTTATTATCTTGGGTTTTACAACACCCCGCAAAAGTGATTCCTATTGCTGGAACTGTAAATGTAGCGCGTATACAATCTTTACACAAAGCAGTAGCCTTAAAATTAGATAAAGAAGACTGGTTTGCTATTTGGAGCGAAAGCATGGGAAATGAAGTTCCTTAACAAATTGTCTTTCGATTCAAAAAAATATCTTTTTCGAAATAAAAAATAAATAAAATGACAAAAACAGCTTTTATAACTGGAGCAACTAGCGGAATAGGAAAAGCTACTGCTAAAATTCTAGCCCAAAACAACTATAAAATTATCCTTTGCGGACGAAGAAAAGAGCGCTTAGAGGCGTTGCATAAAGAATTATCTGCAATTACCGAAGTACACAGCTTGCAGTTTGACGTACGTGATAAAAAAGCCGTTTATGAAGCTATAGATTCATTACCCGAAGCTTTTTCTACCATTGATATCTTGATTAATAATGCTGGAAATGCGCATGGTTTAGATCCTATTCAAGATGGAGACACTGATGATTGGGATGCCATGATCGATATTAATGTAAAAGGTTTGTTATATGTATCAAAAGCGATCATTCCGCAAATGAAAGAACGTAAATCAGGCCATATTATTAACATTGGTTCTACTGCTGCCAAAGAAGTATATCCAAACGGAAATGTGTATTGCGCTACAAAACATGCCGTTGATGCATTAAGCCAAGGTATGCGCATGGATTTGAACCCGTTTTCTATTAGAGTAGGAGCAATTCATCCCGGAATGGTCGAAACAGAATTTAGTGAAGTGCGTTTTAAAGGGGACACTGAGAAAGCCGAAAAAGTCTACAAAGGTTTCTCTCCGTTACAACCTGAAGATATCGCTGATATAATTCACTTTGTAGTTTCAAGACCCTATCATGTTAATATTGCTGACTTGGTGGTTATGAGCACTGCCCAAGCCTCATCAACAATTGTAAAAAGGGAATAGTTTATATTAATAAAGGGATAGGTAAGAGGTGTAAAATATACTGCTTTTGCAAAATAAAAGCCAACACGAATTACACCGATTCCCAAATATTTACCGCTGAGAATTATTTTAAGATGTGGTAAAAAATTATAAATTTTATGGCTTTTAATATCCTGTTTTGACTATTTTTATATTTAAAAATAGTAATAAATATCTCTAAATGATTAACAAACGCCTTTTAATCAAGAATTTACTTGCTCACAATGATGAGAACAGTTTTTATGATAAAAAGCGTCAATTGAACTTACATACTCGGGAAGGTAAGGCCAAATTCTTAAAACATATTTGTGCCTTATCTAATTCGAATCCTGCTAATAACTCGTATATAGTTGTAGGTGTTGAGGATCAAGACAACGAAATTGTGGGAGATGATTTTTTTGATGATAGCCGTATTCAAAACCTCGTGAATGCCTATCTTGAAAACCCACCAAAGATTCAGTACGAAAATGTTCCTTTTCCTAATTTACCAAAACATAAAGTGGTGGGATTGGTAACTATAAAACCCAAAAAGAACACTTCATTTTTCAAAAAAGGGATTCATACTATTCCAGTCAATAGTGTCTTTATTCGAATTGGGAGCAATACAACACCAACTACTGAAAAAGTAGAGAGGAATAATCAAAATACAACCACTGTAACAGATATTGAGAATAATGCGCGAAATAATATCAAATATACACTTGACGGTGTTTTTGATTTTATCAATTTCCGGCATAAAGACATGGCACCAAAATACCATGTTTTTAAAGAATTGTTTATTATTTGCTGGGCCGGAATTCCTAAGAGAGTGCATCACAAAACGTATCTATCCAGAGTTGATATTGAGTTAATCAATGAACAAGTAAAATTATTCTATTCGGCTCAAGATGTGGTCACCATAGACTTTGACGAAAACTCGTTTACTATTACAGAATTTGTACCACTTGGACTTAATGACAAAACAAGTTACTACCCTTTAGAAAAACAAACAATTTATTTTTATGAGAATGGGTATTATAAAATAGAGAGTGAAATGTTATTTGAACCGCCTAAATTCAATAAAAAAATGCTTTTTCATATTTACAATGCGAATATAGCATTACTGAAAAAGTTAGAAAAAGGAATGGAACTGACGGAAAGAGAGTATCGAGATTTAGAAAACCTACCCTCAACATTTATGATTTGTTACCTCAACGGATTTGAAGAAGCTAAAGATAAATTAATTAATGCCAAACAGCTTTTAAAACCGCACACAGCCGTGTATGCTCTATTTAAAGAGGCACTACGAGTTTTGAGAAAAATGAAATATAATACTAAAAATGAAGATTGAAAAAAGAAACAATATCATTTAAAAAACTACATATCATTCTGATAATCAAAAGAGATAAGGCGATGAGTGTATTCATTTTCTTAAAATTTATATATTTCTGTAAAAATAATTAAAATTAATGTAATAAACAATCACTAAAAATAGTGATATTTCAGAGTGAGAAAAAACTGCTTTATTCTAAATAGACTTATACGTAAGCCATTATTTAAACTCAGTAACAATTGAGAAAATTTACATTATTGAAGTAAAATGATAAACCTCATTTTATATTAAATGCGTTTTAAATAAAAAAATTACTAAAAAATCAGCCCGTCCCAACTCTTTTCCTTAATTTTATAGATTGGAAAAACAACAATCTTACTGTTTTTATAATCCCGATTGACCACACACAAAATGAGAACATTAGTTATAGGTGATATACACGGAGGCTTACGTGCACTTCACCAAATTATGGAAAGAGCCAAAGTTACAAAAGACGATACTTTAATTTTTTTGGGAGATTATGTAGATGGCTGGAGCCAATCTCCACAAGTCCTTGATTATTTGATTCAGTTAAAAACGACTAATAATTGCATTTTTATTCGCGGCAACCACGACGAATTATTACTGCATTGGTTGAAAGACAACAAAGACAACCTCATGTGGTACAAACATGGTGGTGAAGCTACAGTAACTGCCTATGAAAAAGTAGACACTATTACAAAACAATTGCATGTAGCTTTTTTATTGTCATTAGAGGATTACTATTTAGATGAAAAAAACCGCCTTTTTGTTCATGCCGGATTTACCAATATGAATGGTGTGAAATATGAATTTTATCCTAAATCATTTTATTGGGATAGAACTTTATGGGAAACTGCGCTTGCTTTAGACACCAGCATCAAACCTAATGATTTATTATATCCAAAACGTTTTACTTTATACGACGAAGTCTACATTGGTCATACTCCCGTCACACGAATTGGTGCAACAGAACCAGTCCAAAAAGCTTGCGTATGGAATATTGATACCGGAGCTGCTTTCAAGGGACCGCTTACTATTTTAGATATTGACACAAAGGAGTTTTGGCAAAGTGAACCTTTAAACAATTTGTATTTTGACGAAAAAGGGAGAAATTAAAATTTAAAAGATTATTTTTGCCCTTATTCTTACTAAAAAGAAACAATTATGAAAAAGCTAATCACGTTACTATTGTTATGTAGCGCAGGATTTATTAACGCACAAGCGTTTGACGGAAAAGGAGATATCAAAGGTCAAGTTGGTTTCAATATTCAAAATGGCGGAACAGGTGTTTTTTTATCTTATGATTATGGTATTGGAGAAAACATGTCATTAGGACTTACTACAAATTATTTATTATCTGTTGATGATGCTAAATATGTAGATCCAATTAGTGGAACTGCTTACTCTTCTACTCCATCATTTGGAAATCGTATAGATATTAAAGCACGTTTTAATGCTAACCTAGGAAGTGTATTGCAATTAGATCCTAAAATGGATGTTTACCCTGGTTTAGACTTAGGTTTGAAAAATTTTGGAGCACATTTAGGTTTCCGTTATTTCTTTACTGATGGTTTTGGGTTATTTGGAGAAGCCGGAGTTCCAATTGCTAAATATGACGTAAACAGTACAGATATTGGACGCAACTTAAACAATCAATTTACTGTTAATATTGGTGCTTCTTTCAATCTTTAAAAGAAGTCGTTTTTATAAATAAAAAAAGGCAATTTGAAAATTCAAATTGCCTTTTTTGTTATCTTATATTTTGATTACAAATCAAACTTTATTCCTTGCGCTAATGGCAATGAGGTTCCGTAATTGATTGTATTGGTTTGACGACGCATGTATACCTTCCAAGCATCAGAACCTGATTCTCTACCTCCACCGGTTTCTTTTTCTCCTCCAAAAGCACCACCAATTTCAGCACCTGAAGTTCCGATGTTTACATTTGCAATTCCGCAATCAGATCCAGCTACAGATAAGAAATGCTCTGCTTCTCTCAAGTTGTTTGTCATAATCGCAGATGACAATCCTTGCGCTACTCCGTTTTGAACATCAAGTGCATTTTCTACTGTTCCAGAATATTTTAATAAATACAATACTGGAGCAAACGTTTCATGTTGTACGATTTCAAATGAATTATCAGCTTCTGCAATTGCAGGTTTCACATAACACCCACTTTCATAGCCTTCTCCAGAAAGAACACCACCTTCAACAAGAATTTTACCACCTTGCTCTACTACTTTAGTTAACGCTCTATTGTACATTTCTACAGCATGCGTATCGATCAGCGGCCCTACGTGATTGTTTTCGTCTAATGGATTCCCAATGCTCAATTGCTTGTAAGCAGCCACAACAGCATCTTTTACCGTATCATAAATACTTTCATGAATAATTAAGCGACGCGTAGAAGTACATCTTTGACCAGCAGTTCCTACCGCACCAAAAACAGCACCAATAACCGTCATTTTAATATCAGCATCTGGTGTAACGATGATTGCATTGTTCCCTCCTAACTCCAATAATGATCTTCCCAAACGACCTGCTACTGTTTGCGCAACGATTTTCCCCATTCGAGTAGAACCCGTTGCTGAAATTAAAGGTACGCGTTTGTCATTAGTCATCATCTCTCCTACCTTGTAATCTCCGTTTATTAAACAAGAAATTCCTTCTGGAAGGTTATTTTCTTTTATTACCTCAGCAATTATGTTTTGACAAGCAATTCCACATAGTGGTGTTTTCTCTGATGGTTTCCAAACGCAAACATCACCAGCAATCCATGCTAATGCAGTGTTCCAAGCCCAAACTGCTACTGGAAAATTAAACGCTGAGATAATTCCAACAACTCCAAGAGGGTGGTACTGCTCATACATTCTATGTTGCGGACGCTCAGAGTGCATTGTTAAACCGTGTAATTGACGAGAAAGACCTACTGCAAAATCACAGATATCAATCATTTCCTGTACTTCACCATAACCTTCTTGTAATGACTTACCCATTTCATAAGAAACTAGTTTACCTAATGCTTCTTTCTTTTCACGCAATTTCTCTCCAAACTGACGTACAATTTCTCCACGTTGTGGCGCTGGCATTAATCTGAAAGTTTTGAAAGCCACAGTTGCTGACTCCATTACTTTTTCATAATCTGCAGCGGTAGAGGTTTTAACTTTCGCTATCAATTGACCATCTACAGGCGAAAAACTTTCTAAGATTGCTCCATTTGAAAAATTATTTAATCCTGTTGAAGTTCCTTCATTTATTTCCTTTATACCCAATTGAGTTAAAGCTTCTTTCATTCCAAATTGATTTGCTATTGTTATCATTGTAACTTTTTTGGTTTAAATTGTTATATTTTTATGTAAAGATATTGTTTAAAGGTGTACTAAACAAAAAACTACTTTAAAATTATGAACCCTAAATGAGAAATTATATTAGAGCTAAAACAGCTGATATTTATAGCAAATGAGCTCTATATTGGTTTTCAACCTTGCTCTGATGCCCTAGAAATAGCATGTCATTTATAACTTTCTTTAAACGGTAAAATAATAATAGATGATGAGTATAGACAATTGAAGCAATTATTTCTTATCTATGAATCGGGGATCAGCTTCCATAACGGCACCACAATTATCGCACGTTCTTAATTCTTCAGAATTGTAAAAATGCTCAAAATGAGGCAAGAAATCCTTTTCTATATCGTGCAGTTCAAATTTAACTTCATAGAGTTTGTGATTGCAATTGTCGCAATGCCATAGCAAGCCATCAGTAAATCCTTTACCTACGCGTTTGCGCTCAATTACCAAACCTATGGAACCCTCTGAACGTACTGGAGAATGCGGAATATTTGCTGGATGCAAGTACATATCACCAGCATTTAGTTCCATTACTTTGCGCTCACCATCTTCTTGAATAATGACTTTTATAGAACCTTCTAGTTGATAAAACAACTCTTCGGTTTCGTTGTAGTGATAGTCTTTACGAGCGTTTGGACCTGCGACAATCATAACGATATAATCTCCAGAGTCATGGTATAAATTTTTATTTCCTACTGGCGGTTTTAATAAGTGCCTATTTTCATCAATCCATTTTGTAAGATTGAAGGGTTTTGCTATTGCCATATTTTCAGTATTGAGTTATTGATTGCTAAGATAGCAAAAACTAGGCGCTACAAGCGTTAAGAAATCCTCAAAGTCTTTACGTTTTACATTTAATGTATTTCTTTAATGAGATAAATATAAACTGGAAAGTGGTCGCTAAACCCTACTTCGCTATTAGAATTTCTTTTTGGATAACCTTTGTATCTTCCTGAATTTTGAATCAAGAATGGCTTGTTATAAATTCCTGCCTTCCAATATTGATAATTAGAAAAATCATTATCTATAAATGCTTTCGAAATCATGATTTGGTCAAAAATATCCCAAGAATCACGATATGCAATTGTTCCAAGCCCTCTTTTTGCCATAGTTTCGAAAGGGTTGTAGATTCCGGCTTGGTTTACCGCACTCTTTTTACCTTTAGCACCTACTGCTTTCTTTACACTCTTATTTGTAGGTCCGTCATTTAAATCCCCCATAGTAATTACCTTTGCAAACGGATTTATTCTTTGCAATGAATCGATTATTTTACGATTTAAAGCACCTGCTGCCTCTCTAAACGGACTCGATTTTTTTTCACCACCAGAGCGCGAAGGCCAATGATTGACAATTATGTTAATTTCTTCGCCCTCTAGAAATCCAGTAATTAAAAGTTGATCACGAGTAAACACCCGATTCGAATATGTACTATCCGCTGCTGCTTTATCTTTTATCGTAGCTGGATCTTTTTTATATACATAAAGTGGAATATTAGCGTAACTCGTAGGTCGGAAATATTTTTTTTGATACAAAAGCGCTACGTCTATTCCGCGTTTATCAGGAGAGTCAAAATGGATAACACCATAGTCAACATCAATTAAATTTGGTTCTTTAAGCAAATCCTCGAGAACGCCACGATTTTCAATTTCGCAGCATCCTATAAGTGTAGGCGCATTTTTATTATCTAAAGAACCTATTTCAAGCATTACCCTACTTAAATTTTTAAGTTTTTTATGGTATTTGCTAGAATTCCAGTGTCTACTACCTGCAGGAGTCCACTCATCATCATTTATAGCGGGATTATTAATGGTATCAAAAAGGTTTTCGAGGTTATAAAAGGCTACGGTATGAATGGAATAACTTTTTTGCTGACCTAACAATTTAGAAACAAAAAAAAGCAATGAAAACAACATGAAAAAACGTAAAAATCTCATATACAACATTTAGAAGGGCTTACAATTTACAAATACTAGTTAGATTTAACCTACTTTAATTAAAAAACTTGCTTTTTACTTTGGCTTTCTATTTGTTTCGTAATTCCTATCTTTGTTTGAATGTGTACTTAAAAGCGACATTATTAAATCATTTTCAAGAAAAACAAAAAAATGCATAGCAAAAAAATTTGGTCGTTAAATAGTAATTTTGAATTCTTTAAATTCCTATTTTTATTTTTTATTTTACAATCTTTCACCAGCCAAGCTCAAAATTACATGATAACACCACCTACTTTACAAAAAGGAGATACTATAGCACTACTTGCAACTGCCAGAAAAAGCCTTGATAATAATTTACAACCTGCTATTGATTTAGCACATAGTTGGGGTCTAGAAGTAGTTATAGGGACAACAATAGGTTTAGACAACAACCAATTAGCAGGTACTGATGAACAAAGAGCAGCCGATTTCCAAAACCAATTAGACAATCCTAATATTAAGGCAATATGGTGTGTTAAAGGTGGCTATGGTACAGTAAGAATGGTTGATCTATTAGATTTCACTAAGTTCAAACAGCATCCTAAATGGGTGGTTGGTTTTAGTGATATTACTGTATTGCACAATCATTTAAACACTATGGGCTACAAATCTATTCACGCCGTTATGCCTATCACAGTACCTAGAGCAACTCCGGATGCTATTGAAAGTTTGCGATTGTCTTTATTTGGAGAAAAATTAAGCTACAGCATTCCGTCAGACAAAATGAATAGAATGGGTACAGCTACAGGAGAAATCGTAGGCGGTAATTTATCTATTTTATATAGCCTATTAGGTTCACCATCAGCAATTGACTGTAAAGACAAGATCTTATTTATGGAAGATTTAGACGAATATCTCTACCATATTGATCGAATGATGATGAATCTAAAACGAAATGGTTGTTTAGAAAGCGTTAAAGGAATTATTGTAGGTTCTATGACCAAAATGAAAGATAATGATATCCCTTGGGGAAAAGATGCTGTCGCTATTATTGAAGACGTTACTAAAAGATATAACATACCAGTAATTTATAACTTTCCTGCTGGACATATTAGAGACAATCGAGCACTTATATTAGGAAGCACCGTTACGATGGAAGTTACTGACAAAACCAGCACCGTGAATTTTGAGTAATTAAATAACACAATTACAATGGCAGCACACAATGATCTAGGGAAATTAGGAGAAGAAATGGCTGTCGCTTTTTTACAAAAAGAAGGCTATGAAATTCTAGATACAAATTGGACTTTTCAAAAAGCTGAAATTGACATTATTGCCAAAAAAGAAAATATACTTGCCATAGTAGAAGTCAAAACGCGTTCTTCAATCGCGTTTGGACTTCCGCAGGATTTTGTAAGTCCAAAAAAAATACAACTTCTAGTAAAAGCCGTCGATGCTTATGTCAACAAAAAAAATCTTGATATCGAAGTTCGCTTTGACATTATAGCCATAAATAACGAGCCTAAAAAATCACAGTCAGCACAAAAAGAAGACAAATCTTTTGTAATTGAGCACCTTATAGATGCTTTTTATCACTTTTAGTGTTTTTTATTAATGTTATATTTGTAACAAAATGTTTTTTATTTATATTTGCAGCAGTTTTTAACACAACTTGAACTAAGTTAACTACAGCAACTAAATTTAAAACACCTTATCGATTATGAAAACTGTTTCTTCAATTGTAGAAAATTATATTAAAACAAAGCCCTTTTTACTAAACGCTTTATCATTAGGAATTATTAATTTGACTTCGCTTTCTAGGAATATCATGTCTGAATTAGAAAGTGAATTTGGTAAAGAGGTCAAACAAGGTGCAATTGTAATGTCGTTAAAACGATTAACCGAAGAACTTGATTTTCGACTAAATCATAAAATAAATAAGGTTATCAAAAACATTGGTGAAATCACGGTTCGTTCTGCATTGACAGACTATACATTTGCAGTATCAGAAACTGTTTTAAATAAACAAGCCGACTTAATTTCAGATATTAATGCACTTCCTGATGTTTTTTATACGTCATCAAGAGGAGTGAACGAAATCAATATTGTAATTAGTAATAGTGTTGAAGAATTAGTAGACAAACATTTTGTAAGCGAAAAATTAATACAAAGACTTGAGAACCTTGCTTCGATTACCGTAAAACTACCAAAAGAAAATATTGCTGTTCCAGGAATTTACTATTTTATTTTTCAGCGTTTAGCTTGGGAAGGGATTATCATTAATGAGGTGATTTCTACATCAAATGAATTTACTATTTTAGTTAGTGAACAACAAGTAGATGTGGCTTTTAAAGTAATTAAAGATTTGAAGAATTAAGATATTTATTGTTTTTTTCCATAGAAAGAAAATAAGAAATCAAATTTATAACTGTTATTAAGTAAATAATTCTTACTGCAATAGGTGAATAAAGTTTGGATTATATTTGATTACTTATTTGCTCAAATTAAAACAACCATTTAAAATGGTTAATTCACTCATTCCTTCATTGTTATTATAAAATATTGTTACTTTGCCAAAAATTAACAACATTTTTATCTTATGAAAAAAACAGTATTTCTGAGTTTATTGGTAGTAGTTGGATTATTTATTTCCTGTTCAACCGAAGATCCAATAAAGGACGATCAAGAGCCTCAAATAAAATTATCCCCTATTACAATAACCTCATTAACCTCAGACTTTTTGTACGCTGGAGAAACTCTAGAGATTGGAGGAACAAATTTTGCAAATAAAGACTTTCCTACTAAAATTTTTATTAATGATATTGAAGTAGCGCCAAAGCAACTTTTAAATACATTCATTCAAATAATACTTCCTGAAAATCAAAAAACTGGTAACAATACCTTAAAAATTCAAATAAATCAGGTAAGTAGCCAGATAATTAATTTCTACACCTTGTCAAAGGGGTGGAATAAACTAGAAATTTTTGGCGATCGCGATGTTATTAATTCGTCTTTATTTGACGACAGTAAAACCTTTTTCTCCTTTGTAGATGATAATCCTGCAGCAAATACATTTAACGGTCAATGTAAAAAAATACTTCCATCGAATTCTGGGTATAAAGAGACACTAATTTCTAACGCAGGAAGTTACGGTGCTTTCAAAATGTTTAACGAAAAAATCGGTGTTCGGACGAACTCCATTGCTGCTTTTTATACCAATAATGGTTTTGAAAATCAAAATGACATAGTTATTGAACGTGCATTTAGTCCTGAAATTAACGGCCTAAGAATTGCCAATCTAGATGCTAACAGTTCAATTGTATACACTTTGATAGGAAGCCAAATTTACACAGCCAACAATGGGCAAACAGTGATAAAAAATAATCCGCCAACATGGGCCACAAGGACCAATCTTAATTCTACTAACGTTAGGTATAGTGCTACAAGCTTCAGTAAATCTGTTTCTGATAATAAATACTATCAATTAGGGCTCATATATGACACAAAAACATATGGAACCAATGTGGTAAAAAATGTGGTAATGGAATCGGAAACTGGATATAGTGACTGGGCTGTAAAGGATACTATTTCCAATAGAGAAATCAATATCTCCTCTAATTTTAAATTTTTTGATATAAACAAAATTTATTCCATCAATGTAATAGACAAAAAACTCGTTGAATCAAATGACCAATTAAAGACCTGGAAAGTTATTAAAAATAATGCTGAAGCTATTTTTTTAAGATCTACCACTACATGGTACATACAATCGGAAAACAAATTATTTGTTACTGCAGATGCGGGTGTGACTTGGAATTTAGAATTAGAACTTCCACTAGGCGCAGTAATTAATGACATATCATTTTCAAAAAATAAAATAATAATTTCCGGAAAAAAAGGATTGTTATATTTAAAATTAGAATAATTTTTTCTTGTTAATGTAAGTAATTAAAAAAAGGGGTGTAGTCTAAAAACTGTACCCCTTTTTTTAATTATATATTGAAACTATATTAATCTTGATTTCCTCTTAACATTTCCATCAACTCTAGCGCTCTTCGAGTTGATTTTACATTCTCAAAAGTCAATAGCAAACGAAGACCATTTGGAGTTTGTTTTTCTTTCATTTTACAAATATCAGTGTGTTTTTGCACAAACTCTAACACTGCTCTAAAACGTTTTGATTGATAATAAGCTGATTGTTGATCAGATACAAAATAGCAAATCATCTTACCTTGTTTCATCACTAACTTTTCAATCCCAACACGGCTAGCAATCCATTTTATTCGAATGCTATTCATTAAAGCAATCGCTCGTGGCGGCATAGCTCCAAATCTATCAATCAATTTTACTTGGAACGCTTTTAAATCTTCTTCGTTTTTAATCGATCCTAACTCATTATACAAGTTCAATCGCTCACTAATATTATTAATGTACTCATCTGAAAATAATAGCTCAAAGTCAGTATCAATTTGAAGGTCTTTTACATATTCCTTGGTCTCAATATCATTCTCTGTAGGATATAAATCCTTGAACTCATTTTCTTTTAATTCTTCAATGGCTTCATTTAGAATTTTTTGATAGGTATCAAATCCAATCTCGTTAATAAAACCAGACTGTTCACCACCTAATAAATCTCCTGCACCACGAATCTCTAAATCCTTCATGGCAATATTAAAACCGCTTCCTAGTTCGCTAAATTGTTCTAACGCTTGAATACGTTTTCTAGCATCATCAGTCATTGCAGAGTACGGTGGACAAATGAAATAACAAAATGCTTTTTTATTGCTACGCCCTACACGTCCACGCATTTGATGCAAATCAGACAATCCAAAATTATTGGCGTTATTGATAAAAATGGTATTCGCATTAGGAACATCTAGCCCACTTTCGATGATTGTTGTCGCTACCAGAACATCAAATTCTCCGTTCATGAAAGCCAACATCAATTCTTCTAACTTTTTACCTTCCATTTGGCCGTGGCCAATTCCCACTCTTGCATTTGGCACCAATCGCTGAATCATTCCTGCTACTTCCTTGATGTTTTCTATTCTGTTATTGATAAAGAAAACTTGTCCGTTACGCTGAATTTCATACGAAATAGCATCCCGAATCATCTCTTCACTAAAACCTACCACATTGGTCTCAATAGGATAACGGTTGGGTGGCGGAGTTGTAATTACTGACAAATCGCGCGCTGCCATTAAGGAAAACTGCAACGTTCTTGGTATAGGTGTTGCTGTTAACGTCAACGTATCCACATTAGCAGCTATTGTTTTTAATTTGTCTTTTACGTTGACACCAAATTTTTGTTCCTCATCTACAATTAGCAAACCTAAATCTTTAAAAACGACATTTTTGTTTACCAATTGATGCGTCCCAATAACGATATCTAATTTTCCTTCGGCTAATAATTTAAGTGTTTCTGCTTTTTGTTTGGCAGTTCTAAAACGGTTTAAATACCCAATAGAAACTGGCATGTCTTTTAAACGTTCTGTAAAAGTTCTATAATGTTGGTATGCTAAAATTGTAGTTGGTACTAAAATGGCCACTTGTTTACTGTTATCTACCGCTTTAAAAGCAGCACGAATAGCCACCTCAGTTTTTCCAAAACCTACATCTCCACAAACCAATCGATCCATTGGACGATCACTTTCCATATCCGCTTTTACCTCAGCGGTAGACTTGGTTTGATCAGGGGTATCTTCGTAGATAAACGAACTTTCCAACTCGTTTTGTAAATAACTATCTGGCGCAAATTGAAAGCCTTTATCCAATCGTCTTTTGGCGTAAAGCTGAATTAAATTGAATGCCACATTCTTAACTCTAGCTTTGGTTTTTTGTTTTAAAGTTTTCCAAGCAGCTGAGCCTAATTTATAAATCTTGGGTGGTGTGCCGTCTTTACCAGTGTATTTAGAAATTTTATGTAGCGAGTGAATACTCACATACACAATATCATTATCAGCATAAACAAGTTTAATAGTTTCTTGAGTTTTACCTTCAACATCTATTTTCTGTAAACCTCCAAAACGACCAATTCCGTGGTCAATATGCGTCACATAATCCCCCACTGACAAAGTTGTTAATTCCTTTAAAGTGATATTCTGTTTCTTAGAATACCCGTTTTTAATATTGAATTTATGGTAACGCTCAAAAATTTGGTGATCCGTGTAACAAGTAATTTGACTTTCTGAATCAATAAATCCTTGATACAAAGGCATTACAACGGTATGATATTGTTTTCGTATATTTTCAGAATTAGCTTCGTCTAAAGTTTCAAAAATATCATGAAATCTTTTGGCCTGAGCTTCATTCGAACAGAACAAATAATTATTAAAACCATTAAAGTGATTTTCATTCAAATTATTCAATAACAAGTCAAATTGTTTATTGAAAGACGGTTGCGGCTGAATATGATATTCGAATTTTTTTGTAGTTCTAAAAATCGCTTTCGAGCCAAATTCAACCACCGAAAAATCTACGGCTCGCTTTATAAAAGCAGGCTGGTTAAGAAAAAGCTGTTCTGGGGATGCGTGTTTGATCTCTTTAGATAATTTTTCAAAAGCTTCTTCGGCTTTAGCAAAATGTTTGTCTAATTGTCCTAATAAATCCTCAGTGTTTTGGATAAAAAGAACTGTTTTCTCAGAGATATAATCCAAGAAACTTTCTCTATTTTCTTGAAAAACTTTATTTTCTACATTAGGAATAATCGTGATTTTTTTCTGAATTTGGATCGACAACTGTGTCGCTACATCAAAACTTCGAATACTATCTACTTCGTTACCAAAAAACTCTATTCGGTACGGATTATCATTCGAAAATGAAAACACATCCACAATTCCTCCACGAACAGAAAACTCTCCAGGTTCAGTGATAAAATCGACTCTTTTAAATTCATATTCGAATAACACTTCATTGATAAAATCAATCGAAATCTTATCGCCTGTAGCGACCTTAAGCGTATTTTTCTCTAAATCTTTGCGGGTAACTACTTTTTCAAAAAGTGCTTCAGGATAAGTAACAATTACTGCAGGTTTTTTACGAGAATTAATGCGATTAAGCACCTCAGCACGCAATAAAACATTGGCATTGTCCGTATCTTCAATTTGGTACGGACGGCGGTAAGAACCGGGATAAAACAATACATCTTTATCGCCTATCATTTGCTCTAAATCGTTCAAATAATAAGCGGCTTCCTCCTTATTGTTTAAAACAATTAGAAAAGGATTTTCGGCTTTAGTAAATAAAGCGTGTATTACATATGAAGTTGCGGACCCTAACAAACCGCTAAGGTGCATTTTTACGCCAGTATTTTCATTTAACTGCGCTGCAATTTGCAACGTTTTTGGCGATTTATCGTAGGTATTATATAAAACTTTTTTACTCAACTCTAGGTAAATTTGGATCTATTGGATCATTAGGAATTGCGCGTGACACATCCATCATTTTCTTTAATTCTGATTCGCCTTCTTCAACTGGAATTTTGCTTTTTACCACAATTTTATCCATTTGTCTCTGCAAAGAAGCCAACTCATTGTTTATTTCAGGGATTACTTTGACTACTTTATCATCAGCAATATTATCTAAATGAATGTATAAATCCAATAACCTAATTTTTGTAATCAAAGTTGCAATGCGACTCTTAATTTGTGGCTGGTTGAATTGCTCGGGTATATTGACATTTAGGGCAATTGCTTTTTTAGATAGTGCCGCAGCTTTTTGCTGAAAAGCGCCAATAGTTTTCTTAGGCTTTAGACTTAGTTCATTTAGTAAACTACGTAATTCTGTCCAATCTCCTACACTTTCCTCAGCAGTTTTATTGATAGGTGTATCGTAAAAAACCCATCCTTTATTGATATTTGAGAACAGCAGTTCTTTCTTTTTTAATTCTTTTTCATTCTCAGCAAGCCTTTTTTGGCTATCATCTTTGCAGGAAGCAAATAAAACGAGCAGTAAAAAAGTATATATTATTTTAAATTTCATAGAGATCACATTGAACTACAAAGTTACAAAGTAATTTATAAATAAAGATTTGAAAATTCAAATTACCATTCATTTGTATTTGGTACATTTTTATTAGCATAAATGCCAAAATAATAATTATTAAACACTCCTTTTAAGGCTTTGAATTAACTATTAATAAACCGTTAATCACTCTTATGAATTATTTACGAAAACGTTACCTTTGCTTTTTAAATTCTATTTATTATGAGTACAAAAATATTAATTATTGGGGCATGCGGACAAATAGGAACCGAATTAACTCGCTCGCTCAGGGAAATACACGGAACCGAAAATGTGATTGCATCTGACATTCGTAAATTAAATATTGACGTGGTTAATTCAGGTCCGTTTGAAGTAATAAATGCTTTAGATTTTAATCAAATCGAACATTTAGTAGAAGTTCATCAAATTACTGATGTCTACTTAATGGCGGCGCTACTTTCGGCAACTGCTGAGAAGAATCCTGCTTTTGCATGGGATTTGAATATGAATTCGCTGTTTCACGTTTTAAATTTGGCGAAAGCCGGAAAAATAAAAAAAATATTCTGGCCGTCAAGTATTGCTGTTTTTGGCCCTACTACACCTAAAGAAAATACCCAACAATATACCATCATGGAACCGTCTACCGTTTACGGAATTAGCAAACAAGCAGGAGAAAGATGGTGCGAATACTACCATAATATCTTTGGCGTGGATGTAAGAAGCATCCGTTATCCTGGCTTAATTAGCTGGTCATCTCCTCCTGGTGGTGGGACTACAGATTATGCGGTAGATATTTATCACAAGGCTTTGGCCGATAAAACGTATGAGTGTTTCTTATCATCAGAGACTAAAATGCCTATGATGTACATGGATGATGCTATTGCTGCAACGATAAAAATTATGGAAGCACCAATTGAAGAAATCAAAATTCACTCGTCATACAATCTGGCTGCAATGAGTTTTACACCGACAGAAATCGCTGCAGAAATTAAAAAACACATACCTGACTTTACAATTACTTATGAGCCAGACTTTCGTCAAAAAATTGCTGACAGCTGGCCTGCAAGCATCGATGACAGTAACGCTCGAGCAGACTGGGGATGGAAACATCAATTTGATCTCGAATCGATGACTAAAGATATGCTAGAGAATTTGAGTAAAAGTATTTAAAATACAAAATGCCGCAAAATTTAGGTTTTGCGGCATTTATTTTTAGGGATTCCTAAAAAATTGTTTTTTAATTAACTATGACAAAACATAGTACTATTTTTCTCTCTTAAAAAGTAGAATATATCCAATAAACTTCATGCTTTAGCAGCGTATTTTTATTAGTTTTTTCTAATACATAAATTTTAAAGTATGCACTAAAATCAGTTACCGGATACAGTATTGGATTTTTTAACTTCATTTTCCTTTCCTCTATTTGCTTTTTTTCCTTATAAAACTGATATGCTTTTTCTTGTAAGTCCTTTGATTTACTTATTGTGAATTTTGTTTGATCAGTAATACAGGAATCTAATTTATCGATTCTAGAATCAAAAATAAATGTTTCTCCTCCCATATAAAAATAAGTTTTATTATCAACTTCCTTTTTAACATCTCCCGTAGAACTATCAAAAAGTACATATTTCACGGGTTTCTTATACTTACTTCCGCCTTTATAAAAGTTGAAAAAATCGCTATTTCTAGATTGCCCAAATATGGAAAATGAAATACATACTATTAAAATAAAAAATATTCTTTTCTTGATTATTTGCAGTTTGATGGTCCATTATAAAAACTATCATTAGCTAACCCGATAGCGCGGATATGTCACACAAACGATAGCGCGGAATTACATTCCGTGTCCACACAGTTCATCAAAAATCTAAAACAAATCCAGTACTACAACGTCGAAGTCATTGTCTAAAGCTGCATAATTTCTAGCAGAACGATATTAATCCTTTAGTTATAAAATAAGCATGATCTGTTATTTTTGCTTTATATTTAGTGGACATTTTTTATTTAAAAATACAACAAAAGATACAAATAAAACAATCTTATAGCTTTGTTTTATTTGTAGGGATTCCTTTTTTAAAAAATGCGACTTTTAACCACATTACCTTACTACTTTTTTATTTTAATTTTCGTTTAGGAGATTTAAAAGTAGATCCACGAACGATAAGGTTTGTTTTTATTTCAATTGTTTTGTAGTTGATAACGGTATCGCTATTTATTTCATCTATTAAATATTTGATAGCTACTTCTCCAATCCTATTTCCAGGTTGATCGATCGTTGTCAGCTTAGGACTTATTATTGTGGAATAAACCGAATTACTAAATCCCACAACTGCAATGTCCTCTGGGATTTTTATTTTGTTTTTCTTTAATACTTGCATCGCACCTATTCCCGCTTCATCAGTGATAGCAAATATTCCGTCGGGCTTGTGCTGTAACCCTACTAACACTTTCGCAAGTTTTTTACCTTCTTCGATAGTGACACTGTCGCAACTCATAATTAAACTTTCATCTAGTTCTATTTGATGCTTTTTTAAAGCCTTCAGATATCCTGCAAATCGCTTTTCGGACAGAATAGAACTTTCGGTTTCCTTAATAATGGCAATTCTTTTTTTACCAATATTAATTAAATGGTCCACCGCTTTAAAGGCGGCTTCTTCGTCATCAATAACAATTTGCGTACAAGGTACTTTTGCCGATACTCTATCAAATAATATTAACGGAATATGCTGCATCATCTGCAAAATATCATCAACATCAGTATTTTTTTTTACTAAGGACAATAGAACTCCGTCAACGCCAAATTGCACCATCGTTTCTAGCAGTTCCGCTTGTTTTTGTTCATTATTAAAGGATTCACATATAATAACCTTGTACCCATTTAAGTCAGCATTATAAATAATTCCTTTTAAGAGTGTTGCCGTGAATTGATGCTCGATGTTAGGAATAATAACACCAATTATATTTGATTTATGGGATCGAAAACCTTTCGCAAACAAGTTGGGAGCATACTTAACTTTGATTGCGTGCGCTTTTACCTTCTCTTTTGTCTCATTGCTGATATCAACATGGTCATTTAGTGCACGAGAAACCGTTGAAATAGATAATCCTAATTCAAAAGCCATTTTTTTTAGAGTAACAATATTTTTTTTGCGCATTTTTTACGGATATAATAGTAAAAGTACTAATTTTAATTTAATCGCAAACGTTTCCGCAAACGTTTGCATTAGTTTTTAATGAATTTTCAGTATCTAAAACATTGAATGTGATATAACTTAGCCTAAATATCAAACCAAAATTAATTTAATTCTAACCAAAATGAAGAAATATCTAAAAATATTCTTGTTGATAATAGGAACAGTTTCCTACTCTCAAACAACCGTTAAAGGAACGGTAAAGGATGAAAAAAACAATCCTATCCCTATGGCCAATGTATTGGTCGTGGGCGCTTTAGAAGGAACAACGACAGATATGGAAGGAAATTATTCATTCCCTTCTAAATTAACAGGTGAGCAAAAAATAAAAATAGCCTACATTGGGTATTTTGGCCAAACTAAAACGGTTAATTTTAATGGAGATGTGACAGTAGATTTTATTTTAAAAGAAAGCATCGAAACATTAGACGAAGTAGTTTTAACAGGAACTTCAGTTAAACGTTCACAAAAAGAAACACCAGTCTCAGTTACTTCTTTTAGTGCTAAAGATTTAACAAAATTAAATACGAGTAGTCAAGCAAACATCTTAAGAAGTGTACCTGGTATTACTACAGAAAACGGAGGTGGTGAGGTAGGTTCTAATGTATTTGTTAGAGGTTTACCTTCTGGAGGACAATTTCAGTTTAACCCAATCCAAATTGATGGAATGCCTGTATTATCAACTTTTGGACTGAATTCATCTGCTCATGATGTTTATTTTAGAACAGATATTGGAATGAAAAGTCTAGAATTTATTCGAGGTGGTTCATCAGTACTTTATGGTGCAGGCTCTGTAGCAGGTATTATTAACTATACAAGCGAAACAGGTTCAGTAACACCAAAGAACATTTTAAAAACAGAAGTTGGAACTAACTCTAGATATAAAGCAGATTTCTTAACAAGTGGTCAATTAGGAGGAAAAGATTCTAACTTATTCTATGCGTTAACAGGATTTTATCGTTATGATGAAGGACCTATTAAAACTGGCTTACCAACAGAAGGGTATCAAATTCGTGGAAACATAAAAAAAGTAACTGAAAAAAGTACAATTACATTTTCCGGACAAGTAATAGATGATAAAGTACAGTTCTTTTTGCCTTACCCGTTACAAGGAGGAAGTAGAGAAAGACCTATTGGTAATGATGGTAATGAAATCTTGACTTTACAAACTGCTGCAGCTTCAAATATCTCTTACGCAACTCCTGATGGCATTTTCAAAACTAATATAAAAGATGGTGTTGCCACAAAAGGAGGGTATTTTATGACCAATTTTGTTCATGACTTTTCAGATAATTTCTCTATTGATGCTAAAATTAGAAAATCTAATTATAAACACCAATTTAACTTATTTCTTGATGGTAGCGGATTAACTGGACCTAAAGTAGTTGAAACACAGCAAGAATATTTAAATGCTAGAGGATTAACGACTGGTGATTTTACAACTTTAAACGGAGCGTCATTGCCAGCAGATGCCCTTTTATTCGAAAACAGAATATTAGACAGAGTACGTCCATTAGATGAATTAGTTTCTGAAATTAAATTGATCAATAAAATGGGAGTACATACTTTAACTGCAGGAGCATTTATGTCAAGAGCATCTGCAGGAGATATGAATATAACGACAGCTTATTTAAGTGAGTATAGCAATCGCCCAGGTTTAGTTAACCTTTCTGGTTATACTGTAGATGGCGTAACTAATAGAGGAGCTGGATATTCTAACAAGAATGTTACAAGTAATAAATTGGCTTTCTTCTTAACAGATCAAATCAAATTAGACAAATGGAATTTTGATATTGGTATCAGACATGAAACTGCTTCGGGTACCATTGCAAATGAAAAAACAGCTGATTTTGCAATGAGCACTTTCGCAGGCAACTCTAAAATTGCTACTATAAAATGGGGAACTGGAGCTTATGAAACTGCAAATGTTTCTACAGATGCCTACGCAATTTCATTGGCAGCTTTATACAAAATAAATACTAGCACAAGCGTGTATGGTAACTTTTCTAAAGGCTATTTCTTCCCAGAACTGCGTTCAGTAAAAATAAATGCTGCTGGAGGTCATTCAACTTATTCTCCAGAGAATATCATTCAAGGTGAAGCAGGAGTCAAATATGGTAAAGGAAATTTTTCTGGAACTGCAGCGCTTTTCTCTCTTAATCTATCAGATAGAAGAAATATTGCATTTTTAAATGATGGCGCTGGAGGATTTATTGAAAAAGTGGACTTGCAAGATACAAGATCATATGGTATTGAAACTACTTGGAATTGGAAATTTATAGACGGTTTTGCATTCAACGGAACGTTTACATACCAAAAGCATGAATTAACTAAGTCTGAAAACAACCCAACTTTTGTAGGGAACAAATTAGCTAGACAACCTAATGTAATGACAAAACTAGGATTGTCTTATGACAAATCAAACTTTGATGCAAATTTTGACTTCAACTATGCTGGAGATAAATTTACAAATGACGCAAATACGGTTAAACTTGATGGTTTCGGAATTGTTGATTTAAGTGTTGGTTATACGTTCAGCATTGGCAAGGATAATGAAACACTTAGAATAGGAGCTCAATCGTTCAACTTATTTAATTCTGCTGGAATTACTGAAGGCTCTCCAAGATTAGGTGATAACCAAACAGACGAGCAATTCTTTGTAGGAAGACCTATTATTCCTAGAACAGCATTAGTAAACTTTACATTTAATTTTTAAATAAAAACCTTAAGAGATCTTGATAAAAATAATCAAGATCTCTTTTTCAAAATATATAATAGCATGGATAAGGATTTAATTAAAGAGGCCAAAAACATTTTAACCGATAATTTTCAAGAAAAAGGATATTCAATTCCTTGCAAAGGGTTATATCCTTTCCAGTGGAAATGGGATTCTGGTTTTATAGCCATTGGTTTTGCGCATTATGATATGGAAAAAGCCAAAAAGGAAATGCAAACACTCTTGAATGCACAATGGGGAAACGGATTTATTCCGCATATTGTTTTTCATGTTGAAACAGATAGTTATTTTCCAGGACGTGATTTTCATTTATCAAAATTACATCCTGAGTCCAATGACGCATACCCTTCGACAGGAATGACACAGCCACCCGTTTTAGGTTTTACATTAGAAAAAATGTATGAAATTGGGACAGACAAAGCAGATGTATTGAGCTTCATCAAAGAAAATATTGATAAAGTTTACGACAATCATCATTATTTTTATACCAAAAGAGATCCTCAAAACGAAGGTTTAGTGTACATCTACCACAACTGGGAATCAGGAACAGATAACTCTCCTATATGGGATGACATTTGGCTGACTATGAACCCACCAGAATATACTTTTGAACGTAGAGATACTACTCATGTTGATGCATCACAAAGACCTTCAAAAAGAGAATACGATCATTATTTGCACATTATCGAAATTGCAAAAGAACATAATTATGATGATGCAAAAATAGCTGAGCTATCTCCGTTTTTAGTTCAAGATCCTTTGTTTAATTCGATGTTGATTAAATCAAATGATTCATTGATTAACTTGTACCAATTAATAGGCGGTAACGAGGATAAAGTTGCACAACTTAAAAAATGGCAAGAAAAAAGTATTCGTGCTTTTAATGAGAAACTATACGATGATGAATTAGGTGCTTATATTCATTATGATTTAAGAAACGAAAAACCGATCCGTTTTGTGAGTTCGTCGTCATTTTCGCCTTTGTTTGCGGGAATTCCAAGTAAGGAACAAGCGGCGACAATAATTAATACGATGATGACTAAATTTGGTGGTGACGATATGTACTTATGTGCTTCATTCGACCCAACAAGTGAGCGTTTCAATCCAAAAAAATATTGGAGAGGACCTGTTTGGATTAACTTAAACTGGATTTTATATAATGGTTTAAAGGATTACGGCTATGATGAAATTGCCGCTAGAGTAAAAGCGGATAGTATCGAAATACTAACAAAAGTAGGCTTCTATGAATATTTTGATGCTAGAAAATCAGAATATGTAGAAGGAGCAAAAGGATACGGAGGCGGAAATTTCTCTTGGAGCGCTGCCTTGTTTTTGGACATGTTGAATAATTAATTAAAAAACAATCATTATGAACTGGCTAGACTACACTGTTATTATTGTTTACTTAATTGCTTTTTTAGGATTAGGGTTTTTATTCAAAGAAAACAAAGATGCCAAGGATTATTTCCTTGGAGGAAAAAGCATGGGATGGTTTCCGTTGAGTTTATCAGCAATGGCAACACAGCTTTCAGCAATTAGTTTTATTTCTGCTCCAGCGTTTGTTGGTTTAGCGCAAGGAGGCGGAATGAAATGGTTGACCTTTGAGTTGGCTGTGCCATTGGCCATGATTGGTATCATATTGATCATTCTTCCACCACTTTACCGTGCTAATATTGTGAGTATTTATGAATTTGTCGAAAGACGATTCTCTACCTCTACTCGTATTATCCTAAGTGTCGTTTTTCAAATAAGTAGGTCTTTATCAACAGGTGTAGGAGTGTATACCATTGCCATTATTTTGCAATCGGTATTGAATATTAGTTTTCATTATACCATTATTTTAATTACTATTATTACAATCGTCTATTCTTATATGGGTGGTATGAAAGCAGTCGTTTGGGGTGATGCCATTCAAATGGTAATCCTTTTTGGCGGATTGCTTATTTGTATTTATTTTGGGTGGGATTTATTAAAAGCAAACCCAAATTTCACAGGTTTTGATAGTGAAAGATTGCAAGTTATTGACATTCCTAATCTAGGATTTGATGGAGGAACTTATGGGCTTTTGCCAATGGTTCTAGGAGGTTTGTTTTTATACATGTCTTATTATGGAACAGACCAAACTCAGGCACAACGATTAATATCTGCAAAGGATGAAAATTCGTCAAAGAAAATATTACTGACTAATGGATTATTGCGTTTTCCAGTGGTGTTGACTTATTGTATCATGGGATTAATCATTGGGGCATTAGTACATTTAACACCTGATTTCATGAGCGAAATTGCTGCGGTTACGCAAAAGCATTACCCAGAGGAGTTCTTAAAAAACGGAATCAAACCAGATTTAATGTTGCCGGTGTTTATCATGAAATATTTACCACATGGTTTGATTGGGATTTTGATTGTTGGGATTTTATCAGCTGCCATGTCCTCAGTGAGTGCTACGATTCATTCTCTAGGAGCGGTAACGGTAGAAGATCTTTTTAACAGAGGTAAGAAAAAACTTAGTCAAGTTAAATACATGAAATTCTCTAAAATAGCTATTGTGTTTTGGGGCTTTGTTTGTATTGCTTCTGCCTATCTTTTTGGGAATAATGGAGGTACAGTGATCGAATTGATTAATATGATTTCGTCACAATTTTACGGACCTATTTTGGCTACTTTTATTATTGCTATTTTAGTAAAAAGAGTCAATTACATTGGAATGAATGTGGGAATCGTTGGAGGTGTTTTGATCAACGTTACAATCAAATACTTTTTTGATGATATTTTCTGGATTTGGTTTAACCTGACTGGTTTTGTTATCACTTTCTTTTTGGCTTTGGTAACAAGTGCCATCTACAAAACAGAAAAAAACGCGGATACAAATATTATATTTACTGTACGTAAAGAAGACATATTCACTAAAGATATTTTAATATTAGTTGCATTCTTCATTGCAATTCTTGCTTTATCATTTGCACTACCTGATATTTTGTCATCGATAAAATAGATTGAGATTAAAGTAATTCAATCAATATAAAGCATTAAGTTGGTTAATGTGGCGGCATGAGGAGGAAACGAATTGTGCTGCTTTTTTTAATCTCAGTTGCTGCTACATACACGAATTAAAAAATTACAAAATGAGAGTTTTAATCGCACCAGATAAATTCAAAGGTTCTTTGTCTGCCATGGAAGTTTGTAACGCCATTGAAGACGGGATTAAAAAAGCGAATCCGTTAATTGAAACCTTAAAACATCCGCTTGCTGACGGTGGTGAAGGAACCTTAGATATATTGCAGAATTATTTCAAACTAGAAACCATTTCCGTATTGGTAATGAATCCTTTGTTTAAGAAAATTCAAGCTACTTATAAAGTATCTGCAAAGACTGCTTATATTGAAATGGCAAATGCTTCCGGACTACAGCTATTAGAAGAAAATGAAAAAAACTGCTACTACACTTCTACTTATGGCACAGGACAACTCATCCTTGATGCCATTCAAAAAGGATATAAAAACATCGTATTATTCATTGGCGGAAGCGCAACAAATGACGCAGGAATAGGGATGGCAGCCGCTTTGGGTTATCAGCTTTATAATTCAAAAAAAGAACTCATAAATCCAATTGGCAAGGAGCTATTGCATATTGATACAATTGCGAACAGTCATTTATTATTTGATCCAAAAGAAATCAACTGCACCGTAGTATGTGATGTCAAAAACCCATTGTTCGGAAAAAATGGTGCTGCTTATGTTTACGGGAGTCAAAAAGGTGCATCAGAAGAAGAGATTCAATTATTAGATAGGGGACTTCAACATTTTAGCGATCAAGTTCTAAAACACCTCAACAAATCAGTTGCAACAATTGAAGGTGCAGGAGCTGCTGGTGGTTTAGGCGCAGGAGCAGTTTGTTTTTTGGATGCCAAAATAAAATCCGGAATTGATTTTGTAATGGAACAAACCGGTTTTGATGCGCTATTAAAAGACACGATCGACTTAATTATTACGGGAGAAGGTTCTGTTGACAAACAAACAATTGAAGGCAAAGTAATCAAAGGAATTAGCGAACGAGCAATTAAAAATAAAATTCCCTTTTCAATTATATCAGGAATTGTAAAAGATGAAAAACTTATCCAAGAAAATCTACATCCTAGCAGTATTCATTCTATTATGGAAACGGGAGTGACCACGGAGGATGCCATGCAAAATGCCGCGACACACTTAACTGCATTAGGATATCGACTAATAAAAGAGCATACTAAAATTTAAAATACAACTAAAATGAATTTCAACTTAGACGGTACTATGGATAAAAACGCAATCTTTGAAAAGGTTGCTGCCATTATAAAATCAGAAAATTTCACGATTGTTCAACAAGACATGACAAGGCCTTGGGGAGGATTTTTTGTAATAGAAGAAGATCAAGCGAGTGCTTTTGCAAAATTATTTTTTCCGAATCTTGAAATGTCAGAAATACAAATCACCAATAAACTGAGTCCAAAAATATTAGTAGTAGCGCCAAATAAAAGATTGTCTTGGCAATATCATTTTAGAAGATCTGAAATTTGGAAAATCATTGGAGGAAAAGCAGGAGTAAAAACAAGCTTGACTGATGAAGAAGGCGAGATTAAAGAGCTTAGTTCAGGTGCATTTATACAAATGGATAAAGGAGAAAGACATCGATTAATTGGACTAGATTCTTGGGGAGTTGTAGCAGAGATATGGCAACATACTGACCCAAATAACCCCTCAGATGAAGAGGATATTATTAGACTGCAAGATGATTTTGGGAGGTAATTCAGGTGTTGGTTAGTCGAATAATTACTTCCTTGATATTATCAATATAGCGAGTTTTATTGGTTGATTATTTCAATGCAAAGTCTAATTCAGAATCTCACTCCAAAACATTTTATTTTATTTAGTATTCCCCAATGATCAAATTAGCCACCAAACGTCCTGATTTCATAGCTGCATTTATCGAACCATTCAATAAATGATCTCCACAACAGTATAAATTATCGTTGATTTTCATATCGTCAATTGTCAAATCATCTTTGAGAACAGTTAGATTAGGCAAGGCATAATTTACTTTATAAGTTTTGAGATGTGACCAATCTTCCACTTGGTTTCCGAACCACGGTTGCAATTCGCTTTTAATTTTTTGTACCAACTCTTGATCAGTATAGTCCAGAATACCATTGCAAGAAACCGAAATCAAGACTTTTCCAGCGGGAGCATACGCTTTACTTACATTGGTCATAACGGTTAAATTAGCAACTATTTTTTCCTTTTCTGAAGCATTCAAAATAACAACTGCTTTGTCCGAAGGTGCCTTGTTTGCCTGAAAATAGACATTGGTAACCGAATGGTGTTTGGTTTCTACACTGCTTTTAAATTTTGAAATCAACTCAGTAGCTTCGGTAGCAATAATAATAATGTCTGATTGTATTTCAGCACCTGAGCTTGTGTAAATAGTATTCTCTTTTATATCAATCACTTTCGTATTAAATACAAAACAACCTTCGGGCAATTGACTAGCTAATTGTTTTGGAATTTCTTCCATACCTAATTCAGGAACTGCGGCATCACCTTCGGAAAACATTTTCATCACAAAATCAAACATCCTATTTGAGGTTGACAAATTATTTTCGAGAAAAATACCTGAGAAAAAAGGTTTGAAAAATCGATTAATCATCTTGGTGCTAAAACCATAGTCTTTCAATTGTGCTAAACTTGACTTTTGCTCCTGCAAAAAGATTCCTTCGATTGATTTCCCAATTAATTTATTCTTTAAAATAAAAGTATTGAACTTGTCTTTGAGCGAACCTACGGGAGCAAAAGCAGTTGCTAACAAAGCAGCCGGTCTTCTAAATGGATCGGCAATTTCAAATTGTCCCCCGTCATACAATACGGTTGCTCCTGGTAAAAAAGTTTTAAGTCGCAAGGCATCATAATCAAGCAGTTTTTTTGCTTCTGGATAAGCAGTCAGCAACACTTGAAAACCACGATCTAATCTAAAACCAGCAATTACATCCGTCTTGATTCTTCCACCTACTCTGTCGCTGGCTTCTATAATTTTTATAGCAAAACCTTGACGATGTAAATGTAATGCTGCAGAAAGTCCTGATATTCCTGCTCCAATAATAGTTATAGTTGGTTTCATAATGTTTTTCTAAAATCGTTTATTACAAATTTAGTGTTTCCTCTTGTAGATTGCAATGCCTTGATTTTGTATCATAAAAAAAGGTCGCAAACATATTGTTTACGACCTTATTACTTTTAAACTAGAATCCCGTTTTTCTTGAACATTTTATCCAATTGTTTCCGGTCTGATTCTGATTTTACTGCTAATAAATCACGTGTTTTTCCGTTTTTCAGTGTGATAAAATATTTTTTTCTACCTGAAAAAACCCGTTCATTCAATCCTTTAATTTGATCGATAGGTATTTTCTCTGAACCTGATCTCTTAACAATAAATTGATATAGGAAAATAATTGAGACAATTCCTAAAACCAACAACAAAATGGTAACAAAACCAAAATTTTCAGTATTTAGATCGTACAAATTTAGAACCGAATTAGTTAACGTAACAATCATCAATAATTTCATTAGAAAAAGATGACTTTTTAACCCATCTTTAATCTCAATCGTTTTATCAACTTCATTATAATTAATATTCATAAACCCGAATTAAATATTGTGTAATTCCTTATTGTTTGTAAACATTATTCTCTTGCTTCACATCAGCCATTAATCCGCTAGGGTCGATGGTGATTTTCTTGATTGTAACTTTTGTCTTAGCAATTGTAAAATCATAGTTAGAGGCAGCCCAAGTCCAGTCATTTAATACGGTTCTTTTTACGGATGGATTAGGATTTGCTTTTTCATAATTCATCATGCGTAAGGGCACATAAAAACTTTCAGAAGTTCCGTCAGTGTACTCTACTAACAAATCAATAGGCATTGGCATTCTACCTATTCTTTCTAGACTTACTGTGGTTTGATCTCCATTTTCGGTAACTGCTTTGATGGCATAATCAATCGTGTTTGTCGTCTCAGTCCAATCCATTAAATACCAATCTAAATTTGCTCCCGAAACGCGTTCTGCACTTCTCTTGATATCATTAGGCGTAGGGTGTTTAAATTTAAAATCGTGGTAGTATCTTTTGATGGTTTCCGCTAATTTATCATCGCCAATAACATAACGCAATTGCGATAGAAAGATGCTTCCTTTTACGTAAGATGAAATACTGTACGGCCTGTTTTCATCATAACGATCACCATGCGTACTTTGTGGTTGTTCCTTACCCGAATTAACTAAATAATAGTATGCTCTATAATTCCCTTCAAAAGGATTCACTACTTTTTTATCAGATAATTCGTTTGTCGCTAAATCTCCAATGTAAGTTGTAAAACCTTCATCCATCCAAGGATGTTTTGATTCGTTTGAAGCTAAAACATGTTGGAACCACGCGTGTCCCAGCTCATGTGTTGCTGTGCCGTAAATTCCTTCAAGTGTTCCGTTACCTAACATTAATGTGCACATTGCATATTCCATTCCGCCATCACCACCTTGAATAAAAGAGTATTGTTTGTATGGATAATTTCCAATGTTTTTATTATAAAAATCCATTACTTTCACCATCATTGGCTCTAGTTTTTTCCAATTTTCGGCTGTTTTAGGATTGTTTTTGTACAAAAAGTGTAATGCCACATCATTAGGTCCTTGTACAACATCGTGAATATAGTCTTTATCAGCAGCCCAAGTAAAATCATGAACCATCGGAGCTACAAAATGCCAACTTAATGTTTTTCCTTTTTTTGGCGATTTTATGACAACGCCAGCATCTTCATATCCGTGCCCTACTTCGTTTTGATTTTGTAAATACCCTGATCCACCCAAAGTGTAGGCTGCATCAATATTGATGGTTACATCAAAATCTCCCCAAACACCATGAAATTCTCTTGCGATGTAAGGATCAGTATGCCAACCTTCAAAATCAAATTCGGCTAACTTTGGATACCATTGTGCCATTGATAATGCAACACCTTCAGAATTATTTCGTCCAGAACGACGAATTTGTACTGGAACTTGTCCGTCAAAATCTAAAGTAAAAGTTGATTTTGTGTTGGGTAACATTGGGCTAGCTAAAGTAACTTCAAGAATAGTTCCTACAGTTTTTGCAACAGCATCAGTACCATCTTGTTTGAAATTAGTGATTTTTAAATACCCTATTTCATCAGACTTCAAACTTTCAATACGGCTCACTTTTACATCTTGACCGTCTACCTTAGTTTTAGTCACCATTCTTCCGTCAGGATCTTTGATGCTGTGTAATCTAGCATCCATTTCGCTGCCCGGTTGAAAAGCATTGTTGAACAAATGATAATACACTTTGGTTAACGTATCCGAAGAATTATTAGTGTAAATTAATTCTTGCTTCCCTTTGTATTGGTTGTTTTTCACATCCATTGTTACCTCCATTTTATAATCAACATGCTGCTGCCAATATGTTGAACTTTGGGCTGATACTGCTCCAATACTAAAAGTAAGGATGGAAATTAAAAGAAACTTTTTCATCTTTATATAAAATAAAAAATGGAAGGACAGTTGCTGCCCTTCCATTTGATTAATACTCTTGATTATTATTTTTTAGACATCTTGTCTGCCATTAAAATAGCGTTGTAAGCATTTACAATTTTACCTGATTGTGATAATGTTGTAAATGAACGGCTGTCTTTTGGGTTTCCACCCACGACAACATCAGTAGCAATTGCAACACCCGAGTCCATTAAAATATGTTTAACTTGTGAAGCTGTAAGCTTAGGGTAATACGAACGAATAATCGCTGCAACTCCAGCCACGTTAGGCGAAGCCATTGATGTACCTTGTAAATACTTGTAGGTGTTGTTAGGTGTTGTTGCATATATTTTTACTCCAGGAGCAAATACATCTACATTTGTTTTTCCAAAGTTTGAGAAACGAGCTACTACTTTATCACCATACTCAAAGTTTAATGCTCCAATAGTAATCATGTTATCAGCAAATTCTGTTTTCTTGTCATCAGAATCGTTAGGGAAATTATCATAACTATCAATATCTTTCCCGTCATTACCAGCGGCATGAACAATCAATACATCTTTTTTCTCAGCGTATTTAATTGCGTCGTATACCCATTGTTTGTGAGGAGAAAAGCTTTTTCCAAAACTTCCATTAATTACTTTAGCTCCGTTATCTACAGCATAACGAATACCTAACGCAATGTCTTTATCGTATTCATCACCATCAGGAACGGCACGAACAGTTAAAATTTGAACATTATTTGCGATTCCGTCACCTCCAAGGTTGTTACCTCTAACTTGAGCAACGATACCTGCAACGTGAGTACCATGAAGAATTTCTTCTTTATCTGGACCCATTACATTATTGTTACCATATTTTACATCCGTCATATCATCTGGATTGTCCCCTAAAACTTTTCTATAATCTTGTTTTAAATTATCTCCACTGAGTAACGCTGTCATTCCAGTAAGTTCTCCTTCAACTGCTTTTTTTAAATCAGCAACAGGAAGCCCAAATGAAAAAGCTCTTAACATAGTCACTTTGCTTTCCATTACAGCAGCATCTTTAGATTCTATTGCTTTTAACTCTTCAGCAGTATAAACAGGCTTTCCTAATTCTTTAACTATTATTTCATCAGCCTTAGTTATTGATGCAAGCATTTCGTCATACCTTGCTTTACCCACTTTAGCTTCAGCAATTTTATCATCATTCAGTTTTTTTGCAGCTTGATAAGTTACTTCATCAACAAGGTCTTTATTTTTAATAATTCGCTCGTATTCTAAGTTTTCTTTTGTGATGTCTCCAAGGAAATTCCAACCATGAATATCATCAACGTAACCGTTTTTGTCATCATCGATTCCGTTTCCAGCGATTTCTTTAGTATTAGTCCACAACACATCTTTTAAATCTTCATGCTCGATGTCTACACCTGAATCTACAATTCCCACAATAACAGGAACTCCTTTTTTATCTTTTAATAATTCTGCGTAAGCTCTATCTACACTCATTCCTGGAATAGTGTCGTTTATAATGTCTAAATGACTCCAGCGTTGTAAATCCGCTTCTTTAATTGCAGCTACTTTTTTTACATTTAGAGGCGCAGTTATAGGTATTAAAGAGGTAAAACTTGAAACTTGTTTTTGAGCTCCGCATCCTGCCAAAACCAAAACGGCAAAGGCAGAAATACAAATAGGTTTAATAGTATTCATGTGTAAAATTTAATGAGTTTAATATATTGGTCTAAAATAATGGATTTTGTTACAAAAAACGGAAGGATTAACACTAAGTTAAGATTTGTTCGCAAGTGTACACATCCTTTAATCGCACCCCTTTTTCGGTGTGCTGCACAGTTATGATTTCGTTATGAGCATCATGTTCTAAAAATAAATAGTAATTATTAGTCGCCGCAGTATCTAAAAATTTTGTTTTCTCAGGCATTGTCAACAGTGGTCTTGTATCGTATCCCATTACATAAGGAATAGGAATATGTCCGGCTGTAGCCAATAAATCAGCACAAAAAACGATTGTTTTGTCCTTGTATTGAATGTGTGGAATCATTTGTTTTTCGGTGTGACCATCGACAAAAAAGATTCCAAAATCTAATTCTGACTTATCAAGAAAATCACCATCAGGTCTCTTTATAAAATTCAATTGTCCGCTCTCTTGCATGGGTAAAATATTCTCTGATAAAAAAGAAGCCTTCTCTCTAGGATTAGGTTTTGTCGCCCATTCCCAGTGACTTTCATTCGACCAAAATTTAGCATTTTTAAAAGCTACTTCGTATCCTGTTTTATCTTTATTCCATTTTGCACTTCCACCGCAGTGGTCAAAATGCAGGTGTGTCATAAAAACATCGGTCACATCATCACGACTAAAGCCATGTTTTGCTAATGATTTATCCATAGAATGCGAACCCCAAAGAGAATAATATCCAAAGAATTTTTCAGATTGCTTGTCTCCCATTCCGGTGTCAATCAAGATTAGTCTGTTTCCATCTTCGATTAGTAAGCAACGAGCAGCAATATCAATTAAGTTATTAGCATCAGCAGGATTGGTACGATTCCAAATCGTTTTTGGCACCACGCCAAACATTGCTCCTCCGTCTAATTTAAAATTTCCGGTTTCGATAGGATATAATTTCATTGTTTGTTTTTTTAGAGACATTAATAATCAAATATAACCGATTCTAGTGAAATGCTCACTCATTTTAACTTTTATCTAAAACTAAAAAAGCCACATCTACCCGTTTTTTATAACGACTAACTGTGGCTAAAACTAAAAAAAGCAACCTATTATTTCTTTAATTCTTGAAATAATGTAGTTAGTTTTTCATTTTCTTGTATTTTATAATCTTTGTTTCTGTTTAATTTCTCTATGTATTGAATACGCTCATCAGTAACAGGGTGTGAGCTTAAAAAGGCGGGAATAGATAAACCTTCTTTAGATTTTAATCGGCTAAAAAGTGTGGACATCCCTTTTGGGTTCACATGATTATTAATTACAATTTTCAAACCTTCCACATCTGCTTCTTCTTCAAATTTTCGAGAAAAAGAAAGCGACTGTAAGCTATTAACATTGTCACCAATGATTGCCATCACTCCATTTGCATCTCCTAAAATAGCCGATATAAAAATATATCCAGATAAGTTGCGACACAACATTTTCATGGCATGCCTGTTATTGACATGTGCTGATTCATGACCCAAAAGCGCAACAAGCTCATCATAATCTTTCATTTTATCTACTATACCTGAGTAGACAACAATAGTACCATTGGGCAGAGCAAATGCGTTAACTACATCTTCATTGACATAGATAAAATTCAGTGGTTTTGTATTGTTAAGCTGCAACTCTTTTGCGAAAGCATTAAGGGATTTTGTCTTAGCCGAATCTACCTCTGAAAAAAGCAAACTCTGCTCTACAAAACTACTACCTAATTTGTCATCATAACTCTCAGGAATTATAGCTACTGACTTCTCTCCAAACCACGGAATAACATATACATAAGTTAGACCAATTAGTACAAAAATTAAAAGCGCTAAAACCATGTGCATTTTAATACCCAAATTGATTAAATGCTCGTACCAGTTCTCGTGACCATTTTCTTTTCTAAAAAGCTTAATATGATTGATAAAAGCAGCATCCGCAATTTTTATAATTTCTATAGCATCATCACCTTGATGCTGCATTTGCAAACCAGTATCAAGAGTTTCAAAAACCACCTCTTTAATAAACCATTCGTTTTTATAAACTGTAGCAGTTTCAAATGTAAAACTGTGTTTGTGTTTGTTCAAAAAAATGGTGATATTTTGAGGGACAGATGATTTTCCATCGTATAAAATTGCTTCGGCTTGATGATTCATAACTTATACTATAAAATCAATATCTAAGAAATCACTAATATCATCACCTGTAGCATCTTTAAAATTAGCTTCAGTTTGTTGCAAAGTATCTAAGTCAATATTTCCCTCTAACTTGATATGATCAAAGATAAATTTGATTGTACGTGTAACTACCCATGCATACCCAAATCCTAGAGTAAAAATGATTATTAATAAATTAATCACAACCAATCCTACAAAATCACCACCTGTTGCAGTAGACGTAAAGGTAATTTTCTTATCGTCCTTATAAAGAGATAGATTGTCGATATAATAATTAAAAACATCTTTTTGCCACCAAAACATATAAATTCCAAGTGTGATTACGCTTAAAAAATAACCTTTAAAATTAAGGAAAAAATAATCTCTTCCATCTCCATCATAATTTAACTCAGCATCTCCAAAACGAACATTACTCAATACGTAGTTACGAAGATTTATTTTTAGCCAAGAACCATAAATTCCAAATGTGATTATAGTGAAGAAAATCCATTTAAAGAAAAGCAACGTAAATTCTTTTCTATCGCCTCTATATCCAAAACGGATCCCTCTCCAGGAAGTTCTAGACATCCTATAACGATAAGAGCCATGAATAGCTACAGGCAAAATAGCGATAATTCCTAAATAGAAAAATACTCCCCCTAGTATTGGCATTTGTAGATAAAATAAAACTCCCATAATTAAAGCCAAACAGAAAAATAATCCAATTGCCTTAATAAATCCTTTGAACATTTCTTTTCCAGTTCCGTGAAAAGCAAAAGAATCTTCGTTTAGCGTAGTTTGTCCAAAAATAAATTGCAGTGTTTTGGCTTTCGCCCAAGGGTAGTAAATACCAAGAGTAACAATCGTTAAAAGCCAGTTGATAATTACAATTCCGAAAAAGTCGCCTCCTTTTCCTTTAAAATCTAAATTGTAAGTCATTTTTTTAGGTAAAAAATCTTCCATAAATGGTTAAAGTTAATGTTAGTTAATTATTTGTAAGTTAAAAATCGTTAAATATATGTTATTTAATCGAAACGGTTATAATAAGTATTTTCTATTTTGCTATTAGTTATAAAAATGTTATCAATTATGGAAAAAGGTTTTTATATAGTATCTTTGTGGTTAATTTAGACAAAATCAATATAACAATGATAAAGGTTTCTGATACTGCCAAAAAGAAAATCGTCGATTTGATGACAGAGGACGGTTTTGACGCTGCTACAGACTATGTAAGAGTAGGTGTGAAAAGTGGTGGATGTTCTGGTTTGTCTTATGATTTGAAATTTGACAAAACCAAAAACGAAGAAGATAAGATTTTCATAGACAACGACATAACAATCGCTGTTGAGAAAAAGTCTTTCCTATATTTAGCCGGAACAATTTTAGAATTTTCTGGCGGAATTAACGGAAAAGGATTTGTTTTTAACAACCCTAACGCAACGAGAACTTGCGGATGTGGAGAGAGTTTCTCTTTATAACCAGATAATCAAATGCACTCATGTCGCAAGATTTGAGTGCTTTTTATAAGAAGATTACAATTATACAAGATTATTATAATAAAGGTTAGTCTTTCATTTTATGAGTTGCTAGACCTTTAAATCTATAAATAAGAATGAGCAAATACACTGAAGACGATTTAAAAATCGAACTCGAAAACAAAGAATACGAATACGGATTTTACACTGAGCTAGAATCGGAAACGTTTCCTATTGGTTTAAATGAAGATATAGTTCGTGCTATTTCACACAAAAAAGGCGAGCCACAATGGATGACTGACTGGCGTATTGAAGCATTTCGCGCATGGGAAACGATGATTGAACCAGAATGGGCAAATGTTCACTATGAAAAGCCTGATTTTCAAGCGATATCTTACTATTCAGCACCAAAAGCAGTGGATCCTAATAAAACATTAGACGATGTAGATCCTGAGCTTTTAGAAATGTATAAAAAGTTAGGAATCTCTGTTGACGAGCAAAAAATGATGAATAATGTAGCCATGGATATCGTAGTTGACTCGGTTTCGGTAGCTACAACATTCAAGAAAACATTAGGAGAAAAAGGAATCATATTCATGAGTATTTCTGAAGCTATTAAAGAGCACCCAGAATTAGTTCGTAAATACCTAGGAACTGTTGTCCCTCAAAAAGACAACTTTTATGCTGCATTAAATTCAGCTGTTTTCTCTGATGGCTCTTTCTGTTATATCCCTAAAGGCGTACGTTGCCCAATGGAATTATCTACTTATTTCCGTATCAATCAAGCAGGAACAGGACAGTTTGAAAGAACGTTACTTGTTGCAGATACAGGAAGTTATGTAAGTTACCTTGAAGGATGTACTGCACCAAGCCGTGATGAAAATCAATTGCACGCTGCAGTTGTGGAATTAATCGCACTTGAAGATGCCGAAATTAAATATTCGACAGTACAAAACTGGTACCCAGGTAATAAAGAAGGAAAAGGTGGTGTTTTCAATTTTGTAACTAAGAGAGGAATTTGTGAAAACAACGCAAAAATTTCTTGGACACAAGTTGAAACAGGATCTGCAGTTACGTGGAAATATCCTTCGGTTATCTTAAAAGGAGACAACTCAGTAGGTGAATTTTATTCGATCGCGGTTACTAATAATTTCCAACAAGCAGATACTGGAACTAAAATGATCCATTTAGGTAAAAATACTAAATCGACTATTATTTCAAAAGGAATCTCGGCAGGTAGATCACAAAATAGCTATAGAGGTCTGGTACGTATCTCGCCAAATGCAGAAAATGCTCGTAACTTTTCACAATGTGATTCGTTGTTAATGGGTAATAACTGTGGTGCTCATACTTTTCCTTATATCGAAAGCAAAAACCCTTCAGCTAAGATTGAACACGAAGCTACAACTAGTAAAATTGGTGAAGACCAAGTTTTCTATTGCAACCAACGTGGAATTCCAACTGAAAAAGCAATTGCTCTTATCGTAAACGGTTTTAGTAAAGAAGTTTTAAATAAATTACCAATGGAGTTTGCTGTTGAAGCACAAAAACTATTGGAAATATCTTTAGAGGGTTCTGTAGGTTAGAAAATTTGCAAATGAGTTAATTTGAAAATTTGAAGATGGAGAATAAGGAAAATATAATTGTTACCCTGACATTTAAGTTTGCATTAGAAATTATAAGCTATTGTGATACTTTACAGGAAAACAGAAAATTTGTAATTGCAAATCAATTACTAAAATCCAGAACTTCCATTGGTGCAAATATTCGAGAGGCTCAAAATGCAGAAAGTAAAGCAGATTTTATACACAAATTTAAAATTTCGGCTAAAGAAATAGAAGAGACAATCTACTGGTTAGAGTTATGTAAATATTCAAAAGACTATCCAAATGTAGATCAATTACTAGACCAAGTGAATGCAATTTCACGAGTAGTAAACAAAATAATAATTACATCTAAACAAAAATAAACTTGGATTTTCCAAATTTCCAAATTATCTAATTTCCAAATTAATTATGTTATCAATTAAAAATTTACACGCTTCAATAGGCGACAAAGAAATATTAAAAGGAATTAATCTTGAAATAAAAGCGGGAGAAGTGCACGCGATTATGGGACCTAACGGTGCAGGAAAAAGTACTTTATCAGCTATAGTGGCTGGAAACGAAAATTATGATGTTACTGATGGTGAGATATTCTTAGATGGTGAAGACCTTTCTGAATTAGCTCCTGAAGAAAGAGCACATAAAGGCGTTTTCCTTTCTTTTCAATATCCTGTTGAAATCCCTGGAGTATCAGTTACTAACTTCATGAGAACAGCAATCAACGAAACTCGTAAGGCGAAAGGGCAAGACGAAATGCCTGCAAACGAAATGTTGAAATTGATTCGTGAAAAATCTGAATTATTAGAAATCGACCGCAAGTTTTTGTCTCGTTCTCTTAACGAAGGATTCTCTGGTGGAGAGAAAAAACGTAACGAAATTTTCCAAATGGCAATGCTAGAGCCAAAAATCGCAATCCTTGATGAAACAGATTCAGGACTAGATATTGATGCTTTACGTATTGTTGCAAACGGTGTAAACAAATTGAAAAGCGATAAAAATGCAGTGTTAGTAATCACGCATTACCAACGTTTACTAGATTATATCATTCCAGATTTTGTACACGTATTATACGATGGTAAAATTGTAAAATCAGGTGGACCTGAATTAGCACACGAGCTAGAAGAAAAAGGATACGACTGGATTAAACAAGAACAAGAAGCATAAAATTTGTTTAAAGTCTAAAGTTTAAAGTTCCTACTAACAACTTTAAACCTTAAACCTTAAACTTTAAACAAGAAAAAACAATGGAATTGAAAGAAAAATTAATCTCGTCTTTTATGGCTTTTGAAGAGCGCATCGATGTTCACTCTGAACTTCATGATGTTCGTACAGCAGCCTTAAAAAACTTTGAAAATAAAGGTTTCCCAACCAAAAAAGAAGAAGCGTGGAAATACACATCGTTAAATGCCATTTTAAAAAATGACTTTACCGTATTTCCTAAAACAGAAAGTAACATCCAATACTCGGATGTTAAGAAGTATTTTCTACATGAAGTTGATACGTACAAAGTGGTATTTATTGATGGTGTATTTAGTTCCCACCTATCTGAAACTACGCACGAAGCTATTGACGTTTGTTTGATGGCATCTGCCCTTACAAAGCCAAAATACAAATCGGTTATCGATACTTACTTCAATAAAATTGCAAACAAAGACGAGAGTTTAACCTCTTTAAATACTGCTTTTGCAAACGAAGGTGCTTATATCAATATCCCAAAAAGTAAAGTTGCAGACAAGCCTATCGAAATCATGTATTTCTCTACAGGAAACGAAGCTGCTTTAATGGTACAACCACGTAATTTGATTATTGTACATGAAAATGCGCAAGTACAAATTATTGAGCGTCACCAAAGTTTAAGCGAAAATCCAGTATTGACAAACTCAGTAACTGAAATCTTTGCCGAAAAACACGCAATCGTAGATTTTTACAAAATTCAAAACGATAACGATACTGCTAATTTAGTTGACAATACGTATGTGTCGCAACAACAAGACAGCAGTGTAGCGGTAAATACATTTAGTTTTGGTGGAAACCTAACTAGAAACAATTTGAACTTCTACCACTTTGGAGAGCATATTGTAAGCTACTTGAACGGAATCACAATTATTGGCGAAAAGCAACACGTAGACCATTACACACTAGTGCAACATGCTACGCCTAACTGCGAAAGTCACCAAGATTACAAAGGGATTTTCTCTGATAAATCAACGGGTGTTTTTAACGGAAAAATATATGTTGAGAGAGAAGCGCAAAAAACAAATGCCTTCCAAAAAAGCAATAACATTCTATTAAGCGACAAAGCAACGATTAATGCCAAACCGCAATTAGAAATTTTTGCTGATGACGTAAAATGTTCGCACGGTTGTACAATTGGCCAACTTGATGAAACAGCAATGTTCTACATGCAACAACGCGGAATCCCTCAAAAAGAAGCTAAAGCATTGTTGATGTATGCCTTTACAAACAAAGTAATCGAAAGCATTAAAATACCAGAATTGAAACAACGCATCACGAAACTTATTGCAAGTAAATTAGGTGTGAAAATTGGATTTGATTTGTAATAATCAAAGACCTAAAATAATTAACCCTTTCCGAGTTTTAACTTAGAAAGGGTTAATTTTTTTTGGAGCTATTTCCAGCTATCCGTTACAATCTTTTGGCAAGGCTAAAAAACGCCTTCCCAAAAGGATTTTCACTGCTATCTGGGCTAAAAAATATTATTCATTCACACACATTAGCTCAATATACTTTTTAGTAAATTTTAAAAAATCATCATACTCCTTTAAAAATACTTTCAAATCAATCGAACTAAATTCTGGAGAATTTTTTGAATCATTGTACTTCATTAAATATGCAAAAGCAACTGGATATGCAGAACCACGATAAGAATTAAGCTGAGCATTAATGAAGGAATGTTTATATCCATTAGAAATTTCATTCAATGTTAGTAAAATACTTTTAAACTTATCAAATTCCCCATCAAAACATTTTTCCTTATTAAGAAACTCGCCAATTGAACTCACTTTAATCTTCAGCGGATATCTAGTATTTTCTTTAAAATAACTCAATATGAAAATCAAAGATATTAATTCATCCGACGTCTTTCTTAACCAATAAAAAAGCTGTTCAATTTTCATTATTTCTTTATAACCTATATCAAGACTTAAATCGACTGTTCCGCTTAACACTAATTCCTTTTTCGAATTATAAAAATCATCATAAATATTTATAATTTCACTATTGCAATTTTCGATTCTAACAACAATTTGCATCCAAATTAGATTTAAATTACCAAAATTAGTGTTAGTTGGTAAACAAATAAACAGCAATACATTAAAATTTGCTTTATACTTCTTCAAAGCCTCCATCAATGGATAATTTTCGTTTATCATAATTTACTTCTTAAAACTCCCCAAAATCCCTTTCAGCATACCGTTGACGTCAAACTTAGCATCTTCGGTTAAACCCATTCGTACAATCACCAAATCCTGTGACGGAATGATAAATACCTTTTGTCCTTGAAAACCATTGGCAGAGTATAAATCCTTAGGTGCATCAGGATATCTTCCTCCAGCATTTAGCCAGAAATGTGCCCCATAATCACCTTTGGATCCATTGGTAGGTGTCGCTACATATTTGGCCCAGCTTTTATCGAATAATTGGTCGCCATTCCAGTTTCCTTCGTGTAAATACAGTAAACCAAATTTCCCCCAGTCGCGCGTGGTTGCCCATGCATAAGACGAGCCAATGAAATTTCCTGCCATGTCCGTTTCTACAACCATCGATTTCATTCCAATTTTATCAATCAACGCCGAATACCAAAAATCTAAATATTCTTGATGCGTCTTAAATTGATTTCTCAAAATATAAGACAGTAAATTAGTCGTTCCTGAGGAATAGTTCCAATGGGTATTAGGTTTGTAGGCAACTTTCTTTTCTAACTGAATGCGACCCATATTGCGTGATAGAAACAACATTTTTGTCGCATCGCTAATAGCTGTATAATCTTCCTCCCATGCCAAGCCTGAATTCATGTGTAGCAAATCACTCGTTGTGATAATCTTACGATCGTCATTTTTCCATTCTGGGATAGGAGCTGGTGCATTAATAGTATATTTTCCTTGATGCTGTAGAATCCCAAATACAGTCGCGGTAATACTTTTAGTCATTGACCAACCTAGAATTTTACTTTCCTTATTAAAACCTGTATCGTATTTCTCAGCGATAATTTTGTCTTTATAAATAACTAGTAAGGATCTTGTGCGCTTAGCGACATTTCCTTCGGTGTCAAAAGCATTGGTCACAGCCGAATTTAATTTAGCATAATCCACATTCGAAAAAACCGTGTCTTTTTGCTCCTTATCCCCATAAGGAAATGCCAAATTATTTCTAGATTTATTTCGTTTAGGAATTTCATAAGGGGTACTACTATCAAAACCCTCGTCAATCAACGTAGCTCCTAAACCCTCACGATAAATGGCTTTACGTTCTTTCAACCCATAAACAGATGCCGTTGCAAACTTACCAGCTTCATTTATTTTGTTTTTAGCTAAATCAATCAGCTTGATATCGTTGTCTCCTTTTTCGATCATTTCCTGTGAACGGCCATCAATAAAATGTCCAGACGCTATACTTTTGGCTGAAAAGCCCGAGATTAAATCCAGTTTAGGATAGGTCGTGAAGCCGATATAAAAAACACCTATAAGTAAGGCAATACCAACAAGCTTTAAGAATTTTTTCATAAGGAGTTATTTTAATGCAATTTATTAAAAACATTTAAGGTACATAAATAAAGTTGCATTTAACTTTATAACTGTTTTGATACTAAACCATAGTTAAGAATCTATTAAAAACTTGGATATCGTAATTTCATAGTGGTTTATATTTAGTACTTTTGTATGTAGAATTTTTCTAAATAATTATGCTAGACATTCAAAAAATAAGAGCCGATTTCCCTATTCTTTCTGAAAAAGTAAACGGAAAACCATTAGTATATTTCGATAACGGAGCAACCTCTCAAAAGCCACAAGTGGTTATTGATGCTATATCAAAATATTATCAAGAAATAAATGCTAACATCCATCGCGGAGTACATACTTTGAGTCAGTTAGCTACTGATGCTTATGAAATCTCGCGGGGTAAAGTGCAAAATCATATCAATGCCCAATTTTCGCACGAAGTACTTTTTACTTCAGGAACCACTTTTGGTATTAATTTAATCGCAAATGGATTTGCTTCTATCTTAAAAACTGGTGACGAAGTTTTAGTATCAGCATTAGAACATCACAGTAACATAGTGCCTTGGCAAATGTTATGTGAGAAAACTGGAGCGGTCTTAAAAGTGATTCCGATGAATGAGAAAGGCGAATTGATAATAGCAGAATATGACAAATTATTGTCAGATAAAACTAAAATCGTCACTGTTAATCACATTTCGAATGCTTTAGGGACGGTTAATCCTATAAAATATATGATTGACAAAGCACATGAAGTGGGTGCTGCTATTTTAATTGATGGCGCACAAGCGGTGCCTCATATTAAACCTGATGTGCAAGCACTAGATTGTGATTTCTATGTTTTTTCAGGACATAAAATGTGTGGTCCTACGGGAACAGGTATTTTATACGGAAAAGAAGCTTGGTTAAACAAATTACCTCCTTATCAAGGTGGTGGCGAAATGATTAAAGAAGTCACTTTCGAAAAAACTACTTATGCTGAACTACCTCATAAATTTGAAGCGGGAACGCCTAATATTGCAGGCGGTATTGTATTAGGAACGGCAATAGATTACATGAACAGTGTAGGTTTTGAAAATATTCAAGATCAAGAACTTAAATTATTAGAATACGGTACTAAGCGTTTGCTAGAAATTGAAGGTTTACGAATTATAGGAACCGCAGCCGAAAAAACATCAGTGATTTCGTTTAATATTGAAGGAATTCATCCATATGACATTGGTACGATAATTGACAAATTAGGAATAGCGGTTAGAACAGGTCACCACTGTGCGCAACCAATTATGAATTATTTTAATATTCCAGGAACAATCCGTGCTTCCTTTTCTTTTTATAACACAACAGAGGAAATTGATGCTATGGTTGCAGCCTTGAAAAAAGCACAAATGATGCTATCTTAAAACTATCAATATGAAACTATTTTCTTTACTATTCTTGACATTATTCCTTGGAAAAGGTTGCGATAACAATAAAAATCAAGATATCAATACTGCTGTAATCGAGTATGTTGCTAATACAAGAGGATATTATCAAAAAGTAACTATTGAGAAACAAATGGTTTCTGTTTCTAAAGAGCGTAGTGGAAATGATAAAATAGTTCCAACAAAAATAACTGATGCAGATTGGAAAGAACTAATCGCCATCTTTCAAGAAGTGAATTTGGATGAAATTAAAGATTTAAAATCACCAACAGAAAAGCGTTTTTATGATGGTGCGGCTATAGCCAAATTGACAATTACCTATAAAGGAACTGCTTATGAAGCCCCTAGCTTTGATCATGGTTTTCCTCCTTATGAAATAAAGACGTTAGTAAATAAAATAAACTCATTTGTAAAACAAGACAATGAAGATTAAAGACATACAAGAAGAAATAGTAGATGAATTTTCCATGTTTGATGATTGGATGCAACGTTATGAATACATCATTGACCTTGGAAAAAACTTGCCATTAATAAAAGAAGAGTTCAAATCAGAAGAAAATTTAATCAAAGGGTGTCAGTCTAAAGTGTGGCTACAAGGTGAGCAAAACGACGGCATGGTTGTTTTTACAGCTGATAGCGATGCAATATTAACTAAAGGAATCATCGCGATTTTGATTCGGGTATTTTCAAATCAAAAAGCTGAAGACATCATTGCAGCCGATATGAATTTTATTGATGAAATAGGACTTAAGGAACATTTATCTCCAACTCGCGCAAATGGATTAGTTTCCATGATAAAAAACATTAAAATGTATGCTTTAGCATTTAATGCTAAAAAATAACAAATAGTTTAAGTGAACCTTTATGGCTCAACAACAGAAATAATAAATAAAAGAATAAAAATGGAACAAGAGATAGATACAAATGAATTAGGAGAAGCAATTGTAAAAAAATTAAAAACAATTTACGATCCTGAAATTCCAGTTGATATATATGAATTAGGATTAATCTATGACGTAATGGTAAATACTGATTACGAAGTAAAAATATTAATGACACTTACTTCTCCTAACTGCCCAGTTGCTGAGAGTTTGCCAAAAGAAGTTGAAGACAAAGTAAGATCTATTGAACACGTAAAAGATGCTGAAGTAGAAATTACATTTGACCCACCATGGAGTAAAGATTTAATGAGTGAAGAAGCAAAACTAGAACTAGGAATGTTGTAAAAGAGTTTCAAGTTTAAGGTTTCAAATTGATTGTGACAAAATCAAACTAGCAACCTTAAACCTTAAACCTTAAACAAAAACAGATGGAAGAAATAATAAATAAAGTAGCGAGTAGTGTTCTTGAGGTTTTTGATCTTGAGGATTATTATCCAAAAGGTATACGAACACAAATTGATATTTCGCAATGGTTATTAGAGGGGTTCTTATTGAAAGAAAAAGATTTTAGAGAACACCTTAAAAATCATGATTGGACACAATACAAAGACCATTATGTAGCAATTAATTGCAGTACAGATGCTATTGTTCCAGCTTGGGCTTCAATACTCGTAACGATTCAAGTAGCGCCCTTTGCAAAAAAAATTGTAAACGGTATCCTTGAAGATTTAGACGCTGCCTTATACGAGGAAATTCTTGCCAAGATAGATTATACTGTTTACCAAGACAAACCCGTTATTATTAAAGGTTGTTCTAAAAAACCCGTTCCTATGCGTGCTTATGTTTTAGCTGCACAAAACTTGCAACCATTTGCAAGAAGCATTATGTATGGCGAAGCATGTTCAGCAGTGCCTTTATATAAAACGGCTAAAAAATAAAATAGTTACCAATTTATAACGCAAATTTGGCGAAGAGAGAGCAATACTTTTTTCGCCAAATTTGCGTTATTTAGTTTATTAACAACGTGAATAAAATATTTTAATGCATCTAGTCGAGAATATTCGCAGTTCATCTAAAAAAATAATTGCCAGTTTCTAACTCTAAAAAATAAACTTTTTATAGCTATTTTTAATTGTATCAAAAGTGTAAAACTAAATCAATAAAAACCGTTATTTAACAAGATACACTACTAATTATCAGTATTATACAAAAAAGCAAAAGAGGTATAAAAATAACATATTTTTTCTATAAATTTAACAAAATAAAGAAATAGAAATAAGATACAAAAAAAACACAAACAACTTAAATTCAGAAGATTATACTATTACGTATTCTCATTATTTTAATTACCTTTGTCTTTTTAAAACAATATTTATGAAAAAATTACTACTTACATTCCTATTTATTTTTGCATTAACAACTGTAAATGCGCAGGAAGTTGTAAAAGATTCTACAAAACTTTGGACTAAAAAAGGAAACATCTCCTTATTATTCAATCAATCATCATACAATAAACAATGGCTTGGTGGTGGTACATCTAATGTGGCTGGGAATTTCGGAATAAACTATGATTTTAACTATAAAAAAGATGATGTTGTTTGGGATAACAAATTCATACTTGCTTATGGTTTAAGTAAAATAAAAGGAGATGATCAAACAGCAAAAACAGATGACCGAATTGAGTTGAATTCACTTTGGGGTAAAAAAGCGTCAGGAAACTGGTATTACTCCGCTTATTTCAATTTCAAGAGTCAACTGGATACTGGTTTAGACAAAGACAATGTGCGTATTTCACACTTTTTCTCACCTGCTTACTTCCAAGTAGGTCCAGGTATGTTATGGAAAAAAAGTGATAATTTAAGTGTTAACTTTGCTCCAGCTGCTGCAAAAGCAATTTTTGTTCACAGCCATTTTACTGAATTCGGACCTTCATTTGGAGTTTTACAAGGTGATAATTCTCGATTTGAATTTGGAGCAAGCATATCAGCTTATTATAAGTTTGTTGTTATGAGTAATGTTTCTGTTGAAAACAGATTAAACTTATATTCTAATTATTTAGACAATCCTCAAAATGTTGATGTTGATTACCAAATGAATGTCGTGATGAAAATCAACAAATACCTTTCGGCAAATGTTGCTCTACAGGCTATTTATGATGATAACTCCATAAAAGGTGTTCAAGTAAAAGAACTTTTTGGAATTGGTGTAAACTACGGTTTCTAAGTCAAACTATATTATATCAAAAATCCCTTTTGAAAAGTATTCAAAAGGGATTTTTTTATTTGCCTCGGACTAACCTTGGTAGAATTTACTACTGTATTTTTACTACTGTCCTACCTTTTAATTTACCTTCGAGCATTAATTTTATTTTTTCATTTAATTCATTCAATGTAACTTCATTACAAGTTGCTGCGAAAGCATCCGTTTTCCATTCCTTTGCTAATTTATTCCACACCTGCTCTCTATATGACATTGGGTAATTTTGAGAATCGATGCCTATAAGTGCAATCCCTCTTAGAATAAAAGGGAAAACAGTAAGATCTAGTTTTGGAGAAGCGACATTTCCGCAGCAGGTAATCACTCCCATTGGAAGAACCGATTTTATAATGTTTTCAAGTATAACTCCTCCTACTGTGTCTATTGCTCCAGCAAAAGAAGGTTTTAAAAGTGGTTTCTTGTCTAATTCTTCAAAATCTTTTCGTGCAATAATCGAATCTGCGCCCAGCCTTTTTAAATAATCAGTTTCTGATTCCTTGCCGGTTATTGCAGCAACTTGATATCCTAGCTTTTTCAAAATCGCAATGCTTAATGAACCTACACCACCACTTGCACCCGAAACGACAATAGTTCCATCAGCAGGTTTAACCATTTCACTCAGTCTGTAAACAGACATTCCAGCCGTTAATCCAGCTGTACCAATAATCATAGCCTCTTTCATTGATAAGTTTTCGGGCAATTGGACAGCCCAATCTGCTGGTACTTTTATATATTCGGCAAAACCTCCATTGGTATTCATTCCAAGGTCATAACTCGTTACAATTACCTTTTCATCTACTTTGAACTTGGCAGAATTTGAAGTCACAATTACACCCACTACATCAATTCCTGGCATATGCGGATAATTTCTTGTGACTCCTTTATTTCCGCTTGCCGACAAAGCGTCTTTGTAATTCAAGGAGTTATAGTGTACTTTGACAATAATTCGTCTTGGCCAAGAGGCTCAAAAGGCATTTCTTTTATTATTGAAACAAACTTTTCTTCTTGCTCTTCTACTCTAAATGCTTTATATGTTGCTATTGAATTCATAGTTGTTTTTTAAATGATTGTATTACTTTTATAACAAAGTTCGATTAAAAAACAGTCGCAAACAACAGCATACAAAGTATGCACCTACGAACATTTTGTTCTGATTTGCGTTTCTACAGCCTTTTTAAACCCAAAAAAAATGAAAAAAAGTTATTGTCCTATAGATACTTTCATAAATTCAATTAAAGGAAAAAGAAAAGGCACAATAATTTTATATCTATTTCAAGGAGATAAAAGGTATGGCGAACTGGTAAAACTGATGCCCGATATAAATGAGCGCATGATGTCCAAACAACTTAAGGAGTTGGAAAGTGATAGTTTAATCATTCGCACTGTTTTTCCAGAAGTTCCTCTTCGAGTTGAATACAGTTTGACACAATTAGGAAAAGACATTCACCCTGTTTTAAAAGGCATGTACAAAGGTGGATTGCTTTTTGAGAAGCTTATTGAAAATCCAGCACATTAATTATTTATGTTTTTATATCCTCGTATTTAAAAAAGTGTTGGTTTTCCACTCGCATGAGGGATGGCAGTGGAAATCCTTTTATGCAGCGTAGCGGAATAAAAGATTGCAACGTACAGCCCGACCCAGCTGTAACGCAGTGGAAGTTGGGGCATGCCCAAAAAAAATCCCTCTTGAAATTCAAAAGGGATTAGATTGTATTATGTGTGGTTCTCGACTCCTCTAGAACTGACAATGTGCTTTAATAATAATTACTTATCGCTATTCTTCTTCATTGTCATCATCTACTTCTTTTTCGATGGCATCTTTGTAATCAGGATATAAAAACTTGTTGTACGGGAAGCGCGTGATGTGAATGTGTCTTACGGCTTCGTAAACGCGTTCTCTGAATTCTTCAAAATTCTCTTTATTGGTGGCCGAGATGAACAACGCATTCTCTTCACCTACACGACCCATCCAAGTAGACTTCCATTCTTCAAGAGTGTAGTGTCTTGGCGTTTTTTCGGTCATTAAATCATCGTCGTCAATAGTCAAATGTTTGTAAGCATCAATTTTATTGAAAACCATAATTACTGGCTTATCATTGGCTTTGATATCTAATAAGGTTTGATTTACCGATGCAATATGATCTTCGAATTCTGGGTGCGAAATATCAACTACGTGCAATAACAAATCTGCTTCGCGCACCTCATCTAGCGTACTTTTGAAAGAATCAACTAGCATCGTAGGCAGTTTACGAATAAATCCTACGGTGTCTGACAATAAGAAAGGTAGGTTTTTGATCACCACTTTTCGAACTGTTGTATCTAATGTTGCAAACAATTTGTTCTCTACAAACACATCGCTTTTTCCCACGGCATTCATCAAAGTTGACTTACCAACATTGGTATAACCAACCAAAGCAACACGTACCATAGAACCACGATTACCGCGTTGTGTACCCATTTGCTTGTCAATTGCCTTGATTTTATCTTTCAATAAAGCAATTCTATCACGTACAATACGTCTATCGGTTTCAATCTCTGTTTCTCCGGGTCCACGCATTCCAATTCCTCCTTTTTGACGCTCAAGGTGTGTCCAAAGTCCGGATAATCTAGGTAACATATAAATACATTGTGCTAGCTCGACCTGCGTTCTTGCATAGGAAGTCTCGGCACGTTGTGCAAAAATGTCCAGGATAAGGTGTGTTCTATCTAGAATTTTACATTCTACTATTATTTTTGAGATATTCTTTTGTTGCGAAGGGGTAAGTTCATCATCAAAAATCAATGTTGAGATTCCGTTTTCCTTTACATACGCATGAATTTCTTCTATTTTTCCAGTACCCATAAAAGTTTTAGGGTTAGGGCGTTCCATTTTTTGTGAAAAACGCTTCACCACTTCTCCGCCAGCTGTAAATGTTAAAAACTCTAGCTCGTCAAGATACTCTTTAAGTTTCTCTTCACTTTGATTTTGAGTTACAATACCAACAATGGCTGTTTTTTCGAAATTTAATACTTCTTTTTCTAACATATCTTTGTATAAGTTACAAATTTAATCATTTGTACGCTACAATGGGTAACTACTAGTGCTTTTTAAACTATTATAAAGAAATATTAAGGTTTTTTTTAACAAAAACGATGTATATAAAGTAGCGTTACTCGTATAAATAAGTGGTTTTAGTTTTTACTATTCCGTTTTCTTCAATAAGCGCTTGTGAAATAGGATAATTGTTAGCGTTATATTTAAATGTTGCGGATTTACCTACATAGTTTGTTGATGTTGCTTTAGAATTCAATTCATTATGGTCAGATATTGATTGCAATTCAAATTCCTCTTCATAAAAAGAAATCAACGGAACGATTACTTTATAATTCTCACCAAAGGTATTTTTAGCCATTAAAGACTTAACCGAATTTTTATCATCATAACTATAGTAAATAATTGTTTTGTCACCTACAAGTCCTTTGTCTCTCGATAAATTCTCTTTGTAATAACCATATTCTTTTTTACTGATAATTTGCTGGTTATAATCTCTAGAAGTTCGTCTAACAACGATTCCGTTTTCAACAATATATTCATTGTCTTCAACAAAATTTTGATGGGTATTACTCTTTTTAGTATCGGCTTTAATTCTTGCTCCTTCGTACTTAAAAGTTACTGTTTTAGTAACATTCTCGCCGTTTTCATCGTATTTTTTACTAAATTTTGTTAGTCGATTTGTGTTATCATAAGTGTAATTAGTAACTTCTTTCCAATTACTTCCTTCGCGTTCTTTTACGGTCATATCAAGTAAGCCGTTTGTATTATAAAAAAAGCCCTGAATAACATCTGAGGTTTTAATCGAAAGAATTTTTCCGTCTTTGAATACAATTGTTTTGTTTACAATTTCGCCATCTTTTAAATTTCGGAAATTTGTTTTAACAATATTGATTCGTTTTAATGCAACGGCATTTTCTTGTGCTTGAGTTTGCACAAAGCAAAGCTGGGCCGCTATTAGCAGGGCCATAAAGTAGGTTTTCATGTGGTATTCATAAAGATTTGGGACTGCAAAATACAAAAATCAAATAAGAACCCTACTCCTTTCGCTATTAAATATAAGTTATTGCATTGTTAGTTCTAAAAGTAAAAAGGGACTATCGCATTAAACGAAGTCCCTTTTTATTAATTTACTGAAATCAGTTTTACATCAAATATAAGTACCGATCCTCCTGGAATGGGACCAGAATCACTACCCCCATACCCTAAGTGTGATGGTATTAAAAGAATACCACTTCCACCTTCTCTAAAATAAGGAATTCCTTCTGTCCAGCCTTTTATCACTTGATTTAAACCAAAACTTATTCCTTCTGGTTTACTTTCATCAAAAACAGATCCGTCAGTAAATGCCCCTTTATAAGCAACCGTTACATTAGACGTTGCTGTAGGTTGTGCACCTGTTCCTGCCTCATTGATTACATAATACAAACCACTGGCAGTTTTTTTAGCATTCAAATTGTTTTTAGCAATATAATCTGTAATTTCTTGTTCGTTTTTAGCTACATAATCCACATCTTTATCTTTTTCACAAGAGATAAAAAGTGTTAGAATAACAGCAAATAAAGCATATTTCATAGTATTTCAATTTTTAGAATAGCGCAAATATAATCAAACTGATTTTCATATTGCTAAAACATTACTTGCTAAAAATTTGAACATCATCTAATTGAAATGTTCCATCTAAAGCTAAGTTTTTTCCTGAACCTATGTATTTAAAAGCAATATTTATTTTTCCTTGGTAACTGGATAAGTCAATTTTTCCAGATCCTATAAACTGACTGTCGGGTGTGGCTTGGCTAGGCATTTTAACGTCTAGTTTAACCCAATTTGCTTTATCAACATTGAGTCCGTCAAAATTTGTGGCGATGTAAACTTCTAGTGCATTTAATGGTGAATCTACATCCAGTTCTTCTTGCGCAGTTCTAAAAGTTAGTATTTCATTTTCTTGCAAATCCATATCAATTTTAGGAGAAATTAACCAAGCAATATTCGAGTTAACTTTGGTTCCGCTGATAGCAAATTCAGCATATCCATTTCCGGCGAGTACGCCTGACCTCCAAAAAAGTTTCCCCTCTTCTACTATATTTGCCCACCCAGGTAAACTTAAATTTGCTTTATCGGTAACCGATTGGAAGTTTTCGATAAAAAAAGGAACCGCTCTTTCTCCTTCCATTTTCACATCGTTCTCTGACCGAGCTACTAACTGAAAATAATCTCCAAATTTTGTCAAAACACCACGAACTTTCCCACTACCACCAGGAACTAAGTTTGCTGAAAATCGTGCATAACTACTCGTTCTAAAAATAATTTGATTGCCTTCATCATCCAGTAAACTCCAGTTTGTAGCACCTCCAATATCATTTGCCTCTTCATAATAAGTGCGCCCAATAGCATCTTCTTTAAACTGTACGGCATCAAACTCTACTAAAGTATTTAACTTTTTATCATCCTGAGCTTCAGCAATTGTCATTGGCGTGACTAATTGATCATCTGTTAAATTTGTACATGAGGCAAGCAATACATTTTGATAATCATTTTGTGACAAACGCCCAACGCCACCTATATTAAAACTACTTACATAAATAGTTCCTATTCTAAGGCTACCATACTTTATATCTGTAAATTGATCCTTAAGTTTGATATATACTTTATTACCCAAACGGTAATCAACATAAGTATTACTTACATCTACCGGAACGCTAAAACCTATTGCTTTTGTTGTGGCTGTTGCCAAAGTTTGAAAAGAAATCGCTTTAAAGAAATTCCCGTATTCATCGCTAGACACAACATATGCCTCAATAATATCATCATATTTATACTGACTTACAATGTGATTTGTCACATCATGTATTTCAACCACGGTTTTATTTGGCGTTAAGCTGGCTTGATCACATTCTAGATTGGGGATCCCAACCTCATCATTTACACAACTAAAAAAAACAGTACACAATACCATTAAACAAAAATAATTACTCCATTGTAACTTCATAATAAGTGTTTTTATTTATAAATTAAAAGATAGGTTTAGAAAAAATGTTCTTCCATATCCATAGTAATATTTACTTCCAAAAGAAGGGGTACCGCTAGCAACATCTTGGTCTAATTGCCTAAAGTTTCCATTTCTAGCTTGCTCATAACCTCCTGTTTTATATTTTAGATCTAAAACATTATTGATACTAATAAATAAACCAATATATTTTCTTTTTATTCTCCACGATTTTCCTCCTATTATGTTTAGCAAGAATAAATCTGGAAAACGTTCTTGTTTTAATAACTCACCGGCTCTTGCAGCTGTGGCTTCGGGAAAGGGGAATCCGCTTGCTGGATTTATATTAAAACTATTGGTTCTAGTAATGGATGAAAAATCGATGTAAGCATCCGTCAAGAAGTTAACATTTGTGGCAACCCACCAATATTTTGGGTCTCGATATTCTAGTCCAAAACTATAAGCTTGTTGTGGCATTCCTGGCTGTCTGTAATTTTTTAATAATGCCTTGCCAAAATCAAATGAAGGCTTTGTGTTTTCTACCGTTGCCAAAGCATCATTGCTTACCGTTAAATTAGGATTATTATCATAACTATTTTTTCCATACGCTGCTGCTAAAGTCACCTTGATTGTTGTAGTGAGTTGGTGTTCAAAACTCAACTCTACACCTATATTTTTTGTATCAATATCAGTAAGTGTCTGGCTAACAAAAGCATTTGTATTGGTATTTCCCGCTCCATTGTCAAAAATTCCTTCAGCATAAAAAAAAGAGGTTTTTGTAGCATCTTTCATCGCGATATAATAAGCTGAAAAACGCGCTTTAAACTTAGGTGCTCTAAATATATAGTTTAAATCTAAACTGTTTACAGTCTCACTATTGAGTCCGTCAAGGGTGGAATTATTTAATCGTGAATTAGGAAAAGTATTTCTTAAAGTTGGCGCTTTAGTAAGATGTGCGGCATTAAAATTTAACAGTTGCTTACCCGAAAATTTATAAGTCAGTCCACCTTTGAAACCAAAATTTTCGAAATTTATCTTTTGGCTTTTGCCAAAAGAAATGCTTTCATAGATTCCGTTTTTATACAAACCCTCCCTTTGATAATTGGTGCTTGAGAAAGTTTGTGCTAAGTAAAAATCGATTTTATCGTAAGAAAATTTAAACTGCGTAAAAGCATCTAATGTTGTTGCGTCAAAATTGTAGTTGTATCCATACTCATCCCCTACTTTAACTTGTCTGTTGGGATTATTTAAGTCGGCTTGTGCTTGTTTCCCTTTGTAAAAACCATCGATATCTTCAAAATAAGTTCCGCCTAATAAGTCTAACAATTTTTGATAGTTGTGCGATTTTAATTTTCTAAAAGTCGCTCCCACTTGTATGGATAGATTTTCATTTACCTGAGTATTAAAAACTGAATTAGCAACAAATAACTTATCATCAGTACGGTCTTCGTACAAAACATAATGACTTCTAGCTGGTTCGTAGGCTGTAATTGTTCCATTATTATCTAAAACAGCTGTTTGATTTGCACGGTATAACGCCTCCCAATCAATTTGCGGATTAGCTAAAAAAGCGGTTTTACTTTTCTCAGCATTTTCAAAATCTGGAGTAAAATCTCCTGAATATTCACCGTTGTCTTTAGCGTACAAAGCGCTAAAATAACTAGGTAGTTTTCTAAAATAGGTAGGGTCAGGACTATTTGCATTTTGATAATCTATTTTACTATTGCCTATTTGTCCAAATTGGTACATGACACTGGTATTAACATTAGAATGATCATTAATTTTAAAATAATGATTTAACATAAAAATAGGCTCTTTGATTGTCTTGACTCTTGAATTTCGTCTTTTACCGTTTTGATATCCCCAATAGGCATTGTATTTTTCGCTAGTCAAGCCAATAACCTCAGCAGAATTAGGTGAATTCTTACCTCTTTTATTAGGCGTATACATTCCTGTGAAGTTTATTGAATGCTGTTCATTTATTTTCTTTTCGACACCTATTAGTAAAGAACTAGCGTCATAAGTTGTTCCTTCAAAATGTCCTTCATTAGTAAATCTTTTTCCAGCAGAAATTACATACGCCCAACCGCTACTATTCATTCCGGAAGCATGTGTTGCCATAGCGCGCCAGTTATAATTTGTATTGGTTGCTGATAAAGTAATTCTAGTACCTGCCCTATAAGTTGAAGCACGGGTATTCATGTGTTGCGTTCCTAATACCCCACCAAAACTATAATCTGAAGGCGCTGTTCCTATTGTGAATTCTTGATTACGGGTGGCGTCATTTAGTCCACCCCAATTGCTCCATTGCGGTCGGCCGTCATAGAGTTTATTCATTGGTATACCATTGAGCATAATTATAGCTTGTTCTGTATTGAGTCCGCGCATTTTAAAACGCGCTTGTCCCCAATTAAAAGCGGCAGCTTGCTGAAAAACATCTTTGGAAGATTGCAACATTCCTGATATACTTTCAGACCCACTATTGTCTTCACTTAAATCGGTATCAAAAAGTCTAATTACAGTTGTTTGTAAATGGGTAATATCATCATCTTCTAAAATAACACTGCCTAAGTTTACCATTTGATTCTCAATAATTGACACTGGAAACAAGGCGTCTTTATAACCTTGATTATGAAAAAGCAATAAATGTTCGCCTACTGGAATGGTTTCAAAATTAAACGTTCCAGTTACAGTAGTTAATTGCATTTCGTTAGTGTTTTGAATAGTTACAACCACATACTGCAACGGTTGTTGTGTTTTAGCATCCAATACTTTTCCGGAAACTCCAGTTGGGTTTTGCGCCCATAAAAACCCCATTTGAAAAATAAAAAATAGTCTGATCAAGTTTTCTTTCATAAAGGATTCTAATTTAAAATTACGCGGTTTTATCCTAAAAATTTAGGAGTTGCACGGCAAATAGCCTATAAATAAAGTAGTAGGAATAGGGCAAAGCTGTGACTTGATAAAAACAGATAATGTTTTTAAATGAGAACGGATTTACAGCAAATTTGGGGATTGCAAAACCGTTGTGCGCTTATGGAAAGTGGTATTTATAAACGGACTAGAAAAGACTAAATTATTGATTTTCAGTGCGTAATATAAGTAAAATATTATGTAATTCAATATTTTGATAAGAATTTTATTCTAAAATAATAAAAAAAGATAATTAATAGCCGCTGATTTACTTTAAAATTTTAAAGTAAGCACTGTAATTTTGGTTTAATAAAAAAGAGCGTGGGTGCACTGCGGTTGCTGTCGAGAGAATTTAATTGTATGCACTAAACGACATCAATAATCCCGATGGAAACAGGTATCCTTTATTGCCAGGGTTTGGCAATAAAGATACTGTGTACAGCGGGACTGATTTTATTATGAAAAAATGACGTTGTATTCCTAAAAAAACTACTGGATGGCTTTTATTCGAGAAACCATTAATGCAATCAGGATTCCGAAAAGGCCTATAAAAGCAAATGAAAATCGCAAACCAAAGGCTTCAGCAATGTACCCAATTACGGGGGGTCCCATCAAGAATCCTAGGAAACTCACACTTGAAACTATAGTCAAAGCTTCTCCAGGAGGAACGGTGGTGTTTTTACCTGCCAGACTATATAAGGTAGGGACAATTGTTGAAACACCAAGACCTACTAGCATAAAACCGAGCATTGAAGGCACTAAATACGGAAAAATAACGGCGGTAAAGAGCCCTGTAGAAATCATGATACCGCTGGTTTGAATGACTTTTTTTCTTCCAAAACGCTGAATCAATCCATCTCCTAAAAAACGACCGCTGGCCATCATAACCATAAAGGAAGTATATCCTAAAATGATTAAAGAACCTGGTGCTTTTACGACATCCTTAAAGTAGAGTCCGCTCCAGTCAAACATGATTCCTTCACTGGCCATGCAACCAAAACCAATCACCCCAAGCCAAATTAAGGCGCTATCAGGTTTTATAAATAATTTATTGCTTTCGACTGTTTTAGGTCTTTCTTTTGCTTTGATTAAAAATTTATAATTGAAAGCAATTAGCGTCATTACAACAAATCCCACAATTAGAAAATGGTGGTATGGCGAAAAATTGAACGCGAGCATTCCTAAACCGATTAATGCTCCGGTGAATCCCGCAAAACTCCACATACCGTGAAAGGAAGCCATGATTGTTTTTTTGTATAATTTTTCGGTGTAAACGCCTTGGGTGTTGATGGCGATGTTGTTCATGTTTCCAAATAATCCAAATAGAAATAACCCAAAACCAAGTTGCCATGCGTTTGTAGCGAGTCCAATATTAGTAAGGCTAAAAGCATACATTAAAAGTGAAAATACTCCTATGCGGTGGCTCCCAAAACGAGTTACTAATTTTCCTGAAAAAGGCATCATTATTAACTGACCAACGGGAAGCGCAAAAAGAATGGTTCCTAAGTCAGCGTCACTTAAATGCAAGGCTACTTTGATGTCAGGAATTCTACTGGCCCAAGTGGCAAAACACAAACCCATCCCAAAATAAAATGCAGAAACTGCCCAGCGAATTCTCCTTAAGTAAGAGGTTTTAGCTTTCTTGTATGATTTTTTAAGCTTTCCTTCGGTTTTGAAGCGGTATATAAAATTTAAATCTATCAAATCGTTTTTCTTTTTTTTACTAATTCAATTGGCAAAAATACAAAAAAGGATTGCGTTATGTTTTGTTAATAGCAGTGCTACAATTAATTACATCGTTATTGTTTATAAATTTAATTTTAAAAAGTAGGCTTTTGACTTTAGATTCTTAAAATTTGGTGTCTGTTTTGTCAAATTGAGCGGAGTCGAGATTATTTTATTAGCGTTGGGTTTAAAAAAAAGGGGTTCGACTACGCTCAACCTGACCGTAAAGCGCAAAATGTTTTTTGACCACAGATTTAAAAACTCTCACAGATTAATCCTTCTAAATTCTTTAATTTGTGGCGATGAATGTTAGATCTGAAATGTGCTAGCCTTGAAAAAGGTTTCGACTCCGCTCAACCTGACAGTGAAATAAACTAATTTTATAGCGTGATAATTTGTTGTTGTGCACTGCTCTTGATTGCTGCTTCAATAATTTGCATGACTTGGGTTCCTTCTTGAGCAGTTACTGGCTCTGGAGCGTCATTCCTGATCGCATTGTAAACCCCATCAAAAAAGTCGTAATAGTTTCCTTGTAGTGTTGGAACTTTTTCACGAATTACTTTTCCATCCACCTCAGTGTGTAATACTCCTTGATTAGTTTGTGATTCAGTTCCCCAATAATCTAAGTTGGGTTTTTTACCTGATTTTAAATCGTCTTCTTGTACATCGCCTCGCGGTTTTAAGAAAGAGCCTTTTTTTCCGTGAAGAACGTAGGCTGGATTTGCTTCGCGGACAAAAAAACCTGCCTTTAAGCGGACTCTAAATTCTTTATAATACAGCAAAACATCTATGTAATCATCAACTTGTGTATGCTTTCGAGTCAGTCTTATATCCGCAAAAACACGTTGAGGAAAACCAAATAAATAAAGTGCTTGATCAATTAAATGCGGCCCTAAATCTTTCAAGATTCCAGCACCTTCATTTACCGTTTCTTTGTGTTGCTTTAAACTTAAATTAGGATTGTAACGGTCAAAATGGAATTCGGCTTCTACCAATTCCCCAAGTAAGCCGTCATTTACTATTTTCTGAACTGTTTTAAAATCACTATCCCATCTTCTGTTTTGGAAGACAGCGAGTTTTAGTTTTTTTTCTTTGGCTAAAGCCGATAATTCTTCGGCCTCTGCTACGGTTGTAGTAAATGCTTTCTCGACTATAATGTGTTTTCCTGCTTGCAATGCTTTTTTGGCATATTGATAATGTGTTGCTACGGGTGTATTTACGACTATGAGTTCTATAGTATCATTTTCTAGAATTGATTCTATGGTTGGAAAACTTGTTACTTCTGGATGATCATTTTGAATTAATTTTTTACTGCGCTCCCAAGAGCCTACCAGATCAAATCCTTCGTGAAGTTTGAGGAATGGTGCATGGAATACTTTTCCAGACATTCCGTAAGATAGTAGGGCTGTTTTTATTTTTTTCATGTTTTGTATTAGATTGTAATTGACATTGAACATAAAATGGTTTCAACTCCGCTCAACCTGACAACATCATTTTAACCAATTCTTAATTTAAAAAGCAAAGTACTCTCTACGTTTGTCATATCGAGCGGAGTCGAGATACTCTAGTAATTTCCTAATCAAAAATGGTTTCGACTCCGCTCAACCTGACAACATCATTTGAGCCAACTCTTAATTTAAAAGCAAAGCACTCTACGTTTGTCAAATCGAGCGGAGTCGAGATACCTTATTAATATCCTAATCAAAAATGGTTTCGATTCCGCTCAACTTGACTACATCATTTGAGCCAACTCTTAATTTAAAAAGCAAAGTACTCTACGTTTGTCATATCGAGCGGAGTCGAGATACCTTATTAATATCCTAATCAAAAATAGTTTCGACTCCGCTCAACCTGACAACATAATTTGAGCCAACTATTAATTTAAAAGTAAAGTACTCTTTAAGTTTGTCATATCAAGCGGAGTCGAGATACTCTATTAATGTCCTAATCAAAAATGGTTTCGACTCCGCTCAACTTGACAACATCATTTGAAACAACTCTAAATTTAAAAAAGCAAAGCACTTTATGTTTGTCAAATCGAGCTGAATCGAGATACTCTATTAATGTCCTACTTAAAAATGGTTTCGAGTCCGCTCAACCTGACCATAAAACGCCTTATTTCTTAGCTCTTTCATATTGTTTAGGCCATGTGATTTCGGCATCTAAATCGTGAGCGAAAGTCAATGCTAGATTAGGATCTCTTAATGATTCTCTGGCAAATAATACCAAATCTGCTTTTCCTGAGGATACGATTTCTTCGGCTTGGTGGGCTTCGGTGATTAGACCTACTGCTCCTGTTAGGATTCCCGCTTCTTTTTTAATTTGTTCTGCAAAAGGTACTTGGTAGTTGGGCGCTACAGGAATTTTTTGGTATGAAACCAAAGCTCCTGAAGAAACATCCATTAGATCCACACCTTTTTCTTTTAAGATTCTAGAAAGTTTTACAGACTCTTCGGCATTCCAGCCTCCTTCGGCCCAGTCAGTCGCTGATATTCTCACAAACAAAGGTAGGTTTTCAGGCCATTCTGATTGTACTGCAGCAACAACCTCAAGCGTAAGACGGATTCGGTTTTCAAAATTCCCTCCATATTCATCTGTTCTCACATTTGATAAAGGCGACAAAAACTGGTGTAATAAATATCCGTGTGCGGCGTGCACTTCCATTACTTTATACCCCGCTTCAACTGCTCTTTTGGTGGCAAGTTTAAAGTCGGTTACAACTTTTTCAATCCGTTTTTTGTCTAAAGCAACAGGAGCTGGCTCGTTATCGTGGTAACCAATTGTAGATGGCGCAACGGTTTCCCATCCACCTTGAGTGGCGTCTAACTTTTTATTGCCTTCCCAAGGTGTAGACACACTCGCTTTACGACCTGCGTGTGCTAATTGAATTCCAGGAACCGAATTTTGACTTTCGATAAATGCGTTAATTTCGCTAAATTTTTCTATATGTGCATCGCTCCATATTCCTAAATCACCTGGAGAGATTCGGCCTTCGGGAGCAACGGTTGTTGCTTCTTGTATAATTAATGCGGCACCTCCTATGGCGCGACTTCCTAAGTGAACCAAGTGCCAGTTAGTTGCAAAACCGTCTGTAGCCGAATATTGGCACATTGGCGCAATAGCAATTCGGTTTTTGAAAGTAATGTCTTTTATTTTGATGGGTGTGAATAATTGTGATGCCATAATAATGTGTGTTTTTATAAAGTTTTAATCGTGCAATTTTGTAGTGTTATAAAAAATGGGAATCAAGATTCTCTTTCAAAACAAGAAAATTTAAATTACTGTTTTTAAAACCGCTCAAAAAGTAAAGTTAGTAGACCTAGCCGAAACTTGAAACTGGTTTTCTATTAATTAACAAACATTTAAAGTCTTATGGAACAATTATTGCAAAATAAACAAATAGAAAACCTTACTTTTGTGAGTTATAAAAAGAATTAAAATTTAAAAATGGATCTATTTATCAAGCTTTCTCAATTTTTATTGAGCTTATCATTACTTATTATACTTCACGAATTAGGACATTTTATTCCTGCTAAGTTATTTAAAACCAGAGTCGAAAAATTCTATTTATTTTTTGACGTTAAATATTCCCTTATAAAAAAGAAAATTGGTGAAACGGAATATGGTATCGGGTGGTTGCCTCTGGGTGGTTATGTAAAAATCTCAGGAATGATTGATGAGAGCATGGACAAGGAGCAAATGGCTTTGCCTCCACAACCATGGGAATTTAGATCTAAGCCAGCTTACCAACGTTTAATTATTATGTTAGGTGGTGTAACGGTTAACTTTGTATTAGCGTTCATTATATATATTGGGATGGCATTTGCTTATGGTGATACTTATGTAGCTAGTGCTGATTTTAAAGACGGTATGCTTATTGAAAATCCTGCAATGATTAAAGCGGGTTTCAAAACAGGAGACAAAATTCTTGCTGCTGATGGAAAACCAATCTTGAAATTTGACAATGATATTACCATGAAAATTATCATGGCTAAAAAAGTATTGATTGAAAGAAACGGAATCAAACAAGAAATTAACATGCCAATTGATTTAGTAGATCAGTTGTCTAAATATGAAAAAAGTTCTTTGATTGCTACTCGTACTCCTTTTGTAATAGGTGCTATTGATGATAAATCTCCTAATACAAATTTAAAACCAAAGGATTTAATTACCTCTTTGAATGGGCAAAATACAAGATATTTTGATCAAGCTAAAGTAATTTTAGAAAGTAATAAAGGAAAAACAATTCCTGCAACAGTATTACGTAATCAAAAAACTGAAAATATTACATTACAAGTTTCGAAAGAAGGAACTGTAGGGGTAAATCGTGGTGGCCTTAGCATAGAATCACTAGAGAAACTAGGATATTATAAAGTAAGTACCACTGAATATAGTTTCTTAGAAGCAATACCATTTGGGATCACAAGAGGTAAGGACCAATTAATAGGTTACGGAAAACAATTAAAAATGATTTTTAGCCCAAGTACAGGTGCCTATAAACAAGTAGGTGGTTTCAAGGCTATTTTTGATATTTTTCCTGAAACTTGGAGCTGGGAAACTTTTTGGAGAATTACGGCAATTTTATCAATCATGCTTGGGGTAATGAACTTATTACCTATCCCTGCACTTGATGGAGGACATGTAATGTTTTTATTATATGAAATAATTTCAGGTAAAAAACCATCAGATAAATTCCTAGAGAATGCACAAATGGTTGGTTTTGTTTTACTTATAACATTGTTATTATTTGCTAACGGAAACGACATTTACAAAGCCATTGTAGGCCGATAAAAAAAAATAAAAAAATAGTATTTTTTACTTGCAGATATCAAATTTAGACCTATCTTTGCACCGCTTTACAACTGAAAAACATTTCAAAATAAAGCATTAAAAAAGGTTAAAACGTTCTTTATAAAAGAAACAGTAAAATATACAGTTTCCTTCTTAGCTCTTCCGATAGCTATCGGAAGGTTAGAACATCAGAAATGATGAAAAACATTATAAGAAACAGTAAAATATACAGTTTCCTTCTTAGCTCAGTTGGTTAGAGCATCTGACTGTTAATCAGAGGGTCCTTGGTTCGAGCCCAAGAGAGGGAGCTTTTTAAAAGCCTGACAGCAATGTCAGGCTTTTTTGTTTTTAATTGATAAATAATAATATATAAAATAGGATCCTTTCTTGCCCCAATCGCTGGCGGGACAAGAGAGGGAGCTTTTTAAAAACCTGACAGCAATGTCAAGCTTTTTTTGCATTAAATTCAAAAAAAATTATTGTTAGTTAAATTTTTTATTGCTGCAATATCTATTTCATAACCATTACTTTAAGTCTAAAAAAGCTATTAAACACTGCTTTTACCGCGCAAATCTTAGCATACTCATCATAGCAGCGCTTGCAAATATCAAATTTAATAGTATCTTTGCACCTCTCAATTACTGATAACAAAATCAGTTAGAGATTTAGATTGAAATCTAATTTCATCTACAATAACACATACAGTTTCCTTCTTAGCTCAGTTGGTTAGAGCATCTGACTGTTAATCAGAGGGTCCTTGGTTCGAGCCCAAGAGAGGGAGCTTTTTAAAAAGACTTTACAGCAATGTAAAGTCTTTTTTGTTTTTAATTGATAAATAATATTGATAATATAACAAGCCCCGATAGCTATCGGGAGGAGCTTTTAAAAAGACTTTACAGCAATGTAAAGTCTTTTTTGTTTTACATACTTTCATATAAAAACATACAGCAACTTTACTCTTCTTTTATTTCCAGGAGCTACTTGCTGCCTTTCATTCCATTCTTATTAATAGCCCTTGCTTTAGGAGTTTTGTTGCAGTCAGGGCTAGGGGAATCATCTACTCAATAAAATCACCCACTTAACTAATCGCAAAAGTATTAACCAACAGACATTTTAGCAGATTCTTTCCACAGGTAATTTGGCATTGGTTCGCTCAATTCCCATTTAATACTCATAGGTTTAGAACCTTCTGTCTCTTTAAAGATTCCTTCACCAATGAATACATAACCCATCGTGTTTCCGTTTTCATCATTTGCCTTCTCTCTAACAAACAGTAAAATTTTTTTATTTATATCTATATGATTTATATAGGACATCCCTTTGGTTGTCTCCGGCCCATAAGCATTGTGAGATTGCCAATGAAATAAAGTTTCACTGATTGCATAATCATCATACATAGTCGTAGGCGAGAAATTCTCTTCAGATTTAATTAAATTAATAAAGAGTATTTCTGTATTTAATTTTTTATTCTCAGCTGCTCCTTCTCTATTTGAAGATTTTTTATCGAATGTACTTAATCCGAACGCCACTAAAATTTGATCCCTAGTATACCTAGCGTGTAACTTCAAAGGCTGATTGTATGGTAACTGAATCTCTACTTCTTTAAACCCAACTTTATCAATTAATATCTCTAGAACTTCAATTATTTCGTTAACCAGAATTTGATTTTTCCCTATTTGATTTATACTTTTTTCTAAAGAATCAAAACCTCCAGCTCTTTGCCATACATCATAATGCAACATCAACAACATGGTTTTTTGATTTTCATTGAAATCATTAATACTGATATTAAAATCTTGTTTTGCAATCTTTAAAATGAAATTGAAATAACTCGTAGAATTGGTAGATAACCATTTATTACTAATTGCTGAATATATTTGCTTTTCATTTATGTTTTCAAAATCTTCAATTACTCCAGCTCTTTGACACAATCTTGACCAACTATCTTTTTTGTAAATAGCTTCAATTGAAATATGGTTTAACGTTATGAAATTATTTAATGTTAAAGGTAAATTAGTTTGATGTTGGAAATTTACAATTTTGGTTATTAGCTGATTTACATTTAAAGATGTCGCCTTTTTTATGTTCTCAAGAATAGTTTCTTTCGTCTTTTTCTCTAAAACTATTGAACAGCCTAAAGGCAAATGAGGAAAATCATCTTCAATTTCTTTTTGAACTGAAGTAGTTGTTTTCCCTATCAGTGCTCTAAATTTACTTTCAAAATCATATTCAGGTCTTGAATTACCAACAAAATCTAAGACTGTTAAACAATCTTTTCCTTCCGACAGGCGTAAACCTCGACCCAATTGTTGAAGAAAAACCGTTAAACTTTCAGTTGGTCTCAGAAATAAAACCGTATCAATTTCAGGAATATCTACTCCTTCATTAAAAATATCAACAACAAATAAGTAGTTGAACTCTTTATTCTTAAATCGACTCCTAATGCTATCTCGATCACCGGAGTTTCTAGATGATAGACTTTCTGCTCTTAGACCTGCTAAATTGAATTTTTCAGTCATAAAAATTGCATGTTCAATTGTAACGCAAAAACCAATTGCACGAACATCATTTATATCATTTGTGTATTTATCAAGGTTACTAATTATCTCTCCAACACGGATATCGTTTTTAGTGTACAAATTAGTCAATTCACTAGCTACATATCTTCCTTTCTCCCATTTCACGTTAGTTAAATCAATACTATCCGTTATTCCAAAATACTGAAATGGACTTAATAGTTTTTTATTTAATGCTTCTGGTAGTCTAATTTCAGCTGCAATACGATTACAGAAATCTTCCAAAATATTTTCACCGTCCATTCTCTCAGGTGTGGCGGTCAATCCTAAAAGTACTTTCGGTTTAAAATAATCTATAATTGGTCTATAAGTAGATGCCGAAATATGATGCACTTCATCAACAATTATAAAATCATAGTATTCAGGTGTTAGATTTATATTTTTTAGCCTATTATTTAAAGTCTGAACTGATGCAAAAACGTATTCATTAGTATTTGGTTCAATTCCATCAACCCATAAATCCCCAAAATTATTATCTTTTAAAACTCCTTGAAATGTAGCTTTTGCTTGTTGCAAAATTTCTTTTCTGTGAGCAACAAAAAGTAGCTTTGACGATTTATTACTTTGTCTAAAATTTTTATAATCAAATGCGGAGATTACGGTTTTTCCAGTTCCCGTAGCCGCAACTAAAAGATTCCTATTTCTATTATGAATCGTTCTTTCAACTTCTAATATCTCAAGTATTTCGTTTTGATATGGGAAAGGTTTTATATCAAAAAAAGAAGTTGTAAACGCATATTCTTTTGAAAATTTACCTTGTTTAAGCGCATCTACTAATTTCTCTGAGTGAATACTCCTATCATATAATTCAAAGTCAATATTTTGCCAATACGCTTCAAATGTTTTTTTAAATTTATCTATAATATGACCAACTTCTTTAGTTGTAACTTTTAAATTCCATTCTAAACCATCCGTTAATGCGGAACGAGAAAAATTAGATGAACCGATATAGGCTGTATGAAATTCTGAATTTCTTTGAAACAAATAAGCTTTTGCATGCAATCTCTCATTGCCCGTATTATATGAAACTTTTACTTCTGTATTTTCTAAAGAAGCTAAAAACTCAACAGCTTTAGCGTCGGTCGCTCCAATGTAAGTCGTTGTAATTACTCTTAATTTTCCGCCACGACCAGTAAACTCCCTTAACTCGCGTTCTAGAATTCTAATTCCTTTCCATTTTATAAAAGAAACTAACAAATCAATTCTATCTGATGATAAAATCTCCTTTCTTAACTCACTTTCAAGAGTTGTACCCGAATTTCCTCCAGTAAAAAGCTCACTGTGAATTAATCTGGTGTATGGAGTAATTTCTTTTAAATGTAAATCTAAATCAGTAAAATGAGCATCAACTTTAGTAAAAACAGCTTTTAGAATTTTACCTTCTGTTTCTATTAAATCATCAGCAAACTCCTCTTTATTTAATTCCTCTTTTAGAAATAAAATTATCTTGTTTGCAATTTCTATTTGTGTTTCTAATATATCTTCGCCTTTAATTAAAGTAAATGCATGTTTAATTGTTTTACCTATATGTTGCGATAATATTTGAGCTGCCTCTGCTTTATCAATTGAAGTCTTTTTAACTTGAAAACTATCTTTATCTAAATCGTTTATCTTACTATTTATTAGCTTGGTAACTAACTCTTCATATATTCCTTGATTCATAATTCAAGTTTTAAAAATTCTTCTACAATCGGTATATCTGCTTCTGCCCAATCTAAATTCAACAGTTCTGATTTATCTATTAATTTATATGCCTTATGTTCTAATAATACAATTTTACCAGAAACATAATTGGCTAAAAACGGAATAAGATTTATTTGAAAATTCCCATAATCGTAATTACTATTTGGAAGTTTTTGAATAATTTTAATTTCAATATTAATTTCTTCTCTAATTTCTCTTTTTATACAATCAATTTCACTTTCGTTTCCTTCAATCTTTCCGCCAGGAAATTCCCATTTCAATGGCAACTTCATCTTTTCACTTCTTTGAGTAACCAGAATTTTATCTTTCACAGTTATAATAGCACAGGTAACTTTAAGCATAATTTATATAATTTTAAGCTAGAACTACAAAAATCAACATTTTTGGTAAATCAACTTAACTGATAAGTTGTTTTGTAAAAGTAATCTATTGCTCATGATATAAAATGATGCTGTTATTCAATTTATATAATTTGATAACACTAATGCCTTTTAAAAGGAAGTTATAACCAATTAATCAATACAAATCTTTGTTGAAAAAAAAAAGACAATCAAAACATATAGTATTGATTGTCTTTTTCTTCATGAATGACTATTTATTTAAAAACAACCCTACACCCTATTCCCATCAAGCACCACCCACTTTTTATCGCTGTTCAACTTAAAGGTACCAATGTGTTCTCTATTCCATTCTAGCGGGCTAATTAGCGAAAGAAAGTTAACGCCTGAAGCATCACGGTACAAATGGTAGATTTCGCCTATTACGGGCTCAAATGAGAACTTAGCGCTATACACTAATTCGTTCCACTCGTATTCTTCCATTAACTTTTGGTACTGTAGTTTGAGTTCGTTGAATTTATTTCCCAGCTCCTTATTTACATTTTCGATTCCTCTACTCTTCCAGGATACCACGTCGTCAATGCGTATTGCAGGTGCGCCTACATTTGTAGCATAGGGTAAAACATTAGCATGGTATCCTTCATTAGTACTGTAAACGACATTATCTGGCTTTTTATCTTGCATGGAACGGTATCTTAAATAATTGAAATGAATTATTGTTTAACTAAATTAAAACAAAGTTAAACAAAAAAAATAAATCAAACTAATAATTTCATAAATCGGCACTAAAAAACACACAGCAAAAGCGCTTAAAGCAATCTTATAAAACGACATTAATTGGTATTAATCAGGAATTGTATTTGTGATTGGTATGGTAAAACTAAAAGAACTTCCGTGGTCTGGTTTACTACTCACCGTGATTCTACCACCTAGTTTTTCAACAAAATCTTTACAAAGGACCAAACCTAATCCGGTTCCTTCTTCATGACTGGTTCCTAGTTTTGACTTTTTATAATCAACTATAAAAAGATTATGTAAGTCGGCAGTAGCAATTCCTATTCCGTTATCATTTACTGTAATTTTTACAAATTTCCCCACTACCTCTGCTTGAATCGTAATGCCTCCTTTAGCGAACGAAAATTTAATGGCATTAGAAATTAAATTCCTAATGATTGTTGCTACCTTGTTTTTATCAGTAACAACATTCAAATCACTGGCAACTTGATTCTCTATTGAAATCTCTTTTTGTAATGCTTGGATTTCCAATAATTTTAATTCCTCATTGATTAATTTATAGAGTGAAAGCTTTTTGTTTTTTAGTGGTTTTTCCTGGTCAATTGCCCAGACCAATACATCATTTAGAATTTCGGATGCTTTAGTAGCAGATTCTTTTATAACATTCAAAAAAATAACGTGCTCTTCCTCATCATATTCATCATCATTTTGAAGCATCATATCAGTAAAGGCTTCAATAGAACTCAACGGGTTTTTTAAATCATGTGCAATAATCTTAAAGAGTTTATTTTTAGTATTATTTAGGTCGCTCAAATAATCATTTTGTACTTGAACATCATCCTTTAAAGTATTAATTTGATCCGACTTTGTTTTAAGTAAAGCGTATATTTTATTCTTTTCTTTTTGTTGGTAAAACAAGAATATAATTAAGGAAATTAGTACTAGCGTAATAAATATTAAAAGGTAGGTTATGTTCCTCCTAGTTTGCAATTTTGAGTACACGCTTTCGTTTTTTAGCTTTAGCTTATTTATTTCAAACTGTGAGTTCTCTAGTTCGTTTAAACTCTGAAATAACTGAATTTTTTTTTGATCTATATTCCTAAAAGAGCGCTCATTGATTACGATATACTCATTTTTTAATTGCAAGGCTTTAGCATGCTTACCCGTTTTTTCATAAATATTTGAGAGCGCGAGCACATTTAGTGCCTGAATCTCCATGTCTCCATGAATTTTAGCATAGTTGATGCTTTTATTAGAAAATGTAATTGCTTCATTATAAAACCCTTGTTTGAATTTGGCTTCAGCTATATTGAGGTAGATTAATGCATGCAGGATTTTTACATCCATTTTTTCAGAAATAGCTAAGGATTTTTCGAAAAATAAAAGGGCTCTATTGTAGTCTTTTAAATGAATGTAGCAATCGCCTAGGTTATTGTAATTAATTGCTAGATTGTATTCATCTTGTTTGTATTTTAAACTAGCAATCGATTTATTGTAGAGTTCGATTCCTTTTTCAATTTCATTATTGTCTGCGGTTACATTTGCTATATTAATGTATGAAGAGGAGATCCCTTTATAATTTTTATATTTTAAAAATATCGCCAGGGCTTTATTCAAATAGCCCAAGGCAACTTTATCATTTTTGTTACCATAGATTGTTCCAATACCGTTGTAACAAAAGGCTACCCCAATATCGTTATTGTCCTTTCTATAGGAATTTAATGCTCTTAAAAAGTATTTAAAAGCAATGTCTTCTGAGTAAACATAATAATACGATTCGGCTAGGTAATAATTTAGTTTGCTTAAGTTCTTACTGTCTTTAGAATTTTCATAAAAAATAAGCGCTTTATTAAAGGTTTTTATTGCTTCAAAATATTCATAATTCTTCCAGTAATAGATTCCTTTTACTAAAAAAACTTTTGCAATTTGTTCCTGAGATGCTAAGATAGTAGCTTTTTCAATTGCTTTTTTAAAAAACAATTGCGCGTATTTATCTTTAGAAAAAGAATATTGAACCGCTTTAGTCAAATAGGCATCTATCGTTAAGGTATCCTTTATAAATTCTTCATCAATAGTAACTTCGCTGTAGGTTTTAGCTTTTATATACTGACCAATCGCAAAGTGGGGTATCACGAGAAGCAGAATAATCCATAATGTTCTTTTCATTCACTTTTTTTACTACGTAGGAAATAGCATTCCAACAATAAAATAATTATAATGCGAATATAACCTTAAATATTAAATAGTTATCCTAATTAATATATTAAAAAAAACAATATTTAATAGTTTTACAACATAAAACCTTCACTTTAACGATAAAAAAAGTATTTGGACTATAAAATGGAGCATATTAGTGCTGCCACTTATAAAGTAAAAAACAGCTTTAGGTAACGTTTACCAATACTTTTATATAACGTCATGACGCTATAACCAGTGGCAAAGTTCGTGACCGATATTTTTCGGCTACTGCTAAAGTTATTGCGGAACGTGATTTTATAACAGATTTTGTCATTAGTTATAACGGATGTTGGGAGATGGTTTTTTTTTAAATTAATTTTTCTTTAACAACTTTGTACTATAACTAAATTCACAATCACCATTTCCATTATAACCCATTGCTCCCCATTTACCATCATTATAATATTCCATTTTGTAAACCAAAAGAATTGAATTTTTTGAGTAAATAAGAATTTGATTTGTTATTTTAAATTTATCAAATGGTATATTGAACATTATGTTATCATATCCTTCATTTTTGATTATCCTATTTTCTATCGTATCATTTTTATCGACAAGAATTATTCGTAATTCGGCATTATGTTTTTCATAAAAGTCGTCAATTCTGATCAAAGGATTATCAGTAACAAATTTCATATTTTTACAATTTTCATCATCTTCAGTACTCCGTTCTCTACTTGTAATCATTCCATAATAAAACCAACCAAAAATCAGCAAAATAATAGCAAATATTCCGAAGATAAATGTTAAACATCCTTTAATTTTCATTTGTTGCTTGATTAGGTTATTGAATTCTCTTTCGATTTATCAAAATCTCTGCCTATTACTTAATAGCCAATAAGAGTAAATTTATAATCTGTTATTGCATTAGGACGGCGTAAGTTGTGACAAAAACAGCTTGTACTATATTGTAGTAATTTTATGTGTTAAATACGACTAATTCCATTTGCTACAGCAAAAAAAAGCCTCGTTTTAAAGCTATAAAACGAGGCTTTTACATATTATAAAAGATTACTTAGGAGACAACCATCCTTTAGGATCTGTATATGTAGTATTTTGAAGTAATAGAAATTTAATTACTGTTTTACCCGTGTCTCCATTCGTTCTAACACGTCCTATTGTTTGCTTTATGCTCACTTTATCACCTTTACTTACGGATACGGAGCTCAAATTTTGATAAATTGTAAAGTAATCTCCATGTTGTATCATCACCGCTTTGTTCACCGGTGAAAGAACCATAACACTAGCTACCTCACCTCCAAAAACTGCAAGTGCACTTGCGCCATCATTTGTTGTGATTTCGACACCACTATTGTGAATTACAAGCGTATTGTAAATAGGATGTGCTTGATCTCCATAACCTAATGATATAAAACCTTTTTCAACAGGCCAAGGCAAGTGACCACGGTTAGCTCTAAAATTATCAGCAATGAGTTTGGACTCTGGCGTTAATTCAATTCTAGATGATGATACGGGTTCTTTGGCTACTGTAGCAGCAACTTCTTTAGGTGTTGCATTTGATTTCTCGGCAAGTGCTTTTGCTTTTGCTTTCTCTAATGCTGCTTTTCTATTGGCTTCAGCAATGGCTTCTCTAATTAAGCGATCAATTTGCTTGTCTATTGTTTTAGATTCTCTTTGTTTTTTTCGAATATCAGAAACGATTCTATTTTTATCTTTCTTGATTTCGTTAACCAATTTTTCTTGTTCTACCTTTTCTTTTTCTAATACAACACGCTCTTTTACATTCTCAGCTAGTAGTTTTTGTTTAACTACTTTCTGGCCGTTTAGCTTTTTATTGGTAACCACTAAATCCGTAGATTTTGAATTTATTTCTTCACCTTGCGCCTTTCTAAAATTAGTGTATTGTTTTAAATATTGTGCTCTTTTATAGGCTTGTAAAAAAGTTTCTGACGATAAAATAAACATAGCACGACTTTGCTCTGACCTGCTTTTATAAGATTTCACAATCATCTTTGCATAATCCTGTTTTAAAACAACAAGTTCTTTATTTAGTTTGTTTATTTTCAATTGATTCAAATACATATCGTTAGCTAACAATTTAGTTTGCTTTTCGGTAGTACTGATTAAGTTTTCTTTAAGTCGGATTTTATTTTTTTGAATCATAAAAACATTCATCGCCGACTTTTCCTTCGACTTAACCGACTTTAATAACGCTTCGTTATCACGAATCTCTTTTTGAATTTGTGCCTTTCTTTGTTCCAACTTTTCTTGTTGGGTAGATTGACTCCACAAAACCGAAGTCATGCATATACAAATTAGGCTAAGGAAAAATTTTGGCATCTTAAAAAAATATTTTGGCAAATTTACTTAATTATAACTCTATTATAACCATTTGGAACGCTATATGGAAAAGAAAGTTCTTCATTAAAGGAAATAGTATTGTAATCCAGACTAATTTCAGCCTTTCCTTCCTTTTGATAACTGTTAATCACCACATTTGTAGGCATTGCATATTCGTTAAAAATCTTATTATCGGCATAAGCAATTTGAATCATTCTAGATTCTTTTGTTTGCGTGATCTCTTGTTTTTTTACTTTAAAATCAGTTGCGTCAATATAAAAAGTTTTCTTCGTATTACCTTTTTCGGCATCATCTAAACGGTATAATTGTTCCACTAGTGATTCAATGTATTTCCCTTTAGACAAATCGTCTAATGCTTCGCCAGTTAGCATGTTTTGTACTTTGCCATAATCAAGATCTGTTCCTAACCATTTACTTAATGAACTAAAGTCACCTTCAAAATAAGTGCCTTTAATTTTCTCGTAATAACTAACAGATGTAGGTGTTATAGAAGCTTTGGCCATAGTGATTCCTAAAAAACGAATGCTAACTAAAATTTGCTCGTCTTTTTTAATTCTGATTTCAGCAGTTACATTTTGCGTTTGTTTTTCATCAGCATAGCGCACGCTCGATTTAATGTATAAAGTAGTATACTCTATTTTATTACTATAATGTTTGTCAATTATTGTTTTTGCTTTTAGGAATGTTGCCGGTTCAGTGGCATCAGTAACAACTGACTTTGCCTTACATGCAACCATTAAAACGAGGACTATTAAAGCGGCTATTTTTTTCATAATTTAATTATTTTTTAATAATTGGTTGGCTTTAGAAAAATAAAATTCTTTCTTTTTCATATCGCCCAATCCGTTGTAAGCTTCGCCTAACTGAATATTAAAATTTATTTCTAAAGGCACATCTTCTACTAAGTAATCTTGTCCTGATTCTAGAACGTCCTTAGCTTTTTTAAATTGTGTTAGCTGGTTGTACGCCAATCCCTCAAAGTAATAAAACTGTGGTTGAGCAGGAAAAACGGATATCATTTCATCAGCAAGCTTAGCCACTACATCAAATTTTTTAACCTCAGTATATGCTTGAAGCAAAAGTAAATTTGTTTCGAGATCTACTGTTTTACTTTTTTTAATGGCTTTTTCATAAAGAGCTATCGCTTTATCCCATTGTTTTTTATTGTGGTAAAATTTTCCAATTTCCAGAGCCACATTAACATCCGGATCTGTATCAAAATAATTAATTGCTTTGTCTAAATCAGCACTATACTGCGGATTTTTATTTACATAAAGTAAGAACTCATTTAAAACACGGTGCTTAATTTTAGAATCTATTTGCGTACTCGCCAAAACAATATTCATGGATTGAACCGCTTTTTGACCTTCATTATTTTCTAAATAATTCTTGAATAAGCTAACATGCGCCCACTCTGAACTTGGAATCTCACTTTCAAGTTTATTAACTGTTTGGGTAACTTTTTCCAGATTATTATTCTTCGAATAAAGGTAGATTAACGAAATATAGTTCCCTTCTTCTTTTGGGTTCTTTGCAATTAGCGCTTCAAGATTACTAATCTCAGCACCTTGATATTTGGGCTGCGATAAAATTTGAATTTTATACAAATCCCTTCTATCCGTAGCTCCTGTAGTTTCATTAAGTTCATTGATTAAATCTAATGCCTTATCAAACTGAGCCGTATTCATGTAAAGTGACGTAAGGTCTTCTTTAAATTTTGGATCAAAAGTGATTAATTTGTTAATCGTAAAAATGGCATTAGCATAATTTTTAGTAGCATAATCAACATCATACATTCCTACCCAAAACCATTTGTTAGTCGCATCAATTTTTGTGGCTTGTTCAAACGAGCTATAGGCATTTTTATATTCTTTAAGCGCCAAATAATTTTTTCCTAATTCAAAAAAAACAGTCGCATTCTGGGGTTCTATTTTTAAACATTGCTCTAGGGAAACGATTGCTTTATCATAATTTTCGATTCCTTTTTGTTTTAATGATTCATAAAAATAATCTTGAAATTTATCTACATCTTGTTTGATATCTTCTGGTTGTATTTGTGCCAATAGCAAATTAGAATTGCTTAGCAAAACAAGAAACAGCAATAAGAGTGTTCTATTTTTCATATTTATTTTATAAAACACCTACACTACAATGCGTGCAAATTTACGCATTGTAGTGTAGGTATTGTTTATTCTAAAACCGAATAATCTCCAATACTAATACTCGTGAAATCACCATCATAACTAACATGGTTTCCTATCATGGCATTGTCTAGTTTAGCATTACTAATATGCGAATGTGTTTGCACTAAACTATTCACAATCGTACTGTTAGTCACGTGACATCCTTTACCAAGTGATACATTAGGCCCTACGGTAGCATTAGTTAATATAACATCATCACCAATATAACAAGGGGGAATAATTGTTGCATTATCTAATCGTACGTTTGCAGCAACTAAATTTACTTGATCTTTATCTAAAAATCCTAACATTCTAGAATTAGTTTCTACCGTTACGTTTTTATTTCCGCAATCCATCCATTCGTCTACGCTACCTGTTTTAAAAACTTTACCGTTGTTCATCATGGCTTTGATACCATCATTGATTTGGTATTCGCCTCCGTTTTGAATATTATTATCCAATACGTTTTGTAATTCTTTTTTTAAATCAGCCACTTCTTTAAAATAGTAAATCCCAATAACAGCTAAATCACTAACAAACTTCGCTGGTTTTTCAACTAGTTCTGTGATCTCATTATTGGCATTCATTTTAACCACACCGTAAGCTTCTGGCTCATCAACTTGTTTTACCCAGATAACAGCATCAGCAGCAGGGTCAAGATCAAAATCAGCCCTGATCAAAGTATCTGCATAAGCGATTACCGCTGGTCCTGACAAAGATTCTTTGGCACACATAATCGCGTGACCAGTTCCTAATGGTAAGTCTTGGCGGTAGATTGATGCTTTGGCACCTAATCCTTCAGCAAGATTTTCTAAACTTTTTACTACATCGTCACCAAAAAATGCTTCATCACCAAGGATAAAAGCAATTTCTTCAATAGGTTCTTTTAATATTTTGGCAATATCTTGAACTAAACGGTGTACTATAGGTTGACCTGCAACCGGAATTAAAGGTTTAGGAACTGTTAATGTATGTGGACGTAAACGCGAACCACGTCCAGCCATAGGAACTATTATTTTCATATTTATCCCCCTAGCCCCCAAAGGGGGAACTCCTATTAGGGGTCAATAGGCTTTATGTTAATATTTATTTTATATACGTTTTACTTCCCCCTTCGGGGGTTAGGGGATTACTTTACTCCTGTGCTACCAAAACCGCCTTCTCCTCTTGAAGTTTCTGATAATTCTTGTACTTCAATCCACTCAGCGCGGTCGTGTTTTGCAATAATTAGCTGTGCGATTCTCTCGCCGTTGTTGATTACAAAATCTTGATTGGATAAATTTACTAAAATCACGCCAATTTCTCCTCGGTAATCAGCATCAATCGTGCCAGGACTGTTCAAAACTGTAATTCCGTTTTTGAATGCTAAACCGCTTCGTGGTCTTACTTGTGCTTCGTAGCCAATAGGTAGTTCGATAAAAAGTCCCGTTTTTACAGCAGTTCTTTCTAATGGTTTTAATGTGATTGACTCTAATAAATTAGCTCTTAAATCCATTCCTGCCGATGCTATGGTTTCATAGTTTGGTAAGGTATGTTGCGATTTATTGATGATGTTTATTTTCATTATAATTTTTTTTATTAAAGGGACTGGTTTCTGTGTGCCCGTTTTGTATTTTATTTTAGCCCTGATGGAAGCGGTATCCTTTTCTTGACTTTTTAGGAAAGAAAAGATATAGCGTACAGCAGGAAATAGCTCCTAAAAACTACAGCGCTATTAGGAAGGTTTTTTATTAATTATTTTTAGTAATGTTGCTTTTTCGTTGTGATAAATAAAATAAAGGAAGCTTATTAACAACCCAATTCCAACATAATAATTCTCTCTGTATCCATAAAAGGATATTGCTGAAAACAAAATTGAAACAAATAGATAACCTCCAATCTTTTTTAAATCATAGGGTATTGGATAGTATTTATTACCTAAATAATAGGAGATTACCATCATACTCCCATAAGCTGCAATGGTTGCAATCGCTGAACCGTAGTAGCTCATACTGGGGATTAAGAGGTAATTAAGCACTAAGGTGATTAGCGCACCTACGATAGAAATGTAGGCCCCTATATGTGTTTTGTCTATTAATTTGTACCAAACAGAAAGGTTTGTGTAAATGCCTAAGAAGAAATTAGCTAAGATTATTAAAGGTACCACTTTCATAGCCACCCAATACGAAGAATCTTGAATCATTAGTAGTTTGAACAAATCAGCAAAAACAATTACCGATAACAATATAAACGAACCAAAGATGACAAAATATTTTGTTACCATGGCATAAGTTTGTGGTGCATTTTTATCAGAAGCGTGACTAAAGAAAAAGGGTTCAATACCTAAAGTATAGGCCGTTCTATACAAAACCATAAACAACCCTAGTTTATAACAGGCCGAATATACCCCTACTTCAGAGTCAGCTATGTTAGCGGGTAATAATTTAGCTAATAATATTTTATCAAATTGTTCGTTGATTGCAAATGCAATTCCAGCCACCAAAATAGGTAATCCATAGCGCATCATTTGTTTCCAAAGCACAAAATCGAATTTCCATTTAAGTAAAAAATAATTGGGTGACAATACTAAAAAAGTCAACAGACTTGCAATAATATTAGCTAGAAAAATATATCCTATTTGGAAATTTTCAATATATATCGAACTTAAAAATCCATCAGGATTATTGTGAACAATCTTGGGTAAGTAGAGTAAAAATAACACACTCAGTATTAAATTTACAAAAACATTCCCAATTTTGATTGCCGCATAAACCATTGGTTTTTGGGTCGCTCTTAATTTTGAAAACGGAATGATTACTAAGGCATCTAATGCCAATATCCAAATTGTGTAACCAATATATTGAGCATCTATTCCTGACCAATCAGCCAGCGCTGTACGGTAAAGTAATGCAACGAACAAAAATGTTATAGTAGTCCAAAAGATTGAAACCATGGTAGTTTCTATGACAACATCTTTATTTTTTTCTTTATTATAAAATCTAAAAAAAGCAGTTTCCATCCCGTATGCTAAGATCACATTGAAGAATATCATGTAAGCGAAGATTATGGAAACTTTTCCATATTCTGCTTTTGGTAATAAATTAGTATAAAGTGGCACAAGCAAAAAACTGAACATTCTAGGTAAAACTGTTGCCAGCCCATAGATAGCAGTTTGCTTAAAAAGATTTTTATATAATCCCAATGGTTGTCTTATTTATTTTTAGAGAACAAAAATAACTAAATCTTTGGTTTAAACACGGAACGATCGTTAATCATTCTTTTTCATTTATGTTAATGATTCTATAAAAAAAGGTTTTCCTTTTAATTTAAGAGACCAACATGGATTGATTTGGTTTAAAATTGGATTTAGATTTACTTATTGGTAGGCGTAATTGCATCCTCTTTAAAATACCCTTCAAAAGTTCTATTGTTTATAATCAGATAAAAAGCTAACGGTAAAAAAGCATCATTATGATTTTTAGTAACTCTTTTGATTTAGCTTAATCCCTCTTCATTTATCATTTTTATAAAATGAAACCCTTTAGGAATATATCCTTGATTAAAATAAAACCGTTGCGCAGTAAAGTTATTAGTGTAAGCATCAAGAACGATCATCGTACAAGCTTCATCCTTAGCTTTCATAGCTAAATAATCAGTCATCATTTTTCCTAAACCCTTAGAGCGATGTTCAGGATGAACAATAAAATTATCGATTTCAATGTACTTACCTGACCATAACTTAGTTCCTGTCCAAAACCCAGTAACGGCAATACAAATATCGTTTTCATATACTGCAAGCTGTTTGTAGTTGTGCGGAACCATTTCTTGAAGATAGGATTCGTATTTTTCAATAGCGAAAGTTGGATACAGAAATCGCATTAGTTCAATATTATCAACCATTTCGGCTACGGTGGTAAGTTCTTTTAGTAACAAGGAGTGCTGAATTAAATTATTTAAGAACTATAAAATTAATCAAAAAAAAAGAGTCTCGCATTGCGAGACTCTAAATATCTTATAAAAAAATTTTTATTATCCTTTCAAAGCTTCTGCTCCACCAACAATCTCTAAGATCTCGTTTGTAATGGCAGCTTGACGTGCTTTGTTGTAAGTTAATTTCAATTGATTTCTCAACTCAGTAGCATTATCAGTTGCTTTGTGCATTGCAGTCATACGTGCTCCGTGCTCAGAAGCAAATGAATCACGAATACCTTTGTACAATTGCATCTTCAATGATTTAGGAATCAAAGTTAATACAATTTCTTCTTTTGAAGGTTCGAAAAGATAATCTCCAGTAGAAGCAACAACATCAGATTGTATTGGTGCTAACGGTAAAAACTGCTCTATTTGAATAATTTGTGTTGCTGCATTTTTAAATTGATTGTAGATCAACTCAATTTTATCATATTCACCAGTAACAAATTTCTCTGTTAATGTATCAGCAATAGCAGCTACATTATCAAAAGTTAAACTGTCATATACGGCACTTTCGTTAGCAATTACAGTATTCGTTTTAGTCAAAACATCGTTTCCTTTTTTTCCTATTGCAAAAATATCAACTTGCTTTCCAGCATAGAATTCCATGCGGCTTTTAGCACCTTTAATTGCATTAGTATTAAAAGCTCCAGCTAATCCTCTATTAGAAGTAACCACTACTAGCAACACTTTATTAATCTCGCGTTGTGTAGTAAAGTCACCCCCTACTTCACCTTCAAGTGTAGCAGAAAGATTCTGTAGCAATTCCGTTAACTTTTCGGCATAAGGGCGCATTGCAGTAATCGCATCTTGTGCTTTTTTCAGCTTTGCAGCAGAAACCATTTTCATCGCAGATGTGATTTGCATCGTAGATGAAACGGAAGTAATTCTATTACGGATTTCCTTTAAATTTGCCATTGTCTTTTTAAGTATTAAATAGTAAGTATTAAGTAATAAGTAAAGGCAAAACCTTAATACTTACTACCTAATACTTAATACTTTTTTAGTTATATTTTGCTGAAACTTCTTTAGCTACAGTTTGAATTACTTCAGTAATTTCATCTGTTAACTTACCTGCTTTTAAAGCATCTAATGTTGGTCTATGTTTAGCGTTTAAGAATTCTAAGAAATCTTTCTCAAATTCTTTTACTTTATTCACAGGAACACTTTTCAATAAGTTTTTAGAACCAGCGTAGATAATTGCAACTTGGTCTTCAACAGTATAAGGATCATTTAAACCTTGTTTCAAGATCTCAACATTTCTTCTACCTTTTTCAATTACATTTAAAGTAACTGCATCTAAGTCAGAACCAAATTTAGCAAACGCTTCCAATTCACGGAATTGTGCTTGATCTAGTTTCAAAGTACCTGCTACTTTTTTCATTGATTTAATTTGAGCATTACCTCCAACACGTGATACCGAGATACCTACGTTAATTGCTGGACGAACCCCAGAGTTAAACAAATCTCCATCAAGGAAAATTTGACCATCTGTAATCGAAATTACATTTGTTGGGATATATGCAGAAACGTCACCAGCTTGAGTTTCGATAATAGGTAAAGCAGTCAATGAACCACCACCTTTAACGATACCTTTTAATGAATCTGGTAAATCGTTCATGTTTTTTGCAATTCCATCATCAGCAATTACTTTACAAGCACGCTCTAATAAACGACTGTGTAAGTAAAATACATCTCCAGGATATGCCTCACGTCCCGGTGGTCTTCTTAATAAAAGAGAAACCTCACGGTAAGCAACAGCTTGTTTAGATAAATCATCATAAACAATTAAAGCTGGACGACCTGAATCTCTAAAGTACTCTCCAATTGCAGCACCTGCGAAAGGAGCGTACACTTGCATTGGAGCTGGATCAGAAGCATTTGCAGCAACAATAACTGTATAAGCCATTGCACCTTTTTCTTCTAACATTTTAGCGATTCCTGCAACAGTTGATGCTTTTTGCCCAATTGCAACATATATACAAAATACAGGTTTTCCTGCATCGTAAAATTCTTTTTGATTTAAGATAGTATCGATACAAACAGTTGATTTACCTGTTTGACGGTCACCAATAACTAGCTCACGTTGTCCTCTACCAACTGGAATCATAGCATCAACTGCTTTTATTCCTGTTTGTAACGGCTCAGTAACTGGCTGACGGAAGATAACTCCAGGAGCTTTTCTTTCTAATGGCATCTCGTATAATTCTCCACCAATTGGTCCTTTTCCATCGATAGGAAAACCAAGTGTGTTTACTACACGCCCTACCATTTGTTCTCCTACTTTAAGAGAAGCGATACGTTGTGTTCTTTTAGCAATAGAGCCTTCTTTGATTCCTGTTGATGGTCCTAAAAGTACCACACCAACATTGTCTTCTTCAAGGTTCAATACAATAGCCTCAAGACCATTGTCAAATTCTACTAACTCTCCGTATTGCACATTCGAAAGCCCGTAAATACGAGCAATACCATCTCCAACTTGAAGTACCGTTCCTACTTCCTCTAGTGTAGCACCAGATTCAAAACCTTCTACTTGCTTTCTTAATATTGCTGAAATTTCAGCAGGTTTGATTTCCGCCATCTTAATTTATAATTTAGACACTTAATGTGTAATAAAAACTAGTTACTTAATTCTCTTTTTAAAACTTGTAATCTGTTAGCAACAGAAGCATTGTACTGCTTGTCACCTATTGTTATAATAAATCCTCCAATAATTGCTGGATCTACGATATTTTCAATTGTAATCTTCTTATCCGATAAGGTTGCAATCTTAGCTAAAACTTTTGCCTCTAAAGCTGCATCCATAGGAATAGCCGTAGTAACCTTAGCTACTTCAACACCATTCAAAATATCAAATAAAACATTATACTCTAATGCAATTGCTTCTAGAATTTCAAATCTTTTGTTTTCAAACAACAAATGAAATAAACTTTTAGTTACACCATTAGTGCTTGCAAAAACTTCTAATAAAGCATTTTCTTTCTGATCAACTTTTAAAGTTGGATTTTGAATAAAAGTACTTAATTCTAAGTTTCCTTTAATAGTTGAAGCGATCGTTTTCATGTCGTTACTAACAGCTTCAGCCACACCTTTTGATTGTGCTATCTCTAAAATTGCTTTTGCATAACGAATTGCTGCTCTAGTTCCTGACATAATTTTAGTTTAATTTTACGTCACCTAACATGTTCTCAACTAATTTAGTTTGAGCTTCTTTGTTAGATAATTCGTTTTTCAATAATTTTTCAGCGATATCCAATGATAAAGTAGAAACTTGAGATTTTAATTCAGCCATAGCTGCATTTTTCTCAGCTGCAATAGCCGTTTTAGCTTGCTCGATCATTCTTTCTCCTTGAATTTGTGCTTCAGCTTTAGAATCAGCGATCATTTTCTCTCTCATTTCACGAGCTTCTTTTAACAAAGCGTCACGTTCTACTCTTGCTTCTTGCAAAATACGTTCGTTACTTGCTGTTAAATTCTGCATTTCTAGACGAGCTGATTCAGCAGATGCTAATGCATTGTTGATCGATTCTTCACGACTTTGTACAGCTCCTAAAATTGGTTTCCAAGCAAATTTTCTTAAAAGAATAAAGAAAACAACAAAGATAATTGTTGTCCAAAATATTAAACTCTCTGGTGAAGTTAATTGCATAAACTTATATATTTAAAAATTGTTTTTTTGTTTTTGTAAAAAACTTCCTGTAGCCAACCGCTACAGGAAATTTTAGATTGTAATTACTTTGCGATTAACGCAACAACAACTGCGAAAAGTGCAACACCTTCAATAAGTGCAGCAGCGATAATCATAGCAGTTTGGATTTTTCCAGCAGCTTCTGGTTGACGAGCGATAGCATCCATTGCAGATCCACCAATTTTTCCAATTCCAAGTCCTGCTCCGATTACTGCTAATCCAGCTCCAATTCCAGCTAATACCATAATAGTAAATTTATATAGTTAATAATTATTAAAACTCATTTTAGTGATGATCATGCTCTGCTACGGCTTGACCAATGAATAATGCTGATAACAACGTAAACACGTATGCTTGTAAAGCTGCTACTAACATTTCTAATACACTCATGAATAAAACGAAGGCTCCAGAAACTGGAGAAATCCATGCCGTTTCAAAAATGAAGATTAAAGAAACCAAACTCAAAATGATAATGTGACCTGCAGTTATGTTAGCAAATAAACGAATCATTAATGCAAATGGTTTTGTAAGCATTCCGATAACCTCAACAGGAATCATAATTGGTGCTAACCAAAATGGAACCCCTGGTGTATTGAATATATGTCCCCAGTAATCTTTGTTTCCACTTAATGTTGTAATGATGAAAGTGATCAACGCCATTACAAATGTGAAATATATATTTCCAGTTAAGTTCGAGCTAAAAGGGAAAAACGGAATCAATCCAATAAGGTTATTAATCCAAATAAAGAAAAAGATTGTCAACAAGTACGGCATGTACTTTGCGTATTTCTTTTCTCCAATGTTTGGTCTAGCAATGTCATCTCTAACAAATGTTACAAGCGGCTCTAAGAAACCTGCAATTCCTTTAGGCGCTAATTTATTTTTCTTGTAAGAACGTGCAACCGCAAGAAACAACAAGAACATAATAATAGCCGACATGAACATTGAGAAAACATTCTTAGTAATTGAAAAATCTAATGGTCTTGCATCAAATGCAAAAGCTCCTAGGTCTCTATCCTCTTTAGATAATTTCTCGTATTTATCAGCGTAAAAAACAACTTCGTTATAACGAACTAGTTTTTGACCATTTACGTCAATTACATGCGCTCCCTCATTATCATGATGAAATGCCTCTGAAGAGAAAACCTCTAAACCATTGTTTGTCCATAAAATTACAGGCAAGTAAAACGAAATAGGATGACCATCCCAATCAGCAATATGAAATTCGTGAGAATCTCTAATGTGCTCATTGATTAAATCTGTAGCATTGAATTCTTTCTTTTCGTGAGTTGCCTCGACATGATGCTCAGCAACTGCTTCATTAGCAACATGAACGGTATCAATCAAAGGATTTGCGTTACTGATGTAAGGAACACAAGCCATAAAAGCAACTAACAAGAACTGAAGTGGTTTATTTGAAATAATCATTATTAAATTGTTGTCTAATTTTAGGTTTTAAAATTTTTTGCAAATGTACATAATTTATTCAGAATTGAAAATATATCAATTAGTTTTTAAAAAATATGTCTGTAATGCCACTATAATTTTCAATAAATATACTATTTAATGCTTGTTTATTAAACGAATCGCAAAAAATGTCTCAAAAAACAAATATAAAAAATACGGAATAAAGAACATTCCAACGTCTCCAATCTTGCTAATTCTATCTGATTGCAGGAGCGGAATCAAGAAAACAACTGCTGCCAGCATTTTCAATAAACTAAATCCCATAAAAGCAAAACCAGTATAATCTGGAAATGATTTGTGTACAAATAACAGAAAAAGATAGGAAAGTAACGTTATGACAATGTGAAAAATATAAATGCTCCAAAGCGAATAAAAGAAACTTATATCGCCAAAAAGAGTAGAAACAACTAAGTATTGTGTTAAATACAGCAGTATTGAAAATGGAATTAAATATTTTGAAAAGTTTAAAAACGCTTGCATTAGTCTTCTTTGTTTAAGTTTTTAACCTGCCTAATTACATTATATAATGCTATAAAAACAGATAAAAGAGATAGTACTATGGTAAATACTGATGATTGAGTATATTTTTTATCGAGCCAAATCCCGAGATAAGTAAAGGCAAAGATAATCACTCCCATTTGAAAAGGAATGTTCATCATTACGATCCATTTATTATTTGTTTTTTTGTTTGGCTTCTTTTCCATCATTTATTAATAAATTACTAGAATTATCTTTCATTATGCATGTAGCACTAAAGTCGGCTCCAGGTTCAACTGATAATTTTCCTACAGTTACTTCTCCTTTAATACTCGCTTTAGTTTTTACATTCAGTAATTCATTTACTTGAATGGTTCCATTTAGTTTACCTTCAATATCAGCATTATTACAAATAACATCTCCCGTTATTGTTCCTGTAGGACCTAGAACTAATTTTCCTGTAGATTTAAAATTGCCTATAAGCTCGCCATCAAACCTAAAATCAGTTTGAGTATCTATGTCTCCTTTTATAACTGTTCCCTCTACAATTCTATTGGTTTTACCTAGCAGTTCTGTGTATGGTGTTGTTTTTTTATTAAACATAATTTATTGTTTTTGGAATTCTAAAAAGTCTTTGAGATTTTTATTGATTTGGATTACTTTGTAATTTTCGTTTGTGATTAAAACAGCTTCGGTAGTAATTTTATACTCTTTATCATCTCTTAAAAACTTAACAATTTTACTTGCTTCAGTTTCTGTAATAGCACCATGAATGGTAATGAAATTTTCTAATCCTGTATAGACATCAAAGGAATATTTTCGGCTATAACGGTCCTCCGCAATGATCCATTTTTTAATTTTCTCTTCTAATATTTTAGTAGCCTCCTCATCTCTAGTGCCTACTTTATATAGAATTTTCCAATTGTAGGAATCCTTTGTTGTAAAAGCAATTTTCTCTAGAACAGGAATTTGAGTGTTAATCATCTCTAGCGCACCTTTACCTTCATCAGTATTTGGGTAATTTGTAGCTACATATTGTAAGCTCGTTTTATACGCTGCCACTCCTTGCAGTTTACCTACAGTTTGTGCTTTTAGCAATTCAAATTTTGAAACAATTTCCTCTCCAGAATATTGCGTAATTAGTTTCTCTAAACTTTCAAGAACAGTCACATATTGTTCCTCTTCATATAGTTTATACAACTTATTGTAAACATTGTCAGGAGTTCCCTCAAATGTTAATTCGTCTTGGTTAACATTGTTTATAATTTGTGCGTAACGAGAATCAGGATATTCAGCCGTGATTTCTTTTTGCATGGCTAATGCCTTAGCTTTATTTGTAATTTGATAAATTTTGTACAAATTATACTTTGTTGGAAGTATTAATTTTTCCTCAGGATTATTTAGTAGTAGCTTTTCTAATTTAGTAGAAGCCAAGTCGTATTCCTTAAATTTCTCCTTATAAATCAGCCCTAATTGGTAATAAGCTGTATTGCGTTCCTTACCAATACTGTCAATAACTTTTTGTTCAGTAGGGATTTGCTTAAGATAAAAATCAGGTTTGTATTCTTCCTTTACCACTTCTTCAACAACTACGGCTTCCTCAGTTTTAGTAGTGTCTATAGCACTATCTTCAGGTACAGTACTCGTGTTTTTTGTATTTAATAACCTCCAGTTTCCATTAGCAGCTCGGTTTCCCCATGTTTTTTTGAAAATTACTTTACCATAAGCTACTGTTGTAGGATTGTAAAAATAAAAAACACTTGTTGACGTACTTGCAGTATTATCTGACGGTAACGCTGGTGGCCCAATGGTGTTAGGTCCAAAACCTGGCGTAGAAACAGCAGGATTAACCGCCGCTACGGCACTATTTCTATCAATATTTGCTTGTTTTTCCTTTTCTTTTTCTTCTAAAATTCTTTTAGCTTCATCAGCTTTTTTTAATTTATCAATATGATTTTGAAAATAAACAATTCTGTCTGCTGGATTTAAAGAAACTAAATTTAGAATACTGTCATTTTTAACGGCAATATCCTCATACATAATTACTTCATCTAGGTCTTTACGAATTTTACTAATTTTAACAAACTCGCGCGTTTTAGGGTTTAGCTTAACCAAAGTACTATCATAATACTTTGCTGCCATAGGATATTTAGTATTTTTAAAATACATATTTCCTAAGTTCCTGTAATCTGACGCCATTAAATAATCATCTGTAGTGGCTTTGTTTAAAGAGATGTTGTAATATTTTTTAGCTTGTTCTTGCTTGTTTTGTTTATCATAAAAGACACCTAATTGATAATTTAACACATCAAGATACGGACGATTCTCACGGTCAGCTAATAATTTTTTGTAATGTTTTAAAAATAAAATGGTATCGCCTTTTTTATAATCAAATAATTGTGTTTTGCGAACATGAGATTGAACAACATATTTCCTTTCGGATTTTCTGTTCATTTTTATCACTGCATTGTAGCTGTATCCTGCACTATCTGTTTTTCCTAATTCTTCATAAAGCTGTCCTAAAATAAAATGGTATCGCGCTTTATCTTCATTCTTAGTACTAAATTGTATGGCTAATTTTAATTTAGCCACTGCGCTATCTTTTTCTTCAAGGTTTAAAAAAGCTTCGGACATAAGTGCATTTGCATCAGAGAAAACTTGTTTTTTTAATTGCTTATCGCCAAGTAAACGCGTGATGTTATTAATTACCAAAGCATCATTCCCTAAGCGCATATTGGTTTTTTCTCTCCAAATTTTTGCTTCGTAAATTTTACTACTGTTGCTGTATTTGTATAAAATGAAATTAAAAGCATCTAGCGCCGGAATAAAACGTTGATCAAAGTAACGTGCTTTTCCTAAAAGTAAATACGCTTCATCTATTTGTGTATTTCTCTCTTTACCGTCAATATTCATTGAATGCTTTTGAATCGCCTTTGTTGCTTTTGCTTCAGCAATTTCAAGATTTGGATTCTTAGCCTTTTCAATACCAGATACTTCCTCAGTAACTTGCATTTTTTCGATAGGCAAACGCATCCAAAAATTATCTTTTGTATTTGCTTTAATATCTTGAATTGCCTTATCTAGGCCAATTTGTCCGTTGTATAAAATATTATACTCGGTGCTTAAGGCGTGAGAATTTCTGGCTAGAAATGTATTCCTTTTAGTAGAACAAGCTACCAAAAAAAACAAAATTCCAAATGTGATTATAACTTTGCGTATGGGCGTTTTCAATGGTAAACGTTTTTATCATTAAACTTTTTAAAAAGCTTTTTAGTATAGTAACTGGTAAAAATACGTTTCTTTTTGAGAAAGTGAAAATTATATGTAGTTATTTGACTACTGCCGCATGAGGGATGTAATGGAAATCCTTTTTTATTTTATTTTTCTAAAATAAAAAAGATTGGGAATGAAAGCCCGACCACGCATTTTTTTGCGTGGTCATGCCCAATCTTTTTTATTTTATTTTTCTAAAATAAAAAAGATTGGGAATGAAAGCCCGACCACGCATTTTTTTGCGTGGTCATGCCCAAATAAATTATATTTTAAACTGCAAAAAAGGACTCTAATTCTTGTAATGTTTCTGGAGATGTTTGTATGTCTTTGACCACTTCGCCCTTGTTTAACGCTACAATTCTAGAACAAACCTCAACGGTGTGTTGTAAATCGTGACTAGAAACTAAGATGGTAACCTCCGGATTATCCGCTAGTTCTTTGATTATTTTCTTTAATCTACTTACTGTTGTAGGATCTAGATTTGCAAAAGGCTCGTCTAGAATCACTACCTCAGGATTCCCAATTAAAGTGGCAATGATTCCCACTTTCTTTTGGTTTCCCTTAGACAAATCACGTAAGTACTTTTTGTTTTTAAGAATCTCACCGTTAAAAAACTCTTCGTATTTAGCTAATAAAGCATCTATATCGGCTTTGTTTTGCCCACGTAAATCGCCTATGAAATAAAAATATTCCTCAGGAGTTAAATAGCCTATCAAGAAACTCTCATCGATAAAAGCTGCAGTGAAGGATTTCCAAGCTTCACTAGTATTTACTTGAATGCCTTTATTAGTAATTTGTCCTGTTGTAGGTTGAATTAAATCTAATAATAAACTAAAGAAGGTTGTTTTTCCTGCTCCGTTATTCCCTACTAATCCTAGACTTTGCCCTTTTGGGATTTCGAGATTTTCTATATTTAAAACGGTGGTGCTATTGTATTTTTTTGAAAGGTTTTGTGCGTGTATCATGGTTAGAAATTAATCGGTTGTTGATAAGTTTATTTAAGTCGGTTTTAGCTAGTTTGTTTGTACGCCGCAATAGTTGCGTATTTCTCTTTCTTGTAAATTTTTTCGATTAAGACAAATACTTTGCTTTTTAATAATAAGCCTAATACGCCTAAGACTGCAATGATGATAAGCCCTGTGTTTGCAGAAGCATATTTCATTGCTAACCAATAAATAAAAACAGGCAGTCCTAATTGCGGAATGGATATAATCATGGTCTTAACGTTAAACGCTTTTTTATCTCCAAAAGCTCCTTTTGATGAACTTAAATCTATAGGGGCTTTGTTGAACGCACCACCTAATAACACTAATTGCGAGTTGATACCAATATTATAAATGGCTCCTACAACTATAATTAAATAGGTTTCCCAACCAAAATACAAGTAGAAAGACGCCAAAATTGTGCTGACAATTGTAGCAATAACCATAAGCGACCACTTTGATTTTAAGTAATCTTTATAGGATACATTTTGTGTCATTAGTAATTGATAATACGAGCTGTCCCAACCAGGTACATATTGCCCGAATGCAATTAAAAACCCTCCTGAAACAAAGACGCCTGCAAAGATTTTCATGGCAGAACCATACATCTCTGTATTCGTGAAAAATAACAATCCGTAGAATAAAAATAAAACACTTAATCCTACAGTTGTTTTTGAGCGCTTGTTTCTCTTTATTAATTTAATGTCGTTTTTAAGAAATGTTCCTGTATTCCCAAATTGATTTAACCATGTAAGTTGCTCTGTTCTTGCTACAGCGGTTTTAGATGAAAGTCCTGCATCTAAATAAAGGTTACTCATCAAGAATTCAAACGAAATATAGTAAATCGCTACAAGTGCAACTACAGGAATTGCAAATGCCCAACTTGTATTAAAAAAAGCATTGAATACTGGTGCTAAATAATCAGTGATATTGAAATAATTATAATACTGTAGTCCAGCAAATATTGCTACTACTGCTATAAACACACCCAGTAAGTTGTCCTTATTACTCAGCAAAATATTGATAAAGTTGCTGATGTATATTAATGAAAAGATAGCCATAAACCACATCAATACAGAGATCACGTCATAACCTTCTATTAATAAAACAATTGTGAAAGGTATGAATAGAAAAAAATGAATAACATTGAAAAACGAAATCATGGTTTTACCCAATGAAAAATGAACTATGGTAGGTTTATTAATTTTTAATAGTAATAAGGGTTTGATATTAAGCACTGGGATTTTTTGCATTAATAGCTTAATTATTAAATCAAAAGCAAAATAAAAAATCAGGAATTTATTGATGGTAAGAAGCGGGTCTAAATTTGACTTTTTCATAATGTAGAAAGAACCTACTCCTAGGGCTAAGAAAATCAGGATAAAATAAAGCGCTACGAAGCCCATTAATATCTTGAGCCCAAGACTAGTTGCAAAGGATGCTGATCTTGAAAAAGCTTTCCACTCTAAGTAAATAAACTTGTTAATCATTGGTTTGGTTTTTTGGTTTATAAAATTAGTACGTAAAAAGTGTAAAACGTTACACAGAAAGTAATTTATATTCTGGATAAGTAGCTATTAAGTATGCTTCTGTTTTTGATGGGATGATTTTGAAAATGATAAATACAAAAAATGAAGATAATACCACAATAATACTCAGTCCCCAAATATAAAAGTCGTTTGCAAAAATATTTTGAACATTAGTATACACTTGTGTAATCAAATTAAATGGCACAAAAACGATTACAGAAAAATTGCCATATTGATTTATGATTTCTTCAAATAGCCATTTCTTACTACTTTGCTTGCTGTTTTGTTGTTGTTGTCGTCTGGATTGAATCATTTTATAGATTGAAAAACCAAATAATGCTACAAAAATGCCAAACAGAACAATTTCTTTATGGTTGGTGATTTTAAATAAAGTGAATACAGCAAGGGTTAAGAGTACCGTCAGCAATAACTTTGGAAAACTAAAAAAATCTTTAAAATGCTGCCATACTAATCCATTGTATTTTTTGTGCAACGCTGCTTTTCTTTTCTCTATTATTTCCATAAAACCAAAAACACCAAATTTCTTGAATTCGGTTTGCAAGTTCTCATCAAAAGTACGTGATGGTAGCTCTTGCATTTTTGCTTCGATAGCATTTGCAAGATGATCTACCAGTTCGGTTTGTAAATCGTAGTACTCCACATAATGCTGCTGAGTGAAATTGTAAAGTTGGTCAATTTGTGATTGGGTTAGTTGCATATTTATACTTTAGATACTTTTTTTTCAAATCTCAAATGTTGGAAACCCACGTTTAAATAAAACCCTGAGATAAACAACCACGTAATTGGTAACAAAGCGCTCATAAAATGAAAATCGCTAAAATTGCTATATCCTTTAAGATTAAAAATTCCTGTTGCCAGCATAATTAAAGTGATCACTTGTATAAATCCATTTTGATTGAATAAAAAGCTATAGGTAGATTTATGTTTAGATTGACGCAATTTGAATTTTAAATAGATAATTAATAGAATTCCAATTACACTAACTCCTTGAAGCATGCTGTTTAATACAAAAAGCACCTCTTGCTGTGGATTAAACTTGAAAATAAAAGTAACTGCAACTGCAGTAATAATCCCCATAGCTAAAGACATCAGAAAAATATGCTTCACCATTTTTAATGCTTTTTTAATAATAATCTTTGGAATAAATGCATATCCTCTTATCCAATAAGATCTACTACCATGTAATTGTCCTTGCCAGTTTGAGAATGCCGTTTTTAAGGCGTCTTCAAACAGTACTTCTTTATGATCCATTGCAAGTTCAATCTCTGAAGCAATATGATCTACTAATTCTAGTTTAATATCATCGTAAACGAGACCGTTTAAAACTAGCGTTTCGTTGATGGTATCGATTTGTTGGTTGGTTAGTTTCATTATAGAAGAATTAATTTAATTGGTATTGTTTTTTGATATTGGACAAGGACTTTTCATAGATTTTTTTACCTGTAATTAGAGCTAAAACTCCTAAGAACAACACTGCACAATATAGTAGCCTTAAAATGCTATATTGTTCAATCCATTCCTTACACAGATTTCCTACATTTAGACCCAAATTTAAAAAACCAAATCCTATTACCATGGGATTACTAATTTCAATTTGTAGAAAACGCTTACCGTTGATTTTCCTGTTTTTAAAGTAGGAGTAAACAGAAGGGATATATGCTATCAAGAGAAAAACATAAAACACAGCAATAAATTTCACTGGCTTTTCAAAATAAAATGAAGATTTATAAATAACGATAAGCGTTAGTGCACTTGCAAATATCTTTGGAAACTTTAAATAATCAGCAATCATTTTCCACTGCACTCTTCTATATTCTTTTCTTAAAATATGTGTGCGTTCTTCTTCAATAGCTTTAAAACCATTCTTTCCGAACTTCTCCTCTGCATAATATTTTACCTGATGAAAAGTAAGTTCTGGGTCTTCCGCCCAAAATTCCTCCATACTATTAATCATGTGGTCAGTGAGTTCTACTTGTAACTCATACCATTTGATATCTTTAGAAATGATATAATTCTCTACGTATTCTATTTGCTGGTTAGTTAGTTTCATGGTCTATTGAATTGCTAATTTTCTTTGAAATTGTACGTGCTTAACTCCTACGTAAATGGTGGATAAAAAATACACAAAAAAACAACTTGCTGTTCCTACATATAAATTTTGATCTATTAAATTATGAGGAACTGTAGATTTTATAATAATTGTTAAAAAAATAATCAGAAGCGTAAAACGAGTGTCAAACAGATGTTTGTAAGTAGAAGTGGCTTTAGATTTTAAATTCCATAATTTGATCAAAAGTGCAATAACTCCAGTAGTACAATAGGTATAAAATAAAATGTTATTGATTGATTTTAAAAAATATAATCTTGAATGTGTGTCTGCTATAAATTGAAAACCAGTAATTAATAGCACACATGATGTTACCACGAATACTATTTCCTTTTTAAACTGATTTTTCATTTTGCTTTGAACTATTTTAGGATAAGTTGATAGCAATGAAAAAAAATCTTTTTTTATTTTGAACTCCCCACTCCAATTGTCAAAAACTTGATTGTAAACCATTGGAAAGTCATTATTAGAAAGTTCCATTTCGCTTTCAATTTCTGTAGCAATATGATCTAAAACTTCTAACTTTATATCGTCGTAATTCACTCCTTTTTCGATTAAGGTTTGATTGATACATTCTATTTGTTCGCTAGTTAATCGCATGTTCTATAAATTAAAATTCTAAACTCGGCTTTGGGTTCACTAAACTCTGCATGTTTTTAATAAAATCCTCTAACTCAGCTAGTCGGTTTACTGTTTCCTTGGTTCCTGCTTCGGTGAGTTTATAGTACTTGCGCATTCGATTATCAACCTTAGCGATTTCAACGTCTAGAATTCCCTCTGCTTCTAGTTTGTGTAAAGCGGGATATAAGGCTCCTTCGGTAATATTGAGTTCTCCAGCAGTAATTGCTTTTACTTTTTGGGTGATTTCATAACCGTACATCTTGCCATTTTCTTCCAGCAGCTTCATGATAATGGTATTCAAACTTCCCTTATATAATTGTGAATTTTTCATTTCGATCAAATTTTGAATAACAAATATACATAAGTTTCTTATACATAACAATCCTATGTATATAAAATTTCAATATTTTGATTTAAAGAAACCTAATCTCTTTAGTATATTTGTAAAAAAATTATCTCATGTCATCATTTTTAAAACTAACTATAAAAGAAGTAAAACGCGAAACTGCCACTTCAGTTTCTATACTTTTTAATGTTCCTCAGGAATTAAAACCTAATTATAGCTTTATAGCTGGGCAATATGTAAATATCAAACTAACATTAGACGGTCAAGAAATTAGACGCGCCTACTCTATTTGTTCGGCTCCAGATAGTGGCGAATTGCGAATTGCGGTAAAAGCGGTAAAAAACGGTGCTTTCTCTCAATTTGCAAACACGAAGTTAAAAGCTGGAGATGTCCTTGAAGTAGGAAAACCAGAGGGAAATTTCATCTTTGAACCTCAAGCAGATCGCCAAAAAAATTATGCCGCTTTTGTTTCTGGAAGCGGAATCACACCCGTTCTTTCTATTATAAAGTCGGTTCTAATAAGTGAACCAAAAAGTAGTTTTGTATTGGTTTACGGAAATAAATCTATTGAAGAAACTATTTTTCACCAACAGTTACATGACTTGCATTTGCAGTATGTAGGACGCTTCTTTGTATATTATGTATACAGTCAAGCTAAAGTGGACGAATCACTTTTTGGACGTATAGAAAAATCAACTGTAAACTTTGTTTTGAATAACAAACACAAAGAATTATCATTTGACAAATTCTATTTATGTGGTCCAGAGGCTATGATCGAAACGGTTTCTGCTGTATTAAAAGAAAATAATGTAAAAGAATCGGCTATTAAGTTTGAACTTTTTACTTCTTCTACACAAGAAAATACTATATCAGAATCACTTGAAGGACATTCGAAAATTACTGTTATGGTTGATGATGAAGAAACTTCATTTGAAATGTCTCAAAAACAAACGATTCTTGATGCGGCTTTAAAACAAGGTATTGATGCGCCTTATTCTTGCCAAGGCGGAATATGCAGTAGCTGTATTGCTCGTGTTACTGAAGGAACTGCTGAAATGACTAAAAACTCGATTTTAACCGATAAAGAAATTGCTAGTGGATTAATTTTGACTTGTCAAGCACACCCTACTTCTGCTTCGTTAAAAGTAGATTATGATGATGTTTAAAATAAATTAAACGCAATTATACGTTTATATAAAAACCATTAAAAAATTAAAATAATGTAGGTCAAACCCGCATCAATCTTAATTTTTTAATGGTTTATTTTTTTAGATATTCGATATTTTAAACGCTATAACATCGTAAAATGCAATATGGATATATAGCTCCTTGAATAACTACTTTTTATAGAAATGAATTCCAAAAAAACAAATCGCTCTGCCTTTTATTTTCCTCTTTGTCATCACCATAAGAGTACCAATCTTTAGTTTTTTCTTTTATCAGTGATTTTAAGCTCACTAAATCATAAGTTTTCTTTGCAGCGATAGGCTTTATCTCTGAGGCATTATTAAAACTTGCATCTACTTTCGTAGCTATGAATGATGTATATAATCTTGGAATAGTAACACCTAAAATCATACCTGGTAATCCATTTATTGAACAAGGACCGCCAGAAATAGTAATGTCATCAGTATAAAAAGCAAATACATAGACATCTCCCATTATTTTACCTACAGCTTTTCGGCAATTATAACCCGCGATTTGTCTATTTTCATTTGTGATTTTCCATTCGATATCTGAAATGCTATCTGCTATAACAAAGTTGGTTCCTGCAATTTGTTTTTGCATGCTCATCTTTCCAGCTTCAAAATCAAAATACCACACACTTTCTTCATCCGCATCTTTTTTATATTTAGGAATCTTTGTTTTAGGACTCCATCTATCAAATTTATAGATACTTTTATTATTTTCGAATGAATAAGTAAAATAAGAAATTTTAAGATCTGATAAGTTTTCTTTCATCATCTCATCCCAATTGTCATTACTCATTGTTTTTTTTAAATTAGTACTAACCTCATATTCAATTACAGCTTTATCTACAAACTGTTGAGACCAAGCTGTAGCGGTCATAAACATTAGAATGGTTAAAAAGTAAAATATTGATTTCATCTGTTTTATTTATTAGTTGCCAGTATTGTTTGACTTGTTTGGGTTATATGACTTTGAAACTATCTATATCCTTAATTTGATTTAAAATTATTTATTTTTAAAATTCCATAAAAAACCAATCATAGCGTATCTTTTCAACCTATCATTTTCTTCCTGAATAATGGTATTTCCGTATACTGATCTGCTGATACCTATATTTTGATTTAATATATCTCTTACCATAATATATGCTGTGAACTCATCGTTTTTAAAAGTGCGCTCTAATCTTGCATTCCACAAATGGTTAGTCAAATTATCTTTGAAGTCTGTTGTTTTTTGTCTAGCTAAAAAATTATACTCTGAAGATAACTTCCATTTTGGACTTAAATAAACTCCCGTTGTCAATTCAAAATCATTAATATTATATGATTTCACTTCGTCATTTTGCGAAGTCACATTTCTTGTGTTCGAAAAGCTATTTCTTAAACTAAAATCGTATTTCTTTTCTTTTGATTTGTTTAAATAGATTGACAAACCTGAATTTAAAGTTTTAGTATCGCTGATTACATCATTAATACTAATCACCGATTTATTGTAGTTGAAATTCGGACTCAGATTTACACTCATATCAAACTTCTTTATTTTAAAACCGTATCCGAAATAAAAATTTCCTGAAAAATTTCCATTTGTATTGATAGGTTTGGTAATCGTCTTGGCGTTTTCTGGATCAATAACTTGACTGTACGAAATTAAATTAGAAGTAGTCTTTAGATTAATATTTTGATAAAAATAACTCTCAGTCAGCATATTGTAGGTGTTCTGAAAGATATTTATACTATTTGAAAAAGATTGTTTTAAATCTGGATTACCTACAATTTGATTGAAAAAATCTTGATTATTTCTCAAAGGTTGTAATTGATCAATAGTAGGTTGTTTTGTAGCTCCTTGATAATTAATTCGAAAGTTGCTATTACTCTTGTATTTATAAGAAAAACTAGCTGAAGGAAAGAAATTAGTATAACTCCTTTTATACTGGTTGTCTAAAGTTTCATCTAATAAATCAAACGAAGTTATTCCAAAACCACTACCAACACTATAATTTATTTTCTTGGAATTATAACTTAATTTTATTGCAGGTTTGTTTGTTATAATCTTTTGGCTAAATTGGTTTGATAAGGCACTTACAACCACATTATACTTATCATCTACATCAGAATAATCATAGGTATTATAATCATTATCACCTGTATTAAGACTTACTTGATATGCTAATTGTAGTGCTAATGATTTAGATATAGGTTCAGAGTAAGTCATGTTTAAACTAAGATTTTGAGTTGATTTTTCACCTATTTTATTTTGATCAACATCTTCTCGTGATGAAAAAACACCATCTGAATAACTATCATTAAAAGATTTTAAAAAGTTATTAGTGTTCGTGTTCAATGTACTCCAACTACTACTTAAGGTAAAAGTACGACGTGGTTTAGCAAACTTATGTTTGTACAAAATACTTGCAAACAAGGATGTTTTATCAGAATCGGTTGTAAATGTTTTTTCTTGTTTATTTTTTAATACATCTTCTGCTCCCGTAATGGTAGCATTAGTATATTCGTCACTTTCTGTTTGATAAAAATTAGTCTTAGCTGTAATTTTTAATGAATTAATCGAATCTAACTTCACATCATAAATTGCATTAAGCTTAAAATTACTTCTATTTACATTACTAGTTTGTGAACTGATTTCGTTTAATTGAGTATCTCCTACTTGCGTTTGAGAAATTTTACTTTTATTATTGGTGTAAATTTGTTGATTGTATTTAGGAGATAAGTTTAAAGTTTGTTTATCATTCCATTTATTACTGTATTGCAACCCTGCATTAGTATTTTTTATAAACCCATTTTGAGTATTCACTGTTGGTTCGTCATCTGTATCATCAGTCCATTCATAATTCACATTTCCATCATCATCCATGCTCATACTAATGTTGTCATTGCCTCCAAAATTATTACCATCATCCCAACTAAGGCCATCTTGACCAGTATTACCATTTAATAAATATCCAGATAATTTTCTTTTACCCTTAAAACTACTGACCATTATATTACCATTGTAGCGAGAATCAGCATCGGTAAATGGCTGGTTAGCGAGATCAACTTTTCCAAAATAACCTTTTTTACTATCTTCTTTTAATTTTAGATTAATAGTTTTTTTGGTATCTCCATCATCAATACCGGTAAACTCCGCTTGGTCACTTTTTTTATCAAATACTTGAACTTCTCTTACTGCATCCGCCCTTAAGTTTTTTACTGCCATCCCTGGATCATCCCCAAAAAATTCTTCACCATCAACAAGAACTCTTTGTACCGTTTCTCCCATAGCCTTTATGGTACCATTTTTATCAACTTGTATTCCTGGTAATTTTTTTAGCAATTCTTCTACGTTTGCGTTTGCATCAACTTTAAAATCACTTGCCCTATAACTAGTAGTATCCCCTTTAATCCTAATTGATCCTGTTTTTATAATCACCTCTCGTAAAAGTTCTATTTTACTTAACAATGAAATATCTTTGATGTTTTTTTCATCCCCATTAATGAGAATGGTATCTAAATAATCTGCATATTGATTGTGAGAAGTCATCAAGATAAAACTTCCATCTTTCAAATTTTTGAAATTAAAATTCCCTTGTTTATCAGATCGAGTAAATTTATAAAGGATAGAATCTACAGGAGTTAGTAGTGCTACAACAGAGTTGTATACAGGTTTATTTTCACTAGCATCAGTTAAAACCCCAGATATAGCGCCTTTTTGAGAAAAAGCAGTAAAAGAAAAAAAGAATAAAAAGGTAATTAAGATTGTAATTCTTTGCATAGAATTTTCTATTTTAAATGTTATAGCATACATAAAATAACATAGAAAATTAGTCAGAAATACATTTTACTTTATTTCATATCTCTTTATTATTATAGGTAATACACCAAAAATAAAAATAGATTTTTTAACAATATTAAGTTTACACCAAGTGTTAAAAATTTATTAAATTTACATACTTAAAAATAAACTTATTTACAATCTTTTAAAACTTTTAAAATAGCTTCAGGAGTAATCGTTCGCATTACCTCATCATAGCCTTCAACGACTTTATTACCATAGACAGAAGTAGGCAGTAAAGGATACTTTTCTCTATCAGGAACTAAGCTATTTTCTAGCGGCTGATTAAATGGAACAAAACCGGCATAAGGATGCGTTGCACCCCAGAGCGAAACTACTTTCACTCCTAGCATAGCGGCAATATGCGCATTGCCAGAGTCCATAGAGAGCATCACATCAAGGTTACTAATCAACTCTAATTCTTCGGTGAATTTTATTTTTCCAGCCATATTCACCACATTTTTATGCTGTTGCAAAAGGGAATCTAATATTTCTGACTCTTTCTTTCCACCACCAAAAAGTAGTATTTTATAACTGCTATCTTCTGCTAATTCATTGATTACTTTTTGGATTAAATCCAAAGGATAAACCTTAGAACCGTACTGTGCAAATGGTGCAATCCCTATAAGAACCGCACTCTTACCTCCTATTACATTTAATATATTCTCAGTAAGTACGGCTTTTTCAGGAAAGGTAGGATGTGATAAATCAACCGGAAAACCCAAACTTTCAAAAACAAGTTGATGCCTATTAAACATACTGGTTAAAGGTTTGAAAATTTTATTTTCACCTCTGGTAAGTGCTTTTTTTTCGGCTCTGCCTTTATCTACTGCAGCAATTTTTTTTCCGCTTAAAGCGAAAAAAATACGCACTCCTTTAGATCGCAAGACATTATGTAAGTCGGCAAAAGCATCCACATTAAGCGCTTTCAATTCTTTAAATAATCGAAACAAACCTAAAACTCCTTTGTGCTTGTCTTTTTCATCGAAAGCAAAAAAGGAAACCGAAGGAATCGTATCAAAAAAAGGTTTGAAAAACGGTCGAGAAACTACTGTAATTTTAATATGAGGATACTGTTTTACAAAGGCGCGTAAAACAGGAACCGTCATGGCGACATCTCCCATAGCGGATAGTCTCATGACGGCTATATGTTTAATTTTATCTGACAATATTATTGTACTTTAAATATAAAATCGGAATTGATTTTTACTACTTCTTTCCTTGGTACAAAACAGGGTTTAATTCGTCATCATTGTACATTTTCATTTGTTTGTACACTTTCATGAATTTATCACCGTTTTCAATATCTGACAATAAATCATCAATTGCACTAGACAAATCTGTTCTTTGTTCTAATAAGATATTCAATTTAGCTTGACATTTATCTCTATGATCTTGTGAAGCTTCCGCACGAGTAGCTTCTTCATTCATGTGATAGATTTTTAACGCTAAAATTGACAGTCTATCAAATGCCCATGCAGGACTCTCTGAGTTGATTTTTGCTCCAATTTTCACCACAACATTACTGTATTTTTGTAAAAAATAACCATCAATATATTCCACCATATCCGTACGCTCTTGATTTGAAGCATCAATCCTACGCTTCAAGGTCAAGGCTGCAACGGGATCAATATTTGGATCACGAATAATATCTTCAAAGTGCCATTGAACCGTATCAATCCAGTTTTTTAAGTATAATAAATGTTCAAATTTATCTTTAGGAAAAGGATTATTTATAGGTTGATCAACATTATCAAATTGATGATAATCCTTGATACTTTCTTCAAAAACGGAATACGCTAATTTTGAAAACATAATTTTTATATTTTTATAGTTACAAAGATACTTTTTATACTTTTATAAAAAAATTACAAAACGTAAATCTATTTTGGTTTTAGGGCAATTATTGAACATATTGACATCAAACCAAAGTTATTAATAAAAACATCATGCAAATTCATAATTTATCAGAAAAAAATAGTGTTCTTAATCATTTTCTATCGCAAATTAGAGATGTCAATACACATAAAGACAGCATGCGTTTTAGACGAAACATTGAGCGCATAGGCGAAATAATGGCCTATGAATTAAGTAAGGAATTACAATATAAACCCATTGAAGTACAAACACCACTTGGGATAAAACATACTACGGAAATAAAAGACCAACTAATTCTTTGTTCTATTTTAAGAGCGGGTTTACAATTGCATTTAGGCTTCTTAAATTATTTTGATAATGCTGAAAACGGCTTCGTTTCTGCCTACAGACATCACCCTAATAATGACGACACATTTGATATATTAGTAGAGTATCAAGCTATTGCTGATCTAAACAACAAAGACTTACTGCTAATTGATCCTATGTTAGCCACTGGACAATCTATTGTAGCAGTATATAATAAATTAATGGAAAGAGGAACTCCTAAGAATATTCATATTGCAGTAGTAATTGCCGCACCTGAGGGAATAGAATTTCTAGAAAAGAACTTACCTGACAACTGTCATTTATGGGTTGCATCAATTGATGACAAATTAAACGAGCACTCTTATATTGTACCAGGACTAGGTGATGCTGGTGATTTAGCTTACGGGTCTAAATTATAATTGTGAAAAGAAAGTAAAAAAACTACACATAATAAGCACTACTAGCACCATTTCTTGCTTTAGCTTCACTTGAGGTAATTCGATGTGGCTTGTGGCTAACATCGCTAGTGGTGCAATGGTAAATACCAGTAAATCATTACTTTTATTTGCTGAAATAACATAAACTATTATCCCAATAAATAAGGAAGCAATAATTTTTTTATAGGTCGCGTGCAATACTAAAGGGCGATTCGACAAACTAGCAAAATTCGACACAACAAAGAATAACACCACGGTAGCATAAATTGACAAAGCTGCGTTTTGATAAACAGAGGTAAAATAGCTAATATCAAAGCTTATTTGAGTATTTTTATTTAAATACCCTACATAGTCAATATTAAAAATTAAGCTGACAAGTAGAAATAAAATCCCTGCTGAAAAGAATGCTATAAACGGTAAAATCCAATTTCTATAATCTCTTGAAACATGAAAAATAATAGAGATAAAAACCAGTACTATATAAAGTATACTCCAAAAATGAAACATTGAAGCCACAAATATCCATAATGAGGCATCAAATATCTTTTCTTTTGAGGCGTTTAGAGACTGCAACGAAATCAATCTTCTAAGTGCCAATAGGATAAAAAAGTTCGAAAATATTAAATTAGGATTATCTAAAAGCGACGGAAAGAAAATTAAAAAGAGGAAGTAAAAAAAAACGACGTAACCACTCTCTTTGCTGATTCCGTTCTTGTTAGAGATAAAATTCGTTATAAAAACAGAACCTAGCAAAACGACTAAAATTCCAATTTTTTCAGATACAGCCAACAAGGATTTAGTCCATGCCAAATCTTGAATTTGATAGATAAAAAAGAAACTCAGTATTAAAAATACTACTAAAGAGAAATTTAATGGTGTAGATTTTTTAAAAATGCTTGTAATCATAAGGATATTTTATACTTTTGTGACTGTAAATATAATACTTGTTTAAAAAGGAAACGCTCAAGTTCATAAAGATTCTGATAAAGAGTTTTTAGTTTTTGAGAAAAAATATAAAAAACAACATAATTCTTAACGATATGAAAGCATTTTTTGAAGGAATTCAATACTTATTTGTAAACATTTTATTTGCTCCACTTGACTTTTTACGTTCTTTAGAACTAAAAACTTGGTTTGGTGCTAATACAATTAACTGGATTTTCATGGCTATTTGCGCAGCTGCAATGGTTTACTGGATCAAACAATTAAGAATCTTTGACCAAGCAGGTACAGAAGAGCAAGATACTACAGCGCATTCTTTCTTAAAATAAAAACTCCCCTAACCCTAATTATTTAGGATTAAGGAAGACTATTTATTTATAGAAGATCGTTACCAATATCTTTTCTAAAATTCATCTTATCAAAACTTAATTTAGCTATGTTTTGATAAGATTTTTTTATGGCCTCTTGAAAGTCATTTCCATATGAAGTAATAGCCAGTACTCTACCGCCATTACTGATAACAGTATCATTTTCTAATTTTGTTCCAGCGTGAAAAACAATAGAATCTGTAATGTTTTCTAATCCTGTGATTACTTTTCCTTTTTCATAATCTTCAGGATAACCTCCTGAAACAAGCATCACTGTTGTTGCACTTCTCTCATCAATTTCAAGTGTAATTTCATCCAATTTTTCATTGGCTACAGCCAAAAACAATTCAACTAAATCAGTTTTCAATCTAGGTACCACAACTTCTGTCTCTGGATCTCCCATACGCACGTTGTATTCAATAACAATAGGTTCATTGTTTACATTGATTAATCCAATAAAGACAAAACCTTTGTATTCAATACCATCCTTCTGGAACCCTTCAATTGTTGGTTTTACAATGCGTGTTTCAATTTTTTCCATTAGAACAGCATCAACATAAGGGACTGGAGAAACGGCTCCCATTCCACCTGTATTCAACCCTGTATCTCCTTCGCCTATGCGTTTGTAATCTTTTGCGGTAGGTAAAATTTTATAGGTTTTACCGTCAGTAAGTACAAAACAACTTAACTCGATTCCGTCAAGAAATTCCTCGATTACGACTTTAGTACTTGCAGCACCAAATTTTTGACCTACAAGCATGTTGCGTAATTCTTCTTTTGCTTCGGCCAAATCATGAATAATCAAAACTCCTTTTCCTGCAGCTAATCCGTCTGCTTTTAAAACATAAGGCGCTTTTAGTGTTGCCAAAAAATCACAACCTTGCTCCACCGTTTCAGCAGTAAAACTGTCATAAGCAGCAGTAGGAATATTGTGTTTTACTAAGAATTCCTTAGCAAACTCTTTACTTCCTTCTAATTGCGCACCTGTTTTTGAGGGTCCAATTACTGGAATATGGCTTAATTTATCGTCATTTTTAAAGAAATCAAAAATTCCTTTTACTAAAGGATCTTCTGGCCCTACAACAACCATGGTAATATTTTCTTGAAGAACTAATGTTTTTATGGCATCAAAATCTGTTGGGCTAATATTAACATTTGTAGCTATAGCAGCGGTTCCAGCATTTCCTGGTGCTACAAAAAGTTGATCACAAAGTGGGCTTTGAATCATTTTCCATGCAAATGCATGTTCTCTTCCGCCTGAACCCAGTAGTAAAATTGTCATGTGTTGTGTTGTTTAGTTGTTTGGCAAAAATAATTGCTTTTGGACGTAAATAATAATTAATTTTTAAAAAGTTATTGTTTGTGTATCATTACTACGTTCTAAATATTATTTTTGAAGAAATAAACACCTACAATGTTCCCTATTTTTGACTTAACGCTTCAAATAAATCGTTTCCCAATACGAAGCGCAAAGGCGGCATTAAAAAAAATAAATAACTACACTCCTGCAGAAAAAGAAATTTTTATAGAGCAACAAAAAGCAGCTATTGTAGATTTTCATATAAAAAACAACTCTTTTTATCGTTCTCTGGTTCCTGTGTATCCTATAAACTGGGAAGCGCTTCCTGTTTTAAACAAAAAAAACTTGCAAGTTCCTTTAGTTAATCGCTTTTCTGATGGCTATACAACTACCAATTCTTATAGTAATAAAACTTCGGGATCTAGCGGAACTCCGTTTGTTTTTGCAAAAGACAAGTATTGCCATGCACTCACTTGGGCATCAAATTTCATGCGATTTGGCTGGCATAACATTGACCTCAACTCCTCCTATCAAGCTCGTTTTTATGGTATTCCTATGGAATTTTTACCCAATAAAAAAGAGCGTTTTAAAGATTTTATAAGCAACCGATACCGTTTTCCGATTTTTGATTTATCAGATGTAGTTTTAGAAAAAATACTCAATGATTTTAAACATAAAAAATTTGACTACATCAACGGCTATACCAGTGCTATTGTTTTATTTGCTAAATTTTTACGGGATAAAAACCTATACTTAAACAAAATATGCCCTACTTTAAAAGTTTGTGTCGTGACCTCCGAAATGCTTTTTGAAGATGACAAACTACTTTTAGAAACACAATTTGGTATTCCTGTAATCAACGAATACGGAGCATCTGAACTAGATTTAATTGCTTTTGAAAATGCACAAGGTGAATGGCTTGTAAACGCCGAAACTATTTTTGTGGAAATTCTAGACCATGACAATCAAGTTTTACCTTACGGCGAAGAAGGACGTATTGTAATCACCTCCCTTTTCAATAAAGCCAATCCGTTTATTCGTTACGACATAGGTGACATTGGAATATTAGATAAAAAAAGTACCCTTGCAAAACCCATTCTTAAAAAATTAATCGGGCGTACTAATGATATGGCAATTTTACCAAGCGGTAAAAAATCACCTGGATTGACTTTTTATTATGTAACCAAAAGCATTATTGAAGACAATGGAAATGTAAAAGAATTTGTCATCACACAATCTAAAATTGCTCTTTTTGAAGTAGAATATGTAAGTGAAACCAAATTAGATGTAGTTGCCATTCAAAAAATACAAAAAGCCATTGATCGTTATCTAGAGCCCAACTTAAAATTTATTTTTTCTCGAAAAGAAACCCTACAAAGAACTAATCGTGGTAAGTTGAAACAATTTACTTCATTGCTTTAATTTGCTTACTATAAAATGGTTTGACGCACAATTGTGTGAATAAAAACAACGTCATACATACAGCTGCTCTAAGAAAATTAAAACCATGAAATTGTCTATAAACAGCAAAATTGTATTTTATCAAATCCAATTTAGATGTAGAAATTGAGTTATTTCTAATGCGGTAATATGCTAAACTTTCTGGAACAGCTTGTGCTATTTTTATCTTTTTTAGTACGGTTAACCACAACATCCAATCTTGACGTTTTCGAATAGAAGAAATAGGGATTTTGCCAAAGAAATCAGTGTCATATATTGCTGTAAGATTCCCTATATAGTTGCAAAAGAACAATTGTCTGTACGTAAGTTTTCTTGGTGCCTCTACCCTTTTATGCAGTGATTTTCCTTGTTCGTCTATACATTCATAAAAAGAAAAAGTGAAAACCAATTTGTGCGCTTCCATAAAGGCTAGCTGCTGTTCTAGTTTTGTGGGTTTCCATAAATCATCAGCATCTAGAAAACTAATGAATTTCCCTTTGGCTACAGCCAAAGCCTTATTTCTAGCCACTCCAGTACCTGAGTTTTTACTTAATTGAATAATTTTGATTCTGTTGTCAACATCTGCATATTTTTGTGCAATAGCAACGGTCGTGTCTATAGAAGCATCGTCAACAAGAATTACCTCCCAATATATGTAACTTTGGTTTAAAACCGACTCAAGACTGTCTGAAATAAATTTATCAGAATTGTATGTTGGGATTACTATGGAGACCAATGCTTTGTTCATATCAAAAAGCTTTTTCTTCGCCTTTGCAAATGTTGACAACTGTTTGAAAAATGATCTTTAAATCAAGTAGGAATGACCAGTTTTCGATATAAAAAACATCTAATTTTATTCGGTTAATCATGTCTATATCTTTTTCGATACTTCCTCGAAAGCCGCTCACCTGAGCTAAACCAGTAATTCCAGGTTTTACATAATGCCTCTTCATGTATTTCTTAATTTTATTACCGTAAATCTTATTCTGTGACCATAAATGTGGTCTCGGTCCCACAACAGACATGTCACCTATTAAAACATTTAAAAATTGTGGTGTCTCATCCAGGCTGGTTTTACGCATAATTCGCCCTAATTTAGTCACTCTAGGATCATTTTTAATCGTTTCAATCTCTGAGTCGTTATTTGTTTTCATTGAACGAAACTTATAGCAATTGAACTCATTTTCATTGATACCAGGTCTACCTTGCTTAAAAAAAACAGGCCCTTTAGATTCTAATTTAATTAAAATAGCTAATAATGGCACCAGCCAAGATAACAGTCCAATTATAACAATCAACGAAAAAACAATATCAAAAATACGTTTTAATAATTTTATTATTGGTTCATCTAAGCGTGTTTGTTTTAAAGACAAAACTGGAAAAAAATCGTAATAATCTATTTTTAAATTTTTTGAAAAAATCTCTTTTGAATCTGGAATAAACTTAATGTTTTTATGATTTTCATCAGCAAATTCAATTAGTCCTTTTAACTGTTCATTAGAAAGTTCTTTTAAGGAACAGTAGATTTCGTTTACTTCATTTTCGATTACAAATTTATTGATATCAGTAACTTTCCCCATAATAGCGTCAGCATCTTTTTTATCTGAAAAATATCCTAAAAAACGGTATCCAAATTCAATTTTATTTTCAAAGAGTGCTTTTAATCTTAATGCTTCTTCAGTGTATCCAATAATGATTACATTTCGATAATTACTACCCGTTTGTATGCGGTATTTTTTTAGATAATAAAACAGCAAAAACTTGAATAATGTGACAAAAGAGGTAGTTAATACAAAGAAAAGTATCGTAATATTACCTTTAAAAATTGCTGAATTTGAAATAGGAAAAAAAGCGATTACTACTAAAAAAAAGAGTAATGACTGCTTGGTAATTTTGGATACTATTGCAATGGGTTTTGTAAAACGATAAACATCATAAAACTTTGTCAGCAAAGCAATAATAAGCCATCCAGTAAGTTGGTATAATAAAAAATAGCCTTTATTTAAATTACTATCATCAAATAATAAGATAACAAAAAATGCAATAACAATTAAATCTGTTACAGCACTGATTGGTCTTAAATATTTTGAATATCTAGTAATTGGGGGTTTTATCATATATGATTATCAATTCTACTAAAGCTTACTATTTTATTTAATATAATCAGTAAAGTCTTTATGTTCTTCTTTAGACAGCTCTTCTTTAGATAAGGATTTAAAATAATCGTAGGTGATTTTCATTCCTTCTGCACGATTTACAGTTACATCCCAACCTAATATTTCTTTGGCTTTAGTAATATCTGGCTGACGCTGCAAAGGGTCATTTTCTGGTAGCGGGTGGTACACAATTTTTTGATTTGTTCCTGTTAATTTGATAATCTCTTCGGCAAAATCTTTAATAGTGATTTCATCAGGATTTCCTATGTTTACAGGATATACATAATCAGAATGTAATAATCTAAAAATCCCTTCTACCTGATCATCTACATAACAAAACGAACGAGTTTGTAAACCGTTACCAAAAATTGTTAAGTCTTCACCACGCAATGCTTGCCCAATAAATGCTGGAATTACACGACCATCATTCAGTCGCATTCTAGGTCCATAGGTATTAAAAATACGTACAATTCTAGTTTCTACACCATGAAAAGTATGGTAGGCCATAGTGATTGATTCCTGAAAACGTTTGGCTTCATCATAAACTCCTCTTGGTCCTATAGTATTTACGTTTCCATAATATTCCTCTGTTTGAGGATGTACTAATGGATCTCCATATATTTCAGAAGTAGAAGCAATTAATATCCTCGCACTTTTAACTCGAGCCAATCCTAAAAGATTGTGTGTTCCTAATGATCCTACTTTTAAAGTTTGAATAGGGATTTTTAAATAATCTATAGGACTTGCTGGTGAAGCGAAGTGTAAAATATAGTCTAACTTTCCTGGTATATGAACAAACTTTGTAATATCATGGTGATAAAATTCAAAATGTTCTAATTTGAACAAATGCTCTATATTTTTTAAATCACCTGTAATAAGATTATCCATTGCTATAACAGAATAGCCTTCTTTAATAAAACGATCACACAAATGTGATCCTAAAAATCCCGCAGCTCCAGTGATCAGTATTCTTTTCATAACTAAATTTTACTGCTGCAAGGTATAAAAAACATATAACAATAGTATAATAAAACTCTAATCGCATAATGTAAAAAAAGAAAATTGTATTAAAAAATCAGTCTGTTTTAAAATAAGGCTTTAATTATTTCTATTTTAGTTATGTTTGTGTTACTAAAATTATTTCTTTTGAAAATTGTTCACATTGTTGAAGCACTCGCTGGCGGTGTTCATACTTATCTACATGATTTATCCCATTTTTTTGGTCAAGAGCAGATAAATAAGAACATTCAAACTACTATTATTTACAGTAGTAACCGCGAACAAGTTGATACGGATCGAATAAAAAAAGAGTTTTCAAAAAACGTTCTACTTATCGAGCTGAACATGCAACGGGAGATTGCGCCGCTGCAAGATTTAAAAGCAATCTTTAAATTAAGACAAATTCTACTTGAGATACAGCCTGATGTAATTCACCTTCACTCTTCAAAAGCAGGGATTTTAGGTAGAGTAGCTAACTTTTTATCTTTTAAAAAAACAAAAATATTCTACTCACCTCATGGATATTATTTCCTTAGAAATGATATCTCTAAATTAAAACAACAACTTTTTAAAGCAATCGAAAAAAAATTTCAAACTATTTTTGGTGGAACTACCATTGCGTGCGGGGATACTGAATATGCAATTGCCAAAACATTAGGGAAAAGCGCATTGATACGAAATGGAATTAACGTCACACAAATTGCTACAAAACAGAAAACAGAAAAAAATAATCAACTAACAATTGGCATTGTGGGTAGAGCTACCACCCAACGAAATCCAATCCAGTTTAATAAGATTGCTGAATTATTTCACAATTATACTTTTATTTGGATAGGTGGCGGCGAACTAGGGCTAGAGCTAACGGCTCCCAATATCAAAATTACAGGTTGGTTTCTGGATCGAGAACTCGCTTTGAAAGCCATGGCTAACCTTGATGTGTATTTACAAACCTCACTTTGGGAAGGTTTACCCATTGCTGTTCTAGAAGCCATGGCGCTACAAAAACCGGTTGTAGCTACTAATATTATTGGTAATAAAGATGTAGTCATACCTGGTGAAACGGGGTTTTTATTTGATGATATATCAGAGCTTAAAAACTATTTTGAAATATTAGAAGCAGAGAAAACAAGGCATAAAATAGGGGAAAATGGATTGGAACGCTGTCAAGATTTATTTGATAGTACTAAAAATTTCAGTCAACTATTAGCGCTTTATCGTAAATAATTTTCATCTGCAACCAATAACTACCAAAAATTGCATACCAAAAACCGCTGAATGCAATTCCGTCAAAACGAATTAAAAAATCATCAGTGCAGTTTGAAGTTAAAAACAAACAAAAGAACGAGATGATTATGGCATTTTTTAAATCAAACCCTAAATAGGCGATTCCAAAAATAAAAAGCAAAACTACTAAAGGGCCTAGAAATCCAAATTTTAATAAAAAATCTAAAAACTGATTGTGAACTGGAAACTCAAATTTAGATAAAAAATGCTGGTTGGTTTGTTTATAATATTTAAACAATTCTGGTTTCCCATCAGATGAACCGGTTCCAAAAGGCAGGTTCCTTAAGGACAGTTCCCAAGTAGATTTCCAGATGGATAACCGCGTAACAGCCGCATTAAAAACATGAATTTCAGGGTCTTTTATTTGGTCAAGTTTCCCTATTTTATCCATATGTGCAAAAGTCACTGTGGAATATTTCTCCATCATGTAAGGGTTATTTTGGATATAGAAAAAAAGTATAGTACCTATTAATATTAAGGCTGTGGCCAAAGCCTTAACGACACTTTTCAACGGATATTTTTTAATAATTTCGAAGAAAAAAACAATGCCAATACCGATGAAAACATTCAATAAAGCCACACGTGTATTAACCAATAACACCATGAAAATAGCTATAAGAAAAACTAATATTCTAAAAAGCTTTACAATATTACTTTTTAAATTTTGAAATGAATGCACCACCAAGTACAAATTAATAATCGTCACAAAAGCAAGGTGCATATTGAGCGCAGGTGCATGAGTCCCTACACTATTTGCAAAGCGATATCCCAATTCCCACAAATCGACTCCGTTATTATATTTAGCAATCAAATCCGGGTATACAGTCACAAACCTTATTAAGAAAACGACCATTATTGCCGTAGTTGCTGTTGCATACCATTGTAATAATTTTACAAAAGGAACTCGTTTATAATTACCTAAAATACAAATAGGCAATAGTAATAAAGAAGTGCTTTTCTCTAATGATTTGATTCCATTGGCATACGAATCATTATTCCAAAAAAACAGAATTTCTAACAGTAACGGACTAGCAATTAACAAAATCATTATCCAAGATTGTTTTTTAAATTCCATATTTTTATAAAACAATACGTTAAACAACGCAAAAAGACCCATTAAAATGGTGCATTGCTTTCTAAAAATCACTGTACTAGCAATCAAAAAAAGGAAAGTGAAAAATATTTTATCGAAGTTCTTTTCGGAAATTTTCATAATATAAGGCATAATAAATCAGTGGAAAGACGCCAATTTTGTGACGAATTGCTGTTCCTAAATCGGGTTCAAAAACACCTTGAACAATAAAATAAGCAAATAGAATTAGTAAAACTGCTATTTCATATTGGTACTTTTTTCGCTCTTTAATACACTTTGAAAACCGAACTAACAAGATATAAAACAATAGCAATTGCCAAGTGATAAAAGCAACAATTTGCGGCGATAAAAAATGTTTTAATCCATTTATAGGTACATTGACACTAAAAAAACCATAAATAATCCCAATTGCTTCCCCATACCACGTATCTACTTTAACAGGCGAAACAATCATTGAATTAGCATCTTGAGAAAATAGTCGGCCATTATTCACGAGTTCTCTACTACTTTCTGATAAAAAAGCTCCTTTTACTAGTCCATAACTTAATGATAAAAAAATGGCAATTACGATTCCATAGAATAAAGTTGTAATCGTTTTATTTTTAAAATTAACAAAACTCACACCGTACATCCCAACAGCAATTATGGGAATCAATGCAAAATAAGGTCTGTAAAAAGCTCCAAAAACAAACAACAGCACAACTGATAGCAAGATCGATTTTTTGAAGGAGATTGCCTGATTTTGATAAATAAAAACAATTATAGCAAGGTAAATAAACGTTATGAACTCCTTAGACGGCATTGACATGAAAATAGCCATCATAAAAAAACCTAGATATACTAAAAGGTTCTTGATATTCACTTTTTCAAAATTAGTAGGAATCCCAATTTTGTATAAAATATAGACCAAAATAGGGTATTGAATTAAGGCTATTACAGGAAAAGGTAAATAGCGCAATCCTGATATCTTATAAAATAAAATGGTAAGTGGGTAACTTCCAAAATATCCTATTTCATTGCCTTTATCAAAAGTGATTATAGCAGAATCATAAAAAAATCGTTTGGGTAAAATGTAAAACGCAACAACTGCTACTAATAAGTTAGCAGTAAATAACAGTAAAAATGTAGCGGTGCTTTTTTTAATTTTCATGATAAAAAGATGAAGAAAATAGGGTCATGCAGGCTTAGCTAATGGTTTTGTATTTTTTTTTCAACTCATTTAATATTCTGAAAACATATAGTAAATTGGGTAATATTTTAAAAGGGATAAAACGGTAAAATTGCATCACCTTATCCAATTTAATATTTCGACCCTTAGTAAGCAAATATTTCCAAGAAAGCAGCTCGTTCCAGATCGCTTTCCTATTATTTGATGACAATATATAGAAGTCTTTTAATAAAATCACATAATTAGCTGCCCAAAAATTAATTAAAGCATTGTCTAGACTACTCCCATCTGCTTTTGTTTTACGCAATCCCTGTTTGATCATTTCATACACATCCATAATGTGCTGCTCAGAAATGTTTTGTGTGATCGAACCAGATCTTGCTTGTCTGTAGGTGTAAAAGGATGTTGGATAAACCACAAAAGTCTTTAAATGCATCATTAATCTACTACACCATTCCATGTCTTCTGACTTTCGTCCAAGAGGAAAAAACAAATCGTTTTCAATTAAAATAACCCGCCTTATAACTTTGTCCCAAGCACAAGCCGCAAATAAATCGTAATATACTAAAGCCTCAGACTCCTTTTTAAAATCTCCATATGTAACGTTTAAGTATTGTTGATTAAACTTGTTTTTTATGTTGTTTTTTGAAAAAAACCGACTTTCTTCATGAATTATTACATCTGGGTTTGACTTTTTTATCAAAAAATTTAGATCTTCTAGCACTTGTTTTCCAACCCAATAATCATCACTGTCCGTAAAAAGGACGTAATCTCCTTTGGCAATTAATAGTCCCACATTCCTAGCGTCAGACAATCCGCCATTAGCTTTATTTATGATACTGATTCTCGCATCTTTAGTTTCATATTGAATGCAAATTTTCAAAGAGGAATCGGTAGAACCATCATTTACCAAAATAATTTCGAAAGCACTATAGCTTTGGCATAAAATACTATCTAGGCATTGCTCCAGATAATGCTCAACATTATAAACAGGAATTATGATACTAAACAGTATGTTCTCATTTGATTTACTCACCATTACCGTTTTATTAATTCAAAAAAACTTTTACTTTATCTTTATAATAGATTACTGCTGCCGCAATAACATTCCATAAAAAAGAACTCGAAACAAATGCTGTGGCAGCACCCGTCATTCCATAATCTGGTATTAAAATTCTATTGAGCACAAAATTTACTGCAACTGCTAGCAATAATATCAATTGAAAAATATGTTGTCTTCCTGTCATGTTTAAATACACAGATGCCGATCCAAAAGCGGAACAAATTCCTTGACCAATAATCAAAATTAGTAATGCCTCTCTCGCTACAACATAATCTTTGCCAAAAAACCCCAAAATATACTCTGAGAAAACACAAATTAATAAGACTAAAGGCAATGTAAATGCAAAAATCAAACGAGAACTATTACGGACTATTTTATTCAATTCCTGCTTATTATTTATCGAAAAAAACTCTGAAATTTGAGCCGAAATAGTGATGTTTACCGTTACAATTACCATCGAAAGCATTGTCATTAATTTTATGGCTAACGAATAAAAAGCCACTGTTTCGTCATTTCTATATTTTTTTAAAAACATAACATCAAAACTCATCAATAAAAACAACGCCATCCCACTTATAGCAATAGGATATGACTTGGTCACTATTTCTTTATATGAAATGGAGTATGTTTTAGTCTTGTTGTCAATTCGATTAAAATAATATAAAATTAGAGCGGTTGTAAGTATTGAAAGTAGCACGAAACCAATCAAAAACACATCTACGAGATAACCTTCATTATTAGAATAATATAGAAATAATGCCCCTATAATTAAAGGAATGTACTTAATCGAATTTCTAAATAGCTCTGCAATGTATATATGGTCTAGCGCTCTAAAAACTTCAATATTTAATGTCATTATCCCATAAAAGAACAAAATACCTGATGCTTTTAAAAAAAGTGCATACACACTTTGATCTAAAAAAAAGCTATTTACAATCTGCTCGTTTATGCTTAAAACGATCAAAAAAACAAGGATCGACATGACGAATAATATTCCGACCATTTTCCTGTAAATTGCTTTTAAGTCATTTAGCTTACTTTCTGCTTTTATACGTCCTCTAAAATAAAGGATCGATTGATCACAACCCAATAAACAAATACTACCAATTACTAATAGAAATGAACGAACAAAGTCATATTGCCCAACTATTTTTGGACTAAAATTTTTAGTAAGAAATAAAGTAAATCCAAACAGAATAAGTACACCAAAAACTCTCAATATCAAGGTGATTAAGCTTTGTAGTACAAATGGATTCTGTTCTACTTTTTGAAGATAGTGCTTAATTGTTTTCAACATGTTTATCTTTACTATCTGTGTTTCTTTATCAACCTTAGTAATCTTAAAATCGTTATAACATTTACTTCAACACATTAAATTACCGAAACTTCTTTTGCTTTAAGCGATTCCTTACGATAAAAAGAAATGAAAAAGCGCATAAAGATAAATAGGAAAACAAAGAATATAGGAAGCAGTAATTTCAATTTACCTTTAGTAGATTTATTGTTTATTTTATTTAAAATCAATGACTTATCATTGATAATTTTATCATAATCAAGCAGTGCTAGATTTAAATATCCCAAAACATTAACTAAAGAATCTTTAGTTCTAATCATATTATTTAATTGGATGTTTTCATTGTAATAAACCAATTTATCGTTCTTAGAAGTTTTATTATCTACCGCTGTAAACTGATTTATAGCAGCATCAATTTGTACAATAACCTCTTCTTTAACTTTTATCTTTTGAGCCGTGTTACGCTTGTAAATCTTTTGATAAGAACTATAATAATTACTTGTATTTAAATAATTTAAAATAGGTTGAATATCTTGTTGATCAACTTTAGTATTAGTGTCGATGATAAGGGTATGGTAAGCATAATTCTTGCTGGTAGCGGTTTCTTCAACTACAGTTTTTAAATCTCCATTTTGAGCCATCAATTGCAACAATTCAATATTTTGTGTATTAGAATTGATGAATTTGTATATATCAACAATAGGTTCAATTTTAATACCCATTATAACGGAAGGATTTTTAATACCTATCCCCTTTAAAAAAGCAACATCATTCTCTTCAATTTTAGACTCGATTAGACCAATCTTACTGTACAAATAATCAGTACTTTCAAAATTAGGCTCTACAATTAGTTGTTGCTTATAACTTTTATAATTAGTATCTAAATACAAGCCCACCCCAAAACCAAGAATAACTAAAACAATTAATAGCACCACGTTTTTTAACAAAAACTGAATACTTTTGAACACTAATGTGTTTAGCCACTGAAAAAAACTGCCTATTTTTGTAAAAACCTGAAACAAATCAATCTCCTGATTTTCTTGATTTTGGGGTACGTTTGTACTCATTTATGGCTTATTTTACGTTAAAAATTTGTTCCAAAATTTTAATGGTAATCAAATACGTTGGTTTGACCCCGGTAGTTCCTAAACCTCCAGAAGCTAGTGTGCTTCCTGTTTCTAAAGGATTATCTGATGCGTAATACGCATATCTTACTTTGATATCGTGCGGTACACTTTTTCTGATTTTTGACGCTGACTGAATCGCTTTTTGATAATAAGACCCTTCCATCTCTAAACCAATCACTCCCCAAGTAGACTCATGAAAGAATTTTAATAGATCCCTGTTTTGTAAGGAGGTTCCTAAAACGGTAACCATTGCTCCTGCAAAAACAGCAATGTCATTTCCTTCAAACATATCTGCGGTTAATTCATTTTCGAAAAAATAATTATCAGCAGTTCCTTCGTTAATATGGGCATTAGGGATCATGATATCTCCTTTTCCTCCTTCTAGAATTCCAGCTTTACCCATAATAGAAACCGACTCAACATTCAGTAAAATGTCTTTCTTGAATGGTTTTAACAATTCGTCAATTGTCTCATAAGCTTGCTCTCCAAAAGCGTAATCCATTACAATAAGTACTGGCTCTTTATCACCAAACTTTGCACTTGGAAATGAAGATTTAGCCCAATCAACTTTGGATGTATCAAAAATTTGAACATCAATATTTGTTCCTGAAGTATCCGGCAATGAGATCATTCCGTGTTTAAGTGCTACCTCTTCAACTTTGTTACGTACCTCATGCGCGCCAGATTTACTTAACTCTTCATAGATAAAGAAATCTGATTTATCTTTGAACTGTGTTTTCAATACCGTAGTAGCAAAAATAGAATTCATAACCGAGTGCATGTTAGCACTAATCACATGAATTGGTCGGTCTAAAAGTCCTTTTTCCTTTAAAACTTCTTTGATGTTTGTTGCCCAAATTTCTCCATGAATATGGTGCCCTAAACGTTCTCTTAAAATAGGACTAAAAGTAATTGTACGCTTTTTATTGCTAACAATTTCTTCAATAGCTAATTTTCCTAACCAAAATATTATTTGTAAAAATCGATCTGGAGCCACCTCTGAACCAAAAGCGTCGTAAATATTTAAGACATCTTCAAAAGTTCTTCCTAGTATATTAGCCGCATGCGAAATGGCTTTTTCTTTATCGATTAACGACAATTTTTTAGTTTGTGAAACCGCTTGTTCTAGTTTCATCCAGTCACGAGATACCTCTCCTGCGTCATCTAATAAAACTCTATTTCTAATCTTGTGTGATTCGATAAAAATAAACGTTAAGTGTGTCAAAATATCGTAAATATCTGATCGCCCACGTGTGATTTCAACGTTCATTTGTTCTTCATCAATTCGGTAACAATTACGTCTTCTTTTAGGAGGAACGATTGCTTTAAAGTGTGATCTTGAATACCCTTCATCAGATGTTAAATTGATAAAACGGCATTCTTCAATTCCCATTGGCAAACGCTCAATAACGTATAAAAGTCCGTTTAATTCCACTTTTTCTTCTGCTATATTTCCATAAATTTCAGGACGTAATGCTAATAAAGCTTCACGCAAAGTATCTCCAGAAATCCCCATTGGTTTGTAAAAACCTCTATTGAATAAATGGCGCATGGTGATATACATTTTTTCAATAGCAGCTGATGATTCTTGTGCTCTTGATCTTGATATGTTTTTAGTCTCTTTCATTTCTTATAATTTTCTAACCTTCAAAGGTAATTTTTTTATTTTGTCTTTAATAAATCAACAATATTTCTATCATTGGATAATCGCGGAATCTTATTTTGACCGCCTAGTTTTCCTATTGATTTCATGTAGTCTTGAAAACCGTTCTTGACTACTTTAGTCACGACTACTTTATGCAATATATTGCCCACGATCAAATCATCGTAGTACATGTTTTGTTTGCGCATAGCATTGTCTATCGCTTCCGCAAAAGCTACTTCGTCTTGTGGTTCCTCTTCAAACTCAATAAACCATTCATGATAAGGCAATCCTGTTGCGGGCGTAATTTGGGGTGCCACAGTAAACTCATTTACGCGAACCGTAGACCCAATTATTGCCTCTTGAAGAGCGCACTCTACTTCTTTACCAATTACGTGTTCTCCAAAAGCAGAGATGTAATGCTTTATTCTTCCAGAAACGATCACACGATAGGGTCTTAATGAGGTAAACTGAACCGTATCACCTATATTATATCCCCAAAGCCCCGCATTTGTAGAAATAATCATAACATAATTGACCGCTAATTCTACTTCTCCAATAGTGTACCTTCGTGGTTTATCAGAGAAAAATTCGTCGCTTTTGACAAATTCATAAAATATTCCTGCATTCAACAACAGTAACATTCCCTTATCTTTTTGCGAATCTTGGTAAGCAAAAAACCCTTCTGAAGCAGGAAATAATTCGATACTGTCTACTTTTCTACCTATTAAATTTTCAAATTTTGCTCGGTAAGGTTCGTAGTTTACTCCTCCGTAAATAAACAAATTGAAATTTTTGAAGATATCCCCTACTGGTTTTCCTCCTTTTTGTTGCAAACGTTCAAAATACATTTGAACCCAAGACGGAATTCCAGATATTACCGTCATATCCTCATTGTAGGTCTCGGCAACAATAGCGTCTACTTTTTTCTCCCAATCCTCAATACAATTGGTTTCATATGATGGCATGCGATTTTTTTGTAAATATTTGGGAACAAAATGCGCTACAATTCCAGATAAGCGTCCAAATTGTATGCCTTGCTTTTCTTCTAAAATAGGACTTCCTTGCAAGAAAATCATTTTACCGTCTACAAAATCAGCTTTACCGGTTTCGTGTATGTAATTTAAAATAGCATTTCGAGCTGCTTGAATATGATAAGGCATCGATTCCTTAGTCAACGGAATATATTTTGCCCCAGAGGTAGTTCCTGATGTTTTGGCAAAATAAAGTGGTTTTCCTTTCCAGAGAATATTTTCCTCACCTTTTACCACTTTTTCAACATACGGCTTTAAGTCTTCATAATCTCTTATTGGAACCTGATTAGCAAAATCAGCAAAAGTTTTTATGGTATCAAAATGATGATCTTTACCAAATTCTGTTTCTTTTGCTTGCTTAATTAATGCTTTAAAAACAGTCTCTTGACTTGCAACAGGATGCATTGACCAAGCTTGAGTCTCGTTATATATTTTTTTAGCAAATAGTTTTGCAGCAATTGATTTTATTGACATTTTGGTTTGGGTCTTTTAAATATAGAGGCAACTGCTCTTATTTTGATTTTTTTGAAGGGATTTTGCTATCTTCTTTGTCTACTTCTTTACGCAACTCTATTTCTGCCTCAGACGCTGACAGCTTTACTGGAGCAATAGGCTCTTGATCAGCAACTAAAATAGAATCCTTATTGAATTTTGCATACTCTAATTCGCCATTAAGTACTTTTTGAATTGATTTTATATATGCTTCATTTTTCTTTAAAGCAATCGTCAAAGAGTCTGATTTTAAAGCGAGCTCTGTAGCGTCTTTTTTTAGTTTAGTTGAAGAATAACCAGGTATAAATTCTCGTAGTGGCGTAAAGGCAATAATAAGTGTTGTAATCGAAATCAATACTATAGCGCCTAATGAGGCGACTACAAAAACATTCATCAGATTTAGTTTTAAAGAAAATTTTTCCTCAAAAGTATCCTCATTCAGTATCACCAAACGGTTTTTATTGAATAATTTATTGTGAAGTTTCTTTCTTTTTAATCTTTTACCTGCCATTTTTTTTCTTTATGTTACAAATATAATAATTAAAGTCAATCAAAGGACTTCCTAGGCTTACTTCGCATACAAAGCATAGGAATAAACTCTTTTTAATATATATTTAACTTTACCTATAATAAATAAATGACTTAATATGAGCTCACGTAAAATTATTCTATTTACCTTTGTCGCTACATTTATTAAAAATTTGCTTCGGCAATAAATTATTCAATCATGGGAAGATTTGGTGTTACAGAAATCCTAGTTATTTTAGCAGTTGTTTTATTACTTTTTGGAGGTAAAAAAATTCCAGAATTAATGAAAGGATTAGGAAGCGGAATTAAAGAATTCAAGAATGCCGCTAAAGATGATCAGACTGCTGATAAAAAAGAAGAGACTAAAGAGTAATTCTTACTATTGCATTTAAACAGCTAAGTCCGTTTAAATAAGGTAATCCCAAATCCCAATTATTGGTATTTGGGATTTTTTTATGGTTATTACAAAAAAAACTTACTTTTGTGACACCTAAATCAACTATAAAAATGAAAAAGCTCATCTTAAGTGTCCTTTTTGCAACGGGTTTGTGTGGTAATGCGCAAACAAAACCTTTTCCCGCTAATGTAATTTATACTAATGGTACCATGGCTACTACTAAAAATAGTCAAGACGCATCAGATAATTATGATATCTGGAAAACTAACTTTGTAGAAGGCTGTTCAAACGGTCGTTATCGTGTAAAATTTGATGATGGTTCTAAGACCGTTTCTGAAGGAATTGGATACGGAATGCTATTAGCTGCATATAAAGGCGATCAAACATTATTTGATGGACTTTGGTTGTATTATAAAGACAATAGAAATGGCAACGGGGTAATGAATTGGAAAATTAATGGTTGCTCTGGTACAGATGGTCAAAATGGAGCTACTGATGCCGAACTAGATGCTGCGTTTGCACTTATCATTGCTGACTATCAATGGGGAAGTCTAGGCTCTCAAAATTATAAAAGTGATGCTAAAGTATTAATAACTGCAATTAAAACGCATGAGATCGAAGCAAGTACTTTCGTTTTAAAACCTGGAGATGTATTTGGCGGAAGCGCAATCACAAATCCTTCTTATTTTGCTCCTGCTTATTATAGGGCTTTTGGAAATTTTACTGCCGATATAAATTTTTGGAATTCAGTTGCCACAAAAGCATACACCATTATCAATAAAAACTTAACAACAAATAATGCTGCTGGCGGATTAGTTTCTGACTGGTGTATGGAGTCAGGTGCGTATTCCTCTCAAGCTAGTGGTTATGCAAACGGAGGTAAATCATATACCTATGATGCTGCTAGAACACCTTGGCGTATTGCTCTTGATTATTTATGGTATGGTACTGCTGATGCGAAAACGTATGCTAAAAAATCTTCTGATTTTGTAAGAGTCACACTTAACGGAACTGCAAATATTAAAGACGGTTACAATCAAGACGGAAGTTTGAAAGGGCAGTATCACAATGCAACTTTTGTAGGTGCTTTTGCAACGGCAGCTATGGCAGGTGAAAATCAAACCCATTTAGATGCTTCTTACACAGATTTGAAAAATTTAAATGAACCTAACAGTTACTTTAATCAAACACTTAAAACTTTGTATTTGTTTACTCTAACTGGTAACTTTTATTTACCTCCTTCAACAACTTTGGCAACAACTGACTTTGACTTAGAAAAATCGAGTGTAACGGTATACCAAAATCCAAGTACAAACACATTTATGGTTTCGGCACCCGAAAATGCCCAGTTAACAATTATATCCACTCAAGGCGCTATAATCTCTCAACTGAAAACAAAAACTGAAACCACTGAAATTAATCTTAGTAATCAAGCAGCAGGAATCTATTTTATAAAAATAACCTCTGAAGGTAAAACAGTTACAAAAAAAATAATATTGAACTAATAGTTTTTCAAAACTAAAAAAACCCAAATTACTAGCGTAATTTGGGTTTTTTTATGATTTATTAATTCACTTTATTTACACTTTATCTTGTCAAAAATTGTGATCAGTTGGTCTAATGCAGTTTCAAGTTTAAATGTTTTATTTTCAATCGCTTCATTTATGTTGGAACAATTAACAAAAACGACTTTTGACATTTTCTTTATAGTAGAATCTGAAGCATACTTTTTAATAACATTACCCATAGAATTAAAGCCGAAAACTAAATTTTCATCCCCTATATTTCCAAAATAATAGGACGTATTAGTGGCTCGAAAATTATTTGTTTGCATACTTCCTTTATCAAGTATTTGACCTATTTTAACTCCATTATCGTAAATAATGTTAAACCAAAATTTATTTTTAGCATTAGAAAATTTTCCTGAAAAACCATTTGCAGATGTTAAATACAGAAATTCCATCGTTGTTATAAAACCTGATTCATTAGGATATTCTATTTTGTTAATTAATGAACTTGAAAATTTTTCACTTTTAGCATTTTCATCTGCTTTAAATCTAACATTAGAGTCTTTATATTCAACCATTTCTGCTAAACCCTTTTTTTGACTGCCATCATTCATATATAAAATTGCTTTTATATATTTTGCTTGCGCAGCACTAACCATCAAAAGTGCGACAAATAAAAAAATTGTTTTTTTCATAATTCTGTTTTTTTGCAAATATAGATTTTTATTTTAGTATTAAACTTACTTTATTGATCTCTAATGGACAGACTAAATTTATTTTAACAAAAAAAAGTACTGAATATTAAACTAAAAAGAATATTTATTTAACTTTGTTAAAAATTATTTTAATTTTATTTAAATGAAACTACCTATTGTTTGTCCAAGTTGTGAAAACGCACTCCGAGTTAGTCAGATGAAATGCGACCAATGCACAACCGAAGTAAACGGAAATTACGACTTACCCCTTTATTTAAAATTAAGTAGAGAAGAGCAAGATTTTATATTAGAATTTTTTTTAAGCAGCGGCAGTATAAAAGAAATGGCAAAACAAGCTGGTAATTCATACCCAACGATGCGAAACAAAATGGATGATCTTATTGAGAAAATTAAAAATTTAAAACTATAACTATGAACTGGCAAACTGTTTTTAATCCGTTTTCAAAGTTTTCTGAAAAAAAATTATTGCTTGTTGGATTATTATTTTTTATTATTAATTCTTTAGTCAGTTACTTTACTAAAGTACAAATTGATAGTATCTTTCATTTTACACCAAACGAAAATTTAACAATTAAAACTGCGTTTATGTACGTAACATTTAGCACAGTTACTGCAATAGTATTTCTTTTTTTATTAGCACTTATTTTCAATAAAAAAACACGTTTTATTGATATTGCAAATACTATATTACTATCTCAAGCACCCAACTTTATAGTGATGCTAACTATTAAATTTATTAAAATAGATACTTTGGCGCCAAGCCTTAAAATAAACAATGATACCGCTAATCATCAAATTTTAAATTCATTTGATATGGTTTCATTAATAATTTTTATTTTGATACTACTAGTTATAGCGGTTTATGGTTTTGTTTTGCTATACAATGGTTTTAAAACGGCTACTAATTTTAAAAAATGGCAACACATTACCTTATTTGTAATTTTACTATTCGCTTTTATATTAATTCATCAAGTATATATTAAATATTTAGACCTGTAATCTAGCATTATATTTTAAAATTTTACCTCTAATTAATTTCCTTTTCAAAATTTAAAAATTTGTCAAGGCTAGCAATCTATTGACTACTAATTAAATAACATCTATTATGAAAACAAAAATGACACTCCTTTTACTATTCAGCTTTCAATTTATTTTTTCACAACAAATAACCGGTTCCTGGAAAGGCGAGTTAGATGTGCAAGGAATGAAACTTCCGTTGATAATTCACATCAAAAATGAGAATAACATACTCTCCTCTACCCTTGATAGTCCCAAACAAGGAGCTACAAATATTGCTGTTGCATCAACAACTTTTGTAGAAAATGAACTCGTATTTGTCGTACCTACTATAGGTCTTAACTACTCAGGAAAATTAGATAATGAAGTTATCACTGGAATTTTTAAGCAAGGTCCAAATGAACTGCCACTTACCTTTATCAAATTAAACGAAAACGAAGCAAATCAAACCATTAAGCGTCCTCAAACCCCCAAACCGCCTTTTAACTACCAAACTGAAGATGTGAGCTTTATAAATAATACTGACAAAAACACCTTGGCTGGAACGCTATCCCAACCTAAGGATTTTAATAAAACTGCCCCAATAGTTGTAATGATCACCGGTTCTGGAAGTCAAAATCGCGATGAAGAACTATTTGGACACAAACCGTTTGCAGTTATTGCTGATGATTTTGCGAAAAAGGGAATTGCAACTTTGCGAATAGATGATCGCGGCATAGGAGGTTCCTCTAAAGGAATTAAAAACGAAACTACTTACAATTACGCAACTGATATTGATGCTGCCGTACACTTCTTGATTAAAAGAGGTTATAAAAATATTGGTTTAGTAGGTCACAGTGAAGGGGGAATGATCGCTCCTATTGTTGCTATTATAAATAAAAGTGTCAATTTCATGGTATTGATGGCAGGACCAGGAACAGCCATCGATGCATTACTGGTCAAACAAAATTACTTAGGAAAGCAATTAAGTGGAATAAGTGAAGAAAATTTAAAAAAAGATAGGGATTCCAATCAAAAAATTTACACTTTCATTAAAAACTATTCTGGATTAGATTTAGACAAAGATCTGAGATTGTTCCTAACAAATGAAGATGAAGAAATAAATGAGCAAGCTATGAAGCAATATACAGCTCCTTGGTTCCGATACTTTATTGCATTCAATCCAGATGCCTATTTATCAAAAATAAAAATACCTGTATTAGCAATTAACGGTAGTTTGGATTTTCAAGTTCCTGCAAAAGATAATTTAGCAGCAATTAAAAATTCATTGACTAGGGCCAAAAATAAAAACTTTGAAACCTACGAATTTGAAGGCATGAACCATCTTTTTCAAGAGTGCAAAACAGGCGCTTTCTCTGAATATAGTGAAATTGAACAAACCATTTCACCTAAAGTGCTGGATAAAATGAGTGCTTGGATACTTAAAAAGTAAATGAGAATTGCTAGTTTCTATTTCAAAAACTTATTTTGTTAGCTATTTTTAAATTGTTTACAATAGAATAATTCTTAATCAGATGGATTGTTTATTTATTCATAAAATAAAAAGTCAATTAAACCTTTTAAAATTCCTTAAGTCTTATCTAGAATTAATCTTAATTACCTATTTTAGCCCCTGAAAAAAATAAATACAAACAAGCAATCTTATATTCAAATGACAAAGAAGAAGAAATCAAGCAATTTAATGCGCATCATCCACCGTTATTTAGGCTTTTTCCTCGCTGGAATAATGGCAGTTTATGCCTTAAGCGGAATTATTTTAATTTTTAGAGATACTGATTTTCTAAAACAAGACAAGAATATTGTCAAAACCATAGCTCCCAATTTGAATGAGGAAGATTTAGGAAAAGAATTGCATCTTAAAAAATTAAAAGCAGAACGTGAAGAAGGAGATATCGTTTTTTTCAAAGAAGGAACCTACAATAAAAAAACAGGAGTTGCCGATTACAAAACCACAAGCCAACCCTTCATAATCGAAAAGATGAACCATTTGCACAAAGCAAAAACTGGTGATCCTTTGTTCTTTTTAAACATCTTCTTTGGAGTATCCCTATTCTTTTTTGTGATTTCAACCTTCTGGATGTTTACACCAAAAACTACCATTTTCAAAAAAGGTATGTACTTTACCGCAGCCGGAATTGTACTGACTTTAATCATGTTGTTTTTGTAAAACAATACTTTTATAACTTTAAATGAAAAAACCATCTTTAGTAAAGATGGTTTTTTTATACTTATAGTAACTCAATTCTTAAATCACCATCGTCAACTGAATTCTCTTTCGATCCTCGTCCACTTCAGTTACTTTTACGGTTACATGTTGGTGTAGCTTCACTACCTCATTTACATCGCTTACAAAGCCTACTTTTAGTTGAGAGATGTGTACTAAACCACTTTCTTTGACTCCGATGTCGACAAAACAACCAAAATTAGTGATATTGTTCACAATTCCAGGTAAAATCATTCCTGATTTTACGTCTTTTATGGTTTTTACATTCGGGTCAAATTCGAAAACTTTAGCGGCTTTTCTTGGGTCTAATCCTGGTTTTTCTAATTCTTTAATAATGTCTTTTAGCGTCAACAAACCAATTTCTGGAGTAATGTAATTTTCGGGTTTAATTAAAGCTGTCTTCTCCTTATTAGCAATCAAATCATTAACTGTAAGTTTCAAATCTTTGGCCATTTTTTCAACAATCGAATAGGCTTCAGGATGCACTGCCGAGTTGTCCAACGGATTTTTAGCATTCGAAATTCGGATAAATGCTACTCCTTGTTGGTAGGCTTTTTCGCCTAAGCGAGGCACTTTCTTCAATTGTTTTCTGTTTTCGAAAGGTCCGTTTTCAGAACGATAAGTGACAATATTTTCAGCTAGCTTCTCTCCTATTCCACTCACGTAACTTAGCAAATGTTTACTTGCCGTATTAATGTTGATTCCAACCGAATTCACGCAACGAATTACCGTGCTATCTAATTCATCTTTTAATTTATTTTGGTCCACATCATGTTGGTACTGCCCTACTCCAATAGCTTTTGGGTCAATTTTTACCAGCTCTGCCAATGGATCTGAAAGTCGTCTACCTATTGAAACCGAACCTCTAACAGTCACATCATAATCTGGAAATTCTTCACGAGCAATTTTAGATGCTGAATATACCGAAGCTCCAGCTTCTGAAACTATAAAAACTTGTACTGGTTTATCAAATGCGATTTTCTTGATGAAAAATTCGGTTTCACGAGATGCGGTTCCGTTTCCTATCGAGATGGCATCAATTTTATAGGCATTCACCATCGATTTTATTTTCTTCATCGCCATGGCTGTTTCATTTTGTGGCGCATGCGGATAGATATTTTCATTGTATAATAAATCTCCTTTTTCGTCCAAACAGACTACTTTACAACCGCTTCTAAATCCTGGATCGATAGCCAAAATACGTTTTTCACCTAAAGGAGGTGCCAAAAGTAACTGCCCTAAATTATTAGCAAAAACCTGAATCGAATTGGCATCGGCCTTAGCTTTTGCTTCTTGCAGCGCTTCATTAGAAATCGCTGGATTCAGTAATCGTTTATAACTGTCTTCAATGGCTAATTGCACATGTGGCGTACTCGCGCTTTGACCTTTTAGAACCAAAGCATCAATAATATCATAAGCTTCGTCTACATCTACTTCTACTTTAAACTTGATAAAACCTTCATTTTCGGCACGTAACATAGCCATTAAGCGGTGCGAAGGCGCTTTGGTCAACGGCTCTGACCACTCAAAATATTGATTGAATTTTTGGGCTGCTTCGTCCTCTTTTTTGCTTTTGACAACCTTAGTAGTAATGGTTGCTTTACGCTCGTATAAGCGACGCAATTGCTTTCGAACATAAATATTTTCGTTAATCCATTCGGCTACAATATCGCGAGCACCTTGCAAAGCAGCGTCTTCGTTGATCACATTTTCGTTTAGATATTTAGTCGAAAGAAAATCAACATCATCATTGTTTTGCGCCATGATGATTTTAGCTAAAGGTTCTAATCCGTTTTCACGAGCGACATCGGCTTTGGTTTTTTTCTTCTTTTTATACGGTAAATAAAAATCTTCTAGTTCTTGTAAATCAAAACTTTTATCAATTTTAGCAAACAAAGTTTCATTCATCGCGCCTTGTTCCATGATGGATTTCAAGATGGCTTCTTTACGCTTTACTACCACTTCGTACTCTTTTTGAAGCTTGGCTATATTTTCGATTTGCACTTCGTCTAGATTTCCGGTAGTATCTTTTCGATACCTAGAAATAAACGGAATAGTACAATCTTCTTGTAATAATTGAACGGTTTTTTGAATATTGATTGCTGCCGTAGCAACCGATTTGGATATGTATTGTATGTTAGTCATTTTAGTTTTTTTCGAACAGCTAAAATAATATCTTTGAAACTTAAATTAAGTTAAATGACATTTTTATTCTACCTATTTTTAATTATTAATGCAACTGCTTTTATACTAATTGGCTATGATAAAAGTCTTGCCAAAAACCAAAAAAGACGCATTCCTGAACGAACACTTCTTTTATTTGTATTGATTGGTGGTACAATTGGTTCTGGATTAGCAATGCAAATTTTTAGACATAAAACAGCAAAGAGAAGTTATCTTTTAAAGTTTTGGGGAATAGTCATTTTGCAAATTGCAACAGGTTGCTATTGGTTTTATTTTAAAAAGTAAATGGCATGATTTTAATAAAATCATGCCATTTTTTTATTTACTTATATTCTAATTCGTTTACTATTATTTTTTTGGTTTTAAAACCAAAACTGCTTTAGAAAAATCGTAGCCTGCATTAATTACATTACGGTATTCTTGGTATTGATCTTTAGGATAATCTATTGCATTATACGATTCTAAAATTGTAACTATCAATTGATTTCCTTGAACAGATACGGTAGATTTAAAAGAACAAATCTTACTTTCATCACCTTTCATTTTTCGATCAATTACTAAATCTTTATAACTTTCTACAACATAGCCAGCTGGTATATTAAATACTATTTTATGCTTGTATGTTTTAGTATAGTCAATTGCTATATCATGTGTTCTTATAGTTTCTTGATATAAATTAGATTGTTTACCTATAACTTTTCCAAGATTAATTAAAACTAGTTTTCCTGCTTTGTCTACTAAACCTTCATTTGCTGAAGCATTTGTAGTTACAATAAATGGCGTGTTGTCTTGATTGTACTTAAATTCTTCATTAGATAGTGTGTAATTGTCTAATTTTAAACCGCTGTCTTCACCAAAAATTCTATTTTGGAAATACTCCTTCAAGTCTTTTTCTTCTTTGTTTTCTTTAAAATAACGAATTCGGTTTCGATCTAATTGTCCTTCATAACCTGAATTTGAATAGGTTTTTTCAATAGTTGCTTCACTTAGATCCTTAGATAAAGTTACGGTACTTATAGTTTCATTTACTGTATAATTAGCTGGAGCTGTTGGAAAATAGAATTGATTAGAAACTACTTTTTCTTTTGGGTCGTAAGCAACACCATGGCTTCCTTGAATTTCATACATTGGGTAACCATAAGATAAATATTTTTCATAAGGAGAAATGAATTTCTTAGTTTCAGGAATATAATACATGAACTCGTGAGTTAAAGGCATTACGTAAAATTCATTATCAACATCACCCATATAACGAGACATACCTACAACTACTTGATAGGGGATTTTTAGTTCTTTGAAAGCAAAAGCATATAAATCAAAAATATCTGATGCTTTCAATTTTTGCTTTCCGTCATTAAGATCTGTTACTTTATTCGCTTTCTCTCCACTCCATACAAAATCAAAATTTTCTTTGATATAATTATCAATTTTAATCATTTTTTCATCGGTAGGAATATCTTTAATGTCTAAATTTTCTATAAACTCTCTAGCTTGATTTTTTTTAAAATATTGAAACTTAGGTTTTGTGTAATAGGCAAGAAAATGCTTTCTCCAGTTATAATTATCATAAGCAGGAGTATAAACAAGATAAATTAGTTTTACTAGATTTTTAATATTTGTTGCATATTTTTCCTCTTTGTATGGGGCAATATTAGTGGCAGTATAAGTGTATATTCTACCTGAAGACGTATAGGTAAAATTTGGTGATTGAAATGTATTTATAATTGCCCCCTCAGCACTATGAGAAAATTGAGCTTCTAAAACGGGAATATCTTTCTGAAAAATTTCTACACCACTAGGATTAGGATTTTCCTTTAGAATAAAATAATACTCCAAAATATCTCCTGCCTCTACTCCTTCAAAAACAATTGATTTTATTTTATCTGATTCGGTTTCAACAATACGTTCTTTTGGTAATACTTGAATTTCACCGTTAGGTTTGATAATACGAGCGTGAAAATCACGTAACGTACGAACTAAACCGTTATCCTCAGCTTTAATTTTGTTATATTTGTTTATCTCTTCGGCTTTATTAATTTTTATAGCAAAATGATTCATTACGAAACTGGCAAATGCATAATTACCTACTCTGGTATGTATCCAGCGCTTGTCTAGCAACACTACTGCTGCTTCATTTTTATACTCTTCAGGAATGGTTTTAAAAACGGGTTTTTCATCCCAAGTATAACTTTTAATTTCTTGACTATTAGCTACAATAGAAATAAGTAGCACCAAAACTGCAATTGCTTTTTTTATCATTTGATGAGTAATATTGATTGGTTATATTGTTTATTTAATTCTTTTATGAAGGTGTTCCATTGATCAAAATCTTTATTTTCTAAAATTATTTTTTTAGTTTGTATTTTTTGACTCACCTTTAAAATTCCTTTTTCTAGTTTGTATTGAAAATCAAAACTGGCAAGATCATTACTCATTTTTTTATTTTCAGGTAGTAATTCTACTTTATAGCCTGCTGGTAATTTAATTTGGTATTGAATATCATACGTTTGAGCGTAATCACTTTCTATAGAAAATTTTCTTTTTTGAGTATCAATATTTGCATCTTTAAAAGGTAAAATAATAATGGGTTTAAATAATAATTTATCATTTAACGTTATCAATCCTTTCTCTAGTTTTAATTGATGTACCGCTTTAGAAGGTAATTCAGAATAGTCATTTTTTATGGTTTCTTTAGGTTCTAATGCAATACGTTTATTATTTGCAGTTATAGCATATTTCCATAATTCAGTAGTTTTTTGATTATAAGCACTAATACTATTTAATAAATCACTTTTAAATAAACCTGAAGTAAGTGTAGTTGCCTCACCAACCAGGTTAGTATCTATGAATTCTAATTGCAAAGCAATTTCGATTTTATTTTTATTAGGATCTACAACACTAATAGTTTCAATTTTAAAATCCTTGTTTCCTTTACCAATTAATGCTTCTTTACCTTGGATCATTGATGAAGGGTATCCAAAAGGGCAAAACTTATCTGTGGCGTCCAGAAAATAACTCTTACCTCCTATTTGTGTATTGACTATCATGTGGTTATCAACCTGTGGTGTAGGCACATCATTATAAGTATATGGTTTTGATCTTGTACCCAACCAAGTTAAGCTTGATTCTAAACCTGCATAATGAAGCATTTGATTCAATAAATTAGCCATATCTTTACAATCCCCATATCGTTTTTCAAAAACTGCAGCAGCATCTCGAGGGACAAAACCATTCATTCCGTTTTCAAACGCTACATAATGAAGGTTATACTGTACCCAATTATAAATAGTTTTTGCTTTATCATAATCATTTTTATCATCTTTGATTAAAGCTAATGTTTTTTCTTTTAGAGCCTTTTCATCCACTTTATTAATGTCTTTTAATAACATGGTATACCAATTATATAAATTTCCGGGTGTACCTAACAATGGAGTTGTAACACCATTATCATTATAAGATTTTATATAATAAATAATATGAGGCATAAAATTACTACTACTTGGCATGTCCTCTTCAGGCTCAAATTCAGGTAAATCTTTAGCTTCCCAGGTGTATACATCTAAATCACCTTCTTTAGTTTTTGTAAAAACAATTTTATCTTGAAAATTTCCAAATAACTTAAATCCTATTTCAATTTTAGAATCACACTTAATTATAAAACTCGATACTTCGGTTTTTAGATAGTTTTGAAAACGAAAAGAAGATAAAAATCGTGGTTCTTTATATTTGTTTTTATAAGAATACTCAATAACCGAATTATCTTCTACATCAGGTAATACAAAATTTTTAAATTTATAATCACTTTTAAAAATATCATCTTGTTTAACATCGTAAGTGCCTATAAAAGCTGAGGATAATTTCTTTTTTTTGCTTTTGCTAACTATAAAAGTAGATCCCTTGATGTCTGATATTTCATTGAAACTATCAAACGGAATCTGGATATTGTATTCTTCAGTATTTTTACTTTTAGCAATCAAGCGGCTTTCATTTACCGATGATTCTATGTCGAAATTTTTATTATAACTTATTACAATTGTTTCGTTACTAGTAATAATTTTAGATTTTTCCTGAGCGTATATCAACGTCGAAAATAATAAAGTAACCGCTAAAAGTCTCATCAATATTTTTTTGCCAAAAATATAAATTTAGTTTTATAAAATGACGCATTAATATTAACAAAATTTAAGGCTTTTATTACAAAGATATTTTTGATATTTTTTTGCTAGAATAGCAATTGAAACAGCAGCAACTAAACGATTTTATATAGAAGATACTTTTAAAAGTTCTAGCATTTAAAACCCAAAAAATTAAATTTTTTAATAAAAAAAACGCGAACAAACTTATAATAAAAGTCTATTCGCGTCTAAATTTAAAATCCAAAATCACTTATTTACAAGCAATCTTATCTACTCTATTTTGATGTCTTCCTCCTTCAAATTTTGTTTCTAAAAAAGTGGTAACAATTTCAACCGCTTGTTCAATTGACGTAAAACGCGCTGGAATACTTACAATATTAGCATCGTTATGTAAACGTGTTAAATAAGCAATTTCTTTTGTCCAGCATAAACCAGCTCTTACTCCTGCGTGTTTGTTTACTGTCATAGCAATTCCGTTACCGCTTCCGCAAATAACAATCCCAAAATCTGCTTTACCTTCAGCTACATCTGTGGCTACAGGATGTCCAAAATCTGGATAATCAACACTATCTGTTGTATCTGTACCGTAATTAGTAACTTGGTACCCTTTGGCGTTAAGCATTTCAACGATTGCTTTTTTATAATTTGGACCTGCGTGATCGTTTCCTATTGAAATTTTCATTGTATATGTATTAAGTTGTGTGGGGCAAATTTACCAAAACAATTTTGTATTTATAAATTTGAATTTATTTATTTGGTAAAAAATAACTTTACTATTCAAACAAAGCGCAAGAAATTTTGTAACTAACACATTAACATTTGTTTAACTAGTTATCAACAATATTAATAAGTATCTAATTAACTGATAATCAGTAGTTAATTATTTTTAAAAGGCTTAAATTTTTCCATTGTTAATAGCGTATGCTAATTGCTTGATATTCAGTTAACGTTATGTTAATACAAATTGTTGATAAGTTGAGAAAGAAAATAAGAACTATTTTTTGGAAGTTTCTAAAAAAACACTAATCCAAAACCCACTTTTAAAAACCTAATTTAGTTTATTGAATTTTTATAAAAGTTATTAATACTTAAAACAGGTTTATCAACATAAAATTTAAAAATACTTATTTACAATTTTAAAGTGTTTTAGTTTATCAACCGTTGTTAATTAAATTGGGATAACAGTTGTAAATAAGCGTTTTAAATCTAAATATAATTGTTAATAACTCCATATAAAAGAGTAAAACTACAATTCAAACCTTTTTCTAATAATTTTATAGCCACTATTAACAAGCTATAATACCCATTAATAAATAATTTAAATTTAATTTTTCTTTTTGTTTAATTATATATGTGTTGACAACTTTCAAAAAAATTAAACAATTCTAAGATTGTTATCGTATTTCATTTCATGAAGAATTGTTTTTACGGTTGTAAAATCATTTGGATGAATTTTAAGTTTTATTCCTCCTAAGGCTGTTGAATACATTGGAGCAAACGAAGACATGATTTCGTTTGCAAAAAAATACTGCAATTCTTCTTGATCTAATCTGTGTTTCAAAATTTCAATTTCATGGATGTAGTCAAAGACTGCAATAGTGATAAATCTTTCCATAGTATTTTTTCTTTTTATAAAGATACAATTATCCTATTGAAAGTTATATTTTGTTTAAAACTCACTGTTATTTTATCATAACTGTTAACTATTTTGTAATTTTCGACCTTTAAGAAAAGATTTATGAGTAAAAGATTAAGAAAGCCGGTAAAGAAAGAGAAAGATTTCTCAGATAAAATTATAAAAATACTATCGCAAAGTGCTAATAAAGCATTCAATTATAAACAAATAGGAGCAAAGCTTGAGCTTGATGATACACAAAGTAGAAATCAAATTATAAAAGATTTAAAAATTCTTGCCGCTCAAGACAAGATTATAGAGAGTGAACCAGGTAAATATTTAATAAAAGCTGCAAGCCAAGATTACTACGAAGGTAAAATTGACATGACAGGACGCAAGACCGCCTATTTTGTATGTGCTGAATTAGAGGAAGATGTGTTTATACCTACCAATAATTTAAACCATGCACTAGACAAGGATATTGTAAAAGTATATGTTTATAACCGCCGTAAAGGAAAACGTCCTGAAGGTGAGGTTATTGAAGTAGTTGAAAGAAATAAAACCGACTTTGTAGGGGTGATTGATATTCAAAAGAATTTTTCTTTTGTATCTACAGCCAACCCAAAAATGTACACCGATATTTTTATTCCAAAGGATAACATTGGTGATGCTGAGCAAGGAGATGTTGTTTTAGTACATATTGAAGATTGGCCTAAAAAAGCCGATAGTCCTTTTGGTAAAGTAATCAAAGTACTTGGGAAACCAGGAGAACATGATACAGAGATTCATGCTATTTTAGCCGAATATGGTTTACCATCTGAATTCCCAATTGAAGTAGAGACTTATGCACAAAAAATAGATACCTCAATTACTGAAAGTGAGATCGCTAATCGTAGAGACATGCGTGATACCCTAACTTTTACTATTGACCCAAAAGATGCAAAAGATTTTGATGATGCCTTGTCATTCAAAAAACTAGAGAATGGTAATTATGAAATAGGAATTCACATTGCCGATGTTTCTTATTATCTTGAAGAAGGAACTATTCTAGACGATGAGGCGTATCAACGTGCAACATCTGTATATCTTGTAGATAGAGTAGTACCCATGTTACCAGAAGTACTTTCTAATTTTGCGTGTTCATTACGTCCACAAGAGGAGAAATATACTTTTTCTGCTGTGTTCGAAATTTCCGAAAAAGCAGAGGTTGTAAACCAATGGTTTGGTCGTACAGTAATTTTCTCTGACCAACGTTTTGCTTATGAAGAAGCACAATACATCATAGAGACAAAAGACGATACTATTCCGGAAGAAACTTCGATAACGGGTAGTTCTTATCAAGTTTCGCCTGAAATTGTCGCAGCGACGCTTAAATTAGATGAGCTAGCTAAAATTTTAAGACGTAAAAGAATGAATGATGGTGCCATCTCATTTGATAAAGTAGAAGTAAAATTCAACTTAAATAAAGACGGTGAACCTGAAGGTGTTTATTTTAAAGTTTCTAAAGATGCTAATCATTTGATTGAGGAATTCATGCTTTTGGCTAATAAAAAAGTAGCTGAATTTATTGGTAAACAAAAGAAGACCTTTATTTATAGAATTCATGATGAACCTAATGAAGACAAACTTTTTGCTATGCAAGCTGTTATATCAAAATTTGGGTATAAAATTGATTTCAAACAAGGGGATGTTTCCAAAGCTTTAAATCAGTTAATGGCTGATGTAAACGGTAAAAAAGAACAAAATTTAATTGATACATTGGCTATTCGCTCCATGAGTAAAGCCAAATATTCAACGGATAATATTGGTCATTATGGATTAGCATTTGACTATTATTCTCATTTTACTTCACCTATTCGTCGTTATCCTGATGTTATGGTACACCGTTTGCTACAGTTTTATTTAGACGGTGGTAAATCAGTAGATGAGGAATTGTATGAAACCAAATGTTTGCATTGTTCAACCATGGAAGGATTAGCAACAAATGCCGAAAGAGATTCGATTAAATACATGCAAGTTAAATACATGCAAGACCATCAAGATCAAGAGTTTTTGGGAGTTATTTCTGGTGTTACCGAGTGGGGAATCTATGTTGAAATCATAGAGAATAAATGTGAAGGTATGGTTCGAATTAGAGATATAAAGGATGACTATTATACTTTTGATGAAAAACAATACGCATTAGTTGGAGCTACTTCTAATCAATTATTACAATTAGGAGACGAAATTTACGTCAAAGTTAAAAACGCTGATTTAGTTAAAAAACAATTAGATTTTAATTTTTTAAGACGTAGTGGAGAATCCGTAAATTAAAAAATTATGAAAAAAGTGTTCATTCTTGCAATCGCGTTTGTCATGCAAACTGCGGTTGCTCAGGTTACTAAAAATTTAGGAGATTTTAATACAGTAAAAGTGTATGATAAACTAAATGTAAAATTAATTGCTGGATCAGAAAACAAAGTGATAATCACTGGTTCTAGAGAACAAGAAGTGGAAGCTGTAAATAATAATGGCGAATTAAAACTAAGAATGCCTTTTCCAAAACTTTTGTCAGGTAATGATATAAAAATTCAGCTGTATTATAAAAAAATTGATGGAGTGGATGCTAATGAAGGAGCTTATGTTTCTAGTGACGATACTTTTGATGCTACGATAATGGATTTGAATGCTAGAGAAGGAGCAGAGATACATTTAATTTTAGATGTTGATAAAGTAAATATTAAGTCGGTTACTGGCGGAATAATTGCTTTAGAAGGAAAAGCAACTAATCAAGAAGTTACGATTATGACAGGTGGTGTTTTAGAATCCAAAAATTTAATTACCAATCAAACCACTATAAGCGTTTCTGCTGGAGGATCTGCCGAAGTTAATGCTAGTGTATTAGTTGATGCAAAAGTCAAAGCAGGAGGGTCTGTATATATTTACGGTAAGCCTAAGCAAATTAATAAAAAGACGGTACTTGGCGGAACAATTGAAGAAAAAAATTAAATTGCATTCTTTTTAGTTATCTAAATTTCAATTATTAATGATTAACGATATTTTATTAGGTATTCCTTGGGGAATTTTTTTAAGTTTCATGATTGGACCTGTATTTTTTATATTACTAGAAACTAGTATTTTAAAAGGATTTAGAGCAGCTTTAGTTTTTGATTTAGGCGTAGTTCTAGGTGATGTATTTTTTATTGCAGTGGCTTATTTAGGAAGTTATAGATTAATCCAAAGTTTACAAGACAAACCGGCATTATTTATTTTTGGAGGTATTTTAATGTTAGCCTATGGTGTGATTTCTTTCTTAAGTTTACGAAAAGAAAAGAAAATAAATACTAACGAAATCGACAAAGAAATAATAAAGAAAAACTACATGAGTCTTTTTATAAAAGGCTTTTTATTGAATGTTATTAACATAGGTGTTTTAGGTTTCTGGATGGCTGTTATTATATCAGTAGGTCCTAAACTAGAAATGGAAAACTCGCGAATGATTACTTTTTTTAGTGCTGTAATTATTACTTATTTGTTGATTGATTGCATTAAAATACTTTTAGCTAAGCAGTTAAAAACTAAGATGACACCAACTAATATACTAAAAACTAAAAAAGGAATTAGTATTGTACTTATGGTTTTCGGATTGGTTTTAATCACTCAGGGATGGTTTCCAAAAGAAAAAGAAATGGTTAAAAAAGCTTTCCAAAAAATAGAAAAACAAGAATAGTATTTAATATATAATAAATTTAAACCGTTCACTTTGAGCGGTTTTTTTATGTTTAAAAATTAATTTTTTTATTTTACATTAAGAAATTAGCAATAATTAAGATTTATAAACCAATTTTTATCATTTGATTTTGTGAATCTTTGCGTTTACTTTGAGAAAGTATGTAACAGTTTTCTTTAAATTTTTTAATTAGTGTTAATTAATTTTTAAGTCAAAAATGTTTATTTTTTATGATTATGTGAGTGTTCTTTGCGGTGGTCAGTTTAACCGTCTTCTATAAATTTAACATAAAAAAACCTTTAAATTTATTTTAAAGCATTGAAGAATATTTAGTTATAGTAAATTATTTGAACCGCAGTTTTTTTATATCTAATTTTTTATAAAAATTAAATATAAAAAAACTTGCAAATTGCTTTGGAGGTTTTATAAGTATCTTATTTGCAGTAAATTATTCGAACCGCAGTTTATCTTTATCTAATTTTTTATAAAAATTAAACATAAAAAAAACCTCCAAATTGCTTTGGAGGTTTTAGAGGCATCGTGCGGATTCGAACCGCAGTAGGAGCTTTTGCAGAGCCCAGCCTAGCCACTCGGCCACGACGCCATAATTGAATGGATGGCAAAAGTACTTAAAATCTTTACTATTTGAAAGGTTATTAAGTACTTTTTTTAAAAATATATAGTATCTCACAGAGAATGAATACTTTAATTTTAGTAATTCGTTTAGTTTTAGCTTCTGTATTCCTCTAATTCTATCGTTACAGCTTCTACATCTCCACCAATAGGTGGGTTTAGTTTAGAAACAGCTAATAAAATTCTTGATACTTCTGGAATATCATTAAATACTCTGGTAATAATTCTATGTCCTACATGCTCTAATAAATGCGAGCGAATTGCCATTTCTTCTTCAACTATGCGGTTAAGTAGTACATAATCTACTGTATCGCTTAATTCATCTGAAACACATGATTTTCTTAAATCTGTTTTTATTTCAAGATCAACGGAATAATCCGATCCTATTTTTCCTTCTTCAATTAAACAACCATGATATGAATAAGTGCGTATGTTTTTAAGTTTTATTGTTCCCATTTGAGCGTAATTATAATTTTGATATTCGTTTATTTGATAAAAGTACGAAGTTTTTTAAATTTTATGTACTTATTCTGAAATAACCAAATCACTGTTTCGTTAATTAACCAACATTTTTGATAACTTTGCTTTTTTAATACAACATGATGTCAACAGAAGAAAAATCACTCCATTTTATAGAACAAATAGTTGAAGAGAACTTATCAAACGGTTTTCCTCAAGATAATTTACGTTTTCGTTTTCCACCAGAGCCTAATGGGTACTTACACATTGGCCATGCCAAGTCAATTTGCTTGCAGTTTGGTTTAGGATTGCGTTACAATGCACCAGTAAACTTACGTTTTGATGATACTAACCCAGCCAAAGAAGAGCAGGAGTATGTTGATGCTATCAAAGAAGATTTGCAATGGTTAGGCTTTCAATGGGCCGAAGAGCGTTATGCTTCTGATTACTTTCAACAATTGTATGATTGGGCTGTTTTAATGATTAAAAAAGGAAAAGCCTATATTGACAGTCAATCGTCTGAAGATATGGCTATTCAAAAAGGAACTCCTACGCAACCTGGTGTTGATGGGCCTTATAGAAACCGCTCTATAGACGAGAATTTAGCTTTATTCGAAGGAATGAAAAATGGTGACTTTCCTGAGGGAAGTCATGTTTTACGTGCTAAAATTGATATGAAATCTACCAATATGTTAATGCGTGATCCTTTGATGTATCGTATTTTACACCGTCATCATCATAGAACGGGTAACGATTGGAAAATCTATCCTATGTATGATTTTGCTCATGGTGAAAGTGATTACATCGAGCAAGTTTCACATTCTATTTGTACGCTTGAATTTGTAATGCACAAAGAGTTGTACAACTGGTTTCTAGATCAAATTTATGATGATAATAAGGTAAGACCACATCAATATGAATTTGCACGTTTGAACTTGAATTATACCGTTATGAGTAAGCGTAAGCTGTTGCAACTGGTTCAAGAAAACATTGTAAATGGTTGGGATGATCCTAGAATGCCTACTATTTCTGGATTAAGAAGAAGAGGGTATACAGCTAATTCTATTCGTAAATTTTGCGAAATCATAGGGGTTGCTAAACGCGAAAATGTTATTGATTATTCTCTTTTAGAATTTTGCTTACGCGAAGATTTAAACAAGACAGCTCCACGAGTTATGGCAGTTTTAGATCCAGTAAAAGTGGTAATTACTAATTATCCAGAAGGAAAAGAAGAATCATTAGAAGCTGAAAATAATCAAGAAGATGAAGCTGCTGGTTATAGACAAGTTCCTTTTTCAAGAGAATTATACATAGAAAGAGAAGACTTTTTAGAAGAAGCTCCAGCTAAATTTTTTAGATTGAGTCTTGGTAATGAAGTGCGTCTTAAAAATGCCTACATTATTAAAGGAGAATCAGTTGTAAAAGATGCTGATGGAAATATTACTGAAATTCATGTTTCTTATGATGAAGATAGTCGTAGCGGAAGTGGGAGTGAAGCAAGCCAACGTAAAGTAGCGGGTACACTTCATTGGGTTTCAATTGCACATGCTGTAAAGGCCGAAGTTCGATTGTACGACCGTTTATTTATTGATGAAGCACCAGACAGTCATAAGGAGAAAAATTTTCTTGACTTTATGAACAAAAACTCTTTGCAAACTGTAGTAGGGTATATGGAACCAAGCCTTGCTGCTGCTAATCCTGAGGATAAATTCCAATTTCAACGCTTGGGTTATTTTAATGTTGATAAAGCATCCACAAGTACTAATTTAGTGTTTAATAAAACGGTAGGATTAAAAGATGCTTGGGAAGAAAAAGGAAAAAAAGAAGCTAATTTATTGATGGCTACACAAAAAGAGATCAATAAATATGTAAAAGAAAAGGATGAAAATGCTGCTCAAAATATCCTTTTAAGCATCATTACAAACATTAAAAGTATTGATAATTACAGTTTAATTAATCAAACTATTGTAAAAAATGTAAAGAATGACAATAATGCTTTGTTATTTGCACAATTGATTTTACAAAATTCTGATAAAATTACCGCTAATGATATTGATGCCGACTCATTAACTAAGTTATTTAATATGTCTTTAAAAAGTCAGTTAGCTGCTGTTAGAATTTTAGGTCTTGAAAATTTAAAATCTGAAAATATTAATTTGAAAGATTTCAAAACTCAAATTCTTGAAATGATAGAAAAAGAGAAAAATGAAAAAGTTTTAGCTTTATTAGATACCATTACATTATAATTTACAATAATAGATTTAATCAATTTAAAGCACCTTTATTAGGGTGCTTTTTTATTATTGTTAAAATCTATAGATATATATTATTACATTGATTTTTTATATTAAAAACAAGCTTCATAGCGAATGATTAAGCTATTTTAAAATTTAAGCTACTAATTAGTATATCTAGTAGTGTTTTCGTTTAATAATGAGCTTTATTTTGATTTTTAGATGAATTTAATTCTTTGTTAGCCTGAAAATGTTAAAATTATTCGTATCTTTAATGTATTATTAATTAAATAAAAAATATTATGTCAAAGAATACAGGTAACACGATTTTAGCGATTTTAACTGGTGCAGCAATTGGAGCTGGTGTAGGAATATTATTTGCTCCGGATAAAGGTTCAAAAACTAGAGTTAAAATTAAAGACGGTTACAAAGACGCACAAAAAGATTTACAAAAAAAATACGATAGTTTATCTGAAGAAGTAAAAACAAAATTTTCATCTGCAAAAGTTGATTTTGAAGGAAGTTATGAAGATCTAGTGTCAAGCATGAGTCATAAAACTGAAGATGTAATTACTTTTCTTGAAAGTAAACTTGCTGAACTGAAAGATAAAAACGCAAAGCTTCAAAAATAATTTAGAAGTTTTAAAATTTGATAATAAACAATTAATGTATGGCTTTTGAAGAATTAAAAGAAAATACGGAACATATTCAAGAACAAGTACAATCTTATATTGATACTAATCTTGCTTACCACAAATTAAGAATATTTAGAGTAGCCATGAAATCAACAACGGCAATTTTAAAGTTTATACTTATTGCCCTGTGTTTTGGTATGGTACTATTATTTTGTTCAATTGCATTAGCGCTTGGTTTGGGAAATATGTTAGATAGTAATGCGTATGGTTTCTTATTGGTAGGGGCTATATATTTAGTTGTTACTCTAATTTTATACTTACTTAAAGATAAAATTATCGAAGGTCCGATATTAACAAAATTCTCTAAAATATTTTTTAACTAATACATTATGGAGATAAAAAAATATACTTCTTACGATCAAATTGATAGTGAATTAGAAATTCTTAAGTTAGAAAAGGAAATTAGCCATCAAAGGTTAGTTTTAACTTTTCAAAAAACCAAAGAAGCATTAAAGCCTAAACATATTGTGAACAGTTTCATAGGATCTTTTAAAAGTGGCTTTACAGGCTCTTATTCACAAATTATAAATATTGTTATTCCATTTGTAGTTAAATGGTACATAAACAAAAAAAGAGGCCGTTAAAGCCTCTTTTTTCTATTTAAATGATAATTTAATCTTCATCATCATTTTCTTGTTCATCTTCATTCAATTCAATTACAGGAGTTTCCTCTTTATAATCTGATTTTGATTTAGACTTTTTTCGATTTCCTTTTTTCATCATTTCACCTACTTGGTTTGATGCACTAAATGAAGCAACCATATTATTCAACATTTCGCTTCCTGCTTGTGGTGAATTTGGTAATAATATCAAGTTAGAGTTTGAATCAGCACCTATAGCTTGTAATGTATCATAATGTTGTGTTACAACAATTAGGGCAGAGGCTTCTTGTGAGTTGATACCCACACGGTTCAATACATCTACACTTTCTACTAATCCTCTAGCAATTTCTCTTCTTTGATCAGCAATACCTTGACCTTGTAATCTTTTGCTTTCTGCTTCCGCTTTTGCTTTAGCTACAATTCTAATTCTAGATGCTTCTGCTTCAAATTCAGCAACTGTTTTTTCTCTATCAGCAGCATTAATTCTATTCATCGCGTTTTTAACTTGAATATCTGGATCAATATCTGTTACTAATGTATTGATAATAGTATAACCGTAAGTAGTCATTGCTTCATTCAATTCTCTTTTTACCGCAATGGCAATATCATCTTTCCTTTCAAATACATCATCTAGTTTTAATTTAGGAACTTCGGCACGTACTACATCAAAAACGTAAGAAGTAATTTGATCATGTGGATATTCTAATTTGTAAAAGGCATCGTAAACTGTTTCTTTAACAACCATAAATTGTACGGATACTTTAAGTTTTACAAAAACATTATCTTTAGTTTTTGTTTCGATAATAACATCTAACTGTTGGATTTTTAGATTTACACGTCCTGCAATTCTATCAATCAACGGAATTTTAAGATGTAATCCAGATTGTCTAATGCTTAAGTATTTTCCAAATCGTTCTATAATTACAGCTGTTTGCTGTCTAACAGTAAAGAAGGAGGAGAATAGAATAAAGAGTCCTAATACAAGAATAATTACTAATGCAGTGTTCATAGTTTTGATATTTAGTTTAAAATTTACTGTTAAATTACGAAATTTCTTTAGTATTCAAATCATTTATTTAGGCTTTCGCCAAAGCGTAACTTTTTCTTTATTTAAGTTTAGCTTATTATCTTGTATTAAAAACGAAATTTTAAATTTCTAGTCTTTAGATTTTCTATAAAAAAAAGGCCCCTTTGTAAAGGAGCCTGATTTAATTATAATTTTTCAATTGCTTTTTTAATTCTGCTAATCGTTTCTGGTTTGCCTATGACTTCAATAATGTCAAATAGGTGAGGACCTTTTAAAGCTCCTACAAGACTAAGTCTAAAAGGCTGCATTACTTTTCCCATACCAATTTCATTTGTGGTCATCCATTCCTTTACAACAGTTTCAATATTTATTGATGTAAAATCTTCAATTCTTTCAACTATTTCTATTAGTTGCTTCATTAAAGCTGGTGTTTCTTCTTTCCAGTTTTTGCTTGCTTTAGCATCGTATTCTGTTGGTGCTTGAAAAAAGAAATCACTCATTTCCCAAAACTCTGATACAAAATGTGCTCTTTCTTTTATTAATGAAACTATCTTAACAAGATCAAATTTAGTTGCATCAATATTTTTATCTGATAGAATAGGGGAGTAGGCTTTCGCCAAATCTTCGTCTTTTTGAGTAATCAAATATTGGTGGTTGAACCATTTGTTTTTTTCTGGATCAAATTTAGCTCCTGCTTTATGGACTCTATTTAAGTCAAAAGCGGCTACTAATTCTTCTAACGAATATATTTCTTTATCGGTTCCGTCATTCCAACCTAGTAAAGCTAAGAAGTTAACAACTGCTCCTGGGAAAAATCCTTTTTCTCTGTACCCGCTAGAAACTCCTTCAGCAGTATTCCATTCTAAAGGAAATACTGGAAACCCTAATTTATCTCCGTCACGTTTAGATAGTTTTCCGTTTCCTACAGGTTTTAAAATTAAAGGTAAGTGTGCAAATTCTGGTGCTTCCCAACCAAAGGCTCTGTATAATAAAACATGCAATGGCATTGATGGCAACCATTCTTCACCACGAATAACATGTGACGTTTCCATTAGATGATCATCAACTATATTAGCTAAATGATACGTTGGCATTCCATCACTCTTAAATAAAACTTTATCATCAAGTAAGCTTGTTTCAAACTTCACATCGCCACGAATAATATCCTTTAAATGTAGTGTTTCATCAACAGGTGTTTTAAATCGAACTACATAAGCATCGCCTTTTGCAATTCTAGCAGCAGTTTCATCTGCTGTTAAAACTAAGGAAGTATCAAGTTTCTCTCTATTTGTATGATTGTAAATAAAAGTTTTACCTTGTTCTTCATCTGCTTTTCTTTGAGCGTCTAAAGCTTCTGGAGTATCAAATGCATAATATGCCCAATCAGAATTTATTAACTGATCAGCATATTCTTTGTACATGTGTTTCCTTTCGCTTTGACGATAAGGACCAAACTTTTCATTTTTTCCAATAGTTTCATCAGGGGCTATTCCTAACCATTCTAATGCTTCCATGATATAAGCTTCAGCTCCAGGTACAAAACGATTTTGATCTGTATCTTCAATTCTTAAATAGAATGTTCCGCCATTTTTTTTGGCAAATAAATAATTAAATAGGGCAGTACGTACACCGCCAATATGTAATGGTCCCGTTGGGCTTGGTGCAAAACGCACACGAACTTGCTTTGACATTTTTGTAATTTTTGATGCAAAGATACAATTTCAAATACGCATTTAGTTAACCAGATTATGAGATAATTACAACAATAATTAGATTGCTTCTTTTTAACCATTTTAGTATCATATAAATTGTTACTTTTATTGGTTATATAAAAAGAATTATAAGTTTTGGAGAGATCAAATTTTATTTATCAAAAGCTAGAAGCATTCATTAGAAAATTTTATTGGAACGAACTGATACGAGGAATCATTTTCTTTATTGGTTTAGGATTATTGTATTTTCTATTTACGCTATTTGTAGAATATTTTCTTTGGCTACAGCCAATGGCAAGGACCTTATTATTTTGGACTTTTATAATTGTTGAAGCATTCTTATTGTTGCGTTTTATACTATTCCCAGTTTTTAAATTATTTAAACTGCAAAAAGGATTGTCTTATAACGACGCTTCTAAAATTATTGGAAATCATTTTAATGATGTACAGGATACTTTGACAAACTTTTTACAGCTTTCAGCAGGTAGTGTTTCTCATGAAAAATCTGAATTGTTAGTTGCATCGATTAATCAAAAAGCAAATGCATTGCAACCAATTCCTTTTGGTAATGCAATTAATCTCAACACTAATAAAAAATATTTACCGCTAGCTATTATTCCAATTTTGCTATTTGCAGTTTTCTTTTTAACAGGAAATAAAGCAATCATCTCTCAAAGTTTAAATAGGGTAGTGCATTTTAATACCGCTTTTTCTCCGCCAGCACCTTTTTCTTTTGTGGTTTTAAATAACAATTTACAAACGGAACAGAATAAAGATTTTATTATCCGTGTAAAAACAATAGGTAATGTTGTTCCTGAAAATGTGATGATTTTTATTAATAACGAAAGTTACTTTCTAGAAAACACTATAGCTGGAGAATATCAATTTAAAATTACCAATCCGTCGAGTTCTGTCTCTTTTCATTTAGAAGCAAATAAAGTATATTCTAAAGATTACGAATTGAAAGTAGTTCAGGTTCCCGCAATAGCTGACTTTGAAATGTTGTTGAATTTCCCATCTTATTTACATCGAAAATCTGAGATTATTAAGGGTACAGGTAATGCAGTTATTCCTGAAGGAACTCGTGTAACTTGGAAAATTAAGACTCAAGCAACTCAAAATGTGGTTTGGTCTAGTGATCATAATGATTCAAAGTTCAATAAATCAGAAAATAGCTTTGTATTGAACAAAAATGTATTTCAAAACACAGATTATCAAATTATTACGTCTAATTATAAGGTAAAAAATTATGAAAAGCTCAATTATCAGCTAACAGTGATCAAGGATCAGTTTCCTTCTATACAAGTAAGCACCGCGCCTGATAGTTTAAAGGTAGATAAATCGTTTGTGCTAGGTCAAATTGCTGATGATTATGGAATATCAAAATTGCAAATTGTATATTATCCAAAGTCAAAACCTAATAGTGTTAAACGTGGAACAATTAATAGTGGATCAGGAAGTGTAGCACAATTTGTATTTTCTTTTCCAAGTAATCTTTCAATTGAGCAAGGAGTAGTTTATGATTACTACTTTGAGGTTTTTGATAATGACGTATTGCATAGTTTTAAAAGTACTAAGTCAACGGTTTTTTCAAGTCGTATTTTGACAGATACTGAAAAGCAAGATGAAATTTTGCAAGAACAAAATGATAACATTAAGGGTTTAGAAAACTCTTTGAATAAACAAAACAAGCAAATAGCTGAATTAGATAAACTTCAAAAATCAGGTAAAGAAAAAGATAAATTTGAGTTTAAAGAACAACAGGAAGTTAAGGATTTTATTAAACGTCAAAAACAACAAGATGATTTAATGAAACAATTCTCTGATAAGATGAAAGAGAATTTAGATCAATTTAAATCGGACAAGAATGATGTATTGAAAGAGTCTTTGCAAAAAAGATTAGATAATGCCAATAAAGATTTAGAAGAAAATAATAGACTTTTAGAGGAGTTAAAGGATCTTAATGATAAGATAAAGAATGATGAATTACTTACTAAATTAGACAAGTTCAAACAGAATAGTAAAAACCAAGTCAAAAATTTAAAGCAGTTAGTAGAGCTTACTAAAAAGTATTACGTAGAAAAGAAAGCAGAACAAATTGCAGATAAATTGAACATGCTAGGAGACAAGCAAGATAAATTAGCAGAGTCTGCTGATAAGAATGCTGTTGAAAAACAAGCGGAAATAAATAAAGAATTTGATAAAATTCAAGAAGAATTAAAAGATTTAAAAAAGGATAATGAGGAATTAAAAGCACCTGTTGATTTACCTAATGATACTGAAAAAGAAAAAAGCATTGATGATGATTTAAAGAATGCAGTTGAGGAATTACAAAAAGACAATAAAAGTAAAGCTAAACCAAAGCAAAAGAATGCTGCTAAAAGCATGAAGTCCATGTCTTCAAAAATGTCTCAAAGTCTAGCCGAAGGTTCAAAAGAGCAAATGGAAGAGGATGTAAAAATGCTCCGTCAAGTGCTAGATAATTTACTAGCCTTTTCTATGTCACAAGAGGAGTTGATGAATCAGTTTAAAAATATTAAATCTGGTTCAGCTGCAGTTAGTAAAAACATTAAATGGCAACAAGATTTAAAACAACAGTTCAAACATATTGATGATAGTTTGTTTGCCATGTCACTACGCAATCCTCAAATAGCAGAACAAGTCACTAAGGAAATAGGTAATATGCAATATAACATTGACAAGTCTCTAGACAGTTTTACTGAAACACAATTTAGTAAAGGGCTTTCATACCAACAATACACTATTGCTGCAGCCAATAAATTAGGTGATTTTCTAAGTAATGTGCTAAGTAATCTACAATCCTCATTATCTAATCCAGGATCAGGGAAACCAAAACCTGGTGAAGGATCAGGTATGCAATTACCGGATATAATTAAAAGACAAGAAAGTTTAGGTGATAAAATTAAAAAAGGAATGGAGTCTGGTAAAGACCCCGGAGATAAAAACCCTGGTAATAGTAAAGACGGTAATGGGGGAGAAGATGGTGAAGGAAATGCTAAAGCAATACTTGAAATTTATAAGCAACAACAACAACTAAGAGAGTCCTTAGAAAATGAATTAAAAAAACAAGGATTATCCAGAGAAGGTTTAAACGCTTTAGAGCAAATGAAACAGTTAGAAAAGCAATTATTAAATAAAGGTTTTAAAAACGAAACATTACAAAAAGCCGTTAATATCAAGCAAGAATTATTAAAATTAGAGACTGCAATTAAAGAACAAGGTGAAGATAATAAAAGACAATCTGAGAGTAACAAGAAACAGTTTACTAATGATTCTAAACCATTGCCTAAGGCTTTGTTAGATTATTTAAATAGCATAGAGATTTTAAACAGACAATCATTACCTTTGCGCTCCAATTTTGACCAAAAGGTTCAAGAATATTTTAATAAAAAATGATCAATTTTAATTACGAAAACGAGTTTAATTTAGATAATGAAACTGCTATTGCAGATTGGTTGTCTCAGGTTATTATCTCAGAAAATAAAAAAGAAGGGGAGATAAATTATATCTTTTGCGATGATGAGTATTTACATAAAATCAATTTAGAATACTTAGACCATGATACACTAACTGATGTTATTAGTTTTGATTACACAATGGGTAATGAAATTAGCGGTGATTGTTTTGTATCTGTAGAACGTGTTGCTGATAATGCTATTGATTTCAAAGTAACTTTTGAAGAAGAGTTAAAACGTGTTTTAGTTCACGGAATGTTACATTATTGTGGCTACAAAGACAAAGGAGAAGAAGACGAACGTTTAATGCGTTCTAAAGAAGATGAGAAGTTAGCTATGTTCCACGTGAAACATTAAACAACTTTTGATTAAACCTATGTTCCACGTGAAACATTTAAACTGTTTTTTTTGTAGATCAATATTGTTCCACGTGAAACAATTATTCAGTTTAATTTTTGATGTATTAAATGTTTCACGTGGAACATTTTAATTTTTTAGAATCAATCTAAAAGTTCCACGTGGAACAAGTAAATAGTAAATTTGGGAAGCAAATTTACGAATAGAATTTAATACTATTCCCAACGAAGTTGGGTTAATTTATACAGAAAATGTTTCAAGAAGAATACGATGTTATTGTAGTTGGTGCTGGACACGCAGGTTCTGAAGCTGCTGCTTCAGCCGCAAATTTAGGTTCAAGAACACTATTGGTTACAATGAGTTTGCAGAACATTGCGCAAATGTCTTGTAACCCTGCTATGGGTGGAATTGCAAAAGGGCAAATTGTTCGTGAGATTGATGCGCTTGGTGGGTACTCAGGAATTGTTTCAGACCGTACGGCAATTCAATTTAAAATGTTGAATAAATCAAAAGGTCCTGCAATGTGGTCTCCAAGAGTTCAAAGTGATCGCATGCGTTTTGCTGAAGAATGGAGGTTGATGTTAGAAGGTACTCCTAATTTGGATTTTTATCAAGAGATGGTTCAAGGACTAATTATTGAAGATGGAAAAGTAAAAGGAGTGCGTACTTCTCTAGGGATTGAGATCAAAGGAAAATCTGTTGTATTGACAAACGGTACTTTTTTAAATGGTGTTATTCATGTTGGGGACAAACAATTTGGTGGAGGTAGAGCTGGTGAAAGTGCTGCTTATGGAATTACCGAAGATTTGATTAATGCCGGATTTGAATCTGGTAGAATGAAAACAGGTACACCTCCTCGTGTTGATGGACGTTCTTTGGATTTTACAAAAATGAATGAAGAAAAAGGAGATGCAAAGCCAGATAAGTTTTCTTATTCTGATATGACTAGTCCGTTGGTTCATCAAAGGTCTTGTCACATGACGTACACTTCTCTTGATGTTCATGATATTTTGAGAGAAGGTTTTGATCGTTCTCCAATGTTCAACGGTCGTATTAAAAGTCTTGGGCCAAGATATTGTCCGTCTATAGAAGATAAGATAAATCGTTTTGCTGATAAAGAAAGACACCAGCTATTTATTGAACCTGAAGGTTGGAAAACTTGTGAGGTTTATGTAAATGGTTTTTCAACTTCACTTCCAGCCGATATTCAATTCAAAGCAATGCGTGCTGTTGCTGGTTTTGAAAAAGTGCAATTCTTACGTCCAGGCTATGCAATCGAATATGATTACTTTCCGCCTACACAACTAAAACATACTTTAGAAACAAAGCTTGTTGAGGGATTGTATTTTGCTGGTCAAATTAATGGAACTACTGGTTATGAAGAAGCCGCTTCTCAGGGATTGATGGCGGGAATTAATGCACATTTAAAAGTACATGAAAAAGTTCCTTTAATTTTAAAACGAGACGAAGCGTATATTGGTGTTTTAATTGATGACTTAATTACTAAAGGAACAGAAGAGCCTTATAGAATGTTTACTTCTCGTGCTGAATATAGAACGTTGTTGCGTCAAGATAATGCCGACTTTAGATTAACACCTATGGGTTATGAAATTGGTTTGGCTTCTGAAGCGCGATTGCGCCGTATGGAACACAAATTAAAAGAGTCTGAAAAAATGGTTTCTTTTTTTAGAGAATCTAGTGTTACTATGGCTGAAGCAAATCCAATTTTAGAATCAAAAGGTACAGCCTTGATTTCGCAAGGTGATAAGATGTTTAAAATTTTCTCTCGTCCTCAAATTGAATTAGAAGATGTAATGAAATTCGAGAAAGTTAAAACCTATATCGAAGAGAATGATGTCGATCAAGAAATTCTTGAACAAGCAGAAATTCAAGTTAAATATTCTGGTTATATTGAAAAGGAAAGAAATAATGCAGATAAATTGAAACGTTTAGAAGATGTGAAAATTCCAGATGATTTTGATTACCATAAAATTAAATCAATGTCAATTGAGGCAAAACAAAAACTTACAAAGATTCGTCCTGTAACTATATCACAGGCGTCAAGAATAAGTGGGGTATCTCCAAGTGATATTTCGGTTTTATTGATTTATATGGGTAGGTAAATATTGATTTAGTTTTTCTGGTATTGGTAAACAGTTATACCGCGTTATAAAAGTTGAAATCAATTCTTAAACAATTTCAATAGGAGTAATGAAATTATCGTAATACAGAATTAATAACTGATACAGTATTCTGAATAAAATACTGAATTAAAAAATTCGAATAGTTAAAATTGTTCCACGTGAAACTATTGGCTAAAGCTTAGCTATAACTGGATAGTTTAGGAAATAAAATAATACAACCCTGAAAATGCAATTGTATTTTTGGGGTTTGGTATAAAAAGTATAAATAAATTATATAATTCAATTAATGGATATTGCCAATAAAAAACACTTCCTTACTGTAAAGGATCATTCTGTTTCTAAAGAAATTTTCGAATTGTACTACGACGAAGAATTGGATATGTTAATCACATCTCCACAACCAAGTTTAGCGACTTTAGGGAAATATTATGAAAGTCCAGATTATATTTCGCATACAGATTCTAAACGTTCGTTATTTGAAAAAGCGTATCACTTTGTAAAAAATATTGCTTTAAAAAATAAACTGAATCTGATTAATTCATTGCAGCCTCAAAAAGGTAGCATTTTAGACATTGGCGCAGGGACCGGCGATTTTTTATCTGTGGCAAAACAAAATGGCTGGAAAACGGTAGGAGTGGAACCAAGTGAAAAAGCAAAACAAATTGCCAGCAGTAAAGGTGTTTCATTTGTAGAGAAAACATCTGAGTTAGGAAATCATTCTTTTGATGTAATTAGTATGTGGCATGTTTTAGAACATGTTCCTAATTTAGATGAACAAATAAAAGAACTAAAAAGATTGTTGAAACCTGATGGATCTTTAATTATTGCAGTTCCCAATTTTAAATCTTTCGATGCACAACATTACAAAACATTTTGGGCAGCTTATGATGTGCCCATTCACTTTTGGCATTTTTCTAAAAAGGCAATAAAAATGCTTTTCGAAAAAGAGGGAATGGAATTAGAAAAAGTACTTCCTATGAAATTTGATTCTTTTTATGTGAGTTTACTTTCTGAAAAATACCAATCAGGAAAAATGAATTACATAAAAGCATTTTTTATTGGATTGCAGTCCAATTTAAAAGCAAAACGAAATTTAGAGTATTCATCACACATTTATGTGCTTAAAAATAGGTAAAAATGATTTTAAGGTGGTTTTAAAGCTTGATTTTAGTTTTAAACATGTCTTAGGTGTCCTTTTTTTCTAAAATCGCGCTAAGAAGAGCTGTTGATGTCGGTTTTAATAAGCTGAAATTATCTAAATTTTAATAACAATAGTAAAATCTAATAGTATAAAAAATAGGGAAATTCTAAAGTTTTTTAGGATACGAGCTATTTTTTTATATTTTTGTCTAAACACTTTAAATTACAAAATAAACCAAAATGAAAAAAGTATTATTAATTATCGCAATCTCTATTTCAGTTGTTGCTTGTAACAAAACTGCAGATGTTAAAGAAGTAAAAACTGCTTATGTAGATACTTCGGTATTAATGAAAGAATACACAGAAGCAAAAGATCTTGAAGCAAAATATAAAGGACAGTCGGAAGAAAAAGGAAGACAACTAGAAGCAGAAATTAATCGCTTTAAACAAGACGCTGCTAATTTTCAAAAACAAGCACAAGCTAACGGTCAAGAGTGGGCTCAAAAACAAGGAGCTGAATTGCAAAAAAGAGAGCAACAATTGAGCTATGCACAACAAGCTTTATCTCAACAATTGCAACAAGAGAGTGGAGCAGAAATGGATACTTTAGTTTCTGGAGTAAAAAAATTCATCAAAGCTTACGGTAAAGAAAAAGGATACGCTTACATCTACGGTACAGGAGATGCAGCTTCAGTTTTATATGCTGAGGAAAAATACGATATCACTAAAGAAATCGTAAAAGCATTAAACGATAAATACAAATCTACAGCTACTGCTAAAACAGAAGAAAAAGTAGAAGAGAAAGAAGAGGCAAAAAAATAATTTTTGTTTTTTTATAATGTAAATAACCTTCATTCTATTGCTAGAATGGAGGTTTTTTTTTGGTTAAATAAAGCCTTAGTAACTGTGTGAGTTTAAAAAAACTTACTTTTACTTCTATTTTTAATAAGGAAAGCACTTTTTACGTGTTTCAACCTAATTTCAGTTTTAATTTACACGCCTAATGCAAACAATATCCGAAGCCGCTGCTTATACTTTACAGTTTATCAATCAAACCCAACGATCCGTTTTTTTAACTGGTAAGGCAGGGACTGGTAAAACAACACTATTGCGTGAAATTATTGCAACAACACATAAAAACACAGTTGTTGTGGCTCCTACAGGTATTGCAGCGTTAAATGCGGGCGGTGTAACAATACATTCCATGTTTCAATTGCCTTTTGGTGGTTTCATTCCTGCTTTCAATGTGGACTCACAGTTTACAGATACCGTCAAATTTGAATCTAAAGATACGTTGCGCAGGCATTTTAAAATGAGCGGATTAAAAAAATCAGTAATACGCAACATGGAGCTACTTGTAATTGATGAAGTGAGTATGTTGCGCGCTGATTTATTGGACGCTATGGATTACATGATGCAAACTGTCCGTAAAAAAGCAACACCGTTTGGAGGTGTACAAGTTTTATATATAGGAGATTTACTACAGTTACCACCAGTAATTCGGGATGAAGAATGGCGTACACTGCGTAATTATTACAAAGGTAAATTCTTTTTCCACTCTCACGCTGTACAATTGAGTCCGCCATTGTATATTGAATTATCGCAAATTTATCGTCAAACAGACACCGAATTCATTTCGGTTTTAAATAATTTAAGAAACAACCAAATCACTGCTGCTGATGTTGCGGCTTTGAATAAATATGTAAAACCCAACTTTGATCTTAAGGAAAACAAAGGATATATTACTTTAACAACCCATAATGCTAAGGCTGATGCTATGAACGCTCAAGCGCTAGAAGATCTAAAAGGGGAGTTAATTACTTATAAACCAGATATTGTAGGTGATTTTCCAGAAAAAATTTACCCAATTGAGGAACGCTTGCAGCTTAAAATAGGCGCACAGGTAATGTTCGTTAAGAATGATTTGTCTTTCGAAAAAAATTACTTTAACGGAAAAATGGGAATTATCAAGTCCCTAGGCATGCAGGAAATCACTGTTTATTTTCCTGAAGAAGACAAAACTATTGAGGTTGATCGATACGAATGGCAAAACATTCGTTATAAAATTGATCCTACCACAAAGGAAATAGAGGAGGAGGTTTTAGGAACTTTTGTGCACTATCCTATAAAATTAGCTTGGGCAATTACTGTGCATAAAAGCCAAGGGTTAACTTTTGACAAAGCAGCGATTGATGTTTCGCAGGTTTTTATGCCTGGACAAGCATATGTTGCATTATCACGTTTACGTTCATTAGAAGGCCTTATTTTACTATCTCCGTTGCGAATGAACGGAATTTCTAATGATCAAGATGTCATGGATTATGCTTTGAATAAAGCAACGGATGAGTTATTGAAAAATTCTTTGCATTTTGAAACTAAGAATTTTATCCATAACTATTTGATTAACAGTTTTGATTGGGCTGATCTAGCTCAAGAATGGCGTAACCATAAGTACAGCTACGGCGATATGTCTGAAAATTCAACTAAATCTAAACATGCTAATTGGGCTACAAAGCAAATGGAAGCTATAGATGCCCTTTTGGACCCATCCAAAAAATTCATTCTGCAACTCAACAAAATGTTCCATAATGAAACGGTTGATTTGATACATGTTTCTGAGAGAATTCAAGCTGCATTTGACTATTTCTTAAAACCTATGGACGAGTTGGTTTTTGAAATTCTCTGGAAAATTGAAGAGGTAAAACGCGTTAAAAAAGGGAAAGCATTTTATGATGAATTAATGGTTTTAGAAGAGTTACAATCCAAAGCTATTTTGAGGTTGATGAAAGCAAAATTACTGATAGAAACTGTTGTGGCTGGCGAAACTATTTCTAAAGAGAAACTAACCTCTGATGAAATTAAGAAATACATTAGTAGAAAAACCGAGGCGATTCAAAGTCAGTTCAAAGATACCCATGTGACTTTGATTGAGGATGAAGCCGATGCTACACGTTATACCTCTAAAAAATCAACTAAAAAAGCACCAAAAAAATCTACAGTTGAGGAAACATACGAACTTTGGGTAGCCAAAAATTCCATACAAGACATTGCTACTTTAAGGAAATTAACTGTCGCAACCATCGAGAGTCACTTGGTTAAACTCATCCAAGCCAAAAAAGTTAAAGTGCAAGACATTCTCCCACAAGATAAAATCCAAGAATTAACTGAAGCTTTCAAACATTATAAAGAAGAATCCTTGAACGGAATGAAAGAACAACTTGGAGATAAATACAGTTGGGACGAATTACGCATGTTTAAAGCAAGTTTGAATTAAATTTAAAAATAATCACTATGAAAAAGCTAGTATTGACATTAATGATTCTGTTTTTCATCTTTTCCTGCAAAGAAAAAACAGAAAATACTCCTTCAGCTACTTTAGAAAATAAAGTAAAAAGTACTTCTGATAAAGTAGATTTAGAAACTACGGTAAAGAATCAAAAAACGGACTCACCAAAATTGGATAGTATAAGTTCGATTATTGATCATTATATCTGTTACAAAGATGATAAAGTGGCCTCAAGAATGATATGGATAAGCTTTACAGATAAAGAGGATGCAATCCAAATTAAATACAAAGGTCAAAAAGCGCCTATAGATTTGATTTTTATTAAAGAAGAATTCATTAAAGGTGGTTCGTATCCTACAATTATAAAATACTATTCTGAAAAAATAGGTTCAGAGATAAACGGAGAATATAAACTAACTCACTCAGGAAATTGGGATTATGTGGAATATACCAGAGGCAAAGATGATAAAAAGTTTAACTTTACAATTGACTTTGAATCTAATCCTTATGGTAAAATAGCTTGCTTCTAGTATTGTTTTTGCAGTATAGTTAAAGTGTTAGAAATCAATAATTTTCATTGGTGAATATAGTCTTCATAGATATAAATCACTGCGTTTATATAAGGCATCGCTAAAACTAAAACCAATCATTTATGAACTATTCAGTAAATGCAAGCATTTCCGCAATTAAAGATGCAGAGATACATATCAAGGATTCAGAGATTAGTTTTGGTATTTCTCCTGATGCCGAGGCTAGTTTACCTAATCCAGCCGAAATCTTTCTTGGGTCCTTGTCTGCTTGTATTCTTAAAAATGTAGCGCGATTTTCAGTAATGATGAAATTCGAGTACACAAAAGCAGAACTTACGATAAAGGCCGTCCGTCTTGATAAACCACCACGAATGGACGAAATTCAATATGAATTAGTGGTTTACAGTCAAGACGAAAGCTTAAATATTGATTTGCTACAAAAGAATATTGAAAAGTTTGGAACCATATACAACACAGTCAAATTGTGCTGCTCAATAAGTGGTACCGTTAAAAAAATAACTGAGTAGTTATGGATTCGGTTTAGTACTACTTGTGATTTCAAAGGAGTATTGGTACTTAAAAAAACAAAGTTATACTCTTTGGAATAGTAGGAAACCATGCTGAAACCATTTCAATACTGTATTTTTGCCAGATGCAAAATAATATCCGCACTTCCCAATTTGAGTTTGTCGCATTAATGGCTTCTTTAATGTCAGTAGTAGCATTAGCAATCGATGCTTTGTTACCCGCACTAGATATCATAGGTGTGAGTATAGGAACCACAGATGTAGTTGATAATCAATTACTCATCACAATGATTTTTTTAGGATTAGGTTTTGGTCCCTTATTATTTGGTCCTTTGTCTGATAGTATTGGGCGTAAACCAGTTGTTTATATGGGATTTGCGTTATTCATTGGAGCAAGTTTTATTTGTGTTAACGCGCCAAGTCTAGAAGTTATGGTGTTAGGGCGTATTCTTCAAGGTATGGGACTTTCGGCACCTAGAACCATAAGTATTGCCATCATTAGAGATCAATTTAGTGGTGATTATATGGCAAGAATAATGTCATTTGTTACCGTAGTTTTTATCTTGATTCCCGTAATAGCGCCAGCTTTAGGTAAATTTGTTTTAGACTATTACAACTGGCATGGCATTTTTTATATTCAAGTACTCATTAGTCTTTTGGTTTCACTGTGGTTCTGGAGACGCCAACCAGAAACGTTATCGATAACCAACAAAAAAGAATTTTCGTTGCAAGGATTTATAAGTGAGTTCAAAGAACTTTTCAAATTTAAAAAAACAATAGGCTATACCGTAATCTCAGGTTTTGTAACGGGATCATTCATGGTTTACTTAAGTAGTTCACAGCAAATTTTTGAAACGCAGTATCAATTAAAGGATGAATTTCCGCTTATTTTTGCGGGTTTAGCTATTGCAATTGGAGCGGCTGTATTTTCTAATGGTGTACTAGTGATCAAGTACGGAATGGAAAAATTAATCACTACTGCCTTAATTAGTTTCTTTGCCGTTTCAGCGATTTATGTGGGGCTGTTTTTCAATGAACCCAATCCTGATATCCGTATTTTAATCTTATTTTTTGGTTTACAGTTTTTTAGCATAGGATTTCTCTTTGGTAATGTTCGCGCAATGGCCATGGAACCAGTTGGTCATATTGCAGGAACTGCTGCTGCTGTGACGGGTTGTATTTCTACTATAATGGCTGTGCCTGTGAGTATATTTATTGGTCGTTTTATAGATACTACAGCTTTACCCTTATTTATAGGGTTTTCTGTTTGCTCTGCCTTAGCATTAATACTACTTTTTTATTTAAAAAAAGAAAAAGCATAATCGTTATAAAGTGGCAACGCAAATGTGCTTAACACTCTAAAATCTTTAAATTAAAAAACCGAAAGTACGCTATATCTTAGCATGCTTTCGGTTTCTTGTTTGAATTAATAACGGTATTCTTAATGAATTGTAAACTCTAATTTTTATTTCACTTGTGACAATGCTTCTGTGATACTTTGCTGTCCTTTAATAATTTCAAAGGAAGCATTTGTTGCTGTATTACTTTCTAGCGCTTGCACTAAGGTTTGTGCTACATCAGCACGACTAATTTCTCCTCTTTTATTTAATTTTGGAGCCAATTCTATTTTTGCAACTTGCGCTTCGTTTGTCAATGTTCCAGGTCTAACAATACTGTATTCTAATCCGCTCGTTTTTAAATATTCATCGGCATTGTGTTTTGCCTTTAAGTATTCAACTAATTGCGTTGCTTCTTCAGGTTTGTCTGCTCCCATCGAACTAAGCATTACAAATTTTTTTACATTTGCTTTCTTTGAAGCATCAATCATTTTCTTCGCGCCTTCCTGATCAACACCTATTACGTCTTTACCACCTGATCCAGCGGCAAATATTACTCTATCAATAGTACTGCTAAATGCAGCGTCGACGTTATTTGTTAAATCTCCTAATACAGTCTCAATATTTTGATTCTTAAAAAAGGTTTGTTGCTCTTCTTTTCTAACCATTGCAATTGGGTTAAAATTTTCAGATTTATGTAAAAGGGCTACTATTTGTTTTCCGGTGGTGCCGTTTGCACCTGCTACTAATATATTTTCCATATTCTAAAATTACAATAAATGTTGCAATCAAGCTTGTTGCAATTCATCGTTTAACGCTATTTTAATACATTTTAACAGTCCTTAAGAAACGATTTAGTGAATTATGTTGTCTACTGTGCTTAATATTAAAATAACGCTTCTTGCGCTCGATTTTAATTTGCACTAAGTATATTGTATGTTTGCTTCAATTATTAAAGGATATATTCTTTACAATTATATAGCGACTAGAAAAGGGAACATGGGTAATGAAACAATAGTAAAATACGATTTTAAAGAAGGTTTGCCTCATGAGTTTGAAGTTCTTGATATGACCCAACTGTATGGTGAATTCAAAACAGAGCTCACCATACCACATCGTGCAGAATTTTATCAAGTGCTCTGGTTTCAAGAAGGAGCAGTGCTACATTATGTAGATTTTAAACCCATCACAATTTTACCTGATACTTTCGTTTTTATAGCCAAAAACAGTGTACAACATTTTGATACTACCTATACCGCCGTAGGGAAAGTGATTCTTTTTACAGATCGGTTTTTTTGTAAAGAGGCGTCAGATATTCAGTTTTTAAAAAGCAGTATACTCTTTAACGACTTGTTTGAGACGGCTCATCTCTCGTTGACTGATAACACAATGCTTTTTAAAAATAGTGTAGCTGTTTTAGAAAATGAAAGTAGGCACGATAATGATGAGTACCAAGCTTCTATTTTGCGTAATTATTTAAGAAGTTTGCTCATGCTCTTAGAACGTGAACGTCGTAAAAGTGATTTTATAGAAGTTAAAAAAGGAGCCGACTTAGATTTGGTTATGCAATTTAAGGAATTGTTAGAGATGCAATTTAACCATAATAAGTTAGTGGTGAATTATGCAAACCAAATGCACATCACAAAAAAAAGACTAAATACAGCTACTTCAAAAATCTTGGGATCGACCCCAAAGAAAATTATTGACGATCGTATTATGCTTGAAGCTAAGCGTCTATTGGCACATTCTAGCGAGTCTGTAAAAGAAATTAGCTATAGTCTAGGCTTTGACGAACCTACTAACTTCGTGAAATATTTTCGCAAGCACCATTTAAGTACTCCAATTGAATTTAGAGAAAGTTTCTTGCACTAATTTTATTTTGGCACAAATTTACCATTGAAAGTGCTTTTTGTATCCTTTTATTTTTTGATTACCGTCGCACCTTTGCATCATCAATTTATAACAATAAAAAAATGAACAAAGTAATAGTAAGCGCAGCATTAATTCTTGGCTTAGGTCTAACGACTTCGTACAGCCAAACAGCTAAAAAATCAAAAATTAAAAAAGAAAACAGCATGGAAATTTCAAATAAACAAAAAGTAGTCGCCTTATTGAAAAGCATCGAAACAGGAGCTCACGAACCTGCTTCTTACATAAATCCTGATAAATACATTCAACACAATCTAGGCGTAGCAGATGGAGTAGCTGGTTTTGGCGCACTTTTACAAATGGTACCTGCTAATTCAGCTAAAGTAAATACAGTTCGTGCCTTTGAAGATGGTGATTTTATTTTCACACAAACAGATTATAATTTCTTTGGACCAAAAATAGGTTTTGATATTTTTAGATTCGAAAACGGAAAAATCGTCGAACATTGGGATAACTTACAAGAAACTCCAGCGGCCGCAAACCCAAGCGGACATTCAATGATTGATGGTGCAACTGAACTTAAAGATTTTGATAAAACAGAACAAAATAAAGCATTAGTAAAGAATTTCGTTTCAGATATTTTAGTTAATGGTAAAATGGAAAAGTTAGCAGGGTACTTTAATGGTGATGATTATATCCAACACAATCCTAACATACCTGACCAATTATCAGGTTTAGGTGGTGCGTTAGGAGCATTAGCACAACAAGGTATTTTTATGAAATACGATACAATTCATAGAGTTATAGGTCAAGGTAATTTTGTACTAGTTGTTAGTGAAGGTCACTTTGGCACAGACCATAATGCCTTCTATGATTTGTTTAGAGTAGAGAATGGCAAAATTGCTGAACACTGGGATGTTGTAGAGAAGATTGCAGCTCAAGACACATGGAAAAATACGAACGGTAAGTTTTAATTTTCATCAGCTTGCTTAACTTGCAGGTTATATAATTTGTAAACCAAAATTTTAGAAAGCGGCTTGAAACGTACTCAAGCCGCTTTTTTATATTATAATGTTAAAGATTGTTAATTGTTTTTTTATTTCAAAGCATCTGCTTAGTTTTGTACCGTATTAAAATAGTAATGGCAAGAAGCAAACAATATAACGAACAAGAAGTATTAGAAAAAGCAATGGCTGTGTTCTGGCGCAATGGGTATGAAAACACCTCAGTTCGTATGTTAGAGAAGGAAATGGGAATCAACCAATTTTCGATTTATGCTAGTTTTGGTAGCAAGCAAGGGCTTTTTTTAGAAAGTTTAAAATGCTATAAAAGCAAAGTAAGCTGCATGTTTGATAAGTTTAAAAACGGCACAAACGGAATCGAAGACATCAAAGATTTTTTCTATGATTCGGTTCAAGTTCCAATCGAGATAGGGGATTACAAAGGATGTTTCCTGACCAATACTTATAACGAATTTTCAGAAGCAGAAGACCAAATCATTAATACACAAATGGTAGAATTTATGGGTGGCATCAAGCAGTTATTCATAGAAAAAATTCGAACTGATAAAAGTAAAGACGAACAAACGGTATTGAAGCAAGCGAATTATTTGCTACTAGCAAAGCACGGACTTGCCGCAGCATCAAGAGTCAACGATAAACAAGAAATAGAAGATTATATTGAATTAACGTTCAAAAACCTCTAGCTTTTTTTTGTGCTATTTCTAAGCAAATGCTTAGAAATATAATATTAAAATAACAACAATTTAAAAATTACAATTATGACAACTTTAAAAATTCACTCTATCGAGTCTGCTCCAGAAGAAAGCAAAGCATTATTACAAGATTCTCAAAAAGCATACGGAATGATTCCAGGATTACACGGTGTATTAGCTGCATCTCCAAGCGCTTTAAAAGGATACCAAGTTTTACATGAATTATTTGTAGCTTCGTCTTTTAACAACGATGAGTTAACAGTAGTTTGGCAAGCAATCAACGTAGAGCACGCCTGTCATTACTGCGTTCCAGCACACACAGGAATCGCTCACATGATGAAAGTAGACAACGATATTATCGAGTCTTTACGTAACGAAACTCCATTAGCTGATGCTAAATTAGAAGCTTTACGTACCTTTACATTAAGCATGGTTCGCAACCGTGGAAACGTTTCTGAAGATGAATTAAATGCATTTTATGCTGCAGGATACGGGGAACAACAAGTACTAGATATCATCTTAGGTTTATCTCAAAAAGTGATTAGTAACTATACAAATCACATTGCAAATACGCCTGTTGACGCTGGATTCCAAAAATTTGCTTGGTCAAAAAAATAATTCGTCACTAGATAGATTTCCATAAAACCTTATTTTAATTATTTGGGCAGCTATTCCGCCTTCCGTTCCCGCTTTTTTTACTGCGCTACGCTACATAAAAAAGAGCTCCACTCAAGTCGGGCTGCGGGAATACGTAACAGGAGAAAGTTCTAGTAATTAAAATAAGGTTTTTTTTATAACTTTAAATAAAAAATACCATGATAAAAGTAAGCGTAATGTACCCTAGCGGTGCTGACACAACATTTGACTTAGATTACTATAAAAATTCTCACCTTCCTATGATTAGTGAATCTCTAGGAGACGCCTTAAAAGGAATGGAATTAACAGTAGGTTTAGCAGGAAGAGCTCCTGGAGAGCCAGCTCCTTTTGCAGTGATCGTAGATTTAAAATTTGATACTATGGAATCTTTTCAAGCATCATTTTTCCCGCACGCTGAGAAATTTGCTGCAGATATTCCTAATTATACTAATGTAAAAGGGGACTTACAAATTAGTGAAATCGTGAATTTGTAAGCAGTATAGCTTTCTATTTCACAAGTTAAAAGCAACAGTATGAAAGTAGAAACAATTAGTATTGAAGACCTAGTAAACCACAGTATTCAAAAAATATTTAGAACAAATACCAGCACGCCTGGTTATGTACTCTTTGATTTTGGTTCACAAATTAAAAGCGCTCAATTTAGAGCCGTTATGATAGGTTTAAAACAAGGTTTGGCAACATTTATTAAAGAACGATATAACAAGCAGCTCGATTATCAATGGCTGGGAAGGTTCGATCAACAAGTAAATACGGCCTATCATTTAGACAATGCTTCTGAACAATCGATACTAATGCTGGGTTATGAACCAAGCCAAATTAAAAGTGAGATGTTCTTAGCTGATTATGATAGTTACTTTCGCAGTAAAAAAAAGGGAGTAGAAGAGGAGGGAACGCTATACGAACCTATAATTCAAGAGTCAGACGATGAGATTTTACCTTTCAGTATAAAGCTGGATCCATTCGATAATAACAATTATAGATTGCTTGTAATCAATAATAGCAATTCAAGAAGCAATCGAGAAATGCTAGGACTGTACCACAAAGCAAGGATTATCAAACCCGATTTAACTAAGAGTAGAGTAGTCAATTCTATGATGCTTAACCTGATCCCAAGGAATGAAAAATTAAAGAACGTAATTGATGAAGAGAATTTTATTAATACCACTTTAGTAAGTAAATAAGCAACATCAATGCATATAACAAAGGCGATTTAGAAAGTTCTAAATCGCCTTTGCTGTTTTAGTAGTTTTTTAAGTCATTTTAGAGAAGATTTCGATTATAACTATAACTAATATAACTTTCAATAATTTATTAAAATAAAGCACTTAAATAAGCTTATTAAACGCAACTGACGCAAGTATAAAAACACTGTTAAATTAAAAACCTCCAAGAGCAAATTAATGCCATTGGAGGTTTTTATATAGTATTCGATTTAAATTAAAGCGCTTCAATTAAAACCCAAGCTTCTGGGTTTTTACTTTCATGAATTTCACGTTTTGCTTTTTCAGCTTCTGCTAGTGTAGCATAACTTCCATAAACTACTGGATACAAACCATGTTTATTTACAGTTAGTAAACGGGCTTTGAAACCTTCGTTTGATAATTTTTTATAAATCTTTTCAGCATTTTTTTGGTCTCTAAAAGCACCAGCTACTACGTGGTATGGTAACTTTCCTTCTTTGATAGAAAGTGTTACAGCAGGCATAGGATTTTTGATAAAAAAAGTAGCTTCTTGAATCTTAGTTTCAACTTGTTTTTGAACAGCCGATTCTACTAAAACAGTTTCAGTTGCAATTTGGTTTTGATAAAGCGGATAGCCTATGCTTCCTGTCAAGCCTAAACCTAATACAAAAATAGCTGCGTATTTTAAGTAAGAACGACTTGAAGTTGCTTCTTCCTCTTCAGTTTCCAGAGTGATTGGTGCTCTTTCAACAATTGCTTCTATTTTTTGTTCAAATAATTCTCTTTTAACTACCGGAGAAACAAAAGAGGCTAAACCAAACGAACTTGATAAGTAATTAGTTTGTTCAGATGGTTTAAATACCAAATTACTGTCGGCATTAAGACGTAAAGTTCCTATGTTGTTTAAAACTAAAACTTCATTACTTTCTAATGCTTTTTTCCATTTTACTACTTGGTATTCTATAGCATTTACAGCATAGTTGTACGATTTGTTTTCGCTAGACGCAATGTGGTTAGCTAATAATCCATCGTTATTTTTTAAATTGGTATTGAAAGAAATCATTTTTTTTGGTGGAAAAAATGAATTTGCGCTTTCAACCCACTGTGCTGACTGTGTTTCTGTAAGGAATGCACCAAAACCAGGAACGGTAACACATTGATAACGATATAAAAGCTGAGATATATAAGAGTCGATGTTCATAGTTACAAAGTTAGGCAATGAAAATAGTTATCAAAATTTTATTCACAATTTTTATTAACAATTCCCATAAATTATGTATATATTTCAGCACCAATAATTTAACATGACTGAACAAGATTTATTTTATTTACTAGCATTACAAAGAGTAGAGGGTGTAGGAGACATAATAGCCAAAAAATTGTTGACGCATTGTGGTAATGCCGAGGCTGTTTTTAAAACTAAAACCTCCCAACTTGCTGCCATTGATGGCGTAGGCGCTGCATTACTTAAAAACTTAAAAGACCAAACGGTTTTTGATAAAGCCACTAAAGAATTAGAATTCATAGCTGCTGATAATATAAAAGTTTCTTTTTTTCTAGATGAGAATTATCCAGATCGCTTGAAACATTGTATTGATGGACCAGTTTTACTGTTCTCTTCCGGAAACATCAATTTAAAAAACCGAAAAATAATTAGTATTGTCGGTACACGGCAAATCACGTCTTACGGAACTGACTTCTGCCGAAAGCTTATTGAGGACTTATCACCACTTGACCCCATAATTGTAAGCGGATTTGCCTATGGTGTAGATATTGTGGCCCATCAATTAGCGATGGAATATAAATTGCAAACGATAGGTGTAGTGGCACATGGTTTGAACCAAATTTATCCTAAAACACATAAAAAATATGTGGCTAGAGTAGAGGAGAACGGCGGTTTTATGACTGAGTTTTGGAGCACGTCGAATCCAGATAAAGAAAATTTTGTGCGTAGAAACCGCATCGTTGCTGGAATGAGTGAAGCAACTATTGTCATAGAGTCAGCTGACCGTGGCGGATCACTCATTACAGCAAACATGGCAAATGATTACAACCGTGATGTATTTGCGGTGCCTGGTCGTACCTCTGATAAGTACAGTCAAGGTTGCAATAACTTAATCAAAACTCAAAAAGCAAATTTACTCACCAGCGCTGCGGATGTTGTGTATATCTTAAATTGGGATATTGAGAAAAAAGTAAAACCGGTCCAAAAACAATTGTTTGTCACGCTAGATGATGATGAACAAAAAATATATGATTACCTATTGAAAACGGGAAAAGAATTAATGGATATTATTGCATTGCACTGTGATTTTCCTATTTACAGGATTTCAGGAATACTACTCAATATGGAATTGAAAGGCGTTGTAAGGCCGCTGCCAGGGAAATTGTTTGAGGCGATATAAAAAATCCCCTTTCTATTCGAAAACAGAAAGGGGATTATTATAATTTTAAATACTATTTAAAGCGCCTCAAAACCTAGTTTCCCTCTTACTTTTGCAAGAACACCATCAGCAACTAACGATGCTTTTTTAGCACCTATTTTTAATAAAACGTCTACTTCAGGAAGGTTGTTAATATAATAATTGTATTTCTCTCTTTCGGTTTTAAAGGTTTCGCAAATTAATTCAAACAAAGCTTGTTTAGCGTGACCGTATCCGTAGTTTCCGCCTTCATAATTCGCACGCATCGCTGCTAACTGCTCTTCATTTGCCATCAATGAATAAATGGCAAAAGCATTGCAAGTATCTGGGTTTTTTGGGTCTTCTAGTGGCGTACTATCTGTTTCTATAGACATCACTTGCTTGCGCAATGCTTTATCATCAAGAAATATATTAATCAAATTATTGGCTGACTTACTCATTTTTCCACCATTTGTTCCCGGAATCAACATGCCGTCTTCTTGAATCTTAGCTTCAGGAATAACAAACGTTTCACCCATTTGGTGATTGAAACGAGATGCAACATCGCGAGTAATTTCTAAATGCTGTAATTGGTCTTTTCCCACCGGAACTACCTCTGCATCATACAATAAAATATCCGCTGCCATTAACATTGGATAACTAAATAAACCTGCGTTTACATCCTCTAAACGGTCTGCTTTGTCTTTAAAGGAATGTGCTAATGTCAAGCGTTGAAATGGAAAAAAGCAACTCAAATACCAAGATAATTCGGCTGTTTGTGGCACATCTGACTGGCGGTAAAAAACGACTTTATTAACATTTAATCCACAAGCAAGCCAAGCTGCGGCAGTGCTGTAGGTATTTGTTCTTAAAGTTTCTCCGTTTTTTATTTGAGTAATCGAATGTAAATCAGCTATAAATAGAAATGATTCATTTTTAGGATCATTTGATAATTTAATCGCTGGAATAATTGCTCCCAATAAGTTTCCTAGATGAGGTGTTCCTGTACTTTGAACACCAGTAAGTATTTTTGCCATTATGATTTTTTTCTTATGCGCAAAGTTCGCCAAATTTTTTTCTATTTTAGAGGTAAATTTTGAAAACTTACGCAAACATTAGCTGAAATTGAATGCAAAGAATTTGCTTAGGGCTATTATGACTCTGCACAACTAGCAGCCTCAATTTGTAAATCGTTGTACAAACTATTTTAAATTAATTTTATGGCTTTCCGTTTTGGGCAGTAAAAAAAGAGTACACAGATTTTGGAGATTTCAGTAGATCATTTATAAATATTCTGCGAAAATTTGTGAAATGTGATCGCCTTTCTAATTAGAAATCTTGTAGCGGATAGTCGTTTTATTTTAATCTAAAATAAAGCAAGCGAATTGCCTCTCATTATGTCGTAACACAGAAATTTGCTACAAATTAAAAATTTATACGCAATATAACTTTTGATTTCCTATTTTTGGACACATGAAAGGCATAAAAATTATTCTTTGGACACTTTGGCGCATTTGGTTTTATGTATTAATGGCCATTCCTATTTTGATCATGTTTCCGTTACTTGTAGCTTCTATCAGCACAGATAAAGGATATCCTTATTTTTTTAAAATGGCCCGTATTTGGTCAAAATTCATTCTATTCGGAATGGGGTTTTACTATAAAATAGAAAGAGAAGAAAAGCTTGAACCTAATAAAAGTTACATGATTGTGGCAAACCATACTTCAATGACTGATATTATGTTGATGCTGGCAGTTATAAAAAATCCTTTTGTTTTTGTTGGAAAACAAGAATTGTCAAAGATTCCATTATTTGGATTTTTCTATAAACGCAGCTGTATTTTAGTGGATAGAGGTTCTTCAAAAAGTCGATTAGAAGTTTTCAAGCAGGCGCAAAAGCGCATTGACAACGGTTTAAGTGTTTGTATTTTTCCTGAAGGTGGCGTTCCTGATGATGAATCGGTCGAGTTAGACAGTTTTAAAGACGGCGCTTTTAGACTTGCAATTGAGCACCAAATCCCAATTGTTCCCATTACGTTTGCCGATAATAAAAAACGTTTTTCGTTTACCTTCCTTAGCGGTGGCCCAGGAATTATGCGTGTTCATGTTAGTAAAGTGGTACACACATTAGGCAAAACGAGTTTGGATAGGAAAGACCTTCGCGAAGGAATTAGAGAAACTATTTTAAATCAATTAAATCGTTTTAGAAACGGTAACTAACTCCGGAATACAAACCAATAAATAACGGTTTGAAATCATTATCATTTTTAGAAAAAGTATTGAGTTGGTATTTAACCATTGGCTCAAAATTAAACTGAAAAGATTTTAAAAATTGATACTTAAAACCAATTCCAAAATTAGAACTAACATGCACTTTGTTTAAGTTATTGGCCTCTCCTAATGAAATATTAGCTTGAGCAGACTCTAATGCAATACTATTTTCATTGAGAAACAAAGTACTGAATCCGCCAATAACGCTTACGCCAATTTTTTTATTCAAGAGTGCATACGATACTTCTAATGGAAATTCATAATACCCCATTTTTTGATTGATGCTACCTAGATTTGTCTGCTGGATTTCTTTTTCAGTTGGAGAGAAGGAGTTGTATTGCGTTGCACTTTTCAATTCAACCGCAGCAGTAGGACTATAAGTAATATTCGCCATGTTATTAGAGGCGAATCCAGCTGAATAATAGACGTCATTAGTGTTGTAGCCTAAAACCACTTTATTTATCCCTGTACGAAGCGCTATTTTGCGATTTAAAGCATATTTAATCCCAATCCCATAACTCATTGTCTTGTCAGCAGTTTTTGCGTTCTCTGATAAGTTATTGTCAATAGGCGATCCACCAGAATTTGATTGCAAGTAAATAGGCGCAATATTAGGTGCTATTTCCCATTTCTTAGATACAACTTGAGCTATTTGTGTATCTTTAGTTGTTTTGCTTTTTAAAATCGCTTCTAATTCATTGGGAGTTGTAGCGTTATTTTCTTCTTGTTTTTTTGTTTCGGTTGTTGCTACATTTTCATCGATTTTGTTGTTGGCTACTGATGCTTGAATAATAACGTTTGCATTATCTTTTATGTTATTCGAATGTGTGGCATTTTCGGCTAATGTGGTAGTATTTACGGTCTCTTTTTTTAACTCATTTTTAGTAGCGATTCCTTCCTTTGTCACTGAATCAGTATTTGAAGTGGAGTGATTTATAACTGCTTTTTTTACCAAAAATTTGTCTTTCGATTCAGATCGATTAACAACTGCTTGATCTAGCACGGAATCATTAGTTTGTTCAGAGTGTTTTAAAGTGGGTTGTTTTCTCGAAATATTTTGTTTCGATTCAGTTTTACTTACAATAGCTTGATTTACCGATGTATTATTTTTTGGGATATGAAACGGAGAATTCGCTTTAGTATTTTTTGATTTTTTGTTTTCCTTAGCGGATACAACAACTGTGTTTTCTTTTTCATCATCGTTACTGTTTTTAGGATTAGTTACTACAACTTGCTGTGTTTGTTTGATGGGAAGCAACGGGGACTTTTCTTTATTTTCATTAGTAAGCGCATTCGATTTATTAATAGTATCAATAGTAGTTACCACTGTAGTGCTATTAATATCAGTTGGGGAAGTAGTGTAATTGTGAAATAGCAAAAAGCCTAATAGTAAGGCTGCTGCTGTTCCTGCATAGCGAAACCAGAACGGTATAACCATTCGTTTTTTCTTATCTTTCTTTAGCTCGGCTTCAATGTTTAACCAAATTTGGGGATCTGGTACCGATTCAAAATCTTTCAATTGTTCTTGAAACAAGCGGTCTATGTTTTTTTTCTCTTTCATTTTGCCGACGATTCTAACTTGTTTTCTATTCGGTTTTCCACTTTTTCTTTTAGTAATAATCGGGCTCTATGTAAATTTGATTTGGTTGTTCCTGTCGAAATTTTGAGCATTTCGCTAATTTCCTTGTGTGAATAGCCGTCTAAAACATACAAGTTGAACACTATGCGGTATTGGTCAGGAAGCTCTTGTATGATTTGCATCAAATAATCTAACGGTATCCCTTCTTCATCAATTTCGACTTCAATTTCTGGAATGTTCTCGTTTAATACTTCCATAAAACGAACACCTTTAAACTTTTGTAGTGCCGAGTTGATTAGAATTCTTTTGGCCCATCCTTCAAACGAACCTTTACCGCTGTACTGTTCTATTTTTCGAAAAATAATTAAAAAACCATCTTGTAAATTATCTTGTGCATCAGCATAGTTGCTAGAATATTTTAAACAAACACCAAAGAACTTTCTTGAGAACAAATTATACAATTGTTCTTGTGCTTTGGGATTGTTTTTTTTACATTCAGCTATGAGTTGCTCTAATATCACAGGTTTTAATTTTTGTCAACAACTTGAATTTCAACATCTTCAAAGGTATCTTTTCCTTCAATATCTTTCCCTTTAAAGAACTTAAAAATATACGATCCCGTATTAGTTACTTTAAAATCAAATTTGGTTTCTGATAATTCAGGTAATTCCTGTGTGCAGGCTTGATTATTTTTAGTAGCAGTTTGTATGGCTATTGTTCTAGTATTTAAGTCTTTACTGTAATAAATGCCCTGAAATAGATCACAAGCCGTTGGTCTTTGATATTTTAAGGTAATGGTGTAGGTTTGCCCTAATGTAAAAGTTTCAGGGAGTACATAACTTGTTACTGGAAGGACTTGGTATGTGTAGTAATCGTTGTTATCATTATCAAGTGTACAGGCTGATAAGGAAACGATTAAAGCTAAAAATGATATAATTTTTTTCATAGTACAAAGTTTATAATTGCTAAGATATCCTGTAGGTCTTTTATAAAGAGTCAATAAAACAAAAAAGGTTGCGTTAAAAAAGCAACTTTTTTTAAAGCTATAAATTGAAATTGAGAAACATAAAAAATAAAGCGACCGAAAATTGTCCGGCCGCTATTAATTTTTTAAGATGCAGTAGTTACAACGATTGTTTTAGTGATATATTCCGTTGCATTTTTTTGAAATTTCAACATATAAGTTCCAGCTGCAGTAGCCTTAAATTGATATGTTGTTGTTTTTGTAGCCGCATCAGTTGTGCAATTGCTTCCTTCGTATTTAGTTTGAACTACTACAGTTGTAGTTTTTTCTGCAGTTGTTTCAATAAATTTATTAAAAACACCACAGTTGTTTTCAACGCTGTAAGTAAGATTGAAAGTTAGTTCTTGATTTACAGTTGCAGTTTCGGCTCCCTCAACCACTGTTACAAATGCTGTTTTGGTTACCAGTGATGGTTCATCATCTTTACTACAGGAAGTAAATCCAGCAGAAACAAATAATACTAATGCAACTACTTTTAATTTTAAATTTTTCATTTTTTGAAATTTTATTGGTTAATACTCTTTCTAGATACCAATTTATTTAAAAGGTTGCTTCACAAAAATAATTATAAAAAAAAATTCCCGAATTTTCATCCGGGAATTTTTAAATTATTCGATTATAGAAGATTAAGCATCAGCTAATTCTTTTATTCTTTCTTTGATTTTAACTTCAAGTTCATCCGCTAATTCTGGATTGTCTTTAATTAAAGATTTTACCGCATCACGTCCTTGTCCTAATTTTGTTTCACCGTAACTAAACCATGAACCTGCTTTTTTAATAATTTCAAATTCTACTGCAAGGTCTAATATTTCACCAGTTTTAGAGATTCCTTCTCCGTACATGATATCAAATTCAGCTATTTTAAATGGTGGTGCCACTTTGTTTTTTACCACTTTAACTTTCGTTCTGTTTCCTAGTACGTTGTCACCATCTTTAATTTGAGTAGAACGACGAATATCTAAACGTACTGAAGCGTAGAATTTTAAAGCGTTACCACCCGTTGTAGTTTCAGGGTTTCCAAACATAACTCCAATTTTCTCTCTCAATTGATTGATGAAGAAAACAGTACAGTTGGTTTTACTAATTGTTCCAGTTAACTTTCTTAATGCTTGTGACATTAATCGTGCATGAAGACCCATTTTAGAATCTCCCATTTCTCCTTCAATTTCACTTTTAGGAGTCAAAGCAGCAACCGAGTCAATAACCACAATATCAATTGCGCCAGAGCGAATTAAGTTTTCAGCAATTTCTAATGCTTGTTCTCCATTATCTGGTTGTGAGATAATTAAGTTTTCAATATCTACACCTAATTTTTCAGCATAGTTTCTATCAAATGCATGCTCTGCATCAATAAAAGCAGCAATTCCACCTGCTTTTTGAGCTTCGGCAATAGCGTGTAATGTTAAGGTTGTTTTTCCAGAAGATTCTGGACCATATATTTCAATGATTCTTCCTTTTGGATAGCCATTAACTCCTAATGCTAAATCGATTCCTAGAGATCCAGATGAAATAGTTTCTACTTCAACAATGGCTTTATCTCCCATTTTCATTACGGTTCCTTTTCCGTAAGTTTTGTCTAGTTTGTCAAGCGTTAACTGTAAGGCTTTTAATTTGGCTTCTTTCTCTGTACTCATCTTCTCTTTTACCTTTTCTTTCATTTGTATTTTTTTATTGCTCTAAGAAATTAGCAGAAACATCTTGATTTCGTCAAATTTCATTTACATTTAAGATTAATGTTTCGTAAAATTAGTTCTTTTTTTTTAATTAAATTTTTCTCCTTTCAGAATAATTAAAGATAAAAAGTCTTGTTCTATACGATTTAAATAAATAATGCTCTTAACTCTGAGGCGTCTTCGGGTTTAATTTTTCCGGCTAGTAGCAAACTCAATTGTTTGCGTCTTAATGCGGCATCAAAACGTTCTTTTTCTAAAGGAGTTTCGGGTATAATTTGGGGTACTTCAACAGGTCTTCCTGTGTCATCAACGGCTACAAAGGTATAAATTGCTTCATTTGCTTTGGTTTTATTACCGGATTCTCTGTCTTCTACCCAAATATCAATGTAAATTTCCATCGAACTTTTGAACGAACGCGATACTTTGGCTTCGACCGTAACCACACTCCCTAAAGGAATTGCTCTATTAAAAGCCACGTGATTTACTGATGCTGTTACTACAATTCTTCTCGAATGTCTGCGTGCTGCTATGCTTGCTGCGCGATCCATACGGGCTAACAATTCGCCACCAAAAAGATTGTTTAACGGATTTGTTTCACTTGGTAAAACTAAATCGGTTAAGATTGTTATAGATTCTGAAGGATGTTTTGGTGTCATGTTTTTATAAATGTAAATTGAGTGTTTTTATTTTTAGTTTAACCAAAAAACAGCCATTACAGCTGGAATAAAATAGATTACAATGGTTCTTGCTCCGTCATAGTCTTTTGCTAATCGTTGTCCAAAAAGTAACATGATCAATGTAATACAAGAAAATATAGCTCCATAGAATCCAAATAATCTTTCGTTATTTACGATTAACTGAATGCAACCTACAATACAAAGTATACCTGAGATCATTTCTAAAATTAATACATTCAATAGCGCCAGGGGAACATGATTTTTTAGTTTAGTTTGAGCGAAATGCTCTTTTAACCATTCTAGGTTGTCTTTCCAATAAAATATTTTATCGTATCCTGATTGGATGAAGGATACGGCTAGAAAAACTAAAATTAACATGGAGGCTACATTATTCATATCGTTATTTTTTATGGATGAGGCGTGTGAGTTTTATCGATAAATCAGTTAAAATAATTTTAGCATTTCCATTACGCTCAATATGATACATGGCATCAGAGATTTCAGTGAAAATTTCTTGTATGTTATTTCCATTAACAAAAGGAGCAAAGTTCTCTAATTTGAATTTTTCGACTTTGGGTTCAAAATATACTAAACTTTTTGTTTCATAATTAATGAGTAGTGCTTGGCGAAACATTTCGATACAAAACTCCAAAAATTTCTTTTGAGCTTCTCTACCAAGTGCAGCTATTTTTTCGCTCCATAGAATTAAGTCCTGTATTGCTGCAGCATTTCCTTTAGCTTTAAAAGCGGCACGAACCCAAGTAACAAACCATTGTTCAAAAGGATGAGCGTCGCTATCATCATGCAATAAATGCAAAGCAATACTGTAATTTCCTTGTGCTTGATGCGCAATTTTTGCAGCAATTTTAGGATCTACTTGTTCACGTGCTACAAGCGCTTCGGCAATTATAGGTTCGGTTAAACCATTAAAGTGTAGTATTTGGCAACGCGAGCGAATAGTTTGAATAATATCTTCTTCATTTTCTGAAATCAGAATGAATATTGTTTTTTCTGGCGGTTCTTCTAGTAATTTTAATAATTTATTGGAGGCAGCGATGTTTAATTTATCAGCCATCCAAACCAGCATGAATTTATAGCCACCTTCATACGCTTTAAGCGAAAGTGACTTTAATATTTCTTGCGCATCATCTACCCTAATTTCACCTTGTTTATTTTGTACTCCTAGAATGGCATACCAGTCAAACAACCCTCCGTAAGGATTTTGAGAGACAAATTGTCTCCATTCTGTAATGAAATCAATACTTTTTGGACTTCTTTTTACAGAGTCAGTAGTCACTGTTGGGTAAGCAAAGTGTAGGTCGGGATGTGATAATTTTTGGAATTTTATATTACAGGACTCATTTGTACCATTGTTTTCACCATTTTGATTGCTACATAATATGTATTGTGCGTAGGCAATTGCCATGGCTAAAGTTCCGCTACCTTCCGGTCCAACAAATAATTGTGCATGCGGAATCCTTCCTAAGTCGGCACTTTTTGTCAGATGGTTCTTAATGTGTTCTTGTCCTAGTATTTCAGAAAATTGCATAGAGCAAAGATAATAGAAAATGGATTAGACGAAAATTTTCATAAGGAAAGTTTAAATTTTATACTTTTTGTTTATTGTCTGTACAATAAAATCAGTTTTTTGTAGTTAAATTACTTATTGTTGTATTTGAAGTAATTGTGTAAATAATTTATTTACAGTTGTTTTTTAACAATTTAGTTTGTTTTTTAGTTGGATGTATTATTAGTGGCATGGATATTGTTTATTTAATATTAGCACTAGTTTTATTGAAGGGTTCAATAAGCTTTAGTCGCTATTAGTTATTGGTAAACAAAGTTTTACAAAATAAGTAATTAATTAAATTGGAGTTATTAAATTTTAAAATCAACAAAAAGTAATTAAATAGTAGGAGTACAAGAAAAACTTATCAACATTGATTGTTAATGATTTTTAAGGTTTTTTTTAACAAAAAATTATAATTTATTGTATTATAGTTGTTTGTTGAATTAATTTGTATAAATTTGTTTAATTATAACAAAAACAAAACAATTTTTATGAAAGGGAAAATTATTTTTTTAGGGCTATGTATGTTTTTTACTAGTCAGGTTATTTTATCGCAAAATAGAAATGCGCCTCAAAGTATTATTAGTACAACAGCAGTTATACGAGGTTACCACACTCAAGATGAATTGAGAGGGATGCAAAAAGGGGAATTGTTAGAATTATATATCGAAAGAATAAAAGTATTGACAAAAACGCTACCTTTTATAGCGTTAGCAACAAAACCGGGTCTAACAATGATTGACTTAGGAATACCATTTGATGGTGATAAAAAGAAATTACAAGATGGACAAGCTGAGGCAACAGAGGCTTATTTAACATCAACAATTGAGTATCAAAGAAGGATTATCCCTTATGCTGATACTGAAAACCTTGTTGCCGGAATTTTATTTTACGAAAGCACTATTAAGTCTTTGCACTTATTTAATGAATACAAATAAAATTTCAATAAAATTATTTATTGTAACTATTTAGGTTAAATGTTAGATACAGTTCATTACTATTTTTTTGAACTGTATCAATTACCTCACAAGGGTATTTGCAATTAATCTATTAAAATTTAAACTTCTCATGAAAAAAACATTACATTTTATTTGGATTGCTTTTTTTATTGTTTGTAGCGCAAATGCTCAGCAAGAAAAAGGTATTATGGGGTATACAAACTGGTTGTATGGCTGGACTGAATTCAAGCCTAATAAAGTAGAGTTTGGAGAAGCAAACCAAATACTTGCTGGAGTTATTTCAGTAAATACTAAATTGTTAAAAAGAAACGTTTACTTAATTCAAGGAAATGTTTATGTTACTAACAATGCAGTATTAACAATTGAACCAGGAACAGTAATTATTGGTGATTTTGATACAAAAGGAACTTTAATCTTTACTAAAGGAAGCCAGATTATGGCGGATGGTTTAGAAACAGACCCTATTGTGTTTAGTTCTAATAGAGGAGTGAAAAAATCTGGAGATTGGGGAGGAATTGTTTTTCTTGGTGATGCACCAATTAATAAATTCGGAAACATGGCTTCACTTATTTATGACTTTAATCCAGCCATGACTATTTATGGTGGGAACAACATAGAAAGCAACTCAGGAGTTATGCGTTATGTAAGGGTAGAGTTTGCTGGTAAAAGAGTGAAAGGTTCTCAACCATTAAATGCAATTACTTTTGCAGGTGTAGGTAATAAAACGGTATTAGAAAATGTGATGGTTAGCTATTCTGGAGGAGATTCATTTACTTTCATTGGAGGAGAAGTTAATGCTTCAAAATTAGTGTCGTTTCATACTATAAACGATGACTTTAAATATACACAAGGAGTTCAAAGTAAAATTTTTAATTCATTAGCGGTACGTTCTTCTTACCTATCAGGTAATAAAGATGGTTCTCGTTGTATGGAAATTGCTTCTTATGATAAAAAAGAAGAAACTGATTTTTCTAAAAAACATACTTCAGTTGTTGCTTATAACATTACAATGTTAAATGATAGCGAAAATATTAATGCTGATATTCAATCAGGATTAGTTAAAGAAGCTGTTTACGTAGGTAATGATGCAAGTTTAGAAATGAAAAGAACGGTTATTTCAGGTTTTAATCCTGCTGTTGTTTTAAATAACGGAATTGAAATTAATGAGAATAACTTGAAGAAAATTAAATTTGAAGAAATGTATTTCAACTTATGTAAAGGAAATATTTTTACCGAATACAATTCTGATAACACGGATTTAGAAAGCTGGTACGGAAACGGTAGCTTTTTAAACTACTATTCTCAAGGAGATAATAAAGAGACGTTTATTGATATTTTCAACCCTAAACGTCCTGATTATAGATTAAATATTGGTAAAATAACAGCTTCAAGTAAATATTAATTACTGTATCTGTTTAATTTTCAATGTTTTAAGCAAGGAATTGATGATCTGGTTCATCAATTCCTTGCGTTTGTTTTAGAATTATTTTTAAAGTAGGAATAATAGCCGCCCCTAATGATAAAAAAGTTTCTTTATATTTTGTTTTTGGTATTACCATTAACTAATGCTGTATATGCCCAATTAATAATTGGTAAGCCTACATTTATTTTTAGTCAAGCTTGTGCTAATCCTGGCTTCAATTCATTTGAAGTACAAATAAACTTTTCAGCATCTCCTTCATTAGATCCTGCGAATCAGTTTATAGTAGAGTTGTCGTCAGCTGATGGCGATTTTTCTAGTCCTACTGTTATTTATACAACAGCAGTTGGAGAACTTAACGCTCCAGGTAAAGTAAAGGTTGCTATTCCTACAAATGCTTCAGGAGAAAAATACCAAATTAGAGTAAAAAGTACCACTGCTTCTTTGCCCTTGTCTCCGCAAAAATCTATTGTTTTTCCAGCTTACTATAAGCAACACGATACACAATTCACTATTAATAATGCTATCCCTAACGCCACTTTTTGTGCTGGCGGAAGCTATATTTTAAGTGTTGATCCTAATGGTAATGGAGTTACTAATTCCCCTTTACAATTTCCATCATTAACTTATAATTGGTTTAAATATAATGGCCCTTTGTTACCTGAAACACCTGTAGCAACTGCTAGTAGTAGCAGTTATACGGTAACATCACCTGGTTCGTATTTTGTAAAGACTAATTATGGTGCCTGTACTTCTGATTCTGATTCGTATTCTAATATTGTTGAAGTTTTTCAATCTGCAACGAGTGCAAGTGCATCAATAACATCAAGTAAGGGAAATCCTTTTTGTCCTTCTGAAGGTGCAACAACACTAACTGCAGTTGCTGGAAATAGCTATCAATGGTTTAAAGATGGTGTAAAGATTGATGGAGCAACAGCTATCAATTATCAAGCTACTGTTGCTGGTAAATATGATGTTAAAGTTGATTTTGGTGGTTGTCAAGCCACAGCTACAATTGAGTTACAAGGAGAAGCAATAAATAGTTCTATAGATGTTCCAGACGATAATGTTATTGAAGTTGGTGACAAATTAACTGTAACTGCCACTACTGATGCAAGCTCTCCTACCTTTCAATGGTATCTTAATAATAATCCAATTGCTGGCGCAACTACTAATGTTTATGAGGTTTCTAGTAAAGGAAATTATAAAATTATAATTTCTCAAGCAGGTTCATGTAATATAAATCAAGAACTTCCGTTTACTGTTAGGTTGACTAGTGATCCTTTTCCAGATGTTACTGATATTCCTAATGTTATTATTCTGAGTAGTGTTTATAAGAATAATAAAGAATGGTTTTTTCAGCTACCAGAACCAGAGCTGAAAACACCTCCGGAAGTTTTAAATAAAGGAGTAGGAGTAATTATAATCAGTGCAAATGGTGACATAGTATACCAAACTGATGATTATTCATATAATTGGCCAAATGTAAATTTAGATATGTGGCCTTTATCAAATATAGATTTTAAAAATATAAATCCAGTTTACTATTATATTATAACAACAAAGGATAATAAAATGATAAAAGGATCAATAACGGTAATAAAATAATATGAAGAAAATTTTACTTTTTGTAACTTTATTTTATGGCTTCACACAAAAAATCTATTCTCAGGATACTGCTGGGGATGGAGTTGTGTCGTTTGCCCTACCTGTTAGAAATTCATTAAAATATAATCTATACACTATAAATCCTGCATTCAGTTTTGTTAGACAAAACGCTACTTATGCCTCTTTTTATAATAAAAGACAATGGGTTACTTTTCAAGATGCTCCACAAACGTATTTAGTGAGTTACTCAGGTAGATTTAGAGAGAATGAGGGTATGGCAATTGGACTTTTTCAACAAAACTATGGTTTACTAACAACCTTTGGTGCAATAGGAAATTTTGCTCATAACATAGTACTTCAAGAAGATAGTAATTTAACTTTAGGTATTAATGTTGCAGGTTATAAAAGTGGATTAAATAACGGAAAAGTTATTGTTAACACGCCAGATCCTGCATTAGATAATATTCCTTCAAATACCCTTTTATCAGTTAGTCCAGGAATTAATTATGGAAATGCTTTTTTCGATATCGGACTAGCAATGAATAATCTTGCGTTATATAATTTCGCTACTTCTGAAATTATTAAAGACGATCCTGAACAAAGTTTACAAGTACATTTAATGTACACAGGTTTCCTAGATACTTATGGTTTTTTTGATAAAAGTAAATTCTCTGCTTTAGTTCGCTCTGAATTTAAGAAAGAGAAAACAGTTATTTCAGGTGTAGGAATGCTTACTATTCCGCAAGGTGCTTGGATTCAAGCAGGTTATAATACAGTATATGGTATGTCTGCTGGACTTGGAGCAAATATCACTCCTTCTATTTCAATTGAATATAATTACGAGAGAGGAACAGGAAACTTTGCTAATTTTGGAGCTTCACATGAGTTCTTAATTGCATATAGATTCAAGTCTAAAAGTTATTACTATGGTGATGATGAAGAAGAAGGCGCTTTACTTGCCCCAATATCAAAAGCTAAAACAATACAGGGAAGCAATAGAGCCCCTTACATAAATGCAGAAACTAGGGCTGCAAATGCTCAAGCTAAATTAGCTGCTGATGCACAAGCAAAAGCAGATGCTGAAGCTGCCGCAAAAGAAAAACTAGCTGCAGATGCAAGAGCGAAAGCAGATGCTGAGGCTGCAGCCAAAGCAAAATTAGCTGCAGATGCACAAGCAAAAGCGGATGCACAACCAAGTGGAAAAGAAAAACTAGCCGCAGATGCACAAGCAAAAGCGGATGCCGAAGCTGCGAGAGCCAAACTAGCTGCAGATGCAAAAGCAAAAGCAGATGCCGAAGCTGCGAGAGGAAAATTAGCCGCAGATGCACGAGCAAAAGCTGATGCTGAAGCTGCGAAAGCAAAATTAGCTGCTGATGCAAAAGCAAAAGCAGATGCCGAAGCTGCGAAAGCCAAACTAGCTGCAGATGCACGAGCAAAAGCAGATGCCGAAGCTGCGAGAGCAAAATTAGCGGCAGATGCACGAGCGAAAGCCGATGCCGCAGCTGCGAAAGCGAAATTAGCTGTAGATGCTAAAGCTAAAGCTGATGCTGAAGCTGCGAGAGCAAAACTAGCCGCAGATGCTAAATCTATAGCGGATGCAGAAGCTGCCAACGCAAGAATGGCTGCAGATTTACAAGCGAAAGCAGATGCTGAAGCTGCGAGAGCAAAACTAGATGTAGATGCTAAAGCTAAAGCGGATGCTGAAGCTGCCAACGCAAGAATGGCTGCAGATTTACAAGCGAAAGCAGATGCTGAAGCTGCGAAAGCCAAACTAGCTGCAGATGCACAAGCGAAAGCGGATGTTGAAGCTGCCAACGCAAGAATGGCTGCAGATTTACAAGCGAAAGCGGATGCCGAAGCTGCGAGAGCAAAACTAGCCGCAGATGCTAAATCTATAGCGGATGCTGAAGCTGCCAACGCAAGAATGGCTGCAGATTTACAAGCTAAAGCAGATGCCGAAGCTGCAAAAGCCAAACTAGCTGCGGATGCACAAACGAAAGCGGATGCTGAAGCTGAAAAAGCCAAACTAGCTGCAGATGCACAAGCGAAAGCGGATGCCGAAGCTGCAAAAGCCAAACTAGCTGCAGATGCACAAGCGAAAGCGGATGCCGAAGCTGCGAAAGCAAAACTAGCTGCGGATGCACAAGCGAAAGCGGATGCCGAAGCTGCAAAAGCCAAACTAGCTGCAGATGCACAAGCGAAAGCGGATGCCGAAGCTGCAAAAGCCAAACTAGCTGCGGATGCACAAGCGAAAGCGGATGCCGAAGCTGCGAAAGCCAAATTAGCTGCGGATGCACAAGCGAAAGCGGATGCCGAAGCTGCGAAAGCCAAACTAGCTGCGGATGCACAAGCGAAAGCGGATGCTGAAGCTGCAAAAGCGAAACTAGCTGCGGATGCACAAGCGAAAGCGGATGCTGAAGCTGCAAAAGCGAAACTAGCTGCGGATGCACAAGCGAAAGCGGATGCTGAAGCTGCAAAAGCCAAAATAGCTGCAGATGCACAAGCGAAAGCAGATGCCGAAGCTGCAAAAGCCAAACTAGCTGCGGATGCACAAGCGAAAGCGGATGCCGAAGCTGCGAAAGCCAAACTAGCTGCGGATGCACAAGCGAAAGCGGATGCTGAAGCTGCAAAAGCCAAACTAGCTGCAGATGCACAAGCGAAAGCAGATGCTGAAGCTGCGAAAGCAAAACTAGCTGCGGATGCCGAAGCTGCAAAAGCTAAACTAGCTGCAGATGCACAAGCGAAAGCAGATGCTGAAGCTCAGGCTAAATTAGTTGCAGCTGCAAAAGCGAAAGCGGATGCTGAAGCTGCTGCTAAAGCAAAAATTGCTGCTGCAGCCCAAGCTAAAGTTGATGCTGAAGAGAGTGAGAGAAATGCAGTTGAAGCAGCACGTAAAGCGAAATTAGCAATTGAGGCATCTAAAGATGATAATGCGAGAACAATGGATAACATTGTACAAAATTTTGATACAGAATCTAAAAAACAAGATAATTTAATAGATGAATTAAACGCTTCTGTTGCAAGTAAACAAAAAGACTTGGACGATATTCGTGAGGAAAATGACTTAAGTGAAAAGGGTATCTTTAAAGAACCTAAACCATTTAAAAGTATCGCTAACGAAAATGCAAAATTAGCAGCTTTAACAGCGCAACTAGAAGATCTTAACAAAAGTCAAAAAACAGCCTTGGATAATTTGACTAGGTTATATAACGATAGAATTAAAAAGAATCCAAATAAAAATGATGCACTTACACTTTCTTACTTAACGCGAATTAATGAGTTAAAAGCGGGTCAAGCAAGATTAGATCAAATGAATACATCATTGCTAGCAACTTTAGAAAAAATTAAAGTTGAAACTGAGATTGAAAAGAAACGTCGTATCAAGCGTGCTAATTTTGAGAATGATGAAGGTAGATATGCTAAAGATGTAGCTACTCTTAAACGCATTAAAGAAACGACTAAGTTAACTACGACACCCTTACAAGTGAGTGATTTTGATTTTGGTCAAGAGCAATCAAATATTCAAATTGTTAAGAATGTTAAGAATGAAAAAAGTGGTTACTACTTAACTATTGCGGTTCATAATGATATTGCAAAACGTGATGAATTTTTGACTAAAACTGTTGCTTCTGGACGTACAGATGTTAATTTCTTTTATAATGTAAATACAAGTAAGTATTATATTTATTATCAGAAATACGATAGCTTAGAACAAGCAACATTAGCATTAAAATCTAAAGGAAATGCAGCTTATAATGATAAAATGTCTATTGTAAAAATAGAAAACGAGTAAGAGATTTTTTGAAATAATTTGCATTAGCATGGATGGCAACTCTGAATAAGAGTACGTGCGAAAATATATAATATAAAGGAAAAGTTTGTTTCTTTTTTAGCTGCCTCACTAAAAAAGAAATGAATAATTCAGACTTAAATACCATGAAAAAAGTTACATTTTTGAAGTCAATCTTGTTTGTATTCATCTTTTTACAATCATTACTTTCTGTTGCTCAAAAGCAAGTCGATTTCTCTGCGAGATACGATAAAGATATAAATGGTGATATTATTTTAATTGGAAATAATATATTAAACAGACAGAGTATTGCTACACCATCGGATGATCCAAATACGGCTAATAATGATCTAGAGAAGTTAAATTCAGATAATGATTACTTAATGAATTATGTAAACATATCTCCTGAGGCGGGTGTTTATAATTCAAGTAGTGCAACCTTAACTTTACCAGATCCTTTATGCTCTAGAATTGTTTATGCTGGCTTGTATTGGAGTGCTGTTACAAGAGGTGATGAATCTATTACTGATGTCAAGTTTAAAATGCCTACTGGTGGTTATAACAACGTCAAGGGGACAGTTATACACGATACAGGTACAGGACTCATAGGTAGTAGTAAGCCATATACTTCTTATGCTGATGTAACAACTTTAATAAAAAGCCTTGCTACTACTTCTGCTTCAGGTACCTATACTGTAGCAAATGTTTCTACGGCTCAGGGTACTAACAATTCGCCTACTCTAAAGACTGGATTATCTGCAGGTTGGTCACTATTTATTGTTTACGAAAACGTGTATTATCCTAGAAAATCAATTACTTCATTTGATGGTTTTTGGGTTATTAATGAAGATAATAATGTAACAATACCTGTTTCGGGTTTTAGAACAATTCCTAAAGGCCCTGTTAAGGCTAAATTTGCCTTTTCGGCAATTGAGGGGGATAGAGGTATTGGAGGTGATTATTTGTCAATAAATAATGTAAAAATGACTCCGCCTGAACGTCCTGATGAATATTTTACTGAGTACGATATAAAACAAAGATACGTTTGGAGAAACGGTAGATGGGTTCTTGAAGATTATTATGTTGCTAAACAAGTGTTGAAAAATAATTTTTTTAACAGTACAGTAACTTCTATGGGGTCTGTTGTATCTGCACGTAATCCTTCAAGTACAAATACTTTAGGTTTTGATGCAGGTGTATTTGAGATTGATAATCCAATTAATGATACAAAAAATGCACCTGGTGGATCTGTTCTAGACAACAATAAAACATCGGCTAATATTTTTCTAGGTAGTGATGGAGATTTGTATTATTTCTATTTTACTGCTTTTGCAGTAGAAATTATTGCTCCAGATATTGTACTTACTAAAGCTGTCTTAGATAAAGATGATAAACCAGCTGGTGGTGCAGATGTAAGACCTGGGGATGATTTAAAGTACACGATCTCTTTTCAAAATAAAGGAAATGATGATGCTAAAAATTTCACCATTACTGATCAGCTTCCTGCAAATGTTAAATTTGATATCACTAAAGATATATTGTTACCTTTACCTAAAGGAGTAACTCATAATTATGATGCTGCAACACGTACAATAGTTTTTACTGTAAACAAAGATTTAGTAAAAGCTAAGGGTGGTTTATACACAATTAAATTTAGAGTTAAAGTTGCTAATTGTGATGAACTTACTGAGCCATGTTCTAACATTATTAAAAACATAGCGTATTCTAAATACAACGGTGTTATTAATACTGATTCATTTGGAGATGGAAGTTTTGATTCTACTACAGGTTGTGATAGATCTCCAAGTACTACAAACTTCTTAGTTGGACTTGATAAATGTGTTTTTAAAGAAACGGTATCTCTTTGTGGAACTTCAATTGATATAAAAGGACCTAATGGTTTTCCGGTATATACTTGGAAAGATCCAACTGGGGCTACAGTAGGAGGAAACAATCAAACTATTACGGCAACTAAATTAGGAACTTATGTTGTAGTTGCAAGTGGAGCAAATCCTTGCGTTGATATTACTAAAACATTTGAGGTTATTGACCCTTTAAGTAGTAAAGAAAGTAACCCTATTAATGAGTATGCTGATAATATTGATAGTACTACTAAATTACCTTATATATGTGTAAACAACGGTAAACCATTCCCGAAAATTTTCTTGTGTGGTAAAAATGATACACGTGATCTTACCATTAAATTAACTGCGTTCAAAAGTATTGTATGGCAAGAAACAAAAACAGTTAGTCCTACCTTACCAGATTCATGTCCTAACGAGACAGCAGCTGCTACTTGGACTACAGTAAAAAATGGAAATACTTTTACAGCGGATCGTCCTGGTTTTTTTAAAGTGATAATTAATTTTACTGATGTATGTTTTAGTACCTATTACTTTAATGTATATCAAAACCCTTTAGATCCAAAAGCAACTGTTAGAAATATTACTTGTGATACTAAAGGTAGAATTACTGTTACAAACCCATCTATAGGTAGTGGTTATGAATACAGTCTGGATGGAATTACTTATGGTAGTTCTAATGTATTTGATAATTTAGCTGCTGGAGATTATACAGTATCTATTAAACAAACAGTTCCTGTAACTACTGCAAATTCTAAATTATGTGATTTTAAAGTTACTGCTTCAGTATTAAACCAAATATTTACTACAACTGTATTAACTACTAACCCTCTTTGTGCGGGCGAAAAGGGATCAATTAAAGTAACGGCAAATGATGTTAATAAACAGTATCAATTTATTGTATATAAACAAGGAACTACTAACATTGTAGGAGATACAGGTTTAATTGATGATAATTTCAAAAATTTTGAAGGAATAGACCCTGGTAAATATGATGTAGTCACAAAAACATCTGATGGTTGTTATAAAAAAGAGAGTGTAGAAATTTTTGCGAAAGAATTAAAAGCAACTGCTAGTTTAACTAAAAATTTAACTTGCGGAAGCGGAGAGATTACGGTTGTTGCATCTGGAGGAACTCCTGTTGTAGGAACACCTCCTTATTATTACTATTTTATCAACGGAAGTACTACTGCAGTAACTAATCCTATCATTCCAGTTCCAACTGCTGGCCCTTACAATATTGTAGTGGTTGATGCATCAGGTTGTCGCGTAACCCTTCCTACTATTAATGTTGTTGAAGTGGCTAAGCCTACTTATACCGTTACTAAAACGGATATTAAATGCTACGGGGATAAATCTGGTGAGATTAAATTTAACATAACTAAAGCTAATGGATACACATTAGCGTACAGTATTGATAATGGTGTGACTTTTACTACTAATGGAACTTTCTCAAATTTAGCTGCAGGTACCTACATACCAGTTATTAAATATTCATTAGGTGGACAAGTTTGTACTGAGACAGCAACAATAATTACAATTACTGAACCTGCAACGGCGCTAACTGCTTCTGGAGGAGTAGCTGAGTTGGCTGGTTGTGGTACGGCTAATACAGGTAAATTAAGGTTTACCAACCCACAAGGTGGAACTACTCCTTATGAATATAGTTTTGACGGAGGTGCTTCTTTTCAAAACCTTCCTGAAAAATACGTTGCGCCAGGTACTTATACTTTAGTAATTAGAGATAAAGGAGGATGTACATTTACGATCCCGGCAGTAATTTTAGATCCAAAACCAGCTGATCCTATTATTGATGAAAATGTTAACACAACTTATAATTGTGATGGTAGTGCAACAGCAACTGTAAAAGTTACTACGCCAACATCTACAACTGGTACTACTTATACTTATGAATATTATTTAAAAACAGGAAGTGGTACACCAGTTGCTAATACTCCAATTGATAATAATATATTTACAAATGTTCCTTCTGGTACACATACCGTAATTGTAAAATACAATGTGCAAACGGTTTCTAGTTATAGTAATTTACTTCAAGAAGATTTTGGTAAAGGTGGCTTTACAACTACTCCTGGAATTAATCCAGCATACTGTTTTGAAGATGAGTCTACAACTCACTTAGCACCAGGATACAAGTGTAATAAAGATAAATGGATTAATGATGGTGAATATGCGGTTGCAAGTGCTATTGAAACCGTTTTTGGTAGTTGGATAGTTGCTAAAGATCATACATTGCCTAAGGATCCTAAAGGACGATTTTTATGTGTAAATGTTGGTGGATCAGCGGGTATAGGTGGTATATTATACAGTAAACCTATAACTGATGTATTGCCAAATCAACCAGTAATTATATCATTGTGGGCAGAAAATTTAATTAGAGCTTCAAAATCAACCCTAAATGATCCAAAATTAACCATTCAATTAGTTAATAATTTAAATGGAATAGGTGGTAGTGAAACTATTGTAGCAACGACAGATACAACGAATCCATGGGTAGTTCCAAAATCAGAAAAATGGGAATACAAACAATTAGAGTTAAACCCTGGAACTTATAAAAACTTAAGTTTTGTAATTCGTTCTTATAGTGATGAATTTAACGGTAATGACGTATTAATTGATGATATTTGGGTAAGACAAATTCCTAAATCATGTGGTAATGAAAGATCATTTCCTATTATAATTGATAGTAGTAAAGCTTTTAATTCAACTCAACCTACTGTTCAAAACGCACTTTGTAATGGAGGCGATGGATCAATACAAATTAATGCTCAAAATTTTGATCCTATTAATGGTTTTTATTACTCAACTGATAACGGAGTAACGTTTATTAATGCTACTACTTCACCTGTTAAAGTTACTTTACCAGCAGGTGATTATAAAGTAATTGTTAAAAATGACGTTGCAGGAACATGTCAATTTCCTTTTAATGCAAAAGTTACAGCACCAACAGCAGTAACGGTTACTGCAACGGTTACTACTAAACCTACTTGTACTAATGGTGCAACAATTACAGCTGTAGCCTCAAATGGAACTCCAGGATATGAATATGAATTAAGAAAGCCAGACGGTACTGTTGTTGTTGCTTTCAAAACATCAGCGGTATTTAATAATGTAGCTTCAGGAAGCTATGTTGTTGTTGCAAGAGATATAAATAAATGTACTTCATCAGCATCAGCTACTGTAGTTATTGATACTCCTACACCGCCAGTCGCTACTTTAGATTCGGCATCTGACTTATGTTATGACTCAGTAAACAAAGCTAAATTAGTGGTTAGTGTAACCGGAGGAACAGGAACATTAAGCTATAGTTTAGATGGTGCTCCAGGACAAAACACAAATACTTTTACAAATGTTATTCCAGGAACACATAATATTGTAGTTACAGATAGTAATAACTGTACTGCTACAATCGCTGGAATTATAATTGCTAAAGAATTAAACGCAACTCCTACTGTGAGCAAAACATTAGATTGTTCTGCTACGACGCCTAATGCAACTATTGATGTTGTAATTACCGAAGGAACTGCACCGTATACCTACATTGTTAAAAAAGACAGCGGTAGTTATGGTACTTCTGTAAATGTTACAGCTAATGCTTTCAGCTATTCAGCTAGTGCAGCAGGTGTATATACTTTTTCAATTAAGGATGCTACTGGTTGTGAAAAAATAATTTCAGCTACTATAAACAGTATTGTTAACCCAACCGTTGATGCTACTCCTACACAAGTTACTTGTTTTGGACTTGCAAACGGTGAAGTTGTACTTTTAGGTAAAGGTGGCTCTGGTGGCTATACTTACAGTTTTAATGGTTCTCCTTTCAGAACTACATCAATTTATAAAAATTTAAGTGCAGGTACTGCTTACCCTTTTGAAGTAAAAGACAGCAAAGGTTGCGTTGGTTTAGGTACTATTACTTTAACTCAACCTACACAATTAGTAGCTACAGCTACTCCTACAACTTTTACTTGTAGTGCAACTAATGTAAAACAAACCGCAACAGTTACCATTGCTGTGCCTACAACAGGAACAACTCCTTATACCTATAGTTTTGATAACGGCGCCACTCCTTATTTAGCAGGAAATACTAAAACATATACTGATAACGGTACCGATCAAGTAATTCAATATGCCGTACAAGATAAGAATGGTTGTATAGCTACAGGAACACTTACACTTAAAGCATTAAATACACCAACGGATTTAACTTTTGCAGCAGCGGCAGTAACTTGTGACGCTACAACGACTACTGTTACAGCAACGGCTACTAATGGTGTGGGTGCATTAACTTATGAAATTACGGCTCCAACGGCTGCTATAGCAACAAATACAACAGGTGTTTTTGCTGGGCTTACGCCAAATACCTACAACTTTAAAGTAACCGATGCTAACGGATGTTTCTACACTGAATCATACGAAATTAAAGCAGTTACTCCTATTGCTGTTATAGGAAATAAAGTAAGTGATGTAAAATGTAACGGAGATGCAAATGGAGAAATCAACTTCACAGTTTCAGGAAATGCAACTGTAGGAGCATATACTTATACCATTACACCAGCAACAGGAGTTGCTGTAAAAACAAATAATACGATTAATGTAAAAGGATTAATTGCAGGTTCTTATAAAATTGATGTAAAAGATGACGCTACAGGATGTATCGCTACAACAACTGTAGTTATTGCACAACCAGCGGCATTAACACTTACAGCTGTAGGAACTAATGTAAACTGTAATAACTTCTTGTCTCAAATTACAGCTACTGCTGGAGGCGGAACAGCTAATTATGAGTATGCAGCAGTAAAAACAACTACTACAGCACCTACTACTTATGGTACAAATCCTGTAATTGTTGATACTAACTCTGGAGCTGACCTAGTGTGGGATGTTTATACTAAAGATGCAAATGGTTGTACAACATTTAGAACGATTACTATTGTTCTTGATGCGACACCTACTGTAACTGCTGTGGTAAGCAACCAGTGTACAGCAACTGGAACTAACTTTACAATTACTGCAACTGCAGGAACTACAGGAGTTACTCCATTTACTTACAGTATTGATGGAACTAACTTTAAAACAGGAAACACATTCAATGTGGCTCCAGGAACTTATACAGTAACAATTAAGGATAAAAACGGTTGTACAAATACAGCGGCTCCAATTACTGTTTATCCTAAATTAACAACGGCGGCTACAACTAAACAATTAGATTGTTCTACTACTCCTGATGGATCAATTACAGTGACCATTGCGGGCGGAAAAGCAAATTATAGCTATACTGTTAAAAAAGGTACTGCAACAGCTAGTGCTCCAATTACAGGAGTTACAGGGCCAACATTTACATACCCTGTACTTGTTGCAAATGCAGGTTCTTATACGTTTGTAATTACTGATGCTAACGGTTGTAAATCTACCGTTACAGCAACAATCGATGCACGTACAAATCCAACCTTGGCGATAGCCTCTCAAACTGATGTAACATGTAACGGACTTGCAACTGGATCTGTTACTCTTATTGGGTCAGGTGGTTCAGGAACTGGATATACGTATAGTAATGACGGAACAACTTATGGTGTTAATGCTACTTTTACAGGTTTAGCAGCTGGATCTTATACTTTTTATGTAAAAGACAGTAAAGAATGTACAGAATCGTTTGTGGTAACAATTGTAGAGCCTAATAGTTTAGCAGTAACCGCAAATGTTACTGGATTTACTTGTAGTACTACAAATGTTAAACAAATAGCAACTGTTACTCTAACTGCTAATGCAGGAACAGGAACATCTCCTTATACGTATAGTTTTGATAATGGTTTAAATTATCTTCCAGGAAATACTCAAACATATACTGATACTGGTGCTGATCAAACTGTTAATTATGCCATTAAAGATAAAAATGGTTGTATCGTTACGGGATCACTTGTACTAAAAGCACTTAATCCGCCAACAGATTTAACTTTTGCAGCAGCGGCAGTTACATGTACAGCTACTACAACAACAGTTACTGCTACGGCAACAGTTGCTTCAGGGACTTTAAAAACTCCTTTAACATATCAAATCACTTCTCCAACTGCTAGTGCAACGAATACAGATGGTATTTTTGCTGGGCTTGCGCCAAATACGTACAACTTTAAAGTAACGGATGCTAACGGATGTTTCTACACTGAATCATTTGAAGTTAAACCAGCAACACCAATAACGCTTTCAGGAAATAAATTAACGGATGTAAAATGTTTTGGTGACAGTACAGGAAGTGCTAACTATACAGTAGGTGGTTTTGCTACAACTTATAGTTATACAGTTAATGCAGGAACTGCAATTACAGGGAAAAGTGCAAAAACAATTAATTTGACAGCGTTAGCTGCTGGAAATTATGCAGTTGTGGTTACTGACGAAGCTACAGGCTGTACTGCAACAGCAACGGTTACAATTAACCAACCTGCAAGTGGCTTAACAGCAAGTATTATTTCAAATAGTAATGCAAATTGTAATGTTGCTACTTCTACGGTTACAGTAAGTGCATCAGGAGGTACTGCAACATATACTTATGCCTTTGTACAAAATAATGTTGTACCAGTTGCAGCAAATTATAGTACTGTTAAAACAGCTAATTTAGATCCAGCAACAAACACAGAATGGGACGTTTGGGCTAAAGACGCTAATGGTTGTACTTTTCGAGTAGATGTTACTATAGCTTTTGATCCTGTACCTACAGTTTCAGCTTCTGCTACAAGTCAATGTTTGGGTTCAGGAACCTATACTATTACTGCATTAAATACAACGACTCCAGCAACAGGTATTGTAAGCCCTATTACATACAGTATCAACAATGGTACGTATCAATCTGGGAATACTTTTACAGTTACAGCAGCTGGTGATTATATCATTAGAATGAAAGATGGAAACGGTTGTATTGCTATAAGTAATACGATTACCGTAAACCCAATCCTTACACTTAGTGCTAAATTAGATAAGAATATTACGTGTACTTTACCTGCTGATGCTAAAATTACATTGACAACAAATGGAGGTAACGGTACTTATACCTATACTGCAACACCTAATACAGGAACTTTTGTAGCTAATGTATTTACTACAAGTACTCCAGGTAGTTACACTTTTACAGTTACTGATACTAGTGCTAGCGGCTGTACTGCTACTACAACTACAGCAATTGTTATTGTAGCAGCTGTAAATCCTTTGATAACTGGAACTACACCAACACAAACTATTAAATGTAATGGTGATACAACTGGAGCATTTAGTGTTCAAATTGACGCTACAAAGGGACAAGCACCATTTACTTATAGTATTGATGGTGGTACCACTTTCCAAACATCAAATACGTTTACAGGTTTAGCGGCAGGAACATATACAGTGACTTTAAAAGATGGTAAAGGTTGTCTTGATACTAGAAATATTACTATAGCTGAGCCTACCAAAATCGTTATTGATTTTGAAAAAGAAAACATTAAATGTAATCCAGGTTCACCTACTATTTCTCAAGGTTCTATAACAATTAATGGTGTTACAGGAGGTACTGCTAACTACAACTATTATGTTACTGGTATCAATAACTATTATAAAGAGGAATTAAACACTCCTGGTGCATCTGTGGTTTTTGATATTGTAGATTTTGGATTATACCAAATTAGAGTTACTGATGCAAATGGTTGTCAAGTAACTATCGATAATGTTTTAATTGCATCAGCACCTGATGATTTAGTAATCAATATTATTAATTCTGCTAATTGTGTCTCAGGAGGTACTGCAGATGTTAGTATCGGTACAAGTTTAGCTAGTGCGGGTCCATTCTCTTTTAATATTTATAGAGGTCCTGGTCAATTTTTTACAACTAATGGATCAGATGGATGGCAAGCAGAAAGTGCTGTTGGTTCTAAAGCAACTACTTTCACAGGCTTATTACCTGGTGTAACCTATACTTTTGTAGTATATGATTCAAATACTAAATGTTATTATTTTGAAACAGCTGCAGGTCCAATACCAACAAACACATCATTAACTTTAACTAACGTAGTTGAGAATAATATTAAATGTTTTAGTGATACTTATGGTAGTGTAAACTTTGATGTTAGAAATGGATATACAACACCAGCACCAGGATCTCCAGTTACAGTTACTTACCAAGTATATGAAGCTTTCACAAATAAATTAATAGCGGGTGCAGGAATAACTGTTCCAGTGACTATTGCTCCAGGAGCAACTTTAAATGTTACAGATTTGGGAGCAAGTGAACTTACTGTTGGTACATATTATGTATTAGTAAAAGAAGTAACTGGTCCTAACGCAGGATGTAGTGCTGTTTCTGCTGAATTTAATATTAAAAAATCTCCATCACAGTTATTGCTTACCGCATCAGCAATTAAAAAATCAAATTGTAATGACCTAGGAGTGATTTCGGCGGAAGCCAAAGACGGTACAGGGCCGTATACATATCAAGTTGTTGCAGCAGGAACTCCTACTGTAGCTACTGATTGGGTTACTACTGCTGTTTTTGATAGAGCAGGTTCTATTGCAGGAATTGATTATGATGTGTACGCTAAAGATGCTTACGGTTGTATTGTAAATGTTCCAGTAACCGTTTTAGCAGATGCTGAACCTACAATTGACCCAGTAACATCTATATGTTATGATGGTAATGAGTTTACTATTTCTATTGCAGGTACTGTTGATCCAGCTATTGTTGGTGACGCTACTTACAGTGTAAACGGTAGTGCTTTTCAAACTGGTACAGATTTTACATTTAATGCAGCAGGAACGTATAACTTAGTGATTAAAGATGGTAACGGCTGTACTGCAAACGTGGATTATATTGTTTATCCTCAGTTAGACTTAAAAGCAGCGATTACTAAAGAACTAGATTGTACAGGAACTCCTGATGCAATAATTACTTTAACTACTACTGGAGGAAATACAACTTCTCCGGCTAATTATACATATCAAGTTTCGTACAATGGTGGGCCTACAAGTGGTGCATCTGAAACTTATACAGCTACACTTGCAGGAGATTATCTCTTTACGGTTACAGATGCTAATAATGCAACTGCATGTACTACAACAGTAAGTATTTCAGTTGATGCAATTCCAACACCTACCATTACGCCTGTTGTCACAGATGTAAGTTGTAATGGTGGTAATGATGGTACTATAACTGTTGATGTTACTGGAGGGATTGGTCCATATACGTATGTATTGACCAGTAATCCAGCAAACACAACAGGAGATCTTTCAGGTATTTATACTGGTTTAGTCGCTGGAACTACTTATCAAGTAACAGTTACTGATGCTAAATCATGTGATTATGTATCAGGTTCTATAATTGTTGACCAACCTACAGCATTAGATGCATCAGCAGTTGTTACAACAGTATTACAATGTGGTCCAGCAAACGCTGCAACTGAGGCAGTAGTAACTGTAACAGTTGTTGCAGGTACAGGTACTTCTCCTTATGAGTATAGCTTTGATGGTGGTACAAACTTTTCATCTGATGCTACTTTTAGAACGTTTACAGCAGGTCCAGTTAATGCAATAGTTAAAGATGCTAAAGGATGTCTATTTACGGTTCCAACAGTAACTGTTGACGCTTTAGACCCACCAGTTATTACAGCTATTACTGGAACGCCTATTTATTGTGCGCCTGTAGCAAATACAACAAGTACAGTAACAATTAGCCATTCAAATGGTATTGGTACTATAAGTTATGCTATTCTTGAACCAGCTTCGGCTACTACAAACACATCGGGTGCTACATCAGGGGTATTTACGGGTCTAGCAGTTGGTACGTATTTATTTGAAGTAAAAGATGCTAATGGTTGTACTGCTCAACAGTATTACACTGTTGATCCAGTAGTTAATGTTACTGTTACGGGTCAAGTAATAAGTGGTGTTAAATGTTTTGGTGAAAGTAATGGAGTTGTTGAATTCACAGTAGACAATTATGTGGGTACCTATAGTTATAGTGTTAATGGAATTCCTGTTTTTTCTGGACAAACAACACCAAAAATCACTTTAACAGGATTGCCAGCAGGAACGCAACAAATTGTTGTTACTGATGAAACCTCTTTATGTACGGCAACATTTACCGTTACCGTTACTGAGCCTGCTAAAGCTTTAAGTTTAGTAGCAAAATCAGATAAAAATGCAAATTGTAATTTTGGAGCAAAAGTTAGTGCTATCGCTTCTGATGGAACTCCGGGATATACTTATGCTTTTGCTTTAGCTTCAGATCCAGCACCTGCAGCAGGTGATTATACAACTACTAACACTGCAGTTTTAGATGCTACTTTAGGTCTAAACTGGATTGCTTACGCTAAAGATGTAAATGGTTGTACGGCACAAGATCTACTTACTTTAGTAATTGATCCTTTACCTACAATTGATTTATTAGCTAATATTTATTGTTATGATGGTAATCCTATTACTGTTACCATTACTGGTGCAGGAGTGGGACCATTAAGATATAGTATTGGTAATGGTTATCAATCATCACCTGATTTTGTGCTAACGGCACCAAAAACGTATGACTTTTACGTGCAAGATGCTAATGGATGTATCGTTACTGAAAAGTATACTCTAAACCAAGAATTGTTATTGCAAGCAACATTAACACAAGATTTGACATGTGACAATAATGCTTCAATTACATTCCTAGCTACTCAAGGTTCATTAGCTTATACTACTTATGAAGTAGATATTGATGGAGCTGGATATACTACATTTACAGGTACGCCATATATAGCGAGCACACCAGGAATTTATACATTTAGAGTTACTGATAGTGCAGGATGTCAAGCAATTTCTCAAGAAATTATTGTTACTCCTAAAACAACACCAACTTTTACATTCACACAAACCAATGTGAAATGTGTTGGAGGAAATAATGGTGTGATCACAATTACAGCTGCAGATGGTATTACACCTTACAGCTATTCTATTAATGGTGCTACGGCTCAAGCTTCTAATGTCTTCAAAGACCTTACTGCAGGAACGTATACTATTGAAGTAAAAGATGCCAAAGGTTGTTTCCCAGTGACTAAAGATGTAATTATTACTCAGCCTACGGCATTGGCAGCAACAATTGATGTTACTACGCCATTGTCATGTGGAGCTGCAAATGCTACCCAACCAGCAATAGTGACGGTAACTGTTGATCCTACTACTGGAACAGCACCTTATAAATATAGTTTTGATAACGGATTTAATTATACAGATGTTAACACATTTGAGACCTTTAAAGCAGGTACGGTTAGTGCCTTAGTTAAAGATGCCAATGATTGTACTATTGCAGCAGCAGTAACAACTACCGTTGATGCTCTTGATCCTCCAGTGATTACTACTATAACAGGAACTGATATCTGGTGTAACCCAGTTGCAAATCAAACAAGTACAGTTACTGTTACTTATACAAATGGTGTAGGACCATTAAGTTTTAATATTATTGAACCTACAGTAGGAACTCCTCAAACATCTAACGTGTTTGCAGGATTAGTTGCAGGAACCTATTTATTTCAAGTTACTGACGCTAATGACTGTACTGCACAACAGTATTACACAGTTGATGATGTGGTTAATATCACGGTTTCAGGTCAAGTTATTAAAGACGTGGCTTGTGTGGGTGATGCTAATGGTGTCATCGAATTTAAAGCAGCTAATTTTAAAGGTGGATTTACTCCGGTATTAACGCCTAGTCCCGCTACAATGACAATGACTACAACTGGAGATACTGTTACAATAACAGGATTAATAGCTGATAGTTATACATTAAGAGTGACTGATAATATTACTAATTGTTTTGCTGATGCTACAGTGGTTGTAAAACAACCTACAGCATTAATATTAGTTCCAGTAAGTAACGTAAATGCAACTTGTAATACAGATGCATTAGTAACAGTTGCAGCATCAGGTGGAACACCAGTATACTTATATGCTTTTGTAGGCGCCGGAGTAATTCCTACTCCTACTGATTACAGTGCAGTTGCTAATAAAGTACTTGACAAAACAATTACAAATTGGGATGTTTATGTAAAAGACAATAACAATTGTTCAACTTTTATTAATGTTACTACTGCTACAGCTCCACTTCCTTCAGGAATTACAATTTCTGGCTTAAGCCAATGTCCTACTGCAACGGGTGATTATACCTTTACAGTTGATGTTGCATCAGGTGTTGCACCTTATGAATACAGTATTGGTTCAGGTTTCCAGACTAGTCCTACTTTTACAGTAACTAGTTCAGGTGATTATGACGTTACTGTTAAGGATGCAAATGAATGTGAAGTTACTATACCAGCTCTAGTTAGTATTTTAGCTCCACTTAATTTACAAGCAATAGCGACTACGTTACCTAGTTGTGATACTAATAATGGTGTTATTAATGCTACTGTAACAGGTGGTTCAGGAACTGGTAATTATAGATTTACAATTGATGGTGGTGTTGTTCAAAATGCGGATAGTTTTTCTTTCGCAGGTTTAGCTCCAGGGGCGCACATTGTTTCTGTAAGAGACGTGTTTACAAATTGTATTGCAGAAATAACTGTTAATCTTGAAATAGCTACCCCAATCACTAATTTAACTGTTACAAAAACAGACATATCTTGTAACGGTGGTAATAACGGAACCATTACTGCAACTATTGGTGCAACAAGTGTGGGTGTAAATGACAATCCTGTTTACACTTATGAATACTTTGGTACAACTATAGGTGGTACTGCAGTAAGTGGAAGTGCAACTCCAAATAATGTTTTCGAAAATCTTAGAGCAGGTGATTATACCGTTACTGTGAGATCTGGAAGAGGTTGTGTTGCTAGTAAGGATATTAGATTAATTCAACCAGCCGCAATTGTAGTACCTACTCCAGTGGTAACACAATTTGGTTGTACTGCAGGAACTAACGGAGCAAATTATGCTACAATAACGGTTAGTGGAGTTACTGGTGGTTCAAGCAACTATGTGATTTATGAATTTAGTAAAGGAACTACAATCGTACAAACTAGTGCTTCTAATGTATATACCGAAGCAGATTATGCTGGTGGTTCATACACAGTAAAAGTTTATGATGATAACAACTGTATTGGTAGTACTACTACTGTAATTATTGATCAATACATTGCTTTAGATAAAATTACAATTGATAAAGTTGGAATTACTTGTAGGGATTTAGAAAGTATCACCGCTACAGCAGTAGATGTTGCTGGAAACCCAGTTACAGGTATTGAGTACACACTAGCTGATGATGCAGGTGTACCATTACAAGCTGTTAATACTACGGGAGTATTTAATAATCTGAATGTAGGAAACTATATTATTACTGCTTTCAATTCAATTACTGGTTGTAGTATTCAAGCAGTGCATTACGTTAATGATCCGAAGACTTTTGAATTACAAGCGGTAAAAACGAGTGATGTTATTTGTTTTGGTTCTAATGAAGGAGCAGTAACTATTACACTTATCGATACGCAAGTACTTCCAACTGATGATGCGGGAGCGTTTAGCTATACCGTTACAGGGCCTACACCAAGTTCAGGAACTTCTGCTACAGCAGGACCATTGAATTTGACTAACCTAACAGCTGGTGAGTACACTTTTACAGCTACTTTAGTTGCTACTCCTTATTGTTCAGTGAGAACTGTATTTACAATTGACCAGCCAGTTGCTGAATTAACTTTAGTTGAAACGCATACAGAGATTACTTGTATTACAGGTAATAACGATGGTTCAATATCAGTTAGCGCTTCAGGCGGATGGGGAAGTGAGTATCAATATGAAGTGCTTAAAGATGGTACACCATTCAGTGCATATTCTAATGTTACTGATTATACTGACTTAACTGCCGGAGTATACACAGTAAATGTAAAAGACAGCAAAGGATGTGTAGCTACAGAAACTGTTACACTAGTTGTACCAACTCCTATTACTGCAACAATAAGCTTGAATGCAAACTTATTATCTTGTTATGGTGATACTAATGGCGTAGTTACAGTTGATTCTGTAACAGGAGGTTCTGGTAACTATAACTTTAGTTTAGTTGGGACATTGTTAGACGGTACTGTTATTACAACTGCGCCTCAAACAGCAACTACATTTACTAATCTTAAAGCAGGAAGTTACCAAGTAATCGTTACTGATGATTGGACTTGTACTAGTACTTCAAACACGGTGGTCCTTAATGAACCAACCCGCGTTACAGCTGAATTGATTGTTGAAAGAACAGAGACATGTACTGTTGCACCACAAGTTAGGTTAACAGCATCAGGTGGAACAGGACCTTATTATTATGGTACTGATGGAATTAATTTCCCAGTTGCCTTTACAAGTTCTGTTGTGATAACATTACCTATGACCACTACTGCTACAGAGTATCAATATTATGTAAAAGATCAAAATGGTTGTACAAGTTTTATATCTAATCCTATTGAATTCTCACCAGTACCAACACTTACTTTTGACAAACTTGAAAAGGTTGATGTAAAATGTACAGGTAGTGCAACAGGAGCAGTTTATGTAATTGCAACTGGAGGTTTAGGAAATTATGTATATACTTTAGTTGATCCTTTAGGTAATGCTATTGTTCCTACTCCTACACAATTATATCCAGGTGAGTTTACTAATCTTCCTGCGGGAGATTACCTTGTAAGAGTAACAAGTTTAGATTGTAGTTATTTTGAACCTATTTCAATAATACAACCAACAACACCGCTAACATCAACGACAACTAAGGTTGATATAACTTGTAACGGTTCAAACGACGGAAGTTTTACAGCTGTAGGTTCAGGAGGTACAGGTCAAATTAAATATGCTATTTCTCCAGATTTAGATCAGTTTTTTGACTCAGGTATATTTAAGGATTTAAAAGCAGGTATTTACCAAGTAATTGTACAAGATGAGAACGGTTGTTATATTGTTCATGATTTCGAAATCAAACAACCTGCAATTTTATATGCTACTTATGACCCTTTATTAATTATTCCAGAAGTTTGTTCAGGTGATAGAAATGGAGCATTTACTATTGAAATATTTGGTGGAACGGCCCCTTACAAAGTAAGTCTAGACGATAAGAATGGTACTTATACGCAAGGAGCAGTAGGTCAAACATTATTTGATTTTACAAATCTTATAGGAGGCACACATAATGTTTACATTAAAGATGCTAATGACTGTGAAACTGAAATAGAAGTTATTATGCCAGACGCAGTTGTCTTAAATCCAGAAGCTATTGTAACTTATGATTGTGTGAATAACACACAAGCAAATACAGTACTAGTAAGGTTTGATGATAGTAATGATCCAGCGGATTTAGATTTTGATCTAGACGGATTAGGAAACTGGCAAGTAAGCAATATATTCGAAAACTTAACACCAGGTACACATAGTATAAGTGTAAGGCATACCAACGGATGTATTCAAGCAACTGATCCTTTTGATATTATTCAAGTTGATCCATTAGGACTAGCTATTGATGATGGTGATTTAAACCAAATCAAAGCTACAGCAACTGGTGGTGCGGGTGACTATGAGTACAGTTTTAATGGTGAAGCATTCACTAAAGAAAGTACGTACGCATTCTACAAAACAGGAATTTATCCTGTGACTGTTAGAGATAAAAACGGTTGTACGGTTACCGTAAGTAGAGAGTTCACTTTCATTGATGTTTGTATTCCTAATTACTTTACGCCTAACGGTGATGGTACATTAGATACATGGGGTCCTGGTTGTTCTAATAATTATCCTGATTTAACGTTTGACATATTCGATAGATACGGACGTGCAATTGCTAAATATAGAATTGGTGATAAATGGGATGGTAAATACAAAGGCGAAGAATTGCCTTCTGGAGATTACTGGTATGTAATTAAACTGAATAATAATAAAGACAACCGCGAGTTTGTAGGGCACTTTACTTTATATAGATAACAAGAACCAATTAATTGAAGTTATCTACTAAATATACAATCATGAAAAAAATACTAATATCTTTTTTACTTCTGGCTGTAACCACATCAGGTTACAGTCAAGAGTTAAACTTGCCGGTTTTTACGCAGTACCTTGCTGATAATCCTTTTATAATCTCGCCTGCTTATGCTGGTATTGGAGATAATCTTAGAATTAGAGTCAATGGATTGACGCAATGGGTAGGTATAAAAGATGCTCCAGACAATCAATCTCTTTATGCTGATTTTAGAGTTTTAGATCGTTCTGGTGTAGGAATCTCATTGTACAATGATAAAAACGGTTATACACGTCAAACAGGTGCTAAGGTATCTTTTGCGCATCACTTGATCTTAGATTATTACTCTAAGCAATATTTATCATTTGGACTTTCGTACAATTACAACAATTTCAAAATTGATATTAACGAGTTTAGACCGGATTATGAGAACCCTGTTTTAGACCCTAGTGTAACGGATAATCGTTTCACTACAAATAGTAACTTTGATGTAAGTGCATTGTATCGTAACAAAGGTTTTTACGCTGCTTTTAATGCAAGTAACATCTTAGATAAGAATACGACTAAATTCTCTGGTGTAGAGCCTAATTTACTTCGTAATTACCAATTGTATTCCGGTATGGTTTTCAAAGGAGCCACTAATCGTGAAGAGTTTGAACCATCGGTTTTTTATCAATATTTTGCAAGTGATAAACGTTCTAGTACGGATATCAACTTTAAATATAGAAAATACAATCGTTACGAAGATTACTACTGGGTAGGAGCTTCGTACCGTTTCTTAAATGACCAACCTATGAAACCCCTTAACCTTGGGCCAATGGTAGGTTTTATGAAATCTAAGTTCTATTTTGCTTATTCGTACCAAGTAACCTTAAACGGACTTGCATCTTATAATTCAGGAACACACATGATTACATTAGGATTTGATTTCTTACAAGGAATTAGTAACTGTCCTTGTACTGAAGGGCCAGTTCACGACTAATCTTAATTTTATTTTTAATAGTAAAAGATGCGGTATTGTAGTTACCGCATTTTTTTTGTGCCCAACTTTTTTATTGTTAACAAAGTACACTGCTACTTTTAAAACAATGCAATCATCACAGCTTGTCAGGTTGAGCGGAGTTGAAACTTTCTTTAGTTTTCATTTATCCAAACCGTCAAAGCTTGTCAGGTTGAGCGAAGTCGAAACCCATTGTTTAATTTACATATTTCTACATTATCACTTCACTAAAAAGCCAAGTGTTATTTCTTGTCAAGTTGAGTGGAGTCGAAACTTTCTTTAGTTTTCATTTATCCAAATCGTCAAAGCTTGTCAGGTTGAGCGGAGTCGAAACCCTTTCTTATTTTTGTTTACCCATAAACGAATCATTACAGCTTGTCAGGTTGAGTGGACTCGAAACCCATTGTTTAATTTACATATTTCTACATTATCATTTCACTAAAAACCCAATCGCTATTTCTTGTCAAGTTGAGCGGAGTCGAAACTTTCTTTAGTTTTCATTTATCCAAACCGTCAAAGCTTGTCAGGTTGAGCGGAGTCGAAACCCTTTCTTATTTTTGTTTACCCATAAACGAATCATTACAGCTTGTCAGGTTGAGCGAAGTCGAAACCCATTGTTTAATTTACATATTTCTACATTATCATTTCACTAATAACCCAAGCGTTATTTCTTGTCAAGTTGAGCGGAGTCGAAACCTTTTTTATACTTCCTAAATATTTTTGCCTCCCTTTATTAAAAGTTATTTTGCTTTGACGTCTCATTATTTTACTATTATAATTTTTTGTAAAAATTATAACGTTTTCGTAAATTTTTAGCAGTGTTTTTTGAATAATCCCAATTTATAACTACTTCAAAAAAGCTATATTTGTTGTTCAGTCAATAAAAAACTAAAAAACTATACTAATATGAAAACGTTAAAAGATTTTAATTTTAAAGATAAAAAAGCAATTGTCCGTGTGGACTTTAATGTTCCTTTGGACGAAAACTTTAAGGTTACTGATGCAACACGTATCGAAGCTGCAAAACCAACTATTGATGCTATTCTTGCACAAGGCGGAAGTGTGATTTTAATGTCGCACTTAGGAAGACCAAAAGGGGTTGAAGAAAAGTACTCTATGAAACATATTTTGGCTACAGCCTCAAAAATTCTTGGAGTAAATGTGGAGTTTGTTTCTGATTGTGTTGGTGAGCAAGCAACTCGTGCTGCAGCTAACTTAAAGCCAGGTTCGGTTTTATTACTTGAAAATTTACGTTTTCACTCTGAAGAAGAAGCTGGAGATGTTGCTTTTGCAAAAGCGTTAGCTTCTCTTGGAGATATTTATGTGAATGATGCTTTTGGAACGGCACATAGAGCGCATGCTTCTACAACAATTATAGCACAGTTTTTTCCATCAGAAAAATGTTTTGGTAATCTTATGGCTAAAGAGATAGAAAGTTTAAATAAAGTGCTTAAAAATAGCGAAAAACCCGTAACGGCAGTTTTAGGTGGATCTAAAGTTTCGTCTAAAATTACTGTTATTGAAAACATTCTTGACAAAGTAGATCACATGATTATTGGTGGCGGAATGACATTTACTTTTGTGAAAGCACTAGGAGGTAAAATAGGAGATTCTATTTGTGAAGATGATAAAATGGAATTGGCTTTAGAGATTTTAAAATTAGCGAAAGAAAAAGGAGTTCAAATTCACATTCCAGTTGATGTAATTGCTGCTGATGATTTCTCTAATACAGCCAATACAAAAGTGGTTGATGTAAACCAAATTCCTGATGGATGGCAAGGACTGGATGCAGGTCCAAAATCATTAGCTATTTTTGAAAAAGTGATCATGGAGTCTAAAACCATTCTTTGGAACGGACCACTAGGCGTTTTTGAAATGGAAAGCTTTGCAAAAGGAACTATTGCTTTAGGAAATTATATTGCAGCCGCTACTGAAAAAGGTGCTTTTTCACTTGTAGGTGGGGGAGATTCTGTGGCTGCTGTAAAACAGTTTGGACTAGAAGATAAAATGAGCTACGTTTCTACTGGAGGTGGTGCTATGTTAGAAATGTTAGAAGGAAAAACTCTTCCTGGTATCGCTGCTATTTTAGACTAAGTAGTTCATTTGTAAGTAGAATTTAAATATTTTTTTAATTTCAACGGCTGGTTTTGTAAAAAAAATGGTATAATTGCCTTATATAAGCCTACTGTTGAAATTAAAACTATATTTTTGAAAAATACCACTATTGCCCTATTGTTAAGTGTTTCGCTATCTTCATTTGCGCAACAATTTGCCCAAAATAAAGATGTTAATACACAAGAAATTCCGCTTTCCTATCTTGATTCCTTAAAAACTACTTTCGTAAAAGACAACATGGCACTTTGTGTCGATAGCCTCTGGATGAATGAGTTAACCAATCTGGATTTATATAACGAGATTACCACTGATATTGAAAATGTCGATCTAGACAAAAAAGTGGATTACGACTTACCTACAAGTCTGTTAAAATCGAGATTGAAAGCCATGAATGCTAAATCTCCTTTCAGGATTGAATACAACGAGAGTTTAGAGAACGTCATCAAATCCTATTTAAAATACCGCAAAAAATCTTTCGGTCGATTGATGGGTTTATCCCAATATTACTTCCCCATTTTTGAAGAGGCTTTCGCCAAAGAAAATGTTCCACTAGAAATAAAATACCTTGCCATTGTTGAATCGGCTTTAAATCCAAAAGCAGTTTCTAGAATGGGTGCTACCGGACTTTGGCAGTTCATGTATCAAACTGGAAAACAATATGATTTAAATATTGATTCTTACGTTGATGAACGTAGTGATCCATTAAAAGCAACTGCAGCTGCTGCACAATACATGTCCAGAATGTATAAAATTTTTGGAGATTGGGAACTAGTTTTAGCTTCTTACAACTCTGGTCCTGGAAATGTTTCTAAAGCAATTAGAAGGTCTGGCGGAAAGCAAAATTATTGGAATATTAGAAAAAAATTACCCAAAGAAACACAAGGATATGTGCCTGCTTTTTTAGCCACTATGTACTTGTATGAATACCATAAAGAACACGGAATCGTTCCTGATGAAGCCGTAATGCAACATTTTGCTACAGATACTGTGATGGTAAGAAAGCAACTGTCCTTTAAACAAATATCTGATTTATTAGATGTTCCTGTTTCACAGCTTCAAGTACTGAATCCATCTTATAAGTTAAATGTGATTCCGCATTACAATGATAAAAACCACTATTTAAGATTACCAAATGCTAAAATCGCTGTTTTTGTTTCTAATGAAGAAAAAATTTATGCTTACGCCGATTATCTGCAGGATTTAAAAGAACATCCGTACAATCGATCACGGTTAAGTACGAACAGTTCCTCATCAAGTAAGAGTGGTAAGAGAGTCGTTGAACGTAATACCAAGTATTATAAAATTCGTCGTGGTGATAATTTAGGGTCAATCGCTAAAAAATACCATGTCACCATTACTAATCTAAAAAAATGGAATAATTTACGCAGTAATAAAATTGCATCTGGTAAGCGTTTAAAAATTATTACCACAAGTATAAGTTATCAAAAGACAGAACCCAAGGAAGTTAATAATCAATTGGTAGCGAAAAATAATGATATTCTAGCGGTCTCTGAAATGGTAAATACAAACTATACCGTTCAAAAAGGGGATGTGTTAGGTACCATTGCAAGTAAATTTAATACGTCAGTTACCGACTTAAAAAAATGGAATAATCTAAAAAACAATACCATTGCCCAAGGAAGTAGATTAATCGTTGCACAAAAACAAACCGCAGTTACTGATACAATCCAAACTAAAGCAACTTTAAAAGAAAATACTGCTGCAAACCAACTTACTTATTCGGTAAAAAGAGGAGATTCTTTGTATAGTATTGCAAGAAAATATCCGGGAGTTTCGATTACAGATTTAAAAAAATGGAATAATATTAAGGGCGAATCTATTAAACCAGGTATGAAATTAAAAATAAGAAGTTAAGATTATAACAAAAAAAAAGGGGTTTCATTCTAGAATGAGACCCCTTTTTTTATGAATAAAATATATTTGCTCTGAAGCAGACCATTTATTGAAGAACCGAATTTGTAATTAAAAATCCTGAGGTAATTAAATAACTAATTTTTTACTAAAATTAGTTGTAATTCCGTAGGTTAGATTATTTTTTACAGCTATGTTGCTAAACTTGAAAAATTGGAACGATATTAGTGGTAATAATTTCGAGCCCAGTATAATGTTAAAAATTAACAGTTAATACATATAACTAGTTTAAATTAGGGCTGCTATTTGTAATTTTATAATAATGAGTAAAGTTCGTTTTTTGTTTTTTTTAATACCTCTTTTTTTGTTTTCTTGTAAGCAGGAAGATAGCATTGCACTTAAAAACACCTCAGGTAAAATCAATACCATTTCGATTATTATCGATGATCAATTATGGAATGGTGAGGTAGGAGATAGTATTCGTAATAAATTTGCTGCTCCCGTAATAGGTTTACCCCAGGAGGAGCCGTTATTCACTATTAATCAATATCCGGTGAAGTTGATGGAAGGCTTTATGACGGACAGTCGAAACATTATTTTGATAAAGAAAGATACTGAAAATCATTTCCAAATTAAAGAAAATATATACGCTAAGCCGCAAAATGTCTTTTGCATTTCTGGAAAATCTACAACAGCAATTTTAGAATTAATAGAAAATAAAACGCCACAAATTATTCAAACCATTCGCGATTCGGAGATTAAAGAAAGTCAAACATTAAACCGTAAGACGCTTCTTGATACCAAAAAGCTCACCGAAAAGTTCCAAATTAGTATGGCGGTACCTTCGGATTATCAATATGTAGTTCAAGAGCCGAAATTTATTTGGTTAAAAAAAGAAATTATTAGCGGCAACACCAGTATCCTGATTTATGAGGTGCCGTTAAAATCGCTGCAAAATGCTAATAATTTAGTGGGTAATATTATTAAAAAGCGCGATTCTATAGGTAGTTTGTATATACATGGTAAAGAACCCAATACAGATATGATTACTGAGGAAGCTTATTCGCCCTATTTTTTCCAAATTAAACTTGATGGTAAGCTTACATATGAGATGAAAGGAACTTGGGTACTGAAAAACGATTTTATGTCAGGACCCTTTATCAATTACAGCATTATGGATCCTGATAATAACCGAGCTTTGATTATTGAAGGCTTTTGTTATTCTCCTTCCAAAGAAAAAAGAGATTTAATGCACGAATTAGAAGCAATCATCAAATCAGTTGCAGTTATTAAAAGATAATTATTAATTTGGTCGTCATAATTATTGCAATACACTAATCTAAAAAAAACATCCATGGCACTACAGTGGAAAATAAAGCCTTTTGAGGCACTTTCAGTAAATGAGTTGTATGATTTGCTTAAACTACGAAGTGAGATCTTTGTAGTCGAGCAAAACTGCGTCTATCTTGATCTGGATGGTAAAGACAAGGTTGCTTTGCATTTGTTTGCTGAGTTTGAAGGCAAGGTTGTTGCGCATGCACGGCTATTTAAACCTGGAATTAGTTTTGATAATGCTTCAATTGGTCGCGTAGTTGTCGATGCAAACTACCGTGATCGTAAATGGGGTCATGATTTAATGCGCGAAGCAATTGCTGGTGTAGCGCATCATTATGGAGAAAGAAAAATCACGATTGGTGCACAATTGTATTTAAAAAAATTCTATGAGAGTCATGGTTTTGTGCAATCAAGCGAGATGTATCTTGAAGATGACATTCCGCATATCGAAATGATTAAAGAATAATTTTTATTAAAAAAAATGCTATTGATAACAGCCTTTTCGATCTATCATAATTTTCAATATTTTAATAAGGAGAGCTGGCGATCTATATTTTAGTAATTAAAAACTCTACTCTACGATCTAATTCGCTTCCTTTATTAAGTGTGAATTTATTTCCGTAACCAATGTAAGTCATTCGTAAGCTATTAATTTTTTTAGCTATCAAGTATTTAAAAACAACTTTAGCTCTGTTTACAGATAACTTTCTTTCGTTTGTGGCTTTATCAACAGCATCGGTAAAATCTTTTGGGGTGCAGCACACGTGGCCTCTAATTTCAAATTCTATTTGCTTATTTTTATTTAGGATGGAAGCAATTCGGTCCAATTCTTTTTTGGCTCTAAGACTGAGTTGGCTACTGCCCATGGAAAAAAGTATGGTTTCTAAATAAATACGATCGCCTACTTTATGGTTTTCTTTTATATAATTGTAAATACCCTTACCAAAACTATTTTTTTTGACCAGTAACAAATCAACACGCCTGTTTTTAGTACGTGCCTCAGCCACTTTTGAGTAATCGTCTTTAACTAATAAAACCCTTCCTTTGCCTTCTATAACAACAATTTTGCTTTTGTCAAAACCATTCGAGGATAGTAATTGCTGCACAGTATGAACTCGATCCTCAGATAATTTATAGTTGTAATCATTATCACCGCGATCGTCGCAATACCCATAAATTTGTACCGCCTCTATTGTTGTGGTATCAATTTTAACTAAGAAATCGATGATTTGTTGCTGCTGTTTGCTGTCAAGATCATACCTGTCAAATTCAAAATAGACGCTTTCTGTTTTTTTATCCTGAGCACTTGTAAAGCCCACGAACAAAAAGCATACTATTTTGAAAAACCGTTTCATTATTGTTTCAAAATTTTCTTGTAGCCTTCACTATCGTTTAAGATGGTCACTGCTCTTTTAATTTCGGCACTATTTGTTAGGTAATATTGGTAAAGTCCTTCTTGATATTGATACCGTTTTATAAGTTCATCAGTAATCATTTTACTAATTTGATCTTGATTTTTGTCCAATAGTGTTTCTTGACTTTTTTGAAGTGCCGTTAATAATTGGTTGTATTCGTTTTGGATCGTGGCCTCTATTTTTTCTTTTTTGGCTACAGCCAAAGTTTTTCTCAGCGCAACTTCTGTTTCAGTGTCAAAAGAATATTTGTCGGTTTTTAAAAATTGTTTAAAATCCTGATAGTCGGTAGCTGTTATGGTTGGAATCTTGCTGCCTAAATCTGGGTTCTTGTAATAATATTTAGTAGCATAATTAAATATTCCGTCATTTTGCTGTAACGCATTAGTGATCGTATTACTCGTTAATTCATCTATAATGACGTCAGGTAAAATCCCTCCTCCATCGTAAACGGTTCTGCCTTTTCGGGTTTTAAAGGCGTTGTAATTTTTTTCTTCAGTTCTAATTGCAGCACCATTTTTATCTTTATGTGCGTAATCTAGTGCTTGAATACATCTTCCTGATGGGGTGTAATATCTAGAAATAGTAACTTTTAATTGGGTATCATAGGTTAGGTTTATCGGTTTTTGTACTAGCCCTTTTCCGTAACTTCTACTCCCCATTATTACAGCGCGGTCTAAATCTTGTAATGCTCCAGAAACAATCTCTGATGCCGAAGCGCTTTTTCCGTTTACAATAATCACTAATGGTATTTGAGTATCTACAGGGTCAAAAGTAGTTTTATAGACATTGTTGTGTTTCTCAATCTTAGATTTTGTGGTCACAATAATTTCGTCTTTGGCAACAAATAAGTTGCAAATATTTATGGCTTCATTTAACAAACCACCAGGATTACCTCGAAGATCTAAAACGATTCTTTCAGCGCCCTGTTTTTTTAGTGTTTCAAGAGCAATTCTAGTTTCATTAGACGCTTTTTTATTAAAATGTTCTAAAACAATATATCCAGTTTTGTCATCAATTTTACCAAAAAAGGGAACCGACTTGATTTCAACTTCATCCAAAACAATCTCGGTGCTGTTTGTTTTTCCTTGACGAATGTATTTTACGGCTATTTTAGCATTTTTAGCCCCTTTTAATAATTCCGAAGCATCCTCTTTAAAGTCGGCAAGAACGACATCACCTATTTGGATTATAACATCGCCTGGCTTAAAACCAGCTTTGTCAGCAGGAAAGTCTTTGTAGACTTCGCGAAGCATAATTTTACCATCTTTACGGCTAATCATAGCACCAATCCCGGTGTATTCTCCCGTATTGTTGATTTTGAATTTCAATACATCTTGCTCGTTAAAGTAAACTGTATATGGATCTAAACTACTTAACATAGCGCCTATAGCCTTGTCCATCAACTCTCCAGGATTGGTCTCATCTACATAATTTGTATTGAGTTCCTTGAATAAAGTCGTGAAAATTTCGATTTGTTTAGCAACTTCAAAAAAGTCGTTTTTAAAGCTTACGCCAACAAATAAAAAGCCCGAAGCGACAACAGGAAGGATGAATTTTTTTTTAAAGAAAGAATGCATTGTTTATGATTTTTTTGTCTTAATTTTTTTTCGAATAAAATACAGTACCACAATAGTAATAATTAAATAGGGCCAAACGGATAGCAACCAAATAAACAATCCTGAAAGAGAATTGAATCCAGAAGTTATGGCGGTCCAAATCTTAGTGCCATAGGAAACGGTTGCACCACTTTCTTGGGCTACAGTTTTATAGAACTCGATTGTAATGGTGCTAAATGCAACACGATTTTGCAAATAATTTAAGGAAGCTTGTTTGGCTTCTATTTCTTCTCGAATGAGGGATAGTTGCGTTTCAATTTCTAGCATTTCAGTTACTTTTGTTGCTTTTTTAAGCAATTCAAGATAACGATTTTCCAGTGTTTTTTTAGCGTTTAATCGCGCATTGATATCAATATACTCAGCTGTTACGTCTTCGGAAGTGATTTCTTTAGTATCAAAAAAGCGTACTCCTTTAGTGATGTTGGTCATGAATACATCAAATTTTTGAGAAGGAATTCTAATAATTAACTTTCTGAAAACACTTTCATAATCATTGCCCTCAATATCACTTTGAATAGTACCGCCGTTTGCAGTAATATTTTTTATAATTTGATTGTAAGTAGCGCCTAAGTCTTTTGTTTCAAAACGAAGGTTGCCTTCTTTAATGATTTTTGGTTCAATTGCTTCAGTAGGTTTACTTGGACTTGCTAGATCATTTTGAGTAAATTTTGATTTCTCTGATTTTGGCGGGAGCATTATCGCTTGTACTTTAGAATCGAAATTGTTTTCGGCTTTTTCACAACTAAATAAAGACAGCGATAAGAGAAGAAAAAAGAATATTTGCTTCATGAAATGTATTTTTATAGGTTAAAAATACAAAAAATAGCTTCGCTAGTCGGCTTTTTTTATTTGAAGTAGGAATTTTTCAAAAAGCTGAATCGTTTTTGTGTTGATTTCATCATACGTCAACCGGTCTTTTGTTTGGTAAAAAAACATAAAAGCATACGGTTGATCAAGGTTGTCTATAAGCAAGTGTTTGTTAAGACGGTAAGTTTCTCTAAGGATGCGTTTAAAGCGGTTTCTATCAACAGCTTTTTTGAAGTTTTTTTTAGAAACAGAAACACCCATTTTTATTTTTTGATCTTCAGCTAAAGGGGTTGCGCAATAAACTAAACGTAAAGGATATTTAGAAACTGACTTGCCCTCTGAGAAGAGCAAACCTATGGTTATTTTACTTTTTAATTTTTCGTCTTTTGGGTAGCTAAAGTTCATTGGTATAAAGAAAGGATACTAATTTTTAGATGGCAAAGGTACAATTAAACGTCAAACCTATTATTGTTTCATAATTAAATAGCAGTAAAAATATATTTATTACTTTTGTGGTTAATTTTTCAAGCATGCAAAAACTGATTTCCTATCCTATATCGGTAATTTATTACCTACTTTTTAGTCTTACATTAATTATTTTTCATCCTATTCAATGGGTTTGTTTTAATGTTTTTGGCTACCAAGCCCATAAAAAAAGTGTAGATTATTTGAATTTTTTTCTAATAAAGTGCACCAATCTTGTGGGGACACGGTACAAGTTTGATGGTATTGAACGCATTCCTAAGAATGTACCTATCATTTTTGTATGCAACCATCAAAGTATGTATGACATCATTGCGATGATTTGGTTTTTAAGACGTTTTCATTGTAAATTTGTAAGTAAAAAAGAGTTGGGCTCTGGAATACCTAGTGTTTCTTACAATTTGACTCACGGTGGTTCGGTTTTAATTGATCGAAAAGAACCAAAACAAGCGCTACCGGCAATAAAAGGTTTGTCTGAATATATTGAAAAGTACAATCGTTCGGCAGTAATTTTCCCAGAAGGAACACGTAGTAAAACGGGTCACCCTAAACCTTTTGCTCAAAGCGGACTAAAAATATTATGCAAATATGCGCCCAATGCGTATGTCGTTCCAATAAGCATAAACAACTCTTGGAAAATGGTTAAATTTGGTTTTTTCCCCGTTGGTTTAGGAAATCGCCTTACCTTTGCAATACACAACCCATTAAAGGTAAGTGAATTTGACTTTGAAGAGTTAATAGAAAAGGCTGAAAGTGCCGTAGTGAAAGGAATAAAAATTTAAAATATAATAAAATGTCTATAAAAAACATTCGATTAGAAGTAATGCAGTTTTTAGAAAAAAACGTGGACAGCTTTGTTGATCAATACTTAATACCTGTTGAGAAAATCTGGCAGCCATCTGATTTTTTACCTAATTCTGAAGGAGATAATTTCTTTGAAGAAGTGAAAGAACTTCGCGAAATAGCTAAGGATTTACCATACGATTTTTGGGTAACTCTAGTAGGTGATACCATTACTGAAGAAGCTTTGCCTACATATGAATCATGGTTAATGGACGTAGAAGGAATCGATCAAGTAGAAGGAAAAGGAAATGGTTGGTCTAAATGGATCAGGCAGTGGACTGGAGAGGAAAATCGCCATGGTGATATGCTTAACAAGTACTTGTATTTGTCTGGTAGAGTAAATATGCGTGAGATAGAAATGACAACGCAGCACTTAATCAATGACGGTTTTGATATTGGAACAGGTTCTGATCCTTATAAAAACTTTGTTTACACTAGTTTTCAAGAATTAGCAACTTATGTTTCTCACAATAGAGTAGCGCAAATGGCTAAGAAATACGGTGATAATAAATTGTCAAAAATGTGTAAGATGATTGCTGGAGATGAAATGCGTCACCACCATGCTTACAGTGAATTTGTGACTAGAATTTTTCAAGTAGACCCAAGCGAAATGATGCTTGCTTTTCAATATATGATGAAGCAAAAAATTGTTATGCCGGCTCATTTCTTGAGAGAATCTGGACAAAAAATAAGTACAGCCTTTGAACAGTTTTCTGATTCAGCGCAACGTATTGGGGTTTATACCGCACACGATTATGTTGATATCATGCAAAAATTGATTGATAAATGGGAAATAGATAAAATTACGGGTTTAACAGATGAAGCCGAAAAAGCACGTGACTATCTAATGAAATTGCCCGGAAGAATGGCAAGAATCTCTGATAGAATTGTAATTCCTCAAGAGTCACATATCTTTAAGTGGGTAGAGCCAGCAAGATTGTAATTTTATTAATAAATAAAGAATACTAAATGTTGATTGGTAAGGTGTTAAATCCTTATAAATCAACATTTTTTTTAAAAAATAAATAGCATGAACAACCACGATATCGTTAGCAAGACAATCACTTTTGTTAAAGAAAAACTTCAAAATGCCGAAGGCGGTCACGACTGGTTTCATATACAAAGAGTGTATAAAAATAGCTTACTAATTGCTAAAGAGGAAGTGTGTAACTTGACAGTTGTACAACTGGGCGCTTTATTGCATGATATAGCAGATAGTAAATTTCATAATGGTGATGAGACTGTTGGGCCTAAAACAGCACGTGCCTTTTTAGAATCAGAGGATGTGGATGAGGCAATTATTAATCACGTCATTAAAATCATAGAGAACATCTCTTTTAAAGGAGGTAATTTTAAAAAGGACTTCTCTTCTATTGAGTTAGCTATTGTTCAAGATGCAGACCGTTTAGACGCGATAGGTGCTATTGGAATTGCTAGAACATTCAATTATGGTGGATTTAAAAATAGAGCGTTGTATGATCCTAATATTGCTCCAAATACGCAAATGACAAAGGAGGAATATAAGAACAATGATTCGCCTACATTAAATCATTTTTATGAGAAACTGTTGTTGCTAAAAGATAAAATGAATACGAATTCAGGAAAAGCAATTGCAGCTGAAAGACACCGTTATATGGAAGGTTTTCTTTCGCAGTTTTATGCTGAATGGGATGGGGAGAAGTAATAGTAAAGACGAGTACGAGGTAGTCTGCTGATTTTATCAGTTAGAATGAATTCGAAATGCAATAGTGATTCTCGACTCCGCTTGAACTGATAAATTAGACTTTTTTATAAATAGTATTACTATGGATTTTTACGTGTTTAAAACTAAAAAAAGGCTAATAATGAAATTTAGTTTACTACTGTTTTTAATGTTTACTGTTTTAATTTCATGTAGTTCGCAAAAGAAACTTCAAAAGTTTAATGTAACAAGTTACAAAAAAGTAAATAGCGATTACCAATATGGTGGGGAGAAATTGAAATTCAAAGAGAATGTCTATACTCCAATTTTAACTGTGGTATATAGTAATGAAAAACTGGTTTCCTTATTGCTGTTTAAGTCCGAAGGTGGTATAAATTATAGCGCTAAAGATTTAGATGCAGACACTGTTTTTAAAAAACTACTAAACATTCCAGATATAAGAACCGTTGCAATTTATGAACAAATCATTGAAGATAATAAGGTAAAGTATCCCATTTCTGGGATTAATAAAGATGCTGTTTTTTCAATTAGAAACGATAGTTTGTTCATTTATAATAAATTATGATTTTTAGTCGAAAAGTACTACGGTTTCTCTCGACTAAAAATCTAAATAAGTATTAAATAATCCCTTTTTCTTTCATTTCGATAATTACATCCGAAGCACTTTTAAAAGTAGGTGCTTGCTCAATAATACTACCCACTCTTTTTTTGTTTAATTTAAATGTGATATCATTTTCTGTGGTAAACAATAATGCAGTTAAAAAGGGGTTGTTCATGTAAGGGAACAAAATAGCATAGGCCTCATCAAGACTATGAAAACTCTCAATTTCCTCTGTCTTGTATTTCGCTGATAGCGAAAGGGTATAACCACCCTCTTCCAGCAAAACGGGTCTTATGTAGATGTTTTTCAATTCGGTGTCACCTATAGTCTTCGCCAAAGTCAATTTGGCATAAGTTCCGTTTTGAATACTTTGTTTTACGCTTTCCCAAAAAAGGGCAAATACTGGCTCGTATGACATGAATGTAGTTTAAAGGTTTATTTTCTTTAGATAGAAAGATGCAAAATTAAGTTTTGTTCGTTAAAAGCAACGTGTATTATTAGAAAATTTTTAAATAACAAGAAATCCGTAGCTTGAAGACGAATCATCTATCAGGCTACGGATTTTTATATTTACTATAATTGTAATTTTTTAAAAGCTTATTCTCCTGGGAAAACTGCTTTTCTTTTTTCTAAAAATGCAGTAGTTCCTTCTTTAAAATCGTCAGTTCCAAAACATTTTCCAAAAGACTTTATCTCGGTATCAAAACCATTTTCTCCTTCTTTGTAATTGGCATTTACAGCATTTATTGCCATGCTGATGGCTACTGGAGAGTTTTTCATGATTTTTTGAGCCATAGCAGTACAAAAATCAATAAGCTCTACTTGAGGAACCACATGATTGACTAAACCAGTTCTGTGCGCTTCTTGAGCATTTACCATTCCGGCAGTCATGATCATTTCCATAGCGCGTCCTTTACCCACTAATTGTGGCAAACGCTGCGTACCTCCGTAACCTGGAATAACTCCTAGAGAAACTTCTGGAAGTCCCATTTTAGCATTGTCTGATGCTACTCTAATATGACAAGCCATGGCAAGTTCTAATCCGCCTCCAAGTGCAAATCCGTTTACAGCTGCAATTACGGGAATCTTTAATTTCTCGACAAAATTAAATAAGGAATCTTGTCCGTGTGCGGCTAGTTGTACTCCTTCTTCAACGGAGAAGTTAGAGAACTCAGCGATATCAGCTCCGGCAACAAATGCTTTTTCGCCACTACCAGTAAGGATTACTACTCTTGTTTGTTTGTCTTTTGCAACAGTTTCAAACGCCAGGTGCAATTCTTCAATAGTTGCTTTGTTTAAAGCATTCAATTTTGTTGGACGATTAATCGTTATTGTTGTAATGCTATTATCAGTAGCGATAAGAATGTTTTCGTAAGTCATGGTATTTATTTATGAGTTAATTATAGGAAGAGAAACGGTAAATTTTGTTCCTTTTCCAAATTCAGTTTCAAAGGTAATTGTTCCTTTATAATTTTCGATAATGTTTTTTATGATCCCTAATCCAAGGCCCATTCCGCTGCTTTTTGTAGTAAACTTAGGTTCGAATATACGACTTATATCTTGTGGTTTTACCCCCACGCCGTTGTCTTCTACAGAAATTAGTACATTATTATCTTGTTTTTTTACCGTTACAGCAACTTTTTTATTTCGACCTTCAGGAATAGATTGAATGGCATTTTTAACCAAATTTGTAATAATTCGGATCAGTTGCGTTCGGTCTATTTTCGAAATAATTTCGGGAGATTCTTTTTCGAAAACAATGTGTTCTTCATTGAAAATATCCAGCGTCAATTCAACAACTTCTACCACATTTAGCGTTTCGTTTTGCTGTGCTGGCATCGATGCAAAGTTAGAAAAAGCTGAAGCCACCGCATTCATCGTGTCAATTTGCTGAATCAAGGTCTCCGAGTAATCCTTCATCTTTTGAATGATATTGGGGTCTTCGGGACTAAATCTTCGTTGGAAACTTTGAACCGTCAAACGCATTGGCGTAAGCGGATTCTTGATTTCATGTGCCACTTGTTTCGCCATTTCGCGCCAAGCTTCTTCTCTTTCACTTTGGGCTAATTTTACGGCACTTATTTCCAGCTCGTCTACCATTCGATTATAAGCAGCAATCAATAAGTTAATTTCTTTACTGCTGGCTTCGAGTACGATTTTCTTGTTTTTTTGATTAAAACTAGTCTCGTTTAAACGGTCGGATATTGTTTTTAAAGACTTCGTGATATAAGATGATAGAAAGTATGCTATAGCAAAAGCGACTATTAACATAAATGAATATACTTGTCCCAACCGAATAAGAAAGTTGTTTAGCTCTTTGTCATAGAAACCATCATCTTCCAGGTAAGGCAGGTTTAAAACACCTAAGGGTTTGAATTTATCATCTTTGATTTGGGTGTAAGAGGAGCGGTTTTTTACTCCGTTTACGGTTTTAATATCTACGTAACGTTTTTCTATAGAAGAGCGTACGAGTTTTAAAATGTATTTAGGTATAGGTGGGGCCGCTTTATCAACAGAAAAATTTTCTTTGGATGATTTTAAGAGTACTCCGTCAAGATTATAGATATTGATTTCAATATTATGAATGTGTGCCAGTTCGTGAATTTTATCCTTGAAAATTAAATCTAAATTATCAGTAGTTAAGGGGTAAGTAGTAGTAGAAAGCACATAATTAATATGTTCTTTTACCGCATTTTCTTTACGTTCTAAACGTTCTTGATGGTATTCTTTTGCTTCGGTTTTAAATTGAATGATCGAGATTGAAGCCAGTAATACTGAGGCTAGAATTATCAGTACGATCATCGAAAGAAAAATTCGAATTCGTAGTGATAGCATTGATAATTTAAAACCTTTTAGCATTTTATATAGTTGTCTGTATTCTGTTATGAGTTTTTAGTTGCGCCATTCAGTTTTGATTATAAGTTTGGAACTACTAATTATTGTTCTTTTCTCGTATTCTTTTATAGAATTTAAAGCCCAACATAATGATAACCGAGAACGAGATGATGCCTATTACTCCATAAATCCAGTTGAAGGCATTTTTTAAAACGACTAAAAAAACCACTGCAAAAAGAATAATTGTTGCTCCTTCATTCCATATACGCATGAAGTTAGAAGTGTAATTTACTTTGTTTTCCTGCAATTGCTTGAAAATTTGGTGGCATTTAGCATGGTATAAATACAACACAAATACAAAGCCAAGTTTAACATGCATCCAAGGCATTTTTAACCAAGCGTTTCCTAAATCAGTAAAAAACAACATCCAGAAAGCAAAAATGCTCGCTAGAATAGCTGAAGGCCAAGTGATGATATACCACATACGGTACGTCATTAACTTAAATTGTTTTTGTAAAATTTCCTTTTCAGGTGATGGTTTGTCAGCAGCTTCAATTTGGTAAACAAATAAGCGTACAATATTAAATAAACCTACAAACCAAGTAATAACAAAGATGAGGTGTAGTGATTTAATGTAATTATAGTATTGATCCATCAGGGTGTTTTGTTAGTTTGGTGTTCATTTCTTTTTTTAAGAAATAAGCAGTGATCATTGTTGATAAAACATCGGCAATTGGGAAAGAAACCCAAACGCCAAAAATACCGAAAAAATTTGGTAGAATAAGTACTAGCGGAATTAAGAAAAAACCTTGCTTGCTTAAAGTCAAGAATAATGCTTTTTTTGCTTTCCCAGCTGCTTGAAAATAAGCAGCACCTATTAACTGAATAGCAATAATGGGAGAAGCCGCAAAGACCCACCTCAAGGCATTAGGAGTTTCGGCAATAACTTGTGGATCTGTGGTAAAAACAGCGACAATAGGTTTTGCAAAAAATAGAATAAAGACAAATATAAAAGCAGCTAAAAGAGCCGCATATTTAATCGATATTTGGATGCTTTCCTTTACTCTTTCAAAATTGTTTGATCCATAGTTGTAACCAGCAATAGGGATAAATCCTTGGGTGATTCCAAGAACGGGAAATAAAGCAAACATTAACATGCGACTTATGATTCCGTAGACTGCTAAGGAATGTTCTCCTCCATAAGTATACAGTGTATGATTTAGAATAATAGAAAGAATACTTATTACGCCTTGTCTCGAAAAAGTAACAAAACTCAATGTCGTAATCTCTTTTATTATGGGGAAATGAAATTTAAAATGCCTTGATTTTAACTTTAGTTCGCTTTTGTATCTAAAAAACCAAAAAACAAAAACAAAACACATAAAATAGGATATAGAAGTTGCTAATGCAGCTCCAAACATCCCTAAATTCATTATTTTTATAAACACAACATCTAATATAATGTTGACAAATGCCGGAATAATCATGGCATACATGGCAAATTTTGCTTTCCCTTCGGCACGTATAATGTTGTTTCCCATCATGCAAAGCGCTAAAAACGGTACAGATAATATGATGGGAAAAAAGAATTCGGTTGCTGGCTTAACAATGGCACCTTTAGCGCCAAAAAGCAATAACATGTCTTCACTAAAAAACATGCCTAGTAGTACAAACACAGATGCCATTAAAAAGGTCATCATAATTTGATTGGCAAAAGTGAACAAGGCTTTCTCTTTGTCATTTGCTCCTAGCGCACGTGAAAGCACAGAGCCACCACCCACTCCTATTGCCATTCCTAATGAGGAGATGAAAAAGGTGATGGGCAGGACAACGGTTACTGCCGCAATGGCTAAAGAACCAATCCATTGACCAACAAATATGGTGTCAATTAAAATATTAACCGACATAAATAAAATTCCCACCGATGCTGGAACTGCTTGTTTTATCAAGAGTTTTTTAATGTCTTGGGTTCCTAGTTCCTCTGCACTAACCGCCATTTAGTAAGCTAACTTTTGAGATATCGCCCAGCTATTAATCCAGTTACTTGCTGTTGTACACCACTCATCGCCGTCATTCAAACATGGAATTGCTTTAAATTCTTCACCGCCGTGAGCTTTGAATTCATGGTTGGCTTCCATTGCAATCTCTTCAAGTGTTTCTAAACAGTCAGATACAAATGCAGGAGTGACTACAGCTAGTTTTTTGATTCCTTTTTCAGGCATTTTATTTACTTCAACATCAGTGTATGGTGTTAACCATTTATCACCCGCTAAACGAGATTGAAAAGTTTGGCTGTATTTTCCTTCTGGAATGCCTAATAGTTTAACCACTTGTTTTGTGGTTTCATAACATTGATGACGGTAGCAAAACTCATGTGCAGGTGATGGAGTGTTACAACAAGAACCATCAATTTTACAGTGCGATTTTGTTACATCTGTTTTACGAATGTGTCGCTCAGGTATTCCGTGATAAGAAAATAATAAGTGATCATAATCAAAACCTTCTAAATGTCCTTTTATAGAATCGGCTAAGTTTTTTAGATAATCGGGTTTGTTGTAAAAAGCAGGAACCGAAGTAAATTTCATTTCTGGAAAATGCTTTTTACGCAATTCCTCAGCTAAAACTAATATAGTTGTCGTTGATGCCATAGCATGCTGTGGATACAACGGGAAAAGTAGTACTTCAGTAACTCCTTTGTCTCTTAGTTCTTGTAATCCTGCTAGTATAGACGGGTTTCCATAACGCATAGCTAGGGAAACGGGTATCTCAACTTGTTTTTTTACTTTTTCATGCATTCTTTTTGAAATCACTACTAATGGAGAACCTTCATCCCACCATATTTTTGCGTAAGCGGCAGCTGATTTTTTAGGTCTTGTTTGCAATATAATTCCGCGAACAAGCAATGCTCTTAATAGAAAAGGAACGTCAATAACGTATTTATCCATTAAAAATTCGTCTAAATACGGTTTAACATCTTTGGGAGTTGGACTTTCAGGAGAACCAAGATTTACTAATAATACACCTTTCATATAGATTTTAATTTTTTCTTTATTGTTTTTCTGAATCCCAAAATTTCGGATTGGAAATCTTTTGTAAAAGTAACGAATCTTACTTTTTTATAAATTGGGATTAACTATTTTTTATTTATTGTTTAATATATAAAATCAATGCTGCTTAAGTTGCTGGATTTATTGACATTAAATATTTCTTTGGGGTGGTTGCAAATTTCTTTTTGAAAGCGGCTATAAAATGACTTCCTGTGCTATAGCCTATTTTTAAACCTACTTCGTTGACATTATAGGAGCCGCTGTCGAGTAGTTTTCGAGCAAAATCCATTTTGTAATCAAATAGAAACCCATAAACGGTGTCGCCATATATTTGTTTAAAACCCATTTTAAGTTTCTTTAAGGTCAAACCCACTTGATCTGCTAATTCTTGCAATCCAGGTGGTTCAGCCATATTAGCTAAAATGATTTCTTTGGCTTTTCTTATTTTAATTACATTGTCTTCATCTGTAAGAAACGGACATTGTTCTGCATTTGGGTCTTCGGTACGGTTAAAGTATAGACTTAATAATTCATAGCCTTTCCCGCGATAGTAAAGGTTTTTTATCGAAGGATGTAAATTGTAATGAAACAACTGACTTAAAACAATTGCCATTGAGGGGCTAATATTTCCTTCGTTGTAATATTTTTTATCTTTATTATCACCGCTTAAAAAAGTAATGTAGTCCGCTTCCGCAGAAAACAAAGCGTGGAATTTTTGGATAGAAACAATTACGGAGATCACCCACGAGTTAGGTGCTAACTCTAAATTTAGAGGCAACTCTTTTTGTGGATTGTATAAAAGCAGTGATTTTTCTTCTTTTAAATCTAAGGCATAATTTCCTTGATTGAAATTAAATTTTGCACTTCCTTTCAATCCAAAATGAAATTGAATCAACCCGCTACTCACTTCACGTTGTGCATTGAAAACTTCGGTACTGTCATTCTGAAACCGAATTAAAGTAAAGTCGTCTTCAATCTTTATAATTTCTTGTGAACTCATAGCGATATATTTATGTTGAAAAGATGATAATTATCAGCTCTTTTTATTTAGAATCATTCTAAGTAAATGAATGCTAATAACTTGATTTCAGTACAAAAATAGCGTTTTTTAGTAATTATTAGCCCTTTAGGAATAAAAAAACATGTAGCGTTATAAAAAGTACTTCTAGCGTTACTTTTATAAATAGTATAGTGATAATTTTGCTGAACTTTCTTGAAAAGTATTTATATGGAAAATAACAACCAATCAAAGCATCACTATTTTTATTCTGTTGGACTAAGCTATAAAAAAGCGGATGCCGAGATGAGAGGTAAATTCAGCTTAGATACTTTAGCAAAGACACGTTTGCTAGAACAAGCACAAACGGAGGGGATTGAGAGTTTAATTGTTACCTCTACTTGTAATAGGACAGAGATATACGGATTTGCAGAACACCCTTTTCAATTGATAAAATTGATTTGTGAAAACAGTAATGGAAGCGTTGAAGAGTTTCAAAAAGTAGGTTTTGTTTATAAAAACCAAGAAGCAATAAGTCATATGTTTAGAGTTGGGACTGGTTTGGACAGTCAGATTCTAGGCGATTTTGAAATTATATCTCAAATAAGATCCAGTTTTACGCAATCAAAAGCAATGGGATTAGCTAATACTTTCATGGAGCGCTTAGTGAATGCCGTAATTCAGGCTAGTAAAAAAATCAAAAACGATACCGAGATTAGCTCAGGAGCGACTTCTGTTTCTTTTGCGGCAGTACAATATATTATTAAGAACGTTGAAGATATTGGTAATAAGAACATCTTGTTATTTGGTACGGGTAAAATAGGTAGAAATACTTGTGAGAACTTGGTAAAACATACTAAGAACGAGCACATCACTCTTATTAATAGAACTAAAGACAAGGCTGAACGACTAGCTGGGAAATTAAATCTTATTGTAAAAGATTACTCAGAGTTACATTTAGAATTGCAAAAAGCAGACGTTGTTGTCGTTGCTACGGGGGCTCAAAACCCTACAGTAGACAAGGCGATATTAAATCTTAAAAAACCGTTGTTGATTTTAGATTTATCAATTCCGAAAAATGTACATGCAGATGTTGAGGATTTAAAGGATGTGACTTTAATTCACATGGATTACCTCTCGCAATTAACGGACGAAACTTTAGAAAACAGAAAAAATCATATTCCTGCAGCGGAAGCTATCATCGAAGAAATCAAAGAAGAATTTAATGTATGGACAAAAGGGCGCAAATTTGCTCCTACAATTCATGCCTTAAAAGAAAAATTGAATGCTATCAAAAAATCTGAGTTGAATTTCCAAAGTAAAAAAATAGCTGATTTTAACGAAGAACAAGCGGAAATTATTTCTGCACGAATTATTCAAAAAATCACCACACAGTTTGCTAACCATTTAAAAGACGATGATACAATGGTGGATGAAAGCATTGAATGGATCGAAAAAGTTTTTAAAATAGGATTAGCAGCGAAGTAAAGCTAGATAAAATTTAAATTTTTTAAACCATTAAGAAATTAAGAAACATTAAGAGTTTATATTTGAAGAGTAAAAGTAAATTTAGTTGCTAACTGATATAAACTAGAATTTAATGACACAAAAAGAGGTTACTAATTTATCGTATCAAATTACTGGTTTGGCAATAAAAGTTCATAAAGCTCTAGGGCCAGGACTTCTTGAAAGTGTCTACGAGCAGTGTTTAAAGTTTGAGCTAGAAAGAAACGGATTTGATGTCAAACAACAATTAGTAGTTAAAATTGAATACGATGGTCTCGAATTAGAGTCAGATTTAAGAATAGACCTTTTGGTAAATGATTGTGTGGTAGTAGAATTAAAGGCGATAGAAAATGTGTTGCCAATTCATGAAGCTCAATTATTAACATACATGAAATTGTTACAAAAACCTCAAGGGCTGTTAATTAATTTCAATACAACTAATATCACAAAGTCGATGAAGCCTTTTGTAAATGAGTATTTTAAAAGACTAGATATAATATAAAACTTAATGAATCTTAATTTCTTAATGGTTTTTAAATTCAAGCTGTAGAAGAAATCAAAGGTTAGGCTTTAAGAAACGACAATTTAAGATAGTATGCATAGTTAAAACTTAATGAACATTAATTTCTTAATGGTTTTTAAATTCAAACTGTAGAAGAAATCAAAGGTTAGGCTTTAAGAAATAACTATTTTAAGATAGTATGTATAGTTAAAACTTAATGAATCTTAATTTCTTAATGGTTCAAGAAAGAAAACAATTAATTGTTAAAAAATCAAATGCTTTAGATCATTTGTGAAAAATAAAAATGGCAGAAAAGACAATACGAATAGGAACTCGCGATAGCGAACTCGCACTTTGGCAAGCACATACTGTAGAGAAAAAGTTAAATGATTTAGGTTATAAAACCGAAATTGTTGCTGTAAAATCAACTGGAGATGTCATTCTTGATAAGCCACTGTACGAATTAGGAATTACGGGTATATTTACTAAAACCTTAGATGTTGCCATGATTAATGGTGCGGTAGATATTGCAGTGCATTCTATGAAAGATGTTCCTACTGCTTTGCCACAAGGAATTGTGCAGGCAGCGGTTCTTGAAAGAGCCAATACCTTAGATATTTTAGTGCACAAAGGAAACCTTGATTTTTTTACTGGCTCTGGAACTATTGCCACTGGAAGTTTGCGTCGCCAGGCACAATGGTTAAACAAATATCCTAGCCACAATGTAGTTGACCTTCGCGGAAATGTGAATTTGCGCATGAAAAAGCTCAACGAAGGCGACTGGAATGGCGCTGTATTTGCAGCAGCAGGATTAGAAAGAATCAATTTGAAACCAGAGAATTACATCAACTTAGATTGGATGATTCCTGCACCAGCACAAGGCGCTATGCTTGTGGTGGCGATGCAAAATGATGCCTTTACACTTGATGCTCTTTCGCATTTAAATGACATTGAAACAGAAATCGTAACCTATATAGAACGTCAATTCCTTAAAACTCTCGAAGGAGGTTGTACGGCGCCAATTGGTGCATTGGCACGTTATAATGAAGAAGAAGATACCATCCATTTTCAAGGAGTATTGTTTTCGCTTGACGGAAAAGAAAAAATTGAAGTTGATAAAATTGTTCCTATCGAAGAATGGAAGAAACTAGGATTTTATTCGGCTCAAGAAGTGCTGAATAATGGAGGAATAAAACTGATGACGGAAATCAAAAATAATTTGAAGAAATAATGAGCCAAATAAGCATCTTATCCACTAAAACATTATCAGACGAACAGAGACAAGTATTTCTGGACGCAGATTTTGATCTATTAGAACAAGATTTTATCGAAATTAAAAATAACCTTTTTGATCTAGACAAAATCAATACCAATTTAATTTTTAGTAGTCAAAACGCTGTTATTAGTTTGATGGAGCAAAACGGCTGGGAAGCATTAAAAACCAAACCAGTTTTTTGTGTGGGTATCAAAACCAAAGAATTATTAGAAGCAAATGGGTTTACTGTAGACGTTTATCTTGACTATGCATCAGAATTAGCGGAGATTATCACCTTAATCTACAACCAACAAAGCTATACTTTTTTTAGCGGAAACTTGCGCAAAGAGACGTTGCCACAAGCTTTGAAAGATGCCGGAATTACGTTTAACGAAATCGAAGTGTACCAAACTACATTAGCGCCGTTTAAAATTTCGGATCAAGAAAATTTTGACGGAATACTGTTCTTCAGTCCATCTGCTGTAGAAAGTTACTTATCGAATAATAAAATCAAAAAAGAGTTTTGCTTTTGTATTGGTAGCACAACAGCTGCTGCCCTAGAAGAGAAAAAAATAAAAAATATCATAATTCCTGAAGTACCTACTATTGAAGAAGTAATTCTCGAAGTAATTCAGCATTACACACCAATGCCTGAAGAAGGTAATTAAAACAAATAAAACAAGATAAACCATCAGCTAAAAGCCAAAAGCGACTAGCCAATAGCAATAAAATGATAAAAAACGACTTATTTTTAAGAGCATTAAAAGGAGAAACAGTACAGCGTCCACCAGTATGGATGATGCGTCAAGCGGGTAGGTATTTACCAGAATTTATCGCTCTGCGTGATAAATATGATTTTTTCACCCGTTGTCAAACTCCAGAATTGGCTGCCGAAATTACGGTGCAACCTATTCGTAGAATCGCTCCAGATGCTGCGATTTTGTTCTCAGATATCTTGGTGATTCCACAAGCAATGGGGATAGATGTAGAGATGAAACCAAATTTTGGTCCGTATTTGCCACATCCAATTCGTACGATTCAAGATGTTGAGAACGTGATTGTTCCTGATGTTCACGAAACGTTAGGATACGTTTTTGATGCTATTAAATTGACTAAGGAAATGTTGAACGATGAGGTGCCATTAATTGGTTTCGCAGGTTCGCCTTGGACAATTATGTGCTACGCGGTAGAAGGACAAGGATCAAAAAGCTTTGATAAAGCTAAAGGATTCTGTTTTCAATACCCAGAAGCAGCACACGTTTTATTACAAAAAATTACAGATACCACTATTTTATACCTAAAAGAAAAAGTAAAAGCGGGAGTAAATGCCGTTCAAATCTTTGACTCGTGGGGCGGAATGTTGTCTCCAGTTGACTATCAAGAATTTTCTTGGAAATACATCAACCAAATCGTTGAAGCACTTGCTGACGATGCTCCGGTTATTGTTTTCGGAAAAGGATGTTGGTTTGCTCTTGGCGAAATGGGAAAAAGCCGTGCTTCTGCATTAGGAGTAGACTGGACTTGCTCGCCTAGAAACGCAAGATACCTTTCTGGTGGAAACATTACTTTGCAAGGAAATTTCGATCCATCAAGATTGTTATCGCCAATTCCAGTGATCAAGAAAATGGTTCACGAAATGATTGACGAATTTGGAAAAGATAAATACATCGTGAACTTAGGTCACGGTATTTTACCAAATATTCCAGTAGATCACGCTAAGGCGTTTATTGATGCTGTGAAGGAATACAATCAATAATAGCAAATGCTAAATAAAGGATTAAGAGACGAGAAGAAAGTAAAGATCGACAACATGTTGAGCACTTTGCTTTCTTTGGTTTTTGTACCCAAATTTTGGAATATTGAAGACACGAGTTTAATCGATAATCAGTTGACAGATTTTGATTTAACGACAGCTATTCTTGACCAAATTGAAGAGAAAGATTTGATTACATTGTTAGATAAGTATGAAATGGATTGGGCTCAAAAAGAACAATTTGCTGATTTTTTAGTTCAGTATTCGGTTAATAATCAATTTAACTTTTTGGCGAAAGCGATTGCTGTTTATAAGCATATTCAAGTCGATAGCAAGACTTTTTCTTTTGATATATACAACAAAATTACTGCTATTCAATCAAAATAATAAGGTAAATGACACTCTCTGAGAATTTCGTTATCAATCAATTAAAAGCAAAAGATGCCACTACATTGCATCTTTTTTTATTTAATAATACTGACCGACTTAGTAAATTTTTCCCACTCACACTGTCTAGTAATGAAACTATTGAAAAATCAGTAGCCTATATTGAAGAAAAAAATAATGAAATTGAGCGAAAAGTAAACTTTACTTTTGCAATTAAAGAATTGGATACACAAAAAATTGCGGGTTTGATTATCATTAAAAAAATTGATTGGGAAGATAAAATAGGTGAACTCGCTTATTGTATTGGGAGTGATTTTGAAGGGAAAGGCTTGGTCACAAAAGCCGTTAAAGCTATTTCGGGTTTTGCTTACGATGAGTTAGATTTGAAAACGTTACAGATTATCGCACATAAAACGAATCTAGGAAGTGTAAAAGTGGCTCAGAAATGTGATTTTATATGGAAGCGAACGTTATTAAATGAATTTACTCCTGTTGGAGAACCTCCGTTAGATATGGAATTATATGAACACACAAATGTGAAATAATTTTTGATTAAATTTACATTTATAGATTATTTGGATTAGGTTTAAAAGAATAATTTTTTTACGGCTAAAGTTTTAAATCTGAAATTTTTTATATTATGAAAACACTCTTACTTCTTTTATTTGTTACTGTTTCATTTGCTCAAATTCGGGGTAAGGTAGTTGGTCTTAATGGGAGGCCTCTTGTTGCTGCAAATGTATATTTTGACGGAACTACAGTTGCTACATTGACGGATAACAAAGGGGATTTTGTAATAGACAACACTTTTAAATTAAATACTCTTTTAGCCATAAGTTATTTAGGGTATGAAACGCAATATTTAAAAATTGATTCGGATAATGAATTGTATGTCACTTTAAAAGAATTGGCTGAGAACTTGGATGAAGTTGTGATCAAAAAAGATCTTTTTACCAGAAAGCAAAAGATGGAGTTGTTTAGAAATCAATTTTTAGGTAATACTTCGTTTGGTAAAGCTTCAAAAATTGAAAATGAAATCGATATCTATTTTGTATATGATAAAGATAAAACCACATTAGAAGCATTCTCACAAAATCCTTTAATAATCATTAATAGTGCGTTAGGATATAAGATAACCTATGAGTTATCAAGTTTTCAAACTAAATTTTGGAAAGTTAGCATTAGCTCTAGAGACGTTTCACAGAGTTTTTTTTCAGGTTTATCTCGTTTCGAAGAAATAAATTCTAGTTCCAAAATAATTAAAAACAGACAGAAGTGTTATAGTGGTTCACAATTAGAATTTTTTAGAAATTTAAGAAATGAAACCTTAGGGAAAGGCAATTTTTTAGTCTTCGAAAAATCATATCAAGTTAGCCCAAAGGATAGTTTTAATGTAAAGGATACTTTAGGTTTAAAAAAGGTTGAAGTCTTAAAACAAGAAAGAGGCTTGCATAATAAAAAATTTGTAGCTGAATTTAGTTTGTTACACAAAAAAGCAGGTCAGTCAAAAATTATTTTGGAAACTGCTTCGTTTTATATCGATCAATTTGGTCTAAATTCAAATGTTCATGATATAAGTTTTTCGGGTAAATTATCAGAGCAAAGAGTGGGTAATATGCTTCCAGCGAATTATAAAATTAATTAATTGTTACTGTTAAACATGAAAAATAAATTTTACTTTCGCAATCAAAGAATTCAATACGCAGAATATTGTGGGTTTAATTATCATTAAAGAACAGCTATTATAGACCAAATCGAAGAAAAATATTTGATAGATTCGAAATGGGCTAGGAAGAAAAAGAAAAGTTTGCCGATTTTTTGTTAACTTATTCTGTAGGTAACCAATTTGATTACAAAGCTAAAACATTAGCTATTTATGAGCAGATTAAAGTAGATAGTAAGACCTTTTCTTTTGGGACTTCTGCCAAGATTGCTAATCTTAAAAAATTGATGTAGGGATAACTTAGAATTAATGATAGAATAACTTTTTATATTTTATAGGTTGTAATTTAGTTAAGCATAACTATTTGTAAACTATTTAATTAGATAAAATGAAAAAGATTCTAACACTTGCCTTTTTGAGTATCATTATAGGCTCCTGCAAAAAAGAAAATAATGCGATTCAAAATAAGAATGTTTCTGAGGTAAAAGAAAACGCTGCTGGTAGTAGTGAAGCTTCCAAGGAAACACTTTTTGTAGATTCATTCGATTGGTCCAAAATTCCAGAATCGTCAGCAGCTATTGGAGTATTTCCATACGTTACTGCTCCAGAAGGATTTGTAGTTTTGGAAGATGGGCATAATGAGATTGCCAAAAACGGAATGACAAATTTTTTCGATTTCAATAAATTGTTTATCTATGACGGCAATTCTTTTTTTAGAGCTGAAGGTAAAAAAGCTAGTTTGTATTTGATTATGAATGATGTTAATGCTGAATTTAATCAATTAAAATTTGATAAAAGCGTTGATAATTATCTAAAAAAAATTGGAGCAGTTTTATTATATGGTGGTCAAATTCCTGTAAGTAAGTTAGATGCGCTGCAGCAAACAGAAGAAAAAGCAGCATACAAATACATTCAATCTGCCGGAAGTCCTTATGATAATTCAGTTCGGAATTATGCTTTGAATCATAAAAACGGAAAAATATTCATTCAGTTGGGTTCTAATTCGGCTCATTCTGAAATAGGAGTTATTGAATTAGAAGGTTTTAAGCAAACAATTAAAGCGCCAACTGCTTCAGAGATGCAGAAAGAAATTGACTCGAAAGGAAAAGCAGTTTTGAATATTAATTTTGATATTGACAAAGCAACTTTGCAAGATGATGGACAAAAATTAGTGGATCAAATTTTTGCTTTATTGTCTAAAAATAAAACATTAAAACTCTCTATTGAGGGACATACAGATGCCACTGGAAGTTTAGAACATAATAAAAAATTGTCTGCAGATAGAGCCAATACAGTTATGTATGCTCTTGCAGCCAAAGGAATCGATATAAAAAGGTTAAAAGCAATTGGATTTGGTTGTGAAAAGCCAATCGCACCTAATAATTCAGAAGAAAACAAAGCTAAAAATCGCAGAGTCGAATTAGTGAAATTTTAAAATAAAAAATAGAATGAAAGATCAGTTTTTCGCATACATACAAAACTTACAAGATCAAATCGTAGCTGGACTAGAAGCTGTTGATGGTCAAGCCAAATTCAAAGAAGATCTTTGGGATCGTCCAGAAGGCGGAGGAGGTCGTACACGTGTAATCGAGAACGGAAAAGTTTTTGAAAAAGGCGGTGTTAATATTTCAGCTGTTCATGGGAAATTGCCAGAAGCGATGCAAAAAATGTTTGGCGTAGGCGAAGCAGATTTCTTTGCTTGCGGACTAAGCTTGGTTTTGCACCCAAAGAGTCCTATGGTGCCTACGGTGCATGCAAACTGGCGCTATTTCGAAATGTACGATGAGAACGGAAGTGTAATCCAACAATGGTTTGGTGGTGGACAAGATTTAACCCCTTACTATTTGTTTGAAGAAGATGCTGTTCACTTTCATGAAACGTGTAAGACGGCTTGTGATAAACACAATCCAGATTTTTATCCAAAATATAAAAAGCAATGTGACGCTTATTTCTGGAATGCCCATCGTCATGAAGCGCGCGGAATAGGAGGATTGTTCTTTGATTATTGCAAAGCTACTGATGATATGAGGATGGAAGATTGGTTCAGCTTTGTGTCTGAAGTTGGGAATAGTTTCTTGCAAGCTTATGTTCCAATTGTTGAAAAAAGAAAAGATTTGGAGTATTCTCCAGCCCAAAAAACATGGCAAGAAATTCGTCGTGGTCGTTATGTGGAGTTCAATTTGGTTCACGATAAAGGAACATTATTTGGTTTAAAAACCAATGGAAGAATTGAATCAATTTTAATGAGTTTGCCGCCGCATGTGCAATGGGTGTACGATCATCATCCAGAAGTAGGCAGTGAGGAAGAGAAACTTATCAAGGTATTAGAACATCCTAAAGATTGGATTTAATATAAACAACAAATCCCTAGAGTAATCTAGGGATTTGTTGTTTATAGCACTAATTAATTATTTCATTTCTTCAAAAGCATCTAAAAATTGCAAAATGATGTTTTTGTTGTCTTTAACAGCATTTAATCTCATGTCAAATCTAAGTTTATTGTTTTTTAATTTCTTAGGAGATTGCATTTCTAAGCGATTAAATTGATGGCTAAGTTTGATTAATTTGGCATCATCGTTAGATTGATTTTTAACTTGCTCTTGATAAGATTTGGCTAGCTCTTCAAAATTTACTGCTGCCATTAAGGAGTTTTTACTCAGCTTGCTTTTAATGTCTTTTACGAAGCCGCCATTTGAAAATTTGTCAAATGCATCAGGAACGTTTCCTATAACAATTACATCTTTGTCTTTCAAAATAAAGAAATCTCCGTATTCTGTAGTTTTAGTAAAGTAATATAAATCACCATCAGCTTGTAAAAATTCTTTTCTAACCAATAACTGAATTAGTTTATCGCCAAAAGTAGGATGCGTTGAGGTAAATACCATTGAGAAAAACGGAATCGATTTTGTAGTCGTGTTTTCTATTTCTTGACTTTCATAATTTTCATCGTATTCGTAAGTTTTGGTAGTAATGTCTACTTTTTTAACGTTGTGTAAAAAGAAACTTAAATCACCATCAAACAAAGTTGAAATAGCTTCTTCATCTACTAAAGTTGAAATCAAGTCTATTGATAAAGCGATATCTTTATTAAATTCAGATTTTCCTCCTAAAAATTGATTGATAAATGAAGGGATATTAGTCAACAACTCTTTTGTGTTAAGATGATAAGACATGTATGCTAGTGGCTTTTCAGCAGGAAAATAAGCATAAATGTTTTTATTTACTTTTCTATTGGTTACCTTCTGCATTATGCTGGCCATTTCGTCATTGTATTCTACTATTTCTTCTAGTCGAATATTATCATTGTCAAAATAAGCATTCAAATTAATTCCTTTTACAAAATCACCAAATTTATATTCCTTTGGAAAGTAATTGGTTAAACCTGATAAAGCTCGGATATTTTTGTACATATTACTGGTGCTTTCTAGGAATGAACCGTAATTTATCCAAGAAGAGATGTCAGCTTTACTATCGATTTTGTCAGAATACGGCGCTGTAAACCCATTATTAAATAAAGATTTTACATAGGCCACTTGTTTTTCTGTTTGTGTTTTTTCAAATAGAGCTTTTTTGTTTAAGTAAGTTTCGTAACTATCATCTTCCTCATCCATCTCTACAACTTCCGTGTCATATTGGTCTTCACCTGTCTCTTCTACAACTTCAACAGTATTATAAGCTTCTGCTGCTTCTAAGTCACCAACAACTGCTGTCTCTACAGGTCCATCATATACCGTTGGTCCATCATATACTGTTTCATAAGATTCTTCAGCATTCAAAATCCCTACAGCTGCAGTGTCTACCACAATGTACGCAGAATCAGTTACGGCGTAAGCCTCTTGCTCTTCAGAGTAATCATCATAATCTTCGTCATCATAAGAATGAGCGTAAGCGTTACGAGGAAATTTAGTAGTATATTCAAAGACGACCATAAAATCCTTATTCCAAGCAAGTGTTCCTTTCTTGTTATTTGGATCTGATTTAATCATTGAAAAAGTTCCAAAATCTAAAATTTCAATTTTATTATCATCAGCTATAACGTCATTACTTTCTTTTTGGCGAAGCAAAATTTCTCTTAGTAAAGCACTATCTTTCAAGGGTATTGTAGCTTGAGTATATGTAATACTATCTGTAAAATTTCCTAAAAAAGTGGCGTTTTTCTTTAAATCTACAACTGCATTCAATTCATCATTGCTGATAAATTGACTTGATTTGTTGAGTTTTTGTAATAACGAATGATTTAAAACCTCAGCAGCGCTAACTTTTTTAGTTATTTGAGCACCATTATATTGTACAAATAAGTCGTAATTATTATTTTTTGTTTGGGCAAAAGAAAAAGTACTGCAAAGGAAGAGCAGTAAAAAAGAAAATTGTTTCATAATAGTTATAAATTGATTGAATTGTTCATTAGTAACGGGTATTGAAGTACGTCATAAACGTTTTGTTTCAAGAAAATCGTTTTTTGATTTTTAGACAATTTACTTCTAGAGTTCCCTACAGACTGAATGTTTTTATCGAAAGAGTAAATAGCGGTTATCGTTGCCGCTTGTAGGTCTGCTTTTTTATTGGGGTCTTGACCTAATTTTTTAGGAATTGGGTAATTGGTATTCCTTACAAATCCCCCAGATTTATTAGGTAAAAAGTTGGTTTGTTGTTTTTGATTATTAATCGAATTCATAACTGCATTAAGCGCTTCTAAGTTTTTATAATCGAGATTAATTATAAAAATAAAATCATCAAAATTGGTTGTGGTTCTAACATTTGAGATTCCATCTATTGTAGCTGCTTTTCTTTTAAAGTCAGCTAGTTTTTGGGTTATTTCTTGTTCATTAGGGATTTTTACACCGTTAACTTCTTCTAAAAAAATAGCCGATTTTGTTTTAAACCAAGATTGTGAAAAATCAATGGTGAGTGTATATTCACCACTTTCATCATTGTGATGTTTAATGCGTTCAGTGATTTTAAAACAACTTGTAAGTAAAAAACAACTTGTAATAATGAGAAATTTCTTCATTTTACAAAAATAATACTATTTTTAAGAATCAGGTGCTTAAACGGGATAATCTCAAAAATTTGTTCCAATCATTCGTTTGTTTTGTGATTATTATCACAATCAGCTTGGCTATTTTTCCGTAACTTTGAGGCATTAAAATAATAACATAAATAATTTGTATAAGCAGCTGTGACAACGGCTACTGATTGCAAATTTCTAATCCATAAATATATGTTTCCATTACAAAGAGGTAGAAGATTACGTGTTAACGAATCAGTTAGAAGTTTAGTTCGCGAGACAAGTTTAAGCCCATCCGATTTTATGTTTCCCATGTTTATTGCTGAGGGCGAAAACGTACAAGTAGCAATCCCTTCTATGCCAGGAATCTTTCGTCGTTCAATAGATTTAACGGTAAAAGAGGTAAAAGAATTATTTGATTTGGGTATTCGCGCTGTAAACATTTATGTAAAAGTTAGCGAGGATTTAAAAGACAATACCGGTAAGGAAGCTTGGAATCCAAACGGATTAATGCAAGAAGCTATTCGTGCAATCAAAGTAGCTTGTCCAGAGATGGTTGTAATGCCTGACGTTGCTTTAGACCCCTATTCTGTTTATGGTCACGACGGAATAATAACTGATGGTGATGTCGCTAACGATCCTACAAATGATGCGTTGGTAAAAATGGCAATTTCACACGCTCAAGCAGGAGCTGATTTTGTTGCACCTTCAGACATGATGGATGGCCGTGTACTGCGCTTGCGCCAAGGTCTTGATGCAGCAGGTTTCCATAATGTGGGCATCATGAGTTACTCCGCTAAGTATGCTTCGGCTTTTTATGGTCCTTTTCGAGATGCTCTAGACAGTGCACCGAGAGAATCAGATGTTGTGGTGCCAAAAGATAAAAAAACTTACCAAATGGATTATGCAAACCGCATAGAAGCAATTAAGGAAGCGCTTTGGGATGTTGAAGAAGGGGCTGATATGGTTATGGTGAAACCAGGAATTGCTTATTTAGATATTGTTCGAGAAATAAAAAACGCAGTCAATGTTCCTGTAACGGTGTATCATGTTTCGGGTGAATATGCAATGATTAAAGCTGCTGCCGAAAGAGGTTGGTTAGATCACGATAAAATTATGATGGAGCAATTAATGTGCATTAAACGAGCAGGGGCTAGTTTGATCTCGACTTATTTTGCTAAGGAAGCAGCGGTATTATTAAACAAATAAATGATTGAAAAAAAGCGTATTTTTACGCTAAAAAATAATATTTAAATTATATGAAAAAAGGATTACTAGTAGCTATGATGTTTGCCTGTTTGACAACATTTGCACAAAAAATTAAAATTAAAAAGGACAAAATCAGTATTGATGATGTTGAGGTTGCAATTTTAGATAAACAGAAGTTAGTTTATAAAATTGTTTCTTTAGATAATAGGCCTATTTTTTCAATTGAGAGAAAGGTAAGTTCATTAATTGATGGGTCAACGGTTTATTGGAGTGTATTAACTGATTTGTCTACTAATAAAACAAATGAAGTTTTAGACTATGGTAAAGATCAAGGCCTGAGTTTTCAAAATGCTATTGTGGCGAGTGTTTGTAATGAAAAATACAAATTTATTAGCGCCGCAGGTATAGATGAAAAAGGTGTTTTAGAATTTATTAATGGAACACCAACAGATATTGATAAAGTTTTGGGAGATGCTAATTTAAAGGCAAAAAACGAACTTAAGGCTGAAAATGATGTGATGGTAAAAGCTAAAGTATCCGTTAAAAACAGCGATATTTTTCAACTTCAAGATGTTGCTGGTAAAGAGGTGAATGTTGTTATTGGCTCCATTAATAAAAAAAGTATTGTATTTATTGCAGGCTTTGCGCCAAGCTTAGTTTATGAAGTGAATTCATTATACAGCGAATTAGATAATAATAGTAGAAAGCAAAATAGATCAAGACTTGTTGGTAGCTGGTATGACGTAAAATTAGGATCTGAAAACCCTACTACTAATAAACGTGTTAAAAATGAAATAATCACTTGGGATAACAAATATTTCGGATTAAGAGGAGCTGTATCTGGTATGGAAAAAATAAGTTCTGCAGGTTTAGAAAAAGGAGATCTTGAAATTTATGGCGGTGCAGAAACATTACCTAATAGAATTGTAGCTAAATTGCTGTTTCATGGCTACACTTTTGAGGCAATGAAATAGTATTATTCTTAATACTTTATAATGCTAATTTATTAAGGAAGTAGAGCTGTTATTAAACAAATAAAGCTGATAATTATCATTTTATAAAAATAGCAATTGTGTTAACTTTGAGTTTAAATACTTCAAATTATGAAAAAATTAATCTTTATTGGAATCGTTTTTCTAGCTTTCGCTTGTAAAAAACAAGAAACAGAATCATTTGGTAAACAAGAGCCAGCGGCAAATACAGAAGCTTCTTCAGAAGGTATGCAGGCAGAAGTACAAACCCCAGAAAAATTAGGAGAAACTATTTTTAACGGAAAAGGTACTTGTGCAACATGTCATAAAGTAGATTCTAAATTAATTGGACCTAGTGTTCAAGAGATTGCGTCTGTTTATAAAGCCAAGGGAGGTAATATCATAGCTTTCTTAAAAGACGATGCAAAACCTTTAGTTGATCCAACTCAGTATGAGGTAATGAAAGCAAATTTTGCAATTACAAAGGCAATGTCTGCAGAAGAATTACAAGGATTAGAGGCATATATATATTCTAATTTAAAATAATTTATAAAGAGATTTTAAGGTTTTGCTACTATTCCCCATACTTTGGGTAAAAGGGCTAGAAAACTAAGATTTACACTAGCTCTTTTAATCGGCCTACAGGATATTCCTTGTAGGCCGTTTTTTGTTTTAGAGTATTACTAATAAATATTATTTATCTTTATAAAATGGAAATAGCCTACATAAAAACCCCGCTCGGTACTGCTATGATTACTGGTGATAAAAATGGAATAACAGCTATTACTGTTTCTGATTTAGGGGCCGTTTCTACAGTGATTCCAATAGATTTGCAAGAAGCTGTTCAGCAAATCAATGAATATTTCGAAAATAAAAGAATCAATTTTACTTTTAAATTAAATCCTAAAGGAACTGATTTCCAAAAAAAAGTTTGGAACAACTTATTGGCTATTCCCCACGGAAAAACGAGAACTTATCTAGAACAGGCCAAAAGACTTGGTGATGTGAAGGCCATACGGGCTGTAGCTTCTGCAAATGGTAAAAACCCACTTTGGATTGTTGTTCCGTGTCATAGAGTCATTGGTTCTGATGGGTCGCTTACTGGCTATGCAGGAGGACTGTGGCGTAAAAAATGGCTTTTGGAACATGAAAACCCTACAAAACAACAAAGTTTGTTTTAAGCACAACATGGTCATCATTAAATGTAGATTGCTCTTTTTTACTTATATTTGGTAAACTCAACTTAGCAATATACGCTGTCTTTTATAAATTGGAGAGGTGAGTGTTCAAAATAAAATTTATGATAGAAAAAATCAATCTCAATAATATTCTATTCTTGGATATAGAAACCGTTCCAGAAACCGCTGACTTTAATAGTTTAGATTCAGAGATGAAAGCACTTTGGGAAAACAAAACGCAATACCAGCGCAAAGACGAATATACGCCAGGAGATTTTTATGACCGCGCCGGAATTTGGGCTGAGTTTGGTAAAATTATTTGTATTTCAGTTGGTTATTTTGCGAATAAAGGTGATGTTCGTAATTTTAGAGTAACGTCTTTTTTCGGTGATGAGGTTACAGTTTTGAAAGATTTTAATAATTTATTAAACAATCATTTTAACCAACCACAACATGTTTTATGTGGCCATAATGCAAAGGAATTTGATATTCCGTTTTTGGCAAGGCGCATGATTATAAACAAAATTGCAATTCCAAATAAACTCAATCTGTTTGGGAAAAAGCCTTGGGAAATTCCGCATTTAGATACATTAGAATTATGGAAGTTTGGCGATTATAAGCATTTTACTTCTTTAAAATTGATGTGTAAAGTGCTTGGCATACCTTCTCCAAAGGGAGATATTGATGGTAGCCAAGTTGGACATGTGTTTTATGTAGAAAAAGACATTGATCGTATTGTAACCTATTGTGAAAAAGATACCATTGCTGTAGCACAAATATTTCTTCGCTTACGCCAAGAGGATTTATTAATAGAGGATGAAATTATTCACGTTTAAAGTCGTAAGAGTTATTTAATTTACCCTTGAAATCGTTACTTTTACCCACATGAACAAGCAATTACTATCCATAGAAAATTTAGAAATTTCTTTTAAAAAAGAAGGCGTTTACTCTGCTGTGATTAATACAATTAGTTACGATTTAAGAGAAAATGAAATCCTAGGCATTGTAGGTGAATCAGGATCTGGTAAATCAGTTTCTTCATTAGCAATCATGGGATTGTTGCCAGTAAATATTTCGAAAATAACTAATGGTCAAATTCTTTTTGATGGTAAAAATGTTGCCCATTTATCTGATAAGGAATTACAAAACTTAAGAGGAAATGATATAGCGATGATTTTTCAAGAACCAATGAGTTCTTTGAATCCATCATTAAAATGTGGTTTTCAAGTTCAAGAAATTCTTTTACAGCATACGTCATTATCTAAGTCAGCTTCTAAGGTAGAAACACTGTCGCTTTTTGAAAAAGTAAAGTTACCAAATCCGGAACTCATTTTTGATAAATATCCTCATGAAATATCAGGTGGACAAAAGCAAAGAGTAATGATTGCTATGGCAATTGCATGTAAACCAATGTTGCTTATTGCAGATGAACCTACTACAGCACTTGATGTTACAGTTCAAAAAGAAATCATACAATTATTAAAAGACATACAGCAAGAAACAGGAATGAGTATTATATTCATTTCTCATGATTTGTCTTTAGTATCTGAAATTGCCCACCGTGTTTTAGTGATGTACAAAGGTCAAATTGTAGAACAAGGTGAAGTAAAAAAGATATTCAAAAATCCCGAACATAATTATACAAAAGCTTTAATTGCTTCAAGACCATCGCTAGAGGTGCGTTTAAAAAGACTGCCTACAATTCAAGATTTTTTGAATAATCAAATTAATACGGAGATTGTATCTCCAGAAGATCGTGCTCAATTTCATGATAAATTATATAAACAAGCCCCTATTTTAGAAGTTATTAATGTTGAAAAAGAATATTTATCCACAGTAGGTATTTTTGGCAAGAAAATAGGTTTTAAAGCGGTTGACGATGTTAGTTTTAAATTGTATGAAGGTGAAACACTAGGTTTAGTGGGAGAAAGCGGCTGTGGGAAATCGACTTTAGGAAATGCAATTTTACAATTAGATAAAGCTACTGCAGGTCAAATTCTATACCGAGGTCAGGATATTACAAAGTTAAGTGGAACTGCAATTAAAACTTTGAGAAAAGAAATTCAGATTATTTTTCAAGACCCATATTCGTCACTAAACCCACGAATTCCTATTGGTAAAGCCATTATGGAACCTATGAAAGTACATGGTTTGCATAAAAATGATAAAGAGAGGAAAGAAAAGACTATTGAAATTCTTGAAAGAGTAGGTTTAGGAGCTGAATATTTTAATAGATATCCACATGAGTTTTCTGGTGGGCAAAGACAACGAATAGGAATTGCGAGAACAATAGCTTTACAGCCTAAATTAATCGTTTGTGACGAATCAGTTTCTGCTTTAGATATTTCAGTCCAAGCGCAAGTCTTGAACCTTTTAAATGAGTTAAAAGAGAATTTTGGATTTACGTATGTATTTATCTCCCATGATTTGGCTGTAGTGAAATACATGAGTGACCAAGTACTTGTTATGAACAAAGGGAAAATTGAGGAAATGGCTGATGCTGACGAATTGTACGCAAACCCTCAAAAAGAATACACTAAGAAGTTAATTGAAGCGATACCAAAAGGGGATTAAACAAGGCATGTGCTTTGATTGTCTTAATGAAATCTAGAAGTATTAATGAGTAATTAATCTAAAACCAATGTATTATAATCAAAAAAAGCCTCACAATAATGTGAGGCTTTTCTATTATAAATTTAAAATTTTAGTTTTTGTAAATCTTTTTTGTTGTGGTTTTTTGTCCGTCATTTACTTCAATGATATATACACCAGCATCCAATTGGCTGACATTAATTTCATTTTTAGAAAGTGTACCTGAACCTACCATTTGTCCTAAAAGATTGAGTATTCTATAGTCTCCTTTTCTTTGATCTGTCATTTGTACATTTAGGTAACTATTGACAGGGTTAGGATACATCGAAAGGTCAGAAATGGAAGGTTCATCCCCTAATTCAGTGCTATTATTCAAACTAGTGAAACTAGTGATTGTGTTTCCGCCAATATTTACAGTATAATCTTCTACTTCACCATAAGAAAAAGTTTCACATGCTGTTGGGGCTGCATTATATTTCATAGCTACTCTCATACGTGTTGTTCCAGCTAAAGCAGAAGTAGGAACTGTAAATGTACTTGATAAATTTGCGCTGCTAGAAGAGGATCCTGTTACTGCTTCCTCTGAAGTTTCAAAACTTCCATTTTGATTGTAATCAATCCAGACCTTCCAATATTCAGTATAGGATGATCCACTAAATCCAGCACTAAATATAATAGTATTAGATCCATATGGTAAGTTTCCTACTTGAGAAGTAAAGTTTCCGTATCCTGCATTTGCTCCAGTAGTATTTGCAATACCACCTATGCTAACATAATCAATATATTCATCAGTAGCTGAATTTCCTTTGCTTGTGCAATAGGTCAAAGATGTAGTTTTAGGCGTTACAGTAACTGCGTTACTCGCTGCAGAGACATTGCCAGCAAGATCTTTAGCTTTTACAGTATAAATGTAAGCCGTACCAGTTGTTAATCCTGTTACTGAATAAGTAGTAGTAGTAACAGTTGCTTTTAATGTTGATCCTTGATAAACATCGTATCCTGTTACAGCTACATTGTCAGTTGCTGCATTCCATGATAATGTTGTTGTTGTAGCAGTTGTTCCTGATGCCGCTAAACTTGTTGGCGCTGTTGGTGCAGTAGTGTCACTAGATCCGTTAGTTATATTTACGGTATAGTCTTCAACTTCTCCATATGAAAACGCCTCACATGCAGTAGGAATTGCATTATATTTCATTGAAACCCTCATTCGAGTTTCTCCGCTTTTTGCAGTGTTAGGAACTGTAAATGTTCCAGTAACTGGAGTCGTTTTAGATGCTGTTTTACTCCATACCAATTCTCCAGAATCTGAAAAATCTCCATTTTGATTGTAATCAATCCATACAGCATATCCTTCATCGTAGCTTGTCCCAGGCCATGCTGGAGTAATTGTAATCGTATTTGAACTACTTTTTGCTAATGTTGTTGAAGTAGCTGTGTAATCACTGTATCCGGTTCCGCCCGTTGATGTTTTATTAATTGTACCCAAAGCTACTTTACTAATGTATTCATCTGATACACTATTTCCTTTTGAAGCACAATATGCGGTTTCTCCATACGCAGCACCAACTCCAATTGCATAAAATGCATTTGTTGTAGCGATTACTTCTGCAGATCCTGCGCCATATAATTCAACCGCAGATTGTATTCCATATGTTCTTGCATTTGCAAAAGTTGAATTGGCAGAAAGGTAAACACTTTCTATTCGATAAGCTATTTTTGCTGCTTTGTCTATATTTATACCAGTAACCGCGTAAGTGTTTCCAATATCATTTGTTCCAGATTTTCCAACAGCTAAGATGTAAAACCAATGATTCAAAACACCACTATTTGTATGTACACCACAATAATCATTAGCTTTTGCAGGAGTACAATTCACGTTTATCCAGTTTGTTCCTCCATAAGTATCTGGTTGCCCTTCTGATTTTGGATTACTCATAGAACGTAAAGCTGCATGACCGGATCTTCTTTCAATATCTTCTCCTATTAGCCATGTATTTTTAGTTGGTGCTGCATAATATTCAATACATGCTCCCCATATATCTGAGAATGCTTCATTCATTGCGCCCGATTCTTTTTGATAGGCTAAATTTGCAGTTTTTTCGCAAATTGCATGGCCTATTTCATGTGCGGCTACATCAATTGATGTCAATACATCAAAATAAGTACCACTACCATCTCCATAAGTCATTACACTACCGTTCCAGTAAGCATTGTCATAAGCATTGTCGTAATGTACATAGCTCTTTATCGCTGCTCCTGCATTGTCAAAACTGTTTCGCCCATGTACAGTTGACCAATAATCATATGTTTTTTCTGCTCCCCAGTGTGCGTCTAGAGCACCATTATCTTTATTTGTATTATCAAATTCAGCACTAGTCCAGTTATTATCGTTATCAGTAAAGTTTACTGCACTATTATAATTGGTGCTTTTATTCATATTGAAGGTTTGTATACCTTTACCACGAGTTGCATCAGATAAAATATAGCTAGACCCGCTTAATTGAGTTTGGATGCTTTGTGTTCCACTATAACGTGTAGCAGCATTTGCAGCAACAAAACTTGTGTTTTTGTCAGTAATTGTACTTAAAGCGTTTTTATTGTGGCTGTATTTTTCTATGTGTTTTATTCTAGCATTGTAAAATAACGCTTCGCCCGTATTTGCGTCAATGTATAGATCCCCTCTACTAATTGGACTGGTTGCATAAATGTCAAATTTATATGCTAGTGTTATTTTTTGTCCCTCTTTTTTTGTTTTCTTTTGATCCATATCTGGAAGAAATACTAGTTCACCCTCAGGTTTAATGTATCCAATTTCTGCAGCACTTTCAGGATTTTCCCAAAGATATTTTGAAGCTCCTATTTGATTTAATGCTTTTTGAAATGCAGTTTCTTTTGATATAGCTGGAATAATATTTGCATTTTGAGTATCATAATACTCACCACTCATTGAGGTTATTTTACCGCTTTTTGAATGTAAAGTATAAGTTGCAAATTCAACTTTTACACCTTGATGGCTTAATTGGTATTTTTCATGCAAGAAGCCAGATTTATCTGTTTCTGCTTTGATTTGAGAAAATTTTGAATCATTTGTTATCCCTAACTGTTCTTGTAATATTTTTTGTGAGTCACTGGTTTTATAGGTTGATTTTTCAGTGAACACAATTAGAGAAGGTTTGCCATTTTCATTGGTAATTTTCTCTTTTACATTTTTGTTTGTTTCCTGACCTCGTGCTTCAAAAGCCAAAAAGGAAACCGTTATGGCAAGAGCCATTTTTCCTAGTAATTTTGTTTTCATTTTTTGTAGGTTATATTAATATTAAAATTTGGGCAATCAAATTTAACAAAATATTTACAAAAAACTCACATTTTGAGTGATTTAGTTGGGATTAAATTAACATAAAGATAATTTTAATTGATTTTTATAGGAAGAATGAGGGTTGAGCGATGTTTTTAATTAATTGATGAAATTAAGTTTTTTCTTAAGTAAGTAATAGTTTCTAGTAATTTATATTTCAGTTAGTTAATAGTAAAAAGGGTGTTAATGTAAATTATACTCTAAATAATTATAATTCAACCTGATTTTAGTCATAGTTAACTTAGTTGAGGTTCAATAGTAGTTCTACATACTACTCGAACTGATAATTAAATTTTTTTATAAAAAGTTTTAGTATTTATGATTTCTAAAAGAAATAGCATTTCTTTTAGAAATGAGGTTTTGATTTTATAGTAAAATAATTGTGAACATTCATACATTTTTAAATGTCTATTTTTTACTCAATTTAAAATTTAGTAGCTTTTTAATTATTAGATAAACAAATAGGCTGTTCATTTGAACAGCCTATTTGTTGTTTTAAGTAAGCGAAGTAACTTTTACACTGCTTATGTCAATTAGTATTTTAAGAAATGTTTTCTATTATAATTGAATTAAGCCATCATACTTCCACATATTCCCAATCCTATTAGTAAATACAGAGCGGATAAAATATAAAATACTTTTGCTGCCTTAGCGTTATTTTTTTGTAGCCCAAACCCAATTAATGTTAAAACCACAGGAGGCCCCACCATAATTAATGCTATTATGACTACTATACCATTTAAGTTCCCTACCTCTAACTGTATCATATTTGTTGCTTTCTAAGTCCTTCTAATCGTTCTTTTTTATCGTCTCTATAAAATAAATTCATGGTTTCAAAAGGAATGATTTTGTTGTCTTTATCAACAATGTGAACACATGATTTTTTTATTGCTCTTACATCAAAATTATAAGCGTCTATAAATTGCATAATTATAATGCGAAACAGATTGTCGTATCCTAGATTTGGAGCTTCAATATTAGGCAAACAGCACAAGATTGATTTTAAGTTTTCTTCGGCTACAGTTACTGAATTACCTGTACTGAACAATTCTATCATTTTACCGTGTAGCACATCATCTTGTTCATAGATAATAGTGTTTTTGCTATTATCTAATAAGTCATTTGGATTGATGTACCGAGTTAATGGAAAAACTTCTTCTCCTAATTTTAATGCGTATCCCATAACTAAAGCATCAGGATTACATGGTACAGGCAACAAATCATCAGGGTTAAAAATGGATGTTTGTTCTAGAATTTTTCGTCTTACTTCCGTCAAAGTCATTCTGTCGGTTTCTGGATTGAAATTTTCTAATCGTCCTGCAATTTGTGTAGGCTGAAAAGTGACGCCGCGAATGCATTTTTGCTTTAAAGCGAATTCGATTATTTTTCCAATTTCGGAGTCATTTAATCCTTTTTGTAAAGTAACAACTAAGGTAGTAGAAAGATTAAGTTCATTCAGATTTTCAATGGCTTGTTTTCGAATGTCATTTAATTCGGCTCCTCTTAATTCTTTTAAAACACTATTTTCAAAAGAATCAAATTGTAAATAAATTTCAAAATCAGGGGCATAAGTACTTAATTGTTTTGCAAATTCTTTGTCTTTGGCAATTTTAATCCCATTAGTATTTAACATTAAATGCTTAATTGGAAGTGATTTTGCATAATCTAAAATCTCAAAAAACTGTGGATGAATCGTGGGTTCTCCGCCACTTATTTGTACAACATCAGGTTCTTTTTCGTTTCGAACGATGGTGTCAAGCATGGCTTTTACTTCGTCCAACGTTCTGTGTCTTCCATAAGTAGGTGAGGAGCCGGCGTAACAAGTAGGGCAGCTTAAATTACATCTATCCGTGATTTCAACAACAGTTAAACAAGAATGCTGCTCATGATCGGGACATAAACCACAATCGTAAGGACAGCCATAATCCGTTTTTGTATTAAATTTGTATGGCGTCTCAGAGGGTTTATTATAATTTCGGATGTTCTTATAATAAGGAATATCATCTGCAATTAATACTTTAGAATTTCCGTGTTCTGGACATCTTTTAAGCATGTAAACATTGTCGTCTTGAAAAACAATTTTTGCATCAATACGTTTTAAGCATTCCGGACATAAGCTTAAAGTGAAATCGTAATAAGTATAATCTCTAACTGGCATTTTTGAATAAATTTAAAATTGTTTTGTAATAATAAATGTAGCAAATTATACTTAAGATTTGTATAGAACTTAAACCAAATGTAAAAAAAGTATTAGGTTTTAGGAATTCAATGAAAAAACGGAATCCAAAATAAGAAATCATGAAATATTGAAAGAGTAATCCGTTTTGTAATTTTTTTCTTTTTAGAACGGTTAGAAAGTAGAATAGAACGGCGAGAAATACCAATTCATACAAGGCCAAAGGATGCCTTTGTAGACCATCTCCTAAATTCATTCCCAGAAAAAAAGTGGTTTCTTTTCCGTACGTAAACTCATTTGTGCCTGATAAAAAGCAGCCAATTCGACCAATGAAAATACCCAAAATTATTGGGAAAACAAATAAGTCTCCTGAAGACTCTTTCTCTCCAATAATTTTTTTAGCTAGTTCCACTCCAAGTAGGCCTCCAAACAATCCGCCCATAATTGTCTTATAGTTCAATAAATCAATAAAAGACGGTAATGAGGTTGGTAAAATAGGGTTCTCTAAAAAGCCAAAAATTCTTGACCCTAAGAAAGCGCCTATAGTTGCACCAAGAATTATGGAGAGTCTGTTGGTTGTTTGTATTGAATCAGTGGTTTTTTTTCTTCTAAAAAGATAATACCGATAGCCAATAAAAAAGGCTAGGTATTCAAAAACAAGATGAATATTTATTTTGTAACCTAAAACAATGGGATCAAAAGGAATATTCATCTTATAAGTTTATACAAAAAGGTTGTTTTTAATCTATTTGCATCTCTGGAATATCTCCTTCAATAATTAAATCAGCTTCAGTTGCTGCAATTATGTGATCTACTGATACGCCAGGAGCTCTTTCTAGTAATTTAAAACCTTTTGGAGTTATTTCTAATACGGCAAGTTCAGTCACTACTTTTTTTACACAACCTACACCAGTTAATGGTAAGCTGCATTTTTTAAGGATTTTTGATTCACCTTTTTTGTTAACATGCATCATGGCAACAATAATATTTTCGGCAGAGGCTACGAGATCCATTGCGCCACCCATTCCTTTTACCATTTTCCCTGGAATTTTCCAGTTAGCGATATCGCCATTTTCGGCTACTTCCATAGCACCAAGAATAGTTAAGTCAACTTTTTGTGAACGAATCATTCCAAAACTCAAAGCAGAATCAAAGAAGGATGCGCCTGCTAAGGTGGTTATGGTTTGTTTTCCAGCGTTAATGATGTCTGCGTCTTCCTCTCCTTCAAATGGGAATGGACCCATGCCCAGAACACCGTTCTCGCTTTGAAATTCAACAGCGATATCATTACGTACATAATTAGCAACTAAGGTAGGGATTCCGATTCCTAAGTTTACGTAATATCCGTCTTTAACTTCTTTAGCTATTCGTTTTGCGATTTCTTCTTTTCCTAACATATCACTTTTATTTAAACCATTAAGAATTAAGGTTAACTGCATTTTTTACTGAGCAATAATCCTGAATTTTGTGGATTGATGTTGATTATTTTTGTCTAACCGTTCTTTGCTCTATTCTTTTCTCAAATTTCTCTCCTTGAAAAATGCGTTGTACCATGATACCAGGAATATGAATTTCATTTGGGTTTAATGAGCCTGCGGGTAAAAGTTCTTCTACTTCGGCTACTGTGATTTTTGCGCCACCAGCCATGCAAGCGTTAAAGTTACGAGCGGTTCCTTTAAAGATTAAGTTTCCTGCTTCGTCGCCTTTCCATGCTTTTACGATGGCAAAATCAGCTTTATAGGCTAATTCCATGATGTGCATTTTTCCGTTAAATTCACGAACTTCTTTTCCTTCGGCTACTTCTGTTCCGTATCCTGCTGGTGTAAAGAAAGCAGGAATACCAGCTTGAGCGGCACGGCATTTTTCGGCCAATGTTCCTTGAGGTGTTAATTCAACGTCAAGTTCTCCAGAAAGCATTTGTCGTTCAAATTCGGCATTTTCGCCTACGTAGGAAGAGATCATTTTTTTGATTTGGCGCTTTTGCAAAAGCAATCCTAATCCAAAATCATCTACTCCTGCATTGTTAGAAATACAGGTAAGCTCTTTAGTTTCTTTGATTACAAGTTCGGCAATGGCATTTTCTGGTATACCGCACAGTCCAAAACCACCTAACATAATGGTCATTCCGTCTTGTACTCCTTCAAGTGCTTCTTGTACACTGTTTACTTTTTTATTAATCATATATTGTGGTTATAATAGTGTAATTAATAGCTTATTGTTTAGCCCAGATCAAAGCGACATCCTTTGTGGCCGGTGTTCAGCCAGAAAGATATAGCGGAGAGCTGGAAATAGCTTCTAAAAATTTTTAGAATTCAAACTCATCAGTGTTTTGAATAGCTGTTGTGTCTTTAACTTTTGGAGCGGTATAACAATCTACTTTTATGGAAAGGTTTGCAGGTCTTTCAAACTCAGTTTTAGATACTTTTAAGTCTTTATCTGCATAGCACAGTTTCATGAAGTAACCCCAAACAGGTAAGGCAGCAGTTGCTCCTTGTCCGTAGGTGATGCTTTTAAAACGAGCCGAACGGTCTTCGCAACCTACCCAAACACCCGTTACTAGATTAGGAACCATTCCCATGAACCAACCATCTGATTGGTTTTGAGTGGTACCTGTTTTACCTGCAATAGGGTTTTTAAACATATATGGATATCCTGTAATTCTATTGTACCCATTTCCTCCACCTTGAGTTCTTAATCGACTTCCTGAACCACCCTCAGTTACTCCTTCAAGTAATTTTATGATTGCAAAGGCAATATCTTTATTCAATACATCATGAGATTCTGGAATAGGTTCGTAGATAACTACGCCACTTTTATCTTCTATGCGTGATAAAAATTGGGGTTTATTATAGACTCCTTGATTTGCGAAGGTGCTGTAGGCAGCAACCATATCTTCAACAGTGATGTCTACTGCTCCAAGAGCGATAGATGGTTGCAATGGAATATTGGATTTTATACCCAATTTATGTGTAAGCTCCACTACGGCTTCAGGTCCTACTTTATCCATTAATTTTGCCGAAACAGTATTAATAGAGTTGGCTAATGCTTTTTTCAGAGTAATCATACCTAGGTACCTATTATTTGAGTTACGTGGTGTCCAAGATGCAGTAACGTGATGACGGCCTACTGGAATAGTAAATGGTGCATCAATAATAGAATCGCATGGAGACATGTTTAATTGCTCAATGGCAGTAGCATAAACAAATGGTTTGAATGTAGACCCTACTTGTCTAGCTCCTTGACCAACGTGATCATATTGAAAATATTTGTAATTAATACCTCCAACCCAAGCTTTGATACTTCCAGTTTGTGGTTCCATTGCCATTAAACCAGTTTGTAAAAAGTGCTTGTAATAACGAATAGAATCAATAGGAGTCATAATAGTATCTTTCTCTCCTTTCCAAGTAAAAACAGTCATTTTAGTTTTTACATTGAATGATTTTATAATTTCTTCGTCAGTTTTTTCTAATGATTTAAGCACAGACCATCTGTTAGAAGACTTCATTGCTTGTGTTAAAATGCGTTGCGTTTCTTTATCAGATATGTTTACAAAAGGAGCGTTCTTGTTCTTCTTAGCTTGGATAAAAAACTCTTCTTGTAAGTTAGCCATATGCGCTGCTACTGCTTCCTCCGCATGTAATTGCATTCGAGAATCAATAGTAGTGTATATTTTTAAACCGTCTTTGTAGATGTCATAATCAGAGCCATCTGGTTTTTTATTCTCCTGTGCCCATTTTTTCATGTATTCACGAAGGTACTCTCTAAAATAAGTTGCGGTTCCTTCTCGATGACTTTCTAATTTAAAGTGCAAAGTGATTGGTAAAGCCTGAAATTTTTCTTTTTCCTCTTTAGAAATCATGTGACTTTTTTGCATCTGTGCTAAGACTACATTTCTTCTGTTTTTAACTCCTTGAATATTTCTAATAGGATTATACAAAGTAGAATTCTTGAACATTCCAACTAATATTGCAGACTCATCGATGCTTAATTGTTTAGGAGTTTTAGAAAAATACGTTTGCGCTGCAGAGCTTACTCCAACAGAGAAATTACCAAAATCGTAAACATTACAATACATGGCAAGTATTTCGTTTTTAGTATATTGTCTTTCTAGTCTAATGGCGATTACCCATTCTTTGATTTTTTGAACAATTCTGAACGGAAGGAATTTAGACCCTTCACCATGAAACAATTGTTTGGCTAATTGCTGTGTTAGCGTACTCGCACCTCCATTAGTTCCAAAATTAGAAAGTGCTCGCAAAGTTCCTCTTCCATCAATACCAGAGTGCTCATAGAAACGCTCATCTTCTGTAGCTACTAGTGCATCTACAAAGTTTTTAGGTAAGTCAGAATATCTTAATTGAGAGCGGTTTTGTTGGAAGTATTTTCCAATAACAACACCATCAGCAGAGATGATTTCTGTAGCCAGGTTCGAATCTGGATTTTCTAGATCTTCAAAGGAAGGCATTGCGCCAAAGATTCCCCATGAAGCAAATAAGAAAAACAAAATTACGCCTCCTAGGCCATAGAGGAAAATTTTCCAAAAATTCCTTGTGTAACGTTTATAATCGTTAGTATTGTTTTTACCTTGATTGTTTTTTTTAGCAGCCATATACTATTATTCTATTTTTTCTATTCGTAAACCTACTTCTGTGATTCCATCTAATTCAGTAACTCCAGGGACTTTACCTGTTTCTCTAACGGCTTGTTTTATATTGACTTTATAGGTACTTCTAAAACGGACATTGTCTTTATAGAATAATTTACTTTCCTTAATGTCAGTAAATCCATTCCCTAATAGTGTACCATCAGGTTCAGCCATTTCGTACTCTAGAGTGTCAATTTTTGTATATCCGTTTGGTAATTCCAGTGAAACAATCAAAAACAAGTTGTTGTATTTGTAATTGTCATTGTCCCTAATATTGATAAACATATTGTACCTCTTAGTAGAGTCAAGTTGTGGTAAATCAAAAGATACAATACTGTCTTTATGCCAAGCACTTCCAACAGATTTGTATTCGTCAAAAACTCTTTTTTTATCACATGAAAAAAGAACTACAGTTATCAAAAGAACTAAAAGGCTATTTTTTAGTCTCATTTTTTTTAATAATTATTGGTTTTCTTACTGCATCAGGTTCTGTTGCAGCGGGTTTTTTCTCGTTTGCAGTTCCTGGTTTTTTATGAACAGGCTTTTTGTTATTAGCAATAATTTTATTATCGCCTGCTTTTTTAGGCTGTGCTACAATCACATTTTCACCTACCTTTTTAGGTTTTTTATTTGGTCTCTTACTTTTCTTAGGTTGGTCAAAACGAGTTAAACTCTCTTGCCCCATCGCATTATTAAAGTCTTTTTCAGTTTCCTGAATAACCTCTATAGCATAATCTTCAAGTGCCGATACTTTTATTTTTAATTTATTTTCGGCTATAATTTCTTTTACCTTATCAATTTTAAGGATGTGCCAGTTTGCAAAATTATTCGTGTAAGCAAACCACATTAATCCTTTAAAAATATCTTGTTTTTGACAAATAGCTTCTCCTTTTTCAGTAACTAATTTTGTTTCAAAATCAGGAAAACCTTTTAAAGCATCCATGTAAGTGTCTAATTCGTAGTTTAAACAACACTTTAATTTACCGCATTGACCGGCTAATTTTTGTGGGTTTAAAGACAATTGTTGGTAACGTGCTGCAGAGGTATTTACACTTCTAAAATCGGTTAACCATGTAGAACAACATAGTTCGCGTCCACAAGATCCAATTCCTCCTAAACGAGCTGCTTCTTGACGGAAACCTACTTGTTTCATTTCGACTCTAGTACTGAATTCTTTAGCAAAATCTTTAATCAACATTCTAAAGTCTACTCGATCATTTGCAGTGTAATAAAAAGTAGCTTTGGATGCATCCCCTTGAAATTCAATATCAGATATTTTCATTTCTAGTTTGTGCTGAATGGCTAATTCACGCGCTCTTACTTTCATAGGTTCTTCACGCTCGCGAGCTGCTGACCAAATGTCGATGTCTTTTTGAGATGCTTTTCTATATATTTTCGGAATTTCATTACCATTGTAATTGGCTCCTTTTTTCTTCATTTGGATTTTTACTAACTCACCAGTTAAGGTTACAATCCCAATATCATGACCAGGAGAGGCTACTGTGGCAACAATGTCACCCATAGATAAAGTTAGTTTCTCAGTATTGCGATAAAATTCTTTTCGTCCATTTTTAAAACGAACTTCAACACAGTCAAAAGGAGCTTCACCGTTAGGTAAACTCATATTAGAAAGCCAATCGAAAACAGTTAATTTATTGCAGCTATCGGTGCCGCAAGTTCCATTATTTTTACAACCCTTAGGTGAGCCACCATCAGAAGTTGAACAACTTGTACATGCCATAATTTTATATATAGTGTTGCGACGAGCACAACTTAAGTTCTTAAAACGTTTAATGGGTAAAGATAGTATTTTTTGATTAAATGTTTCAACCTCTATTTTCGAATAGTTTTATTCCGTTTATAGATTTTTGTGTTATTTTATAAAATCAAGATATTTAACGTTTTACTTAAATTATTTATTTCGTATTGTTTTAACGCTTTGACTATTTTAAATTCATTACGGTGTCTATTAGTGTATTTTTAATTAAAAAAAAAGATTTTTTTTATTAAATAAATTCTTAGGTTTGCCGCTGAAAACAAAAATCCTAGTATAATCTTATAACAAGTAAACACTTATTAAACAAGTGTTGCTGTGTAGGATTATATTGGGATTTTTTTTTGAAATTTCATTAAAAAGGTGTAGTCCAGAAAACACATTAAAAAACGGGGAATAACTCTAAATCCTCAAGAGTAAGAAACAAATAAATTTTATGAAACTTAAAAGTTCATTTTTACTAATTTTAGCTGTAGCAAGTTTTAACGGCTTTTCACAAGGGAATAAAGATCTAAAAGATATTAAATATCGCCGAAGCTCTTTACATACTATTTTAATAGAATCCGATAATTTCCCTAAAAAGGAAGAAGTGATTAAAGCCTATTACAGTGCTCCATTTCCTGAGAAATATGATAATCATAACATTGGTGTTAAGTCCTTTGATGGTAAAAAGTATGGTGCAAAAGAAGGTGCTTCTGAGGAAGAGACGATTGCAATGATTGATCAATACTTAAAATCGAATAAAATTGCCAATAAAATGGTGGCTAAATGGTTTAATAGAAAAGCTAATGGAACTTTTGATATTCAGTTAATTACTGAAAGAGGACTTATTAATGCGTCTTTTACAGACATGAAAACAGCAGCAGCATCTGCAGAAGGAAACGCATTATTAGTAACCGCAGGTTTAGAGTTGTTAAATAATACGTTTGTAGTTGTTTCAAAAATGAAATTTATAGAAAACGAGCCTGTAGCCAGAGTTGCCAGAGATGCAGCTATCTTAACAGCCAATAAATTAAGTGTAGCTATGTTGCGTACTAAAGCAATTGCAGTTGCAGACAAAGCGTACGATAAAGGAAAAGAAGGGTATTCTGTTTGGACAACTTCTTTCTTGTACAAATTAAAATGGGATGATGCTACAAGCAATACTTTTTATCAAGATTATTGGTTAGACAATGCTGCTGACCCAACTGCTGCTGCAAAGAAAGCAAAATTTGATTCAAGTGATTTATTTCAATTAGAATTTGTTGGTTCTGAAAGCGCTACAAGTTTAGTTACTTTTTCTCTTTCTCAAAAAAGAACAGAAAATGAGATCATAGATTTATCTGTTGTTAGAAATATCGATAATGTGTACGCCAAACTTCAAAAGAAATATGATGTGTTTAAAACAAAAGTTCCATTGTACTCTGTAAGTCCTTTAAAAGCCAAAATTGGTATGAAAGAAGGTTTAGAAGGTGGTGAGAAATTTGAAGTTTTAGAAGCAAACATGGATCCTAAAACAGGAATTATCGAATACAAAAAGAAAGGTACAATAAAAGTAGATAAGGATAATATCTGGGACAACCGTTTCAATGCAGGTTTCTTAGAAGAGGATAATGAAGGTGGTAGTAAAAAAGCTCTTGATGGAACATTACTTGAAGGAGGAGGGAAGTTTTACTCAGGAATGTTAATTAGACAAATCAATTAATTTTAATCAATAGCTTATAATTAAGAATCATACGGAACCTTTATTTTAGAATAGTCTAAATAAGTTTCGTGTGATTTTTAAATTATTTAATTTTAAATCTATACAAATGAAAAATATTAAATTTATTGCAGCACTATTTTTATTGTTGTCTTTTGTCAATATAAGTTTAGCTCAGTCTCGCAAAGCAGACAAAGATACAAAAGCATGGAGATACGAGATAGAAGCTGTTCAAACAGGAGTTCAAGGAACGTATTTAATTAAAGTTTGGTCGTATTCTAAAAAGCCCGAAGTGGCAATGGAACAAGCAAAAAAGAACGCTATTCACGGAATAATTTTTAAAGGTTTTACTGGAATATCAGGTGTTCCTGGACAAAGCCCTTTGGCCAATAGCCTAAACTTAGAGGACGAAAAAGAAGATTTTTTCAAACCTTTCTTTAATGACGGAGGAGATTATATGAAATATGTTTCTCTCTCAAATGATGGGTCTGTTGCGGCAGAGGACAGAATGAAAATTGGTAAAGAATACAAAATTGGAGTAATTGTAGCGGTAAATATTACCGACTTAAGAAAAGATTTAGAGAAAGCCAATATCATAAAATCACTTTCTAGTGGATTTTAATTCTTCACTGAAATAAATAGTTGTTTTCTAAAGAGAGGCAAAGCATAATTTATAATAACAATAATAGTATAACAATGAAAAGAATAATTTTATTCGCAATAGTTTTTTTTAATGCAGCATTGACTGTAAATGCACAAGCTAAGAAACCTACAATTATGGTAGTTCCTAGTGATGTTTGGTGTAATCAAAGAGGGTATATGCTTGACTTTGATAATCAAGGAACTTATGTTCAAGTGCCTGATTACAAAAGAGCAGTGCAAGAGGATGCCGCATTGCTAATAGTAATTAGTAAAATAAATGAGTTAATGGCTTCTAGAGGTTTTCCATTAAAAAATTTAGAATCTGTTTTAAAATCATTAGAAAGTGAATCTGCAGAAGATGCGATGCTAACAGGTAAAAAAACGGGTGCATCAGTTGTAGAAAGTCCTATTGACAAATTGAAAAAAGTGGCTAAAGCTGATATTATCATGCAAGTAACTTGGAATGTTAATACCATAGGACCTAAACATTCTATTACTTTTAACCTTCAAGGTTTAGATTCATATACTGATAAACAAGTTGCGGGAGCATCTGGAACTGGTCAAGAATTAATCGGTTCTACTTTACCAGTTATGTTAGAAACAGCGGTATTGTCACAAATTGACAATTTTAATGTACAATTAATGAGTCACTTTGATGATTTATTTGCTAACGGTAGAGAGATTACTTTAAGGGTTAAGAAATTTGACTCTTTCGCGGGTGATTTTGAAACTGAATATGCAGGGGAAGAACTAGGTACTCAAATTGAATCATGGGTTCAAAAAAATACTGTAAAAGGACGCTTTAGCACTACAGATGCAACAGAAAACATGATGTTGTTCGAACAAGTTAGAATTCCGCTTTTTGATGCAACTGGAAAAGCAATTGATGCAAGAGCTTGGGCTAAAGGACTTCAAAAATATTTAAAAGAAACTTATAAAATTGAAGCTAAGTTAATGACTAAAGGTCTTGGTCAAGCTTCTATTGTTGTAGGAGAAAAATAAAAAAAATCATAACTATGAAAAAGATAATTCCAATTTTACTATTGTTTGTAGTCTCAGTAGTTAAAGCGCAAAGCAATTCCGTTGATGCAGCTTCGCAAATAGAATTAAGTACATATGTTTCAGACGGTGTAGAAGGTTTAACTGATATTGCGAGAAATAATTTAGAAAATAAATTGTCACAAATTGTGACTGCTAATGGCATGGGAGTTAGCTCTGCTTATTCTAGGTTTATTATAACCGCAAATATTGAGGTTTTGTCTAAAGATATTACCGCAACAGCTCCACCAATGCAGGCTTATACGCTTGGGGTTAACTTTTACATTGGTGACGGTATGGAAGGAATCAAATTCTCTTCCTATTCGGTTACAGTAAAAGGAGTGGGGACAAATGAAACTAAAGCTTATATTGCCGCATTAAAAAATATTAAAACTAATGACCCTCAATATCAGGTTTTTATCAATAAAGCGAAGCTAAAAATTATCGACTTTTATAATAAAAAATGTGATGCGATTATTACAGAGGCTAAAAGTGCAGCAGGACAAGGTCAATATGATGCCGCTTTGTACAAGTTAGCAACTATTCCAACTGCTTGTAAGGAGTGTTATGCAAAAGCAGTTCCTATTACAAAAGTAATTTACAAACAACAAATTGATAGAGAATGTAAAGTTAATTTGGCTAATGCCAAAAGTAGTTGGGCTAGTAATCAAGATCAATATGGCGCAACAAGTGCTAGCGAATATTTAGCTTTGATAGATCCTAATGCTAGTTGCTACAAAGAAGCGCAAGCTTTTTCGAACCAAATTGCTGCTAAAATTCTTGCCGATGAAAAAAGAGAATGGAATTTTAGAATGAAAGTGTATCAAGATGACGTCACTGCAGAAAGAGCTGCAATGCAAGCTGCAAGAGACATTTCTTTAGCTTATGCAAAAGCCGAAGTTATTAACTATACGATCGTAGGTTGGTGGTAAGAAATGCATCTTTAATTAAAATAAAAACAGCTGTAAGAGTCACTTTTACAGCTGTTTTTTTATTTTTAAAATCCTAATAATTTTGTAATCTCAAATACTGAAAAATCAGTAATCATTTTAGTCTAAAATCTTATACAGCTTATCTGATAATCGTATTCTAAACGGTAATTTGAAGGTACAAACATCTCCTGCAACAGCTTTATTAGCTTTTACATCATTTACCTGCATCTCAGTTAATATAAGTTTTTGCTCACCGGTAGTCATTCCTTTAATTAATATAGTATCGCCTATGTTGATTTCATTTTCTTCGATGTTGAATTGTCCAATACTTGGTTTTGGATAAAAATGCGTTCCGTTACCAATGTATTGTTTCTTGATTTTTGGTTGCTTTTTGGCCAACGCTTTCGATTTTGTTAAATCAGCAAGGTTAGGAACTGCCGCCAAAGGATCAACATTCGCCTCTCTGTTCTTGAAAGTTAACACGTCCGATTTCCCTTTTTTGAAAATCTTATTGCCGTTTTTCACGCCACGACGAATCGCTTTTTGCTCCTCTTCTGGTAAGTGAATCACGTCTACACAGTCCTGTGAACAACATCCTTGCATGGCCTGCGCACAGTCTTCACACTGAATAAACAATAAATGGCAACCTTCGTTGATGCAATTGGTGTGTACATCACAAGGCTTTCCGCATTGGTGGCATTTAGATACGATGTCGTCTGTAATTCTTTCGCCTAAGCGGTGATCAAACACAAAGTTTTTACCAATGAATTTACTCTCTAAATTCTCCTCTTTGATTTGTTTGGCGTAATTAATAATTCCACCTTCAAGTTGGTATACATTTTTAAAACCTTGGTGTTTAAAATAAGCCGAAGCCTTCTCACAACGAATTCCTCCGGTGCAATACATCACTAAGTTTTTATCTTCTTTAAAATCTTTTAATTGTTCGTTGATGATAGGCAATGACTCTCTAAAAGTATCCACATCTGGTGTAATCGCCCCTTTAAAATAGCCAATTTCACTTTCGTAGTGATTTCTAAAATCAACCACAATCGTATTGGGATCGTCTAAAATAGTATTGAATTCCTTTGCTTTTAAATGCACGCCAATGTTTGTCACATCAAAAGTTTCATCATTCAAACCATCAGCAACAATTTTGTCACGAACCTTAATCGTCAGTTTCAAGAACGAGTGGTCATCATGCTCTACGGCAATATTCAATCGCATTCCTTGCATGAAATCATACTGCTCGATTGTATCCTTAAAAGCATAGAAGTTATCTGCCGGAAGTGATAACTGAGCGTTAATTCCCTCTTTGGCTACATAAATTCGACCAAGAACCACTAGCAGGTCCCAAGCACGGAATAAATCGTTACGAAATTGTGTTGGATCTTGAATTTGCGCATAAGCATAGAAAGACAAAGTAAGTCTCTGTTTCCCGGCATCATCAATCATGATGGCTCTTTCTTCTGCGCTTAAAGTGTTATACAGTTGCATGCTATAAACGGTTTAAGTGTGAAAAATTATTTTTGCAAAAGTAAGGAAAAGGGACTAAGTGGCAAAGTTTATTGGTCACTTAGTTTCAAAGCTGCAGAGTTATAGAGTTACAGAGTTTCAAAGCTTCAGGGTTTAGGAGCTTCAAAGTTTTAGAGTTCCAGAGTAAAGTAATTTCATAAAGATTTTTAATTTGCGAATTTGCGGTATTTTTTCAGGAGCTATTTCCAGCTATTCACTATATCTCTAGTGTCCGCTATCGCTACCACAAGAGGATGCCGCTGTTATCTGGCCTACTTTTGACGACTACTGCTGTCAAGATATTTTTTAGATTTAATTAGCAACCACGTTTTTGGTCAGGATTTTTGAAGCTTCTTTTAGTTTAGCTTGTTCGTATAAAGCAGGTAAATCTTTCGGAGGCGTTTTGCTGAATACTACTACTTAATTTAATTTCAAGTTACAGCAATAGCTAATGATTTTTAATTTGCGAATTTGCGGTATTTTTTCAGGAGCTATTTCCAGCTATTCGCTATATCTTTTGTGTCCGCTATCGCTACCACAAGAGGATGCCGCTGCTATCTGGGCTACTTGTGACGACTACTGCTAACAAGATATTTTTTAGATTTAATTAGCAACCACGTTTTCGGTCAATATTTTTGAAGCTTCTTTTAATTTACCTTGTTCGTATAAAGCGGGTAAATCTTTCAAAGGGGTTTTTACCGGCGCTTCATAATTGATGTAATCCTGAAAAGTAACACCATCAACTACTCTTGTATTGAAAGCAGCTCTAAAACGCACACCACCTTCATTGACTTGGTAATTGTATGCGAAGTAATCCATTAAGTGTGTTTCTTTATTGATCCAATATTGGTACTGGTCATCAAAATCTTTTCCGCCACCATCTTGACCAAAAGTTACCTCGATTACATCGTAATTTTTGCCTTTAATAGTTGTTTCTTCTACATACTTTTTATGTACAGAAGCATCTTGAAGTTTGTGAGGAAGCGTTGCAAAATAAATAACAGAATTCAATGATTCCCCGTATTTACCGGCATCTTCAGCAGTAAGATTTTGTTTTTGAGAATTAATGTAACGAGTGAAATCACTATTGATCATTACATCTTTGATAAGTGAATCACCTTTTTGTACTTCAGATGAATATTCGTAATTATTGCCGTCATTTTTAAAACGGTATTTTTTATCTCTAAAAGTAAATGAATAATCGGCTTTAGCGTATAAATCACCACCATGAGCTTTTATAGCAGTATTGATAATAGAATCTGCTTTAGATAGCGGTTTAGCCATTTCAGTAGTTTCTTTTTTAACAATTTCGTCCTGATTTTCTTTTTTAGAATTACAAGAAATAGTAACGGCCGCTAAAAGGCAAAGAGTAAGTATCGATTTTTTCATTTTATAAAAATATTGTTTTTTGTAGGGAACTAAAAACAGATGCTGATTTTTGTGTAAAGTTTAACTTTGGAGAAGTTGATTGATGAGCAATTCTGTTTTTTAAGAAATTATGAGATAAGATTCGAACGCTAACGTCTTGGCGCTACAAGATGTTTGTGACTAAAGATGCGAGTTTTTTCCATTAAACACAAATTTTCCAAGTACAAAACCATTTTTAAATTCAGCCAAATACCCAAATATCTTGTAACGGCTCCTATGTTTGTAAAATCATATATTTAAGTAATTTAAAAATAATAATTGAAAGAGCAAATGAGCAGATCAAGATATTGTAACGGCTTAGGCATGTTAGCGGATGTTTTTTTTAGCTTACCCAAGTTTCTATTTTATAAATAATTTTCCATTTTCCATTAATCTTTTTTAAATATATTGATTTTCCGCTCGCACATAATCTACCACAATAATGATTTAATTCTAAATAGGCTTTCTGTTTATCTTTTGAAAAAACAGGTATTGTCATTTGATAAAAACTATATTTTTGGTTCGCTTTTCTTTTACCGATTTCTTTTTCAATTGAAGTTAGATTAATTTTTTCAATGTTTTTTTCGTTTATTTTTATCTTTTCAGTATTTATGTTTTGGTTTAATAAAAACAAAGAATCACTGGGATTAAAGAATAAATTATTTTCTATTTTTTTATTTAATAATTCGTCAATAGAAATCTGATTGAAGTAGGAGCGTGGGAGAACAATTGTATTCTTATCTTTATTTTTGTCAATAACTATTATGTTTAATCTAATTAAATTTTCACATAACATTATAGACTCTTTATCTTTTTTTAAAACATTCAGACTATCTTCAAGAACTATCGTTCTAACAATTTCATTGATATCTTTTGTTTTCGTAGAATCGGATTCAATTTCGTTAGTATTTTTACATTTGGTAAATAAAAGAGAAATAAGTAAAATTAGTAATATATTTTTCATTATTTAACTGATTATCTTTTGGTTATGATTTTTTTTTTAAAATATCCGCTAACTGGGAAATAGTGGTTATAATTCGTCTATTTCATTCAATTTATAGAGTTTAAATTCGACATCCATTTCCTTAGTATATTCCTCAATTGTTTGTTTGAAACCTGCTTTTTTTCTTCGGATATTTACAAATTCAGCGTTTTTAATTGGCCATATAAAATAAATCCATTCACCTTTTTTATTTGCTTTACCTTTTATTTGTGTTCCGTATAGTTGCTCGATACCCTTATACATCAAGTTTCTGTCTTCCATAAGTGCTAAAGAAACTTTTGTTAAATTACCATTTTTAACTGCTTTTCTAATTAACGGCAGATACTGATCAATTTTTTGTGAATGTTGTAGGACATAAAATACTGCTTTATTAGCTTTTTCACCTTCAATAAGTTTACTTGGATACCCATTTTCAGCAATTATAGACTCTACAGTTTTTAGATTTGTACTGTCAATTTCCTTCATTAAATTGTATTTTTTACTGCCTTCTAAATCTATTGCAGTAATTTTCATTTCGGTAACTAATTGTTCTTTTCTTTCTGGAGTGATGCTATTATTTAAAAGTTCACGTATTCCTTGATCTTTGAGTAAAATAGTTTCTAATTCATTTGTGATTTTTAAACGTAGTTCGTTTTTGTTCAAACGGTTGGAGTCCTTATTGTGCACCTTGCATGAAATAGTAAGAGCCGCTAAAACACAAAGACTAAGTATCATTTTTTTCATTTTATAAAAATATTGTTTTTTATAAAGAACTATTAATGGATGCTGATTTTTGTGTAAAGTTTAACTTAACCGTATTCCACTCTGAATTAAATTAATTTGTGGATCGTGGGTTTCTAGTAGTCACAATAGATTGTTATTGAACTTTGTTTGGATTTAGGCATTGATTGCCTTTCTTATTGTGTTAAATTAAATAGTGTAGTTAAACCTTTATCTAGAATATATTTATATATTCCTCTTCTCGCTCGAAGAGTGTCTCCATTTATAAAATATATTTCAGCTGATTGTCCACCTGAACGGCCAGAGGTGGCGAAATCATTCCAAGCTCTTTTTAGATGCGTGCTTTTTATACGCGGGACCTTTATTTTGTGAGTGTTTATTACTTTAAAGTATTCAGTTCTTTCTTTTATAAATAAAGTGGGTAAATTAGTTAAATCTGGGGCTGGATCACCCTCCTCTATATCTAAATATGATTTAAATTGAATCGTATTCTTTTTCGTATCCACTTTAAGGAATCTCCAATTGACCTCGCCTGGATATTCCTTACCCCAAATTGATGTAGTATCTTTGACAGCATATATTTTAATGTGATTAATAGTGTTCTGTGCTTTTGAAGATATGCTTAAAATAAGTGCAACTAGAAGTAAGTTTAATGAAATTTTCATGATTTTAGTTTTCTTTAATTCATCATTTTCTTTTTTTATTACAAGAAAATGAAAGGGGCATGATAACACAAATAAATACTATTTTTTATTATTTTATAAAAATGTTGATTGTGATAAGGAACTATTAGTGTTTGTAGAATGTTGCGCTGTCGGATTGGAAATAGCTCCAAAAAAAACCGCAAACTCACAGAAATAATCTGCGAATTTGCGGTAAATAAATTTTGTGCTCTTTACATAAAAGTTTAGAGCACTTTATTTTAAAACAAAAGTCTTAGCAATACTCGTTGTAAGCATCTTGTAGGTTCTCAGCGATCATTTCAGCTGGACGACCTTCAATGTGGTGACGCTCTAACATGTGAACCAATTCTCCGTTTTTGAACAACGCCATTGATGGTGAAGATGGAGGGAAAGGGAACATTTGCTCTCTTGCTGCATCTACTGCATCTTTATCAACTCCTGCAAAAACAGTGATTAAGTGGTCTGGTTTTTTAGCACCGTCTAAGCTCATTTTTGCTCCTGGACGTGCGTTTCTTGCTGCACAACCGCATACTGAGTTCACAACTACTAGTGTTGTTCCTTCCGCTTTTATTGCGTTTGCTACTTCTTCAGCAGTATGTAAATCTTGAAACCCTGCAGTTGTTAATTCAGCTTGCATTGGGAGTACCATGTCTTGTGGATACATATCGTTATATTTTAAATATTAGTTTTGATTTTGCAAAGTTACGAAGTTTACAATGAACTCTATAACATCAACTATAAAGTTTTGTTATTGTTTGATAGAGGGCTAGTTTTATTAGAAAAGATAGCGCACAGATCTAACTAACGACCAGATAAAAGGAGTTTTAGGACATTTTAAGATCACTTTAATATCTTCGTATAATGATGTTTCTTCGTCTAAAAATTTGAAAATCAGTGCGGGACTTCCTTTTTTGAACATGGACGAGAATATCGCGGCTCCTTTTTCGTTCTTTCGGTCCAAGATATCTAGCAAGAGTAAATCATAGAACCAAAATTTGCTGCGTTTATGATACTTTCTAAAATCGTTTTCTTGTTTCAAAAAAGCGATTAATTGGGTCGATTTTTTATCCGAATTTTTAAAGGTATATCCAGTGCTGGCTTTGGTCCATCCGCCGGCAGTTCCTATATTCAAAACACGTTGGCTGTTTTTTTTCCAGAAAGGGTAGCAGGTCATTGGGATGCTGCCTTGTTCTTTTTCGGTTATCTCGTAGTCAGTAATACCGAGTTTCGAAATGTAGTTTTGAATTTCGCTTTCGTATTCGCTTTTCGCCAATAAATCATGCGAAAACAAAGTGTACTCCAATAAAGCTTCGGTAGTTGCTGTTGGTAACACATACATAAAACGGGTGTTGCCTTTTTGAGCCACCGAGAAATCCATAAAAGTAGCTTGGTCTGGATTAAAAGCAGCTTCTTTACTTTTTATAAACCAACCGATAAAATGCTGTTGCAACACCGGATATTGGGTCTGCGTTTCCACTTCGGTTTTTCGATAGATACTATTAAAAACGGCGCTTGCGGTAAAGTTTTCAGTAGCGGTGGCGACAAATACGTGCGTTTCGAGTTCGTTAATATCCGTCACCGTTTCGTTTAGAAAGTGAATATTTTTTTGTTTCGAAATCAAATCAAACACTTGATTGTAAAAATCGAGTCCTTTAACTTGATTGTAATGGTAAGGTTGTAGGTCTAAATCTCTCTTAAAATGAGCATTAGCAAACAAAGCCGAGTCCCATTTTTTAGATACGGATTGGTTCCAAGTAGAAGTTCCTTCTTGCCAAAAACACCAGGTACGATCGTTGGTTTTTTTAGTGTCTTGGTCAATTAGCAAAATAGATTTGTCCTTAAAATCACCCGATAGGATCATTTTATACACCGTCATCAATGCTGCTAAACCCGAGCCTGTAAAAATGTAATCGTAGTTTTTCATAAAGGGTATTCGAAATTTATCCCAAAAATAGGGATATTATTTTTTAGGCTGTAGCCAAAATTATAATAAGCCATTTTTTACAGTATTTATTGGTCACAGCTTCGGGTTTAAAACCCTGCAATTTATTGCAGAACTTTAGTATTGCGAAAAAATCTTTATCTTTAGTTTATGAGTAGAGATTTAAGAAAAGGTTCTCACACAGTAATTAGCTTAACGTGTCATGTTGTTTGGGTTACTAAATATAGGTTCAAAGTTTTGAAGGGAGATGTTCAAAAGCGATGTCGTGAACTTTTGATTCAGATATGTGAAGCTGAAGGAATTGATATTTTAAAAGGAGTTGTGAGTTCGGGCCATGTTCATATGCATATAGAGTATGCTCCAAAACAAAATGTTAGTTCAATTTTGAAAAGTTTCAAAGGAAGAACTTCAAGAAAACTTCAAATGGAATTTCCAGAAATCAAAGCACGATATTGGGGGCAACACTTTTGGGCAAGTGGTTATGGAGTTCGGAGTACAGGAAACATTACAGATAAGATGGTAAATGAATATTTGGAACATCATCGAAAAAAAGATGGAGATGATGATTCCAATTTCATTCTCGAATGAAAAGATGAGGGACTTTCAGTCCCTCGTAAAACAAACCTCTGCACTTTCAGTGCAGAGTGGTTTAGTTAATTTATTGAGTTTGTAAAACGTATTGTATTGGTTTTTGATTTTACACCAAATTTTAGGATTTATTTAAAATGCAATTTCGTTTGAATTAATCGGTGGTTATTTTTTAACTCTTGCTAGCTCTTTTGAAAATCTGTGAAATCTGTGAAAATCTGCGTGAAAAAACAGTGCACGCAGATTTGGCAGATTTTCGTAGCTAGTATTTCAGATTTTAATCTAAATAAAAGTCAGCTTCACTTTGTCTAAAGACCGTTTGCCTTTTGAAGTATAGAAAGCATGGCCTTTGCTCGAATAACCGAATGCTGCTGAAAAATAATCGAAGTATCAGTTCCTAAGATGGTTACCGTAGGATAGACCACTTGACCGTTTATAGTTGCTAATGCTGCTGCCAACTCATGAATCCCAGTATTGGTGCCCGTTGGTTTGAAATTGAAGGCATGATTATTAAAAATTATTTGCTCTTTGGTTTCGGCATCAAAGGACACGAAATAAAAATTATAGTTCAACTCTGCAACCACTTCTTTGTTTTTAAAAGTGCTGTTTTCCATCATTTTGCAGTAGTTGCACCACGAGGTATGAATGAAAACTACGATGGGTTTTGGGTTGGCTTTTGATAATTGTTCGGCTTCTTGAAACGTATGCGTTTTTAATTGCGCAAAACCAGATGGCATTGTGCAAAATAAAATGAGTAGTAAGAGTAGTGTATTTTTCATGCGAATTTTATAATTACTTCAAGGTATAGCGTACTCCAAAGAAAGAGCGCACACCTTGATTGGGTCCATACACATACGAAGGATCAAATGTTAAGGCATATGGATTATCTGGAGTTGCTTGTACATTGCCGCTGCTATCAAACTGTACATTTTTATCAAATGGGTCATTTGCTCTGGCAATAATGAAAGGGTTTCCTTTGTTTGGGGTCCAATTCAGCAAGTTTTTTACACCCGCATAGATTTCCACATTCTTTAATTTATTAAATGTAAATTGAATATTTTGAATGCTCCATGTAGGCGAGTATTCTTGTCTTGGATCTAAATTTCCCAATAATGGCAAACGCATCGGTCCATAGACATTACCTGTGTAGTCAACATCAAGAAATAATTTATTGATTCGGTACGAAATCGCCCAAGTAGCCGAGAATTTCTCGGTCAAAATTTGTTGTGTGGTAATACCATTTTCAGTTTTGGATACATCCATATACGTTGCCCCAAGAATCATTTTCAAGCCATTGTTGAACACAAAATCAAGATTGGCGCTAACTCCTTTTGTTACGGCATGGCCATCTAGATTTTTATAGATGATTTGGTTGGGATTGGTATCGTAATCTGGAATAATCGAATTGCTAAATCGCGTGTACCAAGCCGTTGTTTCTAGCCCAATGAAGTTTCCATTGTTGGTATAAAACTTTTTCAGGTAATTTATGTTGGCATTAATAGAACGTTCTGGTTTTAAATCTTCGAGAACAATAACGTCTCTTGATCCAGTTAGTGCGGCATGCTCTTCGGTAAAAAGGTTGACGATTCTAAAACCCGTTCCTGTATTGAAACGGAGAATGTTATTGTCATTGATTTTCCACTTGTAAGCAAATCTTGGTGTAAAAATATTTCCATGGTTGTTGTTGTAATCGTAACGCGCTCCTAACAAAATTTTGTGTTTGTCGTTGAATGCGATTTCGTCTTGAACAAACAAACTCGGAATCCAGTTTACATCTTCCGTTACTGTTGCGGTGGTGTTGTCATCATAATACTGGTAACGCAGAGCGGTTCCAAAAAGCAAATCGTGTTTGTTGATTTTTTTATCCCAAGTCAATTGTCCAAAACCAATGCGCTGTTTTGCTAAATAGGGCGTGTTTCCATAAACCGAGTTTTGATCGTGGTCTGTATAAGAGAACGAAAAAAGCATCTTCTCTACCGTAGGCAATTCGTAGGCGCCCAATAGTTCCCAACGTCTGGTATAGATACTTTCTCCGTAGACTTCATCGCCTCCGCGAAAGCCTTTATTCCATTGCAATTCGCCACCCCATCGGTCTTCATAGAAAAAACGTCCGGCGAGTGAGAGTTGCTTGTTGCTCTTTCGATTAAAATTCCATTTTTGAAAAACGGAGATGCGGTCTTGCAAAGTCACATCGGTAAAATTATCGTTATTGTTGTCAACGGGATTACTATAATTAAAATAGTTCACCCCCGTTAGAACAGAAGCTGTTTTGCCTATGTTTCCTTTAAAACCTAGGTCTACATTGAGTTCGCCATAATCTGTAATAAAAGAATCTGCTGAAAATACAGGAGCGTTTGTTGGATTTTTAGTGATAATATTAATCAATCCACCCACGGCTTCGCTACCATAAAGCGAAGAGGCTGGGCCTTTGACGATTTCAATGCGTTCTAAAAGCGAATTCGGAATTCCAGATAATCCATAAACCGTAGACAAACCGCTCACGATAGGCATACCGTCAATGAGCACTAAGGTATAAGGTCCTTCCAACCCGTTAATGTGAATGTCTCCCGTGTTGCAAACATTACAGTTCAATTGCGGACGCACACCGTTTACATTTTGCAAGGCTTCAAATATATTTGATGTTGGGTTTTTCTTGAAAAACGTAGGCTTGTACACTTCAATAGGAACCGGACTTTCTAAACGGCTAACCGGTTTCATTGTTCCTGTGATGACTACTTCGTCTAGGGAATTGTCTTCTCTTAATTTGATGTCAAGAACGGTTTCGATGCTGTCTATAAGAGTAATTTGTCGCTTTTCTGTTCGAAAGCCAGTGTAGGAAACGGCGATTTCGTAATCACCTTCGGCCAAATCTTTTATAAAATAATTTCCATTGGCATCTGAAACTATAGATTTTGATGCTTTATTGATCAAAATATTCGCTTGTGGCAATGGCATTCCATCTGCGGTAACTGTTCCTTTTAGACCCGATTGAGCAAAGGAAATGCTTGTTAAGAGTAGTAATAAGGCGACTTTTAAGGTTTTCAAAATATATTTTTTAGGTTACTGTTAATATTAAATTTAGGCAAATCTAAAAATTATATTTGATTTAGCAAAAAAACATAATTATATTTGCCTCAAATAGTTATTAAATGGGTAAGTCATTAGAAGAGGTAAACGAGTCCGTTTCCACTCAGAATAAGAAATCAGTTTTTCGTAAAATATTAGCATTTTTTGGTCCTGCATATTTAATAAGTGTAGGATATATGGACCCAGGAAACTGGGCAACCGATCTAGCAGGAGGAAGCCAGTTTGGCTATTCTTTACTATGGGTTTTATTAATGAGTAATATCATGGCGCTGCTATTACAAAGTTTAAGTGCTCGATTGGGAATCGTTACCCAACGCGATTTAGCGCAGGCATCACGAGAGACATATTCTCCGTTTATCAATTATATCTTGTATTTCTTGGCAGAGATTGCGATTGCTGCCTGTGATCTTGCTGAGGTTTTAGGTATGGCGATTGGTATCAATTTACTATTTGATATTCCGTTGATCGAAGGAGTGATGATTACGGTTCTAGATACCTTTCTATTGCTATTTTTAATCAATAAAGGAATTCGAAAAATGGAAGCCTTTATCATTGCTTTAGTCTTGGTAATTGGAGTTTCTTTTGTATTCGAAATGTTCTTTGCCCAACCCGAATTAGATAAAGTGATGCTGGGATTAATTCCAACAATGCCTAACGAAACCGCTTTATACATTGCCATTGGTATCATTGGTGCTACGGTGATGCCGCATAATTTATATTTACACTCCTCACTGGTGCAAACCCGAAAATTTGATCGATCAAAGGAAGGAATCAAACAAGCCTTGAAATATAATTTTATCGACTCGACTATTGCCTTAAACTTAGCGTTTTTTGTGAACGCCGCTATTTTAATTTTGGCTGCAGCCACATTTTACAAAGTCGGGATGCATAACGTGGCCGAAATTCAAGACGCACACAAATTTTTACAACCGTTGCTGGGTACAAAATGGGCACCTATTTTATTTGCAGTTGCCTTAATCGCCGCAGGACAAAGTTCTACCATTACGGGAACTCTTGCGGGGCAAATCATCATGGAAGGTTATTTGAATTTAAGAATCCAACCTTGGGTTCGTCGTATCGTAACGCGTTTAATTGCCATCGTTCCTGCAGTAGTGGTGATCACTATTTTTGGAGAAGGTGTAACCGGAAAATTATTGATTTTTAGTCAGGTGATCTTGAGTTTGCAATTGGGATTTGCCATTATACCGTTGATTCACTTTGTGAGTGATAAATCAAAAATGCGCGGATTTCATATTGGTAAATGGACACAAATTGCTTCTTGGATTGTCGCTTCGATCATCGTTATCTTGAACGGGAAATTAGTTCTTGACGAAATCACAGGATGGCTTGAAACAGCCGAAAATCCAATTATTCTATGGCTTACCGTAGTTCCGCTAGCTTTTGCTTTCTTGATTTTGCTGCTATATATCGTGATCAAGCCTTTTATATCTAAGTCAAAAGCCGACTTTCATAATCACTCCCCGCATAATTTAAAGCTGCGTTTTTCTAAATCTAAAGATTATGATAAGAAGAATATAGCCGTTACAGTTGATTTCTCTGCTGCTGATGAGGCTGCTTTAAATAGTGCATTTGAACTAGGAGGGAAGCAGGCAAAATACACGTTAATACATATTGTAGAAACTGTAGGAGCTTTAATGTATGGAGAGCACATTGATGATCACGAGACTTTAGTTGACGAGAAATTACTTGAGGAATACAAAGAAATGTTATTCGAAAAAGGATTTAATGTCAGTATTCAGCTTGGTTTTGGTAAGCCTAATAAAGTAATTCCAACAATTATAAATGAAGGCGAATTTGACATTTTAGTAATGGGAACACACGGTCATACTGGTTTCAAGGATTTGATTTTTGGAACTACTGTAGATAAATTGAGACATAAAATTACTATTCCGCTATTAATTGTAAGAGAATAATAATTAGGAGCTATTTCCTGCTTTCCGCTATATCTTGCTCTTTTTAAGAAAAAAGAGCAAGGATGCCGCTGCAATCAGGGCTAAAAACACAAAGACACCATGACACTTTCCGAAGAAAATTATTTAAAAGCAATATACCATCTCACCGTAATTTCTAACACTGATGTGAGTACTAATGCCATTGCCGAAATGATGGAGACAAAAGCTTCATCAGTAACCGACATGCTTAAAAAGCTAGCCGAAAAGGATTTGGTTAATTATATAAAATACCAAGGCGTTTCCTTAACAGATCAAGGGAAACTTGCTGCTAAAATGATCGTTCGAAAACACCGTTTATGGGAGGTTTTCTTAGTGGAGAAATTAGATTTCTCTTGGGATGAGGTACACGATGTAGCCGAGCAATTAGAACACATAAAATCAGAGAAATTGATCAATAAGTTAGACGATTTCTTGGGTAATCCTACCGAAGATCCGCATGGAGATCCTATACCAAATGCACAAGGTGAAATTTTTAAAATTGAAAAGCAGTTGCTTTCTGAGTTGACTGTTGGTCAAAAGGGAATGTGCGTAGGAGTCAAAGACACATCGTCAGAATTTTTAAAATACTTAGACAAGCAAGAGATTGCTTTGGGCTCAAAAATAGAAATTATAGGTAAAGAGAGTTTTGATTTGTCTTTAAAAATAAAAGTCGAAGGTCGCAACTTGACTATTTCCAACAAAATAGCAAGCAATTTGTTTGTTAAATTAAATTAGGATTTATGGACTACTTTTCGTACCTTATACTAAGTTAAATAACAATATTAAAATTATGAAATACAAAATTACTTTACTCGCTTTATTATCAATTAGTTTAAGTTATTCTCAATCAATAATGCCAAAAGCGGTAACTCAAGAGATGAGTGCTGGATCGCAACCTGGAATTACAGTTTATATGGCTAATGTTTCTGAGGATAACATTGAAGATGCAATTGAAGAAGTTACGAAGCCTTATAAAGGGAAAGAGACCAAAATTAGAAAGTCGGATGAGTTTTATTTAGACAATGCTACAATAGAACAAATTAGCCCAAATACAATAGATATACACCAAGTTGTAGCAAAAGATGGTAATGGTTATAATTATACTGCTTTCTTCAATTTAGGAGGTTTGTTTCTTGATAATGCCTATAGTCCTGAAAAGTTTCAATATGCAACTAATATTGTCAAAAGTATTGCTGTAAAAGCAACTGAATTGCATATGGACGAAGTATTAGAATCAGAAAACAAAGTCTTAGAAGGTTTAGAAAATGATAAAGTGAAATTAGCTAAGGGTTCTGAAAAACTAGAAAAGAACATTAAGAAAGCAAAAGACTTAATTAAAGACAGTGAAGATGAAATCAAAGAAAACGCTAAAGTGATGGCAAGTAAAACTGCCGAGATAGAAACGCAACGTCAAAAATTAATTAAGTTACAAGACATTAAAAAGATGCTTAACTAATAGCTTCTATTTTAATCGTAAAAAAAAACGCAAAGTAGTATTGAGCTGCTTTGCGTTTTTTGTTTGTTATAAATTTATTGAATAGACTAAGCTAAACTACTTCCCTATAAGTCCAATCTAATATTATTACTTCGGTCGTAGCCGAGACGCAACAGCGATTCTAAACTCCATTCCAACGAACAATTAGACTCTTTTATAAAAAGCATTGGTATAATTAGTGGCAACCACAATCATCAGTACCGCAGCTTTTATCAGATTTCTTCTTTTTAAAAAAATACTTTTTTGTTAAAAACCCTAGGGCTAAACCAAGGATTATAAAGGCTATAATTTCTTGTAACATACTCTTTTTATTTTAAAATTTGGTAGGCAATAAGCGCTACGATATAAGCAAAGCCGCTCATGAAAATTAGTTGCCCTACAGGCCATTTCCAAGAGTTGGTTTCTTTTTTTGTTATAGCCAGTGTACTGGCGCATTGTAATGCAAAAGCATAAAATAATAATAAGGATATTCCTGAGGCAAAATTAAATACTTTCTCTCCAGTTACAGGATTGATTTCAGCAGCCATTTTATTTTTTATAGTGTCGTCGTTATCACTACCACCTACACTGTAGATTGTGGCTAGTGTTCCTACAAATACTTCTCTAGCAGCAAAAGAACTAATAATGGCAATTCCTATTTTCCAATCGTATCCTAAGGGTGAAATAACAGGCTCAATGGATTTACCCATGATTCCTATATAGGAGTTTTCTAATTTATAAGAAGCGATTTTGTTTTCTAATTCTACTGGAGTTAAAGCAACGTTTTCTATTTTTGATTGGATAATTTCTTCGGCATTATTAAATTTCTTTCCAGGTCCATAAGATGCAAGAAACCATAGCACAATAGAGATTGCTAAAATGATCTTACCAGCACCGTAAACAAAGGCTTTTGTTTTTTCGATTACATTAATGGCTACGTTTTTAAACATAGGCAGTTTGTAATTGGGCATCTCCACCACAAAAAATGTTTTGCCTTTTATTTTCATCACTTTATTCAACGCATAAGCTGATAATATAGCCATACCAAAACCTAATAAATATAACAACATTAAGGTTAGACCTTGCAAGTTAAAAATGCCTAAAACGTGCGTGTCTGGAATTACAAGTGCAATAATAATGGCATAAACTGGTAATCTAGCTGAACAGGTTGTAAATGGTGTTACCAGAATAGTGATTAAGCGTTCTTTCCAGTTTTCGATATTTCGAGTTGCCATAATAGCGGGAATGGCGCAAGCGGTTCCTGAGATTAATGGTACCACGCTTTTTCCTGATAATCCAAAATTACGCATGATTTTATCCATCAAGAAAACAACTCTACTCATATACCCACTTTCTTCTAATATGGATATAAAAAGAAATAAGAAAGCAATTTGAGGAATGAAAATTAAGATTCCACCAATACCAGGAATAATTCCTTGAGATATTAAATTGGTCAACACCCCAGGAGGCAACGATACACTTGCTAAAGCACTTAAAGAGGCAAAAGTAGAGTCAATAAACTCCATTGGAACTTTAGACCATTCAAATATAGATTGAAAAATAACAAACAAAATCGCAAAGAAAATTGCGTAACCCCAAATTTTATGTGTTAGCACTCGATCTAGTTTTGATCTAAAATCTTTTGCAACAGAAGCATCAACATTTAATCCTACTTTTAAGGTGTCGTTAATAAACTGATACCTTTTGATGGTTTCTTTTTGCTGTAAGCGTTTCAAGTCTGAATGTGACTTGGTAAACGAACTGTTAATTTCTTTTCGCTCTAGGTTCAAGAAGTTAACATCTTGAGTGATCACAAGCCATAATTTGTACAAAAGTTGTCCTGGGAATGCTTTGCGCAAGCTATCAAAATATTCTGGATCAATTATAGATGCATTCAAGCAGGGTTCGCTTGAAATGGTTTTGTAAGTAATTATTAATTTTTTTAATTCGTCTATTCCAAAGCCTTTTCGAGAACTAACTAAAGCAATTTTGGTCTTTAAATGTTCTTCTAAATACGGAATATCAAGAGTAATTCCTTTGTGTTCCATTCTGTCAGCCATATTAATGACTAAAATAGTAGGGATTTCAAGGTCTTTTATTTGGGTAAAAAGTAATAAATTACGTTTTAGATTTTCAACATCGGTAACTACAAGAGCAACATCAGGATATAATTTATCATTTTTATTTAAAAGTAATTCTATTACTACGTTTTCATCAATAGAACTCGCATTCAAACTATAGGTTCCGGGTAAGTCTAGGATGTTTGCTTTAACATTATTAGGTAATTTACAAAACCCAATTTTTTTCTCCACAGTAATTCCAGGATAGTTTCCCACTTGTTGGTTTAATCCAGTCAATTGATTAAAAACTGACGTTTTACCTACATTAGGATTCCCAATTAAAGCAACATTTATATTTTGATTAATCATTTTAAAGTTGGATTTTGATTAATTCAACTTCTATTTCGGCTGCCGTTTCTACACGAATGGCTAAATGAGAGCCATTAATATCCAAATACAAAGGATCACCAAAGGGTGCTATTTGTAACAACTCCACAGTATTGCCAGGCAAACAACCCATTTCAAGTAGTTTCAATGGAATAACATCTATATCAAAATCTTTGATAATGGCTTTCTCTCCTTTTTTTAGTGAATTTATCGTGGTACGCAAGTCTTATTTAGATTGAATTAAGATTGCAAAAATACGGATTATAAAAGAAAAACGAATGATATTTATCATTTTTATGGCTGTTTCAGGGAAATTGGCTGAAGATTAACAAAGCTCTTGGTTTGAGCTGCAATAGTAGTAGCAAGATTAGTGATTCGTTACCGGAATGTAGGTACGCAGTCATTAATTTTTGGGATAGTTAGTGTAGCACTGTTCAACTACAGCTACTGAAAACAGCAGTAATATTTATGGTTGCAAAACTCGCAAAATAGGCTCCTGTTTTTTCTCCAAATTTATACTTTGTATTCATTTAATTAATATTGTGTTTTCCCCCGCTCTCCGAAGTATTCATTGCTACCGCTGCGCAAATGTCTCCGACTTTGCGCCCAGTCCGATTAGCCTTTACAACATCTTAATAACTATTGTATTTTGTAAATGACCAATTTTTCAAAAACATCCACTTTCGGATTATCCCTTTTTTCTATCTTAACTAACCCTGATCGAGCAAATTTGCAATCCATACCTACAAAGTATATCAGTAATTTAAAATAAATTTAAGGCAATAATACATACATTGCTCACTGTTAGGAATATGATGTTTTACAAATTAAAACTATTACAATTATAAATATCTTTTTTTCTAAATTTCACTTCTAGATTTTATGAATATATACTTTTATTAAATCACAATCAATTTTACTTAATTTACTTAAAGTTAACTTATAATGTGAATCTAAAGAATTTTTTGGCTTTATTTCAAGCGTTAATTCTTCATTTACGTAATTACTTAGTGAATGGATATAAAACATTCCCAACTCAGCCTTATTTTTTTCCTTAATATAAAAAGGGCCTTCATATATTCTTAGAACATTACTAAAATACATATAAATAATTCCCTCATCAAAGAAAAAACGAACGAATGATATTTGATTATTTCTATCTATAAAACCACTAGTTTTATAAAAACTAACTCTAATGTTTTTTGTATTAGGTAATAATTTTACATCATTGACCTCTTTAGGGTTTGGCAATTTTATAGCTGCCCAATATCCTAAAAACGGTAAGGAAAAAAGAAGGGTTGTTTTTACAATATCAATTAATTCTCTATTATTTTTAATTCCCCACGAATCCAGTGAACCTAAAATAAAAACTAAAATAAATACTACTAAAATACAACATAAAGCTAATCTATTAGCTTGTTTGGATAACTTTATCATTTATAGAATATTTTAATTATTTTTCAGCAATTTTTACTATTGGTATTTCAGCAATAACTGCCAACTTCTCCCCGCTCGTGCCTACAATCTAATTTATTTCAATTTCCAAAATTGTTTAGTCCTGATTACCATAATTTCTAACACTACTATATTTCCACTCTATAGGGTCTGCTAGAAAACTCGTTAGCAAATTTACAATCCATACCTACAAAGTATATCAGTAATTTAAAATAAATTTAAGGGACTAATACATACATTGCTAGCTGTCAACTTTATTTTCTCAAAGTAAATGTATAATCATACAGTACATGCTTCGTACTGCCTTGTTGCAACACACCATTGAGATAATCATAAGTTGTTTTCTCGTTATTGCTGGAATCGATAAAGAGGTAATTGTTTTGATCTATAGTTGTAATAGGACTAAAAACGGCTTCGAGCACGTCAAAATAAGGTTTGTTTACAACTGGTTTTTCAAAATACAACAAACAAGTCACATATTTGATAGGTTTATGGATAGTAGATTTTGTTCCTTTTCGGGTAATAGTGTATACGCAATTATTCTCAGTAATGGTGCTGTTGTCGTAGGGTTTGTTGTTTTTTTGTGAAATGTAAGTGCTAGATTGTAAAACGTTGTTCATGAATACTCCAACAAATGAAGTTGTAATGGTCGTTTTTCCAAAGAGAGAAATCACAGATTTGCTATTGAGTTTGTAGGTTGTTTTGTCTCCTTCTATTAATTTTGAAACAGTTAATTTACCAACAGTATTCCCATTAACCGAAATATCATAAATGTGTTCCTGGTTTTGCGCATTGGTAAACAAACTAAATAACGAAAGTAATAGCGTGTAAAAATACTTCATGAAATAGTAACTTTTAAACATGAACTAGTAGATAGTAAGGTAATGTTAACGAGGATCTTCATTTCGTTCCTCCAATGAATTTCACCATATCTTGCTATAATCAATAATTGTATATTGTAAAGTGTTTTACTCTTTCGATAAAAAAGCAATATCTTCAATTAACTTTTTAATATCTTCTTTTTTGGTTCCGTCATAAAAACCGCGAACTCTTCTTTTTGCATCTACAAGAACAAAGTTTTCGGTGTGCACCATATCGTATAATTCACTTGGTTTTCCTAGTTTTACGGCTAGGTAGGATTTTCTTGCCATGGTATAAATTTCCTTTTTATCGCCTGTAACTAGATTCCACTTTTTATCATCTACACCGTATTTTTCGGCATACGCTTTTAAAACAGGAACACTATCGACCTCAGGAAATACAGTGTGAGAAAGCAACATTACCTTGGGGTTATTGATAATAGCTTTTTGAACTTCAAATAAATTTGCGGTCATTTTTGGACAAATAGAACCACAGGTGGTAAAGAAAAAATCGGCTACATATATTTTACCCTCATAATCTTTTTGAGTAATGGTTTTTCCGTTTTGATTGGTAAACGAAAAATCAGCAACGGTATGATACTTGCTAATGTACTGTACGGTGCTGTCTACTAATTCAGGGTTCACATCAGCTGGATTGAATATAGGTAAACTTTTACTAGGCTTTAATGCGTTGTAAAACAAATACAAAGTTATGGTTGAGAAGACTATGAAAACACCAAAGAAGATTCGGTATTTTTTAAAAATAGATTTCATAAAAAAAATAATTTAAGCAAAAATACAAAAAACAAACCTTTTTTTACTTGCTTTTAACATGGAGAATTTCGTTTGTAAATTTAACATTTATTAAAAGTTTTATCAATAGCTTTGTGATACTAATCAAACAAACATAATAGATGAAAAATTACTTCAATAAGCCTTTGCTTTTTGTGATTCCCGCAATTATTGGGTTTTCGGAAATGCAAGCGCAAACTAAAGAAGCGATTAAGGAACCTGGGATTAACACCACGTTCTTTGATACTAAAGTTAAGCCTGCCGATAATTTCTTTAGATACGTTAACGGAACTTGGCTTGATAAAACTGAAATTCCAAGTGATAGAACTTCATGGGGGAGTTTTAACGAATTGCTTAAAAAGACTGATGCAGACGCATTAGCAATTTTAAAAGAGGCATCTAAAAACCCACAATACAAGTCAAATACTGATCAAGGAAAAGCGATCAATTTGTACAGCACTATTTTAGATACTGTAGCGAGAAACAAACAAGGGATTACACCTTTGAAACCGTATTTAGCTAAAATTGATAAAGTAAAAAACATTCAAGATTTACAAAAATTGTTAATCGAAATGGAACCTATTGGTGGAATAGGATTTTTTGGTGTTGGTGTTGGAGCCGATGATAAAGATAGTTCTAAAAACTCTTTAAATCTTGGCGTAAGCGGATTAGGTTTGCCTGACAAAGATTACTACACATCAGAAGAAAAAGACACTAAAGAAAAAAGAGAGAAATACGAATTGCATATTGCAAGAATGTTACAGTTTACAGGAGAAACTCCTGCTGAAGCTAAAGCAAATGCAACTAAGGTTTTAGCTTTAGAAAAAGAATTGTCTAGTCCACGTCTTGATAGAGTAGAGCGAAGAGATGGTAGATTGCAATACAACCCAATGACTATTGCTGATTTGCAAAAGATAACACCAGCTATAAACTGGAAAAATTATTTTGACGGAATTGGTTTTACAAAATTAGATAGTGTAATTGTTTCTGAACCTAAATACATGAAAGCGTTACAAACTATTCTTGCTGAGAATAATGTTTCGGCTTGGAAAGAATACATGAAATGGGATTTGATCAACAGTGCTTCGGGATTGTTGTCAACGGATATTGAGTCGGCTAATTTTGATTTCTACGGAAAAACTTTAACTGGAGCAATCAAGCAAAGACCACGTGAAGACAGAGCATTGCAAACAGTAAACGGAACTATAGGTGAAGCTTTAGGTAAATTATATGTTGAAAAAATGTTTCCTGCTGAAGCAAAAGAAAAAGCAGAGAAAATGATTAAAAACATTATTACTGCTTACCAAAATAGAATTAGTAACCTTCCTTGGATGTCTGCTGAAACTAAAACGAAGGCAATCGAGAAATTGAATAAAATCACGATTAAAATAGGGTATCCTGACAAATGGAAAGATTATTCTAAATTAGAAATTAAAAGTATTGCTGACGGTGGAAACTACCTTGGGAATATTAAAAATCTAACAAAATGGAATTTCCAAAAAGGAATTGATAAGTTAAACGAACCAGTTGATAAGACTGAATGGTACATGTCTCCACAAACGGTAAATGCTTATTACAACCCATCTTATAACGAAATTGTTTTTCCAGCAGCAATATTACAACCGCCTTTTTACAATTACCAAGCTGATGAAGCTGTTAATTATGGTGGTATAGGAGCCGTAATTGGTCATGAAATCTCTCATGGTTTTGATGATTCGGGAGCGCGTTACAATGCTGATGGTAATCTTGTAGACTGGTGGACAGCAGAAGATTTGACACGTTTTACAGCCTTAGGAACTGCTCTTGCTGATCAATACAGTGCTTTAGAACCTTTACCTGGCGTACACGTTGACGGGAAATTTACTTTAGGGGAGAACATTGGAGATTTAGGTGGTGTAAATGCCGCTTATGATGGTTTGCAATTGTATCTAAAAGAAAATAAAAACCCAGGACTTATTGACGGATTCACTCCTGAACAACGTTTCTTTATCTCATGGGCAACAGTTTGGCGTACTAAAATGCGTGATGAAGCAATAAAAAATCAAGTAAAAACAGACCCACATTCTCCTGGAATGTATAGAGCGTATGTTCCTGTACAAAATGTAGATGCTTTTTACCAAGCATTCGATATTAAAAAAGGTGACGGTATGTTTATCGAGCCAGAAAAAAGAGTTAAAATCTGGTAATATTTTTATCAAATTAAATCCCAAGTCTAACAGCTTGGGATTTTTTTATATGTTAATTTTTTGTAACATAATGAGGCAACTGGAGACTAATTAATTTCGGATTTATCACCACTGATAATGTGATAAGAGTAGTTAGTTTGCTTTTCTACTCGAATACTAATTTAAACGAAACAAAATGAATAACAATTTCAAAAAACCACTTCTTTTTGTAATTCCAGCACTTTTTGCTATTACAACAAGTCAAGCACAAACTAAAACTCCTGAAAAAGAGCCCGGGATTAATGTTAACTACATGGACAAGGCGGTGAAGCCGAGTACTGATTTTTTTAGATATGTAAACGGAACTTGGTTAGACAATACCGAAATTCCTTCGGATAGAACTCGTTGGGGAAGCTTTGATGCGTTAAGACAAAGAACAGATGAGGATGCTTTGGCTATTTTAAAAGAAGCAGTTAACAATCCTAAATACAAATCAGATACGGATCAAGGAAAAGCAATTAATCTTTATAAAACGATCTTAGATACTGTAGGCCGTAATAAATTAGGAATTGCTCCATTGAAGCCGTACTTAAAAAAAATTGATGCGGTTAAAAGTACTAAGGATTTAGAAGCGTTATTAATCGAAATGGAACCGTTGGGCGGAATCGGTTTTTTTGGTGCTAACGTAGGTTCTGACGCTAAAAATAGTGATAGAAACGTACTGAGCGTTGGGCCTGGTGGAGTAGGTTTGCCAGATAGAGATTATTATGTTTCTGATGATGCCGACTCAAAAGAAAAAAGAGAGAAGTACGTGCTTCATGTTACTAAGATGTTGGGTTTTCTTGGCGAAAAGCCAGCGGAAGCAAAAGTGAACGCAGAAAAAATTCTTGCTTTAGAAACCGAGATGTCAAAACCAAGATTTGACCGTGTAGAAAGAAGAGATAGAAGAAAGTCTTACAATCCAATGACGGTAGCTGATTTGCAAAAATTAACACCATCTATTAATTGGAATAACTATTTTACTAAAATAGGCTTTAAAAATGTGGATTCTTTGATCGTTTCGCAACCAAAATACATGGTCGCTTTAGAAACAATTTTGAAAGAAAACAAAGTAAGCGACTGGAAAGAATACATGCGCTGGGCCTTATTAAATAGAGCATCAAGTCAATTGTCTACTGATATTGAAAATGCTAATTTTGATTTTTATGGTAAAACATTAACCGGTGCGGTAAAACAAAGACCAAGCGACGAAAGAGCGTTGCAAGTAATCAATGGTAGAATAGGAGAGGCTTTGGGAAAATTGTATGTAGAGAAAAAGTTTCCGGCTGAAGCCAAAGCCAAAGCAGAGAAAATGATCAAGAATATCTTTGTAGCTTTTGAAAACCGAATCAACAATCTTGCTTGGATGTCACCAGAAACTAAAGTAAGTGCCGTTGCAAAATTACATAAATCAGTTATAAAAATAGGGTATCCTGATAAATGGAAAGACTATTCGGCTTTAGTAATTAAAGGCCCTGAAGAAGGTGGAACTTATTTTGAGAATACTAAAAATATGGCCAAATGGATTTATGAGAAAGACTTAGTTGACTTATATCAACCAGTTGATAAAACCAGATGGGGAATGTCTCCACAAACAGTAAATGCATATTATAATCCATCTTATAACGAGATTGTTTTTCCAGCAGCAATATTACAACCACCATTTTATAATTACCAAGCTGATGAAGCCGTAAACTATGGTGGAATAGGAGCTGTTATTGGTCACGAAATCTCTCATGGTTTTGATGATTCAGGTTCGCGATACAATGCCGAAGGTAATTTAGTAGACTGGTGGACTGCCGAAGATTCTAAACAATTTGCCGCGCTTACAGGTGCTTTAGCGGCACAATACAGTGCTTTAGAGCCTTTGCCTGGAACTTTTGTTGACGGTAAATTTACGTTAGGAGAGAACATTGGCGATTTAGGTGGAGTAAATGCAGCCTATGACGGTCTACAATTGTATTTAAAAGAAAACGGAAACCCAGGTTTAATTGATGGGTATACTCCGGAACAACGTTTCTTTATTTCTTGGTCAACAATCTGGCGTACTAAAATGCGTGATGAAGCGATAAAAAACCAAGTGAAAACAGATCCACATTCTCCTGGAATGTATCGTGCTTATGTGCCACTACAAAACATTGATACTTTCTATCAAGCATTTGATATTAAAGCAAATGACGGAATGTACATCGCTCCAGAAAAAAGAGTAAAAATCTGGTAGAAAATAGTCAGAATAAATTTAATCCCGAGTTTACACTCGGGATTTTTTTACTTACAAGGTAGTTTTTCTATCAATTTCTGTTACTTTAAAAGAGTCATTTTTGTTTCTTACGTAGTTGTCTTTATGTGTTGGCGTGTATAAAACCTTTACAGGACTGCCTTTCCAAATGATGTCTAGTTAAAGAGTCTTAAAACACAAATATTTTAAAATTTAAGTAAAAATCAATATGCTGTTTTAAATAAAGATGGGTATAGTGATTATACAAGTTTGTACATGTCGGTTGTATGACTTTAAGTCTTAGGATATGTAAACATACAGAGATCAAATTGCTTTTAAATAAATGCGAATAAAGCTTCTTATTCATTTTCTATTGAAGTCATGTCATTTAGATACAATTCCAAATAATATTTTATAATGTTTGCATTAATTAGTATTCTCAAACCCTTGAAATGATTTTTTTAGAATAGGTTATTTTAACGTCTTTATTATTATACGTAGAAATTTTCTTTCAAAGAGAATTAATTAGTATATTTGGCAAAATTATCAAAAAATAATATGATTTTCAAAAAATTGTAGTAAACATAAGTTAATCTTTTAAGAATTTTGAAGATTTCCCAAAAAACACTTCATATATTTTGTGTTGCAATAATTCTAAATTGTAAAATAAGTTTAAAAAATCTAGCATGAAAAATTATATTTACATTCTATTAATTTTGTTAATGTTTTCAAAATTATATTCGCAAGACGCTACATCAGTAGAAAAAAATCAAATTAAAATCAATTTGTTATTACCTGGTTTTGCTTACGAGCGTGGTTTTAATAAAAAACACACCTTGTATTCTGAACTTAGCTTTGGAATTGGGTATAGAAATAGTGACTTTTATGGTTCAGCTTGGTCATTTTACCCAAACATTACAGGACAATTTCGCCATTATTATAATTTAGAGAGAAGAGTCATTAAAGGAAAAGTAATTAAACACAATTCGGGTGGTTTTATTGCTTTGCATGCTAATTACAATTTTAAGCCACTTTCTAATGATAACTCTTATTCTTCAAATGAAACTTCATTCACTATTGCGCCTGTTTGGGGATTCCAACGGACTTACAGTAGTAATTTTAATTTAGGTCTTAATATAGGTCCTGGATATATAATAAATAGTTATTCTGAAGATAGTGGTTTTACTCCTGTTCTTAAATTTTCATTAGGATGGGTAATTGGTAAATAAGATATGAAAAAAACAGTTGTATTTCTCTTGATATTATTTTCAATCAACCTACAAGCGCAGCAAATTCGTGGTTTTGTAGGACTTGGCTCATATATAGATACTGATTTTAATAACTCCGTTTTCGGAAGTGCTAATATTGGTGTAGAGTTTAAAGTAGTTCGTGTTTTTAGACCAGAAATAGAGATAGGTGTTATGTACGGTACTCTAGAAACCTTAACTAATTATACGCCAACAGGGCTTGTAGAGAATATTTTTGAAAGAAAAACTTCTGCCATAAACTATAGTTTTTCTCCGAAAATTTATCTTGCTGACCCTGAGGATTCTGATAGTAGTTTATTTATTCGACCTAGATATACTTATTCCCGAGTGTTTGGAAGTACCGAACTTGCAAAAAGAAACCCAAGCGAATTGTCTAAACCAATAGTTGAAAAAAAATCAGCTAAAACATGGGATCAATCAATTGATATAGGAATTGGTATTTCTTTTAATTTTTCTGAAAAATATTATCATTCTGTAGATTTGATCTTGTACTACAACAATATAAATTTAGGAGACGCATTGAATACAATAGAGAGCAAAAGAAATATTAATACAAATGGTACGTTGGGATTAGGATTATTAGTGTATTTTGGAGGGAAAATAAATAATTAAGTTAAAAAGCCCCGAACTTTAATAAAATTCGGGGCTTTTTTTATAGCTTTCGCGAAAGCGGGATTTAGATGATCTCAGTTCGAGAGGATTCAATAAGACAATTGCATCTCGACTCCGCTAGATGTGGTAAAATTAAATAAATTGAGTAAGCTTCAATTAATTACTCTTTATTAGCTATGGCTAACTTGCGTGTTCTTCTTATGGAACGGTTAACCATAAATAAACCAAATAAGGTGATTGTGCCTCCTATGGCTATGGCTGCATTTAGGGATTCGCCAAAGAGTAAAGCGCCTAACAATATGGCAACTATAGGGTTGATGTACGCGTAAATACTACTGATTTCTGGCGGTAATTTTTGCAACATGTAGACATAAGCAATAAAAGAAGTTATTGACCCTACAATGACTAAATACGCAATCGCATACCAGGAAGTAGCAGGAATAGAACGCATGCTAACGGCCATCCCTGTGGTTTCGGTTATTGTTAATAGTAACGTACTCGATATAAACATTTGCAATCCTAAACTAAAATAAGGGTTAAATGTAGCGGCCTTTTTCTTAGTGTACAAACTACCAAACGCCCAAGTTATCGTTGCAATAATTGACAGCATAATCCCGAATCTAAAATCAGCTTGTAAAAAATCAGATAAATGATCATAAAAGATAACACAAACACCGCTAAAACTAACCACTAAACCTATAATCGCTAATCGGGCTAATTTTTCACCTCTAAAAAAAGTAATGATAACAATCCATAATGGGAAAATGGCGTTTAAGATCGCTCCCAGTCCGCTACTAATGTATTTTACTCCCCAAGTACTTAAACCGTTGCTAAGCGCAAAATTTAAGATACTCAAGATTAATATTGTTTTCCATTGTTTGCCTTTTGGCCAAGGTGCTTTTTTAAGTATGAAATAGAGGATGTATAATCCGCCACCTATAAATTGTCGTATTGCTGCAAGTTGTAGCGGAGGCATGTGTCTAACGCCTTCTTTGGATGCGATCCAAGTGGTTCCCCAACAGAAACAAACCACAGACAACGCGAGAATTGGTAGTCCGATGGTAGTAATACTCTTCGTGACTCTAGTTTTAATTTTTGTTACCACTTTAAAGTGTTGTATTGGTAAAAGTATAATTTAACATTTTTACTAATTTATCACTATCAATTATTTTACCAGCTGATGCTTCTTCGGTATTAAATGTTGGCGGAATCAAGTTTTTTTCTATCGCTTTTTGTGTGTAATATTCTTTACGAGTTGGGTGGTAAGGCGCTACGGCATTAAAATTTTCTCCCCAAGTATTCGTAGCAATAATTTTCAATATGATCCCAATGCAGTCTTTTTGATCAATAAGGTTTATTGGTGCATCTGGATTTGCTACATTTTCTTTTCCTGCTAAAAATCGTGCAGGATTTCGATCTTCGCCTATCAAACCGCCAAATCGCAGAATGGTTGTTTTAAAATGGTTGTTTTTATGTAACAATTCTTCAATTTCTAATAGCTGTTTACCACTTTCTGTAACAGGTTCTGGTTTTGTGTTTTCATTTACAGTAGTATTTACATCGCCATAAACTGCTGTAGAACTCACAAACAGTAAGTTTTTAACAGATGAGGTTGCGACAAAAGGCAATAAATTTTCAATTTTCTTTACAAATGAATGTGCATTCGCATCCGAGTAGTCTTTATTTTTTCCTCGTAATTTAGGTGGAATAGCAATAATTAATGTGTCACTTCCTGCTAAGAAATCAGGAAGATTATCAGGAGTACCATTGATTTCTAACGCGAACACATAGGGTTTAATTCGTACTTTTTCTAATAATGCTATTTTATCTATAGAAGTAGTTGAACCTTTTACGGTAAATTCTTTTTCAATTAAAGCTTTCGCCAAAGGCAAGCCCAACCATCCGCAACCTAAAATGCTAATTTGTTTCATAGTACACTCAATATAAGTTGCAAAAATAGTGTAAATCAATAGTATTTATACTAATAACTGAACAATATAGTCCAGCCTAGTTTTTGTAACGTTAAGCTCTGTCTATATGTTATTAGTGGTTTTAGTATAGGCTTGTACTGTTTTATAAATAGCATTAGTAGATGTTAAAATTCGAAAATATTTTTTTTAAAATAAAACCTCAAATTCACTTTTATAAGGAGTGAATTTGAGGTTAATTTCATTTTTAAAATACGGTCATCAATTGATAGGCTTATTGTACTGAGCTATCAATTACTTTTAAAACAGCTGTTTGGGGAATATTTTTGGTAATTGATGCAGTATTTTCAGGATTTTGTACTTTAATTGTGGTTGGTTTAATTTTTTCTGAAAGCACTACTGCGTCAGTCAATACAAAAGGTGTTGGCATCATCCAGCTGGCTCTTTTTGCCATTTGAAATAAAGGATTTTGCATTAAATCAAATGAGGACTCCATTAATTCCATGTCTAACACTGTTGTTTTAGGTATCGAAAATTCCATTATTAAAGGTTCGTTGTCAACAACATAGTAGCTTAGTAATCTTCGTCCTTTTCGGTTAAATTCAGTTCCTTTTTGCTCTAATTGGATTGCTCCATTAGCTTTAAAATTTTGGAATTTCATTTTTTCATCTGCAAAAATATCATAACGGTTTACTTTTCGAGTAGGAGCAATTTTTATTTTTAAATAACGGTTATCGCCTACAGCGGAGTCTTTAAGAAAGGTGATGTATGGTTTCGAAATATTTTTAAGAGGGGCATGGGCAACATAGGAAAAACCAGAATTGTATTTACTGTATAAGAGGTTTTTATTGATTGTTGTTGCTTCTTTTGGGTTTTTACCAAGATAGTTTTTTGTCCAGAAATCTAAGTTCTTATCGTAGGTTGCCCAATGTGCTTTTTTAGTATCCGCATTATAAAGGTATACCAAGCTGTTTGATTTGGCTTTGCCTGCTTCATATCCAGAGTAATAATGTGCTTTCGCAAAAAATACAAAGCTGACCAATAAGAAAAGCAATGACCAAATCCCTTTTTTGCTAAAAGCGCCAAAAATAGGAAGAAGTAATGCAAAAGTTAAAACCGTTAATACAGCACTACCGTAAAGTATTTTTAAACCCAAACCAATGGGTAGCATTTGTATTAGTGGTGCAATCAATAGTAAGGCTGGAATTGCTAATAATAGATTCAACAGATAACCTGATTTTTGAGTAATTATAAAATAAGCAAAACTTAATAACCCACAAAAAACAGGAATGATTAAAAATCCAGCTCCTTTTAAATAAATTGCTAAGGTTGCATTAATTATTATCCATAAAAATAATGGCGCGACGTAATGATTCATTGTAAGTTTCTCAATAGAAAAAAGCTGATAAAACGCAAAACTTATTCCTATACTCAATGCTACAAAGGCTGCAATGTATTCATGACCATTATAGGTAAAACCGTTAAGTAAGTCGTTGTATTGTGGATAGAATAATAAAAGTAATTGCCAGCTAATAAATACAGTAAAAAACGTAGTAATGATAGCTCCTAAAAGCGGTAAAAAACCTTTTATAATTTCCGTAAAGCTTAATAATTTTTTGCCAAGACCTACAAAAATAAAGAGTATAAATAATCCAAAAGCGATAATTACCATTGGAGTAACCCAGCTAAAAGGATAATTAATTAAATTATAGGGTATACTAAAGTAGATGTTGTCTTGTGTAGTGGGTGTGGTGTCTAAATTAACATTTGAAAAATAATTTAGCAATGGCATTAGGTAAGCACCTTGATGAGCAAGGCTGCTTTTGTCAAGATTTTGGATATTATCTTGTGCGGTATGGTAATTATAGTGGCCATCTATGAAAGCAAAATTATAGCCTTCGATATTTCCTTTTTCTCTAAAAACGGTTAGATCAGTATCGTTAGGTAGCATTTTGTAGATACTATACATAAGGGAGTTTGTTACTGGAAAAGTTGTTCCTGCAGCGGTGAATTCTTTAACGAGATCTGAATTACCGTTATTCGTTTCCATTAGCATGTAACTAGGTCCTGATGACCCTCTGGCCTCAAAGTTTAAAACGATACCTACCTCTTTTGCCCATTGATGTTTAGTTACAAATAAAGCCGCACCATTAAGCCCTAATTCTTCGGCATCAGTAAAGAGTATAATGATGTCATTTTTATGCGGTTTTTTGTTGTGTTGAAAAGCACGAATACCTTCAAGTATTGTAGCTACTCCTGAACCAGCATCGCTAGCGCCTTTAGAAAAGGAATGTGGAGCACTGTCATAATGAGATAATAAGACTATTGCTTTGCTGTTAGACGTTCCTTTTATACGTGCAAGAATGTTTTTGGATTTTACTAAATTTCCCCAATCGGTAAGTGTGTATCCTTTTTGAACACTTGTTTCTAGTCCTAATTCATTTAATCTTGCTTGAAGATAGCGTGCGACTTCTTCATGATTTTTTGAACCTACATAATGGGGTTCTTTTGCAATTGCTTCTACTTGTGTAAAAGCCCTATCAGTAGAGAACTCTGATAACGTGCTGATGTCGTTAGTTGTCCATTGCGGCATCATTGTAAAATAGGTTATTCCTAGGATTAACAGAATAAATAAAACGCTTATTAGCGAGGTGAAACTTTTTTTCATGGGTTATGATTGGGGTTGTGGTATTTAAATGTCTTTTTTTACAAGCATTATGTAATCATTATCCAGTAGCATGTAGCCTTGATCGTATAGGAAGTAGTAGGTGTTTCCTGTTTTGGTGTTTAAGATGTTAGTAAAAAAAACAAAATCAAAACCCTTGCTAAGTAATTTAGCTCGGGTTGTTTTTGATTTTCCTTCGATATTGATTTCAGATAGTATGCGGTAGTTTTTGCGTAATTTATTGTTAATATTACGCATGAAATTATTACTGTCTTTGTTTATTTTGTTGTTATAGGCATTGCGACAGCCATCACTACAAAACTTTTTGTCTTCCCGACCCACAATTTTTTCACCGCATTCTAAGCAATTTTTCATCATTTTAATTTTTTCAAACTATACAGATCGTGTCGTCGGTCTTTCATAGTGTTTACACTTCCATGTTCGTGTAGTTCTTTTAGTAAGTTCATGTCTACATCAACAATTAATGTCATTTCGGTATTTGGTGTTGCTTCTGCTTTAACACCGTTACTTGGAAAAGCAAAATCTGATGGCGTAAAAACCGCAGCTTGTGCATACTGGATATCCATATTATTTACTTTAGGTAAGTTACCTACACAGCCTGCAATGGCAACATAGCATTCGTTTTCAATTGCTCTTGCTTGTGCGCAATGCTTTACACGAGTATATCCATTTTGGGTATCTGTTAAGAAAGGGACAAATAAAATATTCATTCCTTGGTCAGCCATTAATCTAGAAAGTTCTGGGAACTCAACATCATAGCAAATTACGATACCTACTTTACCGCAGTCTGTATCAAATGTTTGAATGACATCACCGCCAGTAATTCCCCAATGGAAAACTTCGTTTGGAGTAATGTGGATTTTACGGTACATTTCGTTTGTACCATCACGCTTACAAAGAAAACCAACGTTGTAAACATGTTCGTTTTCAATAAAAGGCATGCTTCCAGTAATGATATTGATATTGTAGGAAATAGCAAATTCTTGAAATTTTAATCTTACAGCCTCAGTATGTTTAGCTAGTTCTCTAATCGCCTCTGCTTCGGATAAGTGATTGAAATCAGCCATTAAGGGAGCTGTAAAAAACTCAGGGAATAAAGCAAAATCACTTCCATAGCCTGAAACGGCATCAATAAAAAATTCAGCTTGTTCAAAAAGTGATTCTAAATTAGGTAACGAACGCATTTGCCATTGGATTAATCCAAGTCTAACGACACTTTTAGTAGTGTTGATTAATTTAGGGCTGTCATCATAGTAAATATTATTCCATTCTAATAGCACTGCATATTCTAATGATTCAGTATCTCCTTCTAAATAATTCTTAAGCACACGTAGTTCGTGAAAATCATTGCTTAATTGAAAAGACAGAACGGGATCATAAACCTCTTTTTTCTTTACTTTTTCAATGTATACTTTAGGTGTGATTTCATTTTTATATTTTCCATAATTCGGAATTCGACCTGCAAAAATGATGGATTTTAAATTTAATTGTTCACACAACTCTTTTCTAACATCATACAAACGTCTCCCTAATCGAAGACCACGATACTGTGGGTTAATGAATACGTCAATTCCGTATAGTACTTCCCCAAGAGGGTTGTGAGTAGAAAAAGTAAAGTTACCAGTTACGGCTTTATAAGTTCTAGTTTTAAAAGCATATTCTTCTGTAACTAATAGGGATAGAGCAGAACCAACAACAATACCATCTACAACAATTACTAATTGTCCTTCAGGGAACTTTTGTAATAAAAGTTCTATTTGATCTTCTTTCCAAAACGATTCGGCCATTTCTGGATACGACTGAATCATTGATTTTTTTAATTCTTTGTAATCGTCAATTTGTAGATTACGTAATTCTATTGATTTAATATTTGTTGGCATAAATGTCTTATAATTTTAGCTAATTTACGAAAAAAAATAGCCATTTACAAACGTTTACAATTATTTACAACCGAAAGTAATTGATTGCTAACCGAATAAAATTTTGATTGTGTAGCATCTTTGCATTGTTGGAATCGATTAATAATGATTTCGATATTATAATCCACAAAAATCTGAAATGAGTTCAGATTAACACATTTAAATTTATACGCCATGAATGCATTAAGAAACAAAGTTCAACTAATTGGACATTTAGGAAACGATCCAGAAATCAAGAATTTTGATGGAGGAAAAAAATTAGCCAATTTTACTTTGGCAACAAATGAAAGTTATAAAAATGAAAAAGGAGAAAAAGTAGAGGAGACCCAGTGGCATAGAGTGATCGCTTGGGGTAAAACGGCTGAGTTGATCGAGAAATATGTTACAAAAGGTAAAGAAATAGCGGTTGAAGGTAAATTAACGCATAGGAGCTATGATGATAAGAACGGGGAGAAGCGTTATGTGACAGAAGTTGTTGTAAGCGAACTACTTTTACTAGGTAAGTAATTTTTGCTTAGAATTTGTTTCATAAAAAAAGCCCTAAAAGGAATTTCCTTTTAGGGCTTTTATGTATTCTAAGAAAGAATTATTTTACTCTGAAAGTAACTCTTCTTACTAATTTTCTAGCTAATTCTGAATCTTTATCTACAGAAGTATCTTCACCAGCTGCAACAACTTTTAATCTTGATGCATCAACATTAGCTTTAAGTAAAATTCCTTTTACTGTTTCAGCTCTTGTATTAGATAGTTTGTCGTTGTAAGCAGTTCTTCCAATTTCGTCAGCGTGACCAATGATCTCAACTGAAGAAGAAGGGTTGTTTCTTAAGTAAGTTAATATGAAGTCAATTCCTTCAGTAGAAACATTTGTTGGAGTAGATTTGTTAAAATCAAAATATGTAGCAACATATCCACCGTTGATTAATTTAGTAATTAATTCGTTGTTGTTTAAAACTGGATTGTTGTCCGTTTTGCTACCGTAAGTTTTTAATAAATAACTTTCTAATTCGTCAGGAACGTTATTGTTGTTTAAGTCAATAGCTCTACCTTTAGAATCTACCATTACACCAGAAACAGTGTTTGGCTCTAAATCTAAATAATCAGCAATACCATCTTGATCAGAATCAATCAACATAGTTTCTAATGTGTCAACTCTATTTGTTAAAGCTAAAACGTCTTTATCAATTAAAGTAACCCAGTCAGCATGTTTTGCTTGTTTTCCTAAGTATACAGTTACACCAACAGTACCATTAAAAAGTAATCCTTCAAAACCTCTTGAATTAGCTCTTACATTACCATCAAATGCAGCATCTTGACTTGCGTTAAAGATAGTTGTGAAATCACCTGTTAAAGCAATTCTGTTAGAGATTTTAATTTGTCCAGTTACACCAGCCATAAAATTACCCATTCTGTCTTTTACTGCAGATTTTTGATCTTCTAACTGCGCTAATCCAAAACCAGCATGTCCTAATAAACCAATTGTATTAGTCCAAGTTTCAAAGTTCATGATTCTACCTAAGTTAGCTACTGCTTGTAAATCTGCTCTGTAGTATTTAGTATCGAAATCAGCTGAACCGCTTTTTCCTTCAAAACTGTTGTAACCAACATCAGCTTTTAAACCGAATTTGTTGTTAAACATGTATCTTACTCCTAAATCAATAACGTAAGGGCTTGGAGTTGAAGTGTAATAACCTGAAGTGAATGGTTTTTGTGCTTTGTTTACACCACCTGCTACTTCAACAGACCATTTGTTGTATTCTTCGTTTTCTGTTTTTTTCTCAGTTGTTGTCTGAGCACTAATTGTTGAAAATGCCGAAGCAAAAACAAGCGAAAGTATTAATTTTTTCATTTTTTTCTGGTTTTAAATTTCCAGCAAAAATACGACATATTGTTTAATCAGAAATTTCTATGTTATAATTATGTAATATTTAGGTATAATTCCACAAATAACACTACTTGGCTATCATATTGATAGTTTTTTAGGTTTTTTTTTAGTAAAAATGAATTTTTAACCGTGCAAATTATTAATAATAATTGAGATTATGAATTTCTAACAAGGTTTTTTTTAATATAATTATCTTAAAAGCGTCTGTTTAGGTCAGTTTAACTAGGACATGATTGATTTTTGGGTAGGTTGAAAAGTTAATATGCTCAATTTTGTGATTTATTTTTTCATGTGCCCAAGTAGTATGAAAAGGAACGTGAACAGCATGGCCTCCAATTTCTAAGACAGGCAATATATCCGATTTTAATGAGTTTCCTATCATAAAAAATTCTTCGGGTTTTATATCGAGTCTTTTAATAAGGTCTAAATAATCAATTTCTTGCTTGTCCGACATTACTTCTATATGATGAAAATATTTTCCTAATCCTGATTTATGTAACTTTCGTCTTTGATCCAGTAGGTCACCTTTTGTAGCAACTACTAATTTGTATTTACCATATAACGCATCAAGTGTTTCCTCTACACCTTCTAATAACTCTATTGGCTTTTCGGCTAATTCTTTTCCGTATTGTATGATCTTTTCAATATATTCTACAGGAATGGTGTTGTTTGAAATAGCCATTGCAGCCTCTATCATTGACAAGATGTATCCCTTAATTCCATAACCATAAGTAGGTAGGTTATTAATTTGTGTTTTAAATAACTCTTGTGATATGCTTTGTTTAGAGTGATAATCACTCATTAAGGTGCAGAACTTTTCTTCAGCTTCAGCAAAATAAGTTTCGTTGACAAATAGTGTGTCGTCAGCATCAAAGGCTATTACTTTAAAATTAGTCATGTTGTTTATTTAGTTAGAAGAAGGTGTACTTCCTTTTGTATTAGTAAAAGTGTTTTTTATCGAAAGTGTTTTGGTATAAAAAGTGATTCGGATTCCTATTAATAATATAATCCCTCCAATAATCATATTCACAGTTATCTTTTCGTCTAGAAATAACCAAGCTAATATTGAGGTCAATACTGCTTGTCCTAGTAAACTCAGCGACACTCGTGTAGGGCGCATGTGCTGGGTAGCATAACTTATCGATAGCCAAGCCATTAATTGACAAACTACAGCTTGAAGGAGTAAAACAAACCAACCCATATCTGAAAAACCTGAAAAGGGTTCGTTCATTTGTAAACAAGCAATAGCTAAATAGACTGAAGAAGCCAGCAGACTAATGGTCATAAATGAAAGTACATCGATATGAGTAAGTGCTTTTTTACTTACCAATAAATAGATGGAGTAAAATATTCCTGATAATACGGCTAAGATAAACGCATTGTCAAAATCCAGTTCTAAGAAAAATTTGAATCCTACTAGCATTGCCATCCCAAACAAAGCCACTGTAGTTCCAATCCAGAAATTAGTTGCAGGCTTTATTTTCAAAAAAACGTAAGATATTATTCCCACCCATAAAGGTGATAAATTAGTAAGTAACGATGCTTGTGTAGCACTTGATTCTTGAATAGCAATATTCCAAACCGCAACATCCGAAGCGAATAGCACACCACATAATATAGCTAATAATAGGTGTTTTGTCTCAGGAAGCTTAAATTTTTTAGTAAGAACCATATAGGGAAGCAGTATAGAAAAAGCAATTGCCATTCTATAAAATGCCGAAATCAATCCTGGTGTAAGTCTCAATTTAACCAAGATTGGAAAAATGGAAATGCATAAAATTCCAAAAGCAAATGCTAATCTTGGTTTGGCGTTGGTCATGTTTTTGTTTTTAAGTATTAAAAACACGAATTTCACTAAATTACAACTATGTATTAGTGTAAATTAGTGAAATTCAGTTTAGTATGTTTGGGTCTTAGTTTATTGTTTCGCCATTTGCAACAGTATCAGTATCTGGATTAACAAAAACTAGTTTTCCATCGGTATTTGTTGTCATCAAAATCATTCCTTGACTTTCTACACCACGTAAGTTTCTTGGAGCTAGGTTGACCAAAACAGTTACTTTTTTTCCAATGATATCTTCTGGTTTGAAACTCTCTGCAATTCCTGAAACGATGGTGCGAACGTCAATTCCAGTGTCTACTTTCAATATTAAAAGCTTGTTTGCTTTTGGCATTTTTTCTGCTTCTAGAATGGTTCCTACACGCAAATCCATTTTTGAGAAATCATCAAACTGAATCGCATCTTTCTGTGGTTCTGCTTTTTTGTTCTCGGCAATGTTGGCTGTTTTTGTAGCTTCTAGTTTGTCTATTTGTTTTTGAATTTCCTCGTCTTCAATTTTAGCAAACAATAACTCCGCTTCTCCTATTTGGTGACCTACTGGCAATAAATCCGAAGTTTCTGAAATCGTGTTCCAAGTAATCTCGACTCCGCTCGATTTGACATTAAGAATGCGTTTTAATTTAGTTGCTGTGAATGGTAAGAACGGCTCGCAGAGCGAACTTAAAGCAGCAGCAATTTGCAATGCTACATACATTTGTGTTTGTACACGCGCTTCATCTGTTTTTATCATTTTCCAAGGCTCTTCATCAGCCAAGTATTTGTTTCCAAGTCGGGCTACATTCATCAATTCTCCTAAAGCTTCTCTAAAACGGTAACGCTCAATCGAACTCGAAATCACCGCGGGATACGCTTTTAATTCCGCCAACGTTTGCAAATCTACTTCCGTAAACTCGGTCATTCCCCCTTCGGGGGTTAGGGGGATTGGAGCAGGAACAATTCCGTTGTAATATTTGTTAGTTAAAACTACCACACGATTAATGAAATTCCCGTAAATAGCCACTAATTCATTATTATTTCTGGCTTGAAAATCTTTCCAAGTAAAATCGTTATCCTTTGTTTCAGGTGCGTTTGATGTCAAAGCATAACGCAAAACATCTTGCTGATTTGGAAATTCTTCTAAATATTCGTGCAACCAAACCGCCCAGTTTTTAGAAGTCGATAATTTATTTCCCTCTAAGTTCAAGAACTCATTTGCAGGAACATTGTCTGGTAAAATATAACTTCCTTCGGCTTTTAGCATCGCTGGAAAAATCACACAGTGAAAAACAATATTGTCTTTCCCTATAAAGTGAACCAACTTAGTATCTTGATCTTTCCAGTACGGTTCCCATTCTTTTCCTTCGCGCAAAGCCCATTCTTTAGATGCCGAGATGTACCCAATAGGCGCATCAAACCACACATATAATTTTTTTCCTTCGGCACCAGGAACAGGAACATCAATTCCCCAATCCAAGTCACGTGTTACTGCACGAGGCTCTAGTCCGCCATCGATCCATGATTTTACTTGACCATAAACATTAGGTTTCCAGTCATTTTTATGTCCTACTAAAATCCATTCTTTTAAGAAATCTTCGTAACGATCCAAAGGTAAAAACCAGTGTTTCGTTGATTTCATAATTGGCGTTTCTCCCGTAATAGTCGATTTTGGGTTAATTAAATCGGTAGCATTCAACGTAGATCCGCATTTTTCACATTGATCTCCGTATGCTTCTTCGTTGCCGCATTTAGGGCAAGTTCCAGTTACAAAACGGTCAGCCAAAAACTGATCTGCTTTTGCATCATATAATTGTTCTGTTACTTGTTCGATAAAGTCACCTTGTTCGTATAATTTTTTAAAAAAATCTTGAGCAGTATCATGATGAATTTTAGCCGAAGTTCTCGAATAATTATCAAACGAAATTCCAAAATCAATAAACGATTTACGAATAATTCCGTCATATTTATCAATAACCTCTTGCGGTGTAATGCCTTCTTTTTTGGCTTTCATCGATATAGCAACACCATGTTCGTCGCTTCCGCAAACAAACAAAACGTCTCTACCTTGCAATCTCAGGTAACGAGAGTAAATATCAGAAGGCACGTAAACACCTGCCAAATGGCCAATGTGAATAGGACCGTTAGTATAAGGCAATGCCGCTGTAATCGTATATCTTTTTGGATTTTGTATCATGTGTTGATAGTATTGTTTTTTATTTGTCACATGTAATTCGCTTGCGCTCATTTCATGATTCTATTTAATTGAGTGCAAAAATATGAAATTATTTATTGTCTTCTTGAACACTGTAGAAGGATTAGGAGCTATTTCCCGCTATTAGTTGCAATCTTTTACTTTTTAAAGAAAAAAGTAAAAGGATTTCCACTGCTATCGGGGCTAGGCGATTATTATTAACGAGTTAATTAACGGTCAATACAACAGGGGGGAAGTAGCAAATTAAGCACCTTGAATTTGAGTAAAATATTAAAATTTAGTAACTTTGAATTAACGATATACTATTTAAGAGTTTAGGTGAAATTTAATATAGAATTATTTCTAGTCTTATTAAAGTTTCTATACTAACTCAAAAAAACAGATTCCTATGAATAAAAGTTACATTACATGTCCAGAATGTGGCACAGTCAATTTAAACGAAGAGTTTTGCAGCAACTGTGGTGCTTTGTTAGATGTAGTGGCTAAAAGAAAATTAGAGCGGGAACTGAAATCTACTAATAAAGCTAAATTAAAAGCAAGCCTTAAAAAAGAACCTAGCAAAATCGAAACTTTTCTAAAAAACGGAACGGTACATTCTAACGTATTAATACGCTTAATCTTTCAAGGAGGTTATTATATTTGGTTGTTTTTTGCTTTGATATTTGGAGGGATTATATCACTTATTATTGCGGCGGCCGCAGGTTAAATGCAGCGCTCAACAATCCAACTTGTATTACTTAAAAGAGTTGGCACTTATTAACTATTTTAGTTTGAAACTACAACCAACTTATATGCTTTCTAAAATTCTCTACATTATTATGTTGGTTATTGCTGCTAGTATCTACGTATTACAAAAGTTGACAATCGTTCTGCCGCTAGTAGTGAATAACTATTTGAATGATTTGCTTTGTATGCCGCTAGTTTTGGGAGCATTGACATTTATTGTTCGAAAACTTAAGAATGATCCTCGGTTTAAACTACCTTTTGGTTTTATCTTCATTCTATCAAGTTATTACGCAGTATTTTTCGAATATTATTTACCTAAAACCAATATTAGGTATACTTCAGATTGGCTTGATGTTTCGCTGTATTTTATAGGTGGTATGCTATTTTATTTTTATCAGAGAATAAGATACAAGAAAAATGCTAAAACGAAAGCATATCAAATAATTAGGCGTGTAGATTAGGTAGCTGCGTATCAATTTTTCTTTACGTTCTTTACTTATTTATTATGTGCAGAGTTTGCATTAAGTGTATCAGCGTTTCTTGATTTAAATAATAAAGTCTAAGGAATAATCCTTAGACTTTATTGTTTAAATCTTGCTTGCACGGGCGGAGGGATTCGAACCCCCATCAACGGTTTTGGAGACCGCTATTCTACCCTTGAACTACGCCCGTAGTAATGGCAGAGCGAACTGCTTTCAAGACGTAAATATAGTGTTATTTGGGACAAAAACTAATAGCAATGACTCGCGATAGTTGATAAATTTCTCGGTATTTCTGTAAAGGTTTGACCATCAGATAATGTTTTTTAATTTTTATATTAGAACTTTTTCAAATCAGTTGAAAATATCTTACTAACTGGTTAAAAAATTATTTTATCCTTCTAATAAATGTGACAATACCCTTTATTTATAACAAACTATAAACACACGTCGAGTTCCATGTGCGTTGTGTAATGCTTTTACTAAATAATTTATTCTATCACTATCAAGAATTAAAAGATATAAGAGCTGAGCAATTAAATTAATAGTAGATCCATTGTAGAAATTTTGAAATTTAATTAAAACTCAAATTTGACTAGATACTTTTGAGGTTTTTACAAGGGGTTTTGGATTACATATAAAGATGTAATTAAACAATTTCTCAGTAAAACGACATTCTTTTTATATAAAGTGATTAAGTCGTTTATCAAATTCTCTTTATTATTATATTTGAGTATTAATAAAATTTATGTTGAATATTTCAGCTATCAAATCAAATCATAGGTAAATGACAAAGACGCAGGTTAATAAGGTTGGTAGGAATATTAGAAAAACTATTCAAAATCAAGGTGAAATTTCAAACGAAGATTTATTAATATTACAAAATTACAGAACCTCATTTCAAGCTGACTTAGCTAGTGTTTTTAATCAGATTTCTAATTTAAGTAAGAAGGAGAGAAGTGACAGTATTGTCTCATTTAGAATTAAGAGAATTGAATCAATTCTATCTAAAATAAAAAGGCAGCCGACTATGGCTTTGGGTAATATGGGGGATGTTGCTGGTTGTCGAGTGTTATTATATAGTGATGAAGCACTAATTGGGTTAGTTCAAAAATTCAATGCAGTATTTAATGTGAAGTATTTTAATAATTATTTAGATGAAGCAAAAGAAGATGGTTACAGGGGTTACCATCTCTATATAGAAAGCCCAATTGATAGTAGTAAACTAATTGAGATTCAATTACGTACTGTTACTGCTCATAAGTGGGCATCATTAGTTGAAATGATAGATATATTATATAACTTAAAGATAAAAGAAGGTGAAAAAAGCTATGAATTTGAAGAGTTTCTACTTCTACTGTCAAGGAAAAGTACTTTAACAATTAAAGATAAGATAAGAATAATCGAGATTGACAAGAAAAATAATATTTACCCTAAATTAAATGAAGTCTTTGTTCAAAATCATTTACAAGTAAGAAAGGACTGGGTCAGCTTAAGTAATTTATCAAATAATTACTTTATTATTGAAGTTGATTTTGAAAAGAAAACAAACTTGATTTCATTTGGCTCGTATAAAAGCGCAGAAGAGAGATATTTCAAAATGTTTGGAGAAAAAAACAAGTCTAATTTTGTACTTACCCATGTCGAAAAACCGAATTTTAGGAGAGTATGTATTGCATATGCAAGTTATATGCTAGTAAATCATGATTATTTAGAAGATTGGAATGAATTTACTAAGGATATAATAATGGATAATACTATTAAGAAATCTCAAAGCAATTTTGACTATTATAGTGAGTATATTCGAAGAAATTTGGAAGATCAATTCAATTTAGTTAAATCTGAGATTTCCGAATACAACAGTTACAGTGAAAAAGAAGAAAAAAATGATGGATTAAATGAATGGCTAGATGAGATCAAGGAGAAAATGAAAAAATTTGATATGGTTGCACGGCAGCATAATGATATTAATAAGCAAAAGAATAAAAATTTCTTTAGAAGATTATTGGGTTGATCGTATTTTAATAGTTAGTTATATAAATTAGTAAAAATAATCATGGCAAAAGGACCCGAAAAAAACACTAAAAACAAAGCTTTGCATACTAAACTGCTTAATCGTAAGAAAGCTAAACTGCAGGAAGAAAAGAAAGAAAAAGCATTACGCATAAAAGCGCTTGTTACTAAAATGAATCAACAAAAGAATAGCGAGCAATAGGTTTCTTTAATTTAGTAAAGCAACATGCTGGGATTGCTTCCTTGGTTGCAATGACATGTTGCTAAAAAAATTGCGTTAATCTGTATAAAATCTGTAGTAAATAAGCGAAATTTGTCATCAATTCATTAAACAACATTCAAATGGAATTCGGAAAAATAATTATTTCAGAAACGGCCGCTACTAGCGAAAACCCACAAGACATTATCAACTCTAATATATCAGTAATCAACCTAATGCGTGAGGAGAAAATCGACGACGATTTAATTCATGAAGATGCATTAATGAGTTATTATTTGGATTATTATACCTCACAATACACCGAAGGAAATTTTGCTCAGTTTGTGTACAATTCAAAATGGAACACAGAATTAAATGAATTGATAGAAGAAGGTTTACAATTGTTGGGCGCTGAGAAGCATTTGGAGTTGTTCCAGCAACAATGCAAGAAGGTGAAATTAATGAGCTCTGTAAAAAGAGAGAAATTTTTTAAAGGAAAACTAGAAGGAGTAAATCCGGTAAGAGACGTGATGAACAGCGATACTTTTTTCGAAATTGAAGAAAATTTAGTACAACTAAATGCGGCCTTTCTACTATCTCATCCAGATACTGTAGTACTTTCTGTAGATGCTATGTTTGCCACTTTAGAAGAGTTTGTAGGGCACGAGATAAAAAGAGCGTAGTTTAAATTAATCATTGTTCAAATGAAATAAAAAGGTGTAGCATAATTATAATGCTACACCTTTTAGTGTTTTATGAAATAATCAATTTTGTATTGTGTTTACTATTATTGTATTCAACTTGTAAGATATAAATTCCTGTTGCTAAAGCATTGTCAAGAGTAACAGTTAAGAATGTTCCGTCAACGCTAAATTCGTTTTTGTAAACCAGTGATCCTAGCATGGAGTAAAGCTTTAGATTAATATACCCTTTTAACGATTCTCCAAAACGAATATTTACTACGTGATCAATAGTTGGGTTAGGGTAAATCGTCATGAAGTTACCGCCTTCTATAGGGTTAGTGTCTAATGGGTTGGTATTAAAAATAGGAATTTTTGCAAAACTGTTTCCTAGCACTTCTGTTGCTTGCGCTTCACTCATACATAACCAATCTTGCATAATCGAGGAATATATTTGACGAAAGTCAAACTGCATTTCAACTTGATCGTTTACTGCCGCATTCATAGGTAAGTCGGGTGATTTTCCTATCATTCCAGCTACTGGTTCGTCTGTTCCTTTTACTGCTGACGGACTCGTATTTAGTGCTGCTCCAAAGAAAAACACCGGCGCCGCTGCACCATGATCAGTTCCTAAACTAGCATTACTTTTTATTCGTCTACCAAATTCACTAAAAGTCATTCCAGTTACTAAATCTTCCTTACCCATTAACTCTAAGTCTTTCTGGAAAGCACCAACTGCCTGTGATAAGATGCTCAAATTTTCTCGGTGAGATCCTTTCGTTTTGTCTGAAGCTTCTACTTGCGCACTGTGTAAATCAGAAGTATTGGGGTGATTTACAATATATATAGGTGTTTGTAACCCACCATTGATAAGTTTTGCGACAATATTTAATTGGTCTGCTAATTTATTTGAGGTTGGATAAGTTGCCGTTTGTGCTTGAGGGGTGTTGTAGGCTTTTTGGATTGCTGCGCGGTAAACATTACTTTGATCTTTCATTAATCTTAAAAAGGTCAACTCTGTACCATAATCTGAATTAGGAGCAGGGTCTGTAATTTGGTTAATTACATTTAAAAGCGATGTAGGATCAGGAGCATTATAACCCATATTGATGTTGGGACCTTGCAATGAAAACGGCAAAGTTGAACCTATTTGAATTGACAATGGATCTGGCATATCGCTATTAGGATATCCCACAGGAAATTCAGGGTATACTTTGTCTAAGGCCCTTCCTAACCAGCCGCTATTTAAATTTTTATCACTATCTGATGCTGTGAACCAAATGTCAGTAGCTCTAAAATGGCTGTAACTAGGATTTGGGTAAGATGCGCCTTGAACGATCATCAATTTACCTTCATTGTATAAGTTTTTCATCTCTGGCATACCAGGATGCAATCCAGTAGTTGTATTGTTAGACAACGGTAAAACCGAAGATTGATTCATTAAAATATTAGATCGGGCATTTTTTAAATTCTCCCATTTATCAAGAGGAAAAACAGTATTTAGTCCGTCATTTCCACCATTCATTTGTATAATTACTAAAATTTTCCCACAGTTAACCGCTGCTGTTGCTAGGGTTTCAAGCGAGTTGCTTTCTAACATTGAGGACGCCATTACTGGAATACCGTTTAACGCTAAAGGGATGGTAGCTATAGCACTTGTCTTTATAAAACTTCTTCTTTTCATCTCTTTATTATTTACATTAATTCGTATTCAGCTAGCTGGGTAATAGTAACTAGTAATGATTTTATCCTTGTTTGGACTGTTTTTTTGTTTGTAGTATTTGATGTGTCGCTTAAATAGGAGTTCCAAGCACTTGTCCAGTAATAATTAGTTACTTGGTTAGATAATAAAGACTCTATTTTAATTAAATCTTTTTGCTCAGTACTCAAGTCAATTGGAAGTAAGTAAGTAATACATTCGGCTACTAATAAATCAGGATCAGCACATATAGCAGGATCAAATTGTTGTACAAAAGCAATTAAATCTACTTCCATACGCGTAGTTAATCCATTGTAAGTAAGGTTATATCCATTAAAAAGGCGGTTTAAGAAGTCAAATCTTTTTTGAGTCGTACTGGAGTTGATCCAGTATTCATGGAAAGAAGGGTTTTGATAATAAGCGACCCAGCCAGAAACATTAGGTACTTTACCTATACTTTGTTCTAAACCAGTACAAATTGTATTATTAAAATAATGCCACACTCTGTATTGTGCTTCAAGATTTGTAGCATCGGCAACATTATAAGGTAGGTTGAATGTTCGTAAACTTCCAATAACTAAATCAAATGGCGATTTGATAAAAACACCTCTATTTGCCATGTCGTAAAAGTGTTGACTTTTAAATAGTTGGTCTAAAACAGGTAGGATGTCCCAATTACTAGCGGCAAAAGTTTTAGCTAATGGAACAATAACTGTTGATTCTATAGTGTCATCAATGTCATAGTAAACAAAATAACGGTAAAGACGACGACAAATATATTCAGACACTACTTGTGATTTAGAAAAGATCATATCAATGAACTCGTCTAATTCCGTAGCCCCTGAATTCTTGATGATAGTGTTATTAAAGAAAGCAGAGAATTGTTTGTCGCTTTCTTCATGATTTGTTACATCAAAATTAGTCACTGGTATTGCGCCATCTAAATCTTCTACACGCCATCCGCTAAGTACTTTTGCAGCTTGAACAACATCAACTTCTGTGTATTTACTCAAAGGACCTTTACCTAATGTAAACAACTCCATGATTTCTCTTGCAAAATTCTCGTCAGGAGATTTTTTTGTGTTGGCGTGATTATTTAAGTAATACATCATGGCAGGATGTGTTGCCATGGTGCGAATAAGTGTTTTGAAATTTCCAGTAGGATTGTCTCTAAACATCTTTATGTAGGTATGCGATATTCGAGCAGAATTAGTTCCTGAATTTGGAAAAGGAGCTGCGCGTACTGTTTCAAAATCAACAGGGATAAAATGGTACCAGAACCAGGTCATTTTTTCCTTGATTGTACGGTCTTGATTACAAGCTTGTCCAAGGTTCCATTGCTCTAGTGAGTCTATTCTTCTTGAATTAGTGTTGAATTTCCCTCTTTCTAATGGGTCATTAGTCCAATCGGCACCATAAGCTAGTCCGTTTTCATCAGGTGAGTAATTGTTATAAGCATTTACGGGAGGAGCAGGAGCAGTGGTATCTACAGCTAAAATTCCGTTCACAGCATCAGTCATACTCATAGTAAGTAAACTGTCTAAATCAACTTTTTTAAATCCGTAACCAGTTCTCTTGAGTAAGTGAATTGCTTCTTGTTTTCCCCAAGTGCCTGAATAAACGTTCAAGCCACTAGTTACAGGTGCAACTCTATCGGTAAGTCTATTGTTAAAATTAGTTGCGCTTTGGTATTTTCTACCATTAAATACTTTTCTGGAATACTTTTCAAATAAAGGGTCTCCTTTGGGTAAATTTGATTTGAAACTCTTTAATACTAGATTAAAAAGTTTTCTACGATTCAACGTTTTTGACATAGTAGTTTACTCGATTAATGTGAATTGATTTGCTTTTGTGTTTGATATAACGTGTAAATACCTATTTTAATATTTATAATGCGAATATTTTTTATTAAAGCTAATTTCATTGGTATAAAATCATTTTTAAGGATAAAAAACGCTTAAGTTGTATTGAATCTGTTTTTATTTTGATCTAAATCACTGTATTTAAGTTATGTTATGATTTTAACTATTTTATCTTGTTTTATTTACATTAAAAAGATTAAAGTTTGGGTATTTATTTTTATTTCTAAAAATTAATAATATATTTGGGAAACCAAATTGGTAAACCAATAATATTGTTTCGTGTAACAATGTAATAATTACAACAAAATAATGATGATTTCTAAGAAAATAGATTGGTTAAAAATGCTTTCTCTAGGATTACTTTTAATAATATTCCAAAGCGGAATGGCTCAGGGGCATCCTAGTTTAGTATTAACTAAAAAAGGAGTTCAAGAAATTAAATCAAATTTAGGTAAAGTACCTCTTTTTGACGCATCAGTAGCTGAGGTTAAAAAAGAAGTAGATGCCGAAATAGCATTGGGAATTTTAGTGCCAGTGCCCAAAGATTTCTCTGGGGGTTACACACATGAGCGTCATAAAAAGAATTTTTTAATGATGCAAAAAGCGGGTGTTTTGTATCAAATTCTTGGAGATAAAAAATACGCAGTCTATGTCAAAGAGATGTTGATGGCTTACGCTAAATTATATCCTACGTTACCTTTACATCCTCAGGAACGTTCTTATGCTCGCGGTAAATTATTCTGGCAGGCACTTAATGATTCCAATTGGTTGGTATATACTAGTCAAGCTTATGATTGTGTTTATGATTTTATAGGTGCTAAAGATAGAGCTGTTCTAGAAAAAGATTTATTCAAACCCTTTGCTGATTTTATTTCGGTAGGTTCCCCTCAATTTTTCAACCGTGTACACAATCACAGTACTTGGGGAAATGTTGCTGTAGGGATGATTGCATTAGTAATGAATGATGCTGAATTGTTAGAAAGAGCTTTGCATGGTTTGAAAGAGGATGGTTTAAAAGCAGGAATGAAAGATAATGATGGCGGATTAATTAAAAAAGAAGGTCAAAAAACAGGTTTCCTAGCAAATGTTGATGAGCCTTTTTCTCCTGACGGATATTATAATGAAGGGCCGTATTACCAACGCTATGCGATGTATCCTTTTATGATTTTTGCAGAAGCATTACAAAACACTAAACCCGACTTGAAGATTTTTGAATATAAAAACGGAATCCTAAATAAATCAGTTTATGCCTTGTTGAATTTAACCAATTCTAATGGAGAGTTTTTTCCTTTAAATGATGGTCAAAAAGGAATGTCTTACTATTCAAGAGAATTAGTTTCGGCAGTAGATATTGCGTATTTGTATGGTGGTAGAGATCCTTCGTTGTTGTCTATTGCTGAAAAACAGGGGCGTGTACAATTAGATAATTCAGGTATGGCTGTGGCTTTGGCAATTAAAAATAATTTGGCTAAACCATTTGTGAAAAAATCAATCGATTTATCTGACGGTTCTGATGGTCAACAAGGTGGAGTGGCTATTATTCGAGATAAAATTAATGATGATGAGCTGACTTTAGTTATGAAATATGCTGCTCAAGGTTCTAGTCATGGGCATTTTGATAAATTGTCTTTTTCTTATTACAATAACAGTGATGAGGTGTTGCAAGATTACGGTTTGTCTAGATTTGTAAATATCGAACAAAAAGGCGGTGGTAATTATCTAAAAGAAAATGGTACCTGGGCAAAACAAACTATTGCGCACAATACAATTATCCAAAATGAAGTTTCACATTTTGAGGGTGATTTTGAAAAAGGTAATTTGTTTTCGTCTAAAAAATATTTGTATGATGTGAATAATCCAAAATTACAAACGATAAGCGCTATTGAAGACAATGCCTATCCGGGAACTAAAATGCACCGTACAATGGTTATGTTAACCACTGAAGGATATGAAAAACCATTATTGTTAGATATTTTTCAAGTAAAGTCAGATACCGAAAATCAATATGATTTGCCTTTTTATTATTTAGGACAAATGATTTCGGCAAATTTTAAATACGAAACACCAAAAGTATTGGAGCCTCTAGGGAAATCATTTGGATACCAACATTTGTGGAAAGAGGGAATAGGTAAAGCTACAGCAGAAAACACTAAGTTCTCTTGGTTGCACAACGGTAGTTTTTATACGTTAACATCAGCAACAAAGGTTGATGATGATTTGTTATTGGTTCGTTTAGGTGCTAATGACCCTGATTTTAACCTGCGAAGAGATCCTGGTTTTATTATTCGTAAAACGAAAACCAAAAATGCAACTTTTGTAAATGTTATAGAAACGCATGGTAGTTATAGTCCAGTGACTGAAAATGCATTGAATGCTAAAAGTGCCATAGTAAACCTTGAATTAGCTTATGAAGATGACAATTATGTAGCCGTAACTATTGAAAATAAAAATGGTACAGTTTGCTTGTTTATTTTAGCAATAACAAATAATGCAATAGAAGAGCAACATACATTAGAAATAAAAGGTAAAACCTATTCATGGTTTGGAGCACAGTACAGTACAATAATTAAATAAATAGAACGATATGCAAAGTTTTGGAGCAAGTAAAGAATTTTTAATAGGAGATGAGATCGCGTGGGAAGTAGTAGGTGAAGGTGTGAAACGTAAAATCATGGGTTATGACGATACGATCATGCTGGTAAATGTAGATTTTAAAAAAGGAAGTATTGGTCCTTTACATGAGCATTACCATGCACAAGTTACTTATGTTGTAAGTGGTGAATTTGAAGTAACTATAGGCGATGATAAAAAAGTATTAAAAGGGGGTGACTGTTTTTACATTCCGCCTCACGTAATGCATGGTGCATTATGTTTGGCTGATGGCGTTTTGATTGATGTTTTTAGTCCAATACGTGAAGATTTCATGAAAAAGTAAATAGTTCTCAACTAAATAAGTTAATTAATCCGCTAAGTATTTTAGATACTATTTAGCGGATTTCTTGTTGTTTGTCCAAATTTTTAAAATAAAAAAAGGGTTGTCCAAATCTATTTTTTGGTAATAATTAAAATTAACAATATTTTATTTTTTTTAATAGAAATTAGTATCTATATTTGGTTCTCCAATCTGGTTAACCAGATTAAAAAATACTAAGTCATTATTGATATTCTTTAAAAAATGAATTTAAAATTTTCTAAAACTGTGTTTTTTGCTTGCTTGTCAACAGTTATAATTGCTTATGGTCAGGAGATAAAAGGGAATGGAAACGTAGCCAATATTGATTTGTCACATTGGGCAGTAACTACTCCAGCCGAAAATCCTGCAAAACCAGGTAAAACGCTAGATTTAGAGTATCCAGAAATTTTAAATTTTGCTTCTAATATTACTACAAATAAGTACATGTATGAGGATGTAAAAGATAAATCGCTTGTGTTTTATGCTTTTCCTTCAGGAACTTCTACAGCCAATAGTCATTTTTCAAGATGTGAGTTGAGAGAGACAATCAATATTGGTGATAAAAACACCAATTGGACTTTTGCTCAAGGCGGAAGAATGAAAGCTACGTATGCTATTGATAAAGTATCCAGAGAAGAAGACGGAAAATACAGTCGCGTCATTGTTGCTCAAATTCATGGAAGATTATCAGAAGAGCAACGCAAATTAATTGGTCAAAAAGACAATAATGCAGCTCCTATTTTAAAAATATATTGGGACAAAGGAAAGATTAGAGTAAAGACAAAAGTGCTTAAAAATTCTGATGCTACTTTAGAGGAACTATTGCCAGCAGATGCCTGGATAGATGATAAAGGAAGAAACTTTAAAGAAAAAGTAAATTTTGATAAGTTCACTATAGAAATTAAGGTTGCTGACGGTAAGTTAGAAGTTACTTTAAATGATTCCGAAACATTTGTTTATGACAATCCAAGTATAAAAAAATGGGGTGTTTTCGAAAATTATTTTAAAGCTGGAAATTATTTTCAATCAAAAAATCCAAATTCGTTCGCAGCGGTAAAAATTTATGCTCTTGAAGCTTCGCATTAAGGTTTTGTCTGTTTTTAAATTATCAATTGCTTTTGTATCAATTTGCCCACCAGTCTGGTAGTCCAGAGTTTAATTTAAAACGTATGAATTTAGAAGTAATATCAAGAAAGGATAATAAAGAAGCCATAAATATTGTCATCGCTAAAATTAGGGATTATATCAATTTTAAAAACTTAGAGCCACTAGATAAAATTCCTTCAGAACGAATGTTGTCTGAAAAGTTCGAGATTAGTAGAACGACGGTTCGGGAGGCTATCCAGAAATTAGAATTTTACGGAATTTTAAAATCAATTCCTCAAAGTGGAACATTTGTAGCGAACATAGGAAAAATAGCGATCAACGGTATAATTGATGATATTCTAAGATTAGGTACATCTGATTTTAAGTCATTAGTTGAAACAAGAATTTTACTGGAATTAAAAACGGTGCGTTTAGCAGCTACAAGAAGAACAGTAGATGATTTGATCAAGATAAAAAATGCTTTGGATGCTTTTTCAGAAAAAGTATATAACGGTGAAGATGCTGTTCAAGAAGATTTAATTTTTCATTTGGCTATAGCCAAAGCCAGCGGAAACAGTACAATCAACGATTTAATGTTAATCATTACACCAGAGATTTTAACCAATTTTGAAAAATTTCACGTTTGCAACAAAATTGAAAATGAAGGCGTAAATATAATTAATGAGCATACAGAGGTTTATGATGCTATAGTAGCTCAAAATCCAGCGTTAGCCAAACAAAAAATGAAAGAACATTTTAAAGCATTATATGAATATTGCTATAAAGTGTAAGTAAAAGAGGTATTCTATAAAGATGATAATCTGTTTCGAAAATTGATTTTTTTAATCAGAAAATAAAAATAGTAAAATGAAAGTAAAAGGATTACGATGGTTCATTATTGGGCTGATTTTTTTAGCAACTGTTATCAATTATATTGATAGAAGTGCTTTGGCTATTATGTGGGGAAGTAGCGACCAACCTAATTCAATTTCAGGAACATTAGGATTAACCAAGAGTGATTATGGTTTGATCTTAAATATTTTTATGGTGTTTTACGCATTAGGTCAATTGTTTTCTGGTAAATTATTTGATCGTGTAGGTACTAGAATTGGATATGTAATTAGTATTGGTGTATGGGGATTGTCTTCTTTTTTACACTCAACAGTACGCGGCTTAGTTGGGTTAACATTTTTTAGAAGTACACTTGGTTTATCTGAGGCGGGTAACTGGCCAGGAGGAGTTAAGAGTAATGCAGAATGGTTTCCTATAAAAGAACGTGCTTTTGCACAAGGTTTGTTTAACGCTGGTGCTTCAATAGGATCTGTAATTGCACCACCATTTATTGCTACATTATACGTTGCTTACGGATGGAGAACTACTTTTATGGTAGTTGGTTCTTTTGGGATATTATGGATTATTCCTTGGTTACTTATTAATAAATCAGGACCTAAAACACACCCTTGGATTTCAAAAGAAGAACAAAAATATATTTTAGAAGGGCAAAGTAAAGCTGATCAAGAAGCAACTGCTGAGACTAAAGGATTGAGTTTGAAAGAAATTTTAGCTCATAGAGAATCATGGGCAATTATCTTAGGTCGCTTCTTTTTAGAGCCTATTTGGTGGTTATTTGTGGGTTGGATGCCACTTTACTTAGCAGATGTTTATGGATTTAATGTTAAGGAAGTTGGTATGTTTGCATGGGTTCCTTATGTAGGTGCAGCACTTGGTAGTATTGCTGGAGGTTACGTTTCAGGTTTGATAATATCCAAAACGAATTCGATTGACAAGGGTAGAAAAATCACGATACTTATTGGTGGAATCATTATGTTTTTGGGTTTAGTAGCTACCATACTATTTGGTGATTCACCAGAACGTTTTGTTGCTATCGTATTCTTTGTACTGTTTGGATTCCAGTTTGCAATTGGTAATGTTCAAACGTTGCCAAGTGATTTATTTAGTGGTAAATCAGTAGGGTCATTAGCGGGACTAGCTGGAATGGTGGGAGTATTTTCAGTAATACTTATGAATTTTTTAGTTCCAATAATACAAGAAAAATTCTCTTATACTCCAATATTCGTTGCTATAGCAGTAGCCGTGCCTCTAGGATTAGGAGCGATATATTATTTTGCAAGAGAAATAAAATCAGTAGAAAAATAAAAACAATTATTAAATAAATTAAGATGAGTACAGTAACAGGAAAAGTTGCCGTTATTACGGGTGCAACTGGAGGAATAGGTTTTGCAGTAGCTAAAAGATTAGGTAAAGATGGATATACAGTAATATTGAACGGTATCGAAGACGAAAAAGGAGCAGAAAAAGTGGCAGAACTTACTGCTGACGGAATCAAAGCGGAATACTACGGTTTTGACGTTACTAGTGACGAAGAAGTAACCGCAAACATCAAAAAAATTGGTGATAAATATGGTAGAATTGATGTTCTAGTAAATAATGCAGGTGGTTTAGGTGGAAGATCTCGATTTGAAGACATGACAACTGAATTCTACAGATCAGTTATGGCTTTGAACCTTGATTCAGTATTTTTTGCTTCAAGAGCAGCGATTCCTTATCTTAAAAAAGGAGAAAATGCTACTATAATTAATTATACTTCAAATGCAGCTTGGAACGCAGGTGGACCTGGAGCAGGAATCTACGGTACATCTAAGGCAGGTGTTAATGCAATTACTAGGGCTTTGGCTAAAGATTTAGCTGAATACGGGATTAGAGTGAATGCGGTTTCTCCGGGAACAATTGATACTCCTTTTCATGCTCAAATTAAAGCAACTAAACCTGAAGTTTTTGCTTCATGGAAAGATAGTATTCTATTAGGAAGATTAGGTGAGCCAGAAGAAGTTGCTTCGGTTGTTTCTTTCTTAGCAAGTAATGACGCTTCATTCATGACTGCTGAAACAATCCAAATTGGTGGTGGTCAAGCTTTAGGTATATAATTAAATTAGTATAGTAATCGAATTGATTATTTGTTTTATGATTGCTTGATATAAGCTGTTTTTAGAAACAATAAAGTTCGTGAATAAGTTACTGCTGGAATTACATACTATCGAGAACGAAATGCTTCTGATGGTGCAAATTAGTGGTTTATTGAGTTTCTGATGAAGTTCGTTCTTGAATAGAGTTGCAGTAGTGTATAGGAATTTTTAACTTGTAGTAAATTTTCCAATAATTGATTAGAGTTTTTTGTGCTTAGAGCCTTCTTTCGTAATGATTGAAGGCTCTTTTTTTTAGTGTTAATTTGGCTGTAGCCAAAAAAACAAGCTAATTTAACTGTAGTTATGCGTTGAGAGTTAGTATAGTTCAGTGTCGTTTTTTTGACATTAGGTATATTATCAATGCAGTATTGGTTCTCGACTTCGCTTGAATTGACAATTGTGTTGTTTATAAGTAGTACTGGTATCATTACGTTGATTTTTATGACTATTCATCACTAGGTCTCTAATTATAAAAGACGCGAAGATTGCACAGATTTTTATGGGATAACCACAACTGATCTACTGAAGTTTTCAAAATCTGCGTGCTTTTTTTTTTAGTATTCAAAGCAGTCTATCATATTGATTTTTATTATTTAAAGTAGTTATTAGCGTTTTGTCTTTCGATAATAATGCTTGTTGTTAAATTAGTTAACTAAGATGGAATTTGCTTTAATTGGCATTTATTATTAAGCTGATAGTATGAAAATTAGGGTACTTATTTTAATTATAATGTACGGAACTTTTTAGATAAAAAAAACCCAACAAACCTTGTCGAGGAAAACGAGGCTTATTGGGGATTTAGAAACTAATTCTAAAAATTATTTTTTTATAGCTTAATAACCAGGATTCTGAGTTATTGGATTTTTAGTATTTGTCACAATTTCAACATTTGGAATAGGAGACAAATCGAATTTTGGATTATCAACTTTTGCTTGTAATTCAGATGTAGTTGATGGACTATCAAACTGGCTGTAATAAGGTTGCATAAGTAAGAAATGATTTTTCATTACGTCTTTTGCGTTTACAGAAGGCATTGTTGTTGTGAAACGTAATAAGTCAAACCACCTTTGATTTTCCATTGCAAATTCCCATCTTCTTTCATCGGCTACAGCTTTTTCAAATGCTGATCCAGCTGCAGGATTTATTGCAGTTAAACCCGCTCTTGTATGTACTTGATTCAAGTAGCTTAATGCTGTTGTAGTAGGTGTTCCTACAGCCTCGCAATACATTAACAATACGTCACTGTATCTTAAAACTGGCCAATCTAATTCAGAGTCATTTTGTACAGAAACAGTAATATTGTGTTTACCTGACCAAAATAATTGACTAGTTGCGGGCGTAGCTGTTTTGGTTTTGATATTAAAAGCCCTTCTTTTATCTGCAGCAGCATAAGAGTTGTATAATTCAGGAGTTGGATTGTTGTATCCTCCTCTTGTTCCTGTTGGGTAAACCAAACCAGATATTTTTTGATCGGTAGTACTTGAGAATAAATTAGACAATGAACTACCGTAACCTAAAGCTCCCGATTTAAAACGAATTGCAAAAACTATTTCAGAATTTAATTCATTTGTAGAAGAGAATACATCATTGTAAGGAGTTGTCCCAGCGGTAACAAGTGCGTGTCCACTTGCTGAGATAACATCTGTAAGTAAAGGTAATGCTAGGTCTTTTTGATTTAACGTAAGGTACACTTTAGCTAATAATGCTTCGGCAGCCCATTTAGTTACTGATCCGCCAGTTGCACTTGTAGTAGTAAATTTGGTTGTAGTACAATTTTCAGTAGCGTTTTTTAAGTCGGCTATAATGAATTTGTAAATTTCAGGAACACTTGATCTAGGAATTGACAATGCTTCATCTGGTGTAACTATTTTATCAATTAAAAATACACCACCGTATGTTCTAACTAGATTAAAATAATGGTAGGCTCTCATAAATGACGCTTCACCAGCAATTCTGTTTCTTTCAGAAGTTGATAAAGGTAAAGGGGTAACAGGCGTGCTGTATTCAATAGTTCCTGATGCAGGATTATAAGTAGTTCCTAAAGCTTTAGTTAAACCATTTATACTTCTAATACTGGTATAAGTTGTTGCCCAATATTGTTCTATAAACAAATCAAAAGAGGGTGCTTCAAACGCATCATTACTAATAATTTGTAAGTTTTGAGGGTTTGTTGTTCCATAGTTATTAAGATAAGTGTTGTCAGAACGTACTTCGGTTAACATCCATTCATAAGCAATAGGTGCTCTTAAGGTACTATAGCAACCGTTTAGTCCAACCGTAAAATCATTTGCAGATACATAAAAATCTTCCTGATTTGGTTTGTCTTGATTTTCAATATCTAGGTTGTCAGAACAACTTACTAACGAAATCATAGAAAATAAAATAAATAATTTATTTATTTTGATATAATTTTTCATATTTATATTTTTTTAAAGTTTTAAAGACTGCCTCAAAAGGTATGTTGAAAGAGGCAGTTTTATATCAATTATTTTATATTAAAACCCAACTTCTACTCCAAAAAGGATAGTTCTTTGTATAGGAAATCCACCTCTTTGATACCCATCAATTAACGGACTAGTTTGTGATGTTCTAGCTTCAATATTAATTCCTCTATATTGATTGTTTGTTACGAATAACAAGTTTTGACCAGTTAAAGAAAGCCTTAATGTGGATAGTTTTAAGTTTTTAGCATTAAAATTATAGCCTAAAGAAACCTCTCTTAAAGTGAAATAAGTAGCGTCTTCAACTGCGTTGTCTGTAAATAATGGATTTACTCCGTTTGTTAAATAAGGTGTGTTTCCATCACCAGGGTTGCTAGGACTTACCCATCTATTCCCCATGTAATTGGTTACTCTTTCTTTAATTTCATTATAATTAATGTCTCCATTTATTAGTTCACCTCCCATAACACCTTGTAAAGTGAAGTTTAAATCTAAATTTTTATAACTGAAATTATTTGTTATTCCCCAAGTATAGTCTGGATAAGGATTTCCTAATATAACACGGTCATTACTGTCAATAACCTTATCACCATTTGTATCTACTATTTTCAAACCACCTTCTACAAGATCGCCTGTTAAAGTAGAGGATAAACCATTAGCTTTAGCTGCATTAATATCAGCTGTACTGTTCCATACTCCGTCAGTTTTATAACCAAAATAACTAATCAATGGTTGTCCTACGATAGCGTAATTATTTAATCCATTTCTACCATCAATAGTAGGTGAGATTAGAGATGTTTTATCTCCTAATTCGGTTATTTTATTTTTTACATGTGAGATGTTAAAATCAGTACTCCAAGTAAAATCTTTAGTTTTTACATTCACTGTAGAAAGTTCAATTTCGAAACCACTATTTTTCAAACTACCTGCATTTGTAATTATTGTGCTTGATCCAGTTGTTAATAAAGCAGAGTTTTCAAGTAATAATTTTTCAGTGTTTGATTGAAAAACATCAATGTTTAAGTTCATTCTACTTCTAAACATAGATAAATCAAATCCTAAATTTGTTTGAAAAGTTCTTTCCCATGTAATGTCCTTATTACTATAAACACTAGCTAAATTTGCAAGACCTGTGCTAACAGTACCATTACCTGTACCACTTACATAATTTGAACTGTTTAAAGTTTCTTGGTATAAATAGGGAGTAATCGCATTGTTTCCTGTTGCACCATAACTCGCTCTAAATGCTAATCTATTAATTGAAGATACATCAGCAAGGAAGTTTTCTTTAGAGACAACCCATCCTAAAGATACGGCTGGGAAACCTCCCCATTTGTTCCCTACATCAAATAATGAACTTCCATCAGTACGGTAACTTGCGCTTAATAAATATTTACTCTTATAAGCATAATTTAACCTTCCTAAAAACGAAGTTAAACCAACGGTAATATTAGACTGAACCGGTTGTAAAATAACGGTCGCATAATTCAAGTTTCTAATTGTTTCACTTGAAAAAGTGGTACCAGCAGTTACTAATGATTTAGTATTAGTTGACTCATAAGTAAAACCTCCCAAAGCAGTAAAGTCATGGTCACCAATAGATTTATTATAGTTTAAAGTATTCTCTGTTAAGAAATCAAAATAACTCGAGTTGGTATAAGTTGCATAATTTGGATTTCCAAATCTAGCCGCATTCGTTTCACCTGTTTGTTTTCTAGCTGAATTTCTAACATATACACTTTGAGTTGTTTTGAAATCCAAACCTTTAGCAAGCTCAAAGTTTACGCCAGCACTACCTTGAAAACGAAATTCATTGGTGTTATCATCTTGTTGCGTTAAATTACGCATCGGATTGGTATTTGAAGTGTTAAATGGTCTGTTATTAGTGCTGTTAGTTACTGTGTAAGGATTTCCTTGTGGATCAATACTCGTATAAGATATTCCAGAAAAATCATCATCTTCAGCAAAATCACCTACTTTGATATTTCTACTAGGATCTTGTGCATTTATATAATCAGCAGTTGTTTGATTATGATATACAGGCATGAAACTAGGGAACCTAGCAAAGTCAATAAAGTTAGCAGCTGGTTTTTCAGTTTTCGTATTCGAAGGATTTAAATTAACGTTGATTTTAATTTTGTCAGTTAATTGAGAATCAAATTTAAGTCTGAAATTTAATTTTTGAAAGTTACTTTTTAGCATCAATCCTTCGTCGTTTTGATACCCTGTAGAGATATAAAATGTATTTTTCTTACCACCTCCTGATACATTAAATTGTACGTCTTGGTAAAAAGCAGTTCTTAATGCTTTGTCTTGCCAGTCAGTTCCTACTCCGCCTAATAATTCTTTTTCAATAGCATATTGACTTTGAAATTTACCTAAAGAACCAATTGTATTATCAATAGTTTTAATTGTGCTTACACCATTTTTATCATAAGTAAAAAATTGAGGATCAGCAATTCTTAAATCGGACTCTGAGTACAATAGATTAACATAATCTGTTGAGCTCGTAACGTCATAAGTTTCGTAAGCGCTTTTTACACCAGTTGTATTACTGAATTTGAATTTGGTTTTACCTTCTTTACCTTTTTTAGTGGTAACTAAGATAACTCCACCAGCACCTCTAGATCCGTAAATTGCAGCAGATGCAGCATCCTTTAATACCTCGACAGATTCTACATCGGCATTGTTAATAGACCCCATTCCATCAGGCATAGGTTGTCCATCAACAACAATTAGTGGTCCAGATCCAGCATTAACAGAACTAATACCTCTAATGTTGATTTGTGTAGTTGCACCAGCCTCTGACGAAATGTTTTGAACTCTAACACCTGCAATTTTTCCTTGAATCGCTTGGTCTAATCTTGACACTGGAGCATTTTCAATTTTATCACTTTTCAATTTGGCAACAGATCCTGTAACACTAGAACGTTTTTGCGTTCCATACCCTACAACAACGATCTCATCAAGTACATTGTTAGACTCTTGCAGTGTCACATTAACTATTGTATTCTTTCCTACAGTTGCTGTTTTAGAATAAAATCCTAAATAAGAAAATGTAACTATTGATTTTGTATTATTTACAGTAATAGCATATTTTCCGTCTATATCAGTTACTACGCTATTTCCATCTGCAGAAACAGTAGCGTTAGGTATTCCTTGACCGGTGTTGTCAAGTACTTTTCCAGATATTTTAATTTTATCATTCTGAGCATTCATCACAGATGACAAAACTAGGAGGAACATTAAAATCGTTTTTTTCATAATCGAATCCTTGTTTGTTAGTTTTTTTGAGTTTGAAATAGGCTTTCAGTTGGCAATACTATATCGATTGAGTTTGTTTAGGAATAGAACCTCATTTTTTGTTCCAAAACTAAATAACCAAACTGGTTAACCAATCAACAAAGCAAACTTAACTTTTTTTTAACCAATAATAAATAGCAAACTGTAATTAAATATTAATAGCCAACAAAAAAAACATATTTATTTATTTTTATCTATTTTTTTTACATAATGTTTATGAAATAGGATTTTTGTATGATTTTTTTCTAAGTAATATCATAAATTTTGATGCGAATAAAAAGCTAAAAATAACTATAAAACAAGAAATGGATTACAATTTGCTGTAATTATTCTAGTGGTGGTTGTTTTTTTTAATCTTTGGTTAACCAATTTTTAAGAAAATGGTTTTTTATACTTTTAGATCATTTTCAGTTGCCCCGCGAAAAAGCATAAACAACTATTAATTAACCATCGTAGAAATTGTTCAAGATATAAGCAAATATTTTCTGTATACCATTTTATTGGAAGCTGACTAGTTTGAAAAAGTATGAATAATAACAAATTATTCATAAAACAATCCTATTGTCAGTTCGAGCCCTTCGACTGTCGCTCAGGACAGGCTACTATCGAGGACCACTATTGCATCTCGACTCTGCTGGGAGTGACAAAAATAAGGGAGGCTATTTTTTGATATAAGTTATATAGAGTAGTAGATTTTGCTTCAAGCACAAAAAAAACCATAAACAAATAAATGGTTATGGTTTTTTTTATTTTATCTCGAATGTATGCTATTGATATTCGCTATTTTTTAATGGCAATTTCTATAGTTTCTCCAGGTTTAATTACAACTGTTTTCTTTGTTTTATCATATGTTAACGTCATTTGGACATCACTGTTGTTTAAAGACTGAATGGTTAACTTTTCTTTTTCGAGTTTTAAAAACACATCGGTTTCCTCGGTGAAATTAAGTTCAATAGTATTAAAAACTAACTTTTTAACTCCAAAAAAAACCGATTGATTTTCTTTAGATAATGAATTTACTTGCGTCCCTTCACTTGTCCATTTTGAATTGTTTACTGCCCATCCCTTTAATTTAGGATTACTAATCTCTTCATTTATGCGATCTTCAAATTGTTTGAATGGAACAATTGCGGTTATAAAACTGTAAGCAGAATTATTATTTTTAGAAACCACAGCCCATTCCTTACCTCTCGCCCCTGAAGTTACCACTGAATCTGTGGTTGTCAATTGGTAAATATCGCTTCCAGAACCATCGCTAAAAGAGGAACGGAGTAATTTTGGCGCTAATTCTGTACTGTAATGTCCTTGCCAAACTTGTTTGTAAGTGTGCGGTTTATCTGCAGTGAAGTTGTCTTTCACAATCCAAAAATCATCTTTTAAATAAATAACCTGTCTTGAATAATGGACTCCAATGTTTTCAAAACCATCATGACTTCCTATAAAAAGGTCTAGATCTTTGTTGGTTTTCCAAGCAATCGTTTTGGGGTGTGGTAAGGATTTAAATTTTCCAAAACCACTTCCTCCTTGATTGCCATTGTACTCTTTTCCTTGTAGCTCATCATCAACCAAAGCCACGTTTTTAACCATTGAATTCTTGAAAAACTCGTAATCTTTAAGAGAATAGCGTACTTGATAATTGGGTAAAATAACCTGGCCATTTGCCATAGCTTGTATTCCTAGCATATCGCCATGTTGATGATCTGGTTTATCAGGATCTAGTCCGTTAGAAATAGCCATCATTTTATCGTCTTTATTCCAACCTTGACGCATGATGTAATAACCAGTTTGAGGAAAATCTACTGAAGTAAATTGCGGTGTTTTCTTCTCGAGATTGCTGAGCATTTTTAATTGTGCGTCATTCAAAAACCAAAACATATCCGCCTCCACATGATTATTAGCAAAATATCCCATTTCTGGATCTGGGAAAAGCAGGTAGCCCAGTGTTAATGCTCCTGAGATGTCATTTTTTTCTGCCCAAGGTTCGTTTGTATCATCAGAAAAAACAGGAGCTGATTTATCTGGAAAGCTAATTTTAGTCAATGTAGTAAACAACGATTTTAGTTTGTTTTCCCAAACTTCGCTTACTTTTATGTTGCTATTTTTTGCTAATTGGTACACATAATAATAAGTGTCAATATCGCTAATGTGATAATGTACCGAACGCTCAAACTGAAATCCGTCGGCATTAATTTCTTTAGTTAAGTGCTGTTCTAAAATGGTCATCGCACGTGCATTCCATTTGTCAGAATCTTTAAAATCTCTAAATAAAAAAGAAAGCATCGCTAAGGCAGACATGCCTCGTGTTTGGTGATTTCCAGGAACAAACTCGGTATTGCTTTCATAAAGATTAGAAGCATGTTGTAACAAGGTTGCAATGGTCGTTAATTGATCTTCGTCAGAATACTCTTTTTCTCCCAAAAACATATTGTGAATCTCCAACCAATTCAATATTCGATAACCAGATCTAAAGGCTTCGTAAGTACCGTTTCCATCTGTTATGGTTTCATATTTATTGGCTTCTAAAGCGGTATTCAGCGATCGTAGCTGATTTTTAAAATAGTTTAAGTACTCCTTGTTTTTATTTTGATAATTGTAGTACAAAGCAATATCAACCATTTTATGTTGGCGTGCCAAGTGGCGCATAGCATAGGCATTTACGGCCTCGCCGTTCTGGTAAGTATAAGGCAATTTCCATTGGGTAACTGCAGGATACTTACCCATATGATCTAAGGCGCGTTGGGTATGACCGTCTTTCGCGTCAGGATAAGAAGCTTCGTACGCTTTGAAACGGGCGTCATTATTTTTCCAATTATAAAAATAACGTTCCGAAAATTTGTCTCTAAAATATTGTGCTAATTTAGCGTCAGTTATTGCATTTACAACACCAAGGACTTGTTGTACTTCGGGCTTTAAATAATCAACTAATTTGTTGTTAGTAATTATTTTTCCGGCAGCAATATCTTGAGCATAACTACTCATAGATAGGACACAGCTCGAGGCAATGAGACTAAATTTTAAGTATTTCATAGCTAGAATTATTAGTACATTAACTTCATTTCTAGGTTTTGAACAATTTCAAATTTACCTGAATTGGTAATCGTATTGTTTACCGGCTCTTGTCCTTTTTCTCCCCATAAAACGGCAATTGTTTTTACAGGATTATTTGTAAATGTATTGTTCGAAATTTCCACAAATACAATACCTCTATTTTTAATTAAAATATGTTCTGGTTGTGCTTTTCCGCAATTTGTAAAAGTATTTCCTTGTAGTTTTAGGTTTCCACCAATGGTTGACTCGTCATAACCACCACGATAATAATCCAAAACTAATCCTTGAATATTATCAAATTTAGAGTTGGTAAAAGTTACAAATTCGGCATTGTAATCTCCACCGTCATTCGTTTCTTTATTTAAAAGAAAACCATTTTCGCAGTCTTTAATCACTGAGTTGTTCACCAAAACTGTATCAGAAAACGACCCTTTTGATACTTCTAAAACATTTTTAAAGTTAGAGATCTCCGTATTTTCGATGCTTAAATCATACGCTTTACTCATATTTTTGTCTAAAGTAGTAAAAGCATTTTGCGACTTATTCCCCATAAGGACAATGTCTTTTAAGATTAAATTTCCTTTAGGAAGCATTTCAAAAGCTGTTTTAGCAGCAGTAAATACTAGTTTAGATCTCTTTTTAGCATCGCTAGAAGTAATAGTAATTTCTTTATCAATAAGTAACGTTTCGTCAACTTTAAAAGTACCGCTTTTCAAAACAATGATAGTTCCAGAAACTGCCTTTTTAAGTTGGTTTACAAGTTCTGCTGAACTAGATACAGTGATCTTATTTACTGCTGCTTTAGGTTTTTCAACCAAAAACCAGTTGGTTCCAAATCTGCTTTTATCAACTAAAACAGGATTTGTTTTTATGGGATTTACGATGGCGCCAACGCTATTGTTAGCTGCAGTTCTATCGTTTCCAAAGAAATCTTTTGTAATGGTTTCAAAGTCAAATCCTGCATATACATTAGGATTGTTTTCTTTCAAGACAAATAAATCGGTTGCTGCTTTAGTTACTGAAAAATCGCTCGTGATTAATCCTGCGGGTTTAACTTCACTTTTGTTTTCGTTGTTTATGAAGTTGTTTTTAAAATTAACTCCATCCACTTTATCGTAGTTTACAATAGGGTTAGTGTCTGCAGTTTCATTGTAAATTAAGTTGTTTGCAATGACTACGCGCTCAGGACGCGCAGAACGAATTTCAGATTTAGGCAACACTTCTTTTTGACTTACATTAGAACCTACACTAAATTGCCAAGGCGATTTGCAATCAATAAACGAATTGTGAGCGACAACAACATCAGTTACTTGGTTGTAGCGATTTAAGGATGATTTCGGAATTCCGTTCATCACTGCAATAGCACTTCTGAATGAATTTCCGTTTATTTTGTAGAAGTAGTTATTTGTTATCCAATGTCCTGTATTTACGACGCGAATTCCGCCCATTTGATCAGACTTATCATTTCCTATGAAAACGTTTCCGTCAATTTTAGCGTAATTTCCGTGTCTTAAAACTAAAGATCCTTCACTTTCAAAAAACACATTATTCTTGAATTCGTTAAAGTTAGATTTACTCGAAATGATTTCTACTTCACCATTGCAACGATCAAACAAGTTGTTGTAAACGTTCGTGTAGGACGGCGTCATTGAAGTCTCGCTATCGCCTATTTGAATCGTTTCTCCATGTGGTCCTCCTTTACGAGGTCTTGGTCCAAAGTGGTTGTTTATGATTTGGTGGTAATTATTAACATGTTCATTACCATCAAGAAAAACCCTTACTGTTGGTCCAAAATTAGATTTTCCGGTAATATAATTGTTGCTTAATTCATTATGTCTGCCCCAGAATTCTACCCAATGGTCACTTACATCTCTGTCAGGTTGTGTAAATTCTTCAATAACACATTGTGTAACTTTACAATTGTTAGCAATAGAATCGTTGTTGATTTTAAATTGAATCACGGCATTAGAAGGCGTGTATCCATTTTTAAAGTACAAATCCCTTACTTCTAAGTAGCTACCTGCTAATTTTAAGTTAGAAACGCCTTCAATAAAAACTTTACCAGGAGTTTCGGCTCTCAAAACGATAGGGTTTTCCTTTGTTCCTTTTCCGTAAAATTTAATTTCAGCATCTTTCCAAATACCGTTAGCTAGAATGATATTGTCACCAGCAGTGCTGTTTTTTATAGCATTGCGTAGCTCGGTTATATTTTTTACTTTGATGTCATTTTTTGGTTTCAAGTTGTTTGCTACGGCTATTTCTTTACACGAAATAAGTAAAATTAGCAGACTTAAAATGGATACGATTCTTTTCATTATCAATTAATTTCAAAATTATTTTTGTTGTTGTTTCTAGGCTCCTTTCTGTGTTTTCAATAATACGAATGATCTAAAATTGAAAGTGATTGAAAAAATGTACTGTTCAGAATATTTATTGTTTTCTTTTAAATGAGATAGCTAATTATAAAATCTCTTTATTGTTTTAAAAGATAAATACTGAAAATAAACCAATTAAAAGATGTGAATTAGCCTTTGATATGTTTTGTTTAAACTGGATAACCAATTTGGTTTTCCAAATATATGTATATAATTTAATTAAACAAGGGATTAAAATAGAAATAAAAAAAAATGTAGTTAATAAAATACGAATTTTGGATTACTGAAAATTAGTAGGAAAGGCTCAGATTAAGTCACTCGTTCTTGTTAAACACCTTATGATAAATAATGCAGTGTGTCATAATGATGTTTTGTAATTTTTGTGATCAATTTTAGTATCATATCATTGTTCCACTCTTTAATTTAAGTATTGTAATAACAAACCATCTGTTGTGCTAATTTTTGAGTAAATCAATACGAACTGCCTGTGCTTCTTTACACAATAGGAGCAAATAGATTATTCCTAAAACTTTCCGTCGTTAGTATTAAACATTTCCTTAAATTTGCTTCCATTATTATAAAGTAGAGCATTAAAAATCAAGCTATGTTACAAATTGCATTTATTAGAGAGAATCAGGAGAAAGTAATCCAAGCGTTGGCAAAAAGGAATTTAGACGTCAAAAACGTGGTGGAAGAAGTTGTACAACTAGACGAAAAACGTCGTGCTACACAAGTGGCTTTAGACAACGTTTTAGCTGAATCTAATAAATTGTCCAAAGACATTGGTGAATTAATGAAAGCAGGCGAGAAAGCCAAAGCGACAATTTTAAAAGAAAAAACAGTAGCGTTAAAAGAACAAAGCAAAGAATTGGCTGAAAAAGCTGATGCCTTGGTGAGTGAATTAACTGAGAAATTATACACGCTTCCTAATCTTCCAGCAGATATTGTTCCTGAAGGAAAAACACCAGAAGAAAACTTAAATGTTTTTGAAGCTGGCGTTGTTCCCGTTTTACATGAAGGAGCACAGCCGCATTGGGAATTGGTTAAAAAATACGATATCATTGATTTTGAATTAGGAGTAAAAATTACAGGAGCAGGTTTTCCAGTTTATAAAGGGAAAGGCGCAAGGTTACAACGTGCATTAATCAATTATTTTTTAGATAAAAATACAGCAGCTGGATACAATGAAGTGCAAGTGCCTCTTTTTGTAAATGAAGCGTCGGCTTATGGAACTGGACAATTACCTGATAAAGAAGGGCAAATGTACCATGACGCTACAGATGATTTATACATGATTCCTACAGCAGAAGTTCCGGTAACGAACATGTTTAGAGATGTAATCTTGAACGAAAGTGACTTTCCAATCTTAACAACAGCTTATACGCCATGTTTCCGTCGTGAAGCAGGATCTTATGGAGCACACGTTCGTGGTTTGAATCGTTTGCACCAATTTGATAAAGTAGAAATCGTGCGCGTCGAGCATCCTGATCATTCTTATAAAGCGCTTGACGGAATGGTGGAGCATATCAAAGAAATCTTAGATGAATTGAAATTACCTTATAGAATATTACGCCTTTGTGGTGGTGATATGGGATTCACATCAGCGTTGACTTATGACTTTGAAGTTTTCTCAACAGCCCAAGACCGTTGGTTAGAAATTTCATCAGTATCTAATTTTGAAACTTTCCAAGCCAATCGTTTGAAATTGCGTTTTAAAGATAAAGATGGAAAAAGCCAACTAGCACATACCTTAAACGGAAGTTCATTGGCTTTGCCAAGAGTACTTGCGGGAATTTTAGAAAACTATCAAACTCCTGAAGGAATTGTAATCCCTGAGGTTTTACGTTCTTACTGTGGTTTTGATATTATAGACTAATTTGTGTTCAGTCCTCAGTGATCGGTGTTCAGTTTGCTTCTGAATTATACATCGGTTCGCAAACTGAACACTGAATACTGAACACCTTTAACATGAAGTACTTTTTTCTTTTTATCACTTTGTCATTTTCACTATTTTCGTTTTCTCAAAACGAAGAGTTAGCCGAATATTATTATGAAAAAAGCGACTTTGAAAAAGCTAAAATTAGTTATGAAGAATTACTAGAAAGTGTACCGCAAAACTTGCAGTATTTTCTAAGAACAGTAGATTGTTACCAACAATTACAACAATATAAAGAAGCAGAAAAACTCCTCCAATCCCGATTTAATAAATACAATCAGGCAAATATTCTGGTAGAGTTAGGTTTTAATTTTCAATTGCAAAAAGAGGAAGCTAAAGCTAAAGCATATTACGAGCAGGCAATAGAGCGAATTAAAAAAAATGCCCGTGATGTTTACGGCGTTTCTAGTGCTTTCGAGAAAAAAACATTATTAGACTACACGTTAAAAGCATACGAAACGGCTACTGCAACAGAACCTAATTATAATTTTAATTATCAAAAAGCATTGCTTTTTGGGCAATTAGGGAATACCGATATGATGATTAGTACGCTGTTAGATGAAGCGTACGCCACCCCACAAAGTTCTAATTTAATCAAGAGTCAATTGGCACGTTATATGGCTGACGAGGCTGATGTTGCTTTTAGTGATAATGTGAGAAAAGCATTGATTTTACGAGTGCAAAAAACGCAAGATGTATTTTGGAACCGTTTTTTAAGTTGGTTTTATGTGCAACAAAAAGAATTTGGAAAAGCATTCATTCAAGAAAAGGCAATTTATAAACGCAACCCAGAGTCATTATCTACCATTATAGGTTTAGCGCAACAAGCAATTCAAGAAGAGGATCAAGAAACTGCTACCGAAATCCTAAATTTTATAATCGAAAATACCACTGACCTAGAACTACTCATTCAAGCAGATACGTATTTGGTTAAAATGAAAATCGAAAAAGCGCAGGAGAAAGATTTTGTTGCAATTAACTCAGCGTTAGATGCTTTGCTTGCCAAATATGAAATCACTCCTTTTACCTTATCTTTGCAACTTATTCAGGCGCATTTTGTGGCTTTCGATCTTAAAAATCCAGAAAAAGGAAGAGTTATTATCAATAAAGCATTAGCGTTACAGCTTAATGATTATGAAATAGCACAAACAAAGATGGAACTTGCAGATATTCTACTTTATGAAGAAAAATTCAATCAAGCTTTACTGTACTATTCTCAAATAGAATTAGATTTAAAGAATGATGTTGTTGCTCATGAAGCTAGTTTAAAAGCCGCCAAAACAAGTTATTTTAAAACTGATTTTCAATGGGCGTTAAAACAATTCAAAGAATTAAAATCAGCTAATACCCAGTTGATCGCTAACGATGCTTTAGAATATTTCTTATTAGTTAATGATAATACCGTCGCTGATTCTACGCAAACGGCATTAAAGGAATTTGCTAAAGGTGATTATCTGTTGTATCAAAATAGAAATGATGAAGCAATTGCAAAGTTTCAGGCTATTTTACAAAAGTTTAAAGGACAAGAAATAGAAGCGGTTACTTTATTGCGATTGGGCAAGGTCTATGAAAAACGAGGTGCCTTTGATTTGGCTTTAAGCCAATACCAAGAAATAATAACGAATCACAGTGACGGTATCTATGTAGACGAAGCACTATATTTTTCAGCTGAAATTTACAATAAGAAATTGGCATTGCCAGAAAAGGCAAAACCACTTTATGAGAAAATAATTTTTAATCATGAAGACAGTATTTATTTTGTGGAAGCAAGAAAAGCTTTTAGAAAATTAAGAGGAGATAGTAATTTATAATTAATTGGGCAATCGTTTAACCGATTAAACTGTTCAATATTTAAACAGAAAAAAATGATAATATATAACGTAACAAGTAATGTACACGAGAGTATTCACGATCAATGGATGATCTGGATGCAACATAAACATATTCCAGAAATTCTTGCAACAGGTAAATTTGTTTCGGCTAGATTAGTACGTGTTTTAATCGAAGAAGAAATGGGTGGAGTGACCTATTCAGCACAATACACAACAGATAGTAAGGAAACTTTAGAGAAATATTACCAAGAAGATGGACCACTATTTCGTGCTGAAATTGAGAAATTGTTTGGAGATAAAGTCTTGGCTTTTAGAACAGAATTACAAGTGGTTTCAGAACACTAAATGGATTATTCGGCTTTAATTGCTCACAGAATAATCGTAAACTTACTCTTTTTATAGTTGCAAAAAGTAAGTTACAATAATAATTACACGCTGTCCTTTGTGTCTTCGTGCTAAATAAAATAAAATGGAAAAAGTAAAAGCAAAAAAACACCTCGGCCAACATTTCTTGAAGGACGAAAGCATTGCTAAAGCAATTGCAGATACCATCAATCTAGAAGGATATGAGGATGTTTTAGAAATAGGGCCTGGAATGGGAGTGCTTACAAAGTACTTGCTTGATAAGCCTATTAATACTTATGTAATTGAGATCGATACAGAGTCAGTTGCATACTTAGATGAGAATTACCCAAAATTAAAAGATAGAATCATCTCAAAGGATTTCTTAAGATACGATATCAATGAAGTTTTTGAGGGAAAGCAATTTGCTATCATAGGGAATTTCCCATACAACATATCTACTCAAATCGTTTTCAAAACATTAGAGTTAAAACACCAAATTCCTGAATTTGCAGGAATGTTCCAGAAAGAAGTTGCACAACGTATTTGTGAAAAGAAAGGAAGTAAAGCTTACGGAATACTTTCTGTTTTGGCGCAAGCCTTCTACGATGTAGAATATTTATTTACTGTTGATGAAAACGTGTTTATTCCGCCACCCAAAGTAAAATCAGGTGTGATGCGCATGCGTAGAAAAGCGGATTATAGTTTGCCTTGCGGCGAAAAATTATTTTTTACAGTAGTTAAAACTGCTTTTCAACAGCGACGTAAAACGCTTCGTAATAGTTTAAAAACATTGAATTTATCAGATGAATTAAGAGAAGATATTGTTTTTAACTTACGACCAGAACAACTTAGCGTTGAAGAATTTATTGAACTTACTAAAAAAATAGAAGCCGATGGAATTTAAAATCAGTAAAGACTTAATACTCGAATTAGAGCAATACATTGTTAGCAAGGATGACGCCGGATTAGAGCGTCTTCTTGGTGAAATGCACCATGCCGATATAGCCGAGATTCTGGACGAACTAGATTTTGACGAGGCAACTTATATCTTTAAAGTATTAGATTCAGAGAAAACATCTGAAATACTTTTAGAATTAGAAGACGATTTAAGGGAGAATATCTTAAAAAGACTTTCTCCAAAAGAGATTGCAGAAGAGTTAGATGAGCTGAACACTGATGATGCCGCAGATATCATCGCTGAACTTTCTCAATCCAAAAAACAAGAGGTAATCTCTGAGTTGGACGATTTAGAACACGCAAAAGACATTATTGACTTATTGCGTTATGATGAGGATACCGCTGGGGGATTAATGGGGAAGGAATTAGTAAAAGTTAATGAAAACTGGAGCGTACTTACTTGTGTAAAAGAAATGCGCGCCCAGGCCGAGAATGTGTCTCGTGTACACTCCATTTATGTGGTTGATGACGAGAACAGATTACAAGGGAGGTTGTCTTTAAAAGATTTACTAACAACTTCTACAAAAACGCAAATATCCGAAATTTACATCAAGAAAGTAACATACGTAAATGTAGATGCTGATGATGTTGAGGTAGCGCGAATCATGCAAAAATACGATTTAGAAGCTATTCCAGTCGTTGATGCAATGGGGAGGTTAGTTGGGCGTATTACTATTGATGATATTATTGATGTAATTAGAGATGAAGCCGATAAAGATTACCAATTAGCAGCGGGTATCTCACAAGATGTAGAAGCAGATGATAGTATTCTTGAGTTGTCAAAGGCGCGTTTACCATGGTTAGTTTTAGCACTTTTAGGAGGTTTTATTACCGTAAGAGTATTGGGTTTGTTTGAAGGCGCAATGGCTGAACACGGAAATTTATTCTTTTTCACTCCGCTTATTGCCGCAATGGCAGGAAATGTAGGTGTGCAATCATCAGCAATTATAGTGCAAGGTTTGGCTAACAATACCTTAAGCGGTTCGCTGTTTAGACGTTTGATTAAAGAAATTTCTTTGAGTTTATTAAACGGAGGTATTTTAGCTTGTATATTATTTCTAGGAAGTTATTTTCTGTTGGATGAACCACCTATAATCGGTTTTGTAATTTGCTCCGCCTTAATGTCAGTGATTATTATTGCCTCTCTTATTGGTACTTTCGTGCCGTTATTATTGGATAAATTTGGCGTAGACCCCGCATTAGCTACTGGGCCATTTATTACGACTAGTAATGATATTTGTGGAATCTTAATTTATTTCTCTATTGCGAGAATGATTCTGGGCTTTTAAAATTTAAAAAAAAACTATTGAACTATAATAACCAACCAACTAACAACTAAAAAAATGAATATTCACATCATAGGAGGCGGAAATCTAGGCGCTTCTGTTGCTATCGGACTTGCAAAATTCTCCAGCAACCATAACATTACGGTTACTAGAAGAAATATTAGCAAAATTCAGCATTTAGAAGCTTTAGGGATTACCCTTGCAACTGATAATACATACAATATTCAACAAGCTGATGTCATTATTTTAACCGTAAAACCGTATCAAGTTGATTTAGTTTTATCCGAAATTTTATCAGTTGTAAAGAATAAAATAATTGCCTCCGCAGTAACTGGACTTTCAACTGAAGCATTGCAAGAAAAAATTGGTAATGATAATCAGGCTATTCGCATTATGCCAAATATTGCAGCGCAGTTTGGAGAATCGGCTACTTGTATCTCTTTCCATGAAGATAACATTGAGCAAGGTCAAAAAGTGGTAAAACTTTTTGCAGATCTTGGTACAGCACCAGTTATTGATGAGAAATTAATGGATGCGGCAACAGTGCTTGCGGCCTCAGGGACAGCATTTGCATTACGTTACATACGTGCGTCAATGCAAGCAGGAATTGAGATTGGTTTTGACTGGCAAACAGCATTAGAGATTTCGGCGCAAACTGTAAAAGGAGCAGCCAAAATGCTAATGGAAGAACAAGTACACCCAGAACAATTAATTGATCGCGTGACTACACCGCAAGGTTGTACCATTGCGGGATTAAGCGAAATGGAATCGCACGGTTTTAGTTCATCAATAATTCGCGGAATCAAAGCGGCATTAAAAAAAATAAAGGGTTAAGTAAGTTCGTTATCGTTTTGGGCGTGCCCCCATTAAAAAAAGGGTCTTATCAGCAATGTGTTGATGAGACCCTTTTTTTAATGGTGTCGGGCTATACGCGCTACTTCGGTAGCTTGCTGCTATCCCAATGTCATTAAGTTAAGGATTAGATCACTCTTTTATAGTTATTTACGGATTTATATTTTCCTGATTGTCTTATTTTCGATTTTCTACGTTCAT
>NZ_JABSNK010000003.1 GCF_013294005.1 Flavobacterium gelidicaeli
TTTACCCATCGTTATTTGAATTTTGCAACTCTAAATTACGATTATTTTAAGAAGCCATTAATTTGGCTTCTTTTTTTATCGGACAACAATGATTCTAAATATGATTTTGAGTTGTATTCTAATTTTACTTTTTTTTTGGATGATCCTATTAATGGTGATCAGATAAAGCAAAAGGAAAACCGTTCAATATATGGCATGAATGCCGAGTTAAATAAAAGTATAAAAAACAATAATTGGGATGTATTGTTCCAGTTGGGCGTTGGTTTTCGCTCTGATGCTGCTGTAGATACAGAGTTATCACATACTTTAAATAGAACTACCGTTCTTGAAAATTTAAAATTAGGGGATATTGATCAAACAAATGGTTTTACGTATCTAAACACCGAGTTTAAATTTGGAAAACTACTTATTAATCCAGCAGTAAGAGTGGATTATTTTAAATTTAATTATCAAGATAAATTACAAACGGCTTACAAAACGCAAACAGAAACTGAAGTGAAAGTTTCGCCAAAGCTGAATTTTATTTATTCTCAAAATAATGACTTACAATTTTATCTAAAGTCAGGAATTGGTTTCCATTCAAATGATACGAGAGTGGTGGTGCAAAACGATGGTAAACAAGTCTTACCCACTGCAATTGGCACTGACTTAGGGACGATTTGGAAACCTTTTCCTAAATTATTAGTTAACTCAGCGCTGTGGTATTTGTACTTAGAGCAAGAGTTTGTATATGTAGGTGATGCAGGAATTATTGAGCCTAGCGGAAAAACTAGAAGAATGGGAGTGGATTTAGGATTGCGTTATCAGTTAAATAACTGGTTGTATTTTGACGCTGACGCAAATTATACTTATGCACGTAGTATTGACGAAGCTAAAGGCGAAGATTACATTCCGCTTGCACCAGACTTTACTTCGACTGCTGGATTGAGCTTTCAAAAATGGAAAGGATTCTCTGGAGGGTTGCGTTACCGTTATTTAAAAAGCCGTCCCGCTAATGAAGATAATTCGATTGTTGCAAAAGGGTATGCAATAGCCGACTTTAATATTAACTACCAATATAAAAGTGTGACGTTTGGGGTATCAATTGAAAACCTTTTTGACACAGAGTGGAATGAAACACAATTCGCAACCGAATCAAGATTGCAAAACGAACCCAATAGTGTTGAAGAAATACACTTTACCCCAGGAACACCGTTTTTTATGAAAGGAAAAATTACCTATACTTTTTAGGCAAAGAATTTATAATTTGTTTGTTTTTGTTACTAAGCCCAGCTTTGTTTGTTTTGCTGGGCTTTTTTATGTCCATTAATTAATGAGAACAATGGAGGTATTATCATGCTAATTACTTAATTTTATAACGAAATAGAAACCATGAAAAAATTAGTCTTGATTACTTGCAGTGCATTACTCTTAATGGCTCATTACACACAAGCACAAAATAAAAAGCACCTAAAAATAAATTCAGAAAAAACAATGATAAAACAAAATATATATCAGTTTAAAGTAACCGATTTATCAGGTGAAATATTTGACTTCGCAAGTCTAAAAGGTAAAAAAGTCATGATTGTTAATACAGCTTCAAAATGCGGGTTAACACCACAATACAAAGATCTGGAAGCAATTTACAAAGTATACGGAACTAAAGATTTTGTTATAATAGGTTTCCCAGCTAATAATTTTGCATCACAAGAACCAGGAACTAACGAGGAGATCGCTACTTTTTGTCAAATGAATTACGGAGTTACTTTTCCTATGATGGATAAAGTATCTGTAAAAGGTGATGATATGTGCGCGGTTTATGAGTTTTTAACTCAAAAAGAAAAAAATGGTTTTCAAGATTCTGATGTGGAGTGGAACTTCCAGAAATACTTGATTAATAAAAACGGAGAACTAGAAAAAGTAATATCTCCAAAAACATTACCTACAGATCCATCAGTTATTGACTGGATTAAAGCATAAAAATAGTGAAAAATGCTAATTCCTACTCCTAATTAATTTAAGAGAAGGAATTAGCATTTTTCTATTTCAAAATCAGTTGCATAAAAACCGAGTGCAACCAGCGCTCAAATTTCCATCCTGATTCTTTGATTAATCCTACCGTTTCAAAGCCGTATTTTTCATGAAAATCAACACTACTTTGATTTTCAGAATCTATCACTGCAATCATGGTGTGTATGCCTTGTTTTTTTGCAATAGCAATCAATTCTAACAATAAAAGTTTGCCTATCCCTTTACCATGAATATCATTATTCACATAAACGGAATGCTCTACAGTAAATTTATAAGCTTCTTTAAATCTAAACTCACCGTACATTCCAAAACCAACAACAACACCGTCTAGCTCAGCTATAATAACAGGAAAACCTTTTTTGACTTTGTCTTCTAGCATTTCAAGTTGCGTTGCGTAACTTCTAATGTTGTAATCATAAAGCGCTGTAGAGTGTATGATATTATAATTTATAATGTCAAGTATGGCTTGAGTGTCTTCCGTTTTATAGTTTCTTAACTGGATATTCATAATAGTATTATTTGTTTCCAAAATTAAGAAAATTCAGTTAAAATAAAACGAAATGAGGATGCAAGTTTGTAACTTTGCTTGGATTAAGATTTCCAGTAGTTTTAAACTCGAAATCCTTAAAATTAAACTAAAAAAGGAATGATTTACCCAAAAATACCCTTAGCGCAAAGCATTATCGAAATTTGTCGTGCAAAAGGAATCACCACCATAGTAATCTCTCCAGGTTCTAGAAATGCACCGCTTACATTAGGATTTTCTACAAATACTAATTTTGAATGTTTTAGTATTGCTGATGAACGTTCGGCAGCATTTTTTGCGTTAGGAATAGCACAACAAAAAAAAGTACCAGTTGCCTTAGTTTGTAGTTCTGGCTCTGCTTTATTAAATTATTACCCCGCTTTTGCCGAAGCATTCTACAGTCAAATTCCGCTAATTGTGATATCTGCTGATCGACCACAAAGTAAAATAGATATAGGGGATGGACAAACCATTCGTCAAGAAAATGTTTATGCAAATCATTGTTTGTATAATGCCAATCTAACCGAAGAAGCTTCAGTTGTAAATGATCAATTAATTTGTGAAGCCATTGATACCGCCATTCAAGAAAGTGGACCCGTACACATCAATGCGCCTTTTGAAGAGCCATTGTATGAGACGGTTACTGCACTTTCGGTTTCGCCTGTAGTTACCGCTTCCGCAAAATTTACTCCTGCAATCACAACGAATGAATTGGCTCCATTTGGAGATATTTGGAACAAAGCAAGCAAGAAGATGATTCTAGTAGGAGTGAATCCACCTGAATTTGTAGAGCAAGCCATTATGGATCATCTAGCCACAGATCCTTCAATTATTGTAATGACAGAAACAACTTCTAATTTACATCACCCTACATTTATTAATAACATAGACACCATAATTACGCCTTTTACACCAACAGATTTCGAGGATTTTTGTCCTGATATATTGCTAACTTTTGGAGGAATGATTGTTTCTAAAAGAATCAAGGCTTTTCTACGTAAGTACAAACCAACTAATCACTGGCATATTGATACTTTAAGAGGTTACGATACCTTTGGTGCATTGACACATCATTTTAAAGTATGTCCTAACGTTTTCTTTAATGCTTTTATACCTTTGGTTGATACCAAAATAAAAAGTGATTATTTCCATAAAATGGATGCAATAGTACAATTACGCAAGTTAAAAACAGAAGAATATTTAGCTCAAATTCCATTCTCCGACTTTAAAGTCTTTGAAAAGGTCATTCAGTCATTACCTAAAAATTCCCAATTACAAGTCAGTAATAGTTCCGCCATTAGGTATGCGCAGTTAATTGATATTGATCCTTCAATTGAAGTATTTTGTAATCGAGGAACAAGTGGTATTGATGGAAGCACGTCTACGGCAATTGGTGCAGCTGTTGCCAATAAAAAGCAAACAGTATTCATTACCGGAGACATTGGTTTTTTATACGATAGTAACGGCTTGTGGAATAATTATATTCCGAGAAATTTTAAAATTGTTTTGATCAATAATGGAGGAGGGGGAATATTTAGAATTCTGCCTGGTCATGAAGAAACAGAAGTATTTAATACTTTCTTTGAAACAGCACATGATCTAACTGCTGCGCATTTATCTAAAATGTACAATATGAATTACCATGCTGTAGCTAATGAAACTGATTTAGTAGCATTGTTACCTGCATTTTTTGAAAATAATGAGAAACCAGCAATTTTAGAAGTGTTTACACCTACATTAATTAATGATAAGATATTGCTTCAATTTTTTAAGGAATTGATCTAAAATCAAGAAATCATGTTTGGTAGAATACCTTTATTATGCTTTTGTTTTAACGAGAAATACCTCTTTGTTTTGTGTTTTAATCTTTAAAAGCTTTGTTTTTATGTTTTTTATCGGATTTTTTAACTTATTATCTTTATTTTAAATAATTTTTGGTAAAATTATAGCTACTTTTTGAATAAATCCTTAAATTTGAGATAATAAAAACCATTAACCTTAATTATTAAATATATTTTTATGAGCAAGAGAGACGAATTAATTGTAAAATACGCAGCAGATTTAAAAGACAAATGTGGAGTAACTCCGGATATGGATTTATTGACCAAAGTAACTATTGGTTGTGGACCATCGATTTATAATGCTGATTCATCAACTGTTGCTGGTAGCCAACAATCAGAATTGGATACGGTTAAAAATAATTTTTTAATTAAAAAATTAGGATTAAAAGATGGACCTGATTTAGACGCAGCTATTGATGCAGTAATTGAAAAATACGGTCGTTCAAACAAAACAAAACATAGAGCTGTAGTTTACTACTTATTAGCTGTTCACTTTAAAAAAGAAAGTGTTTACAATAAATAATACAAACCACATATAAATAAAAAAGCGCCTTAATGGCGCTTTTTTTTATGGGTAAACTTTAAATTTATCGTACAGGTATGGGAAAAATAGGCAAACTTGCATGTCCTAACTCATCTACTGCTTGCACTGCAAAAAGAAAGTTATCTTTAGAATAAGGAATAGTTGCTCGAGTATCAGTTACAAAAACACTTTTCTGCCAGTTGGCATCAGAGGTTTCTCTAATTAATATTTGATAGCCATGAACTTTTTTATCATTTGCAGGTTTCCACGCTAAAGTAGAGAAATTAGTTAAATCTTTTACTTCTATAACCACATTTGTAGGTGATTTAGGTGCCCAAGCTAAGTTAGCTAATGTAACTAAATTTGAAGCTGTAATTTTTCTGAGGTATTCAAAATCCATGAATTCAGGAAGATCTCCATATTTAATTGCATTTTCTGTACGCAAATCTTGGTGTTGGTGGTCAAAATTTTCATTCATTTCACAAAAACGAACGGCTGTAAATCCATTTTGACTAAAAGGAGTGTGATCACCACCGCGTAAAAAACGGTCGTTTCTATACACAAGATTCACTTCAAGCTGTTCTACATATTGTTCAGTTACGGTTTTAATATAGCGTGCTAATAATCTAGACGGACTATCATTGTCTCTATTTGTTAGTTTGCGCATTTTAGCTTCGTCCTCAGTTTCTAAATAGGGTGTTGCTTCACTAAAAACACGAAATTTAGTATTGTCTCTTAAGTTTGTTCCACTAGACAAACTATTTCCTATCATGTCATTATTAAGCATGGCAACAATATTCCATTTTTCTTGTTTGGCGACTTCGGCTAAATGTTTTGCACCGTACAAACCTTGTTCTTCTCCTGTAACAGCTACAAAAATTATTGTATAAGGAAAAGCTCTTTTACTCATAATTTTAGCAAGCTCCATCATAGCCGCTACACCTGAACCATCATCGTTAGCTCCTGGTGCGTCTGCTTTTGCATCCATAACATCAGTAACTCTAGAGTCTATATGTCCACTAACAATAAGTACACGGTCATCTGCAGGATCAGTTCCTTTTAAGGTAGCCATTACATTAGCAAGTTGGCTGTCTTTTGCAATGCGTTTGCCATCGGCTTTTACATCAAAAAAATCCATAGTAGTGGTTAATCTTCCATTTGAAGCCAACGCATATTTTTCAAACTCCAACTTTACCCAGCGTTGTGCTGCTCCAATTCCGCGACTGTTACTTTTAGTGTCGCTTAGGGTATGGCGGGTTCCAAAAGAAACGAGCTTTTTTACAGTGGCTTCAAGGTTATCTGCTTTGATCTCAGTAACCATTTTTTTTATTTCAGGATCATCAACAGTAATTTGGGCTATAGTTATTTGCGTAAAGAAGAGCAATGCAAAAAGATAGAAAATAGGTTTTGGATTCATTTGTTTAGGGTATTTGTGTTTGAAAATTTAAAAATAAGTAAAAAATTAAGGTTTATAAGCAGTAAAAATAAATTTAATAGTTGTTTAAGCTTTTGGGGAGTTGTTTGTGTTCGTTATTCAATAAAAAAGGAGTTGTTAATTAGCCCTGATGGGAGCAAGTATCCTTTTTTGGCTGGTGTTCAGCCAAAAAGATACTGCGTACAGCAGGACAAATCGTGTTTTTGAAAAGGATAGTTGCTGCTCCTATATAAAATAACTAGTAATTATGGGCTAGTGTGGGTTTGTTATTTTCAAACTTCGTACCTTTGCGCTTTAGAAATTGAAAGAATATGATTGAAATAGGAAAATACAATACGCTTACCATTTTACGAGATACCAAAGTGGGATTATTTTTAGGGAATCCTGAAGAAGATCCTGAAGGAATACATGACATTTTGTTGCCTAATAAATACGTTCCAAACGAATTTGAAATAGGGGAAGAGCTCATTGTTTTTGTTTATTTGGATCATGAAGAACGTCCCGTTTCTACTACATTAGAACCGTATATTTTGTTGAATGAATTTGCGCTTTTACGTGTGAATTATGTCAACCAAATAGGTGCTTTTATGGATTGGGGAATGGAAAAAGATATTTTAGTTCCGTTTAAAGAGCAAGCACGTCCTATGGAAAAAGGAAAACGTTACTTGGTTTACCTTTATATGGATGAAAAAACTAACCGTCTTGTTGCTTCAAGTAAGACCAACCAGTTCTTAAAAAATGAAGAGCTTACGGTAGAAAAAGGAGAAGAAGTAGAGTTGATTGTTTCGCATATTACTGAAATTGGAATTAATGTTATTATCAATGAGCGTCACAAAGGATTGCTTTATAAAGATGAGGTTTATGATGATGCAATTCGTACAGGAGACCGTATGCGTGGCTACATCAAGAACATTCGTCCTGATAATAAAATTGATGTTGCATTGCAAATTCAAGGTTATGAAAGCATTGAGCCTAATGCCGACTTGATTTTAGATGAATTGAGAGCGAGCCGTGGTTTTTTACGCCTTACAGATAGTTCTCACCCTGAAGATATTAAAACTGTGTTGAAAATGAGCAAGAAAACGTTCAAGAAAGCGATAGGTGCTTTATATAGAGAAAAATTAATTGAAATTAAAGAAGACGGAATTTACTTGATTAAGGAGTAATTAAATCTTAGAATTGATATAAAAAAAAGAAAGACTAATCGTTGCCGGTTAGTCTTTCTATTTATAACACCTTATGAATTGCGTGTTATAGTTGCATTTTGCAAAGCCATTACTTTATAATGTCTTACTTTTAAGTCTTTACCTTTTTTTACTTATTAAATAAAATTGAGGCTCAAATTCACATTATTGCCATCTGGTTGCTATTATTACGAGTAGATTTTACTTTTTCATTTTATTGATTAGTGTATAATCAAAGTATAGTAATCTACTTTTTAACCTTAGGGGTTACTATTGAAATATCCTTATTTCGTTTAATAAGTTCCTATTGGGCTCTTTTTCTTCGATTTTTAATTTGAGTACCGTGCAAAAAAGAGTGGTAAAGCAATTTGAATTTTTCAAAAGCATTCTTTTTTTTAGGTTAATAAATCAGTTAAAATAAAATAACCAACTGTATTGTGTTGATTAACAGTTATAAAATTAGTGAAAAATACAATTGCAAACTGTTAAAAGTATATTTTTTTTTCTAATTTTTTTTTATTAGAAAATGGAATGAGCGATTTAGTTCAGCTTTAGCTATTGTTGAATGTTGTAAAGTGTAAAAAATGATTTAATTTTACACTATAAAATTTAAAACTCATATAATGGACTGGATAACTGCTAGAGAATTTGAAGATATAACCTATAAGAAATGTAATGGCGTTGCACGTATTGCATTTAATAGACCTGATGTGCGCAATGCTTTTAGACCTAAAACAACAGCGGAATTATACCAAGCTTTTTATGACGCTCAAGAGGACACCTCGATAGGAGTGGTTTTACTTTCGGCAGAAGGGCCTTCGTCAAAAGATGGCGTTTATTCTTTTTGTAGTGGAGGAGATCAAAATGCAAGAGGACATCAAGGATATGTAGGTGAGGATGGACAACACCGTCTAAATATATTAGAGGTACAACGCTTAATTCGTTTTATGCCAAAAGTAGTTATTGCTGTAGTTCCAGGTTGGGCTGTAGGTGGTGGACATAGTTTGCATGTAGTGTGTGATATGACTCTTGCGAGTAAAGAACATGCCATTTTTAAACAAACAGATGCTGATGTAACTAGCTTTGACGGTGGTTATGGGTCGGCTTATTTAGCTAAAATGGTAGGGCAGAAGAAAGCCAGAGAAATTTTCTTTTTAGGTCGCAATTACAATGCTCAAGAAGCAATGGATATGGGGATGGTAAATGCCGTAATCCCGCATGCTGAATTAGAAGACACCGCTTATGAGTGGGCGCAAGAAATATTAGGAAAATCTCCTATGGCGATCAAAATGTTAAAATTTGCAATGAACCTTACTGATGATGGTATGGTTGGACAACAAGTTTTTGCTGGTGAGGCAACTCGTTTAGCGTATATGACTGAAGAGGCTAAGGAAGGTAGAAACGCATTTCTTGAAAAACGCAAGCCAAACTTTGAGAAAAAATGGTTGCCATAAAACTTTCAATATTTTAAAATTTAAATAATTTACATGGAGCATTTTACAAATGAAGTAATTGACACCACAAAGCTTCCTCGATTTGAAACTGTGGCGTTGTCTAAGTTGGATTCTAATTATTGGAAAGTTATTGGACTTAATATTCTGATTACTTTTTTGATTTTAGGAATCGGACTTGGTGCTCTATTGTTTTTTAACCCAGGTTTAAAAGAATTCTGGATGCCGTTATTGGGGCTTTTTGGGTTGTTTTTTGGATTTGTTATTTTGTTTGCAGCCTTAAGCGTAAAGAAAAAAGCCTTTGCATTTAGAACTCATGATGTTATTTTTCAGAGCGGTGTTATCGCGACAAATACTATTGTAATTCCGTATAACAGAGTTCAACACGTGGCTTTACATGAAGGATTTATTGCTAGAATTTTTGGGCTAGCCAAAGTAGAAATATTCACAGCAGGAGGAAGCGCGAGTGATATTGCTATTCCAGGAATTGCTTTGGCGCAAGCCGAAGATATCAAACAGCTGTTGATGGGTAAAATTCAAAAGAAACTCTAATGGAGGAACAATTTGGACAACCACAAAGGCAATCCTCAGTAGGGATTTTGATTATGTTTATAAATACGCTGCAAAAATGGTTGCGTGCTTTAGGACCTGTTGTGTTAATCTATTTTATTAGATTCAAAGACTTAGATAAAGTATACTTAATTTTAGGTGTTTTGGTTTTTTTAGTATTGATTGCGGGAATTGCTTCTTTAAAATATAAAAATTTCACCTTTTATCTGGATATAGATAATAAGGAGTTTGTGATTCAAGAGGGTATTTTGAATAAAACAAAAACTATTATCCAACTGGATAAAATCCAACAAGTAAATATCAATCAGTCGTTTATTCAGCGGTTGATCAATGTTTATGAAATTAATGTAGACACAGCTGGAAGCGCTGAAAAAGAAGGGCAAATTAAGGCCATCACTCATTTATTAGCATTAGCCTTAAAAGCGAGACTTTTAGAAAAGGAAAATAATGAAGTTGTTGAAAATGAAGGGATTTTTAATGTAGAAACGATACAAGAAAAAACGGCTGAGGAATCGTTTATCAAAATTAGTTTTTTGAGTTTGTTAAAAGTTGGAATCACATCAAATTACGTAAAAACGTTCAGTTTGATTTTAGCTTTTTTTATTACAATTTACGAAAACACTAAGAACATATTATCAGAGTCGGATTTTGAAGTTCAAAATCAAAACATTGATAGTTTTTTTGAACAGAGTACCTTTATAATACCAATAGTGTTGGTAATGCTTTGTTTGATTTTAATTATTAATTTGATTCGTGTAATTTTTAAATATTTCGATTATAAAATAGTAAAGCAAAACGGATCGTTACTGTTATCATTTGGATTGCTGAGTACAAAAAGTACCATCATCAAGTCAGATAAAGTGCAGTTAGTTACCATTACTAGTAATTATTTTCAGAAGAAAATGAATATTCTGGAACTTAAAATTAAGCAAGCTACCAGCGGCGAAAAACAAGAGAAGAAAGCGTTTATTGAGATTCCAGGATGTAATAAGGAGGAAAAAGACGCGATTTTAGCGCTTTTATACAATACAATACCTGAGAAAGGATTGGCTTTAAAACCAAATTATAGGAAGTTAGTATTCTCAATATTTTTGTCCATTGTATTGCCTTTTAGTGGGTATATGGCTTTTGCATATTATATTGAGCCACAATTTTTTCAATATTTTATAGGAGCAGTTTGCTATGTATTGTTTGTAGGAACGATATTGGTTTTTGGATTTAGAAACAACCGTTTATTTATCACAAATGATTTTATCATAAAGCAAAGTGGCGCTTGGGATATTGATAATACCATTGTTGAAACAGGAAAAATACAAGCCATTACCACATCGCAATTATTTTGGCACAAAAGAGCTAATATTGGATCAGTTACAATCCATACCGCAGGCGGAAACCTGTCTTTTCAGTTAGGAAATTTTTCGACTATTAAAGACTATGTTAATTTATGGCTGTATAAAATAGAAGTTTCTAATAGCAATTGGATGTGAGTTTTGTAAGGTTACAGAATAAATATAAATAGAGAATAGAATAAAAAGAATAATAAATAAATAAAATAAAAATGAAACATTGGATTGAAGCTGCACGACTACGAACATTACCCTTGTCCGTTTCTGGTATAATAGTAGGAAGCATCTATGCATTGGCACACCCAACAGATAATATCTTGACACCAACTGATGTTTTCAACTGGAAAATATTTGGTTTTGCTATTTTGACAACTTTAGGATTACAAATATTATCTAATTTTGCTAACGATTATGGTGATGGAGTCAAAGGAACTGATAATGCAGATCGAGTAGGACCGATGCGCGCAATTCAAAGCGGAGTCATTACTCCAGCAGCTATGAAGCGGGCTATAATTATTACGTCACTGTTGACCTTAGTATCGGCAATATTGCTAATTTTTTATGCTTTCGCAGATACGAATTTGTATTACTCCCTGTTTTACCTAGTTTTAGGAATAGTAGCAATTGCATCAGCAATTCGATACACTGTAGGGAATTCAGCTTACGGCTACAAAGGATTTGGTGATTTATTTGTGTTTGTATTTTTTGGACTTGTAAGTACTTTGGGAGTGAATTTTTTATATTCTCAGGAACTAGATTTTAAACTTTTTTTACCAGCAACAGCAATAGGTTTATTGAGTGTAGGTGTTTTAAATTTAAACAACATGCGCGACGAAGCTTCAGATAAAGCTGCAGGAAAAAATACAGTTGTAGTGAAAATGGGAGGGAAAAATGCTAAAAAATACCACTATTTCTTGGTTATTACCGCTATGGTTTTAGTGGTCGTTTTTGCTATAATAAGCGATTTTCAGTTTGACCAATACCTATTTTTACTAGCTTACATACCTTTGACTAAACATTTAATCAACGTATATAAAAACCAAGAACCAAAAGCTTTAGACCCAGAATTAAAAAAATTAGCCCTTAGCACTTTTGCACTTTCTATATTGCTAGCGTTGAGCATGATTTATTTTGTTTCGGATGTTATTGTCAATACGTTCTTAGGAGGTAGATAATTATAAATTTTTAAATTTCACATAATGAAAATTACATTTTACGGACACGCTTCTTTGGGTATCCAAGTAGGAGGCAAACATATTTTAGTGGATCCATTTATTTCAGGAAATCCACTAGCAGCACACATTGATATTAACGCTTTAAAAGCCGACTATATCCTAGTTACTCATGCACACGGTGATCATGTCTTAGATGTAGAAACTATTGCTAAAAGAACGAATGCCGTTATCGTGTCTAATGCCGAAATCGCAGGTCATTACGCAGCTAAAGGACTTACGGCACACCCTATGAATCACGGTGGGAGTTGGAATTTTGACTTCGGGAAAGTAAAGTATGTCAATGCAATCCATTCAAGTTCTTTTCCTGATGGTTCTTATGGAGGTAATCCTGGAGGTTTTGTAATTGAAGGAGAACATAAAAATATTTATGTTGCCGGTGACACTGCTTTAACAATGGACATGCAGCTAATTCCTATGCGTACCAAGTTAGATTTGGCTATTCTACCTATTGGTGATAATTTTACTATGGATGTTGAGGATGCTATTATCGCTTCTAATTTTGTAGGTTGTGATAAAATTTTAGGATATCATTACGATACTTTTGGATACATCGAAATCAATCATAAAGAAGCCATTCAAAAGTTTTTTGATGCAGGCAAAGATTTAATGTTGCTCGACATTGGACAAAGTATCGATTTATAAATAATTCATTTTATACCATTAAGCAACCGGAGAAATACTTTGGTCTTAATGGTATATTTTTTTAAAGTTGTTTCGTTTTTAGGAGCTATTTCCAGCTGTACGTTGCAATCTTTGTTGCCTTCCTTAAAAATCGGGAAGGCCGCAAAGGATTTCCACTTCCATCTGGGCTAGGGCTTATTGTTATTAAAATACATACCAGTGAAAAAAATACTTTCTGTGCTATTCATTAGCATTATTTATCAAGCAGCTTCTGCGCAACAAGATGGTTTTTGGGACCAGCAACGATCCATAACTAAAGAACTAATTGTTTCTGCTGGAGAGCGCACAATTTTCAAAGCCGATGATTTTCCCATAGGAACAACAGAGCTAATTTACCGCATTACCATTCTAGATGATAATCAGCAATTAGCAACGAGTCTAATATCGCTTTTAAAAGCCATTCCTGATCCTACAGGAATAAGTCAAGGATCTGCAGGTGCTGTTTTCTTGATGTCAAAAATCTCCGGAGATGATAAATGCAATTACGTAATTTTTACTAGTAATGATTTGGCTACAGCCTATCAAAAAACGGGTAAAACTGATAATGCCTGCTTTATTCAAAACATGCCGTTAAGTAAGGATGCCAAACGCCTTACGATTGATAAATCGAGCTGCATGCAATCAAGTAGCAGTAGTTTGTGGTTTGGTTTTCAAAGTTCAAATTGGATTATGAAACAAAAAATCGTACTCGAAATTGTACCTTGGGTAGATAATAAGCTTAGCCGTGGCTGGACATTAGCCAACCGAAAAACGGTAATTAATCAATGTAAAACATCCTCGTTAGCCAGAAAAATGGTCAATTCAGATGATTTTTGTATTTGTGTAGAAGAAAAAATTCAAAAAAAATACAAGTTCCAAGAGTTTCAAAAAATGCTAGCGATAGAACAAGCTAAGGATTATAAAGATTTTGGTGACCTATGCTTCGTTGAAACAGGGGCTTCTAAGATGCAAAATGAAGCGTTTAGGACTAGAGCTATAGATTTTGAGAAAAGAGGCGATTACAGCAACGCAATTGCGCAATATAACTTGATAATAGCAGATAGGAAAGCTACCGTAAAGGATTATAGTGCTATTGGTTTTGATTACATTTTGACAAAGCAATATGCAAAAGCCATAAAGTTTTTAAAAGAAGGTGAAAAACTAGATGAAACAGAGTTATTGATTAAACTCCGTTTAGCGCACGCCTATTTACTAAACGACGATTATAAAAACGCAAAAGCAATTTATAAAGAGTACCAATCTCAAAACGTTACCGATACCGTGAGCTGGGTTGAAAAGATGAAGCAAGATTTTCAAGTATTCAAAACAGCGGGATTAAATTCGGATGATTTTGATAAGGTATTGAAGTTGGTGAAATAGGCGATTTATTTTGTCAAATCGAGCGGAGCTGATATTGATTTTTTGGAATTGTAAACGAGTTCTCGACTCCGCTCGAAGTGACAGTAGGTTTTGCACAAGAGGATAATTAGTGTCAAATCGAGTTCTCGACTCCGCTCGAATTAGCGGTAGGTTTTATTCAAGATGTTAAGTAATTGTCAAATCGAGCGTAGTCGAGATTGATTTTGAAATTGTAAAACGAGTTCTTGACTCTGTTCGTATTGACAGTAGGTTTTTTTCAAGATGATAAGAAATTATCAAATCGAGCGTAGTCGAGATTAATTAAAATAAAACTTAGCGAACCTTTGTGAAAAATATTTACGCTCTTTTGCAATTAAAAAAAACATTATAAAATGAAAGCAACTTACCATAAATATATTTTAGACTTCAAGCGTCCTTCAGGAACTTCTCGAGGGGTTTTAACCCAAAAAGAAACTTGGTTTATTGTACTTGAAAAAGACGGTAAAAAAGGAATAGGAGAGTGCGGAATTTTACGTGGCTTGAGTATTGATGATCGACCTGATTATGAATCAAAATTGCAGTGGACTTGCAATAATATTCATTTGGGTGAAAACCAACTTTGGGAAGCGTTAATTGAGTTTCCTTCAATACAGTTTGGTGTTGAAATGGCATTTCAATCTTTGCTTAGTGAAAATCCTTTTTTACTGTTTCCATCACCGTTTACTGAAGGTAGTAAATCGATTCCAATTAATGGCTTAGTTTGGATGGGGGAACCGTTGTTTATGAAGCAGCAAATAGAAGAGAAACTAGCACAAGGATTTCATTGTATCAAGTTAAAAATTGGTGCTATCGATTTTGATAAAGAATTGAAATTATTGAGTTATATTCGGGAGAATTTCACAGCCGAAGAGGTTGAAATAAGGGTAGATGCAAACGGTGCGTTTGATATAAATAAAGCTTTAAGTAAAATAACACAATTAACTGAATTTAAAATACATAGCATTGAGCAGCCTATTCAAAAAAACAATACTGACAGTATGGCAGAGTTGTGCAAAATCACTCCTTTGCCCATTGCATTAGATGAAGAGCTGATAGGTGTGTTTAATTATGATGAAAAGGAGGCGTTATTAGTCAAAATCAAACCACAATTCATCATTTTAAAACCGAGTTTTATAGGTGGTTATAAAGGAACTCAAGAATGGATTTCGCTAGCTGAAAAGCATGATGTTGGCTGGTGGATTACCTCTGCTTTAGAGAGTAATATTGGGTTAAATGCTATTGCACAATGGACGTATTTAAAGCAAAATAAAATGCCTCAAGGTTTAGGAACTGGAGCGCTTTATACTAATAATTTTGATTGCCCCTTGCTAGTTTCTGAAGGGCAATTGTGGTATAAAAAAGATGTTAATTGGTCATTTAATTTTGATGATTTAGCAGCTCTATAAGGTTTGATTCTAACTTTAAACTTCACAAAAAAAAAGCGATTCTCACAAGGTTGTAAGAATCGCTTTTTTATTGTAAAAACTGGGTTGTTTTTTTTCTTAAATAGGTTTATAATTTAGCGTATACTGCAAAGTTAATTGATGGGGCAAGTGGTGCATTATCGTTTCCAAAAGCGCCAAATGTTGCTATATTAGCACCGTATTTGTCTTTGGAAAACTCATAATTAAATTTTAAACCAAATGCATTATAAGTTTGACGGTCCAAATAAGAAGGCCATTTTGAAGTATTATTTTCAAAAGCACTTTCTTTAGCTACGGGATTTTTAGTATCCAAGGCCAGTATAAGGTGTCCTTTTGGGATGATGTTATACCCTAATTCAGCAGCGAATTTTAAGTAATCAGAGTAGTCATTTGTCATGTAACCATACCCTATATTTCCAAAATAATACCATTTACCACTACTACTTCCTACACTTAAGTAAGGAATAAATGTTGCGGCATTAAAGTCGGTACTTAAGCTGTTTGTTACATCTTTTTTAGAAGTATTAGCTTGAAATTGTAATCCAGTACTGATCTTCCATTTATGATCATAAACCTTGTATTTAAGCCCAAAAGTTAGGTTTCCTAATCCAGAAATACTTCCGGAAGCATTTGTTAGCTTAGATTCAAAGCTAGCAAATTTTACAGGAACAATAAGCAAAGCTTCTAGGTTATTTGTAATTCCGTACTCGGTATATAGTTGTGTAGTGACATCAGTGTAATCAGCTCCGAGAGTAATTTTTTCACCATCAATTTGTGCTTTATCATAAAAAAGGCCTGACACACCTAGTTGAACGTAAGCCTTTCCTTTTTCTTTAGTCCATGGACTTTGCGCTTGGATAAGCTGAGCGGATACAGCTATAAATAATACTAAAATACTCTTTTTCATATATTTATTGGTTTATTATTTAGACGGTAAACATGATTTTTCCTGACAAAAAAACAAAAAAAATCCGTTTTTATTTAAAAAACGGATTTGATATGCTATAAATAATGTATTGTGATTTTATTTTGATTGCATTTTTTTAGCAAATTTTCCTATTGTCATTCCTTGAACTAAAATAGAGAAACAAACAATAACATAAGTAATGGTTACCCAGATATCTTTGTTATATTCTGGTGCAATAGATAATGCAAGCGCTATAGAAATACCACCTCTCAGTCCACCCCAAGTAAGGATAAGAATCGTTTTTTGAGTAATTCTTTCTTTTAAACGTACCGCAATTGACGGAATGTAAACAGAAATATATCTTGTAATTAATGTTATAAATAATAGGATTACTGCAGCGATAATAATCTTTTGATTAGTTTGTATAATTAGTAATTCTAAACCAATTAAAACGAACAATACTGCATTTAGGATTTCATCAATTAATTCCCAGAATTTATCAATATATTCCGCAGTAATATCAGACATACCTTTACTTTTCCCTTGATTTCCGGTAATTAATCCAGCAGCAACCATTGCTAGAGGTCCAGAAACATGTGTGTAGTGCGCAAATGTGTAGCCACCCATTACAATAGCTAGTGTGATTAAAACTTCTACTTGGTAGTTATCAATACTTGCAATAAGTTTGTAGCCTATATAACCTAGTGCGACTCCTAATAGTAATCCTCCAATTGCTTCTTGTCCAAACAACATCAAGATATTTGTTAAATCAAAATCAGTGCCTGGTTTTGCTAGTTTTAAGATGGTGATAAAAACCACAACTGCTACACCATCATTAAATAAGGACTCTCCTGCTATTTTAGTTTCTAATGACTTCGTCACTCCAGCTGTTTTTAAAATACTTAATACAGCAATAGGGTCAGTAGGGGATATTAAGGCTCCAAATAGCATGGCGTGAATCAGTTCTACTTTTATACCCATAAAGTTTAACAAATAGAAACTAGCAAACCCAATAACAAAAGTACTGATCAGTACACTTATTGTTGAAAAAAGTAAAATACTCAGTTTTTCGTTATTTAAATCCTTGAATTTAATATGTATAGCTCCTGCAAAAAGCATAAAACTCAACATACCTTCTAGAAGTAATTCACTAAAATTAATGTCCTCCATTTTGACAGCAATACTCTCCTTGAATGAAGGGAAGTAGTAACCAAGAATTAACATGATAAAAGAGAAAATTAAAGAAACAAACATCAATCCAATAGCATTGGGAAGTTTTAAAATTCTGAAATTAATGTATGCAAAACCAGCAGACAGCACGATAAGCACTGAAAAAAGATGAAAGAAATCCATTTGTTATTTTTTAATATTAATGTTAAAATCGGGTGCTTGAACCAATTGAAATGTAGCAGAGGCCATTTTTACAAGACCATTTGTGGCTTCTATATCGGTCATTATTTTGGTAAATAATATTGTTTTAGTAGCCCTTCTTTTTTTATACCCCACAACATAACGCAGCGTGTATTCAGCCCAATTGTCATTTGCTACAAGCGACACCATTGGTTCAGTTTGAGCCTCTTCAAGACGGTATTTGTTTTGGAGTTTATGCCATTTTTCTTTAGAAGCAGCTGTTAGGTCTTTGGCAACTAGATTTCCTGCATTTAAGATAATTTCTTGTGCTTTGTCATAATTGCTTCCGTATTGAATAGGTATTTTAATTTCATCCCATAAAAACGGAAAATCGCCTGAGTAATTAAAAACGGGTTCTTTAAAAACATAACTATTAGCAATAAGAACAATGCGGCCATTATATAAATCGCCATCAACCCATTGTCCTGTTTCCATGATAGTAGTTCGTAAGACGCCAATATCCATCACGTCACCTTTGATTCCGCCTAATTGAACCCGATCTCCTGTGTTGTAAAAACCACCAAACATGATGGCTAGCCAACCTGCAAAAGAAGCGATTACTTCTTGCAAAGCAAAGGCTATTCCTGCTCCTGCAACTCCTAAGGCAACTGTAAATCCACCTAGTTTATCGCTAAATACAATGGTTAGAAATACGATTGTTATTAGGTAACCTATAAAAGTGCTTATTTTTTTTGCCTTATAGCGGTTGTCGTTGTCTTGTATTTTAGTAAACAACTTTTTTTGAAGTAGATTTATTAAAACCCAGATAACGCCCACGCCAATAAGAAAAGTCACAATTTTTCCAACAGTGGGATTATATAGGTATTCTTGAATTTGCTCTTCCATATTTATTTACTGATATGTACAACGCGTTGTGGAAATGGGATAGTGATGTTATGTTTTTTAAATAATTGAAATATCCGAACTCTTAGTTCGCTTTTTCTATTTTCGACTCTAAACACATCTTCAGACCAGAAGTAAATTCCGAAATCCAACGAAGAATCTCCAAAATCATTAAAACGTACAAAAGGTTTTGGTTCTTTTAAAACGCCTTCTTGCTCGTCAATTGCTTGTTTTAGTAATAGCATTACTTGGTCAACATCTGAAGTATAATCAACACCCACAGCTACATCAAATCTTGATGTAATGTCGCTATGTGTCCAGTTAATTAATTGGTTTCTTGTTAGATCAGAATTGGGTAAAATAATGAATTTATCATCACGGGTAAGTACTGTCGTGGTCCTCATATTGATTTCTTTTACAATACATACTAAGCCATTTGATTCTAAAACATCATTAACCTTTACAGAGGAGTCCACAAGAAGAATAATTCCTGATATAAAATCACTAAATAAATTTTGTAATCCTAAACCAACACCTACAAGCAATGCTGCAGAACCTGCAACCAATACAGATAAGTTGAAACCAAACATTTCTAAACCAATGATTATGGCAACGACAGTTACTAAATATTTTATCAAATTGTAGATAGAGTATTTTTTACCAACATCAATCTTATCAATTCGATAAATTGCTTTTCTAATTACTTTTAAAGTTATTAGAATAATTAGTATAAAAGCTATAAGCTTAAGGATGCTTATAATTTGTAAGTTATAAGCACCTATTTTAATAAGCGTATAGTATAATATTTGTTCCATGTATGGTTTAAATTAAGCGCTTGGTTGTTTAGAATTACATAATTAAACGTACCCCACCAAGTTCAGAAACACGGTATGAAAAACGATCCCCAGGAGAACCAATGAACATAAAGTTTTTAGGAATTCCCCATTTAATTGATAATTCATCAATGATTTTAGGTCCAAATTCCCCTTCTAATTCAATGAATTCAATGTCGATTTCAGGGTAAGCACGATCAAGTACTTTTAAATCTTTAATCAATAATTGATTATCCTCTTGATCTTTATTAATATTTACAATTTTTAATTTCTTTGTAGTTTCGTTATTCTGAACGTACTGCATTACTTTATTTATGATTGCAACATCGTCTCCTTTAGTAAAAAATACAAATTCTTGGGAATTTATCTTTAGATTCATTTTTAATAAATAACGGTTACTAAAGATGACCATTTTACGTAACGGTTTGTAGAAATATTCTAAAGCTTCTATTAAAAGTCTAATGATTAGCGAACGGTTAAGCATAATGGCTACAAAACCAAAGGCAGGCACTAAATACTGTAAAAAAGTATAAAAAGAAGCAAGATTCAATTTCATATTTCCAATAAAAGCAGTGATAATTAACGCCACAGCAATTACAACAGAAATACCTCGTGCTTTCTCAGGTCTTGGTAATTTTTTTCGTTTAAATTTCAATAGTAAGTTTCCTATTCCAAATAATGCCATTACGGCTAAAAATGAAAATGTGTAAACACCTGCTAGAGCTATGATATCTCCTTTTGTAACAAATAAAACCGATACACATAAAACTAAAAAGCTAATGATGATACGGTAATTAGAACCTCTTTTATTTTGTTTTAAAAAGTAATTAGGTAAAATTCTATCTAATGTCATACGGTTTAATAATCCAGAAACTCCAACAAATGAAGTCAGTACAGCTCCGCATAATACTAAAACAGCATCAATAGATATTAAATAAGCTAACCAGGATCCGCCAGTTGTTTGCCCTAAAAAGGCAAGCAATGATTCTTGGTGTTCTCCCACTTGTGCTAGGGGAATGATACAAATAAGTAATAACGCAATTACGGGATTGAAAAAACTAACAATTGCCCACATGTTACGAAGTGTTTTTGGAAAAACACCAACTTCTTGTTCTTCAACAAAGTTGGCCGAACTTTCAAAACCAGAAATTCCTAACATTGCCGCCGAAAATCCTAAAAACAAGGCGTTGACAATTGTTCCTGATGTAATAGGCAGACTCCAGTTCATACTAAAAACTTCAAATCCGTTCATGAATATAAACCAAACTGAAGCAATTACTAATAAAGTTAATGTAGATAAGTGCGTGATAAAAATGACCACTGCAACAATTGCTGACTCTCCAATACCTATAATAGCTAAGGTGGTAAAAATCAATAAGATAATTACTGTAGCAATTGTAATAAAGCTGAACTCAATATAGAATAAACTAAATGTAGAATGTATTTGAGGAATTATATTACTTAAATAGTGCACTCCTTCAGAAGCTGAAATTACTGCAGTTGCCATATATGACAGTACCGTTAAGGTTGCCGCTACAGAAGCCAATCTTTTTGAAGAAGTATTTAAAAGTACGTTGTATGCTCCTCCATTTAAAGGTAAGGCACCAACTACTTCGCCATATATTTTTCTAAATAAAAACAGTACTACAGCAACAAATAATAAAGAAATCCAAGCATATTGCCCTGCGTACATTATAGTAAGTGCAGAAACATACAAACAGGAGGAGCTAATGTCATTTCCGCAAATTGCTGTTGCTTGTAATTCATTCAGTTTTTTGTGCATTATTTTTTTCATTTTAATATAATAATTTATCGTTATTTTAACATTTATTTAGCATTGCAAGATACTAATTAGATCCTACAAACCCAAAAAGTATGTATTAGCTTATTGTTATACTGTGTTTTAGATTTTTATACTGTTACTAACTTTAATGATGTAGTTACTTAATTATTTGGAATCCAAGGATTTGTTTTTACTATTTTTAAGCTTTTAATCTAAAAGTATTAATAAACAATGTAGAAAATTTTACTAATTTAAGATGATAATAAGCGCCTGTGGTAATTAATTTGCCCCGTATGATAGCTAAGATGTGTCGTTAAATGGGTCAATATATACGCTATTGTAGTTTTTTTATCAAATACTAAAATAGGATAGTCGCACTCTAATGCTGTTGTGGTAATGGTGTCTAAAACCTGGTTTATCTCGATTATAACAGCATCAATTTGCTTTATTAATTGATTTCTAGAAATATTTATCTGAGAAAATTCTTCGGGTCTGTTTCTAGTATAATTGCTATTTGCTAAAGCGCCACCAATATAGGTTTTAAGGTTTCCTATGAGGTGTAAACATAAATTACCAGCCGAATTAGTTATTTCTTTATCGGTCAACCACAAGTCACTTTGATTAGAATAAGCCATAAGTTCTAATTTGAGTTTGTTTAGATCTCGATTATAGCTGTCTTTTAATATATTGGCTAACATTAGATTGTTTGTTCAAATTTTTTTAAAGACTGTTCTGCTGTAGTTTGAATTTTTTGTTGCATATAACCTGTCCATCCCAACAAATATCCAGGAATACCAAAGGCTTGTTTTGACCATTTCCACAAATCAAAATTATCTTGATGCTTAATAATTAAGCCGTCTTTGAAGTTAAAGCTAGCATGAATTACATTGACAACCTTTCTATTTGTTTTACTAAAATTATACGTTGCTATCCATTGTGCGCTTCCGGTATAATCGTCAGCTTGTATGTTTGAAAATTCAATTTTTATATTTCCTTTACTTCGTTCCAATAGCATTTGCCACATATTACTGACCTCTTTACCACTTAAAGATTTAAAAACGGGATCTCTAAATTGAATATCGTGATGATAACATGTTACCATTTCTTTGTAATTTGCTTTCGCAAAAGCGCTATAGAATTTATGGATTGTTTTTTCGTTTTCAGTCATAATTTTATAAAGTATCTAGTAAAAATACATTTTTTAAGATTACATTTTACTTTTATCAATAATTTAGGTCGCTTATTTATAAAATAAAAAAAAATCGAGAAAATAATTTCTCGACTTTAAGTAAGTGTTGTTATAATAATTAAATACTATTTAATTAAAAAAACATTGGTTTTAAGTAATTTATAGTTTGTTCGTAATGCTATCACTATGTTTAGAAACAAAGTTGGTTATAAAAAACTGCGCAACGGTTCCTAATACTTTTTTGACAGGACCTTTAGCACCTCCAAACATGATTTTCTTTGATAAATAACCCGTTGATAAACCAATTAAATTATTGATCAAGTTATGTTTTAGGTTGGGTGTATTTACTATCTCATTAATAGTAGACTTGATTAAATTAGCAGGTTTAACACTATCATAAACATTTTGAAATTGTTCATTTAATACTACTAATTCCTGCGTTTGCTTGATTTTTAAAACACGAATTGTTTCTTCTAATGTTGCTGTATGATTGCGCTCTTTCATCTTATTTATGTTTTAAAAGTTTAGCTATAATTTTGTCACTTATAGGTTTTTTAATCCATTCACCTCTAAACAAGTATAGAATAATAGCAAGTAGTAAATAGAATGCAGCTACGATAAAGAAGCCCCAATATATATTACCCATCATTTCGCCAATCATAAATGAAATTCCAAAGCTCAACAACAAAATAAACATTGCAACAGCAATAGAAACAACTATTCGGGTCATAAATGACGATAAAACGTCTGTAGATTTTGCAATAGCGTTCAGCTTTGTTAGCTCTATAGTGGTCTTAGTGTAATCCTGTATTTTTTCAAATAGAACTTCTATTGATGTTGCGTTGTTACTCATAATTTAAGTTTTAAGCGATTATACTTGTGCTTTTAAACGTTCCGTTTCTTTTTCTAACTCTTTCTTTGTATCCTCAAGTTGTGATTTTCCTTCAGCATACATACTTTTAGTTTCCGACTTTAATTCGTCGTATTTTTTTGAAATTGTATCTACAGCAGAGTTGAATTTACCTGATAAGTCATCAGCGTAATCAGTACTTTTATCTTTGATTTTCTTTCTTGTTTTTTCTCCTTTGTCTGGTGCAAATAATATTCCTAAAAGTGCTCCTGCAGCTATTCCACCTAAAACTCCTAATATTGTGTTGTTCGTTTTCATAATAATTTTATTTATTTGTTATTAATATTTTTGTGCCTAAAATTATAGGCGTTTTCCTTGTATCAGTCTTAATAGTATTGCAATAATTGCGATTACTAAAAGAATATGTATAATTGCTCCTGCGCTGTACGCAAAGAATCCGATTGCCCAAAAAATGATTAAGATTACGGCTACTGTATATAATAGGTTACTCATGATTTTGTATTTTAGTTATTAAATTTATTTTTGTTTTTTATTAATTCAATGCAAATCCTACGTATACATTAAGTACACTGTTTTTTGCATCTTGCGCGATAGTATTTTCTTTTCCTATTTTAGTTAAACCGTAGTTATATCTTACTCCGAAACTTAACAATTCAAAATCAACACCTACACCTGCAGCAATTCCTGCCTCAAATCTCTTAAAGTCATTAGTATCTAATTCATTTTCTGAATCAAAAAGACTAGAATTAGTACTTGTTTTTCCGCTTACCATATAAGCAGCGTAAGGACCCGCATGAACATTAAAATTTTCAGTAATATTGATCACTGCTAATACAGGAACCTCAACATAGTTTACTTTAAATTTTGACTTTCCTGATATAAATGCATTGTCATAAGTTAGTTCAGCACCTTTTGTAGTGTAATACACCTCTGGTTGAATAGCAAATGAATTTGTAATTGGTAATTTAGCATATAAACCTGCATTGAAACCAGTTAAAACGTTGTTGTCATCTACACCATTGTCATTAGAATATAAGTTAGAGAAATTTACTCCCCCTTTAAAACCTATTGTTGCTGGTTTAGCGATTCCGTCTTGTGCATGAACACCTGTATATGCTAGACAACTAAATAAAAAACTTGCTAAGGCTATTTTTCTTGATTTTTTCATTTTAATTTTTGTTTGTTTGTTATTGATTGTTTTGATATTTCAAAGGTCGCACTCTTTGTGAGCGTTTGTGTTATACAACTTTAGGCAAAAGTTATGTTATTTACATTTCTGCTTTAAGCAATGAAATTATTAGTATTTGACCTCTTATATTACTATGTAATTTCTAGTATTTTTATTTTTTATTATCCACTGTAAGGTCTTTTAATGCATTCCCTAATTCGTTCATATCGTAATTAAGTTCTGTTTTAAAAGAATCCCAATTTTCATTAGCATCATTTTTATAATTGTCTAGTTTCATTTTCATCTCTTGATTTTTTTCTTCAAGTTGAATCACTTTGTTTTGATAACTTGAATCAATAGTTTTTTTACTGTCTTTCATTCTGACTTTTAATTCAGCAATGCGCATTTCATTTCGATTGATAGTACTGTCAGTGCTAATTTTAAAAGCTTCCCATTCTTTATTTTGAGTAGTGCTTTTCACCATCACAGATGTTCCTTCTGATTCGTCAGTGTTAGCTTCTATTGTTTCTTCTTCTGTAGTTTGTTTACACGAAACTAAAGTCGTTCCAGTAATCAATAGCGCAAACGCTAGGGTATAGATTGCTCTTTTCATGTTGGTTGTGTTTAATTATTATTGTATTTTGTTACTACAAATATCCCCCAATAAACAATAATTTATATTACAATACTTTTATCTATTATTGTGATATTTACATATTATAGTTTAAAGTATTACTTTATATAAAAAATCACCCTCTACTTGTAAAAGCAAAGGGTGATGGATGTAATTATAATGTAAAGTGTATTTTTTATTATTCTTAAATAGAGTTTAAAAAGATTCCTTTTTATATTACAGATTTAAATGATTTAATCAATGAGAATCAATTTAAAATTAGCAAGTTTTGGTATTAAAAATTTTAAAAATTAAAGCTGTTTATTCAAATCTAGGTTTTCAATAACAAGTAGTTTATTTTTTCTTTTCTGCAGCTTCCTCTTTTGCTTTTTCAAGAGCTTCTTTTTTCTTTTCTTCTTCTCGTTGCTTTTTCTTAAAAAATCCTCTTAGTAAGAAATTGTGTTTTGCTGCTTCCATATTTTCACTCAAACCTTTGGTTCCTTTTTGCAAGTTATTCATAGTCTTATCTAAGCTGTTTGCAAAATCTTCATCGGTTAATAATTTTGATAAAGCACCATTTCCGTTGTTCATATCGTAGCTAAACTGAGCCAGTTCTTGAGTGATTACACTAGCGTTTTCCATTGTTACCTGTGCACTTTTCATGATTTCGTCCATTTCTACAGAGGCAACAGAACCGATACGGCCATTTTCTGCAATCATTTTGTTAGAATGTGTTCCTGGAGAAATCGTTAAAACTTTATCTCCCATTAAACCATCTGATCCAATACTAGCTTTAGCATCAGTTTTAATGAATTTTTGAACGTCTTTCTCAATTGACATTTTAACTACCACTGTTGAGTCGGATATTAATTGTACTTCATCAACAGTTCCAATTGTTATTCCAGAAAAACGAACATTGTTTCCTACCATTAGACCGCTTACGTTTTTAAAGTTTGCTTGTAGGATGAAGGTGTTTCCAAAAAGGTTTTGTTGTTTTCCTATGAAGAATATTGTCGCTGCAAATACTACTAATGCACCAATGACGAACATTCCTAATTTCCAGATATGATTTGATTGCTTATTCATTGTTAATTGCTTTTGGTTTATTATTTATATAAAAAAAGAACGAACCCATTCTTCTTCACTGTTTTCTAATTCTTGATAGGTTCCTTCGGCATGGATAACACCATCTTTTAAAATCATAATACGGTCTGCAGTCATTTTGGCGCAAGCCATATCATGGGTAATAATTATTGAGGATGTTTTACGTTCCTCTTGAATACTTATAATTAATTCACTGATTTCCTTTGATGTGATCGTGTCTAACCCAGTAGTAGGTTCATCATAAAGTATAATTTCAGGTTTTAAAATTAAGGTTCTGGCTAAACCAATGCGTTTACGCATTCCTCCAGAAAGTTCTGAGGGCATTTTATCAATTGCTTCCGCAAGACCTACGCTTTCAAGAACTTCTTTTATTTCGCTTTCAATTTCTGCTTCAGTAAGGGAGTCAAAATGCCTACGAAGAGTAAAATCTAAATTTTCTCGAACCGACATAGAATCATATAACGCAGCATTTTGGAAAAGAAAACCCACTTTAACCCTGATTTTATTGAGTTCTTGCGTATTGAGTTTGGTGATGTCTTCTCCTAAGACTTTTATTTCTCCCTCGTCAGCTTTTATCAATCCTACAATACATTTAATTGTTATGGATTTACCAGTACCTGATTTTCCTAGGATAACTAAATCTTCACCTTTATTTACTGTAAGGTTAATACCTTTAAGAACATGATTGTCTTCGCCAAAGGTTTTGTGCAAATTTTTAATTTCAATTGCAGCAACGTTATTGTTTGAATTATTGTTTAGAGTTTGTTGTTGAGTCATATTAAAAGAATAAATCGGTTATTTGAACGGCTAACATGTCAATTATAAATATGGTCAGAGAAGCAGTAACTACGGCAGAATTTGCTGCTTTACCAACGCTTTCCGTTCCGTGATCAGCAGTAAATCCTTTATAACAACCTATGATTCCAATAAAAAATCCAAAGAAGATGGTTTTAATTGTTGCAGGAAATATATCTGAAAAGGTTAATATTTCGAAAACTTTAGCGATATATAAATACAAGCTAGTATCCCCGTGAATGTTGACACCAATATAACCACCTAAAATTCCAATTACATCAGCCAATATTACTAATAATGGAACCATAAAAGTTGTAGCTAGTACGCGGGTAACCACCAAGTATTTAAAGGGGTTTATAGCTGCAACTTCCATAGCGTCTATTTGCTCTGTTACTTTCATAGAACCAAGTTCGGCTCCAATTCCAGAAGCTATTTTTCCAGCACATATTAATGCTGTAATTACAGGTGCTATTTCTCTAATTAAAGATAATGCTACCATACCAGGCAACCATGATTCTGCACCAAAACTAACTAGAGTAGGGCGGGATTGTAATGTTAGTACAAGTCCCATTATAAATCCAGTAATAGCCACTAAGGGTATTGATTTATAGCCTATTTTATAACATTGTACTAAGCACTCTTTAAATTCATAGCGAGGGGTTAAAACCTCTTTAAAAAATCTCGTGATAAATAGCGTAATGTCACCCACATCGCTAAAAGTGTTTTTTATATATGTAGTCAAAACGATCCGTTTTTAATATTAATAATGGAGTAGGAATGCGCGGTCTCAAACACTATTTTTGCGCTATTAAAATTGCGTACTAATTTTAATCTAAAATTTATACAGCACTAATAAAAAAATTGTCTTTAAACGACTTGATTTCATAATGTTCTGTATTGATAGAAAAATATTGTTCACTCAACATAAGTTGTTGATTGTCTGTCAATAAATCACGATTACTATAAATTGTATCGTAATACGTTTTCATTACTTCATTTTCATTGATCTCACAGCTAGAAATCAATTTTTTAATGTCTTTATAGATAAAGTTGTTTTTTACAGCGAGCCAGAACTTACTAACCGAATTAAAACTGCTTTTATCTTGCAATGGAGTTCCGCCAAGTTTTATAATTTCTTTGCTAAGTTCCATTTTACATTTTTGGCTTGTTTTTTGAAAATTTTCAAAAGCCTTTTTTAAACTGTAGTTAGTAATATCTCTTGAAGCAACTTTGTATCTTTCTATACGATCATTGTTGATTATTATAAATGAATTTAATACGTTTATGGCTATTTCTGGATTCATATTTTTACTATTAAAGAGTTTAACTTCCTTTATTTTTGATACTGTAAAGTTCTTTAATTAGTAGGGCAAAGCTGTTGCAATACTTTATGATAAAATTATAATATTAACACTTTTTATGATAAAAGGCCTGTGTTTAAATATTTGTTAGTTAGTGAGTTATGCCTGTTTTTTAATTTAAATCCCGAATAATATTATAATTATATTTATAATTATATTTGGTTATCCTTTACCTGTTTAAGTTCTTGAAATACAATTAGGGTCTTGTTCTGCAATATCAGTAGGAGGGATTTCTCCCGAATAAGTTCGGGTATAAACTGCTGTAAACTCAGCACCAAAAAATAATATCATTGAAGAGTAAGAAACCCATAAAAGTATTAAAACAATTGATCCTGCTACTCCATAAATAGATCCAGGTTCAGCAGTACTGAAATAATAAGCTAAAAGTGTTTTACCAATCGTAAACAAAATTCCTGTTACAAATGCGCCTAGCCATACGTGTTTCCATCTAATTTTAGCATCAGGTAAGATTTTAAACATTAATGCAAAAAGCGCTGAAATAATGGCAAGTGAGAAAATGAAGTTAATAATGTTATATAGAAAAATAGTAGAATCGTGGGTGTAGACTTTAAGCCAAGTTCCCATACTAGAAAGTAATGTTGATACCACTAAGGATACCGTTAGTAAAAAAGCAATGGCTAGGATTAATCCAAATGAGAATAAACGTGCTTTTATAATATGTCTAAAGCCTTTTTGGGTTTTGAGTTTTACTTTCCAAATCAAATTTAATGTTTTTTGTAATTCTACAAATACTGCTGTAGCACCAAATAGCAAAACGGCAACACCTATTATACTTCCCCAAACAGTTGATTTTTCTTCGGTAGATTTGCTTAAAATCTGACTGACTTGTTTTGCAGTCTCAGAGCCCATTGTACTGGATATTTGACCCATAATATTCTCATTAACACTAGCTGCACCAAAGAAATATCCAGAAATAGAAATTACCAAGACTAATAAGCCAGGAATACTAAAAATAGCATAGTATGCAATTACAGCACTTTGTCTAAACGGATCTTTATCATTCCACTCTGTAAATGTTGTTTTTAAAAGCTGAAAAATATGTTTTATATTGAATTTCATGGGGAGGTTTTTTTAGAATTACTAGGTGATAAAATGTTGCGTAAGTATTTCTATTGATTATTAACTAGTTTCGATTAACGATAATACAAAATTCTATATTTAGGATACAAATAAGTTACAGGCAAAATTTATTTTATTATAATATTCTCATTTTTAGTGATTATAGGTCGTAAAAAAGGGCTGTTTTGAAACAAAACAGCCCTTTTACCAAACCAAAAAACCAATTTATAAAATGCAGCACTACTAATTATATGAAGTCATTAGTAGCTACACTGCATTACCTTTACTAGTTTAGATACCTTCTAAGTTTCCAAGCTGTAGATTCGTGTTGTAATAATGATGAAGTTAGGAAATCAGCAGTACCTGCGTCGCTATTTTCTTCCTCTGATGTAGTTATATCTTTTCGTAATTGCACTGCAATTGCTTCGTGGTCACTTAATAATTCTTTAACCATATCTTTTTGAGCAGGATAAACATTTGGAGATTCTTTTAGTCTCGTCATTTCAGCAAACTCAGTCATTGTTCCTATTGTTTTTCCTCCTAATTTGCCTATTCTTTCAGCAATTTCGTCAATATTCACTTCTAATACTTTGTATTGATTTTCAAAAAGCACGTGCATTTCCATAAAACTTTCTCCAGATACATTCCAGTGAAATTTTCTAGTTTTGGTATATAACGTCATTGCATCAGCAAGTGTTAATGAAAGTAAATCAATGCTGTTTTTTAAATTTTTATCTGTAATTCCAATGTGTGGTTTCATAATAATTGTTTTTATTTATATTAATATAATCTGTTTATGATAATCTTATCTTTTTTTGTCGGCAACAACTAGTAAAATTCCGCCTACTACGAGTACAATTCCTACTACTGGAGACCATTGTACAGGATGATTTTCTTCTTTATTGATTTCGATAGGACCAATATCAACTACTTTCTTTTTAGTAACATAATTAAACCCGGTATAGAATACCATTATTGCTCCTATTACTATTATTGCGATTCCTATTGATTTTGATTTCATCTTTAAATGGTTCTTTTTGGTTCATAAATTCTTAATAAACAACAATCATTTCGTTACTTAAAGGCAGTAAAATTATAATAATGATTAAAAATTTTTGCCCTTTTAAAAAATAGTAAGCTATCTATTTATGCTAAATAAAGTAACTTATTTGTTGTTCGTTATTGCTTTAACAAAGGTAGTTAACAAGCTAAGAATAGGCTTTATACTATTACTTTCAAAAGTTATAGTATTTACTGATTTGTATTTTTAAATACATAGACCTTATAAATAACTTAATTATATATCCAAAATTAAGTAGAGATGAAATTGTATTTCGACTTGGCGACAAATAAGAAAAATGAGTTCAAATAGCATTGTATTTGTTTTACTGTAATAAATCGAAAGAGCGGTACCCATCAAATGATGAATACCGCTCTTTTACCAACCAATATAATAAACTATTTAACTAACTCTAATCAATTTTTTATTTACAAACTCTTGAATTCCTTGCTCAGACAATTCACGACCGTAACCAGAACGTTTAGTTCCTCCAAATGGTAAATCAGCTTGTGTCCAAGTAGGGGAGTTAATAAATACCATTCCTGAGTCTATTTGATCAGCAATTTTAATGGCATTTTTAATATCTTTAGTATAGATTGATCCTCCCAATCCAAAGGGAGAGTCATTAGCTAAATCAATTGCTTCCAGCTCATCTTTAACTTTATAAAAAGATGCTACAGGTCCAAATAATTCTTCGTAGAAAGTCGGTTCGCCTCTTTTTAAATTAGTCAATAAAGTAGGTTGCATATAAGCCCCTTCTTTAGATGCTCTTTTTCCACCCACAACTACGGTTGCTCCAGCAGCTTCGAATTTTTTCACTTGCTCTAATAAACCTTGTAATGCTTCTTCACTGCTCAAAGGACCAACATCAGTACTTGGATCCATTGGGTCTCCTACTTTTAAAGCAGCAACTTTAGCAGTAAATTTTTCTAAAAATTCATCGGCTATAGCTTCAACTGCAATAAATCTTTTTGAAGCTACACAACTTTGACCGTTGTTATTCATCCTTCCAAAAATTGCTAAATCAACTGTTTTATCAATGTCTGCATCGGCTAAGATGATAAAAGCATCACTTCCTCCTAATTCTAGAACGGAACGTTTAAGGTTTTTACCAGCAGCTTCGGCCATACTAGCACCAGCACCTTCACTACCTGTTAAGGATATTCCCTTGATTCTTACATCTTCAACTAATGCGGTACTTCTTTTACCCGAGATCATTAAATTAGTGTACAAGCCTTCTGGTGCCCCCGCTTCTTTAAACAACTCGTCTATTGCAATTGCACACTGCGGAACAATTGAAGCATGTTTTAATAAAATAGTATTTCCTACCATTATATTAGGAGCAGCAAAACGTACTACTTGGTAGAAAGGAAAATTCCATGGCATAACGCCAAATAATACTCCAATTGGACTGCTTCTTACAAAAGCTTCTCCTTGTTCAGGGCTTAATTTTTTATCAGCCAAAAAGGTTTCGGCATTGCCAGCGTAATAATCTAATATGCTCGCACTAAGATCAATTTCCCCTTCTGATTGAGCAAAAACTTTACCCATTTCTAAAGTAATTAGTTTGGCAAGTTCTGTTTTTTTAGCACGCATTAATTTTGCTACTTTATGAAGTATCGTAGCACGTTCTTTATAGCTGGTTTTTTTCCAGTCTTTAAAAGTAGTATTTGAAAGTGCAATAGCATCTTCAACTTGCTTGTCAGTCATTTCATCAAATGATTTTATGACTTTATTTGTAGCGGGGTTTGTTGTTTGAATAGACATATAATTGTAAATTTTAATTAATAAAATATTCAACTACGGGATTCTGATTTTTAACACTACCTAAAGTAGTAGTTTCTCATTATATAACCAGAAAATAATGCGGTTGAATTCTGTTTTATAAAATTACAGCTATCTGAGGTAAACGAGTTTGAAAATAAAGTTAAATCTCGTTGGAATTAATATTAATAATAATACAAAATTTAACATTAGGTAATAATATTTGTCTTTCTTATTGAGTCTTAATGACTGATTTACAATTGTTTATTTGTTTTTATTGCTAATAATACTGCGTTAAAATGGTTTTTGGTTTTTATCGAATGTGTGGTGTTTTCGAATAAAAAAGACCAATTACCACTTATAAAACGGATTTTATTAGTGGTAATTGGTCAATTATATAAGGAATGAAAATTATTTCTTTCTTTCAAATGTAGTTTCCCAATCCATTGATTTGATTCCAGAGACTTTGTTTTCTTCATTCATGTAAACTCTAAGCTCTTTATTTGCTACTTCTTTAGTGTACAAAGCTTTGTATCTAAATATGGTTGTTGCATCATCGTAGTCTTTATAGATTTCAGTTAATTCAATATCTTTAAAATCACCATAATATTGTCGGTAACGGTTGCAGGTTTTTGAAAGCTTTTCTAAAGTAATATTATTGATAATACTTTGTGTAGCTTCATCAGTACTAAAAGGTTTGAATTTTGATGTGTTACAAGTCATTAGAATCCTTTTTCCTAATTCATAAGCTCTTGCTTTTTGTACATTATCAATTGCTGATAGTGCAAGCTTGTTTAAACCCTTTTTTTCAGGTTCAGTGGCTCTAGTTGTTTTAATTGTTGTCGATTTACATCCTGCTAACAGAATTAAGCTTAGGATAATGATAATTTTTTTCATCTTATTTCGCTTTAATTTTTAATAATATATTGGGATCGGGACAATTGTCTAAATAGTAAGCCAATTCCTTTTTACTACAAACTCCAGGATAATCGCCTGAGTACTTTTGAATATCATGAATAACTTGAAAATGCAAGTGAGATGCATAATCTCCGTTTACTACTGCAGCTCCTAAAGTCGCAATTTGCTCTCCTTTTTTGAAATTAACTCCTACCGATAATCCTTCAAGGCTTTCCATCGATAAATGTCCGTATAAGGTATAAAAAATATGTTCTTGTGACTGATGTTTCAAAATAATAGTTGGTCCGTAATCTCCAAAACCCGAATTATATTGAAAACTATGTACTGTACCCTCCAAAGCCGCTAGGATAGGAGTGCCTGCTTTTATCCAAAGGTCCAAACCAATGTGCATGTTACGCTCCTCCGTTTGTTCGTCCTTAAAGATAGTACTTCTTTTGTAAATATTACGCTCTTCATTATAACCACCATAAGCAACTTTAGCATGATTAGTTGCTAATTGCTTCTCTATGTAATTTTCAAAATCAGTAGCATTGCCAAGAGATTCGTTTTCTAACGATTTATTAGTAACCGATAAATCAAGCGGAGTATAGTTATTCTCAGAGATGCTTTCTGGAATTACGGCAACGTCTAAGGTATTATGTAATATCGTTTCAAAAATGGTCATGGATAGTGTTTTAATTAGAGTGCTAAAATAAAAAAATTAAAGCCAACATAAAAGATATAGGTTGGCTTTAAAGGGTATAATTTGTTTTACAGCGATTAAAATGAGCTATAAGTAACTTTTTGGCTATCTCTAGCAATCAATAAGTAAAGGAATTACTTTTTAATTATTTGACAGCAATTAAATCTACCATTTCAATTACTGGGTCTTTTGAAAGTAATGATCCTGCGTTAGCCATCAAGGCCTCGGCAATTTTTCCTTCAAGATGTGCTTTTCTTCCAGCTTCAGTTTCAAAAGTATCAAAAATACCAAAAGTTGATGGTCCTAATTGCAAACCGTACCAGTTAACAGTATCTGGTTCGTCTAATACTAACGGTAAAGCACTTTTTAAAAATGCAGCAACTTCTTCTTCTTTTCCTGGTTTAGCTTCTAATCGTGCTAATAATGCATATTTTTCCATGATGATCTATTTTATTTAGACAATAAAAGTACTACTAATGACTTTTACATTTATATAGTTTAACTATTGTTCAATCTAAAATTTAACAACTAGCCATTCTAAATGGTTTAATGAGTAATTTATAAAAACAAAAAAATCCCAAACTAAATAGCTTGGGATTTGAATTATATAATTAACAATGCTTAGTATAAATTAGGAAACTTAGCAGGATTTACCTCGCTCATCATTGCATAGACTTTTTCGTAAATATCTTCAGTAGAAGGTTTAGAGAAATAATCTCCATCAGTACCGTAAGAGGGTCTATGTGCTTTTGCAGTTAATGTTTGTGGTTTGCTGTCTAAAAAGTTGTAACCATCTTGTTGTTCAATGATTTGTTGCATGATGTAAGCCGAAGCTCCTCCTGGAACATCTTCATCAATTACTAATAAACGATTTGTTTTTTTTATACTTTCTACTAAGTCTTTATTGACATCAAATGGGAGTAAAGACTGTAAATCGATAATTTCACAATCAATTCCTATTTCAAGAAGTTCTCTAGCGGCTTGCTCTACTAATCTTAATGTAGATCCATAAGAAACTAAAGTAATATCAACACCTTCTTTTATTGTTTCTACAACACCAATTGGGGTTTTAAATGCTCCGTAATTGGTAGGAGTTTGTTCTTTTAATCGGTAACCATTTAAACATTCGATCACTAAAGCAGGTTCGTCACACTCTAATAAAGTATTGTAAAAACCAGCAGCTTTAGTCATGTTTCTAGGAACAAGTACATGAATTCCTCTAACGGCATTTATGATCATTCCCATAGGAGAACCAGAATGCCAGATTCCTTCTAAGCGGTGTCCACGAGTACGTATAATTAGTGGTGCTTTTTGCTTTCCTACTGTTCTATATTGTAGTGTCGCTAAATCATCACTCATGATTTGAATTGCGTATAACAAGTAATCTAAGTATTGTATTTCGGCAATAGGGCGTAAACCACGCATGGCCATTCCAATTCCTTGTCCTAATATAGTGGCTTCACGAATACCAACATCGGCAACACGAAGTTCTCCATATTTTTCTTGCATTCCTTCTAAACCTTGGTTAACATCACCAATAGTTCCAGCATCTTCACCAAAAATAAGCGCTTCAGGATATTTTGTAAAAATAGCATCAAAGTTATCACGTAAGATCATTCTTCCGTCAGCTTCTTCTTTGTTACTTTCATTATAAGTTGGCAACACTTCTGCTACTGAGAATACATTCAAATCAGAGTTGGAGTGCAAGTGACTGCTAAAATTGGGTTGTGTTTTTACAGTATAATCGGTGATCCATTGTGATAATTTGGCTTGACCACCTTCATTAATCAACAGTCTCAACGTTTTACGCGCAGCAATTAAAATCTCTTTTTTCAAAGGATCCTTAGTGGTTTTTAATTGTGCAACTAGTTTTAAAATTGCTTCTTGCTTTGTGCTGTTAGCCGCTAGTTCCTCTAATAAACTAACTAGCTCTTTTTGCTCTTCAACAATAGGATTGATAAAAGCTGCCCAAGCTGCTTTTTTACCTTCTAATACTTGTTTTTTAGCATTGGTATCAATTTCATTCAATTCCTCTACAGATGCAATATTGATGGCAATCATCCATAAACGCATTTGTCTAATACAATCAAACTCTTTTTCCCAAGCTAAACGGTTGGCGTCTTTATATCTTTCATGAGATCCTGATGTAGAGTGTCCTTGCGGTTGTGTCAACTCATTTACATGAACTAAAACCGGAACGTGCTTTTCACGAGCAACAGCCGAAGCTTTCTCATAAGTAGCAATCAAATCAGTATAATCCCAACCTTTTACTCTTAAAACTTCATAACCATCAGCGTTAGTATCGCGTTGGTATCCTTTTAATATTTCTGAGATGTTTTCTTTTGTAGTTTGGTGCTTAGCGTGTACTGAGATTCCGTATTCATCATCCCAAACACTAATAAGCATAGGTACTTGTAATACTCCAGCAGCATTTATTGTTTCAAAGAATAATCCTTCTGAGGTACTTGCGTTTCCTATGGTTCCCCAAGCAATTTCATTACCATCTATGGAGAAATTAGCTTTGTTTTTGATTCCGCTAACTTTTCTATATATTTTAGATGCTTGCGCCAATCCTAATAAACGAGGCATTTGCCCGGCGGTAGGAGAGATATCAGCACTTGAATTTTTTTGTTTTGTTAAGTTTTTCCAAGAACCGTCTTCGTTTAAACTATGGGTAGAAAAATGTCCGCCCATTTGTCTTCCTCCTGACATAGGTTCTTTTTCAATACTTGTATTTCCATACAAACCAGCAAAAAACTGTTCAACAGTTAATTCGCCTATTGCCATCATAAAAGTTTGATCACGATAATATCCAGAACGGAAGTCACCATTTTTGAAAAATTTAGCCATTGCTAGCTGTGGCACTTCTTTACCATCTCCAAAAATTCCAAACTTTGCTTTTCCAGTTAAAACCTCTCTTCGTCCTAATAAACTACATTCTCTACTAATCATAGCAGTCTTGTAATCGTTCAAAACTTCAGTTTTAAAATCTTCGAAAGTCAAAGTAGTATTAGCTTTTTCTTTTATCATAATTGCAAAGTATAACTTAGTGGTGCAAATTTACTTAAAAAGTGTTGATTTTCATAATTGATTAAAGGAAATATAATTTAATATTTGCTATATAATTTTCAGTATAAATATTATTTTTTTTGATATGTGTAATTTAATAGTGCTTTTACTGATGATAATTTAATTTAATGGTGCTAAAAATATCATTTTAAAACCATTTTCGGTTAAATAAATTGATTAAAATTTTTGGAGATAATGTAATAATAAACCTGATTTTTTCATTGTATTTGTTTTGCCCTATTTCCCAACCATTTGAAGAGTATACCGGAAGGTAGATTTCAAAATAATCAGGAACCAAATTAAGCCGTACGCCACTGTCAAATAAAAACTGTTCTTTTAGAGTTTTATTCTTGATGAATCCTGCATCACCGTAAATTTCGAACCAATTAAAAAGAGCATAACTCCCGTTTAGTGTTGTAATCCATTGGTTTGCGTAAGCTGTGTTTAATTTCGATTTAAAACCTCCCTCGGCTACAATTAATTGCTGACTAAAAAATCCCGTACTTTCTGAACGGCCGTAGTAATTGTAATCAAACAAGTAATCAGTAGGCCTGTCTAAAGCAAAACTGTAGTAATCAGAATTGGTTTTGTTGTATAAAAAACTTCCCGCATACAAACGCAAGCTAATTTGATGGTTGTTCTCAAAAAGTTTTCGGTATTCAATCTCTGCTGCTAGTTTTCCAAATTGGCTTGCAAGTTGCAAATCAGTCATGAAACTAAGGTGGTTAGTCACTTCGGTTTTCGTATTGAAATACTTGGCGTTAAAAACAGAATAATTTTCGGCTGGTTGATTGGCTAATAGTAAACTTTTTTCTTTATTGACTAAAACTTGCCTTACATGAATGAGTTGCTTTCTATTGTCTCTATAATCTTCCTGCCTAATTCGCAGCTGTACAGTAGGGGTTATTCTTAAGTATGTGGCATCTGGTGCGTAATGAAAATAAGATCCTCCAATGGAATAACGCACATTATATAGTTTACTTTCCCGATAATTTTGATTCACCACAAATGAAGCCGAACCTGAAAAAGACCTCGCCTTTGTAGAATAAGCAGGATTAACATCAAATAGAAAGGGTTTTTCAAGAATGGTTTTATTATGCAGCCGCAATCCAGGTGATAAACCATCGTAGAGGTTATAGGAGATTGAAGGGACATATAAAATTTGGTTGTAATACGGATCCTCTAAATCCTTCATAAAGACAAATTTTATAGGGCGATTATTGGGAAAAAAACCCTTTAAAGTCTTCCAGTTGTTTCTTAAGTTGTATTCCGGAACTTCATTTTTATAGTTTAAAACTAGTTTATCGGCTGCTTTTCGTTCAATAGTAAAAATAGTATCGCTACTCTTTGGCTCCAGCCATTTTTTAAAGACAATGCCGCTTTTATTGATGCCATAAATAGGTACTGGAACCACAACTCCTGTTCTGTTTTTAATGGTAAAGGACACGCTATCTTTGGTTTTTGTAGCAGGGCCAAATTTATAATCAACTAAATCTCTTGAGTTGATAATGGTCTTGAAAAACCAATTGATATCCTTAGTAGTATTCGATTTTAATAAACTTTCAAAATCGTGACTGTTTTGCTGCTTGAAAGCATTGTTTTTATAAAATGTTTGAATACTATTGCCCACAATGTTGTTGCCTAAATAATTATCTAAGAAACGTAAACTGAGACCGGCGCGGTATTTACTAGCAATTTGTTCATTAAATTTGACCAAAGCATTTTTAGAACTTGCCAGCGGTTGGTCCAGGTTTTTTCGAGCCATTAACATATAGAAATAACTGTATTGCTCGTTAAAGTCAAGATTGGTCAGGTTATAACTTTTTAATATTTTAAAGCGAGAGGTGCTCCCCAGCATTTTACTCTTTGGATGATTGATTTCTATGTATTTCATCATCGCATAAACTTGAATTCCGTCATAAATCCAACTGTCTTGACGGTTATCAAGACGCAAACTGTTTTTTAAATACGCATTCAAATAGGTCTTTAAAAACTTAATCTCATAAGTGAATTCATTCGTAAACGGACTAATAAATGCCGGTAATTGATTCAGTCCATAAAACGGATTTCGATCATAATCCGTTTGCGAAACGATTATTTTGTCCTCAGGATATTTTCCTATAAAATCAGTAGTAAAACTTACCACACGGTCAATAAGTAAAGCTTGCTGAATGGTACTAATTTTAGTTTCTTTAATATTAGTAAGGACTTCTAGCGCATCATTTTTAAAACTATAAAACGAGGATTTGGGCGCTATAAAAAGACCAAAATTGATGTTGTTTTTTCCGCTAAGGCTATAAGTCGAATATTGAACATCCTGAGATAATAATTCCGTTTTTAAATCAGAGGTTACTTCTTGACCCAGCGGAACCTTTAAAGTAATCTCTAAATCAGTAGCGCCATTAACAATATCGTCTAGATTTTCATTGCTATAGAGTACAAAATCATGATTCTCATAGCGGGCAGGAGTGAGGTACCAGTTTTTTAAAACCAGAGCACCCGACTCTTCATAACCAAATTTAGTAAACTGAGCACTAGGGATCTTGACGGTATAAGCAATCTTTAGTGTAATATTTTCATGTGGAAGTAAAGGTTGTCTTAAAGTAATAGATACTACATCAGGATTTTTATCAGTTCTATTCCAGTTGTAATAGAATTTACCAGTATCCACAATACTTATAATTGTTGTTTTGCCTCTTTCGGCTTCTTGAGCCAAATGGAAACCACGATAAAACTCATCCGAAAAACGTTTAGCCAGCGGCGTATTCACATCTGCATACGCGTTATTCCAATCGTTTAAAACCAATTGGTATAGCGTATCATTAGAATCATTTACAAAAGTAAGTTCCTGATCAATTGTTAGGGTTTTAGTATCCATATTTGCCGTTACAACCATCGCAGTGTGATGTTGTGCATACTGTTTCATGGGAAGGCATAAAACAAAAAAGGAAAGCAAAAATAAATAATGTGATTTCAAATAGAGTGGGGTTAAAATGCTTTCCTAAGGTACATTTTTTTTACCACGCTTTTAAAAAAGGCCAAAAAAAAAGCTGTTTTATAAAAAAAACAGCTCTAAGCTTAAAAGTTAGGTTTCAAATTGTATTTCTTATAGAAATTATCTAAAACAGTGACCACTTCGTCCTCCGTATCTACAATTTTTATTAGTTTTAAATCATCAGGACTAACCGTTTCAAAACGTTCAATTAACATTGTTTCTACCCATTGCATTAAACCCGACCAAAAACTAGTTCCTACTAATATGATAGGAAATTTAGCAATTTTCTTAGTTTGGATTAAGGTAATCGCTTCAAACAATTCATCCAAAGTTCCAAAACCTCCTGGCATAACCACAAAACCTTGTGAGTACTTTACAAACATCACTTTACGAACAAAGAAATAATCAAAATTCAAGTTTTTATCTGCGTCAATATACGGGTTAAAATGTTGCTCAAACGGCAATACAATATTCAACCCCACCGAAGTACCACCACCAAGATGCGCTCCTTTATTACCAGCCTCCATAATTCCAGGCCCACCACCAGTAATCACACCATAACCAGCCTTACTGATTTTATAGGCAATTTTCTCAGCTAATTTATATGAATCATGATCCGGTTTTGTTCTAGCCGACCCAAATATAGACACACAAGGACCTATGCGCCCCATAGTTTCGTATCCATTAACAAACTCGGCCATAATTTTAAAAATAGCCCAACTATCATTTGTTCTAATTTCATTCCAAGTCTTCTGTTTCAATCGGTCTTGGATTATTTTATCCTCATCATTGTCAAAATCTTCTAATCTCATTTCTTATTTATTTTTAACGATTATTATCTGGAGCTATTTCCTGCTGTCTACTGTATCTTTTTATTTTTATAAAGAAAAAAATAAAAAGGATGCCGTGACCATCAGGGCTAAAAATCCAGAATACTAAAGTACTTCTTTTTTTAAAAAACTACGCGCAAACTCTTTTTTTATTTTAGAAAAAGCTTAGGTTTTGCTTTATAATTCTTCCATTAAATAATCAAAAACAATACCATTTAATGGAATTTAAACAAGAAAAAACTTAATATTTAATGTTGAGATGAGAAAAAGAGGTGTATATTTGATGATATATAGAAGTTGTGCGTCAGTTTAGCCAAACTAAATCAATTAAAAAAGATGAAGATAATATATAGTTTGTTTAATCTTAAAAAGTATGTTGACAGAGATTTTAATTTATTTTTAAACAATAATGAGTTTAAGAAATTTATTAATAATGTTGAAGATATAACAATCAAATATAGTTCACTAGAATTTTTCAAACCAAATAATCTTAAAGAAGAACAAATTGGTTATCGATTTAATCATTTGGGAAAATCATTATTAGGAACAAATAAAGGAGATTGGAAAAAAAATTGGGTTGCTATTGGTTATGATGGAATTGGAGATCCAATATTTGTAGATTTTGAAAAGCCAAATTTACCAGTTTTCACATCCGAACATGACGAAGACGAATGGAATGAAAAATATATTGCTATTTCTCTAGACAATTTTAAAAAAATTCTAGATGATTTAAGAATATTAAAGCAAAAAGCAGAAAATGGAATCTCCAAATTTGAAGTAAACACTTTTTTGGAAAAAACGAAAAATGAAAATAAATATATGGATGTGGAATATTGGAAAATGTTCCTAGATAGTGAATAAAACCGAACGCACAACAGCGGTTTGCATAAATGGCTAAATATGTGGTAAATTCACGTTTATCTTTCGCAAGAAATTATATCTTAGCCGAAAATAATCGGTTACGAAGTTCGCCACTTCTGCAAGCCGCGACACGTTGGCAGTAACTTTAGCGCCGAAAAACGAGAAACAGAAATCATATAGAAATGGGAAAACTAAATATCCAAAGAACAAACGAATTTAATAATAGAGTTAGACATTATCGAATTTATATTGACAATAAAAAAGTTGGAACAATTGAAAATGGCGAAAACAAAGACTTTGAAATTGAAGAAGGAAAACATGTAATTGAAGCCAAAATTGATTGGTGTGGAAGTCCAAAAGTACATTTAGAAATTAAAAATGGAGAAATAAAAAGTTTAAAAGTTGGAGGTTTTAAATACGGAAAATGGTTAATACCAATTTCTTTAGTCTTTATTCTATTATCTTTTTTGCTAGAATATTTATATGACTTTGAATATACTATTTTTCTAGTTTATCCTGTTTTGTTACTTATGGTTTATTATTTAACATTTGGTCGAAATAAATATCTGACCTTAACATCAGAAATCTAAAGTATTAAGAAAAGCTACTGCCAACAGCGGTTTGCAAAAATAGCGAAATATGTGGTAACATCATGTTTATCTTCCGCAAGATATTTTATCTTATCCGAAAATAATCGGTCACGAAGTTCGCCACCATTGTAAAGCCGCGAGACGTTATAGGCAAGAACACACGCACGATTAAAATATGAAATACAAAATACTATTTTCACTCGCTTTGATTGTAATACTTGGTAGTTGTAAAAAGCAAACTATGGAAAAAAAATATTACGTAATTTCAAATGCAGATTCGATTAGTGAAGCGTGGAAGAAATCAGCAAAAGTTCCGCCACCTTTTGTCCCATACAACTTAAAATGGTATTCAGACGTAGTTTTTATTTTGGATTCAAGTAAAGTTTATGCTTATCAAACAGAAAAGACTCATACAGGTTCAGGAAATAATATGGATTTTGAATATCCAAATTTAATTGGTTTAAAACCAGAATATTTACTAACGATTAACAGCGAAAATTTTGTTTCGTTTTTATTGAATAACAATGATATTTTTGGAATATTTCCCGACAATTCCGTTCAACCAATTATTTATTTAGCAAGCCAAACTGATACTGTAAAAAGTGTTGCACTAACTCAATTATGGAAAAGACTTGAAAATAATAAAAGTAGAACATTCTTCTCGGTTCGAAGAACAACTGAAGAAGAAAACATAGTACTTTTATACAAAAAGAATAACAAAGAGTTTTTACCTGAAAACGTAAAATGGACTTCCAACTTCTATAATGGAAAAGTAAAGCCTTTAACGACAGAATATAAAGAAATTGAGGAATCAAATCAACTTATAAGAAAAGCAAAAGAGAATTTTAAAAAAAAGAAAAGGGCAATTGAAATGTAACAGTTCCTGCCTATAACAGCAGTTACACAATACACAAGGCTTTGGTGGAATTATCGTTTCGCAAGACCTTTACGTTAAGCCGAAAACACTCTGATTCCGAACCCTTGTGCATCGTGTAGCTGCAAAACGTTAGTGGCAAGCTTCGGAAAAATCATCGTAAAAATCAACTTTATGAATTCATCATATTATCAAAATCAAATTAGCCGAATCGAGAAAGATGTTGCTGACTTACAGAAAAAAATCGCCGATGAAAATAAAAAGGAAAATGACAAGGTAAAACAAATAGATTCTGTTAATAGATCAATTAGTAAAAGTACTTCAATTTCAACTTTACAAAGTAAACAACGTCAAATTCAGGGTTATCAAAATGATATTTATAACTGTAAAAAGAAAAGCGCTGATTATCAAAAACAGATTGCGAATAAATCTGTTGAATTGGGGAAAAAGAAACAAGATCTGAGGAAATCAGAGGAAACCCAGCAGAAAAAATTTCAAAAAGAGCAACTTGATTTTCAGAAAAAACTTCAGAGAGATATTGATCAACAAAAAAATCAATTGGAATTTTTAGTTAATCAAAATTATTCTTCTAAAACTACAATCAATCACGATGAAGAATCTGACAAAGAATTTGATTTTTTTATTTCTCATGCATCGGAAGATAAACAAGAAATTGTTCGAGATTTAGCAGACGCATTAAAGGAAAACGGTTTTAAAGTTTGGTATGATGAATTTGAATTAAAAATTGGTGACAGTTTACGAAAGAAAATAGATAATGGACTTTCTAAATCGAGATTTGGAATTGTAATAATTTCACCATCTTTTGTGAAAAAGAACTGGACAGAATACGAGTTAAATGGAATGGTTGCTCGAGAAATGAATGGTCATCAAGTTATATTACCTATCTGGCATAAGATTTCCAAAGATGAAGTTTTAAAATTTAGTCCATCGCTTGCCGATAAAATGGCTTTAAATACTTCAATTCATACGATTGAAGATATTGTAAACTCATTAAAAGAACTTTAAGCCAACCACTAACAGCGGTTTGCAAAATGGCGAAATATGTGGTAAATTCACGTTTATCTTTCGCAAGAAATTTTATGTTAGCCGAAAAATATCGGTTACGAAGTTCGCCACTTCTGCAAGCCGCGACACGTTGGTGGCAATTATCTCGCAGATACCGAAAAATAAGACAAATAAATGAAATCTAAAATAAAAATAACTTCCTTTTTGCTTGTTCTAATTATAAATTTTCTTGTGGGAATTTTATTTTGGACGATTTTCATAAAAGCAGGTAATCGAATATTTGAATATGGATTTTGGACTTACAAACCGTTTATTTTATTTCTCATAATTTTCCTTGAAATATTTGCTTTAAGTTTAGTTTTTCAACTAAAAAGAGTAATAATTGAAAAAGATAAAGTCATTTTTAAAAACTTAATATTCCCATTTTTGAAAACAGAAAGATTATTTACTTATTATGACTTTTCAAAAATTGTAGAGCGATATTCTAAATCAGGTTATCACGAATCTTTGTGGTTATTTAAAAACGGAAAATTAGAAAATCAAATCTCTAGTTTTTATTATTCAAATTATACAAAACTCAAATTTGAAATGAAAGTCCAACATAAAGGAAAATTAAAAATAAATAGTTTTAAACAAATATATTATAAACTTGGTGGAAAATTATAACTGCCACCAACAGCGGTTTGCAAAATTGGCGAAATATGTGGTAAATTCACATTTATCTTTCGCAAGAAATTTTATCTTAGCCGAAAATAATCGGTTACAAAGTTCGCCACTTCTGCTAGCCGCGACACGTTAGCGGTCAGGCTATGACGACCGTGCAGACAACAAACAGAAGTGCAAAAAATAAACAAACGACAAATAAATAGACAATGAAAAAAATTCTAACAATTCTGACAGTAGTTTTATTTACAATGACTGCTTTTGGACAAGTTGACCAAACAATTTGGGACAGTTTAAAAACAGTTTCAACCGACAATTATGAATTCAAAGTTCCTTACAAGTGGCGACAAATGCCAGCAGGCGGAAAAGGACCAGAACAACTTTTAGAAGCAAATGGACTTGCACTTCCAGTTTCATTTAATGGTTCGCCTGTTATGGTGACAATTTTTTTCGTGAAGCAAGACGGCAAAAATCTTGACGACTGCAAAGACAAATGTTTAAGCGGTTACAGAGCAAACCCCGACAGAGAATTTCCTAAAAAATTCAAGGACGGTCAAGAAAAAATCAAACTTGCTTCGGGACAAGACGCATACTTTTTAAACACTCGTTTTTACAGAAAATCCAAAGGACTTAATCAAAGTCGTTTTGACTTAGTTGTTTATTCAGACAAAGCACAAAGCGGTTACATATACACTTTATCAATTCAGTATTCTGACAATGACTATAAATTTGAAGCAGACAACAAACTTGCTGACTTTGCTAAACAAATCTATTCTTACTTGACACTAAAATGAGAGAGCTAAACGACAACGGACGAAAAGAAGCCCAAACCCCTAACAGGCGTTTGGCAAAAGTGGCGATTCGGTGCTCCGCAGACACATTTGTGGTTAAACAAAGTTTGGTTTTCCGCATCAACATTTGTGGTGAAAATCGCCACCTTCGCCAAGCGCCAAAACGTTAGCTGTAATGCGCTCGCAGAACGAAAACCTCAAAAAATAAGAACCTACTTTTAATATTATTTATAAATGAATATGCTTAACTTTTTCGGACTAAATAAACCTAATAAGGATCCTTATTGGGAACTTAACGAGTCACAACAATTTAGACCAAAATTAGATAAAGGCGATTTTTTCAAATTAACAGGTTTTGATTTTGGTTGGTTTGTTCTCGAACCAATTTCAGAATATATTCAAAATGCAAAAGGAGAGCTCACAAAAGGTAAAAATCTATCTTACGGTCAAAAAGCATTGTACTATTGGTGGTATGTTGATGCGCAGGTAAATAATGGTGGATTTACTCAATATTATTATAATGATTATGGAAAATACACACCAACAATCATAAAAGGATTGAAATATATTGGAGACAATAAAATGGCGGAACTTGTGAACCGTTCTTACGAAATATATCTAAAAGAAAATAGAAAAATTAAAGATGCTCGCCTTGGTGGTTGGGAAGATTTTAGTAACTTATATAAAGAAATAAAAGATTTTGACGATTTAGATTATGAATATTATGATTTAAATAATCAAACGATGAAAAATATTGAGAACTATATTCGTAAAAATCCTAATGAAATATGTTTAGATGAAGAAGGTAATGAATTTGATCTAAACTTTTCAGGAGAACTTAAAACCTATCATTCAAACAAGAATATTAAAGAGCTAATTCCACTTGAAAAAGGTGTCATTTCAGGAACATTTAAAAGTCATTTTGAAAATGGACAATTAAATGAAGAAATTCATTACTTAAAAGGTGAGCAAACTGGAGAAAGAATTGAATATTATGAAAATGGTAATAAAAAATATATTATAACTAAAAATTTATCGAAAAATCAATTTGAGCATTCATTGTATTATGAAAACGGAAATCAAAAAAAAATAGAGCACAAGCAATTAGATAAAGATGAAAGGATTGGAGAATATAAAGAATGGCACGAAAACAAACAATTAGCAGAATCGGGAAAATACATTTCAGATTATGAACGTGATGGCTCTTGGCTTAAATTTCATAAGAATGGAAGTAAAAAACTTGAAGCTGAATTCAAAAATGGAGAACTCTTATTACATAATTTTTGGGATGAAAATGGTGAACAAATTTTAACAAACGGAACGGGGCTTTACATAACTGAATACTCTATTTATGATGGCAGAATTGACAGAAATGAACAAGAATACAAAAATTACAAAAGACACGGAAAGCAATTTTCTTACAGTAATGGAAAATTGACATTGTATCAAGAAATGACTGATGATAGAGAAAATGGAATAACAAAATCTTACGATGATGATGGAAATATTGAAGAAGAAACCATTTATCAAAACGGAAAAGAAATATCAAACAAAAAATACAAATAATTTAGAATATGCACTACAGCTAACAGCGGTTTGCATAAATGGCGAGATATGTGGTAAATTCACGTTTATCTTTCGCATTAAGTTTTCGTTAAGCCGAAAACTGAGCGGTTACAAACTTCCAGCCATCTCAAAGTGGCGAAACATTGTAAAACATTTGACTCAACCAACAGACCATTTTACTAAATCAAAGTAATTGATCGCTAAATTGAATTTTTATTCAAAACACAAAACGAATAAATTTAAATAAACATCTAATATGAAATTGAAAACAATTTTACTTTTGACAATTCTTTTAATAAGTAAAAACTTTTACTCTCAAAAAAAAAATAGAGAAAAAATCTACTTTACACCTGACAGTTTATCTTTTATTCATTTATTGCCAAATCAAAAATTTGGTTTTATTTCATATATAGGAAATTCACCATTATCATACTATAATGATGAAAATCAAACAAAAGGACATATAGATGGCCCATATTTTACAATTAATGAATTTGGTTCTGGAGAATATTTGATTGAAAACAAAAAAATGAAATTGAACTTCATTAAACCGATACATTCAATTGACAGTATTTCAATTAAAGAAACTGAAAACTTAACTGATTCAATAAAAATTAAAATATCTTTCAAATCTTATTTGAATTCTGGAAAAGACGACGGAATTGGAATTGGAAGTACTATAAAATCACAGGATAGTTTAATAAACATAAATACGATGTTTGAAAGTTTTACATCATTCTCAGTTAAAAAAAATAAACTTCCTTTAAAATTAATAATCAACGAAAAGTATAATTTAGAAATAGTAAGCGACAGAAATCAAGACATTATTCTTTTTGTGAACGACTTTAAAAAATTCACGACTGATAATATTGAAAATAAAGTGTTTGAGTTTAATACTCTAACTGAACAAACGAATGAATAAAAATATTTTACAACAACGTGTATAAAAAATTGCGTAGTTTAGTGATTAACCAAAGGCAGTTGCATTTTTATTACGTCTGATTTTCCTTCGGAAAATCCTCGCATACAAACCCGAAACTATTCTTATACATAAACGCTATGCGTAATGTTTGAGCAAATAAGAGACTAAAAGAACTAAACCAAAAATAATTTACTAAAAGAAAAATGAAAAAAATACTTCTAAAAATCAATTTATTAACACTACTAACATTAGTCATTTCGTGTACAAAAAACGATGATAACTCTTCAAATGTGGATTCAATAATTGGAAAATGGGAATACTCAACTCAATATGAAAATGACATTCAATTTACACAAAACGATTGTCAACCATCAACTATTGAGTTTACAAGTAATGGAAATAGAACCGACAAATATTATGATCAAAACCTAGCTAATGAATGTGTTTTAGTTGATAATATTAATCTTACTTGGACAAAAATTAATTATAACACTTATCAATTCAATCAGAATGGAGATATTTATACTGAAAATGTAACATTTGAAAACGGTAACAGTAAACTTATTTTAGAAAGTTCTGATAATGATGGAAATGGGAATGTTATAATTTATAAGTTTGTATATAATCGAATAAATTAACACTACTCACAACAGCAGTTTGCATAAATGGCGAAATATGTGGTAAATAAGAATGTTGACGAGAGTAACTTAGAATCCATTTTTAAGAATAGCCTATTACTTAAAAACTATTTATTTTAGAAATTAAAAAAAATACGAAATTGAAAGTGTAATAACTGAAATGAACCACTACATAATGCCAATAACCAATAGAGTAATTGCTACTCTTGTGGAATCTAATAATTATTAAACCGTAATTTCAATTTATATAAAGTAAAAACTATGAAAAAGATAATAATTTCTATTTTAACTATTTTAACAATTATAATTAGTGTTTACTTTTTTTTAAAACATGAAGAAAATAATAGTTACGAACAAAAAGGGAATAAGATGGTTATGCAAATTTATGAATTTAAAAAAAATCATAATAAATTACCAAATTCTATATCCGATTTTAAAGCTGATACAGAAATGGGAGAGGGACCTTACTATGAGAAATTAGATGATTCAACATTTATTGTGTTTTTTAATATAGGATTTGATGATAAAATCATTTTTAATTCAAACTATAAAAAATGGGAATAAAAAAAAAACCTCTTTCAACAGCCATTTTGAGGCAGCTGGATTTTAGTGGAATTACCGTTTTTTTTTATATATATTCTTAAAGTCAAAAATAATCGGTTTATAAGTTCCCCACCAAGCTAAGATATGAAATGCGTCACCAGACCAAATTAGAAATACCTTACGTTAAATTGAGCTATTATACACTAAAATATTGTAAAAATTTTATGAAAACGCTTCAAACTACATTTTCCGTACTTTTTTTATTTTTTATAAGCCTATGCTACAGTCAAAATTATAAGTTTGATAAAATAGTAAAGCATAACTTATCTCCATATTCCGAACAGACTACTTTCTTCAATTCTGAAGATGACTCATAATATATGAGCATATATTACCGTAACGATTCTCTTGTATCTGTAATATCTGATATAGATAAAAATCAAATGCATTATTTTCATATTGAAAAATTAGATTCTTTAAAATTCTATTTTATAAAAACAAAAAAGTGGGTACAAAAAGATACTAAAAATGTCACCGAAAATAAATTTGAATTCTCTGAGATAAAAGAAGAAAAAGGAAATAAAGAGATTACTTTGAAAATTTTTAATAAAAGGGAAAAGAAAGTTGCGCAATACCAGTTTATCATAAGAGAAACAGATAAAAATTATTTTCCTATAATCAAATTCTCATTTTTTGAGACAGAAGTAAACAATAAAACAAAACCACCTTTTAATTTTATAATTTTAGAAGCAAATGGGAGAAATGAAAGTGGTAGAACTATAAAATACAAATTAAAATCAATCAACGATATTGACCTGAAATTTCAATACCGCATAACAACCATTTATAACACTATATATAAATAACTGTTTATTTCTAGTCTACTTCCTAAAATTATCATTGATTTTCATTAGCATAATTACGTAACTAATTACAAATAAAACTTTATGAATCAGCAGATTGTAGCTCACATAAAAGAACGAATTTAAAACTTAAGTAGAAAACTTTATTTGCTAAAATATTTTACTCTTTTTTTCCTATTTTAAAGGTAAAAGCAAGATGCCTAACACATTAAATAAAAAATAAAAATAGAATAAATAAACTGCCAAACGCATAACAGTAGTTAAACGAGATTTGGGTATTTGGCTAAATTTAAAGATAGTTTTATACTTGGGAAATTTGTGGATAATGGAAAAAACACACATTTTTATCCCAAACCTCTTGTAACGCTAAGATATTGTAGGTAGTTTTACCAAATACCTATAATAACGAATAAAATATTATGAGACTATTATTTAACTTTATCTTCATTTTACTTTTTACCGTAAAAATAACAGCACAAATTAAAAAAGAAACTTATCAATTTTCTAAAGACATAGAAAATAAAATTGATGAAGATACTTTGGCTTGGAAATATCAAATAGGTGCAACAGATTATTCGATTAGCGAATATTATTTGCAAGCACTAAAAACGTGGGATAAAATTGGAAGTGGAATTAAAACAATTACAAAACAAGATAGTTTATATTTTAATTCATTCAAAAAAGTAGATGCAAAAGAGTACATAATTAATCGTTCAAAAAACGAAAAAATAATTATCATAAATGAAGCACATCATAATTCTCGACACAGAGTTTTTACAACATCACTTTTACAAGGTTTGTATGATAATGGTTACCGTTTCTTTGGATTAGAAGCACTTTCAGTTTCAGACTCGTTGATAAATAAAAGAAAATTCCCAATAATAGAAAGTGGTTATTATACTAAAGAACCACAAATGGCAAATTTAATTCAAGACGCAATTAAAATTGGATTTAAATTGTTTGAATATGAAGTATCAGATGATTCAAATGGAAAAGAAAGAGAAATTATTCAAGCAAAGAACATTACTAAATTAATTAATGAAAATCCAAATTCTAAATTTTTAATACATTGCGGTTATGATCACGTTATTGAAGGGACACCACAGAATAAAAGTTGGGGAAAAGCAATGGCAGGTAGATTGAAAGAATACACTAATTTAGATCCATTTACAATTGACCAAGTTGCTTATTCTGAAAAAGGCGATATAAAATTCATCAATCCATATATAAAAATCGTTAATTCAGATAAACCAATTATTATGGTAAATGAAAGCGGAAAACTTTTTAATGGAAGTGAAACTAATGACCAAACTGATTGTAAAATAATTCATCCATTAACAGAATATGTAAACGAAAGACCAAATTGGTTATTTTTAAATGGTGTAAGAAAGGAATACAGTATCCCAAAATCTAAAATTCCTGAATATCCTATCTTAGCTTTAGCATACAGAAAAAATGAATTTGAACAGAATGGAATTCCAGCAGATTTAATTGAAATTTTCAATAATGAATCTAAAATAAATCTTATACTAGAAAAAGGAACATATAAAATAATCATTAAAGATAAAAATTATAAAATTATCAATAAATTCGAAATAAAAATTAAGTAACTGCCACTGACTGCGGTTTGGATAAATGACGAAATATCTGATAAACTGAAGTTTATATTTCGTAATAAATTTTATCTTTAACGGAAAATAATCGGTTTCAAAAGTCATTAACCTCGGCTAGTGCCTAGACAATACTATAAATTATGAGAAAAACACTGTAAATAATTACGCTTCTATTCTCAATCGCAAATTACGCCTGTATAGGTAACGACAAGAGCGTAACTGAAAAGTATATTCAATCTGAATTTGTTGCTAAAGTAAAAAGCATTAAAAATAATAAACAATGAATTTAAAAAAAGCTATCGTATTATTTATTTTGAGTTTTAATTCAATTTTTGCACAAGAATTAATTTCTTATGATGATAATATTGAACAAGCTGAAGAATATTTAGAATCTAAAAATTATAGTAAAGCAGGTGAACACTATAAAAAGGCATTTAAAATAGTTAACGAAAATGTAATAACTTCTGATGTGCGCTTTGATGCAGCAATTGCATTCTCACTTTCCAATGATAAGAGCGCTACATACAAACAATTATTTAAAATTTCTAAAAAAGGAATATTCGATGATTATACAAACTATGAGAACATAGTCGATGAAGAAGCATTTGAAATTTTTCACAATGAAAAAAAATGGAAAAATCTTATTAAAAAATTAAAAATTAAGAAAGTTGAAGCTAATAATAAAGTTAATGAGCCTTTAATTCAATCTCTGTTAGAACTTAAAAATAAAGACCAAAAGATATGAGAATTCTTTATGGAAACGCAACAAAAATATGGTGATAATTCAGATGAATTTAAAGAATATGGAATAAAATTGAATGAAGTTGATTCCCTGAATTTTATCGAATTTGAAAAAATTATCAACAAGTATGGATGGCCAGGACCCGAAGTAATTGGAGAAGATGGTGTGAACACACTATTTATGTTAGTACAGCATAATAATAACTTAGATATCCAGAAAAAATATTTACCCTTAATAAAAAAAGCGGTTGATGATGGTAAACAATTTCCAAATGATTTGGTCTATTTAGAAGATCGGATTGCTATGTACAGTAATGAAATGCAAACATATGGCACTCAATTAAAAATGGATGAAAACAAAGAATATTATGTTTGGCCAATCAAAAATCCCAAAGATGTAAATAAAAGAAGACTCAAAATAGGATTAGATACTTTAGAAGAATACTTAAAAAGATTTGGTGTAGTTTGGGATGTTAAAAAGCACAAAGAAAAAACATTAAAGATATTTAACGAGATCAAGAAATAAGGTGTGGCAATAGTACTTTGGCTGGATTAATTTTTTGTGTGATTAGCATTTTTTTCCTATTCTAGTTAGTCCCAAAGCTGAGCGGTTACGATTTTACCACTATTTCAAAGCCGAAAAACATTAGCTATCAGTTGTAAGACTTAAAAATTAAAATATAGCCAATAAACAAGAAAATAATTTATGAAACCAACGAATAAACTACATTACTATTTATATACATTTTTCAGATATTTTGCAGGAACAATGATTTTAATTTATGCCTTTGCAAAAATTATTGGAACACAATTTACTACATCTTTACTAACGTATGACACTCCCATTGGAGAATTAGATGGAATGGATTTAGTTTGGTTTTATTTTGGGTATTCTTATCAGTATGCTGTATTTATTGCCTTATCACAAATTGCTGTATCATTTTTATTGTTTTTCAGAAAAACAGTTCGTCTTGGTGCTGTGCTGTTCTTATGCATAATGGCTAATATTATCGCTGTTGATATTGCTTTTGACGTTGATTTTGATGCCTTTATAATGGCAATTATTTTAACATTTATGGGATTATTTATATTTCTGTCAGAGTTTCCCTTGTTTATCCACTATTTTATTACTGAGCCTAGCCTATACCAAAAAGACAATATGCCGAATTGGGTAAATAAAATTCATAGAATTAAATTTCTATACATTCCTATTGTCTTTTTTGGTTTTTTTGGTTTCTTATTTTATATCAATAATTTAGAAAAAAATGAAAATGATTTTTATGGTGTTTGGCAACTTGAAAAAGGAAACCCAAAATTCAATAAATTATATTTTGAACGAGATAGTTTTCAAACTGTTGAATTTGGAAAAACAAAAATGGACAGAAGAGGTCGTTTCACTTTTGACTTAACACATAAAAAAATCACATTAAAATCTTATCCAAATGATTATATCAAAAAAATATATTCGCAAGCAAATTTTGTAATTGATACAACTAAAAGAGAGACTTTATTTAATGGAAATTTCGAATTAAGAAACAATATTTTAAAGTTAAAAAATGATAATATAGAACTTATCTTTAAAAAAATAAGATAAATAAAACTTAGCAAACAGCAGCTATTTAGCCAGATTGGGTATTTAGTGTAATTAGTATTTCCATTTCTTATTTTTGGTATTATATACGTAGTTATAAACTCTCCAATCTTGTCAAGCGCGAAAATTGTAGCACTAATTTTAGTATATGTAAACTAGACAAACTTGATTATAATAAAAAAATGAAAAAAATATTTGCCTTTTTATTGATTATTACAGCGACAAATACTTTTGCTCAAAGTATTACTTCCGACTCTCTTGATAAAAAAATTATTGCACATTTTGATGAGTTTAAACCTGAATTATATCGATTTAGTGGATTGAGTTTTTACGGAGAATCGAAAGCAACTTTTGAAAAAGAACAAATAATAAAAGAATTACAACTTTATAATGAAGTAAAAAAAGCTATCTTAATCAATAAGCCAACAAACAGCGTATTTGCATTGTGCCACAATCTTCTAATCCATAGTCCAGAAAAAGGCAAAGAGTTGTTAGCTCTTTTGAATAAGCCAACAGAAAACAATGAGACAATCGCTAATCTTTTCACAGAATTAATTTTTACTGCTGAATATGGTGAACAAATGGCTTTGGATAATTTAAAATCTAACAATATTGGATGGAGTAAAATTTGGGCTGGTTATTTAAGTTCACTTGCGATCTATGAATCCTCAATTCCAATAATTGAAAAGATTTTTCAACAGACTAATGACACAGAAATTCAGCAAGACCTTATTGGTGCGTTAATGTATATAAGTAATCCAAAATCAATTGAATTTATAAAGCAAATAATTGAATCCACTAAGTATGACGAAGTGCAAACAAAAGCAATTTATGCATTAGCAGAACTTTCTGGAAACGATGGAATTAAATATTTGGAAAGTATCAAAACTATAGGTAAAAAATCTAAAGTAGAAAAAAAATCAAGTCTTGATTGGTTAAAAAATGATACAAGTCCTCAAAACAAATACGGTACATTGGTTACAAATGATATTGGTTTTATTGAAAGATTTGGAGATATTAAATCTCCAGTAATTATTTGGCTCGAAAATGAAGGTCTTCTAGAGTTAAAGAATGCACAGAATCCAAAATCTTTAATTAAAAATAAAAAGGACCAATTACTTGATATTATTATTGAATCAAAAGGTTTTGGACTTGAAGCTGTTAAAGCGCAATTATTTTTAAGTATTGAGTATACAGATATTGACAAGTTGCTAAAAATGAGACAGATTTGCTATTATTCACCAAACAACTTTACAAAAAGTAGAATGAATACAATAGGAATATTTATTAGATATTTACGCAAGACAAGTAATATTAACGAGTTCAAATAACCATTTCAAATTAGCTAAACGTTAGTGGCAATCTTACCCAAAAAATTGAAATCTGAGTTTTAAGTTAAAATAATGAAAAACATCTTAATTACATTATTTATCTAATACTTCTATATCAGTTATTGTAAAAAAAATCCCGCTTCCGCTATTAAATAATTTTGGTTATATTTACAATTTTGGTAATTATTATTGCAATAAGTTATTAATTTAAAGAAGCAAACATTACCATGAATCTAAGCATCAGTTTACCGTATCATTTTATTATTCCTACAATAATTTCAGTTTTGGTTTTAATAGCTGTTTTATATCAACGTAAGCGATTATTTACTTCTATAGACCAAAAATGGTTGTGGACAAGTCTAACAGTTTTTTTAATAGTGTATATTTTAATTATAGGAGGAGCTTGGTATACCACTATTAACTCACAATTAGTGTTAGAAAAATTTGATTTGAATCAAGACGGATTCTTTACAGCAAACGAAATTACTGTAGCACAAAAAGAAGCTTTAGAAAAAGTGACAAGAGATACAGGAAGAAGTTTTTCATTCCTAACTGGATTATTTGTAGCAGGAGTAGTGGGGTGCATCGTTTTCGTTTTCGGAAAATTTATTGTATTTATCAAAACAAAAAAATAATAAGGTTAATTGCTATACGTTACCAGATATCTACTTATAAAACCACGCAGATTTTAGAGATTTTCGCAGATTAATCATAACTGCTCTACTAAAATATTCAAAATCTGCGTGCCTTTTTTTTCAGTACTCAAAGCGTAAAGTTATATATAGTAACTAGTGAGATTAGTGTTTATAAGCCAAGTCTAAGAATTAACTGGAAGAGATTGTTTTGTTCCTCACAATGTTAATTTAATGGTGATTTCAAGAAGTCAATTGGTATTAGTCTTATGAAAAGCTATTAATAAAAAACCACAAACCGACTGTGTTTAAATAGTGCTGTTTGTGGAATAATTATGTAGAAAGGTTTATTACTCAGGATTAGAATCAGTTTCTTCTATTTTTTCAATTGATTCTTCCTCCTTATTTTTCGAAAATAAATTTTTTATCTTATTTTTAAAAGCACCAAAGAAACCCAGTAATGCAAGAATAATAATTTTTCCAAATTTAGCAACTAGTGCAAAAATACCAACTTTAGTTAATATTTTACCCGCAACTAAACCTCCAATTGTCCACGCAGCAACATTATCTATTGAACTATCGAATTCTTCATATTTATAACCATCATTAAATTGAACAATATCCAGTACTTTTTTAATATCTTTTTGAACTAAAGGCAATTCTGTTTCTGTTGCGATGGCATTTAATACAATGACTCCTTTTCTACCTAGAATTCTAATATTATAATTTAGCGTATTTATTGGTTCGTTACCAAATTTTATTTTTTTAGCCCAGTGTAAAATTTTTCTATCTTCATCATAAAACGGTTTTGCTGCCCATCCTACGATACTTATAGATTCATAACCTTCTTTTTTTCTATCTACATTTTCTGTTTCGACATCTTTTCTCATTTGAATCAATAAATCATCATAATCAATATCATCTGCATCATCATCTTTCACATATCCAATTTCATCGTATTGAAAGTTAAAAACATAGCCTTTTTGATCTAATACACCTTGGTTTTCAGGAAGTAAAAGTCCTAGTGTCATATTATCAGACTTTGGATTTCCCCACAATTCAAAAAGTACTCGCTCCACTTGAGTAGAGTTTAGGTACTTAAATCCTTTTGGAATCGTAATACTCCCTACACCATTAGACAATTTTATTATTCCATGTTCATAGGTGAAAGTTTTTTCAATTGAATCAATTTTTGTAGTATAATCATTTTGTGATTAGCTAGAAAATGACATGATAAAAACTAAGCTGAGTAAAATTATTTTCATATTAATTATTTAAGTTTTGGTTGTATTTTTAACTTTTCCTTTACTTCAAAAGTTATTTTAATCTTGTCAAATGTATAATAATAATCTTGTTAATGAAAATAAAAAATTCAATTCAAAATACGCTGTATAAATTGTAAAATAGGACTTTTAAAGCCAATTTATTTGGATAAATAGAGATTGCTTTGTTCCTCACAATGATAAATTAGTGAGATAAGTGTTTAAAAAAACCACAAACAAGACAAAGTATAAAAGTCTTATTTGTGGTTGCTGTATTTTTTAAAACTATTTCAATTCCTTTTTCAAGAATTTTGCCGTATAGCTTTTTTTGTTTTTTGCAACTTCTTCAGGTGTACCTTTTGCAACTAACTGTCCGCCTCCTTTACCACCTTCAGGGCCTATGTCAATGATATAATCAGCGAGTTTGATTACGTCCATATTATGCTCAATAATCAAGATAGTATTTCCTTTGTCTACTAACTTGTTAATCACTTCCATCAGTACTCTAATGTCTTCAAAATGCAAGCCTGTGGTAGGTTCATCCAAAATATAAAAAGTGTTTCCAGTATCTTTTTTAGACAATTCACCTGCTAATTTAATACGTTGCGCCTCACCGCCAGAAAGCGTGGTGCTTTGTTGTCCTAGTGTAATATAGCCCAAACCAACATCTTGAATCGTTTTTACTTTTCTATAGATTTTCGGAATCATTTCAAAAAAAGGTACTGCCTCATCTACGGTCATATTCAACACATCCGAAATTGATTTTCCTTTGAATCGTATCTCTAATGTCTCTCTATTAAAACGTTTTCCTTGGCAAGTTTCGCATTCAACGTAAACATCTGGTAAAAAGTTCATTTCTATAGTTCGCACACCTGATCCTTGACAAGTTTCACAGCGACCACCTTTTACATTAAAACTAAAACGACCCGCTTTATATCCGCGAATCATGCTCTCAGATGTTTTTGTAAACAAAGCTCTTATTTCAGTAAAAACCTCAGTGTAAGTGGCAGGGTTAGAACGCGGTGTTCTCCCTATCGGACTCTGGTCTATCGCAATTACTTTGTCAATATGTTCTAAGCCTTCTATTTTTTTATACGGTTGTGGTTTTTTGACACCATTAAAATAAAAAGCATTCAATATAGGGTAGAGGGTCTCATTTATTAAAGTAGATTTTCCACTACCAGAAACACCCGTCACACAAATCATTTTACCAAGAGGCAAATCAATTGTTACATTTTTTAAGTTGTTTCCAGTTGCTCCAGTTAATTTTAAAAATTTTCCGTTTCCTTCACGTCGCTTTTTCGGAATCTCAAATTTCATTTTTCCGTTCAAGTATTGTGCTGTAATCGTATCTGAGGCTAATGTTTCGGCTGGAGTTCCTATACTGATAATCTCTCCACCAAATTTTCCTGCTTTTGGACCTATATCAATTATATAATCTGCTTGCTCAATCATGTCTTTATCGTGCTCCACGACAATAACCGAGTTCCCAAGATCGCGCAATTGCTCTAAGGAATGAATTAGCTTTTCGTTGTCTCTTTGGTGTAAACCTATACTTGGCTCATCTAATATGTATAAAACACCCACTAATTGTGAGCCTATTTGGGTAGCCAATCGAATACGTTGTGCCTCACCACCAGAAAGTGATTTTGAACTTCGGCTTAAAGCCAAATATTCTAAACCTACATTCATCAAGAAGTTCAATCTATCGTTGATTTCTTTGACCACTTCAGTAGCAATTCGTTTTTGCTTATCAGATAAATGGTTGTCCAAATCCTTGAACCAAACCGTTAAATCAGCAATATCCATATCACATAATTCGGATATGTTTTTCTCGTTTATTTTAAAAAATAAGGCTTCTTTTTTTAATCGTGAACCCTCACAAACCGGACATTTTATTTCATCCATGAATTCTTTTGCCCATCTTTTAATAGTTGTAGAACCACTTTCGTCGAATTGGTTTTTTATAAAATGGGAGATTCCTTCAAAGTCTATTTTATAGTCTCGAGCAACTCCTAAATCTTTAGAGTTGATCGTGAATTTTTCTTTTCCACCATTCAAAATCATTTCCATGGCTTCTTCTGGAATCGTTTCTATGGCATCAGTATTTTTAAAACCATATTTTTCACCTATAATTTCCAATTGCTTAAAAATCCAAGACGATTTGTACTCGCCCAAAGGTGCAAAACCACCCGCTTTTATAGATAATTTAGGATTCGGAATTATTTTTTTAATATTGATTTCGTTCACCGTTCCTAGTCCGTTACAATGATCACACGCCCCTTTAGGAGAGTTAAATGAAAATAAATTTGGCTCCGGATTTTGGTACGAAATTCCCGTTGTAGGACACATTAAATTTCTACTAAAATAACGCACTTCATTACTGTCTTGATCAAGAATCATCAATACATTTTCACCGTGATGCATGGCCGTATTAATGCTTTCTGATAAACGCTTTTGATTGTCTGCAGTATCTTCAACCAGCATGCGATCAACTACAATTTCAATATCATGCGTTTTGTAACGGTCCAGTTTCATTCCAGATGTGATTTCGCGAACCTCGCCATTAACACGTACTTTCAAGAAACCTTGTTTGGCAATTTGCTGGAATAATTCGCCATAATGTCCCTTTCTCGCTCTAATAACTGGAGCAAGGATATTGATGCGTTTATTCAAAAAATCGTTGGTAATTAATTCCTTGATTTGCTCATCACTGTAACTCACCATTTTCTCGCCTGTATTGTAACTGTAAGCATCAGCAGCACGAGCAAATAGTAAACGCAAGAAATCGTATATCTCCGTGATTGTACCCACAGTGGAGCGCGGACTCTTACTGGTCGTTTTTTGTTCAATAGCAATCACAGGCGATAGTCCGTCAATTTTATCCACATCAGGACGCTCGAGTCCACCAAGAAACTGCCTAGCATAAGCTGAAAAAGTTTCTACATAGCGGCGCTGTCCTTCGGCATAAATAGTGTCGAAAGCAAGTGATGATTTCCCAGAACCTGAAAGGCCAGTAATAACCACTAGTTTTTCGCGAGGAATGGAGATATCTATGTTTTTAAGGTTGTGCACACGGGCACCTTGAACTTCAATAGTATTGTCTTTGTCTAACATAATTTTTTGCAAAAAAGCAAAGTTAACCTTTTGATTTATTCTTTCAATAGAACAGTTTAGAACTTTGTGTTAAAATAGGACCTATCAATAATATAGAATAGTAGTTTGTGTTTTTTTAAGAGCATAATAAGTTGGTGTTTCAATTGCGTTCCCTCCCGCTTTTCGTTACAATCTTGTGTGGCAAAACACTTACCCCACAAGGATTTTCACTGCAATCGGGGCTATTTATAACTATTTGTGGTTTTTATTACGTTTAGGTATTGCGCATAAAAAAACGCTAATTTGTGGTTAGCGTTTTGTATTTATTCAATAGTCATTGCTTTTAACTTACTTCTGTAAGCCTCCAGAGCTACTGATTTAGAGATAAAACCAAAATATTTCTCGTCTTTTATAACTGGTAAGAAAGCCACTTTAGACCTTTCAAACTTATTCATTACAGTTTCCATGCTGTTAAAAGGGTAAATTACTTCCTGTGGCGTGGCCATAATATCTTTCACTAAAGTGTACTTAACACGGTAGCTATTAAAAATAATTTCGCGAATATTGTTAAAATGAACAACACCTAATAAATGCTTGTCTTTATCGACTACAGCAAATATTACTTGATTAGAATGCGAAATTAAATCAACTAGTTTGTCTAAGTTTTCATCAGGTGAAAGCGTTAAATAATCCGTTTGAATGATAGAAGTAGTTTCTAAGGTAGAAAGTACATTAGTATCTTTGTTACTAGTAAAGGCATGTCCTTTTTGAGCCAAATCTTTTACATCCATAGAGTGCTTCTCAAAACGTTTAGAAATAGCAAAACTTATTGAGGCAACAATCATTAAAGGAAGCATTAAACTATAGCCACCTGTAATTTCAGCAATTAAGAATATTGCGGTCAATGGAGCGTGAAATAAACCACTTAAAATACCAGCCATTCCAACCATTGTAAAATTACTTACGGGCAAATGGGTTAAACCGGTTAGATTTATAATTTTTGAAAAAACAAAACCTACGTACGATCCCACAAATAGGGAAGGAGCAAAATTTCCACCATTACCTCCTGCACCAAGCGTAATTCCAGAAGCAAAAACCTTTAACATCATTGTTAATCCTACAAAGGCAATTAAAACATAGTTATTGTCGCTGTACTTACTAAATAAGGTGTTTTCTAATATTTTACCAGGATTACTGTCTGACAATACTTTGATGCTTTCATATCCTTCCCCAAAAAGGGTTGGGAATATAAAAATTAACACCGCCAACATACCTGCTCCCAGCAACGCTTTTTTATACGGATTCAGTTTTAGCTTGTGAAAAAAGTGCTCAGTTCTTTGAAAATTTCGAGTATAATAAATAGATAAAAAACCAGTGATTATTCCTAAGATAATGTAAAATGGAATTTTATGGTAATCAAAAACTTGTTGTTGTTTAAAGTTCAGTAAGATGGTTTCATCTAAAGCAATTACTGATACAAGTGCTCCTGTTGCAGCAGCAATCATGATAGGTGTAAATGCTGAGATGCTTACATCTACTAATAAAAATTCTATGGCAAAAAGTACTCCCGCTATAGGAGCATTAAAGGCAGCTGCAATACCTGCAGCTACTCCGCAGCCTATTAATAAGGTTCTGTCCTTGTAACTTAATTTATATTTTTGAGCATAATTAGAACCAAAAGCAGCTCCTGTAACCACAATAGGACTCTCTAAACCCGCTGATCCTCCTAAACCTACTGTTAAGGAACTAGTAAAGATTTGGGCATACATTTGTTTTTTCTGAATAATACTGGCCTTTTTTGCTACAGCATATAAAATTTGTGAGGTTCCTTTTTCAATAGATCCACCTAAAAAACGTTTGACAACAAATACTGTCAAAACTAAACCTGCAATAGGTAAAATACTGTTTATAAAACTTAACTTTAGCATTCCGTTGATGTACGTAGCAAATGAAAATACCCAGTGCGCAAAAGTCTTTAAAACAATTACAGCAAAGGCAGATGTGATACCAACTAAAATACTAGATAAGAAAATAAATTGTTTTTCTGTCAATATGGATTGTGACCAAGCAATGATACTTTCTAGTTTAGAAATATATTTTTTAAACATTTATTTTTTTTTGAAAGTGCTAAATTACTATTATTTTAAGCGCAAGTGAATTTTTTGAGCGCTTCTTTTTAACGAAATAATATAATATTACTAACGAAATCGTATTCTTAAATCTTTATGAGGGCAATTCTCTTGTTTCAAATACGAAATTCTTAAAAACCAACCGCTTTATCGTCTCCTCTAAAATCAGCTCCTCCTTCTAATTTTCCATTTGGTAAAACTAAAACAGCATCTACTTTTCCGATAACAGGAGTAGTTTTCTCATTGATTAAGTATCCTTTTGCTTTCAAAACATTTAGTGTATTGGTACTAAAAGTATTGGGTTCAAAAGTGATTATATCAGGCAACCATTGATGGTGAAAACGAGGGGCGTTTACCGCTTTTTGCATGTTAAAATTATACTCATAAACATTTAAAATAGTTTGTAACACTGATGTGATAATTGTAGAACCACCTGGCGAACCTACCACCATATATAATTTTCCTTTTTTCTCAACAATTGTAGGTGTCATAGAACTCAACATCCTTTTTCCTGGAGCAATACTATTTGCTTCATTTCCTACTAAACCAAACATATTAGGCACACCCGGTTTAGCACTAAAATCATCCATTTCGTTGTTTAGAAAAAAGCCTAATTCCTCACAATAATATTTAGAACCATAACCCGCATTTAGCGTTGTAGTAGCTGATACAGCGTTTCCAAATTGATCTACAATTGAATAATGTGTGGTTTCCATACTTTCATTATAAGTAATATTGCCTTCTTTTATACTACTTGAAAGAGTTGCTTTATCAATATTAAAATCATCCATTCGGCTTTTTAAATAAGCAGGATTCATAAGTCCTTTTAACGGAATCTTGACAAAATCAGGATCCCCTAAAAAGTAACTTCTATCAGCGTAGGCTCTTCGTTCTGCTTCTACAATTACCTGAATGGCTTCAGGAGAATTGTGTCCCATTTGGCTAAGATTAAAAGGTTCAATCATATTGAATATTTGTGCTAAACAAATCCCGCCACTACTAGGTGGAGCCATGGAGATGATATTTAGATCTTTGTATTTAAATGTAAGTGGCGTACGCCATTTAGCTTCGTAAGTAGCTAAATCTTCTTTTGTGATTATTGCTCCTTTACTTTGCAGGTAAGCAATTAAAATTGTAGCCGATTCTCCTTTATAGAATTCGTCACGTCCATTTTTTGCAATCCGTTTTAAAGTAGCGGCTAATGCAGGATATTTAATAGTATCTTTTTCTTTATATGTGTGAGATAAAACACTGTTATCTCCATTGATTTTGTTCAATTGATCACGGTAACTGGTTAGGCGTTCTTCTTGTTTTTTAGTAACAATTACTCCTTTTTCTGCTAATCGAATAACGGGTTCTAAAATAGTTTCAATAGGTAAAGAACCTAATTTTTCATGGACAGCAAAAATTCCAGCAATCGTTCCAGGAATACCTATTGCCAGCGCTGATTTAGTGCTTTTTCCGGGAATAACATTTCCGTTTTCATCGAGAAACATGTCTTTTGAAGCTGCTAAAGGTGCCTTTTCTCTATAATCTAAAGTTCCTACTTCGCCATTTGATTTTCGATACACCATAAAACCACCGCCACCCAAATTTCCTGCGTAAGGATAGGCTACCGCTAGAGCCAGTTCAGTGGCTACCATAGCGTCAAAAGCATTTCCGCCTTTTTGCATGATTTCGGTTCCTATTTTAGAAGCTTCTTCTCGCGCAGAAACTACCATCGCTTTATTGGATACTAAACCCATAGGGCGTACCGTTTTTTCATTCGACTTGCAACCAATTATAGCAATGAAGAGTAGTAGTGTTATTTTTTTCATGGTTTATGGTTATTGGTAGCAGTTTGTTTAAGACTGATAAGTTTAAGCGTTTAATTGTGCTTTGACATGCGCTCTTAAATCTTCAAAGAAAAGTGTGAATTCCTTTTCGAATTCGGTGTAAAATTCTCGAAGTTCCTCCGTAGCGAAACGCATTTTGGACTCGTTTTTTGTACGGCGATCCATTTGAGTTAATATGTTTTTTATTCCGTCAACTGTTTGATAACTAGATAACCAGTTTTGCTTTATCATGTAAGGCATCATTCCTATTGTTCTTTCGGTCAATAAAGGTTTATTGTCTTTTAGAGATTGATAAAATTGCTGAATGTACTCTTCAAGATTTTCATTGGAGTAAACCGTCCAGTTTTTGGCTAGAAAATGGTCATAAAAAATATCTACAATCACACCCGCATAATGATGGTAACGGGAGTGTAGTTTTTTGGTACTTTCTCTAAAAATGGGATGGGCGTCAGTGTAAGTATCTATTGCGCGATGAAGGGCAATTCCTTTTTGGATATCCACAGGAAAAGTATCAAAGTTTTTCCCTCGAATTCCATCAGCCATGAAATTACCAATTTTAATGTGATCGTTGTCGTCAGAAAGGTATATGTGTGCTAAAAAGTTCATTCGCCTAAATTATGAATTCTAAATGACTTTTTTAAAGCGTCAATTATTATATTTGTGAAAAATATAACGATAATCAACATTTAAAAAAATAAGAATGACTTTAATAAAATCAATATCAGGAATTCGTGGAACTATAGGAGGTAAAGTTGGAGACAACTTAACACCACTTGATGCAGTAAAATTTGCTTCGGCATATGGTACATGGTTAAAAAATAGTGTGGGAGCTACTAGTGATGGTGAAAAATTAAAAGTTGTTGTAGGTCGTGACGCACGTATATCCGGACCAATGATTCATAATTTAGTAGTAAACACATTAATAGGTTTAGGAATTGATGTAATTGATTTAGGATTGTCTACAACACCAACAGTAGAAATTGCTGTACCGCTTGAAAAAGCAAATGGAGGAATCATCCTTACGGCTTCTCACAATCCAAAACAATGGAATGCTTTGAAGTTATTGAACGGAAAAGGAGAATTCTTGAACGGAATTGAAGGAGAGAAAATTTTAGTCATAGCAGATAATGAAGATTTTGATTTCTCAGATGTAGATAGTTTAGGCGAAATCACAGAGAACGATGCATATATGGACATTCATATTGATGAAGTGTTGAATCTGCCACTAGTAGACGTAGATGCTGTAAAAGCGGCTAAATTTAAAGTAGTTGTAGATGGAGTAAATTCATCGGGAGGTATCATTATTCCAAAATTGCTAGAATTAATGGGGGTTGAAGTGGTCAAATTATACTGTGAACCAAACGGGCATTTTCCTCACAATCCAGAACCTCTAAAAGAGCATTTAACAGATATTTCAGAATTAGTTGTAAAAGAAAAAGCAGATCTTGGAGTAGTGGTAGATCCAGATGTAGACCGTTTGGCATTTATTTGCGAAGACGGAGAAATGTTTGGAGAAGAATATACCCTTGTAGCTTGTGCTGATTATGTTTTGAGTAAAACCCCTGGTAATACTGTATCTAACATGTCATCTTCACGTGCCTTGGCTGATGTTACCAACAGACACAACGGAACTTACGAAGCTAGTGCAGTAGGGGAAGTGAATGTGGTTGACTTAATGAAAAAAAATAATGCCATTATAGGTGGAGAAGGAAATGGTGGAATCATTTATCCAGAATCGCATTATGGTCGTGATAGTTTAGTGGGTGTGGCTTTGTTTTTAACACACTTAGCAAACAAAAAAATGACTGTTTCAGCTTTGCGTGCTTCGTATCCTGAATATTACATGAGCAAAAACAAAATCGAGTTAACACCGCAAATTGATGTTGATGCAATTCTTGTAGCCATGACCCAAAAGTATAAAGATGAAAACATTACAACAATCGATGGTGTAAAAATTGATTTTGCTAATGAATGGGTTCATTTGAGAAAATCGAATACGGAGCCAATTATCCGTATTTATACAGAAGCGCCTTCACAGGAAAAAGCTGACACACTTGCTTTAAGAATTATCGACGAGATAAAAGCTGTAGCAGCTATCTAATATTTTATTTACTATTAAAATAGAAAACCCTTTCAAATTAATTTTTGAAAGGGTTTTTATATGGAGTTTGGTGTTCTTAATTTGTAGATGGACAGCATTCAAATGCTTTTCTTTTATTTTCATACCAAGCATTCATTCCTTGCGGAAAATGCATTAGTTCTTGCATTTCTCTCATTGCCTTACTGTGTGCTTCATCTGATTTTTCAATCATTTCTAATGCGTGCTTTTTACTTAATTCTGCCATTTCCTCAAAGGTTGTTGCTTGAAACTTGGCGTCACATGCTCCTCCAAGTTCTTTACAGGTCATCGTTTTCATAATTTTTTATTTTATAATTAGAAAGACTAAAAACTACAATTCGTAAACAATTGTTGGTAAGATCCAAAACGTTTTTAAGCCTTTTTGAAAGGTTATTTCGTAAATATAAGTAAAAAATAACAGAATAATGGTGATTTTATACCGTTTTAAGTAGAAATTGATAAAAAAGCAAAATTAAAATTTGTATTGCATTGGCGTTTTGATTATTCAATATCAATAAGTTTTTCTCTCTAATTAAAAAATAACCTCACTTACAGCCTTAGCCATTGAGTGAGGTAAATTGTATATGGATAAAACTATTTGTAAAATTATTAGTCCCATTTATTGTATGATGAAGCCGCTAATTTTCCACCACCTGTGAAAAATAATGCAAGCGCTCCTAACAAATATAAACCAAGTAATTCTACTTGCCAACCACCATTATTATTCAACATAAATATTTCATTAGCATGTACTAAAAACAGAATAAATAAAGTTCCAAAAACATAAGCTGCTGCCGCTAATCGCGTTCTAAAACCTATTAAAATTAAGAAAGGAGCAATAAGTTCTGTGATGTAAACTCCGTAGGACAAAAAAGCTGGTAGCCCTTTATCAATAAGCATTCCTTCAATGAAAGAGGTATGACCTATTTTTGCGATTCCGTGTAATAACATCAATAAACCTACTGCAATACGTAGGATTAATAATCCTAAATCCGTGTTTTTCTTCATAGTTTTTGTTTTTTATTAATAGCACTTTAGGTAATTATAAAGCGAAAATCTAAAATACTATTATTTACTTGATAAATAATCTTTACTAACTTAAAAAAGCAGGTTTTATCTGGAGTTGTTCCATTTTTTTACCCACTAAGGTTTTCTTAGTAATTGGTTTAAAACCCAATTTTAAATAAAGTTTTTTAGCGGCTACATTAGCTTCTTCCACAAGTAATCCAAGCGTTTTTTTGTCGTCAACTACATATTTTTCGATTAAAAATTGTAATAATTGTGAGCCTATTCCTTTTCCTTGTTGGTCTGGTTTTACTCCAAAAGTATCAATGTAGACCTCTCCTTCCTGAGTTTCATCTTCAATAATAATTGTATTATTATAATTTGTTTTTAAATACGCTAAAATAGGTACTCTTAACGCTTCTAAATTTTTTCCATCATAGCAATTTATAGCACCTACGACTTTATTATTTTCGACAGCAACCCAACAATTTTCATAGGAATATTGATTATTCTCCTTACTTACAAAGTACATTAAAAATGCTTTTGCAGCAGCATTATCCTTAGTGCCAATAAAGGCATGAATAATTGTGTCCATAGCGAGAAGTAAACAGCTTGCAATTTCAGGAGCGTCGGCTTTTGTAGCTTTTCTAATTTGCATTTTAATACGTTTTAAAAGTAAAAATAATTAATAATAAATGGGATTACCACCAAACTATAAAAAACTGAATAAATTCAGCACCTTGTTTTTGCCAACACAAAGACGCTTGTTTTTCATGCATATTTATTTTTAAAGTTTCTACAAAATTTATGAACTCATGCCAAGTTTCATTTGTATCTGGATCCATTCCCCATTCCTTTTTAGAGGGTAAATAGTAGTTTTTTTCTATATTATGGAGGCTCACAAAAGTAGCCAAGTTTACATAATAACCCTTAACTGCTTTTTGATAGGTAGGAGCTAGGCTATCTTTAAAATTAAAAGGAATAAACAAGGAAGCGAGTAAACACAAAGCTTGAGGAATATTATTAATGTTAATAGCGTCAAAAGTTGCTGCTGTTGCTTTATGATGTAACAACGGAAATTGCTTTATTCTTAATTTTTCTAATTTCTCGCTTAAAGAATCATTTCTGTTGGGGCCAATCCAGTTTTTTAAAGGATTTGATGATATGCTAGGATCTAATAAGTAGAATTTATAGGCTAGTTCTAAGTGAATAAGTTGTTTTTCTTTTAAATCTTCTAATATAAAATCAATTTCGCCAATGGTTTTTTGTTCCTCAATTATTTGTACATTTTCATAAACCACTTTATAATTTGTAGCGGTTTTTATCAACTCCGAAACTATTTTTTCGACTATGTGCCCTAACCTAATATTTGTAGGTAATTCTAAATCCAGCTCATTTTGAAGTTTTAATTGGGATAAATTAAACGTTGGGAAACCAGTAACTGAAGTGTCTAAACTAGTAGTTTTTAAAATAGATTTGATTCTTGATTTAGCATTCATTAGTTTTTAATTTTCAATGATATTAAAAATGGATATCTTTATTAGGAGCAGAACGTTTACAAATTCTAACACTATTTTCACCTGCTGTACGCTATATCTATTATTCTTGCTAGCGCAACAATAAGAGGATGCCACTGCCATCAGGGCTATTTTAACACATTTCCATTTCAAAATCAGCATTTCAAAAAAAACTGTAGATTTATAACAACTCTTCTACGTGACGCTTAATGTTCTCACTTATTTTCTTTGTAGGTAAATCATTGGCATCATACCCAAAAGGATCTTCTATTTCTTCGGCAATTAGTTCTAAACTTGCCAATACATAAAAAGTAAAAATTACTACGGGAATAACAAAATAGCCTAAATTAAAAACATACCCAAAAGGCAATGTCATCACATAAAAAAATATAAATTTCTTAATAAAAGCACTGTAAGAGTAGGGTATAGGCGTATTTTTTATTCGCTCACAAGCGCCACAAATATCAGTGAAGGATTGTATTTCATGATTCAAAATAATCAATTGATCTCCCGTTATTTTTTTACTAATGTACAAGTCATTAATCTTCTGAAATAATATTTTAGCAACTTGATTTGGACGGTGTTTGTGGTGTTCGATATCAACATCATCAAAGAGTTGCTTGCTGGTTTCTTCATTCTTTAAATGTTTGTTTAGAATCGAAGCGTAACTCGGAATCACTTTTCTAAAAAAAGTACGATCCGACTCTTCCTGTAAAATAACGGCTAGTTTAAGCGCTAGATTCCGACTGTTATTCACTAAACTTCCCCATATTTTTCTTCCTTCCCACCAGCGATCATAGGCAGTATTTGTTCTAAAGACAAGCAGTAACGAAATAACAAATCCTAACATTCCGTGCATGATAGAGATGTTCTTGACGTGGCTGTCCTCAGGAAGTACCCAATATTCTATTTCCAGATAGGCAATTCCGGCAGAATACAAACCAATGAAGATCATCATAGGAATTAACTTGCGAAAAGTTTCGGCTTTGTGAAAACGAAATATAAAGGTGATCCAGTCTTTTGGGTTGTATGAAATCATTTATTAATTATCGGAGGTTAATTGGATTTAAAAGTGTAAAAATTTTCAATAGGATTACAAATCTAATCTAAAAATTGATAATTCCAGCCAATTCTTTCAAAGCAATTTCAGATAATTTTGCTTGAAACTGTGCATCACTATAACGTACTTTTGCATTGACATAATTCAATTGTGCCGTTCTAAATTCGATTGTGGTAATGGTACCAATTCTAAATTTATCTAAAGTAATGGCTAAATTTTGTTGTGCAATTTCTTGGTTTTTTTCTTCTAAACGAATCAACTCTAGATTAGTTAAATAAGTTTGATAAGCCGTTGCTAATTGGGTATTTAAAGCTTGATTTTGTTGTGCTATTTGGATACCTGCATTTTCAATTTGGATGCCTGCAATCTTTTCATTTCGTTTTTGAGCAAAACCATCAAACAAATTTAGTGAAGCACTAAAACCATAATTCAATCCTCTTGCTGATGATTGTGTAGTAAAACCCAAACTCGATTTATTTTCGGCAAAATTGTAGCCTGTATTTACTTTTAAAGTAGGGTAGCGAGCTGCTTTTATTTGTTTTAGCGCTAACTCAGCCACTCTTTTACTAATTAACAAAGCTTGTATTTGCGGATTTTGTTTCTCAGCTTCGGTTTTTAAAATGGCAAATTCTAGTTTTTCTGAAATTAAAAATTCATCACTAACTCTAAAATCCATTGGTGTATCACGAGCTAATATTTGATTCAATATTAGTTTAGAATTGGCATATAATTCTTGCTGTCTCAACAAAGCAACCTGATCCGTATTAATGTCTACTTGGGCATTTAAAACTTCTAATTTTGAAGCTTTTCCAATTGTAAAACGGTTTTGTGCCAGCGTAAGCCGTTGATTAGAAATCACAATTGTAGTATCAAGAGCGGATAATTGCTGCTGTTGTTGCACGAGATTATAATAAGCCTCTTGAACATCGCTTATTTTTGTAATAATCGTTAACCGCAACTGTGTTTCGCCTAGTTTTTGCAATTCTTTTAATTGGTTTTTTTTTGCAAACATTTTAAAACCGTCAAAAATAGTCCAGTCTAAACCCACACCATAATTCAAACTATTGCTTTTAGCATTATCTAAGCTTGTTGTAGTGCCATCAGTTCTAGTTTGTGAAAGGTTTTGTAGGTTGTTATTTTGCACTACGGTAGCAGTGGCTTTAGGTAACATACCAGCATTTCCTGCAGCAACATTAGTTTCCTCTATTTTTAAATCGTTTTTAGCGATTTTGATTTCGTAATTATTTTCTAATGCAATTTGCATCGCTTGCTCAATGGTTAAAATCTCTTGTGCATTGGTCATGGAAACACAAAAGAAAAATAAGAGCAAAGTTTTGAATAGCGTTGTAGTTTTCATACGTTTATTTACTTTCTTTTTCATATTCATCAATGTGATCAAATTCAGGATAATGTTTACGCGTTTTAGACCACATAAAATAAAGTGCTGGTATAACAAATAAGGTTAGGACCAAAGAGAAAATAGTTCCTCCTACAATAACAACACCCATACCTATTCTACTTGTTGACGCTGCTCCTAATGACATTGCAATAGGTAATGCTCCTAATGAAATTGCTAAACTTGTCATTAATATAGGACGTAAACGTGCTTCTGAAGCTTCTAATATTGCTTCTAGTTTTGGTTTGCCTTGTTCCCGCAATTGATTCGCAAACTCAACGATTAGGATTCCGTTTTTAGTAACCAAACCAATTAACATTACGGTTCCAATCTGGCTAAAGATATTCCAAGTTTGGTCAAACAACCACAAGGAGAACAATGCTCCCGCAACTGCCATGGGTACCGTCAAAATGATAATAAACGGATCGATAAAGCTTTCAAATTGTGCTGCTAGAATCAAGAAAATCAATAATAAAGCCAGACCAAAAGCAAACGATGTATTCGAACTACTCTCAACAAAATCTCTGGATTCTCCTCCTAAATCTGTAGTGAAAGTATCGTCAAGTACCTTGGCTCTAATTCTTTCCATTGCTTCAATTCCATCACTGATACTTTTGCCTGGAGCGAGCGCTGCTGAAACCGTTGCCGCCATAAAACGATTATTATGATATAGCTGTGGCGGTTTACTTTGTTCCTCTGTACTTACTATATTGTCCATTTGGATTAATTCTCCTTTGTTATTTTTAACATACATCGAGGTTAAATCCAATGGTTTTGAACGGTCTTTTTGATCAAATTGACCAATTACTTCATATTGCTTTCCTTTTTTCATAAAGTAACCAAAACGCTGTCCGCTCAAGGATAACTGCAAGGTTTGTGCAATATCAATAACCGATATTCCTAAACTCTCTGCTTTTTCACGATCAATGGTTACGTTAATTTCGGGCTTATTGAATTTTAAATTCACATCAGTCATAGCAAAGGTGGGATCATTCCCTGCTTCTTCCATGAATTCCGGAATTTTTTCTTCTAGTTTAGCAAAACTCTGTGATTGTATAATGTATTGAATTGGTAAACCGCCACGCCTACTTACGGATATGGTGGGTTGTTGTGTTACTGATGTTTTAGCATCAGGATATTGCTTAGTCCATTTAGTCAATTTATCTGCAATTTGGTCTTGAGATAATGTTCTTTCTCCTTTATCTTTTAGAGAAAGACGCATAAAACCACTATTTACAGATGAAGATCCAAATCCGGGAGACGTAACCACTAAACTTACTTTTTTCTCTGGAATAGAATCATCAACAAGCTTGGATATTTCTTGCATGAATCGGTCAGTATATTCATAGCTTGATCCTTCAGGCGCAGTCATTCTTAGAATTAAAGAACTGCGGTCATCGTAAGGAGCCGTTTCTTTTTGGAGTAAATTATAAAAAACAAAAATCAAACCAAAACAAGCAATCAAAATAGGGAAGCTTAACCATTTTTTAGCCATAAAATGGCTTAATGATTCAGCGTAAGAACTATTTAATTTTTGGAAATAAGGTTCAGTTGCAATGTAGAATTTAGATTTCTTTTGTTCACCACTTTTCATTAAATACGCATTCAACATTGGCGTAAGCGTTAACGATACAAAAGCCGAAATTAAAACGGCAGCACCTATCACAACACCAAATTCCCGAAACAGTCGTCCAACAAATCCTTCTAGAAAGATTACTGGTAAGAAAACTGCGGCAAGCGTTATAGAAATAGAAATTACTGCAAAGAAAATTTCATTAGATCCTTTAATTGCCGCTTCAATAGGCGTCATGCCTTCCTCTACTTTTTTGAAAATATTTTCGGTGACTACGATTCCGTCATCAACAACTAATCCCGTTGCCAATACAATTGCTAATAAAGTCAATACATTGATTGAAAAACCAAACAGCCACATAATAAAGAAAGTGGCAATTAACGACACTGGAATATCGATTAAAGGCCTAAAAGCAATGGCCCAATCTCTAAAAAATAAATAGATAATTAATATTACTAAGAATATCGAAATCCCTAAGGTTTCGGCTACTTCTAGTACTGATTTCTTTACAAAAATGGTATTGTCAAGAGCAATGTTTAGTTTGATATCTTTAGGTAAATCTTTCTTTAAAGCTTCAAATTGCTCGTAAAAAGCTTTAGAAATATCTAAATAATTAGCACCCGGACGAGGTACAATTGCTAAACCAACTAATGGCAACCCAGATTGACTTAATTTAGTTTCTATATTTTCAGGTCCTAATTCAGCGCGACCTACATCACTTAAACGAACAACTCTTTCGCCTTCTGAGCGAATAATGATTTTGTTAAATTCCTCCGCAGTAGCTAAGTTTCCAACCGTTTTTACCGTCAATTCTGTATTGTCTCCAGTTAATTTACCTGATGGTAATTCAACATTTTGTGCGTTCAAAGCAGCTCGCACTTCGGATACTGTTAATCCGTATGATGCAAGTTTTATTGGATCAATCCACAAACGCATCGCGTACCTTTTTTGTCCCCAAATTTGAACCCCACTTACTCCAGGAATAGTTTCTAAACGTTGTGAGATTACATTTTCGGCATAATCACTTAATTCCAGAGGACTTCGGCTATCACTTTGTACCGTCATCGAAATAATCGCATCACTATTGGCATCAGCCTTAGAGACTACTGGTGCGGCATCAATATCTTGTGGTAAGCTACGGATGGCTTGCGAGACCTTATCACGCACATCATTTGCAGCTTCTTCTAAATCTTTGTCTAAGTTAAACTCTACCGTAATGGAGCTACTTCCTTGTGCACTTGTTGAGCTTATATTTTTAATTCCGTCAATAGAGTTAATGGCTTTTTCAAGCGGCTCAGTAATTTGGGATTCAATAATATCACTGTTGGCACCAGTGTAATTTGTACGTATCGAAACCTGAGCGGGATCAATAGATGGAAATTCTCGTACGCCAAGATAGGTGTACCCAATAATTCCGAAAAGCACAATTGTTAAGTTCATAACAATAGTCATTACTGGTCTTTTTATACTTAATGTAGATAAACTCATTTAGTTTTTATTTATTTTTTGAAAATAAGGCTTTCGCCAAAGAGCTATTTTTTGACAGTGATTTTTACGGGTGCATCATTTTTTAATGTCATTACACCAGTAGTAATTACAGTATCTCCTGCTTTTAACCCTGATAAAATAAGTAAAGAAGCATCTGTTCTTGTTGCGGTTTCTACCATAATTTCTTTGGCTTTCCCCATATTTGATATAAATACTTTTTTTCCGTTTTGTACTGGAATAACTGCTTGACTAGGTACCACAATAGCGTCTTTAATTACATCTAACGGCAATTCAACATTTGCAAAAGTACCAGGTAATAGTTTTCCATCTTTATTATCAGTAATGGCGCGCACTTGTAGCGTTCTAGTAGTAATTTCTACAGTAGGCTCGATGGCGTATACCTTAGCGGCGTAAGTTTTAGATGATCCAGCGACTTTAAAATTCAAAGCACTATTGTTTTTTATTTGGTTAGCATATTTTTCAGGAATCGAAAAAGTGATTTTAAGTTTACCAATGTTTACAAGATTAGCAACTAAAATACTTGGGGTAATATAGGTTCCTTTAGAAATGGAACGCAAACCAATTATTCCCGAAAAAGGAGCTCTTACCGCTGTTTTAGCAATTTGCGCTTTAATTAATTGTCCTTGCGCTTTAGTTGAAGCATATTCGGCTCTTGCTACATCATATTCTTCTTGGCTAATGGCTTCTTTTTGCAATAATAGTTTTGCTCTTCGTTCATTTTCAGCAGCTAAACTTTCTTTTGTGTTGGCTTGGCTTAATTGTGCTCTTAATTCAGTGTCATTAACCTTAAATAGCAATTGTCCTTTACTCACATTACTGCCTTCTTGAAAATTGATACTTTCAACAATACCAGAAACCTCAGAGCGAATTTCTACTTGCTCATTAGCTTCTATCGAACCTGATAAAGACAAATTGTTGTCAAAACTTTCTGGTTGAACCACAATCCCAGATAACTGCATGGCTTTAGATTTGCCTCCTTTATCTTTTGGTCCTTCGTCTTTAGCACTGTTTTCACTAATTCGGTAGGCTATAAAAGCACCAAAACCAACAATTAATAGGGTGTAAATAATGTATTTGATTTTCATAATGTAGATAAAAAAGGAATGTATGTGTTTTAATAAATGTTCTAATATGCGCACAAATGCCTGCAAAATGAAACGGCAGACGTGATACAATTATACCTCCAACTAAACTGTATAAATAACAATCAGTTGGTTATAAAAGAGGTGTAATTACAGTATCAATTACGTCGTTTATGCAAAGCATTCGATAATACTCAAAATTAGACGTTAAAAGAGGGGAATTGTTTCACTTTTAGTGAAAAAAAGTTCAAAAAAAATCAAAGTGGGCATTAAGAAATGTAATTCCAGATGTTTTTCTTTTTAGTGAGTTCAATATAAACTGCTCTCAGGCTGGCGTGTTCCGGTTTTTCGAGAGGTGCATCGTCCTTTAAAATTTTCATGGCATGGTGTCTGGCGAGACCAAGAATATCTCTGTCCTTAACAATATCAGCAATTTGAAGGTTAAGTACACCACTTTGTTGCGTTCCCATCAAGTTTCCTGGACCACGAAGTTTTAAATCAACTTCGGCAATTTCAAAGCCATCGTTAGTTCCTACCATGGTTTCCATTCGCACTTTACTATCTGCGCTTAATTTGTGGCTGGTCATTAAGATGCAATAACTTTGATCAGCACCACGCCCCACACGCCCGCGCAATTGATGCAGTTGTGAGAGTCCAAAACGTTCCGCACTTTCGATAATCATCACTGATGCATTGGGTACATTTACACCCACTTCAATCACCGTAGTGGCAACCATAATATTGGTTTTTCCGTCTGAAAAGCGCTTCATTTCGGCATCTTTATCTGCGGGTTTCATTTTTCCGTGCAAAATAGAAATGGAATATTGTGGCAACGGAAAATCACGAGAGATACTCTCATAGCCATCCATTAAATCTTTATAATCCATTTTTTCCGACTCTTGAATCAAAGGATAAACAATGTATATTTGGCGGCCTATTGCAATTTGGTCACGAATAAATTTCCACACTTTGAGGCGGTTGCTATCAAAACGATGTACGGTTTGAATGGGTTTTCTACCCGGAGGCAACTCATCAATCACTGAAATATCCAGATCGCCGTACAAACTCATCGCTAGCGTTCTAGGAATAGGCGTTGCCGTCATTACTAAAACGTGTGGCGGAATCACATTTTTCTTCCATAATTTAGAGCGTTGTTCCACCCCAAAACGGTGTTGCTCATCAATCACTGCCAATCCTAAATTCTTGAATTTTACTTTGTCTTCCAGCAAAGCATGCGTACCTATCAGGATTTGTAAGCTACCGTTTTCAAGTTCCTCGTGAATGATTCTACGAGCAGCAGTTTTACTCGATCCTGTGAGTATTTTTATATTTAGATGTAGCTTTTCAGCCAGTTCTGATAATCCTATAAAGTGCTGGTTGGCTAAAATCTCTGTTGGAGCCATCAAGCATGCCTGAAAACCATTGTCCAGTGCTAAAAGCATGGTCATAAAAGCAACAATCGTCTTTCCAGAACCTACATCACCTTGAAGCAAACGGTTCATTTGGGCATTACTACCCATATCGGTACGGATTTCTTTAATCACTCTTTTTTGCGCTCCTGTGAGTTCAAAAGGCAGGTAGTTTTTAAAAAAACAATTAAAGTTTTCTCCTACAATAGTAAAAGGATGCCCTTTTATCTTATGCTTCTGAATCAGGTTTTTAGTAATTAATTGCAATTGTATAAAGAACAATTCCTCAAATTTTAATCGGAATTGTGCTTTTGCCAAAGCCTCTGGACTTTTAGGAAAATGAATGTTGATTAAGGCGTCTTTTTTAGACATTAAAATCAACTCAGTAATCAAGTAATCAGGTAGGGTTTCTGTAAACAGCGTGTGTGTTTCTAGGAACAACTGCTGCATCATTTTATTAATTGTACGGTTTGTAACCCCACGATTAGTCAGTGTTTCTGTAGAGGGATAAACCGGTTGCATGGCTGAACGCAGACTTGTTTCATGCTCTTTAAGCAGTTCAATCTCTGGATGCGCCATGTTATAATTGCCATTAAAGGAAGTGCATTTTCCAAAAATCACGCAAACTTCATTAATCTTCAACGATTCACGTACCCACTTATGACCTTGAAACCAAACCAATTCCATTTGACCAGTGTCATCGACAAAATTAGCGACCAATCTTTTTCGGCCTTTACCAAATTCAACCGTTTTTACATTGATAATTTTACCTATTATTTGTACCTCGGCAACATTATTCTGCAGTTCGTTAATCTTAAAATAACGTGTGCGATCAATGTAGCGATTGGGATAAAAATTGATCAAATCAGCATACTTATGAATCCCCAATTCTTTACGTAGCAACGCACCCCTGTTAGGGCCAACGCCTTTTAAGTATTCAATAGGAGTAAGTAGGAGGTTGTTCATTTGGATTTTTTTGAAAACAGCATAAAGAACAGTATTTATAAACTAAAATTCTTTATTCTTTTAAAAAGACGAAGATAGTTTTTTGTTTGGAATTTAGAAAATTAGGGAAGATGAAATAATTGTTTTTTGGAGTATTAAAAAAGGATACATAATACCAAAAACAAGTAATATAGTTCAAACTAATTTTTGTCACCTCGAGCGGAGATGCAATAGTGGTTCTCGACTCCGCTCAAACTGTTTTATAAATAGTAATGGTATAACTACAAGAGTTAAATTTAAAATTCTACAAAGAGTTTTTTTATTAGGAGCAACTCTCGCTATCCGTTACAAGCTTTGCAGTTTCAAACCTTTTTTCTAGATTGGGGTAGGAGCTTCCTGCGGTCGCTCTACCACAACCAGAAAAAAATGGTTTTCTCCTCGCAAAGGCTTTTCACTGCTATCAAGGCTAGCCTGTTTGGGTTTCACGATTATTATTAGAATTTAATTACCAGAGTTTTTTTCAGCATGACAAATGGGGCGGATCTTTTTAAAAGAAAACTATGCTGCTCTCAACATAACATTTAGTTCCATAAAACAATAGTTAAAATAATATTAATCTTTCACAATTGAATTGTGTACAATCTAATTGTGTTTTATCTTTGTACCATCAAACAGAAAAGATGAAAGATCAATTACATATTAGCGAGCAAGTTTGTTTTCCGGTTTATGTTTTTGCAAAGGAAATTATAAATCAATACCGTCCTTTGTTAGAAGCGCTGGAACTTACTTATCCGCAGTATTTAGTGATGTTGGTTTTGTGGGAACACAAAGAGCAAACGGTTAATCAGCTGGGAGAGAAATTAAAATTAGATAGTGGAACGCTAACTCCGTTATTAAAACGAATGGAACATAAAGAGTTTGTTTCTAGAATTAGAAGTACCGTTGATGAGCGATTAGTCAATATATCGTTGACTGAAAAAGGAAAAGCACTAAAAGAAAAAGCGGCCTTTATTCCTGGGCAATTAATGGAAGCCATGGATGTAACCGAGGAAGATTTGTTACTATTAAAAAATATAATTACTAAAATTTCAAAAAAATAAAGATGAAAACATTGTATACCACACAAGCTACCGCAACAGGAGGTAGAAACGGACAAGTAAAAAGTGAAAACGGAGTTTTACAAGTAGAGGTTAGACACCCAAAAGCATTAGGTGGAGCTAACGAAGATTTTGCTAACCCAGAAATGCTTTTTGCAGCAGGATATTCGGCTTGTTTTGATAGCGCCTTGAACTTGGTGATCAAAAGCGAAAAAATAACTACGGGAGAAACTACAGTTACGGCAAAAGTAAGCATTGGTCAAAATGATGCTGGAGGTTTTGGACTAGAAGCAGAATTACATGCTAATATTCCAGGTGTAACCATGGAAGTAGCGCAAGATTTAATCGAAAAAGCACATAATGTTTGTCCGTATTCTAATGCGACAAGAGGAAACATGCCGGTTAAATTAACCGTATCAAACGACTAAGAATAATAATCAATTTTTAAAATAAAAGAATGGCTTTAATAGAAGATTTAAACTGGAGACACGCGGTAAAAGCGTATGATGCTACAAAAAAAGTAAGTAAGGAAGATGTTGATAAAATTGTAGAAGCAGCTCGTTTAGCACCCACTTCGTCAGGATTGCAAGCGTTTCAAGTTCTTGTAGTTGAGAATCAAGAGTTGAAAGAAAAATTAGTAAAAGGTGCTTTGAATCCAGAGTGTATGAGAGACTGTTCACATGTAATTATTTTTGCAGGATGGGATCGTTATACTGAAGAGCGTATTGATAAAGTGTACAACCACACTACTGATGTACGTGGTTTAGAAAGAGGACGTTTTAGCAGTTATACTGATATGTTGAAAAAAATGTACTTGGCTCAATCAGCCGAAGAAAATTTTGCTCACATTGCACGTCAAACTTATATTGCACTTGGACTTTCATTAGCACAAGCAGCGGAATTAAAAGTAGACAGCACGCCAGTGGAAGGTTTTGATAACAGCGTTGTAGACGAAATATTAGAACTTGACAAATTAGGTTTAAAAAGTGTTTCATTAATGTACGTAGGTTACGCAGATGCTCCAAACGACTGGATTGGACAAATGAAAAAAGTGAGAACTCCAACAGAAGAATTTGTTGTTGAATTTAAATAATCTTCAATAGGGATGTAGTGGTGTTCTTTTAGTTCGCCCTTATTTTACATAGAAAGCCTAAATCAAAACGTAGTTTTGGTTTAGGCTTTTTTTATGTTTATTATTTAAATCACATTACAATGGTTTGTTGGAGCAGACTCAAGAACAATGATTGCATCACGACTTTTCTCAGTGTAAAAATTAGGTTGGGTTACTGTGTTTTATTTTTTCTTTCAATTTTTATGCTGCGATTACGGGAAACCGTAAAGAATACCCCTTTTTTAGAAATAACTTTGAAAAATAAAACTTTAAATAAAAACAAACCAATCAATGCTATATTTGAACACCACGTAAAAACGAAATTAATCCACAACAAAGAGAGAGTACACTTTCCTTTTGTTGTGGATTTTTGTTTGGTGTTGGGAAAAGTAAATATTAAAATAATTAATTATATGATGATATTATTATATAGTTAGCGGTAAGACTAGTATAACGAACCGGAAATTTATATAATTAATTATAAACATTTAAAACAAAAATTATGAAAAAAATTATTTTGTTGGCCTTAATTTTATTTAGTACTGTATCATTAGCGCAGAAATTTAAAGTGACTCCAAATGGCTTAAAAGATTCAGAAAATCTAGAAAAATCGTTTGTAGTAATTCCTATAGATGGAAAAACTGCAAAAGAGCTTTATGATGAATCAATAAAATTCATTAATAAAAATTACAAAAGCCCTGAAGATGTAATTAAAGGTAAAACAGAGGGAGAATTTTTAAAATTTGAAACATATGCATCAGGCTTTATCACAATAAAAAACGGATGGACAAATGTTCCTTTTAGTGCAAAATATACTATAGAACTAACTTTCAAGGATGGTAAAGTAAAATATGAGATTATAGAACTTGATATGTACAATTCAACTGATAAGGGACTTCCACTTACTTTTACTGGAGGTACAATGTCTTGGTCTGTTTATAACAAAAAAGGAGAACTAAAAAAAGAAGGTGTTGACACTAGTATTGAAAATTATTTTAATGGTTATTTAATGTCTATAACCAATTTTATGCAAGGAAAATTAGCCGAAGACAAATGGTAAGTCATACCGCTAACATCGGTTTGGCAATATGGCGGGTTTAGTGTTAAATCGAAAATTTTTGCTTCCATTGAAGTTCAATGATTATAGAAAATTTCGATTTTTTTAGTCCGCCACATCGCCAAGCCGAGAAATGTTTGCATCAGTTTAAAACCAATACGTCGGAAAATATTAAAAATTCAATAATTTAAATTAAAAAGACATGAAAAAAACCACTTTAAAAACGTTAATCGGACTTTTTACATTGACAACTCTTGCGTTAACTTCTTGTTCAGAAAAGAAACCTAATCGAGATGAAATCGTAAGAAAAAATGCAGAAGAATATTTAAAAGAGAAAATGAATGACCCAAAAAGTTATGAATTTGTAAAGCTGGAGTTAATTGATTCAGTTTTATACTCAGACAATATAAAATACAGAAAGGAAAATTTCAATAAAAATATCGAAGATAATAAAGATGAAATCAAAAGAAAAGAAGAATATAAAATTGAAATCCCTTCAATGTATGATGAAAGAGAAATTGAAGAACTGAAAGCAGATATTGCTAAAAATGAGAAAATTATTGCCAAAATAGATTCTTTAGAAACAAAACTTGGGACTAAAAAAAATCAAGTCGCTTCATATACTTATGTTTTTAGTTTTAGAGGAAATAATGCATTGGGTGCAAAAATATTAAATGAATATATTCTCCAAACAAATCCATCACCAGATTTTAAAATTATTAATATGACAGATGATAAAGACAAAGTTTTTTTAAATCCAAATGATTTTCCAGGATATAGAGAAATGATAGCTAAAAATTTATAAAAGCCAGACCATAACAGCAGTTACACAATACACAAGACTTTATTTGATTACTGATTTGTATTAAGTTTTAGTTAAGCTGAAAATTGACCGGTTACGAACTTCTAACCATATTAAAGCAGCAAAACGTTGTATGATAGCTTACTAGAACTGAAAACTAACGATACAATATTTTTCATAATAATAATAATAATAATAATAATAATTTAAAAAAATGGTTAAAAAATCAACACTTTTATTTTCTATTATATTAATGTTTATTTATTCATGTAAGAACGCCGAACCAAGTGATTTGAATACAGAACCAACCTATGAATACGAAACAAATTCAGAACAACATCCCTATGAAAACGACGCTTTAAATCAATATCAAACCGAGCAAACTGCAAAAGAAGAGCCGAAAATTGACGAACTATTTGAAGTATATAAATACATCTATTCAAATGGGAACGTTACAAAGGCAGAAGTTAATGTGCTCTTTGTTGACGGCAAAAAAGACGAATTACAAATAACTATTGATATGCCTAATGGACAAGGTGCTGAAATTAATCTTATTAATCCAATAAGTTTAGGTGTCATCAAAGGGATGGATAGCTATATATACACCTCTACTTCTGATAATAATAAACAAGTTAACATATTTTTTCATAATGGACGTAAAATGATGGGAATGAATTTAGATAACCAAAATGTTATTTTTATGAATTCCCCAGATTATAAAGAGTAAAACTTTTACTAGAAAAATGAATTTTTAAAAACATAATAATTAAACTTTATAAATATGGTTTACGGTTTCAAATTAAACAAAAAACCATATGAAATTACTGAACTGCTATCCTTGAACGGACAAAATGAAAAATAAAACGGGGTAGCCGAAAACCACAATATTGAAAGAGTAGGCAACACATAAATTTTTACAAAATGAAAAAATTGATTTTATCACTAACTTTTATGTTAGTTACTGTATTAGGTTTTAGTCAAAATATAACCTACTCTAAAGACTATAATGGAAATACTGTTGCAAAAGACCAGTATGGAAATGTTATAGCAAAAGGTTCTACTGACTACTCGGGTAATTTCGTTTGGAAAGATCAATATGGAAATGTAATCAGTAAAGAATCAAAAGATTACTCTGGAAGAACTGTATCAAAAGACCAGTATGGAAATACACAAAGTACAAGGTCAACTGATTATTCTGGTAATGTAGTACAGAAAGACCAATATGGCAATACTGAGTACACTTATAAAAAAGATTATTCAGGTAATACAGCAGTTTATGATAGCAGAGGAAATAAGGTTGGGACTTACAAGAAAGATTACTCTGGTAAAACTGTCTTTATAGAGGAATAATTGTAAGAGCAAAGTTTTAGAATAGTAAAATTCTGCTCTTTATTAAAACGCTTAAATAAAAAATAATGTCTAATAAAAATCAATATGTTGTGCTACATTACAACAATTGAGCTGTAATAGGTGATCGAAATGGGAAAGTCACTAAAACATTTGAGAAGAAAACTGACTCAATTGACTATGCGAAATAAATTGCAAATAAATCAGCAATTTGAACTTATTATTCATAAAGGAGACGGAACAATCCAAAACAAACACAGTTATGGAAATGACCAAAATCCACCAAAAGACGTGAAACCATAAAAAACGGCATTGAACATCAGTTTGGTAAAATGGCGGATTTATTACTAAAATCAACAGTTATTCTTCGATTGAACTTTAGTACAAAGTTAAAGTTTTGTGTTTCTATTTTCGCCACTTCGCCAAGCGGCAAAACCTCAGGCTGCGAAAGAACCAAGTTAAAATAAGAAATTATTCGAGGAACTGTCGAATAAAATTTCATACAGACGATTCTTAGAAGTACCATTTGAGTTTATACACTGACTGATGTTATGAGCTAGTTTAGAGTTAAAATGTCATAAGGAATTCAATTAGTAAAATTAATATGGAGTCCAGAAACCATAAATTTAAAACGGGGCGTAACCGAAAAGCCTAACGAGTAAGAAAATTAAATTAATATAAAATGAATGATTTTTTTAAAATCTTAACTATTTGTTCAATTACATTGATGACAACAAAAAGTAACGCGCAAGAAAAATTTACTACTTACGACAATACATACGGAGAAAAAACTTATGAAATTCAGATTTCCTCTAAAGACAAAGAAAAATTTTCTCTATACATTGATGCTATGTCTTTAGATAGTAATCACAGCAAAGGAGGAATAACAATTGACCAAAAACAACATCAAGATTTTTTAAACGCAATTGCAGAAGCGAAAATAAAGTATGAAGAATGGGTTAATACCGCTAAAGAAAATGATGTGAAAGAACTTGATAAAACTATGACTATTAAAAGTAAAGCCGGAGCTTATTTTTTATATGGAAATAAATGGAATTTTCAAAATTTTGTGAATTTAAAATATGACTTTAAGATTATAGAAAGTAAAGGTGAAATAAAATATTTGTTATTATTAAAAACAGGTAAATTACAATCTTCAAGTAATCAATTTATGAAAGTAGATGGATTTGTTTTCGTGTTTTCCTCGACAAAAGAAGTAGATGATTTTACTAACGCAATTTCATCAGAAAAAATTACAGAATTTATGAACAAACCAAAAAAAGAAGCACTATTTAAAGACTAAAAACTAGACTATAATTTCCCTTTGCCAAGATTATGTTTACGCTCAACTTAAACCTTCTTTTTTAAATAATATAACGTTATTAAGCTATATAAATTTAGCTGATCATGTACTATATGAAACCTAATAATTACCTCTAAATAATTCAAAATGAAAAAAATATTACTTCTTAGTTTAACTTTAGCATTTTCCTTAATTTCTTGTTCAAGTCCTGATAGTAGCGACAATAATAGTACTACTTCAATTAACCCTCCATCTTGGATGCAAGGTACTTGGAGTATTGATTATGGATATGATGATGAACCTGATTTAACCCCTCTATTTAAATTTAAAAATAATGACTTTTGCGTCTTATCGGGAATAGAAATATGTTATGCAGAATATTTAAAACAAATTTCAAAAACGGGTATAAAAGCAGAAATTGAACAAAGTGTAACCGAAAACGAATATAAATTATCAATCACAACACAATCGGTAAAAGCAACTTATAATTTCTATAGAGTTTCGAGTAATAAAATTAAATATAATAATCCAGATGCAGGTTCAGTTTTCGTGGACTTAGTAAAATACTAAGTACCAGTAATGACGTAATAAGACAAAGAGAATTTTAGTGAATAATTACAAAACGAAAGTTCTAACCAAAAAAGAGTAGTATTAAAGTCCCAAAAACATCAATTAACTCCAAAACCAACCTACTAATTATAAATACCCAATGAATATAGAAGTTTCTGCTAGCTTTAAAAAAATGACCACTAGAGCCATTTTATCGATTGTTTTGTTTTTAATTGTTTACATTCTCTTATTGCTTTTATCCATTGGGATTACCGTTTTGTGCGTTATAGGTGCTTTTTATTTAATCACTATTCGGCCTTCATTTATAACTTTAGGATTGGGTGTAGGACTTGCTAGTTTGGGTTTTTTTATTCTCGCTTTTCTGTTTAAGTTCATGTTCAAACAACACAAAATAGATCGAAGCCATTTAACCGAAATTACCGCAGAAACAGAACCGAAACTTTTTCAATTTATAGCAACAATTGTAAACGAAGTAGGAACTGATTTCCCCAAAAAAATATACCTATCAGCTGATGTTAATGCGAGTGTTTTTTATGACTCTAGTTTTTGGAGTATGTTTTTTCCAGTGAAAAAAAACCTTCAAATTGGTTTGGGATTGGTAAACGGAATAAGCGAGCAAGAATTCAAAGCAATATTAGCACATGAATTTGGACATTTTTCGCAACGAAGTATGAAAGTAGGGAGTTATGTTTATTTTGTGAATCAAGTAATTTTTAATTTGCTTTATGACAACGAATCATTTGATAAAATGGTTCAAAAATGGGGTAATATTAGCAACTATTTTTCAATTTTCTTGATAATATCTTTAAAAATAATAGCAGGAATTCAATGGGTATTAAAGAAAATGTATGCCTTTATCAATGTTGCTTATTTAGCACTTTCACGAGAAATGGAATTTCACGCTGATGAGGTTGCGGCAAACGTGGCAGGTATTTCTCCTTTACAAGAATCGTTATTGCGCATGGATACTGTAGAGGCTGCTTATAATGCCGTTTTAGGATTTTATGGAGAAAAACTATCTGAGGATTTTAAAAGTAATAATATTTATGAAGAGCAGCAGTTTGTATTGGATTTTTTAGCCAAAGACAGCCAATTGCAGTTCAGGGATAATTTACCGGTGGTAACTTTATTAGACATTAGTAAATTTAATAAATCTAAATTGGTGATCGAAAACCAGTGGGCTTCTCATCCCTCTGTGACGGATAGAAACGCAAGTCTGGCACGATTAGATATTCACAAGCAAATTTCGAACAATCAATTAGCAAATACTGTTTTTAAGGATATTGTGAAAACCCAAGAAAAGCAAACAGCCAAATTGTTTTCTAACATTGAAAATATTGCTGCGTTTGCCGTTTTAACTTTGGAGGATTTTAAAAAGGAATACCCCGAAAAATTTAGAGAAAACTCGTTTAATCCTATTTATAATGGCTATTATGATAACAGCAATATTAAATATTTTGATATAGATACGATAGAAAATCCAACAGTAATTCCTGTTTTTGAACCCCTTTTTGATAAAGAAAAAATAGAAATGGTTTATGATCATATTGCTTTACAAAATGATGCTTCTATAATTAAAAGCATAGCTAATAAGGAATTGAAAATTAAGTCTTTTGATTACGACGGACATAAATTTAAATCAGACGAGGCAAAGGAGTTATTTCCAAAAATAGAGAAAGAAAGCGTTGATTTGCAGCTAAGTATTGCTATAAATGATATAGCAATTTTTAATTATTTTAAGGCTGTCTCCAAAAAAAGCCATCAAGAAGACACATTAATTTTAAAGTACAAAGCTTTTTTTGATTTCGATCAAGCCTATGATAGCAATATGAAACTGTATTTAGACTTAATAGAAATGTCTCATTTCATGTCTGAAGTTACGCCTGTGCAACAAATTAAATCAAAACTAAATAGCGTATACATTAAAGAAATTGAGATCAAAAAAAAGATCAAAGAAATGCTTGAAAATGAAATGTACGTTTCGATTTTAACGCCTCAAATTATAGCAAATTTCGAAATGTATTTAAAAGAAGATTGGCTTTATTTTACAAAAGATACCTACATTAGCTCTGAATTAGAAATTTATTATAACGGCATAAATAATTATAGTTTTGTGCTTTCAAGAGGTTATTTTTTACTTAAAAAAGACTTACTTGATTTCCAGAATCAATTGCTGGTAACGCAAAGTATAGCAGTTTTAAATTAAGACAAAATAGAGAAGGTATTTACTATAAGTGTTGCGTTTTAAACTATATTTGAAACCAACAAATAGTAAAAAAGCACATTATAATGACTGCAACAATAACCACATTAGCCGAGAAAAAAGTGATAGGCATTCCCATGGAAATGTCTTATGCTGATTATAAAGCACGGGAATTATGGCAACGTTTTATGCCCAAACGCAACGAAGTTCAAAATAGAGTAGGTGCTGATTATTTTTCAATAGAAGTGTTTAGTACAAGCTATTGGGATCAGTTTAACCCAACTGCAACTTTCCAGAAATGGGCTGCAGTTACAGTACCACATTTTGATACTATTCCCGCTGGAATGCAGTCATTAGTGATTCCTGCTGGCTTGTATGCGGTTTTTATTTACAAAGGTGATGAAACTGGTGCTCCAGCTTTTTTTAAAGCTATTTTCACCTCTTGGTTACCTAGTTCTATTTACATACTGGATGATCGTCCGCACTTTGAAATCTTAGGAGACAAGTATAAAAGAGGGGACACCAACTCTGAAGAAGAAGTTTGGATTCCGATACAATTAAAATAATCCGGTTTATCAGTTGTTATCATTCATTACTGCATGACAATTTTCGTATGTTTTTATGATAACATTGTATATACTTTAATTTAAATATGCGAAAAAGCCTATATTTGATTTTTAAATTTTTTATCGAAAGCAATACTTACGATTACTTTTCTATTCAATATTACTAAACATACCTTATAAATAATTTTATGGCTATAGGATTTTCCCCAAATCATTCACAGACTTTTGAAGTTAAAAATTTATCTCCAAAAGAGATTTTGTTACTGTTTGTAGAGATTGCTGAAAATAATAATTGGGCAGTGGCTAACTTAGCTTCAAACGGAATAATTGCCTATACTAATAAGGGAATGTTTTCTTGGAATGCTGAAATTAGAATTGTTATTCAAAATACCACAGTGGTTATTAAAAGTACTTCAACAGGAAGTGAAATTTTTGACTTAGGGAAGAATAAAAAATTGGTAAAAAAGTGCATAGAACAATTTGAAGCGTTAGATAAGGACTTGTTTAAAGAGGAAATAGCCGCTAAGCTATTACTTATTGAAGATAAAATAACCGTTGATGAAGCCCAATTAGTAACAGTTGAAGCAGCTTCCTTTACTGAAAAGATAGGTGACTTTTTCTCTTTATTTAAACCAGTAGAAGGCTATTTCATCACTCCAATACTTATAAATTTAAACATTTTCATTTTTGCTCTAATGGTTTTTATGGGAGTCAGTTTTATGGCACCCACAACTGATAGTTTGATTCAATGGGGAGCTAACTTTAGGCCCGTTACTTTACAAGGCCAATGGTGGCGTTTACTAACTAATTGTTTTTTACACATTGGTTTTTTCCATTTATTGATGAACATGTTTGCCTTGATGTACATTGGGGCTTTGCTTGAACCATATTTAGGTAAAATCAGGTTTCTTTCGGCTTATTTATTGACTGGTTTATTAGCAAGTGTTACAAGTTTATGGTGGCATGATTTAACCGTAAGTGCTGGCGCATCTGGAGCAATATTTGGAATGTATGGGGTATTTTTAATATTATTAACGACTGATTTAATTGAGGAAAACGCTAGAAAACAATTACTAACCAGTATTGCTGTTTTTGTGGGGTATAATTTAATAAGCGGACTCAGTGGAGGCATAGATAATGCTGCACACATAGGAGGTTTAGTAGGAGGATTATTCATAGGTTATGTCTATACCTACAGTTTAGATACCGAAGATACTCTAAAGCAAAAATTAAAATATGTAAGCGCTCTAACTGCTTTTTTCCTGGTGATTTCATTGATGGTTTGTAACAGCTTAAATAATGATATTGTCATTTATGAGAACAAAATGAAAGATTTTGTTGAAATGGAGAAATTAGCGATGGAGGTATATAGTAGATCAAAATACGAAGCCAAAGAAGATTTACTATACAATATTAGAGACAGAGGAATTTACTATTGGAATGAAAATATCAATTTATTAAATGAAGCAGATAAATTGAGTTTACCCAACGAAATTCATGTAAGAAATGAAATGATGAGAGAATATTGTGAATTGAGGATTAAAAGTTTTGACTTATTGTACAAATCAGTAAATGAAGAAACAGACAAATACAATGTTGAGATACAAGCTTATGATCAGCAAATACTGTCTATAATGGATAAAATAAAGCAGTAATAATTTAAGCTGATCATTATTAACTTTACGTTTAGTTGAAGCATTTATAAAAATAAAACATGATAATAGATAAAATAGAAAATCAAGGTCTTTATACCCACATTAGTAAGCGCTTAGCAAAAGGTTTTGAATTTATCAATAAAAGCAATCTAGAAACTATTGCACCAGGAACGTATGAAATTGACAATAAGGAAGTTTTTGCGATTGTTATGGAGTACGATACTAAAGAGGTAAAAGATTGTGTATTAGAAGGGCATGCAAAGTATATTGATATTCAATATATAATTGAAGGCATCGAATTAATGGGCGTTACAACTAAAAAACATCAAAAAATAGTGACTAGTGATGTAGTTAAAGATTATACTTTTTATGAAGGAGAAACTTCTTTAGTAAGTATAGGAGCAGGGATGTTTACGGTATTTTTTCCAGATGATTTACACATGCCTTGCATACAAGCAGGCAAAAGTTCAAGAGTAAAAAAGATAGTGGTCAAAGTTCAGGTTTAAGTTGGCTTAAATTCAGATAGTGTTTTTCACAATCAATTTACCAGAATAATTTAAAAAAAGAGTAAATATCTCCATTAAAATTAATGCATCTTAATAGTATTCTAAGCTAAAAATATTCATTCAATCATTACTAAGCTCACTGTTAATCGCAATTAGTAATTAAGTTTAATTTAAACGATGTTTTGCACATGGAAAATTTGCGCATAATGGTAAAACATAGCTTTTTTGTAAAAAAATCTTTAGTTTATGATGTTCTAAATAAAAAGCCATTAAACATTACTGCTTAATGGCTTTTATCAAATTAAAATTAACTAATTAATTCTGGGTACAAAATTAAGCTATTGCCATCCACCACCAAGGGCTTTGTATAATTGAATAATGGCTTTATATTGTTGAAACTTGTTGTCTACAAGACTTAATTCGGCATCTAGAGCTGCATCTTTAGCAGTTAAAACCTCTAAATAATTTGCCAAACCATAGTTTAATAACTCATCAGAGAAAGAACTTGCTTTAGTCAATGCTGCGGCTTGTTTTTCACGAACAGTAATCTTATAGGTTTCATTATTGTATTGTGCTAAAGCATTCGAAACTTCTTTTCCTGCTGTTAGCAAAGATTTTTCAAATTGTAAATACGCTTTTTCTTGATTTGCTTGTGCTACTTCATATTTAGTTCTCACTTGTCTTTGATTTAAAAGAGGTTGTGTTAAACCTGTAATTACATTGGCGAAAAGCGAATTAGCACTAAACCATTCTTTTAAATCGATACTTTGTAAACCACCAGTAGCAGTCACTTTTAACGTTGGATAAAAACCACTTTTGGCAACGTTAGTCATCTCAAAGTTAGTAATCAAGTTGTATTCTGCGGCAATAACATCAGGTCGGTTTCTCAATAAGTTTGCAGGAACACCTAAGGTGATTGCAGGTTGCATATTTTGCGATTCAAATGTACTGCGTTCAATTTTACCAGATGCCTCTCCTAAAAGCGCGCTCATAGTATTTTCTAGAACGATAGCGCTATTTTTTAAATCGGCAATAATAATTTCTGTTGCGTATTTTTGCGCTTCTGTTTGTTTAACACCAACTTCAGTTACATTTCCAGCTTTTTTTAGCGCGATAATAGTCTCAACACTTTGATTTCTATTAATCAAGGTTTTCTCAGCCACTTTAATTTGTGCATCTACTGATAACAATTGGTAATAGGTAGTAGCAATACCGGCAATCAATTCAGTTTTAATTGCTTGATTAGCGGCACCAGTTTGTAAAAATGCAGCATTAGCAGCACGTTTATTGCTTCTTATTTTACCCCAAATATCAGCTTCCCAAGAAAGGCTTCCGTACAATTGGTATTGATCAGTATTCAAATCACTCAAGAAAGATCCTGATTGACTGTTTTTAGATATTTTATTGTGCGTCCAGTCTGTACTTGCAGATAGTGTAGGTAAGTAGCCCGCTTTACCTTGCAACATAGTCGATTTTGCGGCAGCTAAATTTTGCATTGCAATACGAATATCCAAATTGTTTTTCAATCCCTTATTAATGTATTCTTGCAATAATGGATCAGTAAAAAGCTTGTCCCATGAAACATTTGCTAAAGAAGCAGTGTCAGAGGACACCACTTCATTACGATACAAATTTTCGGTTTTAAGCTCAGGACGTTTATAGTCTTTGGCAACAAAACACGATTGCATTACGGTTGCCGTCACGACTAATAAAGTGACTTTATATATTTTATTTTTCATTTTCTTCTTCTAAAAGTGGAACATCAGCCTCCTGAGTTGTAACAGGAAGTGGTTTTGTACTAATTTTTTCTTGCAAGCTTTGGAAAACAATAAACAATACTGGAATTACAAATACTCCAAGAAGTGTTCCTATTAACATCCCTCCAATAGCACCTGTTCCAATTGCTTTATTTCCTACTGCACCAGCACCTTGAGCTAACATTAATGGCAATAACCCGAAGATGAATGCAAATGAAGTCATCAAGATAGGACGTAAACGTGCAACAGCACCTTGAACAGCAGCTTGAGCGATACTGAGTCCTTTTTTCCTTGCTTCAACTGAGAATTCTACGATCAAAATGGCATTTTTAGCCAATAATCCAATCAACATAATCAGTGTAATTTGCAGGTAAATATTATTACTCACATCAAAGATATAGGCAAAAATATACGCCCCAGCTAAACCAATTGGTAAGGAAATTAACACTGCAAAAGGAAGCATATAACTTTCATACTGTGCTGCTAATAAAAAGTAAACAAATATTAAACACAATAAGAAAATATACAAGGTTTGTCCCCCTGCGCTAATTTCCTCACGAGTCATTCCTGAGAATTCATATCCATAACCGATAGGTAATTTTTGGCTGGCTACTTCTTCAACTGCTTTAATGGCATCACCAGAGCTAAATCCGTCATTAGGTGCACCAGTAACTTTAACAGAAGTAAATAAGTTGAAACGGTCAATTGCTTGCGGTCCAAAAGTTTTAACTAAAGTCATGTATTGTGATATTGGTGCCATTTCTCCTTTATTATTTCTAACAAGAACTTTATTTAATGACTGAGGATCACTTCTAAACTGTGGTTCAGATTGGTAAACAACTCTAAATTGTTTTCCAAATTTATTAAAGTTGGAAGCGTAAACTCCACCATAATACCCTTGCATTGTTCCTAAAACATCAGCAACAGTTAATCCTGATTTTTTAATTGCAGGAACATTCAAATCAATACGGTATTGAGGATAATTAGGAGAGAAGGAAGTTGCTGCATACTTGATTTCAGGACGGCTATTTAAAGCAGCCAAAAATGCAGTATTCACTTCGCTTAATTCTTGAATAGTTCCCCCTTTTTGATCTTGTAATTGAAATTCAAAACCATTGGTAAAACCAAAACCAACAAGAGTAGGACGTGCAAAATACAATACTTTAGCATCTTTTACTGCTGCAGTACGTTTAAACAATTCTTTTACAATCATTGAGATTTCTTGGTTGGCATCTTTACGTTCAGCCCAAGTTTTCAATTTTACAATCACCATTCCGTAGTTACTACCCGTACCACTAATTAAACTACGACCAGAGATACGTAGTACTTCCTTAATTTCAGGAATATCCTTAATTTTATTCTCGATTTCTAATAATACTTTTTCAGTGTTTTCTAATGAAGTTCCTGGCGGAAGTGATACATCAGATAAAATAGCACCAGTGTCTTCTCCTGGTACAAAAGCCTTAGGAGTGATATTCAATAGTAAAACAAATATTCCAGCAAAAAGTGCAATTCCTAGGAAAGCCAACCATTTACGTTTAACGAAAAACTCAACGGATCTCTTGTATTTTCTAGTTGTAGTATCAAAACCAACATTAAAAGCAGTGTAAAAACGTTTTAAAAATCCTTTTTGTTTTTCCTCTTCATTATGTGGTTTTAAGAAAATAGCACACAAAGCAGGAGATAATGTCAAGGCATTAATTGCAGACAATACAATTGATACCGCTAATGTTAATCCAAATTGTTTGTAGAAAACCCCAGCCGAACCACTAATAAACGAAACCGGAATAAATACCGCCGACATTACTAAGGTGATTGATATGATGGCGCTACTAATATCGCCCATTGCGCTGTGTGTTGCTTTTCTAGGATCGTGTTCTCCCGCTTCCATTTTAGCATGAACTGCCTCGACGACTACAATGGCATCATCGACCACAATTCCTACGGCAAGCACCAAGGCAAATAGCGTTAATAAGTTGATGGTGAAACCAAACATACTTAGGAAAAAAAATGTCCCTAAAATAGCTACTGGAACTGAAATTGCAGGTATTAAGGTCGATCTCCAATCTTGTAAAAAGATAAAAACTACAATAAATACCAATATAAAAGCTTCAATAAGCGTATGAATTACCTTAGTAATCGACTCATCTAAGAAATCATTAGCATTAATTAAGGTTGTATAATTAACACCTTTTGGGAAGTTAACTTTAGATTGATCCAAAACTTTTAAAGCACCTTCAATTACTTCTTGAGCATTAGAACCAGCTGTTTGTGCAACAGCAATTGCAACAGATTGATTTCCGTTAGTTAAAGTATTACTTGCATAATTTACCGCTCCTAACTCAATTTTAGCAACATCACCTAATTTAAGCACTTCTCCATTAGGTGTTGAGCGAACAACGATTTCTTCAAATTCTTTAGTGTCTTGTAAACGTCCTTTATATTTTAAAGTATATTGAAAAGATTGCCCACTATTTTCTCCTAATTGTCCCGGAGCCGCTTCAATATTTTGCTCTGCCAATAAATCACTAATGTCAGATGGAACTAATCCATAAGCACCCATTACATCAGGCTTAAGCCAAATACGCATGGAGTAATCTTTTTGACCAAAAATCACCGCTTCACCAACACCTGGAACCCTCTTAATTTTAGGTAAGATATTAATGTTTGCATAATTTTGAAGAAAAGTCATGTCATAATCAGGGTTTTCACTATATAAAGAGAAAATCAAGATATTATCACTTTGTCTTTTTGAGGTAGTAACACCAGCTTTAGTAACCTCTTGCGGAAGCAAAGGGGTAGCACGTGATACACGATTTTGTACATTCACGGCAGCTAAATCAGGATTTGTACCTAATTTAAAGTAAATACTTATAGAAGCTGAACCATCATTATTAGATGTAGAAGTCATGTAAGACATGTCCTCAACACCATTAATTTGTTCCTCTAACGGAATTACTACCGAGTTCATTACAACTTCGGCACTTGCTCCTTGATAATTTGCAGTAACGGTTACTGTAGGAGGTGCTATTTCAGGGTATTGAGATACGGGAAGGGATATTAATCCTATCAATCCCAATATAACGATGATTATAGAAACCACCGTTGACAATACCGGTCTGTCAATGAATTTTGAAAACATATTTTGCTATTTATTCAATTGTTAGTTTGTCAATTATTTTTTTGCTGGATTGATAACAGAATTGAAATCAACCACTTCTGGCTTGATAGGAGTTCCTTCAGTGATAATACCAACTCCTTCGATAAGCATTTTATCATTAGGATTTAGTCCGCTGTCTACAACAAAAAATCTTCCTCCTGGAATAGGACGCACGGTGATAGGCACTGCTTTTACTTTATTTTCTTTATCAACAATAAGCGCAATACGCTTGTCTTGCATTTCTAAAGTTGCGTTTTGAGGAATGATGATTACATCCTGCAAATCAGTAGGGATTTGGACTACACCACTTCCGCCAGAGCGCAATAATTTGTTGGTATTAGGGAAACTAGCTCTTACATTAAAAGATCCTGTTTGCATATTGGCTTGACCACTAAAAGTTTGAATTTTACCTTTTTGCTCATAAACTTGACCATTACTTAAAACTAAATTTACCGCAGGCATATTATTAACTTTGTCTTGAAAGCTTTTCCCAGCTGAGTTCATCATGATATCCAGTTGTTGTTTTTCATTCACAGAAAAATAAGCATATACTGTACTCACATCAGAGATACGTGTTAATGGCTCAACCGTTTGGCTGCTTACATAACTCCCTAATCGCAAAGGCAAATCACCTACAATTCCGTTTACTGGACTTTTAATTGTAGCATAATTAATTCTAGCAATAATACTTTGATACGTACTCTTTACACCTGCAAGATTGGCTTTTGCAGTAGCAAGTTGTACATCACTTATAATATTTCGTTCAACAAGCGGTTTTAAACGATCAACTTCTACTTGAGCAGCAGTAATTTTAGCTTTAGCTGCTGCAGCCTCTTGTGTAGCAGTTTGTGTCTCTAATTTAAAAAGTAATTGTCCTTTTTTAACTTCTTGACCTTCTTGAACATATATTTTTTCAATATAGCCATCAACTTTCGCACGAATATCGATGTCAGTAATACCTTCTAAACTAGCAGGATATTCAGCTAATAAAGTAGTGTTTGATTTTCCAATTTCAACTACTTTATAGGGCATAACAGGCGGAGCAGTTACGGTAGCTTCTTTTTTACAGGATAGCAAGCTCATTGATACTAAGAGCGCACTTATAAAATATTTCTTTTTCATTTGCGAATATTTACTAAAATTGATTAATTATTTATTTGTTGTTGATTCTTATTTTTAATTTCTATTTTCTTAAACTCAGCGATTGTATTTTGAAGTGATTTTTCTACTTCTAGAATATGATGTTTATAGGAAATAATATTCTCTAAATTGCATTTCTCTTCAGCACAAGAGGCTGTTTTATGACGGTAGTCATGCATTCTATTAATGATATAACTTTCGGCTTCAATCATTTTTAAGTAATTGTTTAATCGGTCACTTAATGGTGCTGACTTAAAGTATTTCTTTCGATCACCTGATAGCGTGAAATAATGAACTTTCTCCATATTAAGGAGTAACTTTAAGTTTGTAGAGATAGAACTTTTACTGGCTCCTAATTTTTCTACTAATGCTTCAAAAGTTAATCCTGATTTGCATCCATCAACAATTAAAACTCCTATAATTCTTGCTGCTAAAGGAGGAACTTGATATAAAGACTCAAAATGAATACCGAACATCTCAATGATCTCTTCTCTTTCTTTTTGTATATTGTCCATACTAATTTTTTTGCAAATATATAAATGGTTCGTAAAACACCGAACTAATCGAACTTAATATTGTGTTAAATTTTAAACGCTTGTTTAATTCTAAAAAAAAGGTAGCTAAAATGCGTTTTTTAATACTAAAAGTAGGTTTTAAAAACACTTTTATATGTAAAATGTATTTTGCTTATATTTGTTGACCTAAAAAAAAGTTATAGTGAGTCAAATCAATAAACTGAAAATATTTAATGATCCTATATATGGATTCATTAGCATACCTAATGCTTTAATTTACGATCTAATACAACATCCTTATTTTCAAAGATTAAGGCGTATCTCTCAAATGGGATTGTCTTATCTAGTCTATCCAGGAGCAAATCATACCCGTTTTCATCATGCCTTAGGCTGTATGCATTTAATGCAAAAAGCAGTGGATGTGTTGCGTTTTAAAGGAGTTAACATCTCTGAGGAAGAAGAAAACGCCTTGTATATTGCTATATTATTACATGATATAGGTCACGGTCCTTTTTCACATGCCATGGAAAGAAGCATTGTAGAGGATGTACATCACGAACAAATTTCGTTGCTTTTTATGAATGAATTAAATGTTAAATTTAACAGTCAGTTAGATTTAGCTATTCAAGTATTTAAAGGAGAGTACCACCGTTTATTTATGTTACAGTTGATTTCTAGTCAGTTGGATATGGATCGAATGGATTATTTAAAAAGAGATAGTTTTTATTCTGGTGTAGCCGAAGGAAATGTGAACTCGGAACGATTGATCCAGATGATGAACGTAGAAAACGACATGCTGGTTATTGAAGAAAAAGGAATTTATTCTGTAGAGGAATTCTTAATGTCGCGAAGATTGATGTACTGGCAAGCTTATTTACATAAAACAAGTTTGGTGGCTGAATTGATTTTGACAAAAATCTTAAAAAGAGCAAAGGAGCTGACATTAAAAGGAACTCTTTTACCTTGTAGTGATGCACTTCAGTTTTTTTTACAAAACAAAATTACCCTAGACGCATTCGATACTAAAATTTTAGATTTATTCTCAAGATTGGATGATTTTGATATTATAAGTGCCCTAAAAGCATGGCAATATCATGATGATTTTATTTTGTCATCTTTGAGTAAAATGATCATTAATAGGGATTTATTAAAGATTAAAATGACTAATGACAAAGTTGATCTTCAAGATTTACAACCTCTAAAGGAACGTTTTGCATTAGAGAATAACATTAGTTTGCAAGACGCAGCTTATTTTATTTTTAAAGGAAAAATAAAAAACCAAGCATACAGTAAGGAAGCAGAACCTATTAGAATACTGAAAAAAGACCGCACTGTAGAGGATGTAATTGAGTCCTCTGATCAGCTGAATTTAAAATCATTATCTAAAGCGGTGACTAAATATTACATCTGTTATCCAAAACAACTTGCATAAATGGACATTTAAAATCTATTTTTTTATATTTTTGTCCAAATCAAAAGTTAATCATTTTTTTTAAATGTTTAAAGCACTGCGATTACAACGCATCTTATACAATTAAAAATACAATACAATAAGATGAAATTTACAGCAGAACAAATAGCGGGGATTTTAGAAGGTGAAATCATTGGTAATCCAAAGGCTGAAGTGCACGAATTAGCAAAAATTGAAGAAGGAAAAGACGGTTCATTGACTTTCCTATCTAACCCAAAATACAATAACTATATCTATACTACAAAGGCGTCAATAACTATTGTAAATAAGACGTTTATAGCAGAAGCAGAAGTAAGTACAACATTAATTAAAGTAGAGGATGCTTACCTGTCATTCTCTAAATTATTAGAATTTTATGACCAAGCAAAAGGAAATAAAAGCGGAATAGAACAACCATCAGTAATTGCAGAAAGTGCAAAATATGGTGATAGTTTGTACCTAGGAAGTTTTAGTTATATAGGAGATAATGTAGTAATTGGTAACAACGTAAAAATTTATCCTAATTGTTTTATAGGAGATAATGTTGCCGTTGGGGATAATGTTACTATTTTTGCTGGTGCCAAAATATATTCAGAATCTAAAATAGGAAATGGATGTACAATACATTCGGGTTCTATAATAGGTGCAGATGGTTTCGGTTTTGCACCAAATTCAGACGGGAGTTATAAAAAAATCCCACAAATTGGGAATGTAATCATAGAGGACAATGTTGATATTGGTTCGTGTACCACGATTGATAGAGCAACAATGGGATCTACTATTATTAGAAAAGGAGTGAAGCTTGATAATCAAATTCAAGTTGCTCATAATGTAGAGATAGGAGAGAATACCGTTATAGCAGCACAAACTGGAATTGCAGGTTCTACTAAAATAGGTAAAAACTGTATGATAGGTGGGCAGGTAGGTATTGCAGGGCATTTAACAATAGGTGATAATGTGCGCATACAAGCACAAGCGGGTGTAGGAAGAAATATAAAGAGTAATGAAACATTGCAAGGTAGTCCGTCATTTGGTTACAATGATTTTAGTAAATCATACGTACACTTTAGGAATTTACCTAAATTAGTTGCTGAAATAGAAGAATTAAAAAAAGAAATATTAAATCAAAAAAATAGAAACAATGGTTAAACAGAAGACCATCAAAACAGAAATCTCACTAACTGGTGTTGGATTACATACGGGTAAAGAAGTTAAAATGACTTTTAAACCAGCTCCTATCAATAATGGGTTTACTTTTGTAAGATTAGATTTAGAAGGAAAGCCAGTTATTGAAGCAGACGCTAATTATGTAGTAAATACACAAAGAGGAACTAATTTAGAGAAATTGGGTGTTAAAATCCAAACTCCTGAACATGTTCTAGCTGCTTTAGTAGGATGTGATCTTGATAATGTTATCATAGAATTAAATGCGTCTGAGCTTCCTATTATGGACGGTTCTTCAAAATATTTTGTTGAAGCTCTTGAAAAAGCAGGAATCGAAGAACAAAACGGAAAACGTAATGTATATGTAGTGAAAGAAGTTATTTCTTTTACAGATGAAGCTTCAGGAAGTGAAATCTTAATTATGCCTAGCGATACCTATTCTGTTACTACAATGGTTGATTTTGGTACTAAAATTTTAGGAACTCAGAATGCCAATCTAAAAAGTATTGCTGATTTCAAAACTGAAATTTCTGAATCAAGAACTTTTAGTTTTCTACATGAATTAGAAGCATTATTAGATAATGGGTTAATTAAAGGAGGAGATTTGAATAATGCAATTGTGTATGTTGATAAAGAAATATCAGCAACTACAATGCAAAATTTAAAAATTGCTTTTGGTAAAGACGATATTAACGTAAAACCAAACGGAATATTAGATAACTTAACATTGCACTACCCTAATGAGGCAGCAAGACATAAATTGCTTGATGTATTAGGAGATTTAGCTCTAATTGGAACTAAAATTCAAGGAAAAGTTATTGCAAATAAGCCAGGACATTTTGTAAACACTCAGTTTGCTAAAAAAATGGCTAAAATTATTAAAATAGAGCAACGCAATTATGTTCCTGTTTACGACTTGAACTTAGAGCCTTTGATGGATATCCATAAAATCATGGCAGTATTACCTCATAGACCACCATTTTTATTGATTGATAGAATCATTGAAATGTCTGAAACTCATGTTGTAGGTATGAAAAATGTTACGATGAATGAGAATTTCTTTGTAGGTCATTTTCCTGAAGCACCAGTAATGCCAGGAGTTTTAATTGTTGAAGCAATGGCACAGACAGGAGGAATCTTAGTACTAAGTACCGTACCAGATCCTGAGAATTACCTAACTTATTTCATGAAAATAGATAATGTTAAATTCAAACATAAAGTATTGCCAGGAGATACGTTAATCTTTAAATGTGATTTGATTACTCCTATAAGAAGAGGAATTTGTCATATGCAAGCTAATGCTTATGCTAATGGAAAATTAGTTGCTCAAGCAGAATTAATGGCGCAAATAGCCAAAAAATAAGATATATAAGATTGTATTAAAGTCTGTTGAATGTTTAATAGTCTTTTTATAATTAATACAAACATAAAAAAAAGCAGATGAATCAACCATTAGCATATGTTCATCCTGGTGCCAAAATCGCCAAAAATGTAGTTATTGAGCCTTTTACAACCATTCATAATAATGTAGTTATTGGTGATGGAACTTGGATAGGTTCAAATGTTACCATCATGGAAGGTGCAAGAATAGGTAAAAATTGTAATATTTTTCCAGGTGCTGTAATTTCAGGAGTTCCACAAGATTTAAAATTTGGTGGAGAAGAGTCTTTAGCAATAATAGGAGATAATTGTACTATTAGAGAATGTGTTACTATTAATAGAGGCACAATAGCGTCAGGACAAACAGTGATTGGTAATAATTGCTTGATTATGGCAGCAGCTCACATTGCGCACGATTGTCACGTAGGTAATAATGCAATTATTGTAAATGGTGTTCTTTTAGGAGGTCATGTCACGATAGGAAATCATGCAGTTATTGGTGGTTTAGCGGCAATTCATCAATTTATTAGTGTTGGTGATCACGCTATGGTTTCAGGTGGTTCATTAGTAAGAAAAGATGTTCCTCCGTTTACAAAAGCAGCAAAAGAGCCTTTGTCTTACGTAGGGATAAACTCAGTTGGGTTGCGTAGAAGAGGTTTTACCTCTGAAAAAATCAAAGAAATCCAAGAGATTTATAGAATTTTGTATCAAAAAAATTATAATGTTACTCAAGCTTTAGGAATTATTGAAGCAGAGATGGAAGCAACTCCGGAAAGAGATGAAATCATTGATTTTATTAGAAATTCATCACGTGGAGTAATGAAAGGTTATACAGGGAGTACAATATAATTAAATTTTTATACGTCTAAAGTCTAAAATACTGTAGATTATAATTGTTGTTAATGTATATTGAATTTAGTAAAGTGAGACGCGGTTAGTTTGATACAGAAAAAACCAATACAGAATTGGAATTAGCTATATATAAACAACTGTAGTATAAAGAAATAAGTAGTAAAAATAAAATTTAAATAAATAAAAATAAAATGGCATCTACATCAGATATTAAAAACGGATTATGTATCAAATACAATAATGACATTTATAAAATAATCGAATTTTTACACGTAAAACCAGGTAAAGGTCCTGCTTTTGTGAGAACAAAATTGAGAAGTTTAACAAATGGAAAAGTGTTAGATAATACATTTTCTGCCGGTCATAAAATTGAAGAAGTTCGTGTTGAAAACCATAAATTTCAATTTTTGTATCCAGAAGGAGATGATTTTCATTTTATGAATACAGAGACTTTTGAGCAAATTTCGTTAAATAAAAATATTTTAGATTCGCCAGGTTTATTAAAAGAAGGTGAAAATGTAATGGTGAGTATCAATACGGAAACTGATTTACCTCTTTCTGTAGATATGCCAGCATCTGTAATATTAGAAGTTACTTATGCAGAACCAGGAGTTAAAGGAAACACAGCAACTAACGCAACTAAATCAGCAACTGTTGAAACGGGAGCATCTGTAAATGTACCTTTGTTCATAAATGAAGGTGATAAAATTAAAATTGATACCACTTCAGGTAATTACATGGAGCGCGTAAAAGAGTAATTATTGTAGTTATATGAAATTTCCAAAAGTTTATTCTTTAGAACAAATTGCTACTATTATCAATTGCGAATATGTAGGTGATTCTCAATTTTCGGTTACAGGTATGAATGAAATACATGTAGTTGAAAGTGGCGATATTGTTTTTGTTGATCATCCTAAATATTATGATAAAGCATTAAATTCTGCAGCTACTATTATTTTGATAAATAAAAAAGTAGCCTGTCCGGAAGGAAAAGCATTGCTTATATCTGACGATCCTTTTAGAGATTTTAATACCTTAACAAGGCATTTTAAACCTTTTCAGTTTGCAAATGTTTCCATAGCGCCAACCGCTGTAATAGGTGAGGGGACAGTTATTCAGCCCAATGTTTTTGTAGGCAATCATGTTGTAATAGGTAAAAACTGTTTGATACATGCTAATGTTGCTCTTTATGACCATACGGTTATAGGCGATAATGTTATCATCCATTCAGGTTCTATTTTAGGAGCCGATGCTTTTTATTATAAAAAGAGAGAAGATGGTTTTGATCAATTACTTTCTGGAGGACGTGTAGTTATAGAAAACAATGTAGGTATTGGAGCACTTTGTACTATTGATAAAGGAGTTACAGGTGATACAACTATTGGTGAAGGAACAAAACTAGATAATCAGGTGCATGTAGGTCACGATACGGTTATTGGTAAAAAGTGTTTAATAGCCTCACAAACGGGTATTGCTGGCTGTGTTGTAATTGAAGATGAAGTGACTATTTGGGGACAAGTAGGAACTACTAGCGGGATAACAATAGGTAGTAAAGCAGTTATCTTAGGACAAACTGGTGTTACAAAGTCAGTAGAGGGAGGAAAAAGTTATTTTGGTACTCCTATTGAAGAATCGAGAGAAAAGCTAAAACAGTTAGCTAATATTAAGAAAATACCAGAGATTTTAACCAAATTAAAATAATATGTCTGTAAAAGAATTTATTCAGAGTTTTTACAAATCTGATGCACTTATTAATAATGAAGTGATGAAAGATTTTCTACATCCTGAAATCATTTTAGACTGGAATAGTAGTAAAGGATTCCTACAGTTAGATCATCAAGGAATATTAGATATAGCTACAGAACTTAGTAAAGCATACGTACGTTCTAAGGTTAGAATAAGTCATATTGTTACGGAAGGTGACACGGTATCTGTTCGTTATTCTCATTTTGTAAAAACAATTGAGAACCCAAGAGAAGAGATGCTTTTAGCCAGTTTCATGGCAATTTGGCAAGTTAAAGATGGAAAATTATACCGCGGATATCAAATGAGTCAATTAACTTAAGATATTTTGATAATAAAAGCGCCCAAAATAATTTTCAAAACCTTACTTTTGCAACACAATTTATAAAAATCACATAAAATATATATCATGAGTGTTTTAGTTAATAAAGATTCCAAAATAATTGTCCAAGGATTTACAGGAAGTGAAGGAACTTTCCATGCTTCTCAAATGATTGAGTACGGAACTAACGTTGTTGGTGGTGTAACTCCAGGAAAAGGAGGGACTACACATTTAGAACGTCCTGTTTTTAACACTGTAAAAGACGCTGTAGACCAAGTTGGTGCTGACACGACTATCATTTTTGTACCGCCAGCTTTTGCTGCTGATGCAATTATGGAAGCTGCAGATGCAGGAATAAAAGTAATTATTGCAATTACTGAAGGTATTCCAGTTGCAGACATGATCAAAGCTAATGCTTACGTAAAAGAAAGAAATGCTAGATTAATAGGACCTAACTGTCCAGGAGTTATTACTCCAGGTGAAGCTAAAGTTGGTATTATGCCAGGTTTTGTTTTCAAAAAAGGAACTGTAGGAATTGTTTCTAAATCAGGTACATTAACTTATGAGGCTGCTGATCAAGTAGTAAAACAAGGATTAGGAATCACTACTGCAATTGGTATTGGTGGAGACCCAATCATTGGTACAACTACAAAAGAAGCTGTTGAGTTGTTAATGAATGACCCAGAAACAGAATGTATCGTTATGATAGGTGAAATTGGTGGTCAACTAGAAGCAGATGCTGCTCACTGGATCAAAGCTGATGGTAACCGTAAACCAGTAGTAGGATTTATTGCAGGAGTTACTGCTCCAGCAGGTCGTACAATGGGTCATGCAGGTGCTATTGTAGGTGGAACTGATGATACAGCAGAAGCTAAAAAACAAATCATGAGAGAATGTGGAATACACGTAGTGGATTCTCCAGCTGAAATTGGTAAAAAAGTTAAAGAAGTTTTAGGATAGTCTTACTATTTTAAATAAAAATAGAATAAGCCTCACATTTGTGGGGCTTTTTTATTATTATACAAAATTAAAGAAATACCTTTGCAGCTGATTAAAAATTAATGCTATTTAAGTTCAAAAAGAATATAGTTAAAATAGCTCTACATTTAATCTATAGTTTTTCATTTTAAAATGAAATCCCGAATTACCCAATTGAGAAATAAAATAAAAGAATATGTATAAAGAATTAGAGAAATTTAAAAGTAACGGTCAATTTTCATTTACAGCAGAAGATAGTTTAGAAGAAAAATGCAATGCTTCTCAAGGAAGTGGTGTTTTTTTAGTTTTTGCAGTAGCAGAAGAGAAAGAGTTGATTATGGTAGGTTCTACAGGAACAGTACAAAACAACGGAACTCTAAAGATTAAGAATGGTGGTCTAAAAGAAAAAATTGTTGAAGGACACCAATTCGCAAAAACAGGAAGAAAATATTCTTGGCCAGCACAAATGGCTAAAGAAGATATTAGTACTTTAGAAGTGGTATGGTATGAAACTTTTAATGATGATACTAAAGGAATTCCTACTGCAGTAGAAGGACAAGTTTTACAAAATTTCTTAGATGAAAACGGGAGATTACCAAGATGGAATGTAGCTTTTTAAGCTTATTTCTTCAAAAATATAATATATTATAAAAAAGCTTTACTACGGTAGGGCTTTTTTTATGTAATATTTTATGCAAGTCCTTGTATAATTGTAGAAATTATAACTACTTTTGCAACCGTTATCACGAATCTCTAAATGAGATAGCAACCTGCAACAACGAGCAAGGTGCTAAAACGATAAGCCAAATCTTTTGGAAAAAATGTTGTTTTACATTCCCATATTTTAGCTTTGTTTATCTTGATAATTTTAATTTTTTAAAATATATCTATGTCTACATTTTCAAAAAACACCGGGAACCCTTATGCTTTGATTCCGTTATTTGTTTTTATTTTTACTTTTCTAGGTGCTGGAATTATTCTTGATGATTTTTATGCCTTTCCGTCACCAGTTGCTGTCATGGTAGGTATCATTGCTGCATTCTTACTTTATAAAACAGGTACAGATGATAAAGTGGCTACTTTAATTGCTGGCTGCGGAGAAAGTAAAATCATGACCATGTGTTTGATTTATTTGTTAGCAGGTGCATTTGCAGTTGTTAGTAAAGCGATGGGTGGTGTTGATGCCGTTGTAAATCTCGGGATCAATACAATTGATGTGGCTTATTTTCCGTTAGGGATATTCTTGATTGCAGCTTTTTTATCTACTGCCACAGGAACCTCAGTAGGTGCAATTGTTGCTATTGGACCAATAGCTATTTCTTTAGCTGATAAAAGTGGCGCTTCATTGCCTTTAATATCAGGTGCTTTATTAGGCGGATCAATGCTAGGAGACAACCTTTCTATGATTTCTGACACTACCATTGCAGCCACACAATCATTGGGATGTGAATTGAAAGACAAATTTAAAGTGAATTTATTTATCGCTTTTCCAGCCGCAATTATTACTGTTTTGGTTTTCTTCTACTTAGGTTTAAATTCGGAGATTGTAACTGTGGCTATTGCAAAAAATGATTTTTCATGGATTGCAATTGTACCTTATTTATTAGTAATCATCCTAGCATTAATAGGTATTAATGTTTTCTCGACTTTAGTAATTGGAACTCTGTTAGCGGGAATTATTGGCTATGTTGGTGGTTCGTTTACTTTAATGGAATTTACTCAAAAAATTTACGAAGGCTTTACCGGAATGACTGACATTTTCTTGTTATCAATGCTTACAGGTGGCTTAGCGGCAATGGTTGATAAGGCTGGCGGAATTACATATTTATTAGTCCAAATAAAAAAACGCATCAAGAATAAAAAATCGGCACAAGCGGGAATTGGGGCTTTAGTAGGTTTTGCTAATTTGGCTATAGCCAATAATACTGTTTCAATTGTAATTACCGGTCCTATTGCAAAAGAAATCAATGATGAGTACAATTTAAGTTCTAAGAAAACGGCTGCTATTTTAGATATTTTCTCTTGTATCGTTCAAGGAATTTTACCTTATGGAGCGCAAGTTTTATTGATTTTAAGTTTTGCTAATGGTAAATTAGACTTCTTTGATTTAATAGGGAATGCTTGGTATCATTTATTTTTATTAGCTTTTACTTTAGTGGCTATCTATAGTTCGTATTGGGATAAATTAGTAAATAAGTTCTTTAAAATATAGAATATTTTTTAGAAGTCATGTAAAGAAGCGTAAAACAGTAACGGCAGATTCACACTTGTAATTGGTGAATTTGCCGTTACTATTTTAGAACTGTTATACCAATACTATTTCTAAAACAGGCCAATTATTAATTCGAGCGGAGTCGAGAACCATTATTGCTTCTCGCTCGATGTGACAAAAATCAATATCGACTAAATTGTACTCTTGAGTGGTATTACATGGTTTTTTAATAAGCTGATTTTGTTGTTCTTAATGTACTAATGTTACTGAAGTCAAGAATATTGGTCCTACATGGTTGTGGTAAACACTTTGATACTTGTAACGCCGTAAATCTTGCTGTAAAGTACCAGAATTGTATTTGTTACTGTACTTTTGGTTTTAGATTTAGTTTCTAATGAGCAAATTAATATATTAAAGAGAGTTATTGAGGCTAAGATTATTTTTTTTCCATAAAGAAATGGGTTTTATGTAAAGATTTTAATTTTACGATAGGGACGATTAGTTTTATTTTATAATGATAAATTTGGGCTTTAGTTCTTTATTATTAGTCTTTTAATATTATATTTAATTTTAAGAGCATATAGAATAGAGAAGGTTTAATTGTGAGTATGCTTTTTTTACAATGTTATTGAAATTGAAATTTTTTTTAAGAAAGGAAATATTATATATTTGACAAGTCGTTTTTAGCCCTGATAGAAATGGAAATCCTTTTATGACCGCTACGGCGAACATAAAAGATTGCAATGGATAGCAGGAATAGCTCTAAATAAAAAATAAACTAATTTTTGAATATGAAATTACTAGAAGGAAAAGTTGCCATCATAACAGGCGCAAGTCGCGGAATAGGAAAAGGAATAGCAGAAGTTTTTGCAAAACATGGAGCAAATGTTGCTTTTACTTACAGCTCTTCTGTTGAGTCGGCTTTAGCATTAGAAAACGAATTGAATGCTTTAGGTATTAAAGCAAAAGGATACCAGTCTAACGCTGCTGATTTTAATGAAGCGCAAACGATGGTTGATGCAGTAATTGCTGAATTTGGTACGGTTGATATCTTGATAAACAACGCTGGAATTACTAAAGACAACTTATTGATGCGCATGTCTGAGGCCGATTTTGACAAAGTAATTGAAGTCAACTTGAAGTCGGTTTTTAACATGACTAAAGCGATTCAAAAAACATTTTTGAAAAAACGCGCTGGATCAATCATTAACATGAGTAGTGTTGTGGGGGTGAAAGGAAATGCGGGACAAACAAATTATGCCGCTTCTAAGGCTGGAGTTATTGGGTTTACTAAGTCAGTTGCTTTAGAATTAGGATCACGTAACATACGTTGTAATGCGATTGCTCCAGGGTTTATTGAAACAGAAATGACAGCAAAATTAAATGACGATGTAGTGCAAGGATGGAGAGACGGAATTCCGTTGAAACGTGGTGGAACTACTGAGGATGTTGCTAATGCTTGTTTATTTCTAGCGTCAGATATGAGTGCGTATATCACTGGTCAAGTTTTGAACGTAGATGGTGGAATGCTTACTTAATATTTAAAAATTTAATGATTAAAAGATTTTAAGATTCTCTAATTTTTCTATTTTTAAATCAAATAAAAATTATATGACTTTAAACACCGTACTATTAGTTATTCTTTCATTATTAGTTGCTGGAGGTTTGTCATTTTTTCAATATTATTACAAGGCCAAAAACAAATCAAAATTGCATTTGTTTTTGGCTTTTTTACGTTTTTTAGCCGTGTTTGGTATTTTAATACTTTTGATAAACCCTACAATAAAAACAAACACAATACAGACTATAAAACCAGTTTTACCTATTGTTGTTGATAATTCTAGTTCTATTGTAGCGATGGAAGCTGATAAAAGAGCAACAGAAATATACCGTGAATTAGTTTCTAACAAAGATTTACAGGCTAAGTTTGATGTACAGAGTTATCAATTTGATGCTGATTTTCAAGCATCGGAAAAATTTGATTTTAAAGGCAAGCAAACAAATCTTGCTCTAGTGGCTAAAAATTTACAAAGTAGCAATAGAAACCTAGTATATCCCACCATTATTATTACGGATGGAAACCAAACTACGGGTAATGATTATGAATATAGTTTTGACGGAACAAATAAAGTATATTCAGTTATTGTAGGTGATACTACACAGGTTTTAGATCTAAAAATTAATCAATTGAATGTTAATAAATATGCTTTTTACAAGAATAAATTTCCTGTAGAAGTATTTTTAGAATATTCAGGAATTAAAGCTATTTCTAGCACTTTTACGATTTCACAAGGAAATACTGTTTTGAATAAACAGCAAATATCGTTTTCACTAAATAAGAAAACGGCAGTGGTAAATGTACTTTTACCAGCAGATAAAATAGGAACTACGGTTTTTAAAGCAACAATAACTACGAACGAAAAAGAAAAAAACACCTATAATAATACCAAGCAATTTGCAGTAGAAGTAATTGATCAAAAAACAAACGTAGCGATAGTTACAGCAATCAACCATCCAGATATAGCTGCATTAAAACGTGCTATTGAAGCTAATGCACAACGTAAAGTAGCTATTTTTAACCCTAATAGTGATATTGATTTACAAAAATATACTGTGCTAGTTTTGTACCAACCTACAACTGCTTTTAAAAAGATTGTTGAGAGAAATAAATTAGCAGAGTTGAATGTATTTATCATCACGGGAACCCATACTGATTTTACTTTTCTAAATCAATTACAGCGCAATTTAGAGTTTAAAATGAGTGGACAAAAAGAAGATTATTCGGCTGTTTTTAACAAGCAGTTTAACTCCTTTACCACCGAGGATATTGATTTTGAAAATTTTCCACCATTAGAAAACACCTATGGTAAGGTTACTACTTTAGGAAATGTATCGGTACTGCTTGGCGCCAAAATAAGAAATATTGAAACCAATGCACCTTTATTAGCTTTCGCTGAGAATCAAGGCAAGCGGGAAGCCTATTTATTAGGAGAAAATAGCTGGAAATGGAGAATGCAAAGCCATATTGGAACTGATTCCTATGAAAAATATGATGTATTTATTGATAAGACTATTCAGTTCTTAGCATCAAATAGTGTCAAAAAATCATTAGTTGTTAATCACGAACGTTTTTATAATTCAGGTGATGCTATCGAAATTTCAGCTCAATACTTTAATAAAAATTACGAGTTTGATGATAAAGCAAGATTAACGATTACCGTTACAAACACAAAGACAAAGCAAACTAAAAATTACGATTTACTTAAAAGCACTACTGATTACAAAGTAAACTTAGATGGTTTAGCTGCTGGAAAGTATCTTTTTACGGTTAAAGAACTGAATTCTAAAACGGTATACAGTAGTCAGTTTGAAATTTTAGATTTTGATATCGAAAAACAATTTGTAAATCCAAATGTTGAAAAACTAAAACGTCTAGCTACAGCAACAAAAGGAGCTGTTTTTTATCCAAATCAAACAGAACAATTAATTGCAAGTTTGTTAAAAGACGAGAGTTATAAAACGATTCAAAAAAGTATTACTTCCCGTTCGCCGTTAATTGATTGGTATTGGTTGTTGGTATTAATTGCATTAGTTCTGTCAATAGAATGGTTTGTTAGAAAATACAACGGACTTTTATAAAATGATGCTGATATGGATTTTAGACTTAAAGTTTTTTTGACTGTAGCCAATAGGTTGAGTTTTACAAAAGCGGCAACGGAATTATACATTACCCAACCCGCGGTTTCTAAGCACATTCAAGAATTAGAAGAAGAATATAAAATCAAACTTTTTGATCGTAATGGTAGTAAAATATCGCTTACCCAAGCCGGATTACTATTATTGAGTCATGCTAAAAATGTATTCGAAATTTACCGTGAAATAGATTTTGATATGAGTACTTTAATTCAGGAACAACGTGGTTTGTTGAGAATAGGAGCGAGTACTACTATTTCACAATATATAATTCCGCCAGTTTTAGCTCGTTTTCATCAAAAACTACAAGATGTAAAAGTCACTTTGCGCAACGGTAACACCGAGCAAATTGAAAAAGCATTATTAGATAAAGAAATTGAGATAGGAATTGTAGAAGGGCAATCTAAAAATCAAGCGATAAAGTATATTCCGTTTTTAAAAGATGAATTGGTTTTAGTTTGTAAACGAGATCATGTTTTAGGATTAAAGAGTCAAATCACTAAGGACGATCTTTTAGCAATGCATTTCCTAATGCGCGAGCAAGGTTCAGGAACACTAGAAGTTATTGAATATGCTTTAAAACCATTTGCTATTACCGTAGAACAATTAATTGTAGAAATGCAATTGGGTAGTACTGAGAGTATAAAATCTTATTTAATGAATTCTAATTGTGTTGCTTTCGTCTCTATTCATGCTATCGAAAAAGAGCTTAAAAATAACGAGCTCATGATTCTAGATGTGAAAAATTTAATGATTGAGCGTAATTTTTATATTATCAACTTGCAAGGAAAACCAGCAGCGCTACCAGAATTATTTATAAAAAACATTTTAAATCACTATAACTTAAAGTTATGATAGATTATATTTAACGATTGGTGAAATTGGTTTAATCGTTACATCTTTGTAGTATATAATTAAAACAAGATTGTTTTGAAAAAGGCCACTACATCTAACGCTATATTTAGTATTTTATCTCCAAAAACAGCAAAGATATTATCAATAATTATTTTCATCGTATTACTATTAATTTGTCTCTCTGGTGCTATTAGTCCGCCAATTGCTTTATTGTTGGGTTTGGTTGTTGCAAATATATTTGGGCATCCCTTTTTGCAATACAATCATAAAGCGACAACTATTTTGTTACAAGTAGCAGTTGTGGGTTTGGGTTTTGGAATGAATGTTACGAGTGCTCTTGCTGCAGGAAAAGAAGGTTTTCTATTTACACTTGCTTCAATTTGTAGTACTTTACTATTGGGTTTTTTTATTGGAAAATGGTTTAAAATTGATAGAAAAACAGCCCATTTAATCTCTTGTGGAACTGCAATTTGTGGTGGCAGTGCTATTGCGGCAATTGCTCCGGTTATAAAATCAGATGAAAAACAAACATCTGTAGCTTTAGGGGTTATTTTTATTCTCAATTCAGTTGCTTTATTTTTATTTCCGGTTGTTGGTCATTGGTTGCATTTGTCGCAACAAGAATTTGGTTTATGGTGTGCGATTGCTATTCATGACACCAGTTCAGTTGTTGGTGCAGCAAACAAATACGGGCCTATAGCATTACAAATAGCTACTACAATAAAACTTGCCAGAGCATTATGGATTATCCCAATAGCACTGCTTACTGCTTCCTTATTTAAAAATAAAAACAGCAAAATAAAAATCCCCTATTTTATTGGTCTTTTTATTGTAGCGATGTTATTGAATACCTTTATTCCGCAAACAGCAATCGTTGCACCAACTATAGTTTTATTGGCAAAAATTGGACTTACCGTGACACTTTTTTTGATAGGAGCAGGCTTGAATTTTAACAGACTAAAATCGGTTGGGATTAAACCTTTTTTGCAAGGTGTTTTACTTTGGGGATTTATTGCTACTGCCGCTTTGATATCAATAATGTACTTTAATTAATAGCATGCGGAAAGATTTTCCTCTTTATAATATAATACTGCAAACGTATGTAATCATAAAGTAGCGCGATTAAAAGAAAAAAAGCACCTACTAGTAAAGTTTTTATTTGGAGTAAACTATAAAAATAGCCACCAGATATACAACCAATAAAGAAAAAGCTTATTATTGATAGGCGCAAGTAAATACTAGCATTTAGTTTCTTTTTTTCGTTTGACTTTTTATAAAAAAACAATTGTGATAACTCAATTCCTAAATCAGTAAAAAGTCCCGTTAAATGCGTTGTTCTAACTGTTGATTGGGATATTTTTGTAACCAAAGAATTTTGTATTCCCATGGCAAATAGCAATGAAAAGGCAATGGTCTTACCTTCAAAAGACGAAAGTTCAGCTGACATCCCTAAAGTTCCAACAGCAATTAAAATTATTATTTCTAAAGTAACGGGAACGATGTGTAGCAAATTAGGTTTTTTAATTGCTACTAATTCGGCTAAGAAATTGGAAGTAAAAGCACCCATTAAAAAGAAAAGAGTAAACACAAAAAAAGTAACGGCAGCGGCATAATCATGTTTATAAACTTCTTCTGCAAAAAAAGCAAAATGACCAGTAACATTCGTAGTCAATGTTTTTACTGCTAAAACCCCAGTAATATTAACGATTCCAGCAACAAAGGAAAGTAAAGTAGCCAATCGTAAATTATGAATGAATGTTCTGTTTTTTCCCTGATGGCGAAACATAATGAGTATTTATTTTGTTAATTATTGTAATCTTAAACTGCTATTATTTTTAATTATGTAAAAATGAAATACATTTGTAATTCATATAAATAAATGTAATGAAAAATATCAAATTTAAGCCTACGGTAGTCATTTTATCTGCAGTAGTTATTTGTTTCCTAACCGTATCTTGGGGAATTGTAGGACATGAGAGAATCAATAAAGCTGCAGTTATGGCTTTACCTAAACCAATGCTTGCGTTCTTTTATAACCATATCGATTTTATCACGCAAGAATCTACAGTTCCAGATTTAAGAAAATACATATTACAAGATAAAGCCGAAGGTCCTAGACATTATCTAGACATGGAAAATTTTGAAGGATCAGAAGATTATCCAAAGACTATGGCTGATGCCAAAAAGAAATACGACGATAAGTTTTTATCAAAAAGTGGGACTTTGCCTTGGCACATTCAAGACATGATGGCAAGATTGACACAAGCTTTTAAAGATAAAAGGAAGTCAGAAATCCTTTTTATTGCAGCTGAATTAGGTCATTATATTGGGGATGCACACATGCCATTACACACTTCTGACAATCATGATGGTCAATTAACAGACCAAAAAGGAATTCACTCTTTATGGGAAAGTAGGTTACCAGAACTGTTTGTAAAAGATTATAAATTTACGGTAGCTCCAGCACAATATTATGAAGACGTAGACAAAGCAATTTGGGCAATGATCAACGACACACACAGCTTAGTTCCAGCATTGTTAGCAGCGGATAAAGGTTTACGCACAAGTTTAGCGCCAAACCAAATATTTGTTACAGATGCTGAAGGCAACGTAGTAAAAAACAAATACAACGGAGTGCGTTACACAGATGAATATGCTGGGAAATTCCATGAAGCTTTAAACGGAATGGTAGAAAGCCAAATGAAAAAAGCAGTTACAGCAACAGCAAGTTTTTGGTACACTGCTTGGGTAAATGCAGGAAAACCTAACTTGGATAACCTTGATGCTTCTTCATTAACAAAACGTAATGCTAAATTTCTTAAAAAGGATAGCAAGCTTTTCAAAAAAGGAGACCTTTTTGGAATAGAAAGTGATAAAGACGCTGAATAGTTCTTTTATATCAGTATAATAAAAAAGCCTGTGATTAATATTTTCACAGGCTTTTTTAGGTTTATTTTTTATTGTATTTCTTTTCTTTTAATACATCAGATGCTGTTTGATAGAAAGATATTGTTTCATTGATTAAATCCTTCCTTTCTGTCTTAAGTGGCTTTTGATCGTAATACAATTGAAAATCATCTTCGATACCTTCTTTAGGAATCAATGTTAATTGAAATTGTTTTACTTCCTGTTTTGGCGACAAGATCGTTAGTACATTATCTCGTATCATTCCTAAATCTTGATAGGTAGCAATTAACGCTCTAGGCTTATAATCTGCTTTTAAAACATCTTGACCAAAGAATTTACTTTGGTAATTAAAATTAAGTATTCCAAAAACCGTTGGCATAAGATCAATTTGTGATACTAGATTAGTATAATGTTGTGGCGCGATAAACCCTGGACTATAGATCATGGCAGGAATTCGGTATTTATCAACAGGTAACTCCGTTTTACCAGCGCTCGAAGCACAATGGTCAGCAACAATAACAAATACAGTGTTAGCAAACCAAGCTTGTTTTTTAGCCATAGTAAAAAACTTATTCAGCGCATAATCAGTGTATTTTACCCCACCATCTCTGGATTTAGCATCTCCAGGAATATCAATTTTATCATTAGGATAGGTGAACGGTCTGTGATTACTAACAGTCATCCAGTGATTAAAGAATGGTTTTCCTGTATTAGCTTCGGTGTTCATTACTTTTATTGCTTTGTCAGCCATATCTTCATCACAAACACCCCACACATTAGAAAATGTAATCTCTTCAGGCGTTAATGTTTTTTTATCGATAATGTCATAGCCGTTTCCTGTAAAGAAATCTTCCATATTGTCAAAGAATGCGTCACCACCATATAGGTATTTTACTGCATATCCCTTTTCTTTAAAAACGCTTCCAGTTGAAAATTTGTCTTTATTATCTTTTCTTTTAACGACACTTTCACCAGCAGTAGGAGGTAAACATAAAGTAACTGCTTCAAGCCCTCGCACAGTCCTGTTTCCAGAAGCATAAAAATTTGTAAAAAGCAAACTTTCTGTAGCAAGTTTATCTAAAAATGGCGTAATATTTTGATCATTACCATAGGCTTTCATAAAATCAGCACTATAACTTTCAATAGTAATTAATACAACGTTTTTATGCATTTCAGTCGCCGCACTTTTTATATCTCGTAACGTAGAAGATCCATTAATTCCAGGTATTTGCTTGTCTAAGGTAGCATATGCTTCGTTATTAGGTATGGTTTTGTAGAATTTAAAATAATCTAACTCACTGTTTACGAAAGCCAAATAAAAGCGATAAATTCCGTTTGCCTGTAATTCATTTGTAAAAGTATTTTGAGAATTTTCTAATTGTGCTAGTTTAGGAACTGCAAATAATGAAAATACAAAAAGGACAAAATAGATTCCTGAAATTTTAAGCTTTTCAACAAAAGAAGGGATGTTTTTTAAATACGCTTTTGATTTTTGAATAACAAAATAAGAAGCTATTCCAGCAATAAGAAATAAGCCAGAAAATAATGGAATGACAGGATAAGATTCCATAATGTTCCCTATTACCTCATTGGTGTAAACCAAATAATTTACAGCTATAAAGTTATATTTTACGCCAAATTCATTCCAAAAGAAATACTCACTAATAGCATTTTGCAAAATTAATAAGACAAATAAAAAGAGTACAAAACTGAATAACCAAAAACGAATTCTATCTCTGTATTTTGGAACAAAAAGTAGTAATCCAAATAAAAAGGTTTTGATCCCAACAAAGATTAAACCTATTTTAGGTAATGCACCTCCATATTCATTAAGGATTGATTTTCCTGAAGCGATATAAAGGAATAAGCTTGCAAGCAGACCTAAAATAATATATCCATAAGGTTTGTAATATTTATTATTGGATATAAAAATTAAATACAACCATAAAAAGCAACTGGCAATAATAAATACAAAGAAATCAGAAACAATTCCTATAGTAAAAATCTTTAGCGCATCAATAGTCGAAAAACTTGCCTGCGTTATAGGATGAAATAATAACACAATTCTCAAAATAAAACTGACTACAATATAGCATATAATTAAGTTGTAGAAAGGGGATAATTTTTTTAAAAATGACATACTTATATTTTTGAGTAAAATTAATTAAACTACTGTTTTTTTGAACTTTCAATTCTTAAGTTTGCCTTAAGAAAATTAACGTTAACAATTTTAAACTCTTCTTTATGTTTAATTTTGTTGAATCTATATAAAGCGTAATTTCGCCACTTAATTATTTTAGTTTAAATATACATAAATAACCAATGAAAAAAATACTATCACTTTTATTATTATGCATAGCATCCTTAGGATATTCTCAAGATTGGAAAACAAACTTTGATGAAGCTTTAAGTGATGCTACTACTCAAAAAAAGCCTATCATTTTGGTTTTTTCAGGATCAGACTGGTGTGCACCTTGCATTAAATTAGACAAGAATATCTGGCAATCAGAAACTTTTAAAAATTATGCTGCTAGTAATTATATTTTAGAAAGAGCTGATTTTCCAAGAAAAAAACAAAATCAATTAGCTGGAGAAGTAGAAAAACAAAATCAAGGTTTAGCTGAAAAATACAACTTAGATGGAATTTTTCCGTTAATAGTTGTTTTAGATTCAAAAGGGGCAGTTTTAGGAAAAACAAGTTTTAAAAATATTACCCCTCAAGAGTATATAGACGAATTAAATGCTTTTATAAAATAAAAGGAATGAAACTATTTTTAGTACCTATTTTACTTCTTACAACTACTTTAGGATTTACACAAATAACATATAAAAGAACGCTTTCTATGTTAGGAAGTCCGTTTGAGATGACTGTAGTTGCTAAGGATGTTCCAGAGGCTAATTTATATATTGATATGGCTGTTGCCGAAGTGTCCCGACTAGAAAATTTAATTTCTGATTGGATTCCTACAACTCCTATTTCTGAAGTGAATAGAAATGCTGGATTAAAACCAGTAAAAGTACCCACAGAAGTATTTGAATTAGTGCAACGTGCCATCAATATTTCAAAACTTACATCGGGCGCTTTTGATATTAGTTACGCTTCAATGGACAAAATCTGGAAGTTTGATGGTAGCATGAAAAAAATGCCAACTGCAGAAGAAATTAAAAATTCGGTAGCCAAAGTAGGTTATCAAAATATTATTCTAGACCCTACCAACCAAACCATTTTTCTCAAAAATGTGGGAATGAAATTAGGTTTAGGCGGAATAGGGCAAGGGTTTATCGCTGATAAAATAAAGGCTATGTTAATTGCAAAAGGGGTAGTGTCTGGAATTGTAAATATCTCGGGTGATATCAACACTTGGGGTAAACAAATTGATGGTAAGCAATGGAAAGTAGGGATTAAAAACCCATTGAACAAAGATAAAATATTTGCTACATTTCCTTTAGAAGATAGTGCCGTAGAAACCTCTGGTAGTTATGAAAAGTATGTCGTTTTTAACGGAAAAAGATATTCTCATATTATAGATACCCGCACAGGTTATCCTGCAACAGGAGTAATAAGTGTTTCGGTATTTGCGTCATCTACAGAATTAGCTGATGCGCTAGCAACCGGAATATTTGTATTAGGAGTAGATATAGGTATCGATTTAATCAACCAGATAGCCGGTGTTGGTTGTATTTATGTAGAAGAAAATGGTAAAATTACCGCCTCAAAAAATATTGATTTAAAAAAGTACTCAAATGAATAAGATAATCTTTTTAGCGATTTTAGTTTTTACAATGCAGTCTTGCGTAGCTGTAAAAGAGTATGACAAACAATACATTAATGATCCCGATATGAAATTGGCAGCAAAGTCTTCGGAACGTTACGAAACTACTTTTCAGGTGTATCGTGAAGCAGCGGCTGGAGCCAATGGAGGAAAAACAGGTGGTGGTTGTGGATGTAATTAATTTTTGATAATGAAAAAAATACTATTTAGTGCAGTTGTACTTTTTAATCTTGCTGCGTTTGCTCAAGATAACGGTGCTTCGACAGCGTTTAAAAAAAGAGTTTTAGAAAATAAAGAGGTGGATTTCCTTTTGAGTTATTACAAACAAGATGGGGTTCACTCAGCGGTTGCTGGAGGAACGGGTTCCGAAAAGTTAACTGATATAGCATCAAATATTATTGTAGCATTGCCACTTAATGATGATGATGTACTTACGTTTGATGTAGGAATATCAGCTTATACATCAGCTTCTTCGAGTAATATTAACCCTTTTAATAGCAGTACTGAAGGGAATACTACCAATTCAGGCGCTTCTGGTTCTAGTAATCCTGGAGCTACAAGCAGTCCTTATGGAACACCTTGGCAGGCTTCCTCTGGGGCTTCAGCTAGTGATCAATTGACATCAGTTACTGCAAATTATAGTCACAGTTCTGACAACCGAAATTTTATATGGAATGCTGATGTTTCTTTTTCGAATGAATACGACTATACTTCGGTTGGTTTTGGTGGTGGAATAACCAAATTATTCAATCAAAAAAATACAGAAATAAGTATTAAAGCAAATGCCTATTTAGATCAGTGGCGCCCTATTTATCCAACAGAATTGAGTGAGTATGGCAAATACGGAATCAATTTTCAAAACCAAGGTTATTTAAAGGGAGTAGCAATTTTAGATCAAAACGGGAATGCTACTACAGATTATTTGCCTACTGCTTTTAAAAGTTATGATAAGACGAATCGTAATTCCTATTCTGCATCGATTTCTTTTTCTCAAATTCTGACTCGAAAAATTCAAATGTCGGTTTTTATGGATATTTTACAGCAGGAAGGTTTGTTAGGAACACCTTATCAAAGGGTTTATTTTGCTGATAAAGCGAATTACTACATCGGACAGTCACAGTACATTCCGGTTTATAATTCTGAGCAAAATGTAGGAGTATACCAATTAGCTGATGACAATGAAAATTTACCAAGTTCGCGTTTTAAAATACCCATTGGTGCCCGCGTTAATTTTTACATTAACGAATATGTGGTTGCTAAAACCTACTACCGTTATTATCAAGACAATTGGGGAATTCAAGCGCATACAGCATCCTTAGAAGTACCAATTAAGTTGAGTGCTAAATTTACTATTTCGCCACTTTACCGCTATTACACGCAAACTGCTTCAGATTATTTTGCGCACTTTGATACCCATTTATCCACCGAAAAATATTATACATCGGATTATGATTTATCAAAATTCAATAGTCAACAATATGGATTTGGTTTAACCTACACCGATATTTTTGCTAAAGCCAAAATTTTTATTCTAGGATTAAAAACAATTGATTTGAGATTGAACCATTATGAAAGAAATGATGGGTTATCATCTAATATTGCTACGGTAGGATTCAAGTTTGAAATTGAATAAATAGATACAAGATGCACATTTTAATAGTTGAAGATGAAGTAGGAATTATACAGTTTCTACAACAAGGATTAGAAGAGGAAGGATACAACGTGAGCTGTGCTACCGATGGAGGAATGGGTTTTGAATTGATTCAAAAAAATCATTTTGATCTAATATTACTAGATTGGATGTTACCTAAAATGAGTGGTTTAGAACTTTGTATAGCTATTAGAAAGAAAGATAATACAACACCAATCATCTTTTTAACTGCAAAGGATACGGTACAAGAAACCATCGAAGGTTTAAAAGCAGGGGCAAATGATTATATTAAAAAACCTTTTAGCTTTGAAGAACTAGTGGAGCGTATCAAAATTCATTTTAGAAATCAAACAGATATTCAATTATTATCTTTGGGTAGTATTGAAATTAATTTGACAAAACACCTTGTTACCGTTAGCAATCGAGAGGTTTTCTTGACACAACGAGAATTTGAATTACTTTCCTATTTAGTACGCAACAAAGGAAAAGTGTGTACGAGAAACCAAATAATTGAGGACGTATGGGACATTCACTTTGACTATGACACCGGAGTAATTGATGTATTTATTAACGCTATTCGCAAAAAACTTAATTTAAAAATTGAAGAAGACTACATAAAAACCATACGGGGTGTAGGCTATATCGCTAACGATTAAACATGCAACAACTTTCATTCAAAAATAGAATTGCTTCAAACTATATTATCACAACTGCATTATTAATTTTTGTAGTTTTTTGTGTGATATATTCGGTAGTGCGATTAACTTTCTACAACGATATTGACGGTGACATAGCGCTCGAAGTTACTACTCATTTGAACGAAATAAAGATTAATAAAAATGATTTTCACCTTGTTCATGAAGATGAATGGAAGGAAAGAGAACACAATACTGTTGATGTAAACCCTGTGTTTATAGCTTTTTTTGATAAGGAGGGTAGCGTTTTGGAAAAATCTCCTAATCTGAAAAATGAAGTTTTACATTTTGATCCCTCAGCAGCAGATAATGAATTGTATGACACTAAATTATTAAAGAATAAAATAAGACAAATTCAAGTGCCTATTTTTTCGAATAATGTTAGCATTGGGCACATTATCATTGCAATGTCACTTGAAGGACCTACGCTAGTATTAAATCGTTTGGCACAAGTACTTATTATTACCTACCCTTTGATTCTGGTACTGCTATTTTTTATTGCTCGTTTCATTGCAGGTCGTAGCATTAAGCCTATTAGTGCAATTATTAATACCTCAAATAATATCACTAGAGATAATCTTACTGCTCGTATTCCTTTACCACAAAATAAGGATGAATTATACACACTTTCTAAGACGATTAATAATTTATTAGATCGAATTGAAAATGCAATCGATAGAGAAAAACAATTCACCTCTGATGCTTCTCATGAGCTGAGAACACCACTTACGGTGTTAAAAGGGACACTAGAAGTATTGGTTAGAAAACCCAGAAATACAGAAGAATATCTTGATAAAATTACTTTTTGCATCACTGAAATTGACCGCCTCAACCAATTAGTAGATCAATTGCTACTCTTAGCACGGTTTGAAAACCAAAAGAAGAGTTTGTCTATCGAAAACTTGTATTTAAACGGTACTTTATTAGACGTGATTTCTAGATTTTCTAGCACTATAGAGAATAAGAACATTCAACTACGAGCAAATTTCAATGAAGATTATTACGTACAAACGGATAATTATTTGTTTTCGATAATTATTAGCAACCTTCTTTCTAACGCTATTAAATACTCTGCACAAGATGGTGTAATTGTAATTAATATACAGCGTAAAAATAACAAAATAGAATGTAGCATTGTGGATTCAGGAATAGGTATCGCCGCCGACGATCTGGAGAAAGTATTCAATCCTTTTTTTCGATCTGATGCTAATGAACATCCACAAATTAAAGGAACAGGTTTAGGGCTTTCTATAGTCAAGAAATTATGTTTATTGCTTGCTATTGAAATTCAGTTTACAAGTAAAGTAAATAATGGTACATCGGTAAATTTAAGCTTAGACGAAGCTAAACTTAAGTAGTTCTTAAGTCTTTTCTTAAATTCTTGCTGTATTTTTGAAATATAAAAGAAAGTAAAAATGCTTGAAAAAATTATATCCTTTAGTTTAAAAAATAAACTCATCGTATTACTATTTACTCTTGGAATATTCGGTTTCGGAGTTTACTCTATATTCCAAATTTCCATTGGCGCAGTACCTGATGTTACGAATAATCAAGTTCAGGTCATTACGACTTCTGGGAACCTTTCTACTCAAGATATCGAACAATATATTACCTATCCTGTCGAAATTGAAATGGCCAATTTGCCTGGTGTAGTAGAAATTCGTTCTATTTCAAAATTTGGATTATCTGTTGTTACTATTGTTTTTGAGGATGATTTGGGAACCTATCTACCAAGACAATTAATTGCCGAAAAAATCAAATCAGCCTCTGAGAAAATCCCAGCAGGCTTTGGAACACCTACCATGGGACCTATAACTACCGGCCTTGGAGAGATTTACCAATACACTTTAGAGGTAAAACCCGAATTTAAAAATAATTATTCCGTTACCGATTTAAGAACCATTCAAGATTGGGTTGTAAAAAGACAATTATCAGGAATCAAAGGAGTAGTTGAGATCAATACCTGGGGAGGTTATTTAAAGCAATACGAAATAGCCATCAATCCGTCGCAGTTAAAAGCGATGCATATTGCAACAACTGATGTGTTTACTGCCTTAGAAAAAAACAATAGTATCGCTGGAGGTGCATATATCGAAAAAGTAAATCAAAGTTATTTTATTCGTGCCGAAGGTAAAGTGAACAACTTAGAAGACATTGAGAAAATAGTCGTTTCAAGCAATAATGGTTTTCCTATTTACATAAAAGATGTTGCCCAAGTCCGTTTTGGTAGTGCTAATCGTTTTGGTGCTATCACAGGTAATGGAGAAGGCGAGAAGGTTTTAGGGCAAGTAATGATGCTGAAAGGAGCCAATTCTAAACAAGTAATTACTGATGTGAAAGCTAGAATCGCTTTAATTGAGAAATCATTGCCTGAAGGTGTTTATATAAACGGATTCTTAGAACGTAGTGAATTGGTTGGAAAAACTACTTTGACTGTTGCCGAAAATCTAATTTTAGGTTGCTTGATTGTGATTTTTGTAGTGGTTTTATTGTTAGGAAACTGGCGCTCTGGTTTGGTAGTTGCTTCTGTGATTCCTTTATGTTTATTATTTGCTATTTCGTTGATGAATATTTTCGGAATTGATGCCAATTTGATGAGTTTGGGTGCAATTGATTTCGGAATTATAATTGACGGTGCGGTAATTATAGTCGAATTTATCGCTTTCCAAATAGCTAGTAAATCGGCACAATTAGGACCACTTTCGAAAGAAGATAGGCAACTCGAAATAGACCAAATTACGTACAAGAGCGCCTCAAAAATGATGAACTCCGCTATTTTTGGGCAGTTGATTATACTCATTGTTTTTATTCCAATCCTTTCATTGACTGGAATCGAAGGCAAAATGTTTAAACCTATGGCAATGACCTTTAGCTTTGCTTTAGTTGGAGCCATGATTTTTTGCTTTACCTATGTTCCAGTGGTTTCTTCCCTATTTTTAAAACCAACAATCGAAAATCCGAAATCTATTTCTAGCCGATTGATCCGCAAGTTAAATTCTTGGTATTTGCCAATTATTACTTGGGCGTTAATCAATACCAAAAAAGTGTTGTACGGCGCGGGTGCTTTACTTGTAGTAGCAATTACCCTATTTATTACCATGGGAGGAGAGTTTATCCCCACACTTGACGAAGGTGATTTTGTAATTCAACCCGTTCTTAAAACAGGAACAACTTTGACAAAAACAATAGCTACGACAACAAAAATTGAGAAAATAGTACTCAAGAATTTTCCAGAAGTCGAACAAGTTGTAAGCCGTATTGGTGCTGCCGAAGTCCCTACTGATCCCATGAGTATGGAGGAAAGTGATGTCATTGTAAAACTAAAACCAAAATCAGAATGGGTTTCTGCAGCTACAAAAGATGAATTAGCCGACAAAATTAAAGCCGCGATAGAAAAACAAATTCCAAACATGGAAATTGAATTTACACAACCAATTGAGATGCGTTTTAACGAATTAATATCAGGTACGCGCTCTGATGTGGCAGTGAAGATATTTGGTGAAGATTTAAATGTTTTGGCTCGAAAAGCCAACGAAATTAAGAGAGCGATTGCAAAAGTAGAAGGAGCTTCGGATATTATAATCGAAAAAACCGAAGGCCTACCGCAAATGACGGTGAAGTATGATCGTACTAAAATTGCGAGATATGGCTTGAACATTTCAGATCTTAATGACATGATTGCGCTTGGCTTTGCTGGTAAAACAGTCGGAAATGTGTTTGAAGGCGAGAAACGTTTTGATATGGTGATTCGTTTAGATCAAGCAAATAGAAAAAGTATCAATGACTTAAAAGACCTTTATATCACAGCGCCATCAGGAGAGCAAGTACCCTTGCAAGAATTAGCAAATATTGATTATACGGAGGGTCCTGCTAAAATTTCAAGAGACAATACTAATCGCAGAATTGTGGTTGGTATCAATGTTCGAAATCGTGATTTACAAAGCGTAGTTACTGACATTCAAAAAATTGTAGCTACTCAAGTCAAATTACCTACGGGATATTATGTGCAATACGGTGGTCAGTTTGAAAACCTACAAAGCGCAAAAGCCAGATTGATGGTTGCCGTACCTATTGCATTATTTTTAATATTTATCCTATTGTATTTTGCGTTTGGTTCCGTAAAAGAAGCTTTAATGGTGTATTCAGCCATACCGCTGTCTGCTGTTGGGGGAGTACTGTTTTTATGGATTAGAGGATTGCCTTTTAGTATTTCAGCAGGTGTTGGTTTTATTGCCCTTTTTGGAATCGCGGTGCTAAACGGAATTGTATTAATTGAACATTTTAAAGAATTGAAACACCAAGGAATGAAAAATATTGACGAACTAATTTTAAAAGGAACGACTGATAGATTGCGTCCAGTATTGCTAACCGCGGCGGCTGCAGCATTAGGTTTTTTACCTATGGCTATTTCGTCGTCGGCAGGAGCAGAGGTGCAACGTCCGCTAGCGACAGTGGTGATTGGAGGTTTGTTTACTGCTACTATTTTAACGATGATCGTATTGCCTATTTTATTCAAGTTATTCGATCAAAAGGAATTCAAGAAACCGAAATTTAAAAAACACAGTAGCACTACTTTAATTATTTTGTTGTTTTTATCAACCTCTTTTGCTTTCGCACAAAACAATCAGTCAGCACTTGATAGTCTCATTGCAAAAGGAATTAGCAATAACAAAGGATTAAAGGCGTATCAGTTGCAAGTGGAGAAGTACAAAGCCAATATTAACAGTGCTTTTTCTTTCGATAAAACAAATATTTATTACAATTATGATCAAAATAATGTAGCGTACAACAACGAACCCTTAAAAGTATTTGGTGTACAACAACGCTTTGAATTCCCTACGGTTTATGGTGCTCGAAAGAAAGTAAATACAACCGAATTCGAAAAGGAAAAAGCTAGTTTTGAGATTCAGAAAAACAAACTTTCATTAGCTATTGCAAAAGGATACCACCAAATAGTGTACCTGAAACATCAAGAGAAATTGTACATGTACTTGGATAGTTTGTACCATACTTTCTCTAAAGCAAGTGACAGACGTTTTGAATTAGGGGAGACCAATTACCTAGAAAAAATCACTGCAGAATCTAAATTCAGGCAAATAAAAACGAAGCTGTCGCAAATAGGGAATGAGAAGCAATTAGAGTACAGCGCACTGCAAAATCTAGTTCAAACGGATGGTAGAATAGTAATCAATAGTAACAAAGTTATTCCATTGCAATTTTCAAGTAATGATGTAAGTAAAAAATTTTACACCGCTTATTTAGAAACGGTTAGTAAAAATTATGAAAGCCAAATTAAATTACAAAAACAAAGTTGGTTACCTGATTTGCACTTTGATGTTTTTAGAGGTTCGAATAAAGGAATTTCACAATCTTTAAATGGTTTTCAAGTGGGCATAGCAGTTCCTATTTTGTATACAGCTACGGTTTCTAAATCGAAAGTGGCGCAACTTGAATTGCAAAGTTGGGAACAACAGAAGCAGAATGAAAATCAAAAAATGGAAAGTTATTTAAATCAGAAAAAGGAAGAATTAGCAAAATATCAGGAAGCGATTAACTACTACAATCAATATGGCAAAAAGCTGTCTGACGAAATTATTAAAGTTGGAAGCATGAGCTATAAACATGGCGAGATTGACTTTTTTCAATACATTCAAAGTTTAGAAAACGCAACCATCATACAAATAGACTATTTAGATAATGTACTTCAATTTAACAAAACACAATTAGACATTCAATACTTAAATTACTAAAACGTCAAAAATGAAAAAAATACTATACATATTCACTCTTTCCATGCTTTTTGTGTCTTGCAAAGAAGAAAAAAAGGAAGAAGTGTCAACTAAAAACACTGATTTTATAACGGTTACAGCAGCACAATTTAAATCTGGTGCAATGGCAATCGCCGAGCCTATGGAAGAAGATTTTGATGTAACGGTTAAAACTTCTGGAAAAGTAGATGTTCCACCACAAAATAGAGCGAAAATCACCTCTTTTATTGGCGGCTATGTAAAAGCTACTTCGCTATTGGTTGGTGACAAAGTAACTAAAGGGCAAGCTTTACTTACTTTAGAAAACACAGAATTCTTAGATATTCAGAAAGAATATTTGGATGTTGCAGAACAAATTAAGTACCTAAAGTCCGAATATGAGCGTCAGAAAACACTATTTGATGAAAAAATAACATCACAAAAAAATTATTTAAAAGCAGAGAGTGATTACCGTAGAGCCAAAGGAATGTATCAAAGTTTACGTGCGAAGTTGGTTATGCTTAATATTAGTCCTTCCAATGTTGAAAAAGGAAAATTAACCTCGGTTATTACCATTTATGCACCTATAGCTGGAGATATTGTGGTCATGAATGCTAATGTAGGTATGCATGTTGCTCCATCGGATGTGATCTTGGATATCATTCAAACATCACACTTACATTTGGAACTAAACGTGTTTGAAAAAGATATTTTGAAAGTAAAAGAAGGACAACTGGTTAAGTTTACCGTTCCAGAAGCATCAAAAGAAACTTTTAATGCCGAAGTGCATTTGGTTGGAAAATCTATTGAAGGAAATGATCGAACGATTAATGTACATGCTCATTTAGAGGAAAAAATGACTCAAAAATTAATCACAGGAATGTTTGTTGAAGCTAGTATTATTGTTGATTCCCAAAAAAGTCTGGCTGTACCAATTGAAGCTTTAATTACTGAAAATGCTAAAAAATACGTACTTTTATTAAAGGAAAACAAAGACAATACGTACTACTTCAAAAAAGTAGCAGTGAGCACTGGTGAAAAATCAGAGAAGTATGTAGCAATTACTGCAAACGATCAAATTAATAGTAAGTCTAAGATACTCGTTAAAGGTGTTTTTGATGTAGCAAATTAATTAGAATGTAGTTTAGCTAAATTTAAAAGACAGAAACCGAAATCCAGATTAAAAAAAAGATTTCAAAAAGACCATAAAGTAAATCGAATTACATGACAAACGACAACAGCAAACAAACGCTAACAATTGATAATTATTTAGACGCTCATTATATTCATCGTAGCAATTGGCTTAGAGCGGCTGTACTTGGAGCAAATGACGGTATCATTTCTATTTCGAGTTTGGCAATTGGGATAGCTGCTGCAAGTACTAGCAGAGAGCCAATTATCTTGGCAACCGTTGCTGGACTGGTTGCAGGTGCTTTATCCATGGCTGCAGGCGAGTATGTTTCTGTAAGCTCTCAAACTGATACTGAAAAGGCAGACATTGAGCGAGAAAAAGTAGAACTTAGAGAAATGCCTGAGGAAGAATTACATATCTTAGCTCAAATTTATGAAAAGCGAGGGCTTAAAAAAGAAACGGCAATGCAAGTGGCGCTTGAACTTACTGAAAAAGATGCATTAGCAGCACATATAAGAGACGAGTTAGGTATTAATGAAATCAGTCAAGCGAATCCAATTCAAGCAGCATTAGCTTCAGGAGCTTCTTTTACTATTGGTGGTGTTTTACCGCTATTGGTAGTACTTTTTGCACCAGTAAAAGGAATGGAATATTGGCTGTATGGATCAACGATTTTGTTTCTTATTCTGTTAGGTGCTATGTCGGCAAAAACGGGCGGTTCAAGCATCTCAAAAGCAATTTTGAGAATTACAATTTGGGGTACAATTGCGATGGGACTCTCAGCAGGGGTAGGTTATTTATTTGGTGTAAAAGTATAAACAAACAATTTTAAAATAGTAATTATGAACGACGCGCATTGGCACTTAATAGTCAATCATTTTCCAATAATAGGAACCATCTTTGGTTTAGGAACTTTGATTGTTGGTTTGGTTTTAAAAAATAATTCAGTCAAAAACACCGCTTACGTATTATTTGTTGTGGCTGCCATTTTTGCATTTGCCAGCATGGCCACTGGCGATGGCGCAGAAGAAATGGTCGAGGATATGCCCAACATAGGCCATCAAATCATTCATGAACATGAAGAATTAGCCGAAAAATTAGCCATAGTTTTATACGCTACAGCCATTTTTAGCCTGCTTTCTCTCTACACTAATTTAAAAAAGCACAAATTTTCAAAAATCGCTTCTTACATCACTTTAGTTTTTGCTTTAAGCGCAACTGTTCTAGGATCATTTGTAGGCACCTCTGGAGGAGAAATTCGGCATACTGAAATTCGTGAAGGGCTAGTAAAACTGCCTACTCAGAATACTATTCCCAACTCAGAATCAAAGGAAGATTAAATGGTGAATTAATTTTTTAACAAAAAAGCAACATTAAGTTAAACTAATAATTGCTTTTTAATTAAAAAATCTTTTATATTTGCATAAGAAAAATACAACAAGTCATGTTTACAAATAAATTACATCATCATCATTTTCATTATTGCTCTCAAGCGATGTGTTAATGGTATGCATGTAAATCATCATATTAAAAAACCCGTTTGAGTACATCAAACGGGTTTTTTATTGCCTCAAATTGTACTCAGACATAACTATTAAAAATAAAAAAAAATGAGTACCTTAAAAATTGCAATTCAAAAATCAGGACGTTTAAACGAAGACAGTATCCAAATCCTTAAAGACTGCGGAATCTCGATCAACAACGGAATCGATCAGTTAAAAGCCGAAGCGTCTAACTTTCCTCTTGAAGTTTTATACCTTAGAAATTCAGATATTCCTCAATATTTAATTGATGGTGTGGTAGATATTGCTATTGTTGGTGATAATTTATTAGTCGAAAAAGGTAAAGGAATCCAAGTAGTTCAAAAACTAGGTTTTTCAAAATGCAAAGTATCGGTTGCTGTTCCTAAAACATTTGAATACAAGTCTATCAAAGACTTAGAAGGAATGCGCATCGCTACTTCTTACCCAAACACAGTTATCGAATATTTCAACTCTTTTGGAGTAAATGTTGATATTCACCAAATTTCAGGTTCGGTTGAAATTGCTCCTAATATTGGTCTTGCCGATGCAATTGTAGATATCGTTTCTAGCGGAAGTACTTTGTTTAAAAACAATTTGAAAGAAGTTGAAATTATCTACAAAAGTGAAGCAGTACTTGCGGTTTCGCCAAAAGTAACTCCAGATGTTCAAAAATTAATTGATACTTTAAAATTTAGGATAGAATCTGTTTTAAGAGCACGTAGATCAAAATACATCTTGATGAACGTACCTAATGACAAAATTGAGGAAGTAGGTAAGATCTTGCCTGTTTTACGTAGTTTAACCGTATTGCCACTAGCGCAAGAAGGATGGAGCAGCGTACACTCTGTTATCGATAAAGATACTTTTTGGGATGTAATCGATCAGTTAAAAGATGCCGGTGCCGAAGGGATTTTGATCTGCCCAATTGAAAAAATGGTACTGTAGCCCCCTAACCCCCGAAGGGGGAACTAGTAACTATAGTCTGAAATATGTAACTACAATAAAAATACAGGTTACCTCTCCTGTAACAATTCCCCCTTTGGGGGCCAGGGGGCTAATATGAACAAAATATACAACCCACAACCAGATACTTGGTCTGCTATTTTAGAGCGACCTACAAAAACGGTTGACGATATAGAACAAACTGTAAAAGAGATTTTTAAGGAAGTTCAAAAGAGTGGAGATGTGGCTGTAGCCAAATATACTTCGATTTTTGATGGAGTAACTATTGATAATTTAGAAGTCTCAAAACAAGAAATTGAAAATGCGGTAGCTGCAGTTCCTAGTGAATTGAAGGAAGCGATTCAATTGGCTAAAAGCAACATCGAAAAATTTCATGCGGCCCAAAAAACAGCCAAAGTGGAAGTTGAAACAGTTGAAGGTGTACAATGCTGGCAAGAAAAACGACCAATTCAAAAGATTGGTTTGTATATACCAGGAGGAACAGCTCCTTTGTTTTCAACAGTATTAATGTTGGCTGTTCCTGCAAATATTGCGGGATGCAAAGAAATTGTTTTGTGTTCGCCACCAGACAAAAAAGGAAATATAAATCCAGCAATTTTATATGCCGCCAATTTATGTGGCGTTACTAAAATATTAAAAGTAGGAGGGATACAAGCAATTGCAGCAATGACTTTTGGTACAGAAACAATTCCTAAAGTATACAAGATTTTTGGACCAGGAAATCAATTTGTGACTGTCGCAAAACAATTGGCAACACAGTTTGGTGTAGCAATTGACATGCCAGCTGGACCTTCAGAATTGTTGGTTGTTGCTGATGATGCTGCTGTTCCTGCATTTGTAGCTTCAGATTTATTGTCGCAAGCAGAACATGGAGCAGATAGCCAAGTGATTTTGGTTTCTACTTCTAAAAAATTAATCGATGCCGTTGAAGATGAAATTCAAGTTCAATTAGAGCAATTGCCTCGTAAAGCAATTGCAGAGAAAGCGATAGCCAACTCTAAATTGATTTTTGTCGAAAATGATACAATCGCTTTAGATTTAATCAATGAATACGGACCAGAACACTTTATTGTTTGTACCGCTAACGATGAATTTTACATCAACGGAATAGAAAATGCAGGTTCGGTTTTTATTGGGAATTATACTCCTGAGAGCGCTGGAGATTATGCCTCAGGGACTAATCATACCTTACCAACAAATGGTTATGCTAAAAACTATAGTGGTGTCAATCTAGATAGTTTCACTAAATCAATGACGTTCCAAAAAATTTCTGAAAAAGGAATTCAAAATATTGGAAAAGCGATTGAAGTTATGGCCGAAGCTGAAGGATTGCAAGCACACAAAAATGCGGTTACACTAAGACTAAATGCGATTAGAGATGGAAAATAATTTCGATATAAATAATTTAGTTCGCGAGAACGTCAAGACTATGAAGCCGTATTCATCGGCTCGTGATGAATTTAAGGATTTTGATGTGGCTCAAATGATATTTTTGGATGCCAATGAAAATCCGTATCAAAATGGTGTAAACCGTTATCCAGATCCGCAGCAAAGCAGCGTAAAAGCAGTTTTAGCGAAGCAAAGAAATCTTAAAACGAATCAAGTTTTGTTAGGAAACGGAAGCGATGAAGTTTTGGATCTATTATTTAGAGCTTTTTGCGAACCTAAAGTAGATAACGTCATTACTTTACCCCCAACATATGGAATGTATGGTGTTTTGGCCAACATTAATGCTGTAGAAAATAGAGAAGTTTTACTATCTCAAGATTTTCAGCCTGAGATCGATAAAATCCTGGCTGCGGTTGATTCAAATACAAAAATGCTATTTTTATGTTCACCTAATAACCCAACAGGAAATTCATTTGATGATGAAAGCATAGTTACCTTGCTGAAGAATTTCAAAGGATTAGTAGTTATTGATGAAGCGTATATTGATTTCTCAAAAAAGCCAAGTTGGTTGAATGAACTAGACGAATATCCTAATTTGATTATTACGCAAACCTTATCAAAGGCATATGGTTTAGCTGGAATTCGTTTGGGAATTTGTTACGCTTCTGCAGCAGTTATTGCGGTTTTAAACAAAATTAAGCCACCTTACAATGTGAATGAGTTGACACAACAAAGAGCATTAGAAAGACTGGCTGACAAAGAAAAAATACAATTAGAAATTGACTCTATTGTAATACAAAGAGATGATTTACTTAAAGTATTAAATGAAGTACAATTTGTATCTAAAATTTATCCAACAGAAGCAAATTTTGTTCTAATAAAAGTGGATGATGCTAATAAAAGATACAATGAATTAATTCAAAAAGGTATCGTGATTCGCAACCGAACAACGCAGCCTTTATGTGAAAACACCTTGCGTTTAACAATAGGTACAGCGGATGAAAATAAGATTTTAATGGAAGCTTTGAAATCAATATAAAACACAAGTTAGGAATGAATTCAAAAGAAATTACAAAATCTGGTTTTTTAGAAGTAAGTACAATTCATAAATTATATTATGAAGTTTGTGGTAATCCTAAAGCAGAAACTATTTTATTTCTACATGGAGGACCAGGTGCTGGTTTTGCAGATAAGGATAAAAGATTTTTTAATTTTGAGAAACAGCAAGTTGTATTTTTTGATCAAAGAGGAGCTTCAAGAAGTTTGCCTTTTGGGAGCATTATAGAAAATACTACGCAGGACTTGGTTGAAGACATAAACAAATTACTTTGTTTTTTAAATATTGAAAAAGTAACGATATTTGGAGGATCATGGGGTACTGCACTAGCACTTATATACGCGATTCAGTTTCCAGATAAGGTTAAAGAGTTATTGCTACGAGGTGTATATATTGTGATAAAGAATCAACAGAACATTTTCTTGAAGGTGGTGTAGCTAAAGAATTTCCAGCGGTTTGGAAAAGATTTAGTGAAAATGTACCTAAAGAAAGTAACGCATCAATCATAGAATACTATTTAGATAAAATGCAAAATGGTAATAATGAAGAAAAAAAACATTTTGCTTACGAATGGGCTTTTTACGAAATTTCAATTTTTAAAAAAGGAATTACAAATGAGGAAGTTGATTTGATTTTAAGTCAATTTCCATATGAATCGCTTTCAATTATGGAAACACACTATTTATCTAAAGGTTGTTTTATTGAAGAAAATTATATTTTGAATAATATTGAAGCGTTGGACGCAATTCCAGTAAAAATTGTCCATGGGAAAGACGATACTATTTGCCCAGTAAGCGCTGCAATTGAGCTAAATTTTAGATTAAAAAATTGTGAATTGTATGTAGTAGAAGGAGGGCACTCAGATTCTGAACCTGAAATTGAAGCAAAATTGATTGAGATTGTAAATGAAATGTATTGATGTTTGTAATAACTAGATTTTTGCGCGTGAGGGATAGTAGTGGAGCTCTTTTTAGGACGGAGGAACGAAGGCCTAAAAAAGCGGGAACGAATAGCCCGACCCGTAGGGACACGCCCTAATAATGATATTGAATAAGTAATTAAAGATAATGATAATATAACTAGCTAAAGGTAAAAACCTAGCCGCTAAAAGCATATATAAAAATGAAAAAAGTACTTTTTATCGATCGTGATGGAACGATTGTTTTGGAACCAGAAGGATACCAATTAGATAGTTTAAATAAATTAGAATTTTATCCAAAAGCATTTCAGTATTTGGCTAAAATTGCAACCGAATTAGAATACGAATTGGTGATGGTGACCAACCAAGACGGTTTGGGAACAGACAGTTTTCCGGAAGATACGTTTTGGCCAACTCAGAATTTCATTTTGAGAGCTTTCGAAAATGAAGGCGTTTTATTTGATGATATTTTTGTAGACCGTTCGTTTCCTGAAGATAATGCACAGACACGCAAGCCGAGAACGGGGATGTTGACTAAATACATCGATAATCCTGCTTATGATTTGGCGAATTCGTTTGTGTTAGGAGACCGATTGACAGATGTGGAATTGGCTAAAAATCTGGGAGCCAAAGCGATTTTCATGAATGAATCTGAAGGTGCTGGAAGTACTGAAATCGCCTCTAAACGTGAGGAATTAGATGATGTGATTAGTTTGCAATCTACAGATTGGAAAGTGATTTACGAGTTCTTGAAACTAGAAGCACGTTCGGCTACGATTTCGAGAAAAACAAACGAAACGGATATCTACATTAACTTGAACCTTGATGGAACTGGGAAAAGCAAAATCGAAACCGGAATTGCTTTCTTTGATCATATGCTAGACCAAATTGCGCGTCACGGGCAAATGGACTTAGAAATCAATGTAAAAGGAGACCTAGAAGTAGACGAGCACCACACGATTGAAGACACAGCAATTGCCTTAGGAGAAGTTTTTGCAAAAGCATTAGGAAACAAACTAGGAATTGAGCGTTATGGCTTTTGTTTGCCAATGGACGACTGCTTAGCGCAGGTGGCTATTGACTTTGGAGGTAGAAACTGGTTGGTTTGGGAAACGGAATTCAAACGTGAGATGGTAGGGAAAATGCCAACAGAGATGTTCTTGCATTTCTTTAAATCATTCTCTGATGGAGCAAAAGCAAACATCAATATCAAAGCCGAAGGAGACAACGAGCACCACAAAATTGAAGCTATTTTTAAGGCTTTCGCCAAAGCGATAAAAGTTGCTGTAAAACGCGATACTGAGAAAATGATTTTGCCTAGTACGAAAGGGGTGTTGTAGCCCCCTAACCCCCGAAGGGGGAATAACTAAGTTTGAACTAAAATTTATGGAAAAAGATAGCACACAATCCACTTCAACTCCCCCTTCGGGGGCTGGGGGGCTTGTAATTATAAATTACGGAGCAGGAAATATTCAAAGCATTATGTTTGCCATTGAAAGATTGGGATACAAAGCGATTTTGAGTAATGATCCAGCCGAGATTAAGGCAGCAGATAAAGTAATTTTTCCGGGTGTGGGTGAAGCGAGTTCAGCGATGAAAATGCTTTTGGCGAGTGGTTTGGATGCATTGATTCCAACATTGACACAGCCTGTATTAGGAATTTGCCTTGGAATGCAGTTGATGTGCAACAAAACCGAAGAGGGAAATACTGAAGGATTGGGAATTTTTGACGTTGATGTGCTTAAATTTTCATCGAAAGTAAAAGTGCCGCAAATGGGTTGGAATACGATTTACAATTTGAAATCCGATTTGTTTAAAGATATTTCAGAAGACGAGTACATGTATTTGGTACACAGTTTCTACGCTCCTAATTGCGCTGAATCGATTGCTACGACAAACTACGAACTAGAATATGCTTCGGCCTTGCAAAAAAACAATTTCTACGGAACCCAATTTCACCCAGAAAAAAGTGGTGATGTAGGGGAGAAAATTCTTGGGAATTTTCTGCAACTTTAAACTTTAAACCTGAAACTAAAAAGAAATCATGCGTATTATCCCAGCAATAGATATCATCGACGGAAAATGTGTTCGCTTATCAAAAGGCGATTACAACACCAAAATTATATACAATGAAAACCCGCTAGAAGTAGCCAAGGAATTTGAAGCGCACGGAATTGAATATTTGCACTTAGTAGATCTTGACGGAGCAAAATCGAGCAAAATCGTCAACTATAAAATTCTGGAGCAAATTGCGAGTCAAACGAGTTTGAAAATCGATTTTGGTGGTGGCTTAAAGTCGGATGCCGATTTGAAAATTGCTTTTGAAAGTGGTGCGAACCAAATCACGGGTGGAAGTATTGCTGTTAAAAACAGAGCAATTTTCGAAAAATGGATTACTGAATATGGTGCTGATAAAATTATCCTTGGAGCAGATGCCAACAACGAAAAAGTAGCCGTTTCAGGATGGTTAGAAGAATCAGATCAGGAGTTGGTTCCTTTTATTCAAGAGTACCAGTCTAAAGGAATTCAGTATGTTATTTGTACTGATATCGCCAAAGACGGAATGCTGGAAGGACCTAGTTTTGATTTATATGCTAAAATATTGAAGTCTTGCAATGTCACTTCGAGCTTGTCACCTCGAGCGGAGTCGAGAGGCAAGATTAAATTAATCGCTTCAGGTGGAATTTCGACCTTTGATGAATTACCTAAATTAGCCGAATTAGGTTGTGAAGGAACTATTATTGGTAAAGCGATTTACGAAGGAAGGATTTCGATGAAACAACTAGAGCAATATATATTAGAATCTAAATAATTTGAAGATGTGAAAATTTGGAAATGAGGTAATGCATTTTCAAATTTTTTAATTTTCAAATTTTCAAATTAAACGAGATGTTAACAAAAAGAATAATACCCTGTTTAGATATAAAAAATGGACGTACCGTTAAAGGCGTAAATTTTGTAGATTTGCGTGATGCTGGTGATCCGGTAGAATTAGCGAAGATCTATTCGAATGAAGGAGCTGACGAATTGGTTTTTTTGGACATATCAGCAACGGAAGAACGCCGAAAAACCTTAGTGAACTTGGTTCGTGAAGTGGCCGCTACAATTAATATTCCGTTTACGGTGGGTGGTGGAATCTCCTCTGTAGCCGATGTGGAAGTGCTGTTGCAAAACGGAGCAGATAAAGTTTCGATTAACTCATCAGCGATAAAAAATCCGCAGTTGATTAATGATTTGGCTAGTAAATTTGGAAGCCAATGCGTGGTCGTTGCTATTGATGCCAAACAAATAGACGGGCTATGGATTGTACATTTAATGGGTGGAAAAGTACCCACAGAACTAAATTTATTTGACTGGGCCGTTGAAGTAGCCGAAAGAGGAGCTGGTGAAATCTTGTTTACCTCGATGGATAACGACGGAACAAAAAATGGTTTTGCTAATGACGCTTTGGCTAAATTATCAACTTTGGTTAATATTCCTATAATCGCTTCAGGTGGTGCTGGAAACATGCAACATTTTGTAGATAGTTTCACCGAAGGAAAAGCAGATGCAGCTTTGGCGGCAAGTGTTTTTCACTTTAAAGAGATTGAAATCAAAACGTTGAAACAAGAACTTAGAAATAACAATATCGCCGTGCGATTATAGCACATAAAAAAAGAGCAAAGAAGGGAGGTTTGAAAATCTTTCAATATTTGAATCTTTAAATCATTAAATAATAGAAAATGAACATAGATTTTTCAAAAAGCGCACACGGATTAATTCCGGCAATTATACAAGACAGCGAAACTAAAGCCGTTTTAATGTTGGGATACATGAACGCAGAAGCGTACCAAAAAACAATTGATACTCAAAAAGTCACTTTTTTTAGTCGCTCCAAGCAAAGACTTTGGACCAAAGGGGAAGAAAGTGGTAACTTTTTGAATTTGGTTGATATAAAAAATGATTGTGATGGCGACACTTTGTTGATCCAAGCAAAACCTGTTGGTCCAACTTGTCACACAGGTGCGGATACTTGCTGGCAAACAGAAAATAAAGGAGATTATGGATTTATTTCTGACTTGGAACAAACTATTGAAACAAGAAGAGAAAATGCTGATTCTGAGAAAAGTTATGTAGCTTCTTTATTCAAATTAGGAATGAATAAAATCGCTCAAAAAGTAGGAGAGGAAGCGGTAGAAGTGGTTATCGAAGCTAAGGATGATAACGACGATTTATTCTTAGGCGAAAGTGCCGACTTGTTATTTCATTACTTGATTTTGCTTCAAGCAAAAGGATTTAAAATCAATGATGTAGTCAACGTCTTAAAAAGTCGCCAAAAATAAACGATTACTTTTCTTCAAACACAACAGATAAACCCAATAATGAACGGATTCATTATTGGGTTTTCTTTTTTTACAATTTTGAAATTCTTACATTTACTCTAGAATTTGAATTAGTGATAAGTAAACTACATTCATTTAAATGTTAAATAGAATAAAGGAAATCCTTTTTTATAATAATAAGTATGAAAACAAAGAACATTAATGATTTAAAAGACTTTTCAGGAACTGTTTTAGTACCAGTTTTTGAGACTAGTGCAAAGAATTTAATTCCGATACAGTTTGGAACTGTTTCAATTTCGTCTAAAGTTTTTTACGGTAAAAAAGACAGCTATTATTTAGCTGAGGACAATGACAATATCTATCTATTTATAGGATTAGGAAAAAAGGATATTGATTACAAGTCTTTAAAAACAATTTTCCGCAGAGTTGCAGCTAATCAAAAAGAAGCCTTTACTAAATGCGTTGGGGTATCATTTCCAACTGAGTTCAAAGAACAAGAAGTAGAAGCCGCTATTTCGGGACTTTTATTAGGGACGTATAGTTTGGGTCATTATAAAAAAGAAGTCGATCATCCTTTTCTAGATCCAGAATTTGAATTGAAAATTTTAGCCACAGTTGATTTTTCGATTGCCATAAATAAAGCTATAAAAATTGCTAGAGCACAATTAGAAACATTGTCGTTAGTTGATTTACCACCTAATAAAGTTACCCCAGGATATTTAGCTAAATGGGCTAAAGATAGAGGAAATAGATATGGTTTTAAAGTGAATGTTTTAGACCGTGAAGCTTGTGAAATTGAACAACTTGGTGCTTTTTTAGCGGTGGGAAAAGGAAGTAATAATGAGCCTCAGTTTATCATTATGAATTATGAGCCAAATAAGCCAACAGAAAACTTAAAACACATAGGCTTAGTGGGTAAAGGGATCACTTTTGATACAGGTGGAATCAATATCAAAACGGCTGGAATGTTAGACATGAAAAGCGATATGGCTGGTGGTGCTGCTGTTTTTGGTGCAATGCAATTAATAGCCGACTTACAATTGCCTGTTAAAGTTACTGCAATTGTTCCTTGTGCAGAAAATTCAGTTAGTAGTAAATCATTCTTACCTAGTGATGTTATAAAAAGTTATAGCGGGAACTCCATTGAAATCATTGATACAGATGCAGAAGGGCGTTTGATATTAGCAGATGGATTATCTTATTTGATTAAGAATTTCGATCCAGAATATATTGTAGATATTGCAACACTTACCGGAAGTAGCATAGGTACATTTGGACACGAATGTGGTGCTTTATTTACTGATAATGAAATTATTGCTGATGCTTTACGAAAAACAGGAGATAGTATAGGCGAAAGATTGTGGCCATTACCATTATGGGAGGCTTATACAGAAGACATAGAAAGTGCTATTGCCGATGTTAAAAATTATAGCGGAAAGCCTGTTGCTGGTGCTATTAGTGCTGCAAAATTTTTGCAATTCTTCACTAAGAAACATACTTCATGGGCACATCTTGATATAGCAGGTGTTGCTTATGGAAACGATGAATTTTCTAAAAGTAAGCATGCTAGCGGTTATGGAGTGCATTTGTTAACTAAGTTTATCGAGAATTTGTAATTAATATCTAAAACTAGTATAAAATAGTTCAATATAGTTTTTGTGACATTGACGGGAGTCAAGAGACATTAATAATTCTTGACTCCGCTTAAACTGATAATAGATTTTTTATAAACAGTAGCATTACAACTGGTGTGAAATAATCTTCAGTTTTTAATTTATTTAATATATTCCTTCATGAAAAAAAATAGTTCTCTAGCCTTAATTGCATTTTTAGCTTACACTGGTATAAGTGCACAAGGATTGCTTAATAAGTCAGATGTTGCTTTTACCAGACAAGATTCTTTGCGCGGTAGTATTACTAAAGAGCGCGCTTGGTGGGATGTTAAAAATTACCATTTAGATATTAAAGTAAATCCTGCAGATAGCACTATTTCAGGATCTAACACCATTAAATACCAAGTATTACAAGAGTACAATAAGATGCAGATAGATTTACAAAATCCAATGCAAATTCTTAAAGTTACTCAAGACGGTAAAGCTTTGCAATTTACTAGAGAAGGCAATGCTTTTTTTATTTTATTACTAACGCCTCAAACTGTGGGAAGTACTAAAGAAGTCATTGTTTTTTATAGTGGTAAACCTAAAGTAGCTGTAAACCCGCCATGGGATGGCGGAATTACTTGGAGAAAAGATGCTAATGGAAAATTGTTTATTGCGTCGTCTTGTCAAGGACTAGGTGCAAGTGTGTGGTGGCCTAACAAAGATCACATGTATGACGAGGTTGAAAACATGTTGATTAGTGTAAATGTTCCTGGAGATTTGATGGATGTATCCAATGGTCGTTTGCAAAGTGTGAAAAAGCTGAAAGATGGCACTAAAACTTACAATTGGTATGTTTCAAATCCTATTAATAATTATGGCGTAAACATAAATATTGGTGATTATGTCAACTTTTCTGAGAAATATCAAGGAGAAAAAGGTGTTTTGGATTGTGACTATTATGTTTTGAAAGATAATTTGGCTAAAGCCAAAGAACAATTCAAAGATGTTCCTAGAATGTTAAAGGCATTCGAACACTGGTTTGGTCCTTATCCATTTTATGAAGACAGCTACAAACTTGTAGAAGCACCGTATCTAGGCATGGAACATCAAAGTTCAGTAACCTATGGGAATGGGTATAAAAATGGGTATCGAGGTAGGGATTTAAGCGGAACAGGTTGGGGCTTAAAGTTTGATTTTATCATTATTCACGAGTCGGGGCACGAGTGGTTTGCTAATAATATCACTTACAAAGATATTGCCGACATGTGGATTCACGAGAGTTTCACTAATTATTCTGAAAGCCTTTTTGTAGAATATTACTATGGCAAAGACGCTGGAGATGAATATGTACGTGGAATTAGAAAAAACATTGAAAATGACAAACCCATCATAGGGCATTATGATGTGAACAATGAAGGTTCTAGTGACATGTATTACAAAGGTGCGAACATGTTGCATACCATCCGTCAGATTGTGAATAACGATGAAAAATGGAGAACAATTCTAAGAGGTTTAAACAGTACTTTTTACCATCAAACGGTAACTACTAAACAAATTGAAGATTATTTAAGTACAGAAGTGGGTAGTAATTTACAAACGGTTTTTGATCAATATTTAAGAGACGTAAGAATTCCAACTTTAGAGTATTTTTTTCAGGATAATAATTTAGGATACCGCTGGACAAACTGCGTTAGCGGATTTAATATGCCGGTTAAAGTACAAATTGACGGTAAAGATACTTGGTTAAAACCTACCACTAATTGGAACGGAGAAGCTGTTAAAAGCGGAAAAGCAAAATTAGTAATTGATCCTAATTTTTATGTAGCAGGATTTGATATAACAGAATAAATTTAGCTAATTTTACAAAGGAATTCAAAAAAATAAACGGTACTATTTTTAACTATTTTATGAAAAATACAATTAACCACCTATCTCTTTTTTTTCTTATTGTAAGCGGCATAGGCTTGGCACAAAATAGTGTGTCAGTTTTAGATAAAAAAATTAAAGCTCCTATAAAAGCTTTAATTATCGAAAAGGATACATTGGTTTTAGAAAAATCAAGTACAATGCTTGACGAAGCAGTTTATTGGGATATCATTGCGACTTCATTAAAAGAAACTAGTAATCAAGAAGACCAAGAGTTGTTTTTAATTTCAGAAATTGAAAAACTGACTCCAAGCGAAATGATTGGTTTCCGTCTAACGACTGATAAGTTACTTTATGATACTTATGATCAGCAATTGTGGTGCGCAGCTTATATAATGAATCATGGCTGTTCTGACGGAGGGTTTGAGTATTTTAGATGTTGGTTAATTTCAAAAGGGAAAGATGTTTTTTATGCTACTAAAGCCAATCCAGATTCGCTTTTAAAAGAAGTGATTAAAGACCAAGAAGTATATGAGTTTGAAGGATTCTGGTATGTTGCTATGAATGCTTTTAAAAACACTACCCAAAAAGAGCTTTTCAGTTATATTGATTATGAAAAGTTTAAGACGAATGACGAAAACTATCCAATTTTAAAATTTTCATGGAATGTAGATGAGCCAGAAACAATGGCAAAAATTTGTCCAGTTTTATATAAAAATCTTTGGAAGAAATAATTGTCCAATAAATTATCTTAAAAACGGTTTGCTTTAGTATTGTAACTATTGCAAACCGTTTTCTTTTTAAGGCTGTAATTTATTAATCTAAAGTAGTGTTCAAACTCTTGTTTTTGGGTTGTAAAAACTTTATTACAACAAGTTAATTTGATTTAATTAGTGGAGAAACCATATAATCTTTGAAAATTTAGTTTAAAACAATTGCAATTGGCTTTTTAAACGCTCTTGCAGCATACTCATTATACGTTTGTTTAAGTTGGATGTATTATTAGCATACGTTCTATATTCTTCAATGGTGAATAATCCTACAACCATTCCTTTGAGTGTATTTCTGTATTTGGTATCTTTTTGAATACTATTTTCTATAAAAGTATTTTTTTTCTCGGTTGTGTAATTAGCAAAATCGCCTTTATTTTTTGCTATATAATTAGAAAAAGAAGCTATAAATAATTCATTTTGTAATTTTAGTATAGGGCGAAGGACTTGGTTTTGAAATTGCTCTTCTTGTGAGGACTCAGTACCTACAGATCCTATGGTTTCTGTTCTAAACTCTTTTATAAAAACATCTCTATTGCTCATCTTTTTTTTATAAAATTAAGCATTTTTTGACTTCTAAATCTTATTTTAGCAATACTAAATTATTAAGATGAGATTTCACACTAGAAAATGGGTAAAACCCGAAGACTTAAATCCAAACGGTACATTATTTGGAGGACAATTATTAGCTTGGATAGACGAAGAATTAGCGCTTTACACCATCATACAATTAGAAAACTCTAAAGTGGTTACGAAGCACATGTCTGAAATAAATTTTAGAAGTTCAGCTAGACAAGGAGATATTATTGAGATAGGTATTGATGTAGTAAAGTTTGGTAATAGCTCGCTAACGCTAAAATGCGAAGCTAGAAACATGATGACCAGAGAAACTATTATTAGTATTGATAGTACTACAATGGTGAACCTAGGTGAAGATGGAAAACCCAAAGCACATGGGAAAAAGGAAATAGAATATGTAAAAAACAGGTTGTAATAAGATAAAAAAGATAGCTTTAGGGCTATCTTTTTTATATATGCTTATTTTTTAAGTAATTCGTAATCAGTTTCTAGTATGGCATATTCATAATTATCAGACCATCCTGATTTTAGAGGTAAAACCTGTCGGCACTTACCTTCTTTAATCATGCCTACTTTTTCAAGCACTTTGATAGATCCAATATTAGCAACAGCACAACCTGCTTGAATCCTGTGTAAGTCTAGTTTATTAAAACCAAAATCTAGAATTGAATTTACTGCCTCAGTAGCGTAACCTTTTCCCCAATGATCTGGTTGTAGTTTGTACCACACTTCAGCTCTTCTGTTTTTTTTAGGCCATAATTTAAGACCTAATAAACCTATGAATACTTTATTACTAATTGTTTCTATAGCAAAGGTGTAGCTTGTTACTTCATGTTGCTCATTGGCTAAAAGCCAAGATTCAATTAGAGTAGCTGTCTGTTCAATATTTTCAGGAATTCCTAGAGTATTAAATTCATCTACTTCTGGTATAGAATGCAATTGATGAATGGCTTCTAAGTCTGAGAATTCAATTAATCGCAATTTTAATCGGCTGGTATTTAACTCCATTTTTTTTAGTTTAACTAACAAAGTTCCCTTTAGATGGCAGTTCGAATATTTCTAAATCAAAATAACCTACTGAAGCAAAGATATGATCAAATACGTCCGACATTACGTATTCATAATTCTCCCATCTTTTATCACTAGAGAAAACATAAATTTCGATAGGCACACCATGAGCAGTAGACTGTAACTGGCGGCACATCAAGAGCATGTCTTGATTTAATGATGGATGGTTGCGTAAATACTGTGTAATGTATTTTCTAAACAAACCTAAATTAGTCATGTTACGACCATTAAGGGCTAGTGATTTATCGACAGCATTATCGGTATTGAATTTTTCGATTTCAATTTTTCGAGTATCAATATAGGCGCTAATCAAGTCAATCTTTTTTAGATTGTTCAGCTCCGTATCAGTCAAGAAACGTATGGTACTTGGTTTTATTAAAATATGTCTTTTAATACGCCTACCGTCTGATTTTAACATTCCTCTCCAGTTTTGAAAAGAGTCTGAACTCAAGCTATAAGTAGGAATTGTAGTGGTGGTATTATCAAAATTCTGAACTTTTACCGTAGTTAAGTTGATTTCGATAACATCTCCATCGGCGCCAAACTTTTCCATCGTAATCCAGTCACCAATTCGTATCATGTCATTAATAGACACTTGCACACTAGCAACAAAACCAAGTATAATATCTCTGAAAATCAAGATAATCAATGCCGAAACTGCTCCTAAAGTAGTTAAGAGTTCTTTGATTTCAAAATCAAATAATTTAGAAATAATCACAATAACTCCTACCATCCAGAGCACGATCATAATAACCTGAATGAAGCTATCAATAGGTTTATCGCTGTATCTTGGTTTTTGTTTTAGGTAATCACGTAAAGCGTTAAAAACCGTTCTTACGATCCATAAAACTAAGAATACAATATAAATCCCTACGAGTTTTCCAAAAACACTCTCCCAATATTCAAATTTATCCAGAATTACAGGAACAGATTTATAGATAAAAAGTAGCGGAATTAAATGCGCAATGTATTTGGCTGTTTTATTGGTAACCAAAAAATCATCAAATTGTGTTTTAGTATGTTGCGCTATAAATACAATTATAGTAACCAGAATCAATCTAAAAATGACATAGATACTGTAGGCTAATAAACAAAGCAACGCAATGTTTAAAACCAAACTTAAGTACGAAGAAAAACTATATCCCATTCCCCATTTCCTGAATAAAGGATAGAGGTAAGTGAATATTTTTCCGATCAATTTATACATTTTTTAGGTTTTTTTGATCAGTTTTTAGGTATTTGTATTCTACATAAAAAGTTCCAAAAGGAATTAATGAGGCTGCTAAGATGATTCCAAAAGTTGTTAGCGACCACTGCATTCTTTTTTTCAATAAAAAAGCCAATAATATATACCCAATAAATAATACACCATGACTCATACCAATAGGATATAATAAGGTGTGGTACAATTCAAAATATTTAGGCTTGATAAAAAGCATATTCGAAAATAAAACCAAATAGGATATTCCTTCAAGGATAGCAGTAATCTTAAAAATCTTAAGCATGAATTTTTGTTTAGGTAATAAAGTACAAAATTAAGTATTATGATTCATTATAATGGTATTCCTAGCTAAAGTAATTTACTTTTGTAATGGATATAAAAAGGCTATCATGAGTAAACGCGATTTAAAGAAATACTTAGGTGAATTAAACAAGGAACAACTGGAAGAACAATTAATAGAATTGTACGAAAAATTTAGTCCGATAAAAGTATATTATGACTTTGTTTTTAATCCAAAAGAAGAAAGCTTGCTGCAAGAGGCCAAACTCAAAATCTCGCAGGAATATTTTCCGCAGCAAACGGGCAGGAAAAATAAAAAGGCAAAAATGCGTCGCTCAGTAGCTCAAAAATTCATAAAACACTTTGTTTTGTTAGGAGTAGACCCCTTTGTAGTGATTGATGTAATGCTTTACAATATTGAGATCGCCCAAACCTTTGCTTCAGAAAATACCATAAAACAAGAACTTTTTTATAAAAGTATGCTCAATTCCTTTGAACAAGCCACTCAGTATGCGGTTGCAAACGGGTTGTTAAGTGGTTTTAAATCAAGACTTCATGGGGTTTATGAAGAAGCGCGCAACCAAAAATGGAAAAACACACCACAATTTAAAGCGGTTCTTGAAAGATTATAATCATAAAATGGCCCATAAATCAAATTTATTTAAACTTACTACTATATTTTATCGATTTTACTACACATAAACTGTTTTTTAGGTGTATTTTTGCAAAAACCCAACAAAAACAATGTTTGAAAATACTATAGAAATAGAAAAAGAAGACAAAAAAGAAGCAAAAAAAGAACTTTATTCGTATCAACAACAGGACATCGATGCCATTTTTGAAAGAATAGACAATGCACCTAAGCAACATCACTTACTCTACCAACTTCCTACTGGTGGTGGAAAAACTGTGATTTTCTCAGAAATTGTACGCCGTTATCTGGCTAACAATGATAAAAAAGTGGTGGTATTAACACACCGAATTGAGTTGTGTAAGCAAACTTCAAAAATGTTGAAAGGTTTTGACGTTAAGAATAAAATTATCAACAGTAAAGTAAAGGAGCTTCCAGATCAAAACGAATATTCTTGTTTTGTAGCCATGGTAGAAACCTTAAAAAACCGTATCAATGATGAAAAATTACATCTAGATAATGTAGGTTTAGTTATTATTGATGAGGCGCATTACAACTCTTTTAGAAAATTATTAAGTTCGTTTAAAAACGCTTTTATCTTAGGAGTAACCGCGACTCCTTTGAGCTCAAATATTAAATTACCTATGCATCAAAGCTATGATGAGTTAATAGTAGGAGATACTATTAGTTCATTGATAGACAACGGTTTCTTGGCTAAAGCCATTACCTATAGTTATGACGTAGGACTTACATCATTAAAAGTAGGTATCAACGGAGATTACACCGTAAAATCATCTGATGATTTGTATACTAATATGGCCATGCAAGAGAAATTATTGCATGCTTATACTGAGAAATCATTAAATAAAAAAACCTTGATTTTCAATAACGGTATCAATACGTCTTTGTACGTTTATGAAACTTTTAGAGAAGCAGGATATCCTATTCGCCACTTGGATAATACAAGTAGTACTGAGGAAAGAAAAGAAATTTTACATTGGTTTAAGCACACTTCAGATGCTATTTTAACCTCGGTTGGTATTCTTACCACAGGTTTTGATGAGCCTACAGTGGATACTATTATACTAAATAGAGCAACAAAATCATTGACATTATATTACCAAATGATTGGTCGTGGTTCGCGTAAATTACCTAACAAAGATATGTTTACGGTAATTGACTTAGGGAATAACGCCGCTCGTTTTGGACTATGGAGTGAGCCTGTAAACTGGCAACATATCTTTAAATCACCAGAGTTTTACCTGGAAAATTTACGTGATGATACTGAGATTGAATTGTATTTTAAATATGCAATGCCACCTGAATTAAGAGCAAAATTTAGTAAAACAGCCGTAGTAGATTTTGACGTAGACGAAGAGCATAAATTAGCTATAGCGCAAAATTCTCGATCTAAGGTAGTACTTGAAAAATCGCTGGAGCAACACGCGGCAATGTGTGTTGATAATACAGAGACATTGCAAGAAGCGAAATCACTAGGTAAAGAATTAGACGATGATATTGACTGCCGTATCAAGAGGTATTCTAAATGTTTAAGCCAGTGTAGTAAAAATTACCGCGAATGGCTTGTAGACGATTACAAACTAAAAATGGTCTTATTAATTGGGAAAAAGTATCGTGAGAAAATCATGAACGAACCTGATGACGAAGAGTAAAATAAGGAGCTTCCCGATAGTTATCGGGAATGCTACCTAGTTCTCTGCCTCTCGAGACGGAATATCACGGCTAGAAAGCCTGAAAACAAAACAACTATTTTTTATAAAATAACAAATCCAAAAACATGTCAAAACAATTCTCAGATTTAGGAATTTCGGCACCAATTTTAAAAGCGCTTACCGAATTGAAAATTGTTGCGCCAACAGAAATCCAGCAAAAAGCAATTCCGCTATTGTTAACTAACAAAACTGACTTAGTAGGACTTGCCAAAACAGGAACAGGTAAAACAGCTGCTTTTGGATTGCCACTTTTACAATTAATAGATACTAAAAGTAATGTAGTACAAGCAGTAATATTAGTACCAACTAGAGAATTAGGCCACCAGATTTTTAAAAACTTAGAGGAATTTGCTAAATACCTTCCTGAAGTAGCTATTGCAGCCACTTGTGGAGGAATTCCTATAAAACCACAAATAGAACGCCTTACAGCACCTACACATATTGTAGTAGCAACACCAGGTCGTTTAATAGATTTAATTTCGCGTAAAGCAATCAATCTTAAAGAAACTAATTTTCTCGTTCTAGATGAAGCCGATGAAATGGTAAGCATCTTGAAAGAAAGCCTAGACGAGATCGTAGCCGAATTACCTAAAGAGCACAAAACATTATTGTTCTCAGCAACCATGCCAGGAACAATAAAGCAATTAGTGCAAAATTACTTGAACAAAAATGTAGTTCAAGTAAGTGCAAATATGGAGACAGTAGGAAATCAAGGAATTGATCACGAATACATTGTGGTAGATCCTATCGAAAAACTAGATGTTTTAATGCATTTCTTGAATTCTAAAGAAGGAGAACGTGGTATCATTTTTTGTAAAACTAAAGCTGCTGTAAACAAACTGGCTAAAAATTTAGCAATAAACCGTTTCTCTTCAGGCGCATTACATGGGAGTTTATCACAAGGAATTAGAGACCGAATCATGGAACAATTTCGTGAAGGACACATCAATATTTTAGTCGCTACAGATCTGGCTGCTAGAGGAATTGATGTAAAAGAAATCTCTTATGTAGTAAATTACCACTTACCAGATGCTTATGAATCGTATGTGCACCGTAGTGGTAGAACAGCAAGAGCAGGAGCAAAGGGACTTTCATTAACGGTTTTACAACCAGAAGAAGAAAAAGAAATAGCTGATTTTGAAAAAGAGCTAGGAATTAAATTTGCAAAATTCAAGAAACCATCTGCTTTAAGTATCGAAGAAAATAATACTTTGCTTTGGGCAAAACAGATTTTTAAAACCAAACCCAATCATGAAGTGGATGCGGAATTAAAAACAAAAATAAAAACTGTTTTTCATCACCTAACCAAGGATGAATTAATTGAAAAATTACTAGCTAATTATTTATTGCAAAATAAAAATGAACCGGTAGAAAAACCAGTTAAAAGACAAAAAATGAAACAGTAAATTTTCCTGTTTTAATAAATTATTGAACCATTACATTACTTTAAGAAGTTTGTAATGGTTTTTTTATGCACTTGTCTTAAGTAAATATGAGAAAAGTTGTATATATTTGATGTTAGCGGTAAGTTAGCCGTAATGATACCGCTGAATCAAGAAACTAACGCAATATTATAACCAAATTTATAAAATGAAAAAAATTGTCCTTTTAGTTTTAATTTTTATTTCTTCGAATTCTTATTCTCAAGAGAATAATATTTTAGAAAGACTTTCTGCTTTAAAAAATAATGGAAAGATTTGGTATAATATAGATGGATATAGTGTTACAAGCGAAATTTTAAAAAATTCGTTTGATGAAAAAGGATTACAAAAAGTTTTTAGAAAATATAAAATTTCTGATTCTGACACGAAAACAAAAGATTCTCAAATTAATTACAACAACTTATTTATTACAAAACAACAGAAAATATCTGAAAATAATTTCCAAACAAACAACTATTATTTTGTAGAAAACGCTGACAAAACAACTTTAGTGATTTGGTTTATCAAAAATGGAAAGACTGATAAGGAAACAGAAGAAAAATTGGTAAATGCAATTATTGAAAATAAAATCCCAGAAACTAATTTCGTTCAAATGCAAATTAGTTCAATCAATTTTGCCGATAGAAAAGTAGAACTTGGAAACAATTGTTATTGGACATTTCTCAACACAGTTCAATGTCCATATTCTGGGGAAATGAATTGGAGTATTCATAAAACATTAGACGATGCAAAAGAAGCTGTTGAAAATCAGCTCAATTTAACCAAATTGGAAAAAGGTGGAAAAGTTACATCTGAAGAAATTATAGATATAGATTTTGAAGGAGTTCAGACAAAAGCAAAGAAGTTAGCTTTTGATTTTACTGGTGTAACTTCCACTTTAGCTGGAATGTCAGGAGGAGAATCATTGACAATTTATTATGTTGCCGAAAACATAAGAAATAAAAATATAAGTTGCGTTATGAGTTTTTGGAATAACGACCAAATAAATCCTGAAACCAAACTTCCTGCATTATTGGAAAAATTAATGAAACTGAAATAAAATCACTACGGCTAACAGCCGTGGCTGCTGCACAACTCAAAAATAAGTAATATTAGTCAAAAAATGTAAAATTAAAAAATTATATTAAATTGATTTACAATGCTTTATAAGTTAACTATTTATTAAAAGTAATAAAAACTAAACAAAAAACCAGTTGTGCAACAAGCACAGCCGTTACAATATATTTGGGCATTTGGCTAAATTTAAAAATGGTTTTGTACTCAGAAAACTTGTGTATAATGGAAAAAAAACTCACATCTTTAATCCCAAACATCTTGTAGCGCCAAGACGTTAGAGGCAACCTTAAAAAATACCCCGTCATAAAATAACTAAGAAATCAAAAAACATGAATTGGAAAAAATTACATTATACCTTTTTTACCATCTTTCGCTACTTTTTAGCAACAATGATACTTTCTTATGCTTTTGCTAAAATTTTAGGCACCCAATTCACGTCTCAACCTTCTACTTATGATCAACCAATAGGCTCACTAAGTGGATTTAATTTAACTTGGTACTACTATGGTTATTCCTTTTGGTATGGCGTAGTTATAGCCACATCTCAAATTGCAAGTTCATTACTCCTATTTTTTAGAAAAACTACAAGAATTGGAATTATACTTTTCCTATCTTTTATGGTAAATATTTTATTAGTAGACTACGCTTACGACATACGTGGAGCGAAAGGAATGGCTACTATAATGACCTTGATGGCGTTTTTTATTTTCTTTTCAGAATACCCACTATTTATAAAATATTTTTTTACAGAACCATCTTTCGGTCAAGATGCCGAAAAACCTCTTTGGGTTAGTAAATTTCGTAAAGTAAAATGGGTTTACATACCATTAGCTTTTATTGTAATATTCTTTGGGATTTTAGCACTTAAATCAAAATACATGGAAAAAAGCCAGTTTTACGGTACTTGGCAAAATGTTGATAAAGCTGGAAAACTTAAAAATTTCAATTTTGAAATTTTTAATACTTTTCAAGTTAAAGGAGCAAATAATATTGACAAAATTACTGATGGAACATACTCATTTAAAAACGATACAATTACTCTGAAAACTTTTAGTAAAGAATATAAGCAAGTTTTAGAAAATGATAAAATTGGCGCTATTGCAAACCCCGAAAGTACAAAAACGATAACATTTCTAAAAGGAAGATTTCAATTAACCGACAAGCAACTAATTATTAAAAACGATACTATTAAAATTGTATTGAAAAGAATCCGGTAAAAAAGGCAGCTAACAGCCATTTTGATATAGCTTGAATTTAGTGGAATTATCGTTCCGAATCAACTTTTCGTTAAGTCGAAAACTGAGTGTTTACAAACATCAAATCATCTAAGAAAAAAAAAACGTAGCATTATCAAAAAACTTGGTAAAATTGCCAATCTACAACTTTAAAAAATGGAAGAAAAAGAATTAACGATTCATCAAATTCAAGCAAAACTTGAAACACCAATTTTTGAAATTCATACTGACGATAATAAATATCATACGCGTGAATTCATGTTGAAAAAAAATATTAATCAATGCTTTATATCAATGAAAGAAAATAGTCAAGCTCGGGGACTTGATTATAAACTTGATCATTGGGAAAGATATGTTGTCGAAAGAAATCAAGCAAATTTAGTTAAATATCTGTATAAGCTTTATTATTTGCTCAATAAACATTCAATTATAAATTACTTTGAAAATAGAAATTCTGACGTTTTTCATCCTATGATGGAAGAAGATGACATGATTTTTATTGTTAATTCATATTATACTACGATCGTTTATGATATTTTATGGGCAAGTAATATTGCTGTTTCAGACGTTATCAATCTTAGTCAAAATAAAGTTGATAATAATAATTTGATAAGAAAATTTCCTGACATGATTAAATACATAAAGACAGATATAATTCCATATTTAGAATCAATTCCTTTGTATAAGTCTAAAGCAGAAACTTTAAAAGAAGCTACAGAAGCTTTTGCTGTAAAACTTTATAAAGCTACAAGTTCACTTATTTTAATTGAACTTGATGGACTTGTTCGATTGTTAGGCGGATTTTTGATTGAGAAGCAAAATATTGATAAAAAATTACTAAAACCAAAATATCATTCAATGGATTCTTATTTACGAAATGTTCCTTGGTTATTGGATTATGAAATAGAGACAAGTAAATTAAAGTTTTTAACAGGAGATTTTGTCTTTCATAAAGATTACAAAATCGATAAAATCGAGAAAATTTCATTAGAAACAAGATTGGGTTTTTTAAAAAGAAGGTTCAAAGGTGATAGAAATTCAATATTACATGGTGATATAGTATTCGGAGAAACATGGGATTTATATGTGAATTTTTCTGCACTTTTTGAAGTATATCAAACAATCAAATTTTATGAAAATCATTATTACTCACAGTAAAGGCTACTAACAGACACTTGCAAAAATTGCGAATTTTGTGATATATTCACGTTTATCTTTCACAAGGAATTTTATGTTAGTGGAAACATCTCGATTTTAATTTCGATAGCTATCGCAACGCTACCCGAAAAGCCTCGAAACATTAGTAGGTAATACCAAAAAACGAAAGAAAATGAAAACACCAAAAATATTTTTAATTTTCACTTATTTACTGTTTTCGCAACTGTCATTTTCTCAAATACAGGATAGTCTTTTATTAAGTAATGTATTGAACCAATTAAAAATTAAAAAAAGCGAAGTTAAATTAGAATTAATTTCAGAAAAAAAATTACCAAATTCAGCAGATAGAACAGTTATTGTAATTCCAAAATATACAATAAATGAAAAAGATGAATATAACAATTACTATTTTGAATTAGATGAATATATTATTGTTGCTAACAATGTAACAGGAGAAATTCTATATAAATTTTATCAACCAAATGCTTGGACATCTGATGCTGTAATGCTTTCAAGCATAGAAATCGATACCGGATTATACAATTTAAATAGAAAACACAGAGCATTTGGAATACGAGTAAACTATATTGGAAGTAGCCGAGCAAATCCATATAATCAAACAGTTTTATCATTGTTTATTGAAGAAAATAATATTTTAAAACAAGTATTAAAGAATTTAACTATTTCAGAATTTCGCGGAGAATGGGATACAAATTGTGCAGGAGAATTTGAAAACAATAATTCTATAATCAGTATTGACAAAATGCAATCTGAAAATTTTAATAATTTAATTGTTAAAACAATAAAGACAGAAACTATAAATATTCCAACTAACGAAGATTGTGTAGAGAAGAAAAAAATCCACACAACATTAAAAAAATTAAAATATAATGGAACGGAATACAAATAAAAGCTGTACCGCTTGTCTTTTATTCCGCAATTATTTTATTACCAATTAGTTAACTAGTATTTTGAAAATAAAAAAAATGAGAATTACAATCTATTTAGCATTAATTATAGTAACTAATTCTTGTAATGAAAGAAATGCAACAAAATATACCAGTGCAACAATAACTGATACAATTTCTAAAATTAATTTAAGTTCAAGACAAATAGAATTAAAAATAGACAGTTTAAAAAAAGTTACTATTGGTTATAATGACAATTATGAAAAATTAATAAAATTAACTTTTGATACAGTTACTGAAAAAGATTTTTTATTACTTGATCAGGAAAAAAAATATATTCAAACTTCAAAACCAGAACAAAATGATGATTTTTTTTACGTTAAAACAGCGCTAACTAAACATAAATTTAAAAAATATAAGGATTATGGAGGTCAAGATAGTTGGAGCGGATTTGAGTATTTAGGATATTATACTGATTCTGAATTATTTGCGATTACAGAAAATTCAACTTCTGATAATTTAGGTTTTGGAGATTTCTTTCTATTGGATAGTTTGAATGATTTTGTTTATAATATTATCTCATTTGGAGACGGAAGCGTAGAATTACCAATTCCTTCTATTAATAATAAATACTTTGTTTATTATTACAATTCGACTTATAAACATAAAAATTGTGACATTGGAATTTTGAAAATTAACGACAAATCAAATCCGAGAACTTATTTAAGCGAATATGCAAGCTACAATTCTACCAACTTTGCTATTGAAAAAATTGTATGGAAAACGGATAACAGTTTTTATGTAAAAGGTTATGAAGAAGTCTATGAAAATGATAAATGGATAAAAAAATATAACTATTATAAGACAGAATTTGAATAAAAATATCAGTTATAATGTATTTTGAGCTACCTAATGTTTAACAGAATTAGATTTTTTCAGGATTATAAATAATTAAAGTATTAGATAAAGATTTTTTTTTTGAATATACCATATTGTATATATTTGATTCATTTTTTGTAATAATAAGACTTGATTATAGATACTAATTTGAAGTTATACTAATAATTAGAGAGTATAGTCTAATCTGTTTTTTTATATTGAGCGGAACCCAAATGTAACAGTGTTTCTTGACTCCGCTCAATATGACAATTGAATGTTTTATAAATGTATGGTATTAGCAACAAAACCACAATAAATATGAATAATGAGCTTTGGAATAGTATTTTAAAATTTGATTTAGACAATCCACCAAGTGAATATGGATTTAGTACGCGGCTTGCAAATGAAAATTATTGGACCAATGACTTTACGGCTGTTGCGATTCTAGAATATAAGAAATTCATGTACTTGGCGGCAACTTCAAATTATATGGTTTCGCCCTCAGAAATTGTAGATACTGTTTGGCATCAGCATTTAATTTTTACTCAATCCTATCAAGAGTTTTGCACTTTAATAGGAAAGCAGGTGCAACACATACCGTCTACCCATAATAAAGAAGATTTTGATAAATTTAAACAAGCAAAAGAACGAACAAAAAAGCTGTACTCAGAAAGTTTTGGTGAACCATCAAATATCTTTTGGGAATACAGTGGCATGTACGAAAGCTTGAACTTAAAGAAGGTAACAATCAAGTTAAGAACCTTTTTAGTATTCGGAATTTTGGTTTTTATTGCTTTAATATTACCTTCTTACAGTTTGCTGAAACCCATTTATTTACAAATCCACAATCCCAATTTTGTGCTGTTATTTATAAGTTTAATCATTATTGTATTTATAGGTCTAGAACTTATAAATCGCTATTATCTAAAAAAAATACTTCTTTCTTCTGATTCACAATCCTTCATTTATAAATTAGAACCTTATGAGTTAGTTTATCTTAAGACACAAAAACTGACCAATGTAATCAATGGTTTTGTAAACGAATTAATTGACAATAAAGCATTAAAAATTAATGCTGATAATACTATTCGAGTTGTAAATACTTCAAAAACTAAGGTTAAACCCAAAACTATTACGGCGTTAGCTACAATGAAAAAGTCATTATTAAATACTAAAGAAGCTATAGAGACGATTCGGGTTTCAAAAGAAATTGGAAAATCTTTTTATCCTGTTTTAGCTAAGCAGTTAGTTAACAAACCTATTTATGAAAACGTTAGTAATTGCATGGATGCGTTTAAAAAGTACTTCAACAAGTCGGTTAAATTTGGTTATTTATTCTATATAAATTTTGCTGTTTTGGCTACAATATTATTATTGGGTTTTATAAGATTAGTAATGGGGATTTCTAGAGATAAACCAGTGACCCAAATTTTTATTACTATGCTATTTTTACTAATAGCAATTATTTATTATTTAAATCGTTTGACAAAATTGGTGTGTATTCAAACATTACCAGAAATGTACAAAAAAGATATTTTACCAACTAGAAATATTGAAAATAACTGGCAATGGAATTATTTTTTAATGGGTCCAGCGGTTCTAACAACAGCATTTGTACCATTAGTTAATTATGTTGAAAATAATAGTAATAGCAGAAGCAATAGTAGTTGTGGAAGCTCCTGTGGAAGTAGCTGTGGTAGTTCTTGTAGCAGCTGTGGTGGTTGTGGGGATTAATAGTATTAAATTTTAAGTTTTATTCTCTTTATTAATCTTGAAATACTGTGAAAAAAATTAAACTTAATTTGTTTTAAACGCGGAATTTCAGTAGTAGAAATTAGTTATGATTTTAACTCTAGCTGTAGTTTTAGTCTTGTAGTTATTGCTGATGGTTTTTATAAATTAATATCCCAAAAAGTACCTTTGGATAAAGAACTTTAATAGAGAAGTATTATAGTCAAATCAAAGTTTCCCAAATAGAATTATAATTTAAAAATAGATTGCATTATATATGGAACAGAAATTGATTGCTCGGTCTCAAAAAAGTGAATTTATCACTATGATAATTATTCTTGGTATTATTATGATTTTAGGTTTTATTTATTTGATAAATATAAATTTTAAAACGTCTAATTCCTTTGATGAAAATAGTAAGATAGCAAGTTTTCTAGCGCTTGGCTCAATAGTTATTTATTTAATTTTCCATTTATTAAATCAAAAGCGAATTTTTGTGTATGAAAATTATTTTGAGATTAAAAGATTATTTAAATTAAAAAGATATCACTTCAAAGATATTAAAACACATTACTCAGAATATTTTGAAGGTAAATACAACTTTTGGACTGAATATTATTTGGTTTTAAACAATGAAGTTAAAATTACATTTATTGATTCGGAATACGTTAATTTTAATGAATTCTTTAAAAAAATTACAGCTAATATAAAACAAGACACAAAATTAAATGCACTACTTAAGCAACCTAATTTCTTAAAATATGGTATAATAACTATATTAATCTCTGGAGTTTTTTTTTATTTCTCGTCCTTTTTTTATGATTTTGATATATTAAAAAATAACAGGTTTAAATATTTCACAGCTACCATGCAAGATGAAATGATAGTAGGTCATGGAAGTAAAAATTCAAAATATTTGCTGTTTCATTTAAAGGAATATCCCTCATATGAATTTAAAATTTTAAGTTTCTATTATTATAATATTAATAATAAAGCGGAGTTAATCAGCAATTTTAAGCCTGGAGAAAAAATTATTGTTGGAATAGACAAGGAAGATTACGATAAAAAAATTAGTTGCATTACACCTTTAAATTTAGTTGATCAATATTTACGTTATTCAACTATTCATGTAAAACAGTTAATGGATAAAAATAAACGGAGTTACATTGATTTAAAAGGTGTAAGCGATGATGAAATTGAAAATAATTATATGGGTATCGGTTTTTTTTCCATTTTTGGAATAGTACTTATATATGTCGCTTTTGGTAATTTCCGTTCCTATTATAAGTTAAGTTCTAAAGCGGACCATTTAAAAAAGGTATAATACTAGAATTTTTAAAATTATTGTATTGCTTTTATTTTTTAATAAAAATATAAAAAGTAGTTCCTTTTCCTGGATCACTTTCGGCCCAAATTTTCCCCTCATGTCTTTCAACAAAATCTTTACAAAGCATGAGTCCTAATCCCATGCCGCGATCAATAATAATTTCTTGCGGGACTGGAATTGTATTTTGATCAAATAAAGTACTAAGAGTCGCCTCAGTCATTCCTATACCATTATCTGCAACTTTAAGCGTTGTACCTTTATTATCAATATGTGACGTGATAATAATTTCCCCTTGACTTTCAGTGAATTTTATGGCGTTAGAGACTATATTCCGCAATACTGTCTCCATCATATTTTTATCAGCTACAATGAATTGATTTTCAGGAATAATGACTTCTATTTCGATTTCCTTACTTTTAGCAACTTCTAAAGGCATGGATAAAGCATCGTTTACTAATTGTTTTAAATTAATTTCTTGGGGTGAAAATTGGATTTCATTTGTTTGCGAAAGCGACCATTCTAGTAAGTTTTGCAGTAGATAAAACGTTTTAGTCGAAGTCTCATAAATTGCGTTTACAAAATCCTCTTTTTCAGCTTCGTCTAGTTCATCTTGATTTTCTTTTAGCATTTGGCTCAAGCCAATTAAAGCATTAAATGGCGATCTTAGATCATGCGAAATAATAGAAAATAATTTGTCTTTAGTGGCATTAGCTTTAGCGAGTTCTTCATTCTTTTTATTAGATAAATCTTGCTGCTGGCGGTAGTTAATTTTAAGATAACGTATGGTTAAATAGATCGTCAATAACAAAATCCCTATTGTTAAAGCAGTATCTAGAAACCGAAAAGAGCGTTTTTCATAATGAATAATAATAATGTCAGGATAGTGGTATTCTAAGTAGAGTAGAGCATAGGCAATAAAAAGCTGAAAAAGCATCCAAAACAACAAATGTTTTTTTTGGACAATTGCAGCAAGAATCACAAAAGTTATTGCAAAAATTAATATAACAGGGCCATCGATTCCACAATTAAAGAGGTATCCTACCACTAACACCATCGACATAAAACTAACATAAATGGCAAATGTTGCTTTAGAATGACTTCTATAACGAGAAAAATAAAATAAGATTAATAGTAAAATAAGCACTACTAATAGTACGTAGCCAAAAATGATAAGACCTAGAAAAAAATTAGCCGGAAATGAGATTAAAAGGACAAGAGAGGTGATTAAACAAACACCATGAAAGACACGTTTCTCAAGTGAGAATTCTTCCTTATTACCAATCAAATTTAGCCATTTTTGTCTAAACATCATAAATATCTTGTTTTATGCAAGTTACAAAAAAAACAGGGCGATTGAAATCAATTAGTAATAATTACAAATTAATAATTGCTTAGTTTTTTTGCAAACTTTTAACCCTTTTTTAATAGTTTTGATTCATTTGATTTTGATAATTGACGTATATTTATCACTAGACTGGTGGTCAACATAATTTTCGATAAAAAAGCTTCAAAAACAAATTGATTCTTAAAATGATCCTTGGTAATTATGTAGATTAAAAGAAACATTAGTTTTATAAACAACTATTTTATTAGAATAATAAATAAAAAATTATATGGAAATTGTTATCATAGGCGGTGGATTTGCAGGATTAAACTTAGCTAAAGAATTACTGAACCAAAAAGGAATTCACGTTACCTTAGTGGACAAAAACAATTATAATTTTTTTCCACCTTTAATTTATCAAGTTGCAACAGCTTTTTTAGAACCATCAAGTATAAGTTACCCGTTTAGAAAATTCTTTGCTGGTAAGAAAAATTTGCAATTCCGCTTAGGGAAATTGCAAAGCGTTGTTCCCGCAGAAAATAAAATTATCCTTCACAACGGCGAGTTGCATTACGATCAGTTGGTTTTTGCTACAGGAGCAGAGACAAGTTATTTTGGAATGGAAAATGTAAAGAAAAATGCCATACCAATGAAGACGCTTAACGACGCCATCGAAATGCGAAATACCATTTTGAAAAATTTAGAAAAAGCCGCAATTTGTAAAGACATTCGCAAGCGTAGAGCCTATATGACAATTGTAGTTGCAGGAGGAGGACCTACAGGAGTAGAGGTTTCTGGAATGTTTGCCGAAATGAAAAAGAGTATTTTTCTAAAAGAATATCCTGAACTAGCAACTGCTGCAAGTAATATCTATTTAGTAGATGGAGGTAATGCTTTGTTAGCTCCTATGAGCAAGGAGTCACAGCAAGACACTTATGACGCATTAACGGGTTTAGGTGTTGTAGTAAAACTTAATGTTCAAGTAGTCGATTATAAAGACGATACGGTTTTTATGTCTAATGGAGATACCATACAAACAAAAAATTTGATTTGGGCAGCAGGAGTTTCAGCCAAAGTTTTTGAAGGAATTCCTACAGAAAGTTATGGTCGTGGTAAGCGTATGGTAACAGATGCTTTCAATAAAGTCAATGCTACTAATAATATTTATGCAATAGGAGATACCTGTATTCAAACTACTGACACTGATTTTCCTAACGGGCATCCACAAGTAGCACAAGTAGCGATTCAACAAGGAATAAACCTTGCAAAGAACTTTAAATTTATGATGGATAAAAAACCTTTTGTTCCTTTTAAATACAATGATAAAGGATCAATGGCAATCATCGGGAAAAATAAAGCCGTAGTTGATTTACCTAAACCAAAAATGCATTTTAAAGGCTTTTTTGCTTGGGCAATTTGGTTGTTTGTGCATTTAATTTCATTGATAACTTATCGAAACCGAATCAAAACGTTCTATAACTGGATGATTGCTTATTTTGCAAGTGATCAATCTTTACGTATGATTATTAGACCTGATAAAAAAAATAAAAACAACCCTACTGAAACAGCTTGTTAAACCAAAACTGATTTAGTATTTTACTTTTATTTTTCGTTTTCCAATATTTAAAACAATAAAAGCAGCAATAGTAGCTACCGCCATGATTACCACCATAGGTACCATAGAATCTTTCAAGAAAATCCCAACGGCAAAAGAAGCTAATGCACCTAAGCCTAATTGAATAGCGCCCATTAAAGCAGAGGCACTTCCTGCGTTTTTAGTAAACGGAGCCAGTGTTAAACCTGCCGTGTTGGGATTAGAGATTCCTATACAGGCTAGAAATAAAAATAGCATGGCAATGGTTCCGTATAATCCTAAAAGATCGTTTTGAGCTGCAATAAAAAAGGCAACAACAACAATTGTTTGTACTAATAAAGCGCCATAAATCATTTGTTCACTAGTAAACCACTTTAGTAAAAGCGAGTTCAATTGGCTAGCCAAAATAAAACTCAAGGACATAAACGCAAAAATCCAACCGTAAGTTTTGGGGTCTACTTTATAAACATCCATAAATAAAATAGGAGAGGCCGCCACGTAAGTAAACAATCCCGAAAAGGCAATTGCACCTGTAAAGGCATACGTATAAAACTGCGGCTCTTTAAGCACAGTCATAAAATTCAAGATAATTGGTTTTGGTTTTAGCGAAATCGTTTTGTCTGGAGCATAACTGTCAGGTAAACCAAATTGTGCCGCCAGCATAATCAAAATTCCGATACACATCAAGATAAAAAACACGGTATGCCATCCGTAATAATCCGTTACATAACCACCTACCGTAGGCGCTAACATTGGCGAAAGCCCAACAACCAGCATTAATAACGAAAATACTTTTGGAATATCACGCACGGGAAATAAATCACGTACCATAGAAACTGACGCCACCGTAGCAGCACAACTCCCCACAGCTTGTATAAATCGCAAACCTATAAAAGTGTCAATGTCTTTGACAAAAACACAACCTAATGATGCCAAAATGTAAACCAAAAGTCCAATAAACAGTGGTTTTTTTCTACCAAAACGATCTAATAGCGGACCATAAAGCAACTGTCCAGCTGATATTCCAATGAAATAACTAGACAAAGTCATGGCTACTTTAGCCACCGAAGTATTCAAATCTTTAGCAATTCCAGAGAACCCAGGTAAGTACATATCTATTGAGAACGGTCCTAATGCAGTAAGTGAACCCAGAATTAAGATTAATTTGAAATATTTAGCTTTAGTCATGAAATGCAAAATTTAATTTCGGGCAAAGTTAGAAAAATAAAACCCTAAAAAAATTCCAAATTTCTTGCTATAAAATCTATATAATTACCGATTTTTTTCTTTAGGAGCAATTCTCGCTATGCATTACAAGCTTTGCGGCTTCAAACCTTTTTTCTAGGTTGTGGCAGGAGCTTCCGCTGGTCGCTCTACCACAACCAGAAAAAAATGGTTCTCCGCTCGCAAAGGCTTTTCACTGCTATCAAGGCTAAAAAACTACAAAAATCAACACTATTTATGGTTTTTCATACTATTCACATTGCAAATTACCGCTACTTTATTAGATACATATTATAAAAATTAATCAGAAGATTCAGTAGAATAGTATATATTTGAAATTAGAAATCAATCGGGTTTGGTAGCAATAAATTAGACCGTATTTGTTTTGTTTTTTGAACATAGAGTAAATACAATAAAGTGGTTGTATTACGAGGTTGGAGATGCTAATAAATTATTTGAATATGACTTGCCCAATGAAAAACTAATTGAATTTAAATAACAAGTAAATTAAATAGAGGTTTAAACGACTATTTAATACCCTACTCTTTATAAAACAGTACAATTGTCAGTTCAAGCGGAGTTGATAACTATCTTATTATTATGCTGCGCTTAAAATTTATCATAACTGATAAAAAAATGATTTCAATAAAATAAAAAAATGACACATCAAGAAATATTAAAAAAAGTAGAGTGGCAAGATTTAAGGAAATTATCTTTGAAAGAAATGCTTATTGAAAATAATCTAACTATTCCTTGGGCATTATCATCATGGATTCTAGCTTATTTTGAATATTATTGGATTGCACTTCCTTTCTCAGCTTTCTTTTTTTTAACTGGGTTAAGACAAGTGCACAACGGATTTCACAATTCCCTTGGAACAAATAAGTTTTTGACTAGGCTATCCTTGTATATAAATAGTGTTTTAATGATGGTTTCAATTCATGCAGTTAAATTTAATCATTTGAGACACCATAAATATTGCTTAACAGACGAAGATCAAGAAGGGAAATCGGCGCACATGACTTGGTATGGAGCAATACTTTATGGACCTATTCACGTTTTTAAAATTCACCAAATTACATGGAAAATAGGAAGTAAAAAGTACCGTAAAAACATGTTGATTGAGCTTTTTTCAATTATGATTCTTATAGCAATTGCATTTTATTTCAATATATATTTGCTATACTATCATATGACAATAATGATTATAGGGGAATTTTTAATGGCATTTTTTGCTGTTTGGACCGTGCATCATGATACTCACGAAAATCCTAGTTTAGCTCGTACTCAAAGAAGTAATTGGAAAAATAAAATAACATTTAGTATGTTTTATCATTTAGAACATCATTTATTTCCTGCAATTCCAACTATAAAACTTCCTGAACTGGCCAGAAGGATTGATCAAGCAATTCCTGAAATAGAGAAGAAACAAATATTTTAATAACTAACTAAAATGGTCTTTAAATGTTAGGAAGTAACAATAGGTTTTCAAATCCAGTAATAAAGGATGAAATTGAAATTCTTTTTGAGTCGGATGAAAAGTTGATTTTTAGGACTTTTTTAAAGCCAAATGGAGGGCAATCTGGGGTTCATTATCATACAAAAATAACGGAAAAATTTACAATTATTGAAGGAGAATTAAATGTAATTGTGAATAACATTGAAAGTGTACTTAAATCCAATAATGAATTAGTTATTAGCGCATTAGATCGTCATCAATTTATAAATAAATCTGGAAAGAATGTGATTTTTGAAGTAGTGATAACACCATCAATCCAAATTAAAAATGGATTACAAATAATATACGGCTTAGCTCAAGATGGAAAAATTTATAAAAACGGACTACCTACAAATATATTTTATATGGCTATCGCTATAAAAATGATGGATGCTTATGTTCCTGATTTGCCACTTTTTATTCAAAAAACAGGAATACTATCTTTGGCATTTATTGGTAAGATTACGGGATTAGAGAAAAAAATAGTCAAGAAGTATTGTTATTAAATAACTGTTGTATAAATTATTAAATAAACAAAATGAAAATTAAATCGTGGAAATACATAGTAATCGGAATCGTTATCGTTATTTTAAGTTTAATTAGTGTTTGGTCTTTTAAAAAATTCAACTTTAATAACAATTTTACTATTGGTCAAAAACTAGATAGTATCAATGGCGTAGTTGTTTATTATAACGGTGGTGTAAATAATGTTACAGGGAGAAATACAACAAGTGACGGTTATAATTTAGGATTAAAATATCAATGTGTTGAGTTTGTAAAAAGATATTATTATGAACATTTTAATGATAAAATGCCAGACAGTTATGGACATGCTAAAGACTTTTTTGACCATTCAGTTGCTGACGGAAAGAAAAATGAGAAGCGTAATTTAATACAATATACCAATCCAAGTTTGGCAAATCCGAAAAATGGTGATCTTGTGATTTTTAGCGGTACCGTTTTTAATAAGTACGGACATGTAGCAATAATTTCAAATGTAACAGAAAATGAAATTGAAATAATACAACAAAATCCAGGCCCTTTTAGTCCATCAAGAGTTAATTATGGTCTTAAATATAAAGATGGAAAATGGCAAATTGAGAATGAGCGCATTTTAGGTTGGTTAAGAAAAGAAAAAGCAGAATAGTAAGGCATCATATTGTTTTACAATACAAAATACGTTGATTTTATAAAGGTTAAAATGATGTCAACAATTCTAATTAACCTAAATAACCATCATTTTTATTACTAATACTAAAATCGTACTAATGATATTGTCCTTTTCAGTTAGTTTATCAAATACATCTTTACTAAACATATAGAGTTTAGAGGGTTTTTTAGAAATTCCTACTTTACGCTTGTCTTCTAAAGGTACAATATAGGGTTTACTGATTGCTTTTTTTCTAAAGTTCCTGTTGTCGAGTTCAATATTTAATAAGATTTCAAATGCTGATTGTAACTCATTCAAAGTGAATTTGGTTGGAACCAAATCAAACATAATGGGCTCAGTCATAATTTTGGTTTTCAGATCATCGTAAGCATCGTTGATGATGTTTTGATGATCGAATCCTATTTCGGGTAACGTATTTATGGCAAACCATTTAAAATCGCTATTCTTTTCAAGAATAATATTTTCTAATGGTAGCGTTAAATAATAAATTACAGTAAGATTGCGGGTTTCACCACCTTTACTTCTAATCCATAGTAAATCCTTGTCAGTTTGAACTCTTTTGTGGCTTCCGTATGTTCTAAATTGTTTCTTGTTACCAAATTGTTCACTAGTAATGGTTTTTAAAATATTATCAGCAGATTGTGCTAAATTATTGCTTTTAAAAACATTTTGTCCCGGCAAGATCCAATCGTCTATTACAGGGTAGTTATCATCGAATAAGTTTAGGGTTCTTTTTTTTAATAAAACACTGAGGTTATCTGTGTCTAAACCAAATATAACACATTCCACAGATAAGTTATTTATTTTTCTAAAGTCCATAATTCAAAGTTGCATTAGCAATAAAATAGTACACCTTACAAATATAATTATTTTAAGCTTTTGACTGTTATTCTAACGGTTTTGTTTTAGAAGATTGTACTCGAGTTTTTCTATTATTATTTGTTTTGAAAATTGATTTAAGAAACTGTAAAAACAAAGCAGAACATTTTTCTCATTAAGACCTAGTTACTATTGTACAAATACATTTTCTGAATTCAATTTATTATTTATTGTATTCTAATTACTGACTCAATTCCTTATTTAAAACCATTATATTTCAATTATAATTGTGTATTTTTAAACATTTAAAAAAGCAATCAAAATTAAATTTCTAGTTACGCAATAATATGGCAAAATTCTTTTATCTCAATGCAGAAAATTTAAGTTCATTGCCTGCTAATGTTGCCGTTCCCTCTTATAATCGTGATTTAATTAAAACGAGCATTTTACATATAGGAGTGAGCAATTTTCATCGTTCGCATCAAGCGTATTACATCCATGAATTAATCGATAAATACAAAGAGCTTAATCATGGAATTTGTGGTGTCGATTTATTAGATTCCGACAGAAAAATTTATAATATTCTAAAAGACCAAGACGGTCTTTATACTTTATACACTAAGGAGTCTAATGGTGCGCATAAAGCGAAAGTTATAGGTTCAGTTGTAGAATATTTTTATGGTCCTGAAAATCCATTAGCAGTTATCGAAAAAATGGCTAGCCCTGAAATTAAAATAATATCGCTTACTATTGCTGAGGACGGTTACTTATTAAATGAAATTACTGGTGCTTTTGATATTAATCACCCTGCTGTGAGTGATGATGTTAAAAATCCTTTTAATCCAAAAACTGTTTTTGGCTATCTAACTCAATCTTTTAAATTACGAAAAGCGCGAAACCTACCCGGTTGTACTCTTCTTTCCTGCGACAATATAAAGTCTAACGGCGATACAATGAAACAGTCTTTGTTTGATTACGTGAGTAAAACAGCACCAGAACTCTTAGATTGGATTACTAAAAACACTAGTTTTCCCAATACGATGGTTGACCGAATCACACCTATCACAAATTCGAACGACATTAGTATGCTCAAAGATGATTTTGCTATTAGCGATCAATGGCCAGTGGTTTGCGAGCCTTTTTCACAATGGGTTATTGAAGATAAATTTGTTCACGCAAGACCCAATTTAGAGAAGGTAGGAGTGCAGTTTACTAAAGATATAGGTCCCTACGAAAACTTAAAATTAAGGTTACTTAATGCCAGTCACTCTATTTTAGGAATTTTAGGAACTTTACATGGTTATAAAACGGTTTATGAAGCGGCTAGCGACAACGATTTTATGTTTTTTCTAAAATCTTTTCTTGATGATGAAGTTACGCCAACTCTAACTGATTCAAATAATGAACGCATTACTGAATATAAAAATAGTCTAGTTTCTCGATTTTTGAATCCGCATATTAATGACCAATTGTTTCGTATTTGCCAGGAAAGTTCTGCTAAGATTCCGTTGTTTATATTGCCTACCGTTAAACACCAATTACTAAACGATCAAAATATTAAAAGAGCAGCCTTTGTTATTGCAGCATGGGCGAAGTATAATGATGGCGTTGATGATAACGAAAACAGCTATAATATCTTAGATACCATGAGTGGAACATTGATTAGAACAGCAGCACTTTCGATACAAAACCCAATAAAATTTATTGAAATTAAAGCTATTTTTGGAGATTTGAGTCAAAATGAAACCTTTGCTTCTTCATATATAGAGGCACTTATGCAATTGCGTGCAAACGATGTGAAAAGTTGTATAAAAAAAATGATTTTGAACTAGTAATGGATTTAAAATTTTGGATAAAAAAAAACTTCATAAAATGAATTATGAAGTTTAATCAACAATTATTACAAACAAACATAAATAAACAATTGCTATTTTTAATAGAATTAATAATTAGCTGCGTAATTAATTTGTGAAATTATTTAGTTCAAGTTTTTTAATTTAATTAGAAGCTAAAAAAAATAAGATCAGCATTCTTAATTAGATTTTAAGCATATTGTTCTAGGGATAATTTTTATAGTTTAAAAGAGATGTTTACCCTATCAAATTAAGAATTTCTTTTTCCTCTATTTTTGGATTAGCACCTTCGCGGCTTGCTACTAATGCACCTATTGCACAAGCATGATCTATAGCTTCTTGGGGGTTGCTATTTTTCATTAATTTACTAATAATTGTAGCCAAGAATGAATCTCCAGCGCCTACCGTATCTACTACTTCAACATGGTATCCTGAGTTGTAATAAAAAGTATTATCTATATATAATACAGCACCTTGACTCCCTCTAGTTACACAAATACATTTAGCATTAGTTTTCTCAGCAATAAACAAAATGGTATGATCAAAAGACTGATTTGTAGAACCCAGTAATCCGGCAACTTCGTAGATTTCGTCATCATTAAACTTGATGAAATCTGCTTGTGTCATCAAGTATTCTAAGACTACAGCAGTGTAATAAGGCTGGCGTAAATTGACGTCAAAAATTTTATATTTAGCTACTTTTAATAGTTCGTACAAAGTCTCTTTTGAGGTTATATTTCGTGAAGCCAAACTACCGTAAATAAAAACATCCGAAGCTTTAACTAAGTCTAAAGCCGTTTGTGTAAGTTCAATATAATCCCAAGCTCTAGGTTGCATGATATCATAAGTAGCCGAACCTTTTTCGTCTAAAGTCACTTTTACTTTTCCGGTTTTATATTTGGTGTCAATCTGAATTGCTTTAGTATCAACGTTGCTCTTATTCAAAAAATCAATTAGTTCCTTTCCTTTTTTTCCTTTTCCTACGCGGCTAATTAAAGCGACTTCATTATTCATAGACGCTAATCTAACCGCAACATTAAGAGGTGCTCCCCCAATTTTTTTATGAGTAGGAAATACATCCCATAATATTTCTCCAAAACAAGTCGCTTTTATCATCTTTTTTATTTTAAAAGTTTACTGTTCAATGCTATTAGACATTTTTCTATACCAAAAATAGTAATATCTTGATAAGCTTTAGAATAAGCTTCAGAAAAAACCGCTGATTGGCTTAATTTTCCAAAAACTTCTTCATTTTCAATGAAAATTTTAGGATTGTCTGTAGCTAGTATTGCTTTCGCGAAAAGCGTATCCGACAAAGCGTCTTTGATATTTATTTTTTCGTTTTTTTCATTCACACCTAAGCAATAAATTGCCCATGCAGCAATTATAAAAGCAGCATTAGTAATGGTTCCGTTTAATTTTAGTTGTGCTTGAACGGTTGGTAAAATGAATTTAGGAATCTTAGCAGAAGTTTCAGAACAAATGCGATCAACTTGATCTTTAATATAAATATTACTAAAACGAGCTATTAAAGTTTTTTTGTATTTAGGTAAATCAACACCTTCAAGGTCGTGTAGGGTAGGAGTAACTTCATTATCTAAATAATTAGCTAAAAAAGTGCCAATTTCAGGGTGGCTAATTGCTTCATCAATGGTATTGTAACCCAGTAAACTTCCTAGAATCCCAATAACTGAATGACCAGCATTTAATAAACCCAATTTCATTTTTTCAAAAGGCTCAACATCAGTGACAAACTGTACGCCAACTGACTCTAAATTAGGTCTACCAGCAATAAATTTATCCTCTACAACCCATTGCTGAAAAGATTCGCAAACCACAGGCCATTGATCTTCAATTCCTGAAACATTTTCAAGTTCAGCTATGTCACTTGCTACAGTAGCTGGTGTGATGCGGTCTACCATACTATTAGGGAATGAAACATTAGCTTCAATCCATGGCAATAAATCTGGCTCAACAAACCTTACGTATGCCGAAAGCATTTTTTTAGCAACAGCTCCATTACCTTCAATATTATCGCAAGAAAGTAGTGTCACTGCGCCACTATTATTTTCTTTACGGAGTTTTAATGCTTGGGTTAAGTACCCAAAAATAGTTTTTGGAGTAGTAGCATTTTTACTATCGTGAATAATTTGTGGATTCTCTAAATTAAATTCGCCCGTAGCTTCATTCAGGTTATAGCCTCCTTCTGTTATTGTCAATGTAATAATTTTCACATCAGGATTTGCCATTTTTTGAATTACTGCTTTTGGGCTATCTGGAGCAAATAAATACTCTGTAATAGACCCAATAACGCGCTTTGTTAAAGTTCCGTCAAGTTCTTTTACGACTAAAGTATATAAACCATCTTGGGCTTTTAATGTGTCGTAAATTTTTTGATCAAAAGATAATAAAGCCACGCCACAAATCCCCCAATTAGCATTTGCTTTGTCGTGTAATAATTGGTCTAAGTACATGGCTTGGTGCGCTCTATGAAAGCCTCCAACACCTACGTGTACGATACCTGTTTTGATATTTTCTCGGTTATAATTGGGTACAGCAACCCTATCAGCAAGTTCTTTCAAACTGCTGTTGCTTAATGTAATATGTTTCATGATTTATTGTTTTTTGCCTTCGAATTTTTGAAATAATACTGCTAAAATGATAATACCCCCTTTTACCACTTGTTGTGGGTAGGATGGTACATTTAATAAGTTCAAGATGTTCCCTATTAATCCTAAAATAAGTACTCCCATTAAGGTGTTTATTGCAGTTCCTTTTCCGCCATTTAAACTTGCACCACCAATAACTACAGCAGCAATAGCATCTAACTCCCAAGAAACGCCCATATTAGGAGAACCTAAATTTGTTCTTGAAGCGGTAATAATAGCCGCTACGGCTGCTAATGAACCTGAAATAGCGTATACTAAAAATTTATATTTGTTTACTTTAATTCCTGATAGGCGAGAAGCTTCCTCATTACTTCCCATTGCGATTACCAACCTTCCAAATACATTGTATTTTAACATTACAGAAGTCATTGCAACAATAATGAAAAATACAATAGCAATATTAGGTATACCAATAGTAGATTTATTAGCAAAGTCAGACATGAAGGCTCCACCAGCAGAATCGAATGTGATAGGAGAACCTTTAGAATAAATAAAACCTAATCCTCTAGCGATAGTCATTAAGGCTAATGTGGCTATAAATGGAGCAATTTTTTGATAAGCGACTAGATATCCTGAGATACTCCCGAGTGCAAACCCTAATAGAATAGTCAATACAATTGCGACAGGCAAAAGCACTGAATTGATTAAAAGCGCAAAAGTGACCGCTAATAAAGCCACTAATGAACCAACTGAAAGATCAATTCCTCCGGTAAGGATTACGATTAGCATACCAATGCTAATAACCCCAATACCAGCTACTTGTTTTAGTAAATTAGAAAGATTTGTTTCTGTAAAAAACACATCAGATATTAATGCTGAAAAAATCATTAGCAATACAAAAATGACAATTGTATTGTGTTTTATTAAAAACTTTAGTATTCCACCAGGAGTGCTAAGTTGTTGTTTTATAGTTAAATTCATCTTTTTTATGTTTAATGTTATTTAATATTTTAATTCTTCGCCAATAGAATATCTTAATATATTTTCTTCAGAGAATTTATCTTTAGGTAATTCGCCAAAAATGCTTCCTTTGTGCATTACTAGAATTCGGTCAGCAATTCCCATAATTTCAGGCATATCAGAAGAAATTACAATTACCGCAACTCCTTTTTTTGCTACCTCGTTTATAAGGTTATAAATTTCTACTTTGGCACCAACATCAACTCCTCTTGTAGGTTCATCAATAATTATTAATTTGCTATCAATACTCAACCATTTTGCAAGAGCGACTTTTTGTTGATTACCTCCAGATAAATTTTTAACATCAATCTCAGAACTTGGAGTTTTTATATTTAGTTTATCTATTAAGCCCAGAACATTATTAAACTCCTTTTCATTATTTATAAAACCTAGCTTACTAGAAATAGGTTTAAAACTAGTAATACTAATATTTCGTCTTATAGAAAGTGGCAAAAACACGCCTTCTTCTTTCCTATCTTCGGATACAAATCCTATTTCGTGTTTTACAGCATCAACAGGTGTTTTTGTAGTAATTACTTTTCCGTTTAAAATAAGTGTACCTGATTTCTTTTTATCGGCACCAAAAATTAGTTTTGCCATTTCGGTTCTTCCACTGCCTCCTAAACCAGCTATACCAAGTACTTCTCCCGCTCGTACTGAAAAAGAGACGTCTTTTACGAAGTTATCACTTCCAGTAAGATTTTGAACTTCAAAAATGGGTTCATCACTTATGACTACATTTCGAGTAGGGAATAAATCCTCTAATTCTCTACCAATCATCAATCTAATAACACCATCTTTATCAATATCCTTAGTAGCCATGCTACCCGTATCAACACCGTCTTTAAGCACTGTAATGGTATCTGCAATTTTAAAAATTTCTTCTAAATGATGGGAAATATAAATAATAGACATGCCGTCATTTTTAAGTCGGATCAAATTATCAAATAATTTTTTAGCATCATTAGGATCAAAAACGGTGGTAGGTTCATCAAGAATCAACACTTTAGTATCTTCTGATAAAGCTTTTGCAATTTCGACTACTTGTTTTTGAACAATGCTTAAATCTCTAACTTTGGCTGAAGCATCAATTACAAAACCCAAAGAATCAATTAATTCTTGTGCATCTTTAGTAATTTTTTTCCAGTTCATCCAAAATTTACTTGCACCTAACTTGTGTAAATAAATATTTTCGGCAACAGATAGATCGTTTACTAAAGACAATTCTTGGTAAACAACACTAATACCTAATAATTGACCATAGTGGGTATTTTTAGGATTTATCTCTTTTCCATTAAGCAATACTGTACCACTGTCTTTTTGATGTACGCCGCTAAGAATTTTAACTAATGTTGATTTTCCTGCGCCATTTTCGCCTAATAAAGCATGGATTTCTCCATGCTTCACCTTTAAATCAACACCCTCAAGTACAGAAACAACACCAAAACTCTTGGTTATTCCGGTCATTTCAAGTCGGTATTCACTTTCTGAATTTCCCATTTAATTTAGTTTTATAATATTAAAACAATGCTTTTGGATTGTAATACTGAGCTGCATTTTCTTTAGTAATCAATAATGGCGCTGTGTAAGAAGTTTTAGGAAAATCTCTTTTACCATTAATATATTGAATTGCTGCTTCTACAGCATTTTTTCCAATTTGAACGGGGCTATTCATAGCTGTACAACCGTAAAAATCAGTATCCATAATGTATTTGATAGCTTCTTTTTGACCATCTGCACCAGCTACAATTAAGATATCCTTAGTTTTACCTGCTTGAGCAATTGCTTTGATAGCACCCAATACACACACATCAGATTCTGTAATTACTACATTAACATCCGGATGAGCAACCAATACATCTTCCATGGCTTTTAATCCACCTGCGTAAGTCCATTCTGTGTACATTTGAGTAACTACATTTAGATCAATATATCCTAAAGTTCGTAATTGCTCTTCAGTAATACCTTGTAAAAGTCCTTGTTTACGAGTTGCTCCAACAGGGTTTCCTGCATTTCCACTCAATAAAGCAATTTTCATTTTTTTAGAACCAAACTTTTTAGCAACCCATTCTCCAGCTAATTGTCCGTTAGCCAAGTTATTTGATTGAATAGTTGTCACAAAATCAGCCGATGGATCAATAGAGCTATCGATAATGAATACTGGAATATTAGCCGCTTTAGCTACTTTAGTTACAGCCACTAAAGCCATAGGATCTTTTGGGTTTAACAATAAAGCATCAACACCTTTAGTGATCAAATCTTCAACAGCAGCAATTTGTTTGTTGATATCACCTTGACCATCAGCAGATAAAAACTCCATTCCGTTAACTTCCGTATTTTCTTTAATACTTGTTAAAAGTGCTTGGTAGTAAGGAGCATCAAGTGAAGGTGTACAATACCCTATTTTTAATCCTTTTAAATCTTTAGCACTTTCAGTTTTAGTTATTCCTTCACTAGTTGTTTTGTCTGTAGCTTTTGCATCATTACTTTTGTCAATACAGCCAGTCATACTTACGGCTATTGCCATTACTAAAAATGGTTTAACTGATTTCTTTAAAAAATTTCTCATGGTTATTTGTTTTTTAATCGTTAATAAATTTAAAATATAAATGCTATTAAAATATTCTTAAGTCAACTTGTAAAACTGCTTTTTGTTTTTCAGGATTCCACATTGCAGTAACTTCAACAGGCAATTCAAAATTTGCTGCCTTTATTTTTCGGCCATAAACAGCACCTACGTTAATGATATTCCCTTTACCTTCAGTATAAAATGTTTTGTCAGTGATAAAAGACCAAGCACCACCAGCAAATAAGCTTAAACTATTGTTATCTTGTTCCCATACTTTACTTTTTACCTCAAAATAATGGGTATAGGAATCTTTTAACGATCCATCAGTTTGCACTTCGTAATCTCCTGATCTACCAGCTAATATTGTTGCTAAATACAATGAAGTTTTTTTAGTTACTTGATATCCAAAGTTTAAATCTACAAAATTATATCCTTGTTTTTTATCGTAACTCCAGTAATGCAATTTATCACCTCTTTCCTCAACACCAGTATAATTGTTGTGAGAGACTGCTTCAACAAAGAATTTGTCTGTAATATGATAGGATGTATAGATTGATAATTCTTTATAACTCGCATTTACTTGTTCACCATTATAATTTGTTGTTGTAGTTGCCGAAAAACCAGCGCCACCCCAAAGTCCAAAAGTGAATTTCTTATTTCTAGAATTGTATTCTAAATTAGTGGCTAGCATAGGTGCGGGCGTAACTACAAATCCATGCCATGTATGCATGTTCTTTAAATGCAAACCTATATTGAATGCTTTGTAATCATCCTCAACAATAGTTGCTTGTTGTGTGTCCTCTTTTTTTTCTTGTGCTTGTATTGCACTATGCGACAGTAGAAAACCAACAGTTAATAGTTTGAAAATTAATTTGCCATTAGGTTTAAAATGGCTCGCTACATATGTAGCGCTTTTTGATTTCAGGATTAATAATTTCATGATCAATATTTTTTGGTTCGGTTTATTTTATAAAACGTATTATTTACGTTTTATAAAAACAAATGTATATTATTTTTTAATATAATAAATACCAAAAGGGAATAAAAAAAATGATTATTTTATTTTAAAGCCTTATTTGTTAAATTATTAATACTAAATCATGTATATTTTTACATATTTATATTACGTTTATTTAACGCTTTATTGAATTATATTAAAAATAATTACTAGAATGTTGCTTTAAATTACAAATAGTTCAAAACGACACTATTTACTCAGATAAGACAAAAAACAACAACTACATCGTTTTTTTAGTAAGTTAAAATTGATAAAATTTACTTTTGAATTGCAATTTTCGTTTAGAAACCTTTTAAAAATTGCAAATTTTCGCTTGAGGTTCTTTGTTAGGTTAATTAGTAACAGTTTTAGTTTTTTTAATATTAGCGCATTGTTCATCATAAAATAATGATTTTCAATATCTAATGAATTTTCACTGCCTATTATGGCTAATCAAGTAACAATAATAAGAAGATTATGGTTTGATTTAAAGCGGTAAATGCTTTTGTAATTTAGCAACGTTGGATTTTAATCAGAATATTCAGTTATAAATTATATATTTGAAATGTGCTTGAGTATACAGGGATTATTGTTTAAGCAATAGATCACTTTATAACTCTTAGTCTTATACGTTTGATACTTATATAATGATTAGAAAATATTCCAAAAAAGACAAATTAGAAGTAATTAAATTGTTACAGCAAAATACTCCTGATTACTTTGATCCAGCAGAGGTAAGTGACTTAGAAAATTATTTAGAAAAGGAAGTAGAAGATTATTTTGTTTATGAAGAAAACGAAAAAATAATAGGAGCGGGCGGAATCAACTATTTTCCACAAGATAGAATTGCCCGAATTTCGTGGGACTTAATAGCTCCAGAAGCACAAGGAATGGGAATAGGAAAAAAACTAACGCATTTCCGATTCAGCCATTTGAATAATAACCCAAATGTGGAATTGATTGTAGTAAGAACCACACAGCTTGTTTATGGATTTTATGAAAAAATGGGATTTAATTTAATAAAAGTCGAAAAAGATTTTTGGGCAAAAGGTTTTGATCTTTACCTAATGCAAATGAAGAATAGAATGCACTCATAAACAAACTACAAACAAATAAAATCAACCAAAAACCGAATATAACAAATGCAAAACAAACATACTGGATGGCAAAGAATGTTACTAATAATTATTCCCTACTTTATGATAGTAGGAATTTTTCAATATATTGGGGCCATAATTGCTGGATTTAATATTGATGAATTCAATTATGATAAAACATCTTTTCAAAAAGTAATTGTGTCGCTCTTTAGTTGTATGGGAACTCTATTAGTTATTGCGCTTTTTATGCAATATCTTGATAAAGATAAGTTCATAAAGTTAGGTTTTCAAATAAAAAACAAGCTTAAGGACATCAAATTAGGGCTTTTAGTTGGCTTTGCCATAATGTCTTTTGGGTTTTTAATATTAAAGTTTAGCGGCCAAATTACTTTTATTAGAGTCAATTTCGATCTAAAAGAAATCCTATTTTCTATTTTACTATTCACATTTGTAGCAATAACCGAAGAAACATTATTAAGAGGTTACATCTTAAAGAACCTAATGACCTCCTTCAATAAATACCTCGCATTATTAGTTTCGTCAGTTGTATTCTCTTTAATGCATGCCTTTAATCCTAACATTGATTTATTTGCATTAGTAAATATTTTCTTGGCAGGAATACTCCTTGGATTGTCTTATATTCATACTAAAAATTTATGGTTTCCTATTTCGTTACACCTGAGTTGGAATCTATTTCAAAGCTGGTATGGTTTTAAAGTAAGCGGTTTAACCATGTATTCATTAGTCGAATTTTCCCTAAATGATAAAAACAGAATCAACGGCGGCGATTTTGGGTTTGAAGGTTCTATTTTAGCAGTTGTTTTCCAATTTATAGCAATAATAGGAATTGAAATATATTTTAGAAAAAGAAATGTACCAAAAACAGTAGCTATAGTTTAAAGAACAATTCATGAAAATAGTAATCTTCAGTTTTATTTTACTTTTTAGCGCATCCCATTCTTATTTTTCCCAAGAAAAAGTGGCAGCTGGAACAGAACAGCATAGTATTTCAAAAGTAAAATACAAAAAACATATCCTAGAGATCGATACACTGTGGGTTTCACAAAATGATACTACAGTTTTTAAACAAGAAGTAATCTTCATTCACCGTCCTTGTTCTAAACCTCAACTAGTAAAACAATATCAGTTGCTTAATCCCATTGAAGGCGCATATTATTTTATTTACAATGATGAAAAACAGCTAATAAAAGCTGGAAAATATACTATAGAACAGCGTTACGAAGGGCAACAAAATAAACAAGGTAATTTTTACGATTCAAAAAATTACAACTATAAAAACAACGGAAAGTTAGCATTCATACATTATCAAGAAGAGGGGAGGAATTTAAAAACAGAATACTTTGACAGTAAAAAACGATTAAAAAGTATAAGATACCTTAATAAAAAATCTGGAGAAATTTCAAAAATCGAAAACTACAAAAAAGGATTACTCCAAGAAACACGAACCTACACTGGCTTTAATCAATACACTACAGTCAAAGAAAAGGATTGATTGATGTGTGGTATAATCAGTGTTATAATTTAGATACCTTAAAATCGCCTTTATAAAATATACTATGACAATTTTTTTGAGAAATTATTCTATTTTTTTAATCTTCCTAAGCTTCTTTGGATGTTCAACTTCAAAGCAACTGACTAATTATTATACTGAAGATAAAGCCGTTAATTTATTTGCCTTTGTCGGAAAAAAAATCGCTGTCAAAGCATTTGATCCAAATGCAGCACAAATAGTAGAAAAAAATTACGATTCAATAACTGGAGAAACATTAATCAAAAAGTCTTACATTATGGATCATGCATACCGATGTAAATATGTAATAATTAAAAATGTCTTCAATAACCCTAAATTAGATACTATTGATTTTGTAGCGTATGATCATTATGGAAGCCCTAGTTTTGCAGAATTTGAAACGGTCTTACTTTATGTTTCCAAAAGTGCAAAAGGAAACGATTATTTTCAGCAAAAGTATCAGTTTGATTACTTAGAAAAAAATAGTGACGGTATATTTTATGGATATTCCAATACTAGAAAAGTTAGTAAAAAGCGAATCTTATTTAAAAAAAATAGGATGGCAAGTATCGAAGAGCTTTTTAAGAATAAAAAAGAAGAAGTTTTTCAATCACTGTTTGTGAACTAATTCAATCGTTGAGAATATTTAAACTTGGAATCGTAAATTAACAGAATCCCTAAAATGAAATAATGAGTAAACTGTATTTAGATAAAAAAAAGGATTAGTAGGATTAATTAAAGCTATACCATAAAAAAAGCCTGACAAAAATAGTATCTGTCAGGCTTTTTTTTAATAATGCTGTAAATTACGCAGTAATTTCAACAACTTCAAGATCAAAAATAAGATCCTTACCAGCTAATGGGTGATTTCCATCAAGAACCACAGATTCAGGCTTAACCTCAACCACTAATAAGTTCATTTCTTGTCCTTCTGGAGTTTTAGAAACTAATCCCATTCCAACTTCTGGAGTCATTTCTTGAGGCAATTCGCTTCTTGGTACTTCGATAATCAAATCTTCACGAGGATCTCCGTAAGCATCATCTTTTGCAATGTTTATCGTTTTTTTCTCATTTAATTTCATATCAATTAGGCCCTTTTCAAAACCAGGAATCAAACGTCCTTCTCCTAATGTAAAAGCTAATGGCTCTTTACCTTCAGATGTATCAAATACTTGTCCGTCTGCCAATTTTCCTGTGTAATGTACTTTAACCGTGTTGTTCTCTTTAACTTGAGTCATAACTTTTTTTAATTTTAAAATCTTTAATTTTTGTAAAAAGATTATTATTTAAACTTAATTATCTTGTTTAGCACTAAAACTAAGCCAAAAACCCCTTTTTTAAAAGAAATATTCAAAAAACAGTCAAAACTTAATGATTCTTTTACATTTTGGGGTTTTTTAGCTTTCTAAGCTAAAATTATTACAAATAGAAGAGTTGACTTTACATAATCGGAAATTATGTCAGTAAGAGTAATTTTAGATACTGTTTTAATTAAAAATATATTTTGGAAGAAATCAAATAAACTACTTAAGTACTTGTGAAACCTATCTTTTCTAAAATCAATCAAAACTTATTTTCATAGCAATAGTAAATTTCGAATAATAGTAAACCTTTTAAAAATACATATATTTACTTTCATCTTACACGTTTAGGGGTTTATTGTCATGATATTTTTGTGTCTAAATAAGTAAAACAACTTTTAAAAGTAAAAATAAACACACCAAACATAGTAAAAACGGCTATAATGACTTATTTAATTTTAGACATACAAAGAAAGATTTTTATTAACTAAAATTCTTTCAAATGATGAAATGATATTCATCTTAGAAATTGCAAATTGATCAACGTTTAACTAGTTCTTTTGGTTTTATATAGAGATTCACAACCTTTTAATTTAAGTTAAATAAATCCTAATTGATCTAGGTCAATGATATTGCTTATAGACTACAGTAAATTTGTAATAATTAACAATGAATCAAACTAGACATGAATAAGCAACAGCTATTAACATCATATAATAAGAACCTTACCTTAAGCAATAGAGTAGTCATGGCGCCTATGACACGTAGTAGAGCAAACAATGAAGGTCATGTACCTACAGATGAATTGCAAGGACTATATTATGAGCAACGTGCATCTGCAGGTTTAATAATTAGCGAAGGTTCTCAAGTATCGACTGCGGCTGTAGGGTATATCAATACGCCTGGTATTTATACTGATGAGCAAGTGGAAGGTTGGAAAAAAGTGACCAAAAGAGTGCATGATAAAGACGGAAAAATTTATATTCAGTTATGGCATGTAGGACGTATGTCTCATCCTGATTTTCATAATGGAGCTTTGCCATTATCATCTTCGGCAATAAACCCACATTCTAAGGCATTTACTCCAGAGGGTTTCAAAGATACCGTTACACCCAAAGCAATGACGATTGAAGATATTAAAACTACCGTAAATGATTTTAGAAATGCTGCTGCAAATGCAGTAAAAGCTGGTTTTGATGGAGTAGAAATTCATTCTTCTAATGGGTATTTATTTCACCAATTTTTTAATGGTACCTCAAACATAAGAACAGATGAATATGGAGGAAGTATTGAAAACAGATGTCGTTTCTTTTTTGAAGTTCTAGATGCTATTAAAGAAGTGATGCCACAAGAAAATATTGGAGCGCGTTTTAATCCATCATTAGACGGTATGTTTGGGATGACTATGGATGAAGAAACAATTCCAACATTTGAGTACATCATCAAAAAATTAAATGATTACAACTTAGCTTACGTACATTTATCAGAGCCTTTTACTGATGTTTCTAAAATACCATTTGCAGTAAAAGAAATTGCTAAACATTTCCGTCCTTTATACAACGGAACACTAATGATTAATTCAAATTTTGATCAAGAAAAAGGAAATAAAGTAATCGAAGAAGGAAATGCTGATTTAGTAGCTTACGGTAAATTATACATTTCAAACCCTGATTTAGTAGAACGTTTTGAAAACAACTTAGAATTAGCTGCTTGGGATCAAGATACATTTTATACCGCTGGAGCTAAAGGCTTCACGGATTATCCAACCGCTTCAAATTAAAAGACTTTAAATAAGTTCTTACAACAAAGTATTAAATATAAATTTAAATAAATAAAATGGCTACAACTACAGTAAAAGCTTATGGTGCAACGACACCAACAGAGGAATTAAAACCTTTAAATATAGAAAGAAGAGCAGTGGGTAAAGATGATGTCAAAATAGATATTACTTACTGTGGAGTTTGCCATAGTGATATCCATACTGTTAGAAACGAATGGCACGGATCAACATATCCAGTAGTTCCAGGACACGAAATTGTAGGTCGTGTTGTAGAAGTTGGTGATGGAGTTAGTAGCTATAAAGTAGGAGATTTAGTTGGAGTAGGTTGTTTAGTTGACTCTTGTCAAACATGTTCTTCTTGTCAGAAAGACTTAGAGCAATTTTGTGAGGAAGGAGCAACATTTACTTATAACAGTCCTGACAAACATATTGAAGGTAAAGAAACTTACGGAGGATACTCGACTTCAGTAGTTGTTGATGAAAAATTTGTTTTGCGCATACCTGAAAATCTAGACGAAGCTGCAGCTGCACCACTTTTATGTGCTGGAGTAACAACTTGGTCTCCATTAAGTCACTGGAAAGTAAAAGCAGGAGATAAAGTAGGTATTGTAGGTCTAGGAGGTTTAGGTCATATGGGAGTTAAATTTGCTCATGCTTTAGGTGCGCATGTAGTAATGATTACTACATCTCCAGAAAAAGGAAAAGATGCGAAACGTTTAGGAGCTCACGAAGTTTTAGTATCTAAAGATGCTGAAGAAATGAAAAAACACCAAAACAGCTTCGACTTCATCTTGAATACCATTCCTGTAGGTCATGAGATGGATCCTTATATAGGTTTACTTAAAATTGACGCAACAATGGTTTTAGTTGGAGCAGTAGAGCCATTAAAACCATTCAATGGAGGAAATCTTATTATGGGACGTAAGCGTATCGCTGGTTCATTAATTGGTGGTATAAAAGAAACACAAGAAATGTTAGATTTCTGTGGAAAACATAATATTACGAGTGATATTGAATTAATCAACATTCAAGACATTAATAAAGCTTATGATCGTGTTACAAGTAATGATGTAAAATACCGATTTGTAATTGATATGAAATCACTTAAATAATATATAATTTTATTTAACGATAGTAAAACAGCATCTAAAGTAAATTTAGATGCTGTTTTTTTTATTTAGACCAATTTGCTAAGCTATTATATTTTTTATGTGTTACTACTAAAAATTAGGAATTAATTATCATTGCCGATGCTTTTATTCGCTGGTGATTTTTTAAATTTATCAGATATAAAAATAAACCAAAATGGAACACTCAATCATAATAAATCCGGCAACGGGAGAAGAAATAGCAAAATACAAAAGACTAACAACAGCAGAAGCAAAAGATAAAATAGCAGTTTCTAACACCGCTTACACAAATTGGAAACTGAAAACCTATGAGGAGCGTGCAGTTTTAATGCACAAGTTAGCAGCTATTCTTGACGAGAATAAAGAAGAATACGCGCAACTCGCCACGCGAGAAATGGGAAAAGTAATTGGTCAGTCGCGTAAAGAAATTGAAAAATGTGCTTTGATATGCAGGTATTATGCTGATAAAACTAAAGAATTATTAGCTGATAAAATGGTAAAAACAGAAGCGACTAAAAGTTACGTTACTTTTCAACCTATTGGAGTAATCTTAGCAGTAATGCCGTGGAATTTTCCTTTTTATCAAGTCATTCGGTTTGCTGTTCCTGCATTGATGGCAGGAAATACAGGCGTTTTAAAACATGCTTCTAATGTGCAAGGTTGTGCCTTAGCGCTAGAGGAAGCCTTTATTAAAGCAGGTTTTCCAGTTGGGGCTTTTAGCAATTTAAATGTAGACTCAAAACACGTTAAGGATATTATTGAAGATAAAAATATTATTGCTGTAACTTTAACAGGAAGTGATCCTGCAGGTCGTTCTGTGGCTTCAATTGCGGGGCAGAATTTAAAGAAAACTGTAATGGAATTGGGTGGAAGCGATGCGTATATTGTTCTTGATGACGCTAACTTAGATCGAGCTACTGATCTAGCCACTTTAGGGCGTTTGCAAAACAACGGACAAACTTGTATTGCAGCCAAGCGTTTTGTGGTTCTAGATGCAATTTATGACGAATTCTTAGCTTTGTATTCTCAAAAAATGAAAGCGGCAATAATGGGCGAGCCCACTGATGAAGCATCTTATTATGGTCCAATGGCACGTGCAGATTTGCGTGATGAATTGCACGAGCAAGTTTTAAAAACGGTAGCGCAAGGCGGTAAATTAGTACTAGGAGGTGAGATTCCAAATAGAAAAGGTGCTTATTATCCAGCCACTATCTTAGCCGATTTAAAACCAGGAATGGAAGGTTTTGATAATGAATTGTTTGGTCCTGTGGCTTCTGTGATTCGTGCTAAAGATGATGCTGATGCTGTTGCATTGGCCAATAATTCCCAATATGGTTTGGGCTCTGGAGTTTTAACAACAAATAATGAACGTGGTGAAAAAATTGCTTTGCAACTCGAAGCTGGAAGTAGTTTTGTAAATAAACTAGTAGTTTCTGATCCTCGTTTGCCGTTTGGTGGAGTAAAAAATAGCGGTTACGGTAGAGAGTTAGCTGCCTACGGAATCCAGGAATTTGTGAATACTAAAACCATTTGGATAGATTAATTTGTTTTTAAAAGTGTTGCTCAAAGCTGTATTCATAAATTTAAAAAAAGCAAGTGGGAATACTGAAAATAAAATAATTTATTGGGCGTGACATAAACCGCCACTATCGTTCTGGTTAATGTCGGGCTATACGTTGCAATCTTTTTATTTTTAAAGAAAAAATAAAAAGGATTTACACTACTATCCCTCACGCAACTACTTGGATTTAAAAGAGCTGTATTGCTTTAGTTAAAGTTGATTTTTAATATTTTAAAGTATGTAGTTTTAGTAAATAAAACAAGAAAGCCTTAGTGTTTAACTAAGGCTTTCTTGTTTTTGTAACTATTATTATTTATTCGTCTTCGTCGTCGTTTTCAAACAATTCAGGGTCTAATTCTTCATTTTTAGAAGGCAATTCAAAGAAACTGAATATGGAACCGCCATAACTTTTCTTGAACGAAAAATGAATCATGTGGTCTAGCTTGGTGTATTTAGAATGCTCGATTACCATCATTCCGTCTTCATTTAAAGTGTTTTTTTCGAAAATCAACAAAACAATTCTCTCAAAAGTAGCTTGATCTAAAGCGTAAGGAGGATCGGCAAAAACAATATCAAACGAAGCTTTATTTTTTTCTAAAAACTTAAAAACGTCACTCTTAGTGGCTGCAATATTAAAGTCATATTCACTCGCTGTTTGCTTGATGAATTTCACACAACCAAAATCACCATCTACAGCAGTTATAGGTGAACTTCCTCTAGAAGCAAACTCATAACTAATGTTTCCTGTTCCAGCAAATAAGTCGAGAATTTTTAATCCTTCAAAATTAAAGTGATTATTTATAACATTAAATAATGCCTCTTTAGACATGTCTGTCGTAGGACGTACCGGCAATCCCTTTGGTGGAGAAATGCGCCTTCCTTTGTATTTTCCTGAAATGATTCTCATGAGTTGAAAAGTATATAATTTTTCCTGTTTTCGGCCTCCGAAAAATAATTATTCCATCGCAATGCTTCTACATCAACTAGATTGACATTACGAATGTATTTGTATGCTATTTTATAAAATTCACTCTCTTCATTAATGTCTCCCATTAATTCAAGCGGAAAATTTTCGGGATTTAGATTCAGTTGTTCTGCGGTGAATAAAATATAGTAAATAAAGTCTTCAACGGTTTGGTATTCAAAAGAGTTGAAGAGTAGTAATTTTTGATTTTGGATGACAGTAATTTCAAAATGGTTTTTATTGAAATGCACATACATGGTCTTACTGTCATTGTTTTTAGAACGGTCTAAAAGTTTAGATACTAAAATGCTATTAGCATGTTTATAATCGAAAGCACCAAATTTATCAATGAAAAAATTATTCATATTCACGTACGGAATGTAAACGGCATTGATTTGATAATTGCTGATTTCGTCAAAAGAGAAAAAATCACTTTCAAAAACTTTAGTATTGTACTGCATGTAACTCGCAATGTATTGCTCATCAAACAAGGCAGCCGGAACAAATGTTGACAGGTTGTTGCTGTGAATAATTAATACATCATCATACTGGTCATTTAATTGAGGATACTCGCGAAAAGCACTTGCAAACAAGTCCTCAATTTTTATGCCTTTATCGATGGTGTCAAATTGTACTTCGTGAAAAGAACTAACGGTACCATTGAGTGTATCAAAACAACAAAAAGAAAGTCCAGACAGAGAAACCTGAATGGATAGTTTTTTATATTTCTTTTCGGTGATATTAATAGAAGTTGTTGACATAAATTAGTTTGTAATCCGTTTTTATGGGTAATGCTACTGGGATTAAATGAGATGACAAACTTACAATTTTTTTTTATTTTTACAGCGTTATCATTCGTTCAATTGGACAGAAAAGGAAGTGTTTTTTATAGCATACTTCGTTTTATTTAAAGCTTGTTTTTAATTGATAAATGTATCTTTGTACTGTAAATTAATCACTATGCAAATCAATTTGAATCCAGAATGGCAGTCTTTTTTATCAGATGAAATTAGCAAACCTTATTTTAGCAACTTACTACAAGAAGTTGATAAAGAATATGCTAGCGGGACTTGTTTTCCTCCAAAGGAGTTGATTTTTGCTGCATTTAATCAATGCAAACCTGATAATGTAAAAGTGGTAATTATAGGGCAGGACCCGTATCATGGAGAGGGAGAGGCAAACGGACTCAGCTTTTCTGTGAATGATGGTGTACGCATTCCGCCATCGTTACGCAATATTAATAGAGAGTTGTGTGAGGATTTAGAAAGTATTTTTATGCCCACATCAGGAAATTTAGAAGCTTGGGCGCAGCAAGGCGTTTTGTTACTTAATGCAGGTTTAACAGTAAGGAAAGACAGTGCAAACAGTCACAAACACTTGAAATGGAGCTTGTTTACAGATGCTGTTATCCAGAAACTATCAGATGAAAAAGAGGGAATTGTATTTTTACTCTGGGGTGCTTTTGCACATAAAAAAGGAAGTAAAATTGACCGTAGCAAGCATATAGTTTTAGAATCAGGTCATCCATCACCCATGAGTGCAAATCAAGGTAAGTGGTTTGGGAACAAACATTTTAGCCAAACCAATACCTATTTAAAAAGTACAGGAAAGCAAGCAATAAAGTGGATGTAAAAAACTCATAATAAGTGCAGTGTTTTGCGTGAGGGTTAGGAGTAAGCTACCGAAGTAGCGCGTATGACCCGACAGCGCAAAAAAAAGGAGCTAATTAACGCAATAGTAATTAGCTCCTTTTATTTGTGGTGGCACGCCCAAAAGAGAGACGTACTAGTTTTTTATGATTTCTTCTAGAGTAGCTTTGTTTTCTCCGTTGCTGATTTTTAAGGTGATAGGAATATTTTTCATTGTTTTTCCCTCAATAACATACACTTTAGCTTTTCTGAACTCAGTGTTGCTTTTGTCAAAATCTACATCGCCGTATTGTAATGTATTTTTAATGTCAATGGTATCTATCCAAGGTTCTGCAAGCACCTGAGATGCTTTTTCAGAATAATTAAAAGGTTTGTTTCTAATGTCATTTAAGACGCGCGCGTTAGGAAAATAGTTGCAACGGGTATCCTTACCAGTGAATACAAGAGCAACAAAAAAAAGACCTATAACTAATCCCACTAAATAGTAGGCAAAACGATGTGCAAACTTCATGAATTATTTTTTTGGCAAAGGTAAACGAAAGATTCTTTAAAATACAATTAAATTGATGTCGTTATTGGGTAAATCAAACCAATCGCCAATCGCCTTATTGGTCAGGATTCCGTGGTATAAATAGACGCCGTGTTTCAAGCCTTTGTCACAACGTATGGCGCTCTCTATACCGCCATCTTCGGCAATTTTCATAATAAACGGACTGATGATATTGCTGATCGAAAGGGAGGCCGTTTTAGAATATCGTGACGGGATATTAGGTACGCAGTAATGCACTACGTTACTTTTTATAAATGTAGGTTTCTCGTGTGTTGTCACTTCTGAAGTTTCAAAACAACCTCCTGTATCAATACTTACATCAACAATTACTGCTCCGCGTTTCATGTGTTCTACCATGGTCTCAGTAACAATAACAGGACAACGATCTACACCGCGCATACCGCCAATAGCTACATCACAACGACGCAAGGCTTTTAATAAGGCCTTAGATTGTATGGTTGACGTAAAAATCCTTTGGTTTAAACTGTTTTGTAAACGGCGTAGTTTGGTAATTGAATTATCAAATACTTTTACTGTTGCTCCCAGCCCAAGGGCTGTTTTTGCAGCAAACTCACCTACTGTTCCAGCGCCTAGAATAACTACATCAGTAGGAGGGACGCCGGTAATATTACCAAATAGCAATCCTTTTCCAAATTCGTTTGTAATCATTAATTCGGCTGCAATAAGTACCGATGCCGTTCCTGCAATTTCACTTGAGGAGCGCACTACTGGGTAAGAACCATCTTGATCCTTAATATATTCAAAGGCTAGCGCAGTGATTTTTTTCTTGCTTAGTGCTTCAAAATAGCTTTTGTTTTTTGTTTTTAGTTGGATTGAAGAGATTAAAATCGTTTGATTGTTCATCATTTCAATCTCGGCTAGTGTAGGAGTTCCTACTTTTAAAATCATAGGACAGCCAAATACTTTTTTAGTATCATTAGTTACTTCTGCGCCAGCGTCACTATATTCTTTATCAGTATAACTAGAATTGAGTCCAGCGCCTGCTTCAATCATTACCCTATGACCATGATAAGTCAAGGAATTTACAGCATCAGGAGTTAGGCAAATGCGGCGCTCTTGGTAACTAGTTTCATTAGGAATTCCAATAAAAAGTTCGCTTTTGTGACGTGCTACTTCAAGCTTTTCTTCCTGAGGTAATAACTGTTCTTTTGTAAAGGGGGATAATGATATTGACATTTTGGCTACTAATTTTAGAGTAAAAATACGTAAAAAGTTTAAAAAACCGACTTTAGCTAGTACAAATCAATAAAGAAACTACTTTAAGAGTAATTCCATTTTGATATCTGCGCGTTCATAATCAGTGGTTTCTAGTGTTACCTCTATAAAACCGTGCTTTTTATACAAATGCAGGGCGGGAGTGAGTTTCCTATTCGAGTATAAAATTAGCTTTTTTAAATGCTGTTCCTGAGCAACTTGAATGCTGTGTTGTACTAATTTATTACCTATACCTAAACCTTGAACGCCATCAGTAACGGCCATTTTGCTCAATTCATATTCGGTTTCATTGATTTTTAATAAAGAGACCGTACCTACAATTTGGTTGTTGTACTGCGCGTAAAATATGTGTCCGCCTTGATCAATAATCTCTTCTTGTGGGTTAGAAAGCATTAACACATCCTTAGGCTCTACTTCAAAATAACGTTCAAGCCACTCTAAATTTAAGGTTTTGATGTGCTCTCTTAAGTTGGTAGTAAACGGAATTATAACTACAGTATGATCTGGATTCATAGTGATGAATTAGCTTAAATGTAACAATCGTTTTCCGTCAGGCAAAACCTCAATTTTAATGACGCTGTGTTCCTCTGGTATTAAACTAGCCACATTCTCAGCCCATTCTATAAAACACCAATTACCCGAATAAAAATAATCATCGGCACCCATGTCTAATGCTTCATGCTCATTTTTTAATCTATAAAAATCAAAATGGTAAACCGTTTGATTAGTAGTGGTTTGGTATTCGTTAACTAAAGAAAAGGTTGGGCTGCTAGTAGCCTCCGTTACTCCAAGTGTTTTAGACAATTGTTTGATAAAAGTAGTTTTTCCAGCACCCATTTCTCCATGAAATAAAATCACTTTATGTGGGTTCTCTGCAACTACAATTTCGGCCACTGAGGCAATGTCTTCTAATGAAAATATAAATTCCATTTGCTAAATATTAATTTTAAATTGTCAACCGTACCGCATTTAACTATCTTAAATTTGCAAATCGATAGCAATGTTTTTACAACGCAAATTTATGGATAACTTTTGCTAATTAAACACAAAGATTAAGATAGAAACTGTTTTTAATGTATGCCTAAAACCAGTACACTATAATTCAATCTATTTCATTTAAATCGAGCGCAGTAGAAATTCAATATTTTTCACGACTGCACTCGAACTATAAATAGACTGTTTTATGAAACGTATTGGTATTACTTTGGGTTAAACACCAAGCAAGGTATAATCATCTCCTCTAGGGAAATTCCGCCATGTTGGTACGTGTTTTTATAATAACTCACATAATGATTGTAGTTGTTGACATACGCCAAGAACAAATCATTTTTAGCAAAAATATAAGAACTACTCATATTAATAGAAGGCAAACCTATTTTTTTAGGATCTTTTACCGCATATACATCTTTGTACTCGTAGGTCAAGCTACGTCCTGTTTTATAACGCAGGTTCAAACTTGTGTTTTTGTCCCCTACAACCTTGGATGGATTTTTAACATTGATGGTTCCGTGGTCTGTGGTTAGGACCATTTTAAAACCTAGTTTTTGCGCTTGCTGAATAATCTCTAACAAAGGCGAATTTTTAAACCAACTCAAAGTAAGAGAGCGGTACGCTTTATCATCAGAGGCCAATTCTTTCACTACATCCATTTCGGTTTTAGCATGGGACAACATATCAACAAAATTGTATACAATAGTCACAAGATCATTGTCTTTAAGGCCTTTAAAATTCTCTACTAGTTTTTTCCCTGAGGAAAGATTAGTGATTTTAAAATAATCCTCTTTAATGTTCAAGCCCAAGCGTTTTAATTGCGCTGTAAGAAACTCAGCTTCATACAAGTTTTTCCCACCTTCCTCAGGATCATTTTTCCAGTACTGCGGAAACTGTTTTTCCATTTCTACCGGTAACAATCCAGAGAAAATAGCATTACGCGCATATTGTGTTGCTGTAGGTAAAATAGCGTAATAAGGCACCTCTTTTTCTAATTTGTAATAATCAGCTACAACACTCTCAAAAGTTTTCCATTGATCATAGCGTAAATTATCAATTACTATAAAAAGTACCGGTTTGTCTTTCTTTACAATTTCAGGAACCACTAATTCTCTAAACAATTCATGAGATTGGATGGGTTTATCAGCCTTTGGTAAAAACCAATCCTCATAATTGCGCTCAATAAATTTTCCAAACATTGAGTTGGCTTCCGCCTTTTGAGATTCTAGAATCTCAATCATGCCTTGATCGTTAATGTCCTCCAGTTGCAGCTCCCAGAAAATTAGTTTTTTATACAATTCTACCCAATCTTCATAGGTATTGACCATCGCCATTTCCATGGTGATTTTTCTGAATTCTTTTTGGTAATCTAAGGTCGTTTTTTGCGAAATTAAGCGTGAGTGATCCAAGTTTTTCTTCAAACTCAATAAAATCTGGTTGGGATTCACCGGTTTAATCAAGTAATCAGCAATTTTAGAACCTATTGCTTCTTCCATGATGTACTCTTCCTCACTTTTAGTGATCATAATCATGGGAATAGCACTCTTTTTTTCCTTCATTTCTGATAGGGTTTCTAGTCCACTCATTCCCGGCATGTTCTCGTCTAGAAAAACAACATCAAAATTCTCTTTTTCAAAAATATCAATAGCGTCGCGACCGTTATTACAAGTAGTTACAGCGTAGTTTTTTTTCTCCAGAAACAGTATGTGGGGCTTTAGATAATCAATCTCATCATCAACCCATAATATTTTTATTTTGTCCATATATCTAGTCTAAAATTTAGTATCAATGTGCCAAATTACATTTTTTTAAGGCGCTTGGATATTAATATTATTATAAAATTTAATAGTATAACACAGTCTAGGGCATATTATTTCCCTTGGCAGCACATAAGTTGTAATTATTTTTTGGCGTGCCCTTAGAAACCCCGATAATTATTGGATCATGTCGGGCAGTTCACTACAAGTCCGCGCCCCGAAAAAAAGCGGTGCTATGGGCTTTTTGTTGTCGTCCCTCACGCGCGACTCGATTTATAAAGATGAGAATGAAATATTCAAACTTTTTCACAATTAAATTCTCTAATTACGGGAAACCGTAAAACAACCACAATTCTTTATTTTACATTTGGCTATCAAAAAATAAAAACAAATCATTAACATAATAAATCCTAAAATTGAAAACCACGAAAAAGACAATTTTAATCCATAGTAAAAAGAAAGACTACTTTCCTTTTTATTATGGGTTTTTGTTTTTTATTGGAAACAGGGAGGAATTGTTCCTTTTTTAATGGATAGTAATATGAAGATTTATGTTAGTTAGCAAATATTTTATAATTAAATATGATACAAATTGAAATTATGAACAATGACAATTTCCGAGAAAAATCCTGGGAATTAGAAAAGGAAATAGACAATCAAATAATTCTATCTCTAAATGAAGATGTAGAACACTTTCACGCAATGAGATTTCCTAAAAAGAAGCTTATTTGGGTTACTAACCTTAAAGAAAAAGAAATAAATTATTTGATTGAGCTCTGTCCATTAAAACATAATGAACCTGGACGAAATTTGTGTAATAAAACTTCTTTCTTTTTTGGAGGAGATGATAATTCATTATATCAATTTTCCAATATCAATATTAAAGGAATAATCAAGGAAGCATTTCAGTTTGTAAGCGGTACGGAGAAACAAGTTTTTAGAAACGAAAAATCTCATAGAGATCAAGAAATAATTGAAATTTGTGAAATAGAAAAACTTCCTTGTTCCGAATTATTGTTTATGCAAGTTAGTCATCATTCAAAATTGATATTTTTCAATTGTGTTTTCTATAATAGCAGTGAATTAGATTTTATAATTGAAACTTGGAATGATGCTGTTATAGAATTTGTCAATTGTGAATTTAAAGGAAATTTTTCTTTTAATTCAAATCAAGATTCAGTTATTATTAGACATTAAAAATGTTTCCTAACAGCGGCTAGATAAAGTTGGCGGTTATAAGTATTTAAATGAAACTTTGTACTTCTAAATTGCCATCTTCTTTTAGCCGCTAAACTTCAGGCTGTGAAAAAACTAAGTTAAAACAAGAAATTATTTGGGAGCTGTTGGAGAAAAATTTCATACGACGATTCTCAGTTACAACATTTGAGTTTATTCACAGACTGATGTTATGCGTCTTGCTAAAAGCATAAGAAAGAAATATAAAAAAAAACACAAGCCAATACTTTGCAGCACATTTGATTTTAACCAAAAACACCGACACACTTTAACAAACACGATGACGGGAAATTGAAATAACAATTAAAAAAACGAAAACAACTTGCGAAATCGTAAAATTTATTAGATGAAATCAATACTTAATAATCCCTACAGAATTGCAGGAATTCTCTCCAACAGCTCTGAAAAAGATATTTTAAAACAAAAAAGTAAAATCAAGAGATTTAGTGAAGTAGGTAAAGAAATTACTTCAGAATATGATTTTACTTTTCTTAATTCAATACAAAGAACTAATTCAGTCATTGACAAAGCCTTTTCTGATATTGAACAAAATCAGAATAAAGTAGTACATTCTTTATTTTGGTTTACAAATTTGAATACTGTTGACAATACTGCAATTCAACATTTAATAAGTGGAAATAAGAAAAAAGCTATTGAGATTTGGGATAAACTAACGGACGAAAAAGATGTTACATCTAAAAATTTTTCTGCTTTCAACAATATTGGAACGCTTTATTTATTGGAGAATTCCAAAGAAGAAATTAAACAAGGAATTACAGCCAAAATAAAACTTATAGTATCGGAGAACTTTAAAGACTTTGTTCATACGGTTGCTGATGAAACTTTTTCAATTGATAAAAATAAACAAATTGAAATATTGATTGATGAATTGCTAACGCAATTCAAAAGCAAATATTCAACTGCTGAAACAATGGAATTGTTCAGTAATTGCGATGGGATTACACAAAAGTACATTTCTAAAAAGTTTACGGAAGAGCCTATTCATAAAATTGAAACTCAAATTGAACAATGCTCTAAAAAACGTTCAAAGGACAAAAGCAATGCTTATAAATTTGGAACAGATTTATACAGTAAAACCAAAAGCGAATTAACACTTTTAAAATCTATTGTAGGAAACACCAACCTACAATACAAAATGTTAGCAGACAATATTGCTAAAGAATTACAACAATGTTCCATTGATTATTTTAATGAAAGTCAGGAACTTGAAAAAAGTAATGATTACCTAGAAGAAGCAATGAAACTTGCCAAATTAGCTGAAAGTGTAGCGGTAAATGAAGCAACTAAAAGCAAAGCTAAAGAAAACATCAGTACGCTTGAAGGAATGAAAGACAGAGAACTTAATCAAGCAATTGATATTTTAAAGTCTGTAAAAACCGCGTACGAAACGAATAAAGCAAAAATAACTAAAGAGGTTTTGGAAATGCCTATGGGTTATAACCAATCTATAAATTGGACTAAAGTAAATCAAATGATAGAACAATCATTAGATTGGAATAAGGTTGTTGAACTTATTAAAGAAACTATACCATATAGAAGTATCGAAAAAATTAAAAATACGGATAAACTTACCAAAATAACAGAATTTAAAACCTTGGTTGATTTCATACTTGGAAAATTGAATTATTCTCAAAAAAATCAAATCAAATATATCTGCTATTGGAAAACAGTTTCAACAACACAAACAACCACAAGTAGACCAACAACATCAACAACAAGTAATTCAAATAATAATGAAGGTATTCCAACTTGGCTTTATTGGGTCGGTGGTATAATACTATTAATAATTCTTTCAAAAGCGTGTAATTAAATAATCGAATAAATGAAAAAAACTATACTCATTCCCATTCTGCTTTGTGCAATAACAATTTTTGCACAAGAAAAAAATCAAGACTTGCAAAAGCAACAGCAGGAACTTGTTTCGTTAAACCAAAAACTAAACAATCAACAAGTTATAATCAGCCAGCAAAAAAATGAGCTGGCAAAACTTTCTGCGAAAACAGAAAATCAAAATAAACTAATCGACAGTCTGAAAATTGAAACAAATAAAAATGTTCAAAATATTCGAGCAATTGCAAATGATTTAGGTACAAAAATTCAACAAACAGAAACTACTGCAAAAGATAGCATTTCAAAGTTAGACAAAGACGTAAATACAAATCGTTTGTATTGGATTATCGCAACTTTAGTAACGTTACTTTTAGGTGGTGTTATATATTGGCTATTGGGCAAACGTATTGCAACGAGTAAAACTGATGTAGAAACCCAAATCAAAAACACAAAAAAATCTTTAGAAGAAGAAAGTATCAAATTAGATAGTAAACTTATTGAAGTTTTGGACACACAGCTAAAATTGAAACAAGAAGAAAAACAAATTACTTCTGCTAATTCCAATATTGAAATCGACCATTCTTTGGCTTTAAAAGTAGCTGATGAAATTGTGAGAATTCATAAAAATTTGCAACAAATGGATTCAAGCACAAAAGGATTAAAACAACTTTCTGCATCTGTACAAAGAATACAAGATAATTTCGCTTCTAACGGTTATGAATTAGTGGAAATGTTAGGGAAAGAATACAACGAAGGTATGAAAGTAATAGCGAATTTCATTCCAAGTGAAGATATTGAAACAGGAAAACAAATAATAACAAGAATTATCAAACCACAAGTAAATTATAAAGAACAAATGATTCAATCTGCTCAAATAGAAGTAAGTATTGGAGAAAAATAATATTAAAATTATGGCAAGAACAAAAATAGACTACGGTATTGACTTAGGAACAACCAATTCCGCAATTTCAAGAATTGAAAATGGAGAAGCAATCATTAAAAAAACAGACATTTTAAAAGACACTTTGCCTTCTTGTGTTTATTTTAACAAAAGAAAAGCTATACAAGTTGGAGATACTTCATACAATACTTTACGAAGAGATAAACTTGGTGCAATGAAAAATTGGGTTGATGATTCAAATGTATTCATTGAGTTCAAAAGAACAATGGGAACGGATAAAAAATATTCTAGTTCCAATTTAGGAAAAGAATTAAGTTCAGAAGAATTGTCAGCAGAGGTTTTAAAAACATTAAAATCATTTGTTGATGAAAATGTAAATGCAGTTGTGATAACCGTTCCTGCGGCTTTTGGGAATAATCAAAAAGAAGCCACTCGTGAAGCTGCAAAATTAGCTGGTTTCAATCATATAGAATTGTTACAAGAACCCGTTGCCGCTGCAATGGCTTACGGTTTAGACAGTAAAAAGAAAAATGGTTTTTGGTTGGTTTTCGATTTTGGAGGAGGAACATTTGATGCTGCTTTGCTTAAGGTCGAAGATGGTATTATGCTGGTAAAAGATACAGAAGGCGATAATTATTTAGGGGGTAAAAATTTAGATTTGGCTATCGTTGATGAAATTATTATGCCTTATATCGAACAAAATTATGCCATAGATTCTATTTTAGAAGACGATAACAAAAAACAAATTTTGCGTAATGCAATGAAATTTTACGCAGAGGAAACGAAGATTAAATTATCGTTTAACGATACGCATAATATTCTTTCTGATTTAGGTGATATTCCCGGAGAAGACGACAACGGAGATGAATTTGAATTAGACATTACAGTTACACAAACTGATATGGAAAGAGCATTAGCACCTATTTTTCAAAAAGCTATAGATATTTCTAAAAAGTTAATTGAAAGAAATAATTTAAAAGGTTCGTCTTTGGATTCTTTGATTTTAGTAGGTGGACCAACTTTTTCGCCAATAGTTAGAAAAATGTTAGAGAAACAGATTTGCAAGCCTGATACAACTGTTGACCCAATGACTGTTGTTTCTAAAGGTGCAGCCTTGTATGCCTCTACAATTGACATTTCGGAAGAAATAAAAGAGCAGACAAGAGATAAGTCGAAAATTCAAATTGAAATCGGACACGAAGCATCAACCGTAGAATTAGAAGAATTTGTAACGATTAAAATTTTGGCAGATAAAACAGAGGGAACAATTCCAAACAAAGTATTTGCTGAAATTACAAGAATCGACAAAGCTTGGTCAAGTGGAAAAGTTGAAATCAACGAAATTGGTGAAGTCATTGAAACACAATTAATAGAGGGCAAAACAAATAGTTTTGAAGTTATCCTATTTGATGATAAAGGAAATGTTTTAGAAAGCGAACCCAAACAATTTAATGTTATACAAGGTTCTAAAATTGGAAGTGCTACATTGGCATACAATATTGGTATTGAAATTAAAAAAAGAGAAACAGGCAAAATAGTTTTTGAAACGCTTAAAAATTTAGAGAAAAACAAATCTATTCCTGCAGTAGGAACAAGAAATGGGCTAAAAACCCAAAAGCAAATCCGCCCAGGAATGGATACCGACTTTATTAAAATTCCAATTTATGAAGGAGAACACGAGGCAGAAGGAACTAGAGCAATTCACAACAATCACATTAAGGATATTATCATAAGCGGAGCAGATTTACCCGCTTTATTGCCCGAAAATAGCGATGTAGATTTAACTGTAAATATTGACAGATCAGAGCAAATTACTGTAATGGCATATTTTCCTTATTTAGATTTTTCATATGAAGCGAACGTTGAAAGAACGATTCAATCTATAGAAACAAATTGGCTTTCAAATGAAATCCGAAAAGCAAAAGGAAGTGTTGAAGAATTGAAAGACGATGGAATAAACGCTGATAAAGTTCAAAAAATTGAAAATGATATTACTGAATTAGAAAAAAAATTTGACAATAGCAAAAACGATGTGGACGGTAAACAAGAAGTTTTAACAAATCTTCGTAAAACGCTTAAAACTATTGACGAATTAAGCGAAACTACAGAATGGCCAAAATTGGAAGAAGAGCTAAAAGAAGAATTTTACAGATTAGAGAAAGCTAATAAGGACTTAGGAAATGATAAAACAACTCAAATCGTAAATCAATTAAGAAACCAATTAGAGGAAGTGATTCAATCCCAGGATATTAAATTAGGTAAAGCGTTGGCAGAGGAAATACATTCTGTATTTTTTCAAATGACTTTAGTATATCAATTGATTAATTTCATTAGACAACACAATCAAAATTTTGGTTCATACCATTGGAAAGATAGCAATCGAGCAAGACAACTTTTAAATGACGGTTTACAACAAATCGGAGAAAATCCAACTACTGACGATTTACATCCTATTGTTATTGATTTAGTCAATTTATTACCAGATACAGAAAAACCAAGCGGTGATGATACTGTTTTAGTCGGATAAAAATCAAAAACTATGAAAATAAAAATAATTTCACTTTCGCTTTTAACTATAATGCTTTTAACCTCTTGTGAATCAGAACAAGCGAGAAAAGATCGATTGGCTACCGAAGAGCGCCAACAAATCGAATTAGAACATCAATTAGCTGAGAGAAATAAAGCGGAATCGATCCGATTGGAACAAGTTCGTGTAGAGCAAGAAAAAAAATCAGAAGTGGAGCGGCTCGAAAGAGAAATTATATTGGAAAAAGAACGCAAAGAAAAAGAAATCTATAACAAGTATATATCTAATTCTTTGCATACAGGTTCAACACCTTATTCAATATATTATGGCAAAAACTCATCTTGTAGTGATAATGGCTGTTCGCAAATAAAAGTAAGAACAAGTAATGCAGACGTTTTAGTAACTATAAAAAATAATGATAAAGTTGTAAGTCACTCATTTATTCAGGCAGGTGATAGTTATACATTTTCTTTCCCTAATGGCACTTACCAAGCATTTTTCTACTATGGAAAAGGATGGAATCCCGAAAAAGAAATGAAAAATGGAGCAATGAATGGAGGATTTATTTCCAGTGAGGAATTTGGAAAGGACGAACCTCAATACTTATTTAACAATGTTTTACGATATGAACTAATACTGCAACAAAACGGAAACTTTAGTACAAGTCCAAGTAATGCTGAAGAAGCTTTATAGAATGGATAAAATCAGCAAAATTGCTTTAGAATCGCTACTTTTCCTCTGCATTTTAGATATGCCTTATGGTTATTTCTAATTGGTTAGGTTTGCGGCTTTTGTTGGCTTTGGAATTTTAACTTACCATGAAAATCAACAAAGAAAACAAATCGAGTTAATAATTTTCGGAGCTATGGCATTGTTGTATCAACCGTTTTTAAAAATTATTTTAAGGCGGGAGTTGTGGAATAATATAGATGAGATTATTGAAGTAGGATTAATGGTTAGGCTTTTAAAGAAACAAAATGATGAATAAATCTATATTAACAAAAGGTCAAATTATTGACGGCAAATATTCGGTTAGCTTCTTTATGAAAAAAGGAAGCTATGCCGAAACTTATCGTGTACAAAATGAAACAAAAGAAATCAAATTTCTAAAACTTTTTGACTTCGCCAAACTGCATAGAACACAATTTACAGAAAGCGGAGAAATTTTAGAAATTGAAATGCTTAAACAAATCAAACATTCGAATTTAGTTAAGTACAACGATAGTGGAGATGTCGTAATTGACAACCAAAAATTGGCCTATGTGGTTTTAGATTTTGTAAGTGGCGAAACTCTAGCTGAAAAAATGAAACGTGAAAACACCTTGAATTTATATGAAGCAAAAAGTATCATTTTGAGTGTTTTAAATGGTTTGAATTATTTACACAACAAGCAAATCATTCATAATGACATTACGAATCAAAATATAATGTTAGATTTATCTGGGAAAGTTAATATTGCGAAAATCATAGATTTTGGATATGCTCGTTTTTTAAAACAATCCAATAAAGATTTTTTGAAAGAGGGTATAAATTTGTTTTATACAGCGAATGAAACTTTCAATAAAGTCTTTTCATGCCAAAGCGATGTTTATTCTGTGGGAGCATTGTATTATCATTTACTTACAGGCCTACCACCTTATTTTATAGAAATATCAAAATATAAATCTGGCAGAATACAATTAGAAGAAGTTATCTTAGACGAAAGAAAAAAGTCTTTAAAATTTTCTGATAAAATAGATGAGCAAACACAAAGTATAATCCGAAAAGCATTACAACCAAAAGCAGAAAACCGTTTTAAATCTGTAAAAGAATTTATTCAAACATTAAACGGAGAATTAGAGGTTGAACTTTCAATTCCTGAAGAAAAGGTTAATAAAGTTCAATCCAAAGATAATAAGAAAGGGAAAGGATTTACTTCCATTGCAGGAATGCAAGAATTAAAAAATACCATTCAATTAGATGTTATTGATGCTCTAAACCAAAAAGAACGCTATGCAGAATATGGTTTAACAATTCCAAACGGAATGTTGCTTTATGGTCCGCCAGGATGTGGGAAAACATTCTTTGCAGAGAAAATGGCAGAAGAAATTGGATTTAATTTTTATCAGATAAAACCATCTGACATTCAAAGTAAATTTGTAAATGCTTCGCAGGAAAATATCAAAAATTTGTTTGGTGAAGCAAAACAAAACGCACCAAGTATAATTTTCATAGACGAATTAGACGCACTTGTTCCAAATAGAGATACAGCTAACATTAGCCATATGAACACAAGTGTTGTCAATGAATTTTTAGCACAAATGAATAATTGTGGAGATGACGGTATTTTTATAATCGGTGCTACAAATAGACCAAATGCTATTGACCCAGCAATTTTACGTTCAGGAAGAGTAGATAAACATATTTATTTGCCACCGCCTGACTTTGAAGCCCGAAAATTGATTTTTCAATTGTACTTAAAAAAGCGACCAACAGAAATTGGTCTGAATTATGAAGAATTAGCCATGGCAACAGAAAACTATGTTTCAAGCGACATTAAATTTTTATGTGATGAAGCTTCAAGAAAAGCATTAAAAGACAGTTTAAGAATTACAAAATCAATTGTATTGGAAACAATCAGAAGCAACAAACCATCAATTTCTTTGCAGGAGTTAAACAGCTACCTAGTAATCAAAGCTAAAATGGAAGGGGAGAACAACAACACTAACGACAAATCAAGTATTGGATTTAGGACATAAAAACTAACCACAAAATGTAAAATTGCAATAAGAGCTTACTCTTCTAAAGTATCAAAGACCCAAATGAAAAGCTTAATAACTTAACAAGGATAAGAATGAATGTATAACAAGGTTTTGCCATATTTGGAATTTTAGTAGCTTTAATGTTTCAAAGTGTATTTTTGTTTAGCAAAAAACAATCGGTCTCAAAACTCACAAGTATAAAGCGTGAGACGATACAGTAATAATTTAAAAACCAACTAAATATGTATATTTCGGGAATTCCTGACGAAATTTTTAAATATAATAATTCTGAATCAGATAAATTATCTGGCTTAACTCCAAATCAAACTCATGAATTAATTTATAATCCGCTGGGTGAAAATTCTTGTATTAAGTTTAGTAGTACAATTAATTCTGAGATACTTGATGAAATTCCTTTTTTTAGAATTTCAGAAGAGTTACTGAAAATTATAAAACGAGATGGATTTATAAAACTCACGCCACTAGGGGCACTTCCAAAAAAAATACTTATTGAATTATATGATTTTAGATTTATTGTTGACGAACACATCGAATCTGGAATTAACAAACTTTATAGAGAAGACGTATGTGTTCCAATAAAGACCGCTAGAATTGTATGTGAATCGACAAATCTTGTCAAAAAGACTAAGGGGAAATTATTGCTTACAAAAAATGGCGAAAGATGTTTAAAAAACGAAAATCGTGTTGAACTTTTTAAAATAATTTTTTTGATTTTTTCAGAAAAATTTAATTGGGCTTACAACGACGGTTACACAAAAGAACCAGTTGGACAATATGGCTATTTATTTTCAATTTACTTATTGAAAAAATTTGGCGACAAAGAAAACTCAACTAACTATTTTGCTGAAAAGTACCTACAAGTTTTTGAAAAGTTCATCACCTATTTTAATGAAGACTATTCGACTCCCGAGAAACTATTCAATAGCTGTTACACTTTAAGAACTTTTGAAAGATTTACCGAATGGTTTGGATTAACAAAGTTAAGCGGAAAGAATAGCTATTTTGATCTTGAAAATGCTAAAATTACTAAAACAATATTATTTGAAAAGATATTTATTCTTGAATAAAAATTACTAATGCCAACACTTTTTTCTCTAAGTTAATGTGATCACCTAATTGAGATGGTTACTATAAGAAGAATTAAATAGTTAAAAGAATATAAAAATGCAGAAATTACTAACGGTAATGGCAATTGTAAATACGGTTATTATTGCACTTTTTTCATATTTAACGGTTTTCATGTCTAATAATCAAATAGGTGCAACTGAAAAATTTGCAGGAGCAGTTATTTTAAGTTGTCTTTTAGGAAGTGTAGTTACTAAAATCATAAAACAAAAATTTTGGATTATTATACTGTCCTTACTATTCGATTTTATACTAATTACATTTTTATACAACATAACAGACTATAGTTCAATTTATGAATTTATTCAAAGCTTGTTTAATATAGCAACACATGTAGTACTTTTTATATATTTATATTTAATTTTTTACTACGTTTATAAGTTTAAACAAATACTTAAAAAACGAACCAATTACCTAGTTTAAAAAAACGAACTAATTATGAAGATGTCCAAAAATGTTTATTTAGGCTTAGCCATATTATTTTTAATCTCTTTTATCTATTCCTTATTTGATACAAGAACTACCCACGAACTATTGTTTTGGGAAGTAAATATTTGGGTATATCGTTTTTTTCGCTTGGCTGTTGCTGTATTATTTATGAAAACGTATTTGGACAAGAGAAAAGACGAGAATGTAAACTAGTAATTGATTTAAAAACTATCTACCTCATTAAAAAAAATAGAAATTAAAACACAAATATGAAAAAATGGATCTTATTTACTTTCATGCTACTATATAGCATATTCTCTTTTTCTCAATCTTTAGAAAAAAGAGCGGCAATAGAAACCTGCAATTGTTTGGCGGATTATAATAGGCCTTCTGAAAAAAACTTTAGTGAATGTATTGGGAATTCATTTGCAAAAACTTTTATGGAAGAAAAGGATGAGAAAATTAGAGAAAAAGCTAATACAGTGGAAGGGATTACTACAATAATGCGAGAGATTAAGGCTCTTTTACCTGAAACTTGCAACGTTGTAAAAGAAGAAAAAATTAAGGCTAAGAGAGAGGTGCATTACGCTGATTCGGATAATCAAAGTGCGGCGAATTATTATACAATGGCCAAAGACATGATGATTACGGGCAAATACGAGTTGGCCATTGAAGGTTTTCAATTGGCAATTAAAGAAGACAAAAATTATGTTCTTGCCTATGATGATATGGCTGCTTGTTACCGTAAGCTTGACGATTATGACAATGCTATAAAATATTATAAAAAATCACTAGTAATTTATCCTGAGGGAAACTTTTCATTAATGAATATTGCTGTTGTGTATTCTTTAAAATCCGATTTTAAAAACTCGGTTCGTTATTATGAAAAACTCATCGATTATGAACCGAATAATGCAGAGGGGTATTATGGAGCAGGAAAAGCCTATTTTGGTTTAAAAGAATATGAAAAAGCATTGGATAATATTTTTAAGGCACACCGCATTTACACTAATGAAAATTCAGATTACAAAGCGGACTCTGAAAAAATTATGGCAATGATGTATCAAAAGTTAAAAGCGGAAGATAAAGAAGCTTTATTTATAAAAATAGCAGAAAGTAATAATATAAAATTAAACTAAAATAACTACCGTAAATAAATGAAAACAAGCAAGCACATCTCTTGTCATATTACAGTATTACTACTCTTTATCCACTGCAATTTGTTTGCACAAAAAAAGATCTATTATGCTGCCTTTATAGATAGTTTGATCAAAACTACTGATGTTAGAACGTTTAATGGAGTGATTGCGATAGCCGAAAACGGTATCTTGAAATATACTAAAGCGTATGGTTTTTCGAATTTAGAAAAGAAAACGCCCTTAAAAATGCAAGATAATTTCGAAATCATGTCTAATTCGAAACAAATAACAGCAGCATTACTTTTAAGAGAAGTTGATAAAGGTAAGGTTGATTTGCAAGCACCTATAAAAACTTATTTGCCTTATTTAACGCAATCTTGGGCTGATACAGTTACAGTTCATCAATTGCTGAACCACACGCACGGAATTGAGGCTATAGACAAGCCGTTATTATTCAAACCTGGAACTAGTTTTAAATATGGAAATTTCTCTAATGTACTTTTAGGGAAAATTATCGCTTTTTCGAGTAAAAAAACCTATAATCAAATGGCTGATTCATTGTTTAAAGCACTAAAAATGAAACATACTTTTGCTTATGTAAAAGATAAAAACAAACCTATTGTAACGGGTTACAAAAACAAAGACGGTGTTTTCACGAAAGTAGAAACGTCACAAATAAATCCCGATTCTACTCCCGCTGACGGTATCATTACCACCGCAGAAGATTTGGTGATTTGGAATTCCAACTTGCATGAGGGTAAAATTTTAAAACCAGAAACTTATAAATTGATGGTGAGTGAAACCGTTTTAGCACAACACAATTCCTTTGGGAAAGAAAAATGTGGTTACGGCTATGGGATTCGAGTAAATAATAATGGAAAAACAAAATACATAGGACACACTGGCTTGGGTGATGGTTTTGCGTCTTTAAACATTTATTTTCCTAAAAATAAAATTAGTGTTGTAGTTTTGGAAAATCAAATGAACGACAAACTAGAGTTAGCGTATTATTTTGGTAATCAAGTAAAAGAGATTATTTTAAAACTAGAGGATAAAAAATAAGATGATAAGGAAAACTTTTTATACTAATTGCTTGCTGTTTTTATTTCTAAGCATTGTTGCTACTGGACAAACAGTAAAAAACGAATTAAAAATTACGCCAATTACAACTGATTTTTATGTTTACAGCAGCTACAAAATGTTTGGTACTAAAAAACAAGATGCTAATGCCATGTATGTTGTTACTACTGCTGGTGTAGTACTTATTGACTCGCCATGGGATGATTTTCCTTATCAAAATTTATTAGACAGCATTGAATCGCGCCACCATAAAAAAGTAATTATGGCAATAGCCACCCATTCTCACGAAGACAGAACATCAGGATTGGATTTTTATAAACAACACGGAATCAAAACCTACACGACCAATTTGACTGATAAGATTTCGATTAAAAAGAACCAGCCTAAAGCGCAATTTTTGATACAAAAAGATACTGTTTTTACGGTTGGCGATAAAACTTTTGAAACATATTATGCCGGTCCAGGACATACAAAAGATAATATTGTTATTTGGTTCAACGACCAAAAAGTACTTTATGGAGGTTGCCTTGTAAAAAGTATCGATGCAAGAGATTTAGAGTATGTTGGGGAAGCAAATGTCCCGCAATGGCCAAAAACGATAAAAAAAGTGCAAGCTAAATTTCAAGATCCCAAATACATCATAACGGGGCACCACGATTGGACTAGCACAAAAGCTTTAGACCATACTTTATATTTATTAGAGGAAAATAATAAGAAAAGGAAGTAGGAGCAATACCTTTTATTTAAATCTCGATTGTTTCAATTTACATTTAAAGAATAAAGCGGGAATTTAAATTGTGATTTCTATTGTAAAGACAATATCTTTGGATCCAAATAAAAAAAAAGCATACAATGACAACTCATCTCGCCTTATTACGTGGTATCAATGTTTCAGGACACAACATGATTAAAATGGATGCCTTGCAAAAAATGCTAGAAAACATGGGATTTACTAATGTGGCTACCTACATACAATCAGGAAATGTTTTTGTGACTAGTGAAGAACCAGATGCTGCTACGGTGGGTTTTAAAATCAAACAAGAGATTTTTAAGGAATTTGGTTATGATGTACCTGCTATAGTCTTGGGAATGGAGGATTTGCAAAACTGCTTTTCAAATAATCCTTTTTTGAAAGAAAAAGAAGCCGACTTAAAAAAATTATACGTGGCTTTTGTATCAAAAGAGTTACGAAGTGACAACATCAACGACTTAAAAATTAGTCAGTTCAAGCCAGACGAAGCACAAATTGATAAAAACAAAATTTTTATTAAATATGCGGTAGGTGCTGGAAAAACAAGGCTAGATCAAAAATACATAGAGAAAAAATTAAACCTTACAGCTACTATTAGAAACTGGAATACCGTTACTAACTTGTTGAAAATGTATGAAGACAGTAAAGTGAGCTAATAGTAATTATTAATTTATCTGAAAGCGCTTAAGAAATTAACTTAAGTGCTTTTTTATTATTTTTCAAGTAAATCACAATACCAAAACCCATAATCAAACGCATCAGTAGCACTAGTATCACAGGCTGTGTCTGAGCTATCTACTTTTTCGGGTTTTTCATATTTACGGTAAACAATTTCACCTATTTCAAAATTTATTGGATATGAAAATAAAGGACCATCAAAAGTAAATGTATGGAACTCTCCATTTTCACCACAAACATCAACATTTTCAGGCAAATCATTGAGGAATTCTTGATCAATAATTCTGCCAACAAAATTTTTGTCGAGATAACGTTCGTTGACACAAACCACAATGGTTTTAAAACCCAAACTGATAAATTCCTGAATTATATCATGTGTAGGGATTTTCCATAGCGGAAAAATACCTTCAAAATCGAGCGTTGCTAACTTGTCTTCTCGATATTTGCGTAGGTCTTCAAGGAAAATATCTCCAAAAATGGAGTGAGTAATACCTTGTTGTTTAAGTTTACTCAGTGTATTTGACATTACGGTTTCATAAACTTCCATTGTGGGCATTTCAGGAATTTGCATGATTTCGAGAGGCAATCCAATACTTTTTGCCTGTTGCTGTAACAATTCTACGCGAACACCGTGCATAGAAATGCGCTGAAACTGCTCATTAACACTCGTTAGCAGTGTGCAAATTTCAATTTCAGGATTCTGTAGGGTTTTGTATAATGCTAAAGCGGAATCTTTACCGCTACTCCAATTAAATAAGGCTTTCTTTTTCAATTTATTGTTGTTGAATTTGGTTGTAAACGTACAAAAAAAGTACTGTTTTTATAACAAGCCGTGACTTCTAATACTAAATATTTGTAACTTTGACGACAATATATTGACAATAGCGTTATTACAAAACAACTATAAAATAACCTCTAAGCAATTGAAAAATTGGGATTCTTAAAGTGAACAAATTTATTTTAGCACTTTAAAAACTAAGGAATTATAATTAATTTGATAGCAATCATTGTTATTGTACTAATAATCCTAAAAAAAAATGGCGTTACGATACTATAAAACCTCCTATAAATGAAATACCTTTTATTATTATTATCTACTGTGGCATTTGCACAACAAAGTCAGTCAGTCGATTTTAAGTCGGTTACGGGACAAATTAGAGTAAACGCCAAGGAGAAATCAGTTTCTGGGTCGGTCAATTACATTGTAGAAGTCTTACAACCTATAGACACGATTAAAATTGATGCACAAAACATGACCTTTACTAATGTGGAGTTGAATCAAGCGCAGCTACTTTTTGAAAATAATGAAAAACAATTGCTACTGATTTTTCCGTTCCAAAAAGGAAAATACGAGATTAGTTTTAATTATTTGGCTCAGCCAAAACAAGCTTTGTACTTTGTAGGATCAGAAGAAAAAGACAATTTACAAATCTGGACACAAGGACAAGGACGTTATACAAGTAATTGGTTTCCAAGTTTTGATGATGTCAATGAAAAATTAGTTTTTGGTCTTGAAGTAGTTGTCGATGAAAAGTATCAGGTAGTTTCTAACGGAGTTTTAGATTCTAAAATTACCAGCGAAGGATTGAATCATTGGAAATATCAAATGAAAAAACCAATGAGTTCTTACTTATTGATGCTTTCCATAGGTAAATTTGATAAACACATTGAAAAATCAAAGTCGGGAATTCCTTTAGAATACTATATTGAACCAAAAGACACAGCTAATTACGAAACGACTTACCGCTACAGTACAGCAATGTTTAATTTTTTAGAAAAAGCAATAGGAGTGAAGTATCCTTGGGAAGTATACCGACAAATTCCGGTTCGAGATTTTTTGTATGCTGGAATGGAGAATACCACAGCAACACTATTTTCAAGCAGGTATGTGGTAGATGCTATAGGATTTGAAGACCGTAGTTATACCAATGTCAATGCACATGAATTAGCACATCAATGGTTTGGTGATTTGATTACTGCACAAAGTGGTAAGCACCACTGGTTACAAGAAGGATTTGCAACCTACTATGCTTTATTAGCTGAGCGTGAACTATATGGAGACGATTATTTTTATTACAAATTATACGAGTCAGCCCAACAAATAAAATACGCTTCTCGAACAGATAGTATTCCGGTTTTGAATGCCAAAGCAAGTTCGTTAAGCTTTTATCAAAAAGGGGCTTGGGCACTTTTTGTTTTGAATGAATCATTAGGGGATAAAAAATTTAAAAAAGCAATTTGTAATTATTTAAAAAAGTACCGCTATCAAACAGTAGAAACAGATGATTTTTTTAACGAAATTAAAAAAACAGCTGATTTTGATACTACAGATTTTAGTAAAGTATGGCTTGAATCAACTACCTTTAATACATCACAAGCCAATGACTTACTATTGTCTAACAAAATGATAAAAACCCTTTTTGAAGTTGAAAAGCTTAAAAAAAATCCATTGATAGATAAAGAAAAGTTTTTTGTTGAAGTGTTGCAATCTAATGTTTATTTTGAAGTAAAAATAGCCGTCGTTAACCAATTAAGAAACGAGAAATTTGAAGCTAAAAAAGCATTATTACAATTGGCTCTAGCCACAAATAACGTTCAAGTTAGGCAAGCCGTAGCGAGTTCATTGTCTAAAATTCCGGAAGAATTTAGAAAGGCATACGAGACTTTACTAAATGATGAATCGTATCAAACACAAGAATTAGCATTGTATTATTTGTGGAATAACTTTCCTGAAAAACGGGTTGCTTATTTAGAAGAGTCCAAAGACTGGATTGGTTTCAATGATTACAATCTCAAAACATTATGGCTCTCATTAGCCTTATCAACACAAGAATATGATATAGATAAATCTGTTTTAATAACTGAATTAATCAATTATTCTTCAATTAATTATGAGGCAACTACACGGCAAAACGCGCTAGAAAAACTCCTTGCTTTTAAGTTGCTCAATGATCAAGTTTTAGAAAATTTAGTCAATGCAACAACGCACCATATGTGGCAGTTTTCAAAATTTGGTAGAGACAACATCCGTTTGTTGCTTAAAAATCCCGAAATGGTGGTTTCTTTTCAAAGAATATTACCCAATCTAAACGAAAAGGAACAATTTCAGCTAAACCGTTTGCTTCTTGAGTTGAAACCGTAAAAAATAAAATAATAAAAAGGGCCTTCAATTAATTTTAAATTTAGTTAAAGGCACTTTTTATTTACTGATTACCAGAGTTGGTTTACTTCATTTTTTATAAAAGATAAAGCAGCACCACTAGGAGATGTTTTATCAAATAAAGAAGTCAATATCTCTTCACGTAAGGCATCAGCATTAGTAACCGAATCTTTTTTTGTTGCCAAACGAATCATTTGTATGGTTGCATTTTTGGCAGCCAAAATAATCGACCAGCATTCTTCGCTAATGTATATTTGTTGGGATAAATTGTGTTCAAATTCTTGTTCAATTTGTGCTACAACATAATTTTGATATTCGTTTTTATCATCAGATATAGGCGTTACGCGCACCATGAGTTGCGAAGGATTTATACGCTCCATGAACAATGTCATGCGCTCGTAAGCTTGTAAACGCAAAGGTAAAGTCGCAGCTTGATTGTCTTTTTGCAACATCCATCGACGTGTATTTTGTTGGTCTTTAAAATGCGAATCGAATAAAAAATAAGCAACTGCTCCTGTAATTATTGAAGGAATTGTATAAGCAAGTATGTTTGTAATAATAGTAGAATCCATAATTTTTTTTTAGAGAAACAAAAATATACTTTTTGGTTGAAATTCATAACGTTTATAGTGTTATTTAGATTGTTGAGTTGTATTTTTGTCAATTGTCCTCATTTTCTAATTGCATTTTCAATTTTTTACATTTTCATGGAAAACTATATCCTATTATTTCTTTGCATCGCAGCATTTGTAGCTGGTTTTATAGATGCAATTGTTGGTGGGGGCGGACTTATTCAAACACCAGCGGGTTTGATTTTCTTGCCTAATTTGCCTGTTTCAACAGTTATTGGTACCCTGAAAATCCCTGCTTTTAGCGGAACTTCTTTTGCTGCTTATCAGTATTTAAAGAAGGTAAATATGAACTGGAAATTACTTCTTATCATGATGGCATTAGCCATGCCGTCAGCCTTTTTAGGGTCTACTTTATTGACCTATATGAGCAATGATTTCATGAAGCCGCTGCTGCTTTTTATACTCTCCTTACTAGCGATTTATACGTATGCAAAGAAAAACTTTGGTCAACATGTAGCTAAAAATATTTCAGATAGAACGTTAGTGTTAAATGCCGTACTAATTAGTTTTATAGTGGGTTTTTATGATGGCTTTATTGGTCCTGGTACGGGAAGTTTTTTTGTAGTTGCTTTTATTGCGTTAATGGGGTTTGATTTTCTTCATGCTTCTGCAAATGCTAAAATGGTCAACTTGGCAACTAATTTTGGTTCCATTTGTCTGTTTGCTTTAAAAGGTAAAATTATTTGGGCTATTGCTTTACCCATGGCTGCTTGCAATGCATTAGGCGGTTGGTTAGGAGCTAAACTGGCGATTAATAAAGGAAACGGTTTTATCCGAATTTTCTTTTTAGTTGTGGTTGTTGGAACATTAATTCGTTTTGCGTACGATGTTTTTTGGAACAAATAAAAAAATAGTACGAGCTAATAATCTTGAAGTATTTAGCACGGATTACTTTCGATACATAAAATAATAATTATTGTATTAAACGAACACTATTATGCCGTTAAAACTTCACTGCTTCCGATTGTATTAATTCTTAAATTCTTATTTTTGCATAAATAGAAAAAACTTCATGCAACAATATATATCCCAACTTAACGAAGCCCAGCGCGAACCCGTTTTACAAAAAGAAGGTCCAATGATCATTATTGCTGGTGCTGGCTCCGGAAAAACAAGGGTGCTTACCATACGAATTGCGTACTTAATGCAACAAGGAATTGATGCATTTAATATTTTATCGTTGACTTTTACTAATAAAGCAGCGCGTGAAATGAAAAAACGTATCTCAGACATTGTAGGTTCTGGCGAAGCTAAAAACCTTTGGATGGGAACTTTTCACTCGGTTTTTGCTCGAATTCTACGTTCAGAAGCAGATAAGCTTGGGTATCCTTCCAATTTTACTATTTATGATTCTCAGGATTCGCTTCGTGCCATTTCAGGAATTATCAAAGAAATGCAGTTGGATCGAGATGTGTACAAGCCAAAACAGGTTTTAGGACGCATCTCTAATTTTAAAAATAGCTTAATCACCGTAAAAGCTTATTTCAATGACAAAGAGCTGCAGGAGGCTGATGCAATGTCTAAAAAGCCACGTATGGGTGAGCTTTATGAGAAATACGTAGAGAAATGCTTCAAATCTGGTGCGATGGATTTTGATGATTTGTTATTAAAGACCAACGAACTGCTGACACGTTTTCCAGAGGTTTTAGCCAAGTATCAAAACCGTTTTCGTTACATCATGGTAGATGAGTACCAAGATACCAACCACTCCCAATATTTAATTGTACGTGCTTTATCAGATAAATTTCAAAATATTTGTGTTGTAGGTGATGATGCGCAAAGTATTTATGCTTTTAGAGGGGCAAATATTAATAATATTCTGAATTTCCAGAAGGATTATGAAGGCGTAAAAACATTTAAATTAGAGCAAAATTACCGTTCAACGCGTAATATTGTAGAAGCAGCAAATACCATTATTGATAAAAATAAAGTAAAGCTGGATAAGATTGTTTGGACAGCAAATGAATTTGGACCAAAAATAAAAGTGCACCGCAGCATGACTGATGCTGAAGAAGGACGTTTTGTTGCCAGCACCATTTTTGAACAAAAAATGCAACAGCAAATGACGAATGGTCAATTTGCAATTTTGTACCGTACCAATGCACAATCAAGAGCGATGGAGGATGCTTTGCGTAAGCGTGATATTCCGTACCGTATTTATGGAGGTTTGTCTTTTTATCAAAGAAAAGAAATCAAAGATGTCCTGTGTTATTTAAGGCTGGTTATCAATCCAAAAGATGAGGAAGCATTGATGCGTGTTATTAACTATCCCGCAAGAGGAATAGGGGATACCACCGTTGAAAAATTAGTCGTTGCTGCAAATCATTACAAGCGTTCTATATTTGAAGTCATGCAGAATATTGATAAGATTGATTTAAAACTAAACAATGGTACGAAACAGAAATTAAAAGATTTTGTCTTGATGATTTTGAGTTTTCAAGCCATTGATCAAAACCATGATGCCTTTTATGTAACAGATCATGTTTCTAAAAAAACAGGATTAGTTCAAGAGCTTAAAAAAGATGCTACTCCAGAGGGAATGGCTAAAATTCAAAATATAGAGGAGTTATTAAACGGTTTAAAAGATTTCACTGAGGGTCAAAAAGAAATTGATGGCGCTCGTGGTGCTTTGGCTGAATTTATGGAAGATGTGGCTTTGGCTACTGATTTAGATAAAGATACTAGTGATGAAGATCGTGTAGCGTTAATGACTATTCATCTTGCAAAAGGGCTAGAATTCCCTCATGTTTTTGTGGTAGGAATGGAAGAAGATTTGTTTCCGAGTGCGATGAGTATGAGTACCCGAAGTGAGTTAGAGGAAGAGCGTCGTTTGTTTTATGTAGCGCTAACACGTGCAGAACATCAGGCGTATTTAACGTACTCGCAGTCAAGATACCGCTGGGGAAAATTGACGGATAGTGAACCATCGCGTTTTATTGAGGAGATTGACGGACAGTTTTTAGAATACCTAACACCAGCCGAATCCAATTACCGATATAATTCGCCTATTGATAAGGATATCTTTGGGGATGTAGATAAATCTAAAATGCGTTTATCGAAACCGTCTAATGGTACTCCGCCTCAAAAAGCAGTAGGGAATGATCAAAAATTAGAAGCTTCAGTTAGAAAACTAAAACCGATGACCGGTAGCGGACCTGCATCAGGACCTAATTTATTTGATAATAACCTTGCCATGGGAAATATCGTGATGCACGAACGTTTTGGTAGAGGTCAAATTGTAAATATAGAAGGGGTAGGCGCTGATAAAAAAGCGGAAATTAAATTTGAAGTTGGCGGACTTAAAAAGTTGCTATTGCGTTTTGCAAAACTTGATGTTATTGGTTAATTGTAGGCAATAATCACCAAAAAATGAGAAACCATATTTATATATTTACATTATTAAGTTTTTTTGCATGTAAAACAGAAACTGAAAAAATTGAAAGTAGAGCCAAATCTAAAGTTAATGTTTCGGAAAATTTTTCATATGAAGAAGAGTTAAATAAAAGAAAAGAAAATACAACAAAAGACTCTGTTTTATTAAACGACATTCAATTTATTAATGATTCTATTCTGAAAGGAAAATTTAAATTAGATATTTCTAAATACAGTGATGAAAGCTCAAAAAATAAATGTTATCTAATAAGACTTAATAAGAATATTTTTAATGAGTTTTATAATGAAGGATTTGAATATATTGGTGATTTGAATGGTGATGGAAAAGAGGATTATGTTTTTGTTTTACCAGCTTTAAATTATTGTGAAGAAGGTGATTCATATTACTTTACAAATAATAACATCCCAAGAATATTAACAGATTCAAATTGTTGCCATCCGAATAATATAATAAATATTGGAGATATAGATGAAGATGGAAATATGGAAATTGCAGAATACTACTCATCTTGTGCAAGTAGATATAAAGCAATAACGATATATAGTTTAAAGAATTCTAAATGGAATGAGATTAAATCTTTTTCATTTGTTTTAAACGATAAATATTCAATCGAAAAAGATTTTAAAAAACTATTTAGAAAAACTTCTAAAAACCAACTTAAATATTATGAAATAAATGATGTGGATATCAAAAATGAATTAGTCGCTTCTTGGAAAAAAATAAAAATATAATAATTACTGCCTACAACAGCGGTTTGCATAAATGGCGAAATATGTGGTAAATTCACGTTTATCTTTCGCATGAAATTTTATCTTAGCCGGAAAATCTCGGTCACGAAGTTCACTACTTCATGAAGCCGCAAAACGTTAGCAGTAATTCCCCATTTCTATAAGTGGTTATAAAGGTTATAGTTTCCCTTTTTTTAAGAATAATATTGTATCAATTTCAGAAAATTCAACACAATCTACTATTTATAATTATATTTATGACAACGAAAATTATCCTACAGAAGTAAATGGTATTTCTATGGGAGAAACATTTAATTTTAATATAGAATATTACGAATAAAAGCCACTTCTAACAGCCATTTTTGATATAGCTGAAGTTTAGAGGAATTAAAGTAACAGATCAAGTTTTCTTATAACCGAAAATTGAAATGTTGCTAATTTCCAGTCATATCAAAGCAGTAAAATATTATTTCCTATTTAACTGCACAAGATAATTAAAATTTAAAAATATAAATTATGATAAAAGGATTTTTAGGATTTCTAATAGGAGTATTTGTTACGGTACTGACTCTACGATTTAAAGAACTCGTTAACAAAGAGATGTTTACTATCGATAATTTAAAAATTTTACTACCACTTTTGTTAGTAGTAATTACTGGAATAATCGCATTATACCAAATGAAGTCAAATATTTTCGTTTCTTACAGAATTAGATGGATTGAGAATTTTAAACTAAATCTAAGCGGATATATAAGTGAAACACATCTCGCTCTTTTTAGCTTACAAATTTATTCAAAGGATAAAGAAAACCGAAAGGCTTATTATGACAAATATTTTGAAGCAATAAATAAATCTGCAATGTACAGAAACAGAATTTTCCTTGATTTAGACACCAAAGATGATTTACAAGAAAAAATTTTATTGAATATTGTGGATGTAAATTCATTGTTAGATAAATTTGTAAACGAAGATTTAAGTAAAGATTTGGAACTTCAGATTTCTTTAAAACAAACTGAATTGGAAGCTCTAATTTTAAAATTATTAAATTCAGAGTTTGTTAAAAATAAAAATATTTTACATTTTTAAAAAAAAATTAACGGCACATAAAAGCGTTTTGCGAGATTATTAGAATTAACATTTTTTAACATATCTCCATCAAGTAAAAATAATATGTTTTAAAGAAAGTTCCATCCATCCTGTATCGCTAAGATGTAGTATCCATTTTGAAAAAAAAAACGAACAAATGAAGCCAAAATCTAAATCAGAATTAATAATAATAATTTCAATTTTTATATTTATTATCTTCTCATTTTTAATTGATATTAATAAATATCTTCCAGGTTTAAGTAGTCTCTTTCCATTTATTTTGATTTTCATTTTCATTTTTGACATTTACAAATCAAATAAATATCTAAAAAACATACCTATAAACGAAATCCGAATAAGAAGTAATAATGATAGTTATTATATTTTGCCATTTATTGGTGGCGTAATTTTTTGTTCAATATCTATAATTTTAATATTCATAGATGAAACTAAGATCATAGCAATTCTAACTTTCGTATCGGGAATAATTCTAATTTTTAAAGGATTAATATTTATACCAAGCGCCTTAATAAAAATGGAAAATGGCAATATATATTTTGAAAATGGTATAGTTACTAATAGACTTCAAATAGAAAAAATAGATAAAATTGTTTTTAACAAAAATAATATTGAATTTAAACTCAATGAAAATAAAAATTATTTTTTTTTACATCTTGAACTAAATCTAAAGGAAATTGAACTTACGAAAAAATTTTTAAGCGAAAATATAACGGCTAACATCATTTAAAAGAAAACCGATCTACCAACAGGCTTTACACAATAGTTATGAATTTAGTTGAATTAGCATTTTTTAATATATCTTCGTTTGGGTAGAAAGTAATTAACTCCTAATATTACCAGATCAACTGCTAATACTTAACTATAACTTTTAGATGAAATTTAATATATTTACTTTATTAAAATTAATACCAGTACTATTTATAAGTATAGGTTTTATTATTGTTATTATGATGATTAAAAATGATGTAAAAGTTATCTAAGCCTATGTAACATTAGGACTTTTTATTTCAGTACCAAGTTTTATTTTATATGGATTATGTTTTGGTTTTAAAGTGTCTGAAAAAACAATTAAAAAATAAAAAGAAAATCAAGAAAGCATTTATTTTGACAATAACGGAATTTTATATAATCTTCCGTTATTTAATACTACTCATTTCATTGATTGGAAAACAATTGAGACAGTAATTTATATAAACTATCAATCTGATGATAACGCAAAATTTATTTTTTACTTAATAAAACCAACTATTCAAACAATGAATCAAAATCCTATGTGGTTCAATAAAATATATCCTTTTTTTATTAAAAATAAAATTGAAGTTATAATTAAAGACGATTGTGAGAATTTTTACGAAATACCTAAAATGTTAGAAATTTATTTGGATAAAGTTAATCCAATTGATTTAGCAAAAGACTACAGAAAAGGAACTTTATTAACTTCAAAAAGTACGATAAAAAATAACACTGTGAAAATTGAGGAACTTTGGAAAGGAATTAATAATAATTCACGAGAAAAAGTTATTTTTGATAAACTTAATCGCAATTTTGAGCAAATAAATTTTAAAAAAAAAACAAATACACAACAATAATTTAGCATGATTGTCTATTTAGCGTAATTATCTTTTTTATCACTACCTTTTTTAATATTTGTAAATAGTTTACTACTAAGTTCTAGAACTTGCAAAACGACATAACGTAATTTTAGATAACATCGCGAAATGTAATGGAGAAAAATTTTATTAATAAACCTAGAATTGAAATTGATGATTTTGGTAAGTCAACCAAAATTACTTGGTCAGTAGTTGGAGGACATTTATATCCATATTGCCAAAATATGCCTTCACCAATTGGGGGTATCGTTTCTAATTCTGATACAGGTAAAGATTTAGTATTTTCTTTTGAGAATCATGATTGTAAAGATTTTTTAATTTTTTACGTTTCTCCTTCTAAAACATATAATTTATGTGTTTCAGATAAAGTTTTTTTTATGTTTGATAATGAAATAATAATTTCGTTTGAGATTACTAATGAAAAAGAGAGATCAAGATATGAAAGTTTTAATAAGATTAGAATACAAATAACTCAAAATGAACTTGAAATATTTGCTTACAATAAACTATTAAAATGGAAAATAGAATCTTTTAAAAAAAATAACTCAATTATCAGTGTTGCTAAAAATTTCTATTGGTATAAAAATGAAAATTATGCAACTGTTGTTCAGAATCTTGCTAAAGATTATAAAGAATTAGTAAAACAAAATATCAATAACTATCTACCATTGTTAATGCGAAATAACGATAATAATAGAAATGTTATTTATAAAGAAGAATGTTATGTTTATTTGATGATTGACACGACAAATAATTTTCACAAAATAGGCATTTCTAATAATCCAAAATATCGTGAGAAAACTTTACAGAGTGATAAACCAACAATTGAGCTTGTATGTAGTAAGTCATTTCCAAATAGAAAAACTGCTCAATTTTTAGAAAAGACTTTACACAAAGTTTATGACCATAACAGAGTTAGAGGAGAATGGTTTAGATTAGATTACTCTGAAGTACAAGAAGTGATAATTACTCTAAAATAGTGTTCTTAGTAACTAATAAAAAAAAATATTAAAACCAGATTTGTTTAAGAAATATATACCTAAATAAAGGGATGTTATTACTCAGTTTGCACTTATTGAAAAGCAAATTGTTTTTAAAATATATAACGTTATACAAATATTATTAAATCATTAATAACTTAAAAAATGCCTTATAACGAACTTTTATCGCTGCGTATAGAAAAAATTTTGATTGAAATGAATGTTGATTTTAAGCAAAAGAAAATGTTTGGAGGGAACACTTTTATGGTTAATGATAAAATGTGTTTCGGTATTATGCAGGAGGAGATAATGCTGCGGGTTATGGATGAATTTTACGAAACATTACTTGAGGAGAATCATGTTAAACCAATGGATTTTACTAAAAAAATTATAAAAGGGTTTTTATTTATCGAAAAAGAGGCTTTTAAAACGGATAATCAATTGCTGCGATGGATTAATTACGGACTCGATTTTAGCGAACGCGGCATCTTAAAACACAAAAAGAAAAAATAAAGGTTAACTTTGTAGTTAAATTAAAAGAAAATGGCACAATTTTTAAAAATATACGAAGACAAACCTAATGAAGCAGCTATTGCGAAAGTTGTTAAGGTTTTAAAAGATGGGGGATTAGTTATATATCCTACTGATACGGTTTATGGTCTAGGTTGTGATATCACTAATACCAAAGCATTAGAGCGTATTGCAAAAATAAAAGGGATCAAACTAGAGAAAGCTAATTTTTCCTTTGTATGCCACGATTTAAGCAATATATCTGACTATGTGAGGCAAATTGACACCGCTACTTTTAAAATTTTAAAGAGAGCCTTGCCTGGTCCTTATACCTTTATTTTACCTGGTAATAATAATTTACCAAAGGAATTCAAGAAGAAAACAACGGTAGGTATTCGTGTTCCAAATAATGCAATTGCTTTAGAAATAGTACGTCAATTAGGAAATCCTATTGTTTCAACTTCTATTCGCGATGATGATGATGTAATTGAGTATACTACAGATCCAGAGTTAATTTTTGAAAAGTGGCAAAATCAAGTAGACTTGGTTATTGATGGTGGTTATGGAGATAATGTTGGGTCAACTATCATTGATTTGTCTGGAGATGAGCCAGTTGTAGTTAGAGCAGGAAAAGGAGATATTGATATTATATAATTTATTGGCAAAATATTTGATTTTACTCTAATATTTTTTATATTAGCATAAGGATATACAATTTAAAAGTATGTTATTCTTAATTATATTTAATTGGTTATTAGAAAAAGATTAAGGATACATTAAAGCAGGTCGCAAGACCTGCTTTTTCTTTTTGGTGTAAGTCTTATGAAATAGCACTCAATTTTTTTTATCAGTAGTAATGATAAAAACAGTCTAAATTTATTTCAAATGGAATAGGTAACAATTGTTGCTTTTCGAGGTTCGCCCACTGTCAAAAAACGAATTACGACTATATTATATGGTTATTGGTATATTCTATTATTATAATTGATGTTCCTTTAATTGCATAAAAAAAGCGCCTCGAATATCGAGGCGCTTTTAATTATTCTAAAAGAATTAAAAACTATTTAGTTTGTTTTTTCATTTCTTTTTCAATCATTTCGTAGAATTGGTCAATTTTAGGTAAAACAACAATACGTGTTCTTCTATTACGTGCTCTGTTTTCAGCAGTATCATTATCAACTAATGGTACGTAAGAACTTCTACCCGCAGCGATAAGTTGTTCTGGTTTAACACCTAATTGGTTTGTTAAAACACGAATAATAGATGTAGAACGTTTCACACTTAAATCCCAGTTGTCAAGTAAAACACCACTTCCGTTATAAGGAACATTATCAGTATGACCTTCAACCATACATTCAAAATCTGGTTTGTCATTTACTACTTTAGCCACTTTAGCTAAAACACCTTTTGCTTTATCAGTTACTTCGTAGCTTCCTGATTTGAATAATAATTTATCAGCGATTGAGATAAAAACAACTCCTTTTTCAACGTTAATTTCGATGTCTGGGTCAGATATTCCAACAGCACTTTTTAAACTAGTAACAACAGCAAGTGTAACGCTGTCTTTTTTAGTTAATGCATCTTGCATTCTGCTTATTTTTAAATCTTTCTCTTTGATAGATTCTAAAGCTTTTTCGATATTTTCAGCACCTTTAGTAGTTAAAACAGTCATGTCTTTAGACGTACTAATAAGTGTTTGATTGTGCTCTCTTAATCCTGATACAGTAGCTGTAAGCCCTGCTTTCTCTTCTAAACAAGAATTTAACTTGACAGTAGCAGAATTTAATAAATCTTGAGTTTCTTTATTTTTTGCTTCTAGGTCAGCGTATTTCTTTTTAGAAACGCATGAACTTAAAAGTGCCATAACAGATAAGGCGATTACGATTTTTTTCATAAAATTTAATGTTTAGTTGAATTACAAATTTAGTTTTTAATGATTACATATTGGACATAAAGTTCTGTTAAAATTACTTAACAAATACCTTGCCAGCCTTTATGTAATAACTATAAACGATACTTTTAGTGCTATAGTACTTTTGGTGCTGGAAATCCCCTCTTTTTTTATAAGCTTTTGAGAATAAGGCGTGAAAATCAAAATGTGCTTTTAAAATGGCTGTGAAATGTTTCCATTTTCCTTTAAAAATAAATTGTATTCCTGCAACACCGTCAAGAACCATACGGGTAAAAAGTACCAAGTATAACTTTTCTTTGGGTAAATTTTTAGTCAACATTAATAGCGAATTTCTGAAATTGAGGTAGGTTTTCCTTGGATTGCCTTGTTGCAGCGTTGCGCCACCTACATGATATACCACAGATTGGTAATTGTATTTAATAGTATGTCCTTTATTTATAGCTCGCCAACATAAATCTATTTCTTCTTGGTGTGCAAAGAAATCAGCATCAAAACCCGCTAATTCTTTATAAACTTGGCTTCTAATAAAAAAGCAAGCTCCTGATGCCCAAAAAATTGTTCTATTATCGTTGTATTGACTTAAATCTTCTTCAAGTGTGTCAAAAATTCGTCCCCGACAATAGGGGTAGCCATATTTATCAATGAAACCGCCAGCAGCTCCAGCGTATTCAAAGTAATTCTTCTTTTTAAAATCTAAGATTTTTGGCTGAATTATTGCAGTTTTAGGTTCCTTTTCAAAAGTTTCCAGTATGGGCTGTAACCAATTCTTAGTTACCTCAATATCTGAATTTACTAAGGCATAAATTTGAGCATCAATATGTTGTAACGCTTCATTATAGCCTTGTGCAAAACCGTAATTAGCTTTGTTAATTACAATTTGTACTTCAGGATAAGTATTTTTTATAAACTCAATAGAAGTGTCTGTTGAAGCATTATCAGCGATATAAATAGTTGCTTCTGGTGAATAAGCAATTATAGATGGCAAAAACTGTTCTAAGAGTGAAACACCATTCCAATTAAGTATAACGACTGCGATTTTTTTCAAAATAAATATTTTATGTTTTTATAATCGTAAATGAATTTAAAGTACGGCTTTGGATTGACCAAAATCAGGTAAGTCTCGTAAGAATTCGTATTTTTCATTTTCATAATCCATTTGGCAAAAGTAATGATTCAATCCGTTGGTCACCATTAAATAATCGGCTTTCATAGTCATATTATAACGGGCGATTTGGTCAAAGGTAGCTTGAGCAATTTTAATTTCGGGGGCTTTACATTCAATAAGTACAAAAATAGAACCATCAGGATTAAAAACGACAACGTCATACCTTTTTCGCAAGCCGTTGACTTTTAAAACTTTTTCTACGTTTATCATTGATTTTGGATACTTTTTTTCTTCTAATAAAAAGAGTACTACATGTTGACGTACCCATTCTTCGGGTGTTAGAATGATAAATTTTTTCCTAATTTCATCAAAGATAGCCACTTTATTTTCGCTATTTTTGAATCGAAATGTATAAGAAGGAAAATTTAGTTTTTGCATAGCACAAAAATAATGTTTTTTTTGGGATAGGAACTGCATAATTAGCATACTCGCAGCATTTTTTAAATTTTGCAGTTTTGTATTTAAGTGGTTTTTAATCTAAAACGAATTGGTTTACCTAAATTCCCGCGTGAGGGATAGGAATAAGCTACCGAAGTAGCATGGATAGCCCGACAGCAGTGAAGAAAAGGGCTTTATAAGTACAAAGTGAGTGAAGCCCTTTTTTTTACTGGTGGCACGCCCAAATGGAACTTATAAAAAGATATGATTTTTTTTTAAATTGAAAGAATATAAATGGACGAAGTAATAAAAATTGTTAATGATATAAAGGCGGGTAATATAAAACCAATCTATTTTTTGATGGGTGAGGAGTCCTATTATATTGACAAATTATCAGATTATATTGAGAAAAACGTTTTGACTGAAGAGGAAAAAGGTTTTAATCAAACGGTTTTGTACGGTAGAGATGTATCAATTGAAGATATTGTCTCGACTGCAAAACGATATCCTATGATGGCAGATCGTCAAGTGGTTATTGTTAAGGAAGCGCAGGATTTAAGCCGTACTATTGATAAGTTAGAATCCTATGCTGAGAATCCTATGCCTAGCACCGTTCTTGTGTTTTGCTACAAGTACAAAACCTTAGATAAGCGTAAAAAAACAACCAAGCTACTTGCTAAAGCTGGGATTGTTTACGAAAGTAAAAAACTGTATGATAACCAAGTAGGGGACTGGATTAAACGTGTTCTGGCAGGTAAGAAATACAATATTGAACCCAAAGCTTCAGCAATGTTAGTGGAGTTTTTAGGTACTGACTTAAGTAAGATTAACAACGAACTTGAAAAATTACAAATTATTTTACCAAAGGGAAGCACGATTACTCCAAAGGATATTGAGGAGAACATTGGTTTTAGTAAAGATTTTAATGTTTTTGAGTTACGAAAAGCAATTGGTGAACGCAACCAATTAAAAGCATATACTATTGCGGATAATTTTGCTAACAACCCAAAGGATAATCCTATGGTGGTTACTACGAGTTTGGTTTTTAGTTTTTTTATCCAACTACTTAAATACCATGGGTTAAAAGATCGAAATCCTAAGAATGTAGCTGCAGTGTTAGGTGTTAGTCCGTTTTTCTTAAAAGATTACGATGTTGCTCTAAAGAATTACCCCATGAGAAAAGTAAGCCAAATTGTGGCTACATTACGGGATATAGACGTTAAGAGTAAAGGAGTTGGGGCACAATCGATGTCTAATTATGACCTTTTAAGAGAAATGCTCTACAAAATATTTAATTAACGATTAAAAATTAGCGATATTTGCATATTAAAAATAAAGCAAAATATGGGAATGAATAAGAATACCATTTTAGGATGGGCCACTTTAATTATGATATTGATGGGTTTGTTATTAATAGGTCTCGGTTTTTTTAGATATAGAGATGTATCTGGATGGGGTTTTGCCGCTACTGGAGTAGGGTTCTTAGCAAATGCATGGGTTTTTAGTTCGCTAAAAGGGAGATTGTAAATTATTTTAAATTTTAAATTATAAAAAATGTCAGACGATAAGAAAGTGATTTTCTCAATGTCAAAATTGAGTAAAACCTACACAGGAGCAGACAAACCAGTACTTAAGAATATTTATTTAAGCTTTTTCTATGGAGCTAAAATTGGTATTTTAGGTCTTAACGGATCAGGAAAGTCCTCTTTATTAAAAATTATAGCTGGAGTTGATAAAAATTACCAAGGTGATGTTGTTTTCGCACCAGGTTACACTGTAGGTTATTTAGAACAAGAACCTATTCTTGACGATAGCAAAACTGTAATCGAAATTGTACGTGAAGGTGTTGCCGAAACAATGCAAGTTCTAGAAGAATACAACAAAATCAACGACTTATTTGGTCTTGAAGAAAACTATTCTGACGCAGATAAGATGGACAAATTAATGGACCGTCAAGCCGCTTTACAAGATAAAATTGATGCATTAGGTGCTTGGGAAATTGACACCAAACTAGAGATTGCTATGGATGCATTGCGCACGCCAGATGGAGATACGCCTATCAAAAATCTTTCGGGTGGTGAGCGTCGTCGTGTGGCTCTATGTCGTTTGTTGTTGCAACAACCAGATGTATTGTTACTGGATGAGCCTACGAATCACTTGGATGCGGAGTCGGTTTTATGGTTAGAACAACATTTAGCTCAATATTCAGGAACAGTAATCGCGGTAACACACGATAGATATTTCCTTGATAACGTTGCAGGATGGATTTTAGAGTTAGATAGAGGAGAAGGTATTCCATGGAAAGGGAACTATTCTTCTTGGTTGGACCAAAAATCAAGCAGAATGGCTCTTGAAGAAAAAGTAGCTTCAAAACGTAGAAAAAACTTAGAACGTGAGCTGGACTGGGTTCGTCAAGGTGCCAAAGGACGTCAAACAAAACAAAAAGCGCGTTTACAAAACTATGATAAAATGCTTAATGAAGATCAAAAAGCATTAGATGAGAAATTAGAAATTTATATTCCTAATGGACCACGTTTAGGTACCAATGTAATTGAGGCAAAAGGAGTTTCTAAAGCGTATGGAGATAAATTATTATACGATAATTTAAACTTCACTTTACCACAAGCTGGAATCGTTGGAATCATCGGGCCCAACGGTGCGGGTAAATCGACTATTTTCAGAATGATAATGGGTGAAGAGAAACCAGATGCAGGTGAATTTGAAATTGGTGATACTGTAAAGATTGCCTATGTAGATCAAGCGCATTCTAATATTGATCCTAATAAATCAATCTGGGAAAACTTTTGTGATGGTCAAGAATTAATTATGATGGGTGGCCGTCAAGTGAATTCTCGTGCTTACTTAAGCCGTTTCAACTTTGGAGGAAGTGATCAAAACAAAAAAGTATCCACACTTTCTGGTGGAGAGCGTAACCGTTTGCACCTTGCAATGACTTTAAAAGAGGAAGGTAACGTATTATTACTGGATGAGCCTACCAATGACCTGGATATTAATACACTACGTGCATTAGAAGAAGGTTTGGATAACTTTGCTGGTTGTGCGGTAGTAATATCTCACGACAGATGGTTCTTAGATAGAATTTGTACGCACATTCTAGCCTTTGAAGGAAACTCTGATGTGTATTATTTTGAAGGTGGTTTCTCTGAATATGAAGAAAATAAGAAAAAACGTTTAGGTGGTGATTTAACTCCAAAACGTTTGAAATACAGAAAATTAATCAGAGGATAATTCCTTTAATTATGAAGCTAAAAAAAGGATATCCGTACTGGATATCCTTTTTTTATTTCTTCTTTTTATCGTTATTCATCATTAAAACTACTGCAGCTACTAAAGCTATAATTACTAACCCAAAGACAAAAACGATAATTATTGAACCATTATCCCAATTTATAAGTACTCCTTTTTTCATAATGTATAGATTTAAGTGTACAAAAGTAAAAATCAAGAGCTATAAAAAATATGATAAAAGTCAGTTTTTAGTGTGTATACAGATAAAAAGCTAATCTAATTACTGAATATCCAAAAATAAACCAGCGCTATAGGTAGGTGCTGCATAGGTAATTTTTCCAGATAGTATTTCAGTGTAATTCAAACTTACACCAAATTTAGTTGAAATATAGTAAGCTGCTTCTAAGCCTAGATTGGTATATTCGACATTATTTGCAAAAATCCCTTGGCCAGTTCCAACTAAGTTACCATTGTTAAACGAACGAACATTGCTAGATTTTAGCGCAATAAATACTTTATCATAAAATTTACTTCCAATTTCGCCTCCAAAATGATATTCATCAGAGAATCCATTATTTCTATTATTAAAACCAGAATATATTTTTCCATACCAATTATGGCCACTAACTTTAAAAGGAAATCCTAAATCTAATTGAAGTAACTGATTAAATTCTCCATCACCAGTTTGCAGACTACCATCAGTTCCTCCAGATTTTTTTCCTGTTGGTAATCCTAATTTTAAGGTTCCTGACAAGGCTATTATATCATTTTTTAAAATGCCGTAACGAACGCCCAAATCAATATCACCAATTGAATTTACTGCCTCACCGTCTGAAATTGTATTTCCCGTTTTACCAGAAACTTGCTTATTTTGATACACTCTAGCTAAAAGCGGTACATAGGCAATAAGGTCTATTTTATCACTAATTCCGTATTCACCATAAGCACTCACAACAAAATTTCCACGGGTAATATTAGGATCCTTTTCTTTCGCGCTTGTAAAATGCTCATCAGCTACTAGTGAACTTGCAGCTAGTTTATAATAGCCATTTCCTTTTCCTTTGTTCCATTGACCGTATGACATTTGCGTTATCATCACTAGTACAATTGCTATTTTTGTAAATTTATTGGTCATCATTATTTGTTTTTGATTATTGCTTCTCCCACTTTTATTTTAAAAGGCTCACACCAATGTGTCAAATAGCCATAATCATTAATTCCTACACCCATCACATCAAGCGTAAAAGCTCCATTGTAAGTAACTCCATCGGCATCACCTTGCGAATCAATTTTGAGTGCTCCGTTAATCACATTAGGATTGTTAGTTAAATACATTGCAAAACCGGGTAAGGACTGGTCTGCACGATAATTACTTGCAAACTTAATTCGGATACCTCCTGGAATTTCAGTGATTTCAAAGTCACCTGCAGAAGCGTAAGAGCTCGTTTTAGTAATACTTCCAATTTTTACATTGGCTACTGGAGTAGGAGTAACGCTGTTTTCAATAACTGTAACTGCAATAGTCGTTTCAATTGATTTACCCTCATAAAATGTCGAAATTACAATTTCAGCATCACCTTTGCTTATTGCATTAATCTTTTTGGTTGTATTATCTACGGTGATAACAGCCGTATTATTTGATTTTAAGCTAAAATCTACAGTTTGCTTTATACCTTGACTGTCAAAAAATAAGGCATCTAATACTAAAGATTGCCCAACAGCAAAATTTGAAAAATTAGTATTAATCCGGATGCTTTCGTCTATTTCATCATTAACAATATCTTCGCTAATACAGGAGCTCAGGCCTAAAAACAGACTAAGTATCCAAATCATTTTCATAACTTTCATAGTATATAATTTTAATGGTTTACTAATATAGTCGTCGCTTAATTCTAATCCTGACAAATAAAATTGATTTATTTTAGTAATAACAGTAAAATTTATACTTAATTAACAAATTATCTGTAATATGTTCGAACTAGAGCCTAATCCTGCTTTCTGCTATAGCCCTCTTTCATAAAGTTTTTTTACTAAGTCATAGCAGGAGCTTCCGCTGGTCGCTCTGCTATTCCTGTAAAAAATAACTTTTTTCAATCGGGGCTGCCGCTACAATCAGGGGCAGAGGAAGTGCAATTCAAGTAGAGGAGATTAAATTAATTACTTTTCTACTATTTTCAGCATCACAAAGTTTCGGGAGTAGAATTATAATTTTAAAAGAGGGTTAAACCAAAATCGCTTAATCTAAAAATTTTGATTTTAAATCGGCTGGCGGAATCATGCAGCTTTCTTTCTTGCCATACCATTTGTAACGGTTGCGTGCAATAAAATCATAAACTACATTACTAAAACCAGAAGGCAACACTTTAAAGACCGACAAAAGACTAATCGCACCACCCAGATCACTAGTAATATTCAAAGCTGCTTCTGATTTGTAATAATAAGCAATTCCAGGCTCATACAATATAATACTATCCATTTTTGAAACATCAATACCGATATGTTTGCAGATTTCCTGTCCAATTTCTGATTGCAATGAAGCAAATCTAAATATGTCTTTTTTGTCGTTTTTAATAATAAACTGCACCGCCGAATCACACAAATTGCAAACGCCGTCAAAGAGTACTATTTTTTTGTTTTCAGGTAGTTTTTGCATTTTTATTTTTTTTGTCATTGCGAGGAACGAAGCGATCCCGCTCGCTGCATCCGTTATAATATGTTTGACGTTTTTTGTGATTGCTTACTTCGTCACAATGACATTGTTTGCTGATTTTATTTGTCATTTCGAGGCATGAAGCAATCCCGTTCGCTCCACCCATTGTAATGTGTTTTACGTTCTTTATATGACAGCTTCTTTCATCTCAATGGTAAATTATCTATTTCTTTTTCATTGCTTCGACTAGCTCCAGTTCATCCATGCTTACTTTTGACGTAAACATGCCGTAATTAACCGTGGCTTTATTTTTTTCAATCGCATCAATTGTGCCTACAGCTTTACCATCAAGCATGCGCACACGATCGCCTAAACGAATGATTGCTTTTGGCTTTTCGATGACTGGTTTGAGTTTTTTTTCTTTTTTCTCTTTTCGAATTTCCTCTACAATGACTTCAGCTTCTTTGATGATTTCTTTTTTCTTCTCAACGATCGCTTTTACCTCTTTAGGAGTTGCTTTTTTACGTTTAGAATTTTCAATTTCGATAATTTTTAAAAATTCTCCTATTAGGTCTTTTTTGTTTTTGTTGTTGAAGTACTTCTCAGAGATATCTTCAATTTTTTGACCTATATATATTGTTTTTTGATTGCTATCGTACAATTCTTGATAGCTTTCTAATTTTTGTTTTATCTTGGTATTGATGTTTTCCATCTTTTTACCTTCTTCACGCGCTTTGGTTTCTTCTTCTTTTAATGTCTGTGAAGTTTTTTCCATTTTAGAACGTTCTTTTTGAAGCGTAGCAATTGTTTTGTCAAAACGAACTTTTCCCACTTCAATTTTCTTCTTGGCGCGATTGATTAAACTAAAAGGGATTCCGTTTTTTAAAGCGACCTCAAAAGTAAACGAACTTCCGGCTTGGCCTAGTACTAATTTGTACATGGGCTCTAAGGTTTTCTCATCAAAAAGCATGTTGGCATTTGTGGCAAAAGGCAACTCATTTGCTAAAATTTTCAAATTAGAATAATGAGTAGTAATAATTCCAAACGCTTCACGATGATAAAACTCTTCCAAGAAAATCTCGGCAAGAGCACCACCCAATTCGGGATCAGAACCCGTACCAAATTCGTCAATTAAGAACATTGTTTTATCATTACACTTCTTTAAAAAGTAGTTCATGTTCTTCAATCGGTAACTGTAGGTACTTAGATGATTTTCAATAGATTGATTATCTCCAATATCTGTAAGTATTCTATCGAATAAAAAAGTTTCGGAACGTTCGTGTACTGGAATCAACATTCCTGATTGTAACATTAATTGCAGTAAACCAACTGTTTTTAATGAGATGGTTTTACCACCAGCATTGGGTCCTGATATTACAATAATTCGGTTTTCTTGTTGTAATTCAATTGTTTGTGGATGCGTGATTTCCTTTTTTTGCTTGTTGTTCAAGTACAAAATAGGGTGGTAGGCATCTCTAAAATAAAGTCGTCTGTTGTTGGTAATTGCAGGTAAAATTCCGTTAATTTTATTAGCATATTTTGCTTTTGCAGCAAGAACATCAATATCACTTAAAAAGTCTTGGTACTGAATTAATAACGGCAAATAAGGGCGAATTACATTCGATAAATTTTTTAAAATACGGGTAATTTCCTCAGCTTCCTCGTATTCTAAATTACTTAGTTCACGAGAATATCTCAAAGTCGCTTCGGGTTCAATATAGGCAATACTACCTGTTTTAGAACTTCCTAAAATAGACCCCTTTACTTTACGGCGGTACATGGCTAAAACAGCTAAAACACGACGATTTTGAACAAAACTTTCTTTAATATCATCCAAATAGCCTAAGCTGTTGTACTGCGTCAAAGCAGAACCGAAGCTTTGATTCACTTTCCCTCGTACGGTATTCATATTTCTACGAATATCCAGTAATAGAGGCGAAGCGCTGTCTTTAATTTCTCCATATTTATCAACTATAACATCTATTTGAGTGATGATGTCCTTAGTAAATTCGACTTGTTTGGCTCTGTTGTTTAAATGAGGGTAGTAATCTTCGAATTTTTTGAAGTAATTCAATAAAAAATTCACTGTAGCAGATAGCGTAGCAATTTTTCTAAAACTACCTACTTCAAGAAAACTGTCCTCAATGGCTAGAAATTTTATTTCGTGCGTTATGGCATCAAATCCATGATTGGGAATCGCGTTATTATTTTGAAAAGAAGAAACATATTCAGATGTTTGCATCAAAGATTCCATCAAACTTTCTTTGTCTCTAAATGGAATAATTTCTAATGCTTTTTGTTTCCCTAAATCAGTATTACATATTGCCGAAATAGTTTCGAGAACCGTAGGAAATTGTAAATCTTGTAATGTTTTTTCTGTAATGGATATCATTCTTTATTGTAAAAGGTAAAGAAGCAAAGTTACAAAGAATGCGTGTTAAATTCATTATTAGTTTGAGGGTAATTTAGAGGATGATTTATGGTCAATTTATATGGTTGCTCCAAAATTCATCCTTATATTTGAGGTTCACTTTGCCTTAACAACATCACAATGAATTCCTCCCTGTTTTATAGTCTTTTACGTAAAAAATTTCCTTTTAGCCCAACCTATAATCAGGATATCTTCTTTCAAAAGATTGCTATTTTTTTGACTGATACTCATAACGACACTATTTTTGTACTTAAAGGATACGCAGGAACCGGAAAAACTACAGTGATTTCAACTATTGTAAATAATTTGCTGGAACTTAATAAAAAGTATGTTTTGCTAGCGCCCACTGGTCGTGCTGCAAAAGTAATTGCCAATTATTCTGAAAAACCAGCGTTTACAATTCATAAAAAAATATATTTCCCCAAGAAATCTTCTGGCGGTGGGGTATCCTTCACCTTGCAACAAAACAAGCATAAAAACACGATTTTTATTGTGGATGAAGCTTCGATGATTTCTGATTCCAATTCAGACTCTAAATTATATGAGAATGGCTCCCTTTTAGATGACTTGATTTCGTATGTGTATTCTGGAACTAACTGTAAAATGATTCTGCTAGGAGATACCGCACAGTTGCCTCCTGTGAATTTAGACATTAGTCCGGCGCTGGATATTCATACTTTGGGTTTACATTATAATAAAGAAATTGAACATATTGAGTTAGACGAAGTGATGCGTCAAGAAGGGGATTCTGGAATCTTATTCAATGCTACAGAGTTGCGGGAATTATTGAAAGACTCCTTCATAACCGATTTCAAATTTGATGTAAAAAAATTCAAAGATATTGTGCGATTAACTGATGGTTATGATATTCAGGATGCTATAAATTCGGCTTATAGCAATTATAGTATTGAAGATACTGCATTTATTGTGCGATCTAATAAAAGAGCCAATCAATATAATGAGCAAATTAGAACTAAAATTTTGGATAAAGAAAGTGAGCTTTCTACAGGCGATTTTTTAATGGTGGTAAAGAACAATTATTTCTGGTTGAAAGATGCTGATGAAGCTGGTTTTATTGCCAATGGTGATATTATAGAAATACTCGAGATTTTTAAAATTCAAGAATTGTACGGTTTTAAATTTGCCAATGTAAAAATACGCATGGTAGATTATCCCAATCAAAAACCTTTAGAAACAGTTTTATTATTAGATACCATAAAAAGTGAATCACCATCACTTACGTATGAAGAATCAAACAGATTGTATGAAGAAGTGATGAAAGATTATGAGAGCGAAACGACCAAATACAAGAAATTCCAAAAAGTAAAAGCCAACGAGTATTTTAATGGATTGCAAGTAAAATTCTCCTATGCAATCACTTGTCACAAATCTCAAGGAGGACAGTGGAACACCGTTTTTGTTGAGCAACCTTATTTGCCTAACGGTATTGACCGTGACTATATAAGATGGTTGTATACCGCTATGACGAGAGCAAAAAACAAATTATACTTGATTGGTTTTAAAGATGATAGTTTTGTGGAGTGATCTTATAGTTTACTTAATACCAAATTAATAATATTTATTAATAGTCAAAATTAAAATAAACGGTTTATTAATTATTCTCATGAATAGCTATTTATTTTATCAAAATTTCCAATTACTTTAGCGCTATAGCAAACAAAAATAATATGAAAATAATAGCAGTCATTCCAGCACGTTACGCTTCTACACGATTTCCAGCAAAACTGATGCAGGATTTGGGAGGAAAAACAGTCATTTTAAGAACCTATGAAGCGGCTGTAGGAACACATTTATTTGATGATGTTTTTGTGGTTACTGATTCGGATTTAATTTATGACGAAATTGTTTCTCAAGGTGGAAAAGCGATTATGAGTATTAAAGAACATGAATCTGGTAGTGACCGAATTGCAGAAGCAGTGGAACATCTGGATGTGGATATTGTTATTAATGTACAAGGTGACGAACCCTTTATAAATGCAGAGCCTTTAAAAGAAATTATTGAGGTTTTTAAAAACGATGAGGATAAAAAAGTTGACCTAGCCTCTTTAATGCGTAAAATCACTGATGAAGACGAAATCAATAATCCCAATAATGTAAAAGTAGTTACAGATCAAAATGCTTTTGCTTTGTATTTCTCACGTTCTGTTATTCCGTTTCCTAGAGAGAGAAATGTGGGTGTGCGTTACATGCAACACATTGGCATTTATGCTTTCAGAAAACAAGCATTACTTGATTTTTATAGTTTACCAATGAAATCTTTGGAAGCATCCGAAAAATTAGAGCAACTACGCTATTTAGAATTTGGCAAACGCATCAAAATGGTAGAAACTACACATGTAGGAATTGGGATTGACACGATTGAAGATTTAGAAAAGGCCAGAAAAATGCTTTAATTAATCAGTGCCATCTTGTTCAAAATAACCTTTAGACTTAACCTTGGTAGAGAAAAAATTCAAGAACAATACAACATACATTAAAACCAAAAGTGCTTGCATACTTACTAGAAACTTACCAAAAGCTTTGACGGGATAATATTCCCCAAAACCAATGGTGGAGGAGGTTACAGTGCTAAAATAAATAGGATCGTACCAATGATCAAATGGTTTATTTAGATAATTATCACATGAATATAAAACGCCAAAAGCAAATACCATTTCTAGATAATTTAAAAACAACAGTAGCATTGATCTTTTATAAGAACGTGGTTTTGAGAATAAGTCTGATGCAAAAATTAAAGTAGGAATGTATAATACGGTTTCCAGCATTAAGTAAACCATAATTGCTAAGATAAATTTATTATCCTGCCACTGATTTACTATAATCATTAAAGGAAGCGCTACTTTAAATAAAACATAAAAATCTACTGTTAAATCCTCATATTCAGATCCTTTTTTAGAAACTAAATATTTAATGTAAATCCCAGGAAAAAATAATTGAGAAGAAGCGAGAAACAAGCGTACAATTTTTTCGATCCCGTTGTCATCTTGATGATCGTTATTCCAAATCGCTTTTATATTTTGAATCCTTCTTTCAATAGGATTAAATTTAGGTTTCCCCATTTTAGTAACGTTTCCTAAAAGAAGTTTTCGGATTATTTTTTTCATGTTTGACGCTTAATGATTTTGGAAAACGATACAACTCTTTAATCTTGCTTTTCGATCAAAATTAATTCATTGTGAACTTCCACTCTCGGAATAGTTCTAATCTTATAATTTGCTACATTATAATCAGTTACATATTTCTTATTTCTTATGTTGTCTTGCTCAGTCAATAACATTGTGTTGAATAACACTACGCCTGATTTATTCAATAAAAAACAAACTCGGTTTACAAAGTATTCTTCGAACAGAAAATTAGGCATTTTAGTATCTTGAAATACATCGATGATTATTAAATCATATTTATCTTTGGTTTTTAAAACAAACTCAAAAGCATCATCAATAACAATCTCTAATTGGTCAATTTGGTTTAAATTGAAGTAATTATTTGCAACTTCAATAATATCAGGATCAATCTCAACACCTGTAATTTTACCTTTAAATTTAACTTCATCAACTAGTGTTTTAATTACGCTACCACCTGCAACACCTAAGATCAGAATATGATTCATGTTTAATATCTTAGAAAAACCAATTTTTTTTAAACCAAGACGTAAAATTAGTTGTAAACTTCCGTAAGAATAATTTGTATTTTCAGAATCTAATACTAGTTTTCCGTTGTACCAAGTTACTTCAATTGATTTACTTAAGGCTGATTTTAAGGTATATATTTTTATTGGAATGAGATAACTCATTATTTTTTTTAACATCAATATAACTTTTTCGCAAAAATAAGCTTTAAATTATATATTTTGCATAAAAAATCATAAGAATGAAGGAAGTAATTTACAAATGGATATTTTTTCGCTTAATGGGTTGGAAAATAGTGGGAACTATTGCACCCGAAGTAAAAAAATGCGTGATGATGGTGATGCCACATACTAGTGCGCACGATTTTTATTTAGGAATTTTTACAAGAGGAATTACAGGATTAGAAATGAATTGGGTTGGAAAAAAAGAATTGTTTAAATTCCCACTGAATTATTATTTCAAATATATGGGCGGAGAACCTCTGGATAGGTCGGGAGGATTAAATAAAGTTGATTCGATTGCGGCTATTTTTGATCGAAAAGAAGTTTTTAGACTTGCCGTATTACCTGAGGGAACGCGTAAAAAAGTAGATACTATAAAAACAGGTTTTTATTTTATAGCCTTAAAGGCCAATGTGCCTATTATTCCAGTAACATTTGATTTTGGAAGAAAACAAGTTAGTTTAGGTAAACCATTAATGCCAACAGGAAATCTCGAAGAAGATTTGGCCATCCTAAGCAAACATTTTATAGGAGTGAAAGGCAAAATTCCTAAAAACGGCTTTGAGTTTAAATAATTGTTTTTTGAAAATAAATTGTAAAACTATAATTATAGATGATTAAGCTTAACCTCAATTCATAAACTGAATGGAGGTTTTTTTATGGAACATAACTTTTGAAAGTACCGTCTTTATAGAAAATTACAATTTTATCAATTTCGGCTTCATTAGTTTTTTTTATCGTTTTCATTTCCGTTTCTCTTTTATCTTGAATTTGCACCACACTTTCATTTTTTTCTTCATCAAATAAGCCATTCGGGATGGTATGATTAATAGGAGCGTGGGGTATTTTTTTTTCGGTATCTGAAATAGCATTTTTTGGAAAACTACCTTTGCCGTTTAAAATCCAATATAAATCTACATCAGGATAAACATCTAGAATTTTCAATACAAAATCAAGACTTGGTTTATTTCTACCAGATAATAGATGGGATAAACTAGAGCGCTGTACACCAATTTTATCAGCAAAAGCAGAGGCATTTATGCCATAATAATCCAAAATAATTTCTAGACGTTTTATAAAATCTTCGATGTTTACCATTGTAAATTGTATTTTAAAGAATGCTATTTACAAATGTAATAAAAAGAAGTTGATTAAACAATATTACATAAGTAAACAGTGTTTTAAATCCATATAAATCTACATTGATACTTTAGCTTAGATAAATTAATCTACTGAAGAACAGTATTTTGATGTATTTATTTAACATTAGTAACAATTGTTATTTTAATAAGCGCTAATACTACTATAATAGTAAACTAGGCTGTTTACAATTATAAAAAAAAACTTAAATTAATTGTTTACAATTGTAAAAATAAAGATGTTTACTTTTGTAAACCAAATAAGAAGCTATGAATTTAGAACAACTATACACTGAGAATAAAGAACAATCAATTTCAGGAAGATACATTACATTAGAAAATATTGAACCAATATTAAACCGATTAAACACTAATAACCAACTTTCAATTATTGGAAAATCAGTACTAGAAAGGCCTATTTATAAATATCAAATTGGAAAAGGGAAAACTAAAATATTTCTCTGGTCGCAAATGCACGGTAATGAAAGTACTACTACAAAAGCATTGTTTGATTTTATAAATCTATTGCACAGTGGTACTGATTTAGCTAAACAATTCTTAAATACATTTACATTTTGTGCCATTCCCATGTTGAATCCAGATGGCGCTACCTTATATACACGTGCAAATGCAAATAAAGTAGATCTAAATAGGGATTCACAAGACTTAACACAACCAGAAAGTAAGTTACTTAGAGCTGTTTTTGAAGAATTCCAGCCTGATTACTGCTTTAATCTTCATGATCAGCGAACAATATTTGGTGTAGCTGATTCTGGTAAACCAGCTACATTATCGTTCTTAGCACCGGCTTATAATGAGGCGCGTGAGGTTAATGAATCAAGATTAAAGGCAATAAATTTAATTGCGGGTATCAATACCGTTTTGCAACAATATATCCCCAATCAAGTAGGTAGATTTGATGATTCCTTTAATATTGACTGTATTGGGGATACTTTTCAATTCCTTGGTGCTGCCACGATTTTGTTTGAAGCGGGGCATTTTCAAGAAGATTATCAAAGAGAGGAAACACGTAAATATGTATATATGGCATTAATTACAAGTTTTACTACACTTTGCGAAAACGATATAGTTAGCAATGGATATGACAAATATTTGAGTATTCCTCAGAATAAAGTCGTTTTTTATGATTTTATATATAAAAATGTCAAAATAAATTATGATGGTATAGAAAAAATAACGAATTTTGCTGCGCAATACAAAGAAGAGTTAATTGATAATAATGTATCATTTAATGCTTATATATCAGAAATCGGCAATTTAGACGGTTATTTTGCTCACACTGAATATGATGCCCAAGGGGCAAAGTATAGTGACGAGCAAGGGAGTTTTCCGAAATTAAATCAAAAAGCCAATTTTTCATTAGATAATAACATCAAAAGTGTTAATGGATTGATAAAAAAATAATATTTTACATCCTTTTCATGTTTTTATATATATTTTTACACTTTGTTTGAGCAAATAATAATATTAATTAAAAGAATATGAGTAAGTTCCGTTTAGATGAAGTAGATCATCAAATTTTAGATATGTTGATTGACAACACAAGGGTTCCTTTTACAGATATAGCAAAGAAATTATTAATTTCTGCGGGTACTGTGCACGTTAGGGTTAAAAAAATGGAAGATGCTGGAATCATTATGGGATCTTCACTAGTACTTGACTATGATAAATTAGGGTACTCTTTTATCGCTTATGTTGGTGTTTTTCTTAACAATACTTCACAAACTAAATTTGTTTTAGAGAGAATCAACGAAATTCCTTTTGTAACAGTAGCTTCTGTGACAACTGGTAAATTTAATATTTTTTGTAAAATTAGAGCAAAAGATACAAAGCATGCAAAAGATGTTATTTTTATGATTGATGATATTGATGGTGTTTATAGAACAGAAACTATGATCTCACTTGAAGAAAGTATCAATGATAAGAAGCGTTTAATGCATACTATTTTTAAAAATATGTAATACAAACTTGAATGCTATATTTAAAATATAACCTCAAGTTAGTTCTTGGGGTTATTTTTTTATAACTATTTTCCACTACAACCAACCAACTATAACAAAATTATGTATACACTACCTAAAATTGAACGTTTTAATCAAAACGTGCTTTCAAAATACAACATTTACAACAGTGTATTTATCACGCTACCGTTTGACTCCATTGATAATACAGGTGTTTTATTACCTTTATTTACAGAGGTTTGCGAGTCAGGATTTAAAAAGCAAGAAACTCCAAAAGAGATTATTGATTTTTTCTCTGAAAAATACCTACACAGCACTGTTGAAGCAGATCAAATTGACTTGATGTTTCGTTTTATACAATATATAGAACGTCAAATTGTACTTTTTGACGCCGTAGAAGATGCTGCTTTTCCTATTGTAAATAACATGGAAGGTAGAGGTTCGTTAAGAGATATTAAAGAAAAGGCTGATGCCAAAGGTAAAAAAGAGGAGTTAATTAGCTTTTTAGAAACATTCAACGTTAGAACGGTTTTAACTGCTCATCCTACACAGTTTTATCCTGGATCTGTACTTGGAATTATCAATGATTTAACAGATGCAATTCGAGATAATAAGCTATTGAAAATCAAACATTTATTGGCACAATTAGGAAAAACACCATTTATAAAAAATGAAAAACCTAATCCGTTTGATGAAGCAGTAAGTTTGATCTGGTATCTTGAAAATGTATTTTATAATACATCTGGTGATATGGTGCATTATTTACAAAAAAATGTTTTTAAAGACGTAGAAATTCAAAATTCATTAATTAAATTAGGTTTCTGGCCAGGTGGTGATCGTGATGGAAATCCTTTTGTAACTACCGAGATTACCCTGAATGTAGCTGACCGATTAAGAACATCAATTTTAAAGTGTTATTATATTGAAATAAGAAACTTAAAAAGAAAGCTAACCTTCTTTAATGTAGATGTTTTGGTAGCGGAACTTGAATATAAACTTTATCGTTCTGTTTTTTATTCCAAAGGAGAAATATACATCACTCTAGAAGAGTTTAAGTCGCAATTACATAAAATTAAAACGATTGTAATTGAGCAACATCAATCACTATATTTAGACGAGTTAGATGCGTTACTTATTAAAGTAAACTTATTTGGTTTCCATTTTGCTACACTTGATATTCGTCAGAATAGCAGAATTCATGATGGTGTTTTTAGAGATATTTTTGATTTTTATCAAAAGAGCGGTAGCAATATATTTCCTAAAAACTATTATGAATTAGATGAAACAGCAAAATTTGAAATCCTTTCTAAAGTTCAAGGTGATTTAAATCCAGCTGATTTTGAAAATGAAATAACACGCTCTACAATTGAATCAATTCAAGCTATAAAAATTATTCAAGAGCAAAACGGGGAGGAAGGTGCTAATAGATATATTATTAGTAACAATGAAAGTGCATTGAATGTATTGGAAACTTTTGCAATGATTCGCCTGTCAAATTGGGAAAAACCTACTGTAGATGTCATTCCATTGTTTGAGTCTGTAGAGGATTTATTGAAAGCACACACCATAATGGAGCAATTGTATACTAATCCTATGTATGCAAAGCACCTTGAAGATAGAGAAATGAAGCAAACAATCATGCTTGGTTTTTCTGATGGAACAAAAGACGGTGGTTATTTAATGGCAAACTGGAGTATTTTTAAAGCAAAAGAAGCTTTGACCGAGATGTCTAGAAAATATGGAATTAAAGTAATTTTCTTTGATGGTCGTGGTGGTCCTCCTGCTAGAGGTGGTGGAAAAACACATAAGTTTTATGCTTCTTTAGGACCAACAATAGAAAATAACGAAATTCAAATTACTGTTCAAGGACAAACTATTAGTTCTAATTTTGGAACTTTAGATTCATGCCGTTACAATTTGGAGAATCTATTAAGCGCAGGAGTAACCAACCAAGTTTTCAGCAAAAATAAAAACGAGTTGTCCACGGATGAAAAGGTGGTAATGGATCAGTTAGCTGATTTAGGGTATAAAAAATATTTAAGCTTTAAAAACCACCCAAAATTTATTCCGTATTTAGAGCAAATGAGTACGTTGAAATATTATGCAAAAACTAATATAGGTAGTCGACCATCTAAAAGAAGCAAGTCGGATCAATTAGATTTTGCTGATTTAAGAGCAATACCTTTTGTGGGTTCTTGGAGCCAGCTGAAGCAAAATGTACCTGGATTTTTTGGAGTAGGTGCTGCTTTAAAACATTTTGAAGAAACAAATCAATGGGAGAAAGTTCAGGATTTATATGATAACTCCTTATTTTTCAAAACACTTTTGGAGAACAGTATGATGTCATTAGCAAAGTCTTTCTTTCCTTTAACTGCATATATGAAAAAGGATCCTGAATTTGGAGAATTTTGGCAAATTATTTACGATGAGTTTTTGGATACAAAACGATTATTATTAAAAATAGCGGGGCATACTGAGTTAATGGAAAACTATCCTGACGGTAAAGCTTCTATTCAGATAAGAGAGCGTATTGTACTGCCATTGTTAACAATACAACAATATTCTCTGTTACGAATTAACGAATTAAATAAAGCTGCTGTTCCTGATGAAAACCTAATTAAGGTATATGAAAAATTGGTAATGCGTTCGTTATTTGGAAATACAAATGCAAGTAGAAATTCTGCTTAAAAAAATATTATGACATCAAGTGAATTAAAAAAAACAGAATATGCCCCTTATTTTGAGGGGTATGTTCAAGCAGCTAAAGAGGCAGATTTGATTGAAGAATTAGAAATTTGTCTTCATGATTTTATTCGATTTGTTCAAAATATTCCCATGGATAAATTTGACTACTGTTATGCTGAAGGGAAATGGACTATAAAAGAAATCATTCAACATTTAATAGATACTGAACGTATTTTTGCTTATCGAGCATTACGAATTTCTAGAAATGATCAAACACCATTACCAGGTTTTGAAGAAAATGATTATGTAACAAACTCAAATGCTAATGAAAGAAATCTTCAAGGATTATTGACAGAAATGGCTGTGGTTAGACAAGCAACTTTGTCTCTTTTTAAAAGTTTTTCTAAAGAGCAGTTATTGAGAACAGGAATTGCATCTAACAATGCCGTTTCGGTAAGAGCGATTGGTTTTATTACCATAGGTCATCAAAAACACCATCAACAAATTTATCAAGAAAGGTATTTATAGGTCTTTTATTTTAAAAAATCAGACCAATATTCTAATTTTTTATCAAAAGACATGGTATTAGCGGGACTTGTAGAAGGCATCACATAATAAGTGATGCCTTTTATTTGTCCAAATTTTTTAAAAAAGTATTTATGACTTTCTTTACCATTGAATACTATTTTTTTAATGCCTGGATACTTCTCGAGTAATGATTCAAAATCATTTTCTTTTTGATTTTTTATATTTACATCGAGACTGCCTTTTCTTTCGCAATTTTCAAGGACATCCCACAATCCAATATGATGATTTTGCAATAGTTTTATTTTATTTTCAAATTTTTCATCTACGGGAATCTCGCTTAATAAAGTATACATGATTTTCCAGAAATGGTTTCTGGGATGTGCATAATATTCTTGCTTTTCTATAGAAGCAATTCCAGGCATAGTTCCTAAAACTAAGATTTTTGTCTCTGAATTTATGTAAGGAGTAAAAGAGTTAATCATACTAAAGCTAATTATAGATTTTCTTTTTCGATAATTGATAATGCTATTCGTATTTTATCGTAAGCCACTTTTTCTTCAAAGTAATCAAAATAGGGTTTTAAAGTCGTTGGAGTCTCTAATTTTGTTTTTGCTTTAGCGACTAATTTTATTTCCTCTTCTGTTATAAATTCGCGTAAATCAATTTCGGATCCATCCAAATATAATTTAGCAAAATGCGACATTATAGTACCTAGTCCTAATTTTCTTTTTTCAGCAATTTCTTCAGCAGTCAAGCCACTTTGAAATAAGCTTAAAGTTTCTTTATAAGTAGAAGCTTCTTTTTTAGTTTTTACACTTTTATTTTTCTGAAAATTGATAATTGCTTTTATAAACGCATCACCATATTTTTCTAACTTCACTTTTCCAACACCGTCAATAGCGAGTAATTCTTCGTCACTCATTGGTCTTATGGTTTCCATTTGGCGTAAAGCCGCATCACTAAAAATAACATAAGCTGGTACTTCATCCTCTTTTGAAATTTCATAACGTAATTTTCTCAAAACTTCAAATAACGAGTTGGCATCTGCTTTAGTTTTTGGCTCTTTTACTGTTGTTTTTTGAATAACGACTTTTTGTGGTTCAATTAACTGTACTTTTTCTCCAGCAAATAAAACCTCATGTGCTAATGCTGTGAGCTTAATTTTGTTTTGTTGGTCAAAAGCCACTTCACAAAATCCTTGATTCATTAACTGAATAATATATTGATTCCAATCTTGCCATGAAATATCACTCCCAACGGCATAAGTTTTTAAGTCTTGGTAGTTTTTTTCATAGATATACGCATTTTTGGATCCTCTTAAAAAATCAATAATTACTGGTAATGGTTCAAATTCTTTCAAACGAATTATTGCTGATAATGCTTTTTGAGCAATAATAGTTCCGTCAAAAAAAGCGGGTGGTTTTTTGCAAATATCGCAATTGCCACAATTTTCGGTTACAAGCTCTCCAAAATAAGAAAGTAAAATTTTCCTACGACAACTCAATGCATCAGCATATTGTTTCATGCGCTCTAGTTTAGCTAATTGCACTTCTGCATTTAGTCCTTGAGATGCGAATTTTTGTAACTGAATCACATCACCATAACTTTCAAATAAAATAGTTTCAGATGGTAATCCGTCACGACCAGCACGACCAATTTCTTGGTAATAACCTTCAATGTTTTTAGGTAAATTATAATGAATTACCCAACGCACATTTGATTTATCAATCCCCATTCCAAAAGCAATCGTTGCACAAACCACTTGACAATCATCATTAATAAAAGCATCTTGAGTTTTAGAACGAACATTAGCATCAAGACCCGCATGATAAGCTTTAGCATTTATTCCGTCTTTTAATAATTTTTGAGCTAATTCCTCAGTTGTTTTTCTACTTAAACAATAAATTATTCCTGATTCATTAGGCTTTTTATGTATAAAATCGATGATTTGTTTAACTCGATCTAATGCTGGTCGTACTTCTAAACTTAAATTTTTTCTATCGAATGAAGAAATAAAAACCTTAGGATTTGTTAAGTTTAATTGATCGCTAATATCCTTACGTGTAGCCTTATCAGCAGTTGCGGTTAAAGCTAAGATTGGAGTAGAAGGGAAGCGTTTTTTTAAATAACCTAGATTGGTATATGCAGGTCTAAAGTCATGTCCCCAAGAAGAAATACAATGTGCTTCATCAATTGCAATAAGACTTACTGTTAGTATATTAAACAAATTCTCTAAGTAGGATAAACTCTCTGGAGCTAAGTAAACAATTTTAATTTTGTTGCTTTTTAAATCTTCAATATGCTCTTGTTGTTCGGCAGCAGTTTGACTACTGTTGATGTAACAAGCTTGAATTCCGTTTGTTTTTAAACTATCTACTTGATCTTTCATCAAGGCAATTAATGGCGAAATCACGATCGTAATTCCCGGCAAAACCAGGGCTGGTAATTGAAAGCAAATTGATTTTCCGCCTCCAGTAGGCATAATCGCTAAGCTATCTTGCTTAGACAATACTGTATTTATAATCGCTTCTTGATTAACGCGGAATTTTTCAAAACCAAAATTTTCCTTAAGTGTTTGATGTAATAATTGAGATGTAATCATTTATAGTTTTATACTGGAGTAGCTTAAAAATAGTTCTAAAAGACAAAGATAATTTATTAGTATAAAAAAAGGAACTCCATTTTAGAGTTCCTTTTTTTATTTATATGCTTTTTTAATCTTCGTCATCGTCATCATCATCTTCGTCAGAATCTTCACTATCATTATCCGGTCTGTCCAAATTATCGTCATCTTCATCGTCATCTTCGTCATCATCTAAATCAAGCCCTTTAATTGGCATGATTGGTTCGATAACATCATCGATTTCATCATCTTCATCGTGGTTTTCGATACGGTCTGCTAGTTTCATACTTACTTTAACTAAGTAAATAGTGTCTTCAGTTCGTACTTCAACAGCTTCAATTAATTCGTTTTTAGCATTTCTAAAACGAATGATATCTGAGTCATCATAACCATCAGGAAATCTTTCAACCAATAAGTTTAAGATTTCGTTTGTAAGTTTTGCGTAATCAACAATTACTCTTTTCATAATGATATTCTATAGGTCTAATATATAAGCAAAAATAAGCGGTGCTACAATTGTAGCATCAGATTCGATAATAAACTTAGGAGTCTTAATATCTAGTTTACCCCAAGTAATTTTTTCATTTGGTACTGCTCCAGAATACGAACCATAACTCGTTGTAGAGTCTGAAATCTGACAGAAATAACTCCAAAAAGGAGTTTCAGGCATTTCCATATCTTGGTACAACATAGGAACAACGCAAATTGGGAAATCTCCAGCGATACCACCACCAATTTGGAAAAAACCAACTCCATTAGCAGAATTTTTAGGATACCAATCTGCTAAAAATGTCATGTATTCTATTCCAGATTTCATCGTAGAGACTTTTAAATCTCCTTTAATGACATACGAAGCAAAAATATTTCCCATAGTACTATCTTCCCATCCTGGGCAGATAATTGGTAAGTTTTTTTCTGCTGCAGCATACATCCAGCTGTCTTTTAGGTCAATTTCATAATATTCTTCTAAAACACCTGATAAAAGCATTTTATACATAAATTCATGCGGTAAAAAACGTTCTCCTTTGTCGTCAGCATCTTTCCAAATCTTGTAAATGTGTTTTTGTAAACGACGGAATGCTTCATGCTCAGGAATACAAGTATCTGTTACTCGATTTAATCCTCTTTCAAGTAAATCCCATTCTTGTTCTGGAGTCAAATCACGGTAGTTAGGTACTCTTTCGTAATGTGAATGCGCTACCAAGTTCATGATATCTTCTTCTAAATTTGCACCTGTACAAGATATGATTTGTACTTTGTCTTGACGGATCATCTCTGCAAAAATCTTTCCAATTTCGGCAGTACTCATTGCTCCAGCAAGAGTTACCATCATTTTAGCTCCATTTGCTAGCTGTTGTTCATAAGCTTTTGCTGCATCTACTAAAGCCGCAGAATTGAAATGCAAGTAATGCTTTTCGATAAACTGACTGATTGGTCCTTTACTCATTTTATTGGATTTTAATTTTTTAAAAATCGGCTATTGAATATTGTATGCTTTCAAATATAGCGAAATTTTATTTTGACTGATTATGTAATTATTTATTTTTTATTGTAACCTAGAATTTTTAGCACATCATCAGAAGTTTGTTGTTCTGAGAAAACTTCTGTTGCAATAATTCCGTTTTCATCCCTATCTATTAAGATATGTTTAGGTTGCGGAATCAAGCAATGATGTAAACCTCCATAACCTCCTATGGTTTCTTGGTAAGCTCCAGTGTTGAAAAAACCAATGTACAATGGTTTTTCTTTATTGTACTTGGGTAAATAAATGGCATTCATGTTTTGCTCAGAGTTGTAGTAATCATCGCTATCACATGTTAGTCCACCTAGTAAAACGCGTTCATAGGTTTCATTCCATCTATTAATTGCAAGCATAATAAAACGCTTGTTTATTGCCCATGTATCCGGTAATGTGGTAATGAAAGAGGAATCAATCATGTTCCATTTTTCTCTATCATTTTGTTGTTTTTGATACAAAATCTGATAAATAGCTCCACCACTTTCTCCTACAGTAAATGAACCAAATTCTGTAAAAATATTAGGGACATCAACTTCTGCCTCGTCACAAGCAATTTTAATTTGATTGATAATTTCATCAATCATGTATTGATAATCATATTCAAATGCTAATGAATTTTTGATAGGGAAACCACCACCAATATTCAATCCATCAAGCGTAGGACATTCTTTCTTTAAGGCAATGTATACTTTAATACATTTAACTAATTCATTCCAGTAATACGCTGTATCATTGATACCGGTATTAATAAAAAAGTGCAACATTTTAAGTTCTAAATTGTCGTTCTCTTGAATTTGTTTTTTGTAAAAGTTTACAATGTTTTTGTACCCAATACCCAATCTTGAAGTATAAAATTCAAATTTAGGTTCTTCTTCTGCAGCAATACGAATTCCTATTTTGAATTTCCCTTTGATCTCTGCTTGTAGTAAGTCTAACTCTTCGTAGTTATCAATGATTGGAATGGTATTTTTATGTCCGTTATTAATTAAACGAGCAATATTTTCTATGTATTGGTCTCTTTTAAAACCATTGCAAATTACGTAAGTACTTTTATTAATCTTCCCATTTGCCATTAAATTCTCAACAATATTAATGTCAAAAGCCGAAGAGGTTTCTACATGAATATTATTTTTAAAAGCTTCGTTCATTATAAATTCAAAATGAGAACTTTTAGTACAATAACAGTAAAAATATTTACCATCGTACTTATTTTTCTCCATTGATTTCCTGAACCAACTTTTAGCTTTATTTATATTGTTTGAAATTTGTGGTAAATAAGTAAACTTTAATGGCGTACCATATTTTTCTACTAATTTCATCAAATCAATATTATGAAACTGAAGGTTGTCTTTGTTTAATGTAAATTCTTCTTGTGGGAAATAGTATGTTTGATTTATTAAGTCGGAATATTTAGTATTCATTGTATTTTGAGTATAAAAGATTATTGAAATAAAACGGAATTAATCGAGTATTCAAACCCTAATATTCGCATATATAATTTGTAGTTTTTTATTCTCAAGTTTTAAATACTGAAAAATATCAAAAGTAAAACTTCCTTTAATAGAATAGAGGTGTTTCAATACTCTTGAAAAAGAACTATTGTTTTCCATTCGATTCGACCGATAATTACCTTTGTTTTTAGTGTTTTTCATTGCTACAAATGTAAAAAATAAAATATACCCAATGCAATCCTTTTGCCTAAAAATAAATTAAGATTTATAATCCCTAAAAGCATTAAGAATTAATTCATTTTCAACCAATTGATTTATTTTTATTTTACCGATGCTTTCAATTAGTGCAAACTGAATGCTACCGTACTCATTTTTTTTATCGTGAATTAGCAATTCAAGTATCGGATCGATGTCTTTTTCGTCAAAAGAAATATCATCAAATATTGCTTTTATCGCAGTTTTTATCTCATTATATTCTGCATCGGTGATTAAATTCTTCTCTAATGAAATATAACTTTCTAAAATCATCCCCACCGCAATTGCTTCTCCATGCAGTAAGGTTGTTTTATCATCACTTTCTAAAAAGTAACTTTCAATGGCATGACCTAAGGTATGTCCAAAATTCAATGACTTACGAATATTTTTCTCAGTGGGATCTATTGTGACAATTTCGTTTTTAATAGCTACTGAACGATGAATTAAGGGATCAAAATCAGCAAAATCAATTGCATCTAAATCTAAGAATTGTTCCCAGTAGTTTTTATCGAAAATTAAACCGTGTTTCAACATTTCGGCAAGACCAGAACGCATTTCGTTTTTTGGGACTGTTTCTAAATAATCGGTATCAACTAATACCATTACGGGTAAATTAAAAACACCTATTTGGTTTTTTAAATTTCCTAAGTCTACACCGTTTTTACCTCCTACAGAAGCGTCAACCATAGAAAGTAGGGTAGTAGGTATGTTTATAAAATCGATTCCTCTCTTAAAAGTAGAAGCCACAAAACCACCTAAATCAGTAACAACACCACCACCTAGATTGATCACTAAACTTTTTCTATCTGCTCCTAGTTCTGTTAGAACATTCCATATTTGAACGCAAGTTTCAATATTTTTATTGATTTCGCCATTTTCAAATTCAATGATTTCAATCGTTAAATCGGTTTCTAAAACTGGTAATAATTTAGGTAAACAAAACTCATTTGTATTACTATCAACAATGATAAATAAGTTAGAGTATTTATTTTCTTTTAGATGTATGTTTAATGCTTCGTACCCTTTTTCATTAAAATAAATAGGATGATTACTCGCTTGTATTGTTGTTAGATGTGTTGACATAATGAATTAATTACAGTATTGGGCTACTATTTTTGCAGCTCCAGGATAGTTTTTATTTTCGGCCGCAATCATATTTTTACAACCTTTTTCTTTATTATTTGTATTCAAATAGCTGGCTCCAAGTATAAACTCAGTCTTACCATCTATAAGTAGTGGCGAATTTAAGGTTTTTTCTAAATAAACGATAGCTGATTTAAACTGATTCGTCTTAAAATAACAAATTCCTATATTCTGTGTTATTATGATGTTATTTGGATCTTCTTTTGAAGCTTTTTTGTAATATTCTAATGCTTTATTAAAATTTTCCTTAGCTGCATATTGCGCTGCAATGATAATATTACTTGGTGCGGTTACATTAATTTGCTGAGTATTTTTGGCTTTAGCCAATGCTGCATCCTTCTGAAAGGATTTTTTTCTATTCAATAAAGTAGAATCCTTAGGAAAAATAACTAAACCAGAATCGATAAAATCAATAATTCGGTTGTTTGAATATTGTGATTGTGCCAAAGCGCTTGATGTATTTATCCATACGCTTGGACTCTGGATGTACTTGATGTACTGATTATGGGTTTTTAAAATAGCCGTTGTATCTTTTGCATTAGCATCAACAACTAATGCCGATAAATAATAATCTTCATTTCGAGGTCTGATTTCAAAAGCTTTTTGAGCATAGTAACGGGCACTATCGCTCATTTCCTTCTCTTTATAAATTCTATATTTATACCACTCGGCTCTTCCGGTGTAAGGATTTATCTTTTCTGATTGGTTAAAATATTTAATCGCTTGATCGTATTTTTTTTCTTTTACAGCATAAATTCCCGCTAGTTCTATATAAGGTTGTGAATTTGTTGCTACGTTAGGGAATTTTGGAATCTTTGTCAAAATCTCGTCATAACTATAGGTGTAATTAGCTTCACCTTGAGCCAAATCTATTACAATATCATTCTCTAACTGATAGGCTTTAAAAGTGCTGTACGAAAAATACAATGCAACCACACTTAATGTAGTTATAGTCAAAATCAAATTTTTATTAGCTAATCTAGTAGTAGTACTATCTTCAATATTAGTATTGATGACAGTCAAAACTAAAAACAAACAAAAATTAATTTGCATGGTAGTTCTATACAACGGAAAATTAAATAAAGCATCAATACCGTAGCTAATCATTAATAGCAAAGCTAAAAAAGCAATTATACGCGTTTGTTGCTCATTTTTAGTACTACATCTTTTAATATTTACTGCTAAAGCAAAAAAGAATAGAGACAAATAAACGATTAGGTTTAAAAATCCAGTTTCGGCAGCAATTTCTAAAAAGTCATTATGTGGATGATCAGAAACTGTTAGTCTGTTTGAAATTTTCTTTTCGAAAGGAATCGATTCTACCTTCCAGTTTCCTAATCCAATTCCGAGCACTGGATTACTTTTGGCTATTTCAATAGCATTTTCCCAATACTTTAATCGAATATTAACCGAAGCATCATTTTTTTCAGGACTTATAGTAGCAACCCTATCAGATATTGAACTAAACCTTTCTGTACTCTCTGATTTTTTGAATAATAAATTAGTTATTAAAAAAGCAATTATTAATGGCAACAATACTGTTGTAAGTAAATTGATATTTAGCTTTTTATTTGATTTCATAATTGTTAGTGTAGCAATAAAACCAATAACGATTAAAAACAAGGCAATATAGGAAGCTCTAGAGGCGATTAACAAAATTAAAAGTGTGGCTATAAATAAAGTCAGACTTAAAAACCATTTTTTCCACTTAGAGAAATGAACAATTCCTAAAAGTAAAAACGGAATTTTACCCGTTAAACTTGCTGCAAATATGTTGATGTTTCCTGTATTTCCTTTTATTGCACCAAAAGCCGCTACTAAACTGCTAGACTTAGCAAGATTTATAAAATTATTTAATTCAATAAAAGATTGAATAAAAACACTTACGGCTATTAACAGTGTAATATTATAAATAAGATGCAATCTATTATGAAGGAGTATAGCGAGATTGACAAACATACAAAACACAATAGTTAGCTGCATAAAACTCACTATTGCTAAAGAGAAATTGTGAGCGGTAACTGTAGAAACTGCACAGATAATTAAAAAAATTACATACGCTTTAATTACCCAGCTTTTTTTGAAAACCGTGAAAATACTATTAGATAGTAGCGCTGGGTTTTTATAAATAAATAAACTTGTAATACTATTTATAATCGAAAGGTATAAATATTGAGGAGCAATAATCTCGAGACTACCCAATTGTGCAAAGAAATCAATAAGTAAAATGCTAAAAATAAAAAGCATTGTCATTATCTCAAAATAGTTATTATTGTTGTTTAAAGTAACTGAATTGGGATTATTGGTATCGTTTTTACTTTTTTTAGCCATCTATACTGGGTTGTGAAGTTATATTTTGGATCAAATTTATTGATTATTTTCTCCTGGAGTCTTTTTTTTACTAAAAATTATCATAAAAAAGAATTTGGATATTTTTTTTGAGAAATTAGCAATCATAAAATCAAACTATAGCTATATTTGCGTAAAAAACCACCCTATGGACAAAATATTTAATAATACGCAAGTAGCCTTTTCATTAAAGAGCGATACGGAACTGGATCGTGCTTATTTTTTATTCAAAATGATTGCTAATCAGCCTTTGGTTCGCATTGGTACAGCAGTAACAAACTTTGCTTTAAAAGCACATTTACCTGTTGAAGGATTGATTCGTGCTACAGTATTTGATCACTTTTGTGGTGGTATCAATGAGCAAGACTGCCTCTCTGTAGTTGATAAAATGTATACCAAAGGAGTTTCTTCGGTTTTGGATTATTCTGTTGAAGGAAAAGAAGAAGAGGATCAGTTTGATGCAGCTTTAAAAATGACTCTTAAAACAATTGAATTTGCTAAAGAGCGTTTGGCGATTCCGTTTGCGGTTTTTAAACCTACGGGACTTGGACGTTTTGAATTGTATGAAAAAATAGGACGCAATGAATTATTAAATCCTACTGAACAAGCTGAATGGGATCGAGTAGTAACTCGTTTTGATTTAGTGTGTAGTGAAGGTCATAAAAAAGATGTTGCTTTATTGATTGATGGTGAAGAGAGCTGGATGCAAGATGCTGCCGATGATTTAGTCACTAATATGATGCGCAAGTACAATAAGGATAAAGCAATTGTATTTAATACACTGCAATTGTACCGTTGGGATCGATTGGATTATTTAAAAAAGCTGCACGAAACAGCAAAAAATGAAGGTTTTTATATCGGAATGAAATTAGTTCGTGGTGCTTACATGGAAAAAGAAAATGTACGTGCTACCGAAATAGGATATCCAACACCTATTTGTGCTTCAAAAAATGATACCGATATAAATTATGATACTACTGTAAAATACATGTTGGAACACTTAGACCAAATGTCAATTTTTGCAGGTACACATAATGAATCAAGTACTTATACTTTAATGAAATTAATGAAAAGTAAAGGAATTGAGTCGAATGATAACCGTATATGGTTTGGACAATTATATGGTATGAGTGATAATATCAGTTACAACTTAGCCGAAAATGGTTATAATGTAGCTAAATATTTGCCATTTGGACCAGTTAAGGATGTGATGCCTTACTTAATTCGTCGTGCGGAAGAAAATACTTCAGTAGCGGGGCAAACAAGCCGTGAATTAGAAATGATAAAAGCAGAAAGAAAAAGAAGAAAAGAAGATTAATGGCTCACTTCTAAATAAAAAAGGTTTCGCCATTATAGCGAAACCTTTTTTATTACAATTATTTAGAAATTTAGAAAGATACCTGAAATTGCAATACAAACATGTCTTTACGGTCACTTTGAGAATACTTTATATCAGCTGTTTTATCAAATATAGCTCTGCTTTGATATCCTAAACTTAACTTAGGACCTAATGATCCTGTTAAGTAATAATTAGCGCCTAATTCATACATACTCATTGGGCTGTTTAGTGCTTCTAAGTCGGCTATTTGACCTGCTGCATAAGCCTGAATACGGCCTTTTATATTGGCATCTTTTGCTTTAGCAAATAAATAACCTACTTGGCTATAATAAATATTTCCGGTTCCAACACCAATGAATCCGTTACCAGAACCATTAATAAGCGATCCATCAGCAATTGCAGGATTAGGAGTTGAGATACTACGAATGTAGTTTTTCCCGAAATTACAATTATTGTAAGCAGCATAAACGGTCAATGCATCTCCTTTTGCACTCAGAGGTTTATCATAAAAAATATCTAATCCTAGAATATTCATGTCCTCATATAATGTAGCCGTAGCATCATTAGGATCTACTCTCCACATTGATTTTGATTGCGTTAGATAGCCCGCAGCAATATTAAATATTTTTTTAGTTCCTAAATAAGTTCCTTTATTGTACGGTTCGTTATTAGATTCTTTATCTGCAAAAGCATAGGTCAACATACCTGAATATTGCGCTTTTGGAGTGTGTGTACTAATTGTAGAATTAAGATTCAAAGTACTTGTTGCATTGCGATACGGATTTGTGATCGCTACACGATAGCTTAATTTATCAAACATTCCTTTGGCATAAATACTTAAATTTCTGTTTCCAAAAGTAGATGAGATATTAATATTCTGTTGGTATATAGGTGCATCCAGTGTCATTTGTGAAGAAGAACTATTTGCAGAATAGCGTGTAGTTCCAGCTCCCCAAGCCGTTAGACCTCCACCTAAATTAAACTTTTCATTAAAACGGTATTCACCAATAGCGTCTAAAAGAGATAGTGGTGCATTAGATGGTCCAGAATTTTGTGTAAAATTGATATTGTTTTGCCCTAATTGAATATGGAAAAAAACATTATCAGTAAGCATACCGCTTGCTTGTAAACGCAACCTCCTAATTAAAACATCAGTAGATTGTGAAACTACATTATCACCAATTTTACTATTCGGATTGAGCTCAGTGTAACGTCCCCATATTTGTAGGTTGGCACCAAATTTAATGTATTTTTTTCCATCTTCAGAAAGGTTTACTACAAACGGACTTTTATTCTCTTGTGCTTGAATAGCAACAGATTTTAAAAAAAATAAAAATAATAGAACAGCTGCTTTATTTAGCTTTGTTTTCATTGGTTGTTAATTAGAATTCGGTAAATTGTAGGTTACTTAAGTTTTTATATTTTCCATTTTCTAAAGCCATTAGTTCTTGATGTGTTCCTTTTTCAGAAATAACACCGTGGTCTAAAACTAAAATTTGGTCAGCACTACGAATGGTTGAAAGACGGTGGGCAATGATAATACTGGTTCTTCCTTGCATCAAAATTTCTAATGCTTCTTGAACTAATTTTTCACTTTCACTATCTAAAGAAGAAGTCGCTTCATCTAAAATCAAAATACTTGGATTTTTAAGTAACGCTCTAGCAATGGCAATACGTTGTCGTTGCCCTCCAGAAAGTTTAATTCCTCTTTCTCCCACAACGGTTTCAAATTTTTCAGGAAAACTTTCGATAAAGTTCAACGCATTGGCTTGTTTAGCTGCAGTGTAAATCTCCTCATCACTAGCATCAGGTTTACCGTAAGCAATATTTTCTTTAATTGTACCTCCAAAAAGGATTACATCTTGGGGAACAATACTCATGTTTCCACGTAATGTTTCAAGATCGTAATCGTAGATGTTTTTATCATCAATAGTAATAGTACCACTTTCAATATCGTAAAAACGAAGTAATAATGACGCAATAGTAGATTTACCAGCACCACTAGGACCTACAATGGCAATTTTTTGGCCAAAAGCCACATCAAAATTCACATCATTTAAAACTTTAATTTCTTTACGCGAAGGATAGCTAAAAGCAACGTTTTTAAAACATACTGTTCCTTTTAATTTTTCAATATTTGCTGTGTTAGGAGTTGTAGAAATTACCTCTGGCACTTCATCAAGCAGTTCAAAAACACGCTCAGTAGCACCCACCGCTTTTTGAATTTGTGCATACATTTCAGCAATTCCACCAAAAGAGGCTCCAATAAAAGTAGTATACAATATAAAGGAGATCAAATCTCCAACACCTTCTACTTCACCTTTAATTGTCAATGTGATTCCGTACCAAACTACAGCCACAACGCATCCAAAAAGACACAATATGATAAAGGAGGCAAAATACCCTCTATATTGTCCCCCTTTGATAGCGATTTTTACTATTTCGTTAATCTTATTTTTATAGCGTTGCAATTCATACCACTCATTGGCAAAAGCCTTAACATTAGTGATTCCTTGCAGTGTTTCTTCAACAATAACTTGACTTTCGGCTACTTTGTCTTGAGTTTTCTTTCCGTATTTACGAATAAAACGACCAAAAAGGACTGCTCCTACCGCTACAATAGGAACAATACATAGCATCATTAAAGTCAATTTAGGAGAAATGCTTCCCAAAATAATGAATCCACCAACAATTAATATAAATTGACGTAGAAATTCAGCTATAGTAGTAGTAAATGTATCTTGTAATTGCGAAATATCAGCACTAATGCGACTATTTAATTCTCCAACACGTTTTTGAGAGAAAAAAGTCATTGGTAACTTGATTAAATTCTCATAAAGTGCAAAACGAATGTTTGATAACGAATTTTCAGTAAAGTTTACAAAGAGTGATATTCTAAAGAAAGAGAAGATTGCCTGCAAGACTAAAATTCCCATTAAGGCTAGGGCAATTTCGTTAGCTTTATCTAAGTCTTTATTAGTAACACAGTCAACTAACATTCCCATTAATTTAGGAAAGGCTAGGGCAGTAGCACTAGTTAATAATAAGAAAACCAATCCAACGAAGAATTTCCATTTGTGGTTTTTAGCATATTTAAAAATCCTTAATGCTTTGTGAAGTGAATTCGAATTTAATTTCGCTTTCGGTAAATCATTTTCCTTGTACCTTGCCATTATAATTTGTTTATGATGCAAATGTACCACTATAGGGATTCATTACAAAAAAATAATAATCACAATATTTTTTAGTAAGTTATTGTATTTGAGGATAAAAGAAAAAAGAGGTGAAATTTTATTAAAATATTTTTAAAAAACGCTTGTAAATACCAATTCTAGGTGTATCTTTGCACCAGCAATAACGAACAACACGCTTCGTGAAAAGCTAAGAATAGGGCGATTAGCTCAGCTGGTTCAGAGCACCTCGTTTACACCGAGGGGGTCGGGGGTTCGAACCCCTCATCGCCCACAAACTACAAACCTCATAAATCAAACGATTTATGAGGTTTTTTTTATTTATAAGCTATTTTTTATATAAAACTCGCTTCATGAATTTACAGGTACTTCCTTATTCATTACAGAAAACCAAAGTGGTGGTACAAGCGCCATAACCATTGAGCAAGGGTAGCCGTAAGGTAGTTTCGGACTTTGATCTTTATGCTCTAATATCTGGTATTTTTTTGTGGCTTTAAAATGATGATCACTGTGTCTTGTTAATTCATATAAAATGATTCTTCCTGCGCTGTGATTCGAATTCCAGCTGTGTAATTCCGATACTCTTTCATAACGTCCTGATGCGAGCTTTTTACGTTCTAAACCATAATGCTCAATGTAATTTATAGTTTCGAGCAATAAAAGCCCAACAAAACCAGCAAAAACAGCAAATAACAATCCTTGTATACTAAAAAGTATAAAAGTTAGCAGTAAATACAACACATGCATCAGTTGAAACCATAACATATCATTATTTATACTCCAAAAAGAGGTGTTATTTCTTTTATTTAAATTGTTTTGTATTTGCCAAGCTTGTGTATAGGTTCCTGATACTGTTTGGACCCAAAAAGCATATATATTCTGATTTTTTCTTGCCGTTGATGGATCTTCGGGTGTGGCAACATTTAAATGGTGACCATGATTGTGCTCTATAAAAAAATGTGTATAAAAAGACGGAAGAAGTAGTATTTTTGCTAATATTCTTTCGAATTTTTTATTGCGATGTCCTAATTCATGTGCTACATTAATTCCGTTGCTACCTAGAACGATCCCGACGGAGAATACTAATCCGATCCATTGCCAAAGTGGTATGTTTTTAGTTAACAATGTGAGCTGCGCAAAATACAGTAATGAAAAGATAAAAAGCACGTTTACGTACAACATGATGTCGTACAATACTTTTTTACCTCTACTTATTTTTTCTTCTTCATCATAATTTTGACTGTCTTTTGGCAAATATTGCTCTAAAATTGGCAGTAATCCAAAAGTAAATACAGGTGTGAGCCAAGTATAAAAACCAAGTGAATAGATTCCTAATGCTGCTAGTAATGGTAAAATATAGGCGCCAAGATATTTCATGCTTTTTTATTTAGGGATCATAAAATTAGGCTTTTAAATTTATTTTTATAAGTTTTCCGAAAATTAATTTTAATGAGTATTTTACAAACAAATTTAATAGCAGACAAAAGAATATGACATTCTAGCCCATCAAGAAAATTTGAAATAATTTAGTGGTTGATGAAAAGTTAGCGTTTGCAATAAATTGCTCTCGTTTTGTCAGTAAACGAATAGAAAAAATGAATTTATATCTCGCCTTTTACTATAAAATAAACCACTAATAAAGCTGTCGCTAAAGTTAAAATGTAACCTATCCATAAGTTTATATTTTTATATTTTTCAGAAATGATATCATGATATGAGCCTTTAAAAATCCAAAAGAAAAAACTGATCTTAATTTTGATATCGAGCAGGTATTTACCTGCGATCACTACAATTGTCATCTAAAAGAAATCTAATAAAACTACCTCTAATTCAGCACCTAAAGCCGTATAATTATGTATGGAACTAAAATAATTGTCTTCTGGTAAAGTAACAATTTTATCTTTTGCAGGATTTGCATGAATTTTATCTAACTTTTGACGTATAAATTTTTAACCGTTACTTAGTTTTATCAAACTATCGCAATACAAAAAAAAACCGACGCAATATTAATTTGAGTCGGTTTTTTTAATGATACAATTAATGAAACAACATTACTGTATTAATTTTATTTTTGGGGTAATTCACGCGTTAACCAACCACTTTTTCCTGCTGTTGCAATGGCATAAGGTGCAATCCAAAATAAACCAAAAGTGTACAAAACACTGTAAGCATAAGCCCATAATGATTCAGCAGCGCTGTATTTTTTAGCGTAGAAAAGTACTGGAAAACTTGAGAAAATTAATATTCCTAATAACGTTGAGCTTAAAAATAATAATGGATGCATTATTATAAAAAACAATGTAAATAATAAAAAAGGGTACGTCATTGCTATTGTTAGAAACTGGTTGATGAACAATAATCGTGTTCCAACCTTAGACTCTTCTTTAAAATTTGTAAAAACATATTTAGCCATAGCTAAATTTTCACGAACATTACTACGTCCCCAACGGATGAACATTTTGTACAATCCTTTATATTGTTCTGGTACATCAGTCAATACAATTGCATTACGTTGAAAAAGTACTTTTTTTCCTTGTTTCAATATCATATTCGTCATTGCGCGGTCTTCACCAATATCTGATGCAGTTCCCATAAATTTTTGGTTGATCCAATCAGGAAGACATTTAAACACAGCTGAACTTCTATAAGCTGCTAAAGCTCCAGGAGTACACAATACACTTCCTAATTGACTTTCAGCAGATCTAACAAATTCAAAACTCATTACGAAGCTTACGTTTAACATTTTTGGTAAAATAGCATTTTTGTTATTCAAAACACGCACATTTCCTGCTACAGCACCACAACTTTTGTCAACTATAAACGGACTAACCAAGTTTCTTAAAGTATCTGTTTTTATGATTGAATCACTATCAATTGTTACAAAAATCTCTCCTGTTCCCATATTGAAACCACGATAAAGGGCATGTCTTTTACCCATGTTTTTTGGTTGTTGAAAAATAACAATTTGGTCACCCAATTCTTGCTTAGCTTTCTTCATCCAATCCCATGTATTGTCTTTACTACCATCATCAATGGCTAGAATTTGAAGCTTATGTTTTGGAAAATCACTATTAGCAATACTTAATAAAGTTTGATACACTAGATTTCCTTCATTATAAGCAGGAACAATCACGGTACAAGTAGGCAATAATTCATCAGTAACTGACTCGATAGGTTTGTATTTAAAATATAAAAAAACATTATAAAGTAAAAACGAAATTTTGAATAAAAGCAAAGCAAGCGTTACTCCTAGAAAAGCTAATCCAAGTGGTGAATTGATTCTACTTTGATTAAAGTTATAAAATTCAGGCTGTAGGATATACACAACAGATGCACCACCAATTAGTAACAACATTGTTGCCGTTAAAATAATGCGATTGGTTAGCATACTTTTAGACGGTTTCGTTTTATTTATAGTAGCAGTATCTTCACTAGTAAAGAAAATGCTGTTTGCGTTTAGAGTTTGTGTTTTCATATTGTGTACTTATTTGATTGAGTATTTGTTTTAATCAATTAAGCAACTCTTGTTCCAAAACCTCTAAACACTACAATACAGTGGCTTAAGCTACGGTGCCAATTTTAATAGTGTATACATATTACCCAAAAAGTATCCATTACTCAACATTGTTCCCTGGAAATATTCTTATTCCAGATCGTTATACTACAATTACTATTTTTTTATTGCTATTGAATAATGAAATACTACCTTATAATAGAGCGAAACGATCGCATTTTGAAATCAACTATTATTTTTAATTTTTATCGAAATCTATAATGTTAATCAAGAATTAGTATTTTTACGATATGATTACAAAGAAAAAAACCAACTGGTTTAGTATGCTGTTTGAATGGAACGGATCAGTGCTACCACAATTATTACCTCGCTTAACAATACTCTTCATTTACACTACTGTAATTGTTTATTTTAGAGATTTTCTACATGAAAATAATTTCTATATCAATCCAGCAATATTTACACTCTTCGGAATCGCATTAGCTATATTTTTAGGTTTTAGAAATACGGTTAGTTACGATCGATTTTGGGAAGGCAGGAAGCTTTGGGGTTCGCTTTTAAATGATACTCGTTCTCTAGCGCGTCAATCACATACATTAATTGATGGTGATGATTATAAAGAACAGCAAACCCAATTCGTTTTACTCTTATCTGCTTTAGTACATGCTTTAAAACATCAATTAAGAGAGACAAATCCCGACAATGATATGCAGCGTTTACTAGGAAAAGGATACGATTGCAAGTTGCAAGCAGCAGTTTTTAAACCCATAATGATTTTGAAAGAACTTGGAATCTGGGTTAAAAATGCAAAAAGAGACGGTAAACTAGACAGTATTACTCAAATTGCTTTTGATGAAAACCTTAATAAACTATCAGATATAATAGGAGGCTGTGAAAGGATTTCTAGCACACCCATTCCGTATACTTATAGCATTTTACTACATCGTACAGTTTATATCTATTGCTTTTTATTGCCTTTTGGTTTTGGAGAAAATATGTTGTGGATGATGCCTTTTGTACTTGTTTTTATTGCTTATACATTTGTAGCGCTTGAAGCCATTGCTGATGAACTAGAAGATCCTTTTGGCGTAGAGCCTAATGATCTAGCACTTGAAACAATGGCAAATAATATTGAAAATACGTTAGCTGAAATAGATAATAAAAAAATTGAGGCCATAGTGCCTTCTACAGATTACTTCGTTATATAATTTTAATTACTAAAAGCAAATAATTGATATTTAGTTAGTTAATTGAAAAATTATAATAACCATTTTCATCAACATCATTTATTGAAGTTGCTACATATAGTGCCAAAACTGAATTATCTGCATAGGAGGGTGCTATTATATTGGCGATGTTTAATCGATACTCTCCTTTTTCGAGTAATGGAATACCGACTCTAAATTCATATAAATTACTGACTGGATCTAGAATGCACAAACAGTAATTACCATAATAACTATTCAGTTTTCCTTTTTCTAAAATTAAATTCTCTCCTATATCAATTGTACTCCATGTTCCGTAAGCAGATTTTTTTTCTAAATAATAACTAAAATAATATTCATCTGAATTTGTAGTTTTATAAATATCTAAAAGCGTATCAAAGCCTGTTTCTTGTAAATATCTAGAAAAACTAGCATTTACATATAATACATCATTTAATTGATAGCTTTTTTTAGTTTCAATTTTGATTGCATTATCAATCGTAATTGTTTTTGATCCCATTACTATATCTTCTGGCTCTCCACAGCTAGAAAATACTATCAAAGATAAAAAAGCGATAAGGTAATTTATTTTCTTTTTCATAAGAACTATTTATTAAAATCGATATCCTGTACTAAGACCTACTCTTGATAAAACAGCCGGGCTTGAATTGTTAAATAGGTTAAAACCCAATCCTAAATTAAAATTAATGGGAAAACGTTGCGCAATATAAACTTTATACCCCACTGAAGGACCTATGGCAACATCAATATAGTGGTCATTAATCTTGTCATAATACCCATAATTCTCGGTATTTAATCGCACAATTTTTTCATTGGAACCGCCATTAATTGAACTAAAAAATTCAGCATAAAATAAGCTTTTACTATTATTTGAAAAGGAATACCGAACAAATGGATCTATTTGATATTTTCGTTGTCCTTGAAAAATGCTATACGTATTTTCATGACCGTTTATAATCATAGCACTCACGCCAACCGAAAGTCTGTTTTTTATAAAATATTCATAGGTGAGTTGTATTCTAGAATTTAGAATTAATTTTCCAATATCAATTCTAAGCTCGTTTTTTCGGTTTAAAATAAGTTCTTTAGTTCCTTCGGGTTTTTGCGCCTGAAAAGAAAGGGACATCAATACTAAAAATAAGCAAAACCTTGTTTTCATTTCAACTAATTTGTAATAAAAGTAGGTAAAATATATTACTAAACTATAATTATTTTATACCAACAACTTAGCACCCTTACTTTACTATTGAATCCAAGTTGTGATGCAACACAAAACGCTTAGCCCAGATAGTAGCGTCATCCTTTTTATTTTTTCTTTAAAAAATAAAAAGATATAGCGGATAGCTGGAAATAGCTCCTAAATAAATGCTTTGTATAAATTTAGTTTAAGGTCAAGGCTCCCAGAATTTCTTCGGATAAAAAGGGTCCGCCTGGATATCTCGCGGTGTAGTCTAAGTTTAACCAAACTTGGTCACGTTCATCAATATGATAATGCAGTTGTTTGCCGTAACTTTCTTTAACAAATAATACATTTTTTATCAAATAGTTGACTGTTTCAAGATCATTCATGGTACCAATTAATATTTCCGGATAAATATGCCCTTTAGTATGAATCAGTCGCGGTGTACCGCCAATAGCACGTACTGCAGCCGCCATCAAGATGGAATGATCATCACAATCTCCTGAAAAATAATCTAATGATTCACTTGCCGTAGCAATATAATCTCCGTCTTTAGGATCGTTTACATAATTCCAACGGCCATTTATTTCTTTAAAAACAGCAAAGCATTGAATAATGGTCCTGTAATCAGAATACCCTTTGACATCTTTGAAATTTTTTGAAGTGGCCATTATAGCAAAATTTCTAACCTTTGGGTTTTTATACTCAATGGCATTCAATATCTTTGACTTATTAGGAAAAGGCAGTAATTTAGAAATAATAATATCCTGCGGAAACGGATTGTCAGACATCGTGTAAATCATCGAGTCGTAATCCTCATAAACGCTATTAAAACCGTAATTTCCAAATACGGTTCCATAAAATAATACTAAGACATATATTAAAATACAAATTATAATTATTGTTCTCAACATTCTTAAAATCAACTGTATTACTACAATTAATAATAAAAAAAGCAAAATTCGATCTAGATTGAAAGGCCAATTTAGTTCTATTAAATTTTGATGGGCAACTATAAAAACTGGAATGGCAATAAGAATATTCAAAACAAATATAATCACATCATCCCACGGTTTTTTAACCTGCAGTTTTTGCTTTATATCCTGAAAAGAAATATTTTTAAAGTTTATCATTGTTTACCAAAAAGTGTAAGAACTATAATGTTTTTACAATTTCCTCAAAAGTACCTATTTTATCAATGATTTTAAGCTGAAATAACTGATTTTGGACATTGTTTAACAAATTTTTAGATAATGGATTTTGAGACCAAGTCGTCAAAGCCATCCATTCCTGAATATCAACTGTTTTTTGGTGGTATTTTGTAGCCAAAGCTTCTTCAATATTTGGAATATTTTTAAAGCTTTTTGTTTTTTTATTAATGGTATCTAAAATTGTTTTGATGACCTTTGGATGTTGTTCTAAAATTTCCTCACCCACAGCAATTACAAAGCAAGGCCATGGAGTAGGACAGTCGCCAACACGTCTAAAAACGCCTTTATCAACTAGAGGTTTAGTCATGAAACGTTCCCACATAAAATAATCTGCAGTTCCCGCAGTCAAAGCTTCGACAGCGCCATCAATGGTATTGATAATTTCAAATTGTAAATGATCAGTATTCCAATTTTGATTTCCGGCATTAACGTAAGCCATTAATTGCGATCCAGAACCTACTCTTGAAATAGCACATTTAGTATTTTCTAAGTCGGCTATTGTTTTATAAGGCGACTTTGCAGCTACGTGAATTCCCCATATTAAAGGAGAATCAACATACACTTGTACAATTTTAGAAGGATTACCTGCAACAATATCCTTAACAACACCTTCGGTTAAGATTACAGCAATATCTGTTTCTCCTGAACGTAACATTTGACACATTTTACCCGTTCCTTCTGGAACATCGGTCCATTGTAGGTCGATGTTATTTGCCTGAAATTCGTTATTTTCTATGGCTAAATGCCAAGGTAAATTGAAGTGTTCTGGTACTCCAGCTATTTTAATTGTAGTCATGTTAAATCGTTTTATTTTCTAATTCGAACCAAATACACGGAATTTTATTCCACTCAAACTCATTTTTTGTTTGCATCCCTAATTTTTCCAGAATGTGGCGAGAACCTTTATTATCAATATGTGCCGAAGCATAGATAGTTTTAATATTCATGGTATTGAAACCGTAATCGAGCCAGGCTTTCGCCGATTCATAACCATATCCTTTTCCCCAATAGTCTTCGATAAAGCGATAGCCAATTTCATGAAAATTCACATGTCCATTCTCGGGCTCTGTGATGTACTTTATACCGCACCAGCCTATAAAGTGTTTGGTCTCTTTAAGAATAACCGCATAGCGACCAATACCGTGCTCAACATATTGTTTACGGATGTTGTTAATGTAATCCTGACTTTTATCAATCGTCAGTATGGGATTTTTGCCCAAATACGTGTGCACGTTTGGATTATTGTCTAACGCAAACATTCCTTCGAGATCGGTATTTAGTATTTCTCTTAAAAGAAGTCTTTCGGTTTCGATGATGATGTTCATGGTTATTCATTTTTAGCCCTGATAGGAGCGGCATCTCCCGATTTAGAAAAACAAGGCTTTTTTAAGCCGTAGTTTTTATTTATCGGGAATACAGCGGATAGCAGGATTAAGCTCCTAAAATTAATTAGTAGCCAATTTATCTAATGTATAAGCGATTAATTCATCAACCGCTTTGTATGGATCTGCACTAAAAGTTCCATTGGCACGGTTAGCAATGATGGCGTTTAGTGACAAAGCATGATGTCCTAAAAGCGCCGAAAGACCATATATTGCAGCAGTTTCCATTTCGAGGTTGGTGATTCTATTATTTTCAAAAGTAAAATTATCCATTTTAGAATTCAGTTTTTCGTCTTGAATATTTAAGCGCAATACGCGTCCTTGTGGTCCGTAAAAACCTCCAGCTGTAGCCGTGATTCCTTTGTGCATTTTATCGCTTTCGATTACTTTTTCTAATTTCTCTGAACACGCAATTACATACGGTTTCCCTTTGCGCAAATCCCAATTGGTATGGCTCACAAATGCATCTTCGATCGCTACATTTGAGACTTCGTCGATCAAGTAGGAGCGGAGCATGTTGTCGAGTCCTAAACCGAATTTTGACATTACAAAACTATCCACAGGAATATCTTCGTGCAAAGAACCCGACGTCCCAATACGGATGATATTAAGAGAAGTTAAGTTTTCTTTTGGTTTGCGAGTTTCTAAATCGATATTTACTAAGGCATCTAGTTCGTTAATTACAATATCAATGTTGTCAGGGCCTATACCGGTTGACATAACAGTAATTCTTTTGCCTTTAAAAATTCCAGTTTGGGTTTTAAACTCTCTTTTTTGAGTTGAAAATTCTACGCTGTCAAAAAATTGTGTGATTTTTTCCACACGGTTTTGATCGCCCACAAAGATGATGTCGTGTGCAATGTTTTCTGGTTTTAAGTTTAAGTGGTAAACACTTCCGTCTGGATTTAATATTAATTCTGATGATTGTATCATTTGTTTTTTTTTGTTTTTTCCTCACCCCAGCCCTCTCCAAAGGAGAGGGAGTCAGTGCCGGATTTAGATTTCAATTTTTATTTATATTGTTTTAGTTCCTTCCCTTCGGGAGGCAAGGAGGGGATTATCCACCCACACGTTTAACTTTGAAACCTTTTAGTTTCAATATTTCCATTATTTTATCGCGATAATCGCCTTGTATGATAATAGAATCATCTTTGAAGGTACCACCAACGCTTAGTTTGGTTTTGATTTCTTTGGCTAAGATTTTAAAATCTTCGTCAGATCCTTCGTAGCCTTCGATAATCGTGGTTGCTTTGCCTTTTCTTTTTTCGAACTTACAAATCATAGGTTCTTTTTGAACGTATAATTCATGAGGTGCTTCCTCTGCTTTCTCTTCGGGAAGTGGTTCGTGATCTGGAAAAAGGTTTTTTAATTGGTCTGCTAAGTCCATAATATGTTTATTTTTGCTTGCTGATGCTTTTATGTCAATGCCAATTACCCGTTAAATGGAACGCGGATGACGCGGATTAAACGGATTGTCACGGATTTTTTTGTTTCTTCTCTGTTTTTTATCTTCTTAATCATACAATTAGATACTGCAATTTAACTATTTTGTCTTCAATAAATTAAATGGAACGCGGATGACGCGGATTAAACGGATTGTCACGGATTTTTTTGTTTCTTCTCTGTTTTTTATCTTCTTAATCATACAATTAGATACTGCAATTTAACTATTTTGTCTTCAATAAATTAAATGGAACGCGGATGACGCGGATTAAACGGATGGTCATGGCTTTTTTTGTTTTTTATCTGTTTTTTATCTTCTTAATCATATAATTAGATAGGGCAATTCAATTATTTTGTCTTGCTATAACTCAAATGGAACGCGGATGACGCGGATTAAACGGATGGTCACGGATTTTTTTGTTTATTTTCTGTTTTTTATCTTCTTCTTAATCTTATAACTAGATAGTATATTTTAACTATTTTGTCTATCAATGACTTAAATGGAATGCGAATGATACGGACTTTTCTCTATGATATTATGTCCAGTTTTATTTATAATTGTTTTGATATACTTTTCTAATAAATTCAGGTTTTTTGCCAAAATTTAAAAGTAAGCCAACCTCGCAATCTGTGGATTTTAAATAATTTAATAATTGAAATTCATTTTCTTCAACTAAATAATCTTGTGCTTTCAACTCTAAAATCACCAAATCATCTACGATGATATCTGCGTAATATTCTCCTACTTCAACTTTTTTATAATACACCTTTATCTTTTTTTGAGCTTCTACTTTAAACCCGTTATTTTTAAGTTCATAATACAATGCATTTTGATATACTCTTTCCAGAAATCCATATCCTAATTCGTTGTAAACATCATAAAAATGTTTCAAAACTGACTGAGTTAACTCGCGATGTAAAATACTACTCATAAAATATACTAATGAATTAATAAAAAACTTCACTAAATAATTAATCAGCGAAAATCGGTTTAAATCCGTGTCATCCGCGTTCAATTTTTTTATTTCAGTGCTTATTCGCAATAGTAATCAAAAAGAAAAAAGACATCAAGTAAACTCAATGTCTTTTATTACTAGAAGTAAAATTAGGAATTATTTTTTGATTAAACCTAAATCTACTAAACGTTCATATAAATAATCACCAGCAGTAATATCTTCAAATTGCTTCGGATTTTCTGCATCGATGCAGTTTTCTAAACAGTTTAGTGGCATATCACTAACAGGATGCATAAAAAATGGAACTGAATATCTTGAAGTACCCCATAATTCTCTTGGTGGATTAACCACTTGGTGAATTGTAGATTTCAATCTATTATTAGTGTGACGCGATAACATGTCTCCCACATTAATAACTAGTTCGTCCGGTTCAGCAATGGCATCGATCCATTCGCCTTCGTGGTTTTGAACTTGTAATCCTTTTCCTTGCGCTCCCATTAATAGGGTGATCAAGTTGATGTCACCATGAGCAGCTGCACGAATTGCATTTGCAGGTTCAGATGTAATAGGAGGGTAATGAATAGGTCTTAGAATAGAATTTCCATCTTTAGCATAATTGTCAAAGTAAAATTCGTCAAGTCCCAAACGCAAAGCCAACGCTCTTAATACATAAACTCCCGTTTTTTCAAGCATTTGATACGCTTCCTTACCAACTGCATTGAATTTAGGTAGTTCCTTTACTTGTACATTTTCAGGATATTCTGAAGCGTATTTTGAATCTTCGCTCACATACTGACCGAAGTGCCAAAATTCTTTCAAATCACCCTCTTTTCTTCCTTTCGCATGTTCTGTCCCAAAAGATACATAACCGCGTTGTCCTCCAATTCCTGGAATCTCATAACTGCGTTTTGTTTCTAATGGTAAAGAGAAAAAATTTCTAATTTCGCCATACAGTTCCTCCACTAATTGATCATTTAAAAAATGACCTTTAAGTGCTACGAAGCCAATTTCTTCAAAAGCACTTCCGATTTCATTTACAAATTTTTGTTTACGTGCCGGATCATCCGACAGGAAATCACGTAAGTCAACACTAGGAATTTGTTGCATACTTATAAATTTATTTATTAATATAATAGCTATATTAATTTCATTGCCGTAAATGTAATAATTTAATTTGTATTACTTTTTTTATCCAATAACAATTTTTAGTATTCATTAACAGCTATACACTGTATTTATCTGTACCAATAGTTTACTTTTGGCATCTATAATCTTAAAAAAACATCCTTGTTAGATAATTTAAAAATTGCCACAAAAATAAATCACAGTAGTGTTGAGAAGGTATTAGTTCAAAAACTGAAAAACCTCTCTTCACAAGAGGAATATGCTAATTTACTTTTTCAGTTTTACGGATTCTATTTTGAGTTAGAGAAAAAAGTGCACAGCATTATAGATAAAACGCTACTGTCTGATATGAGTAAGCGGGTTCATGTTGCCAATTTACATACTGATTTGGTAAACTTAAATCACAGCGTAGCCATTACAAGTGTAAATAATTATCCTGAAACCATTAGATCTGTTTCTGAGGCTTTAGGTGTTCTATATGTAATAGAAGGTTCTACCTTAGGTGGTCAGTTTATTGCAGGGATGTTAAAAAAGCAATTACCTACATTAGATGATTCTCAAATAAATTATTTTCTTTCCTACGGTGAAAATACCATGGAAATGTGGAAGCAGTTTAAAAATTCGATACAAGAAACCAAAGTCGAGTTTGATGAGAAAAGCACTTTAAATGCGGCGCAAAACACCTTTAAAGCTTTAGAAAATTGGCTGCTACTTAATTAACAGGAAAGTAGAGGTGAATTTTCACTCCTTTCCCTAAAGCCCCATCAGCTGTGATAAAACCATCGTGTTTACTCATTATTTTTTTACATAAAGCGAGACCAATGCCTGATCCATCATAATCTTCCTTGCTATTTAATCTTGAAAATATTTTAAAAATCTTTTCTTTATATTCATTTTCAAAACCTATTCCATTATCTTCAATTTCTATAATATGATAGTGTCTTGGGTGTGAATTTAGAGTAGTAGATTTGTCGCTTATTTTTATAAATAAACTCTCATCTAAACTTTTAAATTTAATTGAGTTATTGATAATATTTGAAAAAAGCTGCTTTAATAAAAAAGGAACTCCGTTAATATTAGGCAATTTTTCTATAACTAAAGTAGCTTTATTAGTTGTAAAACTATCTACTAACTCTTCTTCATTTAACTCTACAAACAAAGCATTTAAGTCTATTATTTCAAAATTAGAATTTTGAGCACCCGTTTTAGTATATTTAAGAATATCAGTGATTAAGTTTTGCATGCGCTCAGCCGAATTCTGCATTTTTAAAATTTTATTTTGGACATCTTCGGGAAGAACTTGTAATTCATTCCCACCTATTAATACGGATGCCATCATTCGTATTTTACGAAGAGGCTCTTGTAGATCGTGTGTACTAATCCAATTGATGTTCTCTAGCTCTGCATTAGTATCTTTAAGAATTTCAGTTAATTTTCGCTGATTTTCTTTATCTTCCTGCATTACAATTGAGCGCAATTGCATTTGTAAAAAATTATAAAAGTTCTCGCAAGCACTCAGTTCTGAGTTCAGCCAAATGCGGCTATGATCTTTAACATTCTCTATGAATTTTGCAAATGATTTTCTAGGAGTCAATTTATCAACAATATTTTCAGTTCCTTTTGTAGGGTTTCCTGCCCAATTAATTTCTTTTATAGTTTGATTTCGGTACCAAATAATACAATCAAAATCGTTATTCAACGAATAATAATTGATACCCGGAAAATGAGAAGAAATAAACGATAAATCGTTACTAATCGAAAACAAAGAATCGGTATAAAAATTATCTTCTTTAACAAATTCAGATAAAAAAAGTGCCAATCTTTTACTGTTTTCATCAGCAGGTGTTTCACCAAATTGATATACTTCATTACCAATAACTGCAGTAAAACCATCACTGTTACAAAGTTCTAAAATAGCTTTATTCTCAATTAACTCTTTAATACCATCTCTACTAATGTCTGATTTTCTTGATGTTAAATTGCGTAATGCTGCATTTGCTTTTTTTGCAACTTCATATTCTTCATTCAATAATCTCACATCAATTTGCGAAGTAATAAAATGACCGTGCAATTTAACTGCTGACTTAATTTCATCACTTAAAAATTTAGGAGAAGAATGATGGCAAGTGATCAAACCCCAAAGCTTATTTTTATGAATCAATGAAATTGTTAGCGTGCTACCCACATGCATGTTTTTCAAGTATTCAATATGAATAGGAGAGACGCTCCTAAGAATTGACATACTTAGATCAAGAGTCTCAAATTTGGCTTCATTTAATTTATATAAAGGAACCGGAATGTAGTTTACATCACCTATAATTCTCAGATGATTTTTAATATACAATTCTCTTGCTTGCGCTGGGATATCAGTATGAGGATAATGCAACCCTAAATATGGTTCTAAAAACGATTCTTTACTTTCAGCAATGACTTCTCCATTGTACTCTTTATCAAAACGATAAACCATTACTCGATCATATTGGGTTATGTTTTTTACTGCAGTTGTAACTACTTGTGCTAAATCAATTAATGTATGTGTATTTTCTATATAACTTAACAATTGTTTAGAGGAATTAAACAAATCATTTCGTTCATCAAACTGTTCATTCAGAGGTTCAAATTCTAAAATTATTTGATCTTTGGCAGCATGCATACTAACCAAAAAAATAGTGTTATTAAGTTTGTAGTTAAAGGTTTTTACTTGATTACTGCAATCTATTTTAAAGTCTTGCAGTGAAGCAATCATTTCATTATTAAATAATAAGGAAACTTTTTGTCCTAAAACTTTTTCGTAATTTAAACCTATAAAATTAGAACTATTTTCACTACAAACAGTGATAATAGTTGTTTGTGAATCGATAGAAAGTAAAAATCCATGTGGCTGAATTGCTCCGGGAATATGTATGGGCTCGTCCTCACAATTATTTAAATCAACAAGGCTATTATTAAGAATATTTTTAAAACTCATTACTCTATTTTAATTTATGTAGGCATTTATTTAAAATTATACGTAAAAAAAATTATTAAAATCTACTTGATGATTTTCCCAATCAGTATTTACAAATGAGGTGATTAACGCAACCAAATCAGTAAAATCAGCTGGTTTTATTACGTAATGATTTGCTCCAAGATTTTGACATTTATTTATAATATATTCTTCTGAACTTGTAGAATACATAACTATTGGGAAATGATTCAATTCAGGATCTTGTCTTATTTCTTCTAATAAATCAAAACCAGATTTAAATGGCATGTTAATATCTAATAAGAGCATTGAATTTTTTACATCATTCTTTTTAATATTTTCAATTAAATTTATTCCGTTTTTAAAAGTATCTAAGTTAATAGGGGTATTTATAGCTTGAGATATTTGTTCAACGGCATCATTGAAAAACATTAAATCATCCTCATCGTCATCTGCATAAAATATTTTAATTTTGTCCATGTACTTTGAAGATTTTTAAAGTGATTAACATAATTTTAAGAATCGTTGACAAAAATAAAAAAATCAAATAAACTATTAGCATAATTTTTTGGTAAAATTAGGAATGTACTAGCTGAAGTAATTATGATTAAATTATTTATAAAAATATAACAATTTTAACGTAAAGTGTTATATTTTTTTATCTTTGAGATGCGAATTAAAGCCATACTAATGAAATTTGAAAGAAAAAATCTCAGTGATGAAATCCTATTGGATTTATATAAAAAAATACTAAAACCAAGGTTAATAGAAGAAAAAATGCTGATCTTGATTCGTCAAGGAAAGGTTTCTAAATGGTTTTCAGGAATTGGGCAAGAAGCCATATCTGTAGGAGTGACCGCTGTCTTGGACAATGATGAATATATTTTGCCTATGCACCGTAACTTAGGGGTATTCACTGGTAGGGATATTCCTTTGTACCGCTTATTCTCGCAATGGCAAGGAAAAGCCAATGGTTTTACCAAAGGTCGTGATCGAAGTTTTCACTTTGGAACACAACAATACAAAATTATAGGAATGATTTCGCATTTAGGACCGCAATTAGGGGTTGCTGACGGAATCGCTTTGGCAAATAAATTAAAGAAAAACGGAAAAATCACTGCTGTATTCACTGGGGAAGGCGCTACATCCGAAGGAGATTTTCATGAAGCGTTGAATATTGCTTCGGTTTGGGAACTGCCTGTATTATTTGTTATAGAAAACAATGGTTACGGACTCTCAACTCCTACAAACGAGCAATACCGTTGCGAAAACCTTGCAGACAAAGGAAAAGGATATGGAATGGAAAGCCATATTGTAGATGGAAATAATCTTCTAGAAGTTTATAATCTTTTGTCTGAATTGAAAGCTTCTATGAAAATTAATCCACGTCCTGTTTTATTAGAATTTAAAACTTTTAGAATGCGTGGTCATGAGGAGGCGAGTGGCACTAAATATGTTCCGCAAGAATTAATGGATCAATGGGCAGTAAAAGATCCTGTTGAAAATTATAGAAAATTTCTAAAGGAAAATAAAATATTAACTGAAGAATTTGACGAAAGTCTGCGCGCCGAAATCAAGAAAGAAATTGATGATAGTTTGGCTATAGCCAATGCAGAACCTGAAATTGAAGCTACATTAACTGAAGAGTTAAATGATATTTACAAACCGTTTGTATTTGAAGAAGTTAAGCCTAAAATAGAAAAAGTAAATATTCGTTTTATAGATGCTATTTCTACTAGTTTAAGACAATCCATGGAACGCCACGACAACTTAGTGATTATGGGCCAAGACATAGCCGAATATGGTGGAGCTTTTAAAATCACGGACGGATTTGTTGCACAATTTGGTAAAGAACGGGTAATCAATACGCCTATTTGCGAGAGTGCTGTAGTATCAGCTGGAATGGGATTATCAATCAATGGATATAAAGCAATTGTAGAAATGCAGTTTGCCGATTTTGTTTCGACTGGATTCAATCCAATAGTGAATTTATTGGCTAAGTCGCATTACCGTTGGCTAGAAAAAGCAGATGTAGTTGTGCGAATGCCTTGTGGTGGTGGAACTCAAGCTGGACCGTTTCATTCCCAAACAAATGAGGCTTGGTTTACTAAAACGCCAGGTTTAAAGGTGGTTTACCCAGCTTTTCCTTATGATGCCAAAGGTTTATTGAACGAGGCTATCAATGACCCTAATCCAGTTTTATTTTTTGAACACAAGCAATTGTACCGTTCTGTTTATCAAGAAGTGCCAAAAGACTATTATACTTTGCCTTTAGGAAAAGCAGCTTTATTAAAAGAAGGTAATGAGGTAACTATCATTGCTTTTGGTGCCGCTGTGCATTGGGCATTAGATACTTTAGATAAAAATCAGGAAATCTCAGCTGATTTATTAGACCTAAGAACATTACAACCTCTTGATACTACTGCTATTTTTGCTTCTGTTAAGAAAACTGGAAGAGTGATTATCTATCAAGAAGATTCCTTATTTGGTGGTATTGCCAGCGATATTTCGGCAATGATCATGGAAGAATGTTTCCAGTATCTAGACGCTCCCGTAAAACGAGTTGCCAGTTTAGATTCGCCTATTCCGTTTACAAAAGCATTAGAAGATCAGTATTTACCTAAAGGCCGATTTGAAAAAGAATTACTAACGCTATTAGCATATTAAAACAATTAAAATAAAAACTAATTTCCCTTATTGATTCCGTATCAAATAAGGGATTTTTTTTTCATTTAAAAAAGGATACTAGAATAGTGCTTGCTACAAAGCATTTTTTTCTATCTTTATTTTTTTTAAAATATACCACTATGAAAAAAATAATATTCTCTTTTATATTCCTTAGTGTACTTGTTTCTTGCAAAAAGAAAGAAGAAGTCATTAAGGCTGAAAATCTAGATTTAAAATTCGAAAAATATAAGGAAAGTTTCATCACAAACCTTTGGGATGTCTATCCTGATTGGGCTGCTAACCAAGGATATCACAAGGGAGATAGTATTTTAGTTGTACCTGATTCTGCTTACGCAAAAAGGCAACTGGATTTTGCTCACATACAATTAGATTCATTGCGTGCTTATCCTTTAGAGAAACTTTCGGATAATAATAAAACCGACTTACATCTAATTCAAAATCAGTTACAGAATACTATTTTTAGAATTGATAAATTAAAATCAGACGAGTGGAATCCTTCTGAATATAATGTCTGTGGCTCTTTTGCCGAAATATTAAATGGAAAATACGACTCTTTAGAAGCACGTTTACATAGTTTTAATATAAAAATGAACAATATTCCTGCTTATTATGAAGCAGCCAAAAAGAAAATTAAAAATCCTACTCTAGAGCACACTTCATTGGCTATAGCCCAAAATTTAGGTGGTGTTTCCGTTTTTGAAAAAGAATTGATTGCTGCTTTAAGCAAAAGTAAATTAAGCGTTACTGAAAAAGACGAAATTAAATCAAAAGCGAAACTTGCAGTAGCAGCAGTAAAAGAATATGCTGACTGGTTGAAAGAATTAGAAAATACCACACCGCGTTCTTTTAGATTAGGAGCGGATTTGTATGCAAAGAAATTTGATTTAGACATTCAGTCGAGTTATGAAGTAGATTCTATATATAAAAAAGCGGTACATCACAAAAAAGAATTGCACCAAAAAATGTTTGTAATTGCTGACCGTTTATGGGAAAAATACAATAAAAAAGAAGTTAAACCTCTAGATAGTTTAACGTTAATAAAACTAGTAATTGATAAAATATCAGTTCAACATACAACACCAGCTAAATTTCAATCGGAAATTGAAAAACAAATTCCAGAGTTAGTTGCTTATGTCAAAGAGAAAGATTTGCTGTATATCGACCCTTCAAAACCTTTAGTTGTTAGAAAAGAACCTAGCTATATGGCTGGTGTTGCTGGTGCGTCAATCTCAGCGCCCGGACCGTATGATAAAAATGCAAATACCTATTATAATGTAGGAAGCATGTCAGGATGGTCACCAGAAAAGTCAGAAAGTTACTTAAGAGAATACAACGATTACATTTTACAAATTCTAAATATTCACGAAGCAATTCCAGGTCATTATACACAATTAGTTTACAGCAATCAATCACCAAGTATCATTAAGGCTATTCTAGGAAATGGCGCTATGATAGAAGGTTGGGCAGTTTATACTGAGTTGATGATGCTTGAAAGCGGATACAAAAACTCTGATGAAATGTGGTTGATGTATTACAAGTGGAATTTAAGAACAACGTGTAATATGATTTTGGATTACAGCGTACATACTAAAAACATGAGTCAGGAAGATGCTATGCATTTGTTAATTAATGAAGCATTCCAACAACTAGCTGAAGCAGAAGGAAAATGGAACCGTGTTACTTTATCACAAGTACAACTTAGTTCTTACTTTACAGGATATACAGAGATTTATGATTTTAGAGAAAAACTAAAAAAAGAGCAAGGTGCACAATTTAATTTGAAACAATTTCACGAGAAATTTTTGAGCTATGGTAGTGCTCCAGTCAAATATATAAAAGGATTGATGCTTCAGGAAGTAAAAAATAAAAATAAGTAAAAAATTAAAGACCCAATTAGTAACGCTAATTGAGTCTTTATCTTTAGTCTAAAAATAGCCTAATATCCAGTAAATAATTATAAACAGGAGGATAGTACCAAAGCATCCACCACCTAATTTTTTGGCTCCCCAGCCTGCGAGTATTGTTTTAAAGAATCCGTTCATGGTTTAAATTATTGGTTAGTATTTCTAATTTTTGTTAAAACTACCCCAATTAAATGTAGAAATCTTCATTACAGTATAATGTTGAAATAAAATCTATTAATTTTGAAAAAAAATTAAACAATTCAATAAAGTGATACCAATTTTAATTTGATTATGAAAATACATTTTACAGCAAGATAATGACCAAAAACATTAAAAATATTTTACAGCTATTGCAAAAGATTTACTTGCTGAGCCTTTTAAAGTATATAAAACAACTCAAATTGCTTAAATTATACTATTTCAGAATTAAGATTTTATAATATAAATTTACCAAAAATTAATTTACCATAATGAAGCCTTTAAATGAAAAGAATATTCTCAAAGATGCCACTATAAATAAAGTGCAATTTGATAAAGAATGGTTTTATAAATTTGACGATATTGCTTTTTATCTAAAAGAAGATTTAACTGAAGTCGATTGCATTTATTTACCAATGATGATTGATGGCGAGCAAGAATTTGTCAAATGCTGCACTTATGAAGATATTATAAGAGGACGCAAAGAGTTTAAATAATACCAATTCAATTTTAAAATTTCATGAAACCAATAATGAGATTCAATTCTTGTTATTGGTTTTTACTATTTAGTGATGTACTGAGAATCGCTTAAATTATTATTTTACACACATTGGTTCAAATATGCGATTTTTGAGTACTATCACAAATGAACTATAATTTATATTATGTAAAATAGAAAATAATAAAACCTCCCTATTGTTAACATTTAAATCAATAATCAAGTTTTTAAACAAAATCCTAAAACACTTTAAAAACATTGAAAAAAAATCACTGAATAACTGCTACAATAAATTATAGCGTAGAATTTATATTAAAAAACGTTTTATCGATAAATTATAATCATACAACAGATTCTACAGTAAAAACCATAAAATATTTACTAATTTTGTTTTATTAAACAACTAACGTCTATGAATACAATTGCGAATAACATTGCTGATTTTTTAAAAGAATATGCGCCATTCAATCATTTAACTTTTGAAGAGTTAGCAACTATTGCTACAAACATTCGTGTTGTTAATTTAGAAGTAAATAAAACACTTTTTCAAATAAACGATCCCTTACACGACAGTTTTTATGTAGTAGCGTCAGGTTTGGTTAATTTATCTGTAATTGCTGATGCTGAAGAAAACATTTTAAATAAATGTCATGAGGGCGCTATTTTTGGACTAAGACCTTTTTTTGCTAAAAATAATTATACAATGACAGCAAAAGCACGCGAAGAAAGTGTTGTTTATGCCATTCCAATAGCCGTATTTAGACCTTTTATAGCTGAAAATACAGATGTTTTGAATTTTCTACTTGAAAATTTTGCTATAAATACCCGCAATTCAAAAGATAAAGAAAGCATGCACAACAATCAGATCTCGGATTCTGTATTTTATACGGGTCAAACTTCTGAAATGCAGTATTTTCAAACACTATCTTATAATAACAGCCCACTTATTGTTGCGCCATTGACATTGGTTCAGGAAGTTGCACAATTAATGGCCGAATCAAAAATTACTAGTGCTATTATTTGTAAAAATGATTTACCTATAGGGATTGTAACTGATAATGACTTGTCGGCTAAAATAGCTACGGGACGTTTCCCTATTTCAGCTTTAATTGACAAAATAATGGTTTCTCCGGTAATTACCGTTTTAGAAAATGTTTCTTTAGCAGAAGCTCAACTTCTAATGCTTAAAAATAACGTTTCTCATTTGTGTGTTACCCAAGATGGATCAGATAAATCTATAGTTAAAGGCGTAATTTCTGAACATGATTTAGTAGTTGCTCAAGCAAATAATCCTGGCGTTTTAGTCAAAGAAATTAAACGTTCACAAACGGCTAAAGAATTAAAACAAATTCGATTAAGATTAGCCGATTTAATTCAACACTCGATTCAAAAAAATATACCGCTCACACATGTTAATAATATTGCTAGCGAAATTACCTTTGCGTTACTAAAACGTGCGATTGAATTGTCTATTTTAGAATTAGGCTCCCCTCCTGCTCGATTCGCGTGGTTAAGTATTGGTAGTCAAGGGCGTAAGGAACAATTATTACCCACAGATCAAGATAGTATATTAATTTTTGAGGATGTAATACCTGAAAAATATAGAGAAGTAAAAGATTATTTCCTGAATTTAGCTATAAAAGCAACTGAAATTCTTGAAAAAGTAGGTTATGAATATTGTCCAAACGGGCACATGGCCAGTAATACTTTATGGTGTAAATCATTAACTGATTGGATTAAACAATACCATAACTGGATCAATACTCCCGGAGAAAACAGTAATGATTTAGCGAGTATTTTCTTTGATTACGAAATTGTTTATGGAGAACAAAAAATTGAAGATGCTATTAATAATGAGGTTTTTAAAAATGTAGAAAATAATACCTTATTTTATGACTTTTTAGGTAATGATGCTTTAAGAAAAAATGCACCACTTAGTTTCTTTAAAAATTTCAACGTAGAAGAAGAAGGTCCTAATAAAGATAAATTTGATATTAAAACACTCGCTCTTATGCCACTAATTGATGGTGCACGTTTGTTTACTTTGAGTTTTAATATTAAAGGAATCAACAACACCTACATACGCTTTAAACAATTAGCGATGACTGATCCTAAGCATGCTGAAACATATTTAGAATGTGCTGAAGCCTTCTTAGTTTTATCAAAAATTAGAGCTCTTGAAGGTCTTAAAAATGATACATCTGGACAGTATATTAATCTTGAAGAATTATCAAAAATTGATAAAGACAAATTAAAAAATGCTTTGGCTCCAATGCGTGATTTAGAGGATTTGATAAAAGATAAATTTCAACTAACACAATTTTCATAATTATGCTAGACTGGCTTAAAAATATTAATAAAGAGTATCCTGAATTTTACAAGAATTACTTGGCTAAATTTGGTAAAAAGTCCAATAGGTATGTAATCCTTTCTATAGAAACTTCTGGATTGAATCCAAAAGAAGATGTTATTCTTACAATTTCTGCTTTTGCTGTGGTAGATGATAGTATACTGATTGGCGATAGTTTTGAAAACATATTGTTGCAGTATAAATATTTTCATGATAATAAACTTTCAAATGAATTTATTATTGAAAGTAAAATGGAAAAATTAAGCGAACCAGTAGCTATTCAAAATTTGATTGAATACTTAGGAAACGCTGTAATCGTAGGGCATCATGTTGATTTTGATGTTGAAATGATTAATGCTGCGTTAGAAAAATTAGAATGTGGAAGATTAAAAAATGAAGCTCTTGACATTGATATTATGTATCGCAAACTTCAGGATATAACTGACAAAGAGTTTTCATTGGATGAATTATCAGAAGCATTCAAAATGCCTATTAGAGATCGTAATTCCTCTGCTGAAGATGCCTACCGAATTTCATTATTGTTTTTAAAGCTAAAATCTAGATTGGGATTAAAATAGTCATAATGCTAATGAAATAATCGCTTTAAATCTGCCATGATGACTTATTGAAACAAGATTTTTTTCTTTAGTTATTGGGTTTATTAAATAAGGTATTCCCTTATTTTTTAAAACTAAGTTTCTATTTGACAAATCAATTATTTGATTAAAATATTCCTTATTTGTTACAGCAATTGTATGAATTTTATCATTTTTAATTGTCGTTTTTGTCCAATAAACAGTACCATTACAGTGAACTTCTCCACTTTTTATATCTTGATAATTACAAATCAATTGTAACGGAATATAAGCTCGTATTCCAGTTTCTCGATTATATATTTTATAAGCTGCTTCCTTCCTACTCCAAAGATTCCAAACCATAATCTCTGGATTTTCAGATTTTAAAATTAAAGACTGTTCATAATCTGTGAATATTTTTTGTAAAAATCGAGGACGATTCCAATTACTTTCTTTTTTGGCCAAAGCCAAATCTATAATATCATTTCCTATCATAAATAATTATTAAAAATCAATATAATAATAACTTAACATACTTTACTTCAATAATTAGTTAATCTTTATTTAGTCGCTAATTTTTCTTCAATAATCGATAATGTTGCTTTAACATCGATCATTTTCTCCATTGATTCATTATCAATTGTAATATTATAAAGATCTTCTATATCTAAAATAACATCAACAAGATTAGCCGAATTGATACTTAAATCATTGATAAAATCTGTACCTTCATTCATTGTGTCAAACGCTTCCATATTATTTACATACGGTTTGACAATGTCTTTCAACTCTTCGATTATAATAGCTCTATTCATGTTTAATAATTTAAGTTGTATATTTTTTAAAAATCACGCAGCCATTAACATCTCCAAAACCAAAACTAGCTTTAGCAATAATCGTCAAGGGTGTTTCAATCATTTGTTGCGGAATTCGGCTTTTGTCTATCATAGCATTAATTTCAGGATGTAAATCAGCACAATTTATATTTGGAAAAATAAACCCCTCATGTAATTGCAAAACTGTAGCTACACTTTCTATACTTCCTGCACCTGATAAACAATGTCCAACCAATGATTTCAAGGAGTTAATATAGGGGAAATCATTTCCTTTTCGATTTAATGCTTCGGTCCAATTCTTAATTTCTAAACTGTCTTTTGATGTAGCTGTCAAATGTCCGTTTATAGCATCAATTTCATTCGCTTTAATACCAGCATTGTGCATTGCATCTACAATACATTTTTTTACAGCAATAGGATTTGGCGCAGTCATAGAACCTAAACCACGCTGCCCTCCTGAATTAATATTTCCTCCTAGAACTTCTGCATAAATCCTTGCTCCTCTTGCAATTGCAACTTCTAGATCCTCTAAAACTAATGCGCCAGCACCACTGCCAGGCACAAAACCAGATGCCGACTCACTCATGGGGCGAGAACCTTGTTCAGGACTATCGTTATGTTTAAATGTGCAGACGCGCATGGCATCAAATCCACCCCAAATATAAGGCCCTGAATCACTTGTGCTTCCGGCTAAAATTCGTTTTGCTTGCCCAGATTTTATTCGATCAAAAGCCATCATGATGCTTTCTGTTCCTGTGGTACACGCAGATGAATTTGTTGTGACTTGGTTTCCTAATCCTAATTTTCCAGCAAGATAGGCACTAATACCACTATTCATTGTTTGTGCGACCGCAGTACTTCCCAAGCGTCTTGTTTGAAAATCATCAATTTTATAAATGCTTTCGCGAAATTTATCAATTCCTGAAGTACCAGTGCCAAAAATAGTTCCGCTCTCCCAATCTGGATCTTCATTGTTTTCAATAGTGAGCCCAGCGTCTTTCCAAGCATCTATTCCTGCAATTACTCCGTATAAAATTCCCGTCGCATTAAAATTGCGCATTTCTAATTCAGTAAAATATTCAAGTGCTTTTTCATCAGAGACTTCAGGCTTTCCAGAAATCTGACAAGAAAACTGCAATCTTTTTAACTCAGCGTCCTTCTTAATTCCCGAAATACCATTCTTTATTGCATGAGTAAAATTTTTCAATCCTACACCATTAGGAGCAACAACTCCAAGTCCTGTTATAACTACTCTTCTATTCATTTTTTTTAGAATTTTGAATGAGCATCCCCGCAATTTCTCCAGTACAAACTGCAACTCCTTCTTGATTTACCATACTAACTTTACATTTTAGTTTACCAAATCTAAAGTAGATTTTCTCAGAAGTTACGATCACTTTTTCATTAGGATAAACTGCTTTTAAAAACTCAATATTTGTTGATGTTAATGCAATTGAACTAGATGAATTAAAACCATCATTTAATAGATAAATCCCCAAACATACTAACCCTATTTGTGCCATAACTTCCGTAAGAATAACTCCTGGCGTTACAGGATGGTCTTTAAAATGTCCTTTATAAAAAAAGGAATCTTCATGCAGTGTATATGAACCAATCACTCCATTCTCATCTATTTTACTAATTTCATCAACAAATAAAAAAGGTTTTGAATAAGGTAATTTATTTAATATTTCTTGTGAATTCATCTTCAATAACTTTTAAAATTGCAATAAAACACGCTGCGCCGAAAATCCTGGACCAAAACTTAACATAAGCCCTATATCTCCTTTATTGGGTTGGTTATCCATAATTCTTTCTAAAACATATAAAATAGTAGCGCTAGACATGTTGCCATACAAACGCAAAACTTCTTTAGTATCATCAATATTCTTACCTAAATCAGAAAATAGTGCTTCTACAGTTTGTACAATTTTTTTGCCGCCAGGGTGGAAAATTAAATGATCTATATCCTCAATTATTTTATTGTTTTTAGCGAGAAAAGGATGCACTATCGCTGGAAAATGCGATGCAATAGTATCAGGAACTTCAATATCTAAAACCATTTGTAATCCTGAATTAGTGAGTTTAAAACCCATCATGTGTTCGTTGTTATAAAAATGATACATGGCTTCATCTAAAATTTCTGGTCCCTCATCATTTTGGTGAGAAGACAATAAAACACACGCAGCACCATCGCCAAAAATGGCTGCACTTACAATATTTGCCATAGAAAAATCATCAAGCTGAAACGTTGCAGTGGGACTTTCTACAGCAATCACTGCGGCGCGTTTATTTGGATTTGCTTTCAAAAAATTCTTGGCATATATAATTCCTGAAACTCCGGCAGCACATCCCATTTCAGTAACGGGAAGTCGGATGATATCTTGTCTTAATTTTAATTTATTTATTAAATAGGCATCAAGTGACGGAATCATGATTCCAGTACAACTTACTGTAATAATATAATCTAAGTCCTCAGGTTTCCAGTTTGATTTTTTTAACGCTTTAGTAAGTACTTTTTCGCCTAGATCGATAACTTCACGAGTATAAATATCGTTGCGCTCTTCAAAAGAGGTTTTTGTAAAAACTTCAATAGGATCCATAATGGAATATCTTTTATCAACAGCGGCTCCTTCAAATATTTTTTTTACTTTCCGTATGAAACGCTCTTCCTGACCCATTAACCAATTGTCCAGAAATGGCATTATTTCATCGGTGGTCCTTGAATATTTAGGCAATTGTTTGCAAACGGAATTTATTTTTACACTCATATTTTTGATATTATCCATTGGTATCTAAAAGCCCATTTCCAGCTAATTTGATACTTTTTAAATTTTAATTTTCTTGAAAAAGCTACTAATTCAACTTTCTTAAACCCTCTCAAAATAGATACTAAACCATCTTCTCTTGACATGTCATTCAACCGAAAAACATAACATACAGCTTGAAATAAGCGGTATGCAACAAGGCTACGTTGCAAATCATTAATAACAATTCCAACCGTTGCATTTTGATTAAATATACTCATTAATTCTATAATTGCCTCCTCTTTAAAATGATGTAAAGTTAAAGTACATAAAACAATATCATATTTTAAATTCTTAAAATCAGTTTCAAAAACATCTTCACATCGATAGGAAATATTGGAGTAACTTTCTGAAAGTTGTTTTGCGTGATTAGCAGTGAAATTATTCGCATCAATACCTATTAAATTAAAGTTTAAGCTGTTTTTCTTACCATAGTCGGCCAATAAGCGCAACATATCTCCATTACCGCAACCTACATCAACAATTGTGATTATATTATTTTCAGCTATTTTTTTTAATAATTTTTTCACTCCTGAAAGCGTTAATTTATTACCGCCTAAAAATTGATTTATTTGGGCGATTTTATCCAAAGTAGCTCTTAAAACTTCACCCTCTAAAGCAAAGTCATCCATAATCTCTTCTTGATCAGTTCTAAATTTTGTATTTATGCCCATTTATTTTTGAATAAGAATAGGTTTTCCATGTGTACTTTTTATAATTTTAGGTAATAAAAAAGGAAAAACAATTAGTATGCGTAATAACACATTAGCTAGTTTTTGCTTTTGCAAAATAGTTGCTAGAAACCGACCCATTTTTAATCTCTTTTTGAAATTTGTATTCCAACTTTTTTCATATTCTTTTTCTAAAATAGACCTACTAGTTGTATTACTCTTATAAAAATAAATAATAAGTTCTGATGCTATTTTAGCACTATGTATGGCCATTGCCATTCCGTTTCCACACAAAGGGTGAATTAAACCTGCTGTATCTCCGATCATTAAAATATGATTATCAACTATTTTTTTTTTCTCAAATGATATTTGGCTAATTGTTAGAGGTTTTTCAAATAATAAGGTACTGTTTAAAAATATCTTTTTTAAGTGTGGATTCAACATGATGTTTTTATCTTGGTAATCCTGTATGTTCTTATATTTTTTGAATGTCTTATAATCTGCTAAATAGCAAATATTAATACTGTTATTTTCAACTTTAGAAACCCCACAGTAACCACCATTAAAATTATGCAAACCCACAAGATCATCATGGAAATCACCAGAATAGTGTGCCTTTACAGCTAGCCAATTCGATTTTTTTTGAATAAAATCCCGATTCAAATTAACATCAATATTAGCGCGTTTTCCAAAAGCTCCCAATACAATTTCGGACTTAAAAACAGTGTTTTTTGATGTTGTAATAGTAAACTCATTTTCTAAAAAAGTACAACTTTCGACAGTGTCTTGAATTATTTTACAACCATTTGCAATTGCTTTTTTATATAAAATAGCATCCAATAAATACCTACTGATTCCGAAACCACCCAAAGGCAATTCACAGTTAATCAAACTTCCATTTGCTGTTGAAAATTGCAATTTATCAATTATCGTTGGCTTGTATTTTAGAATATCAATACCCAACCAATTGAAATATGGTATCACTTCATTCGATATGTACTCGCCACAAACCTTATGCTTAGGATATTCGTTTTTTTCGATCAAAAGAACATCTAATCCAGCTTTAGTTAAATGAATGGCAGCAGTGAGACCTGCTAATCCACCACCTACAATTACGATAGCATTAGTTTGTTTCATAAGGCCTAATTTAAGTTATTTCATTCATACTTATTGACGCAAAACAAAAAAACTGCTTCGGTTAGGAAGCAGTTTAACATTTGGCAGAATTAAAAGCCAAAAATTATTTTCTTTCGTTCTTTATTTCCTCAATAATTTCAGGGTTTAATAAAGTAGATGTGTCTCCAAAATTAGAAAAATCTCCTTCGGCTATTTTACGAAGAATTCTACGCATAATTTTTCCCGAGCGCGTTTTAGGCAAACCTGAAACAAATTGAATTTTATCTAATTTAGCGATAGGTCCTACGTGGTCAGAAATATGCTGGTTAATCTCTTTAAAAAGATTTTCTTTATTTCTTATTTCTCCTGTTTCTTTCAATATTACGTAACCGTATAATGCTTTTCCTTTTACATCATGTGGGAAACCTACAATAGCACTCTCAGCAACTGCTGGGTGTTCATTAATAGCGTCTTCAATAGGAGCGGTTCCTAAATTATGTCCAGAAACTATTACTACGTCATCTACACGACCAGTAATTCTATAATAGCCCACTTCATCGCGTAAAGCACCGTCACCAGTAAAAAATTTCCCAGGGAACTCTGTAAAATAAGTGTCTTTATAGCGTTGATGGTCTCCCCAAATTGTTCTTGCAATTCCTGGCCAAGGAAACTTAATACACAAACTTCCTACTACTTGATTTCCTTCAATTTCAATACGTCTGTCATCCATTAAAACAGGTTGGATCCCTGGTAAAGGTAGCGTTGCATACGTAGGCTTCGTAGGTGTAACAAAAGCAATTGGAGAAATCATGATTCCGCCGGTTTCTGTTTGCCACCATGTATCAACTACAGGACATTTTTTGGCTCCCACATGATCGTTAAACCAGTGCCAAGCTTCTTCATTAATAGGCTCGCCTACTGACCCAATCACTTTTAATGATTTAAGAGCATACTTATTTACGTACTCTAAGTTTTCTTTGGCCAAAGCTCTAATAGCAGTAGGTGCCGTATAAAATTGCGTTATTTTATGTTTTTCGATAATTTGCCAAAAACGACTAAAATCAGGATAAGATGGAACTCCTTCAAATAAAACGGTGGTAGCTCCATTCAATAATGGTCCGTATACAATGTAGGAGTGTCCCGTGATCCAACCAATATCAGCAGTACACCAGAAAATATCATTTTCTTCGTAATTAAATACGTTTTTAAAAGTATAAGCTGTTTGCACCATATAACCAGCCGTAGTGTGCACCATTCCTTTAGGTTTACCGGTAGAACCAGAAGTATAAAGTATAAATAATGGGTCTTCGGCGTCCATAATTTCAGCTACAGAGTTATCAGAAGCTTCCTCTAATAACGGTTGCAACCATTGGTCTCTACCATCAATCATTTTAATAGTAGTATTGGTTCTTTTAACTACCAAAACTTTTTCGACAGAAGGACATTTTTCTAATGCTTCGTCAATTATTTCTTTTAATTCGATTGTTTTATTTCCGCGGAAACCACCATCTGCGGTGATTACCATTTTACATTCGCTATCTACTATTCTATTGGCTACAGCCGAAGCAGAAAAACCTGCAAAGACTACAGAATGTATTGCTCCAATTCTTGCACATGCTAAAATTGCAACGGCTAATTCAGGAATCATAGGCAAGTAAATACAAACTCTATCTCCTTTATTAATGCCTTGCTCACGCAACACATTAGCCATTTTACAAACCCTTTGATGCAATTCATTGTATGTTATATGCAATGCCGCTTCCTCTGGATTATTTGGTTCAAAAATGATTGCCGTTTTTTCGCCTCTCTTATTTAGGTGGCGATCAATAGCATTTTTTGTAATATTCAATTTTGCTTCAGTAAACCATTTTATATCTGCTTCAGCCATATTAAAATCGACAACTTTATCCCACTGTTGGTACCAAGTAAAATTTTCTTCGGCGATCTTACCCCAAAATTTTCTAGGTTCTCTAACAGATTTGTTATAATGTTTGAAATATTGTTCTAAATTATCGACTTTATAGTAACTCATGCTTTTTAATTTTTTATAAATATATTAAAACTCTCCCGATTCTTAAAATTATTTAAATTATAAATTCCTATGAAAAAATACATTTTTAATAGCGAAATCCACCTTAGAATGAAAAATTAATAAAATGAATTATTTTCTTAACGAATGCGTGTAAAAAAGGCGAAATAGAATATCTATTTCGCCTTTTAAATTTAACAATTATTCTAACAATTAATTTAGCCTTTAAAGAAAAACACCCCTTTTATCCGCAATATTGGGGATTATCAATTTCCTTTATAACTATTATTTTAACGACATAGGGAACTCTGCCTTTTTTATAATTTTTAACGGAAACAAATTATAGACAACCTTTAATAAAGGAATTACTTCACTTAGCTTACTAATAAACTAAGTGAATGTAATGAGCAACCCTATGCATTTTTTAAATTTATGTTGTTTTACTAATTCAAAATATTGAAATCAATGCATGGTGTCATTTCAACACACCTCATGTGTGGCAATTCCTATTTCTTCTTAATTTATCCTATTTTTTTCATAGCAGTCATTGACGCTCTTAACCACTCACCTACTTCTTCAATTGGATGTACTCTAATGCTTCTATTTACTGCAATTAAAACGGCATTATCAACGCTGTTTGAGTTTGAAAAAGGTTTACCAATAATATTTGTTTCTACTGTTTTCATAAAATCAGTTAACAAAGGCTTACAAGCATGATCAAATAAGTAACAACCGTATTCAGCCGTATCCGATATGATTCTGTTCATTTCGTATAGTTTCTTTCTCGCTACTGTATTTGCAATCAAAGGTAATTCGTGTAATGATTCGTAGTAAGCAGATTCTGCAATGATTCCAGATTCGGTCATTGTTTCAAAAGCTAATTCAACACCTGCTTTTACCATAGCAATCATCAATACACCATTATCAAAATACTCTTGTTCAGAGATTGGCGCTTCTTGAGCTGGAGTTTTTTCGAAATTAGTTTCGGCTGTTGCGGCTCTCCAAGTCAATAAATTAACATCATCATTATCCCAGTCAATCATCATGTTTTTTGAAAATTCGCCAGAGATAATATCATCCATGTGTTTATGAAACAACGGACGCATAATGTCTTTTAATTCTTCAGAAAGTCTGTACGCTTCAATTTTAGCAGGATTAGATAAACGATCCATCATGTTTGTAATTCCACCATGTTTCAAGGCTTCTGTTACTGTTTCCCATCCGTACTGAATTAATTTTGAAGCATATCCAGGTTCGATTCCTTTTTCTACCATTTTATCAAAACATAAAATAGAACCTGTTTGCAACATTCCGCAAAGAATAGTCTGCTCACCCATCAAATCTGATTTTACCTCGGCAACAAATGAAGAATTCAAAACTCCAGCTTTATGACCACCTGTAGCTACTGCATAGGCTTTTGCTTGTGCAAAACCGTCTCCATTAGGATCATTTTCTGGGTGAACGGCAATTAATGTTGGCACACCAAAACCTCTTTTATATTCTTCACGAACTTCAGATCCTGGGCATTTAGGCGCACACATAATAACGGTGATGTCTTTACGAATTTGCATTCCTTCTTCTACGATATTAAAACCATGAGAATACGCTAATGTAGCTCCTTGTTTCATTAGTGGCATGATTGCGGTTACAACTGCCGTATGTTGTTTGTCTGGCGTAAGGTTACAAACTAGATCAGCTGTAGGAATTAATTCCTGATAAGTTCCTACTTTGAAACCGTTATCTGCAGCATTCATATAAGAAGCTCTTTTTTGATCAATTGCTTCTTTTCGTAATGCATAAGAAATGTCCAACCCAGAGTCTCTCATGTTTAATCCTTGGTTCAAACCTTGAGCTCCACAACCAACAATTACTACTTTTTTACCTTTTAATGCTGCTATTCCATCAACAAATTCTGATTGATCCATGAATTCGCAAACGCCTAATTGTTCTAATTGTAATCTTAGTGGTAATGAATTGAAATAATTTGCCATTTTTTTTATTTTTATCTTTGTTTTAATTCTTCTAATAATGCTGAAATTTCCATTTTTTCTTTGGAAATAGATATTCTTCCGGAACGTACAAACTGCATAATTCCATAGGGTTTTAACCTGCTGTACAACTCCTCAATCTCAGAACGTTTTCCTGATTTTGAAATCACAAAAAAGTCTCTTGCAACAGTGACAATCTCTGAGTTACTGTCCTTAATGATATTCTGGATTTGTCTTTCATCAAATAATAAACTCGACTCTATTTTAAATAAAGCATTTTCTAAGAAAATAGTTTCATCATCTATATGATAAAATGCTTTAATTACTTCAATTTGCTTTTCTATTTGACCTACAATGTTTTGCACCCATTTTTCAGTTGTATTGACAACAATAATAAAACGAGAAACAGTCTCAATCTCTGATTCTGAAACATTTAGACTTAATATATTAATGTGACGCTTTAAGAATATTCCTGATATTCTATTAAGCAATCCAACGTTGTTTTCTGAATAAACAGAAATTGTGAATGTTTGATTTTCCATATTATTAACTTAATCTGATATCCGAAACTGACGCTCCTGTAGGTATCATTGGGAATACATTATTTTCTTTTTCAACCATAACCTCTAGAAAGTAAGACTCTTTTGACGCCATCATTTCGGCGACTGCAGCATCAAGATCTTCTCTCTTTGTTACTTTTTTAGCTTTAATATAATACCCTTCAGCAATAGCTACAAAATTAGGATTGGTCATTTCGGTAGATGCATATCTTCTATCAAAAAATAACTGTTGCCACTGGCGTACCATTCCTAAAAACTCATTGTTAAGTACCACAATTTTCACAGGAACTTTAGTTTGAAAAATAGTTCCTAATTCTTGTATTGTCATCTGGAAACCACCGTCACCTATTATAGCGACTACTTCACGATCAGGTCTTCCCATTTTTGCACCAATAGCTGCTGGTAAAGCAAATCCCATCGTTCCTAATCCTCCAGATGTTACATTGCTCTTAGATTGATTGAACTTCGAGTAGCGACAAGTAAACATTTGGTGTTGCCCAACATCAGATACCATAATAGCATCTCCTTTTGAATGTTTGTTGATCATTTCTATCGTTTCACCCATAGAAATTCCTTTACCATTTGTAGGTGCAAGTTCTTCGTTAATTACCTTCTCACATTCAATTTTATATAATCTCTTGAATTCGTCATGCCAAACTGCATGTGATTTACTCTCGATTAAAGGTAGCAAGGCAGCTAATGATTCTTTTACATCTCCTAAAACTGCAACCTCAGTTTTTACATTTTTATCAATTTCTGATGGATCAATATCAAAGTGAATTACTTTTGCTTGCTTAGCATACGTTTCTAAATTTCCAGTTACGCGGTCATCAAAACGCATTCCTAGCGCAATAAGCACATCGCATTCATTAGTTAACATATTAGGAGCATAATTTCCGTGCATTCCTAACATTCCAACATTTAAAGGATGATCAGTAGGCAAAGCAGAAAGGCCTAAAATTGTCCACGCTGCAGGAATACCTGATTTTTCAACAAATTCCTTGAATAATGCTTCAGCTTGACCCAAAATAATTCCTTGTCCAAAAACGATCAGTGGTTTTTTAGCATTATTAATTAAAGTAGCAGCTTCTTTTACTTTACCCAATTTTAATTTGGGTACCGCAACATAACTCCTAATTCCTGTACATTTTTTATAGCTAAAATCAAGTAAATCAAACTGAGCGTTTTTAGTAATATCAACTAATACTGGGCCTGGACGACCTGATCTAGCAATATAAAAAGCTTTTGCCATAATCTCTGGAATTTCAGAAGCTTCTGTAATTTGGTAATTCCATTTCGTCACTGGAGTCGAAATGCCAATAATATCTGTTTCTTGAAAAGCATCTGATCCTAGCAAATGTTTACCAACTTGACCCGTAATACATACCATTGGTGTAGAATCTATTTGCGCATCAGCAATCCCTGTGACCAAGTTTGTAGCTCCTGGTCCCGAAGTAGCGATAGCAACACCCACTTTTCCTGTTGCTCTAGCGAATCCTTGAGCAGCATGCGTTGCACCTTGCTCATGGCGCACAAGCACATGATGCAATTCATCTTTAAACTTATACAATTCGTCGTAAACAGGCATAATCGCACCACCTGGGTAACCATAAACCAAATCTACTCCTTCTGCTAATAGACATCTAATAACGGCTTCTGCGCCTGATATTTTATTTGTTTCCATCGGATATAATTTATTCGCGCTGAGACTAACGCTCTTTGCTTTATTTGTCAGTGACACATCCAGTAGATGCGCTTGATACTGAGCGAATGTATTTTAGTAAAACTCCTTTTTTGATACTCGATTCGGGTTGTACCCATTTTGCTTTTCTTGCAGCAAACTCATCGTCAGAAATTTTTAGATTGATTGTGTTTTTTACAGCATCAATAGTGATAATATCACCATTTTCAACCAGTGCAATTCCACCTCCATCAAAAGCTTCGGGCGTTACGTGACCTACAACAAAGCCATGTGAACCACCAGAGAATCTACCATCAGTAATCAAAGCGACACTTTTTCCTAAACCGGCACCCATAATTGCTGATGTTGGTTTTAGCATTTCAGGCATTCCTGGCCCACCTTTAGGTCCACAGTACCTAATGACGACCACATTACCTGGTTTTACCTCTCCAGCGCGAACACCTTTGATAACATCATGTTCGTTCTCAAAAACAATAGCATCTCCTTCAAAATATTCTCCTTCGTTACCACTAATTTTTGCTACGCATCCTTCTTCGGCAAGATTACCGTAAAGGATTTGGATATTTCCTGTTGCTTTTAGTGCCTTTTGGATTTCGTGAATTACTTCTTGTCCGTCATTTAAATCTGGAACAGCTGCTAAGTTTTCAGCTAATGTTTTTCCGGTTACAGTCAAGCAATTTCCGTGAAGCAATCCTTCTTTTAATAAGTATTTCATTACAGCTGGAACCCCACCTACTTCGTGTAAATCTTCCATTAGGTATTTTCCGCTGGGTTTTAAATCAGCAAGCAAAGGTGTTTTATCACTAATATCTTGAAAATCTTTTAATGTGATTTCGATATCAACAGAGTGTGCCATTGCGATTAAATGCATTACCGCATTTGTAGAACCACCTAGAACTGCCACCATCGTAATCGCATTTTCAAATGCTTCACGAGTCATAATGTCTCTAGGTTTGATATCTTTTTCTAATAATATTCTGATTGCTTTACCAGCATCAATACATTCTTGCTTTTTTTCTTGGCTTAAAGCCGGATTAGAAGAGCTATAAGGCAAACTCATTCCTAAGGCTTCAATTGCTGATGACATGGTGTTGGCTGTGTACATACCGCCACAAGCTCCAGCACCAGGACAAGCATTTTTAATCACTCCTTTAAAATCTTCGGGTTCAATTGTATTGCTAAATTTTTTACCCAAAGCTTCAAAAGCAGAAACAATATTTAAAGATTCTCCTTTCCATTTACCTGAATGGATTGTTCCTCCATAAACCATAATCGACGGACGATTTACACGACCCATTGCAATTACCGATCCAGGCATGTTTTTATCACAACCGGGAACAGCTATTAAACCGTCGTACCATTGTGCTCCCATTACTGTCTCGATAGAATCAGCAATTACATCTCTTGATACTAGTGAAAAACGCATTCCGTCAGTACCATTTGAGATTCCGTCACTCACACCAATAGTATTAAAAATTAGACCAACAAGGTCTTCTTTCCATACTCCTTTTTTAATATCTTTAGCAAGGTCATTTAAGTGCATGTTACACGTATTTCCCTCGTACCCCATACTTACAATTCCAACCTGTGCTTTCTTTAAATCATCTTCGGTTAAACCAATTCCGTACAACATAGCTTGAGCAGCTGGTTGCGTTTCGTCTTGTGTGATGGTTTTACTGTATTTATTTAATTCCATTATCTATATGTTGTGTATCTGTATTTTTAATTTAATTTTCGTTTTTAAACGATTGTCGATTGCCCGATGTGTACATTGTCATTATTAAAGTACATCAAGTCATCTTTATTCAAAATAAAATTTGAAACAAACTCTCCTACTTCATTAGTTCCAAAACTAGTTCCTGGATTCAAATCAATAGTTACTACATTGTATTCAATTGCTTTTTCTATAGCTTCGTGAACAAGTTTTGCTTCTTCGGTCAAGCCAAAATGTTCTAACAACATTGCCGCTGAAACGATTGATGCAATAGGATTTGCAATATTTTTATCTTTAGCTTGTGGAAACGATTTATGTATAGGTTCAAACAATGCTTTTGTAGTTCCAAAAGAAGCTGAAGCTAACAATCCAATCGATCCTGTAATAGCACTTGCTTCGTCTGAAAGTATATCTCCAAAAAGATTTTCGGTTAGAATAACATCAAATTGTTTAGGATTAAGAACCAATTGCATTGCGGCAGTATCTACAAACAAAAAGTTCAATTCTACATCTGGATAATCATACGCCACTTTTTGTACTACATTTCGCCATAAGCGAGAAGTTTCTAGCACATTCGCTTTATCCACCATAGTGACTTTATTTCTTCTTTTTTGTGCCGATTTGAACGCTAAGTGTGTGATCCTAGTAATTTCTTCTTCGGAATATTCACATACATCTGACGCTTTAGTTTTTGCTTCATTTAAGGTTTTATCACTAAAATAAATTCCACCAGTCAATTCTCTGAAAACGATAAAATCAGTTCCTTCAATAATTTCTCTCTTTAAAGGAGAAGAATGCATCAAAGTCGAATACGTTCTAATTGGTCTTTTATTGGCAAAAAGCCCCAATTCTTTTCTTAATTTTAAAACAGCCTGCGAAGGACGTTTTTGGGCATCTGGATTATTATCATGTTTAGGGTTACCATCTCCTACGGTTCCTAATAATACTGCATCTGTATTTAAACATAAGTTTAAGGTTTGCTCTGGCAATGCTACCCCTGCTTTATCAATAGCGACAGCGCCTATAAGGGCATCCTCAAAAATAAACTCGTGATCAAACATTACACTAATGGCATACAATGCTTTTTTTGCTTGTAAAACTACTTCAGGACCTATTCCGTCTCCTGATAATACTGCTATTTTTAAATTCATATCTCTCGCTATTAATGGTAATTAGAAAAAATAATTAGTTGTGTTATTTGGTCTAATAAAACACTTATACAGTAACGCTTTTACAAGCTTCTATTATTTGATGAATATCTTCATCTATGACTTCTTTTTTAATATCTGCAAATTTTAAGAACTCTACATATACAATGTCTAATTGTACTTTTGTCAATTCGTAACCCACTTTTTTAGCTCTATACGCTAGTGCCGCTCTACCACTTCTAGCTGTAAGTACTATTGAAGATTCATTGACACCTACATCTAAAGGATCCATGATTTCATAAGTAGCTCTGTTTTTAATAACACCATCTTGGTGAATTCCTGAGCTGTGAGCAAAGGCATTAGCACCTACAATTGCTTTGTTAGGCTGTACCACCATTCCCATACTTTCGGATACTAAACGACTCATTTCGTTCAATTGTTTGGTATCAATGTCAGTATATAAATTAAGGTAAGGATGTTGCTTGAAAATCATTACAACCTCTTCAAGTGCTGTATTTCCTGCTCGCTCTCCTATTCCGTTGATTGTGCATTCTATTTGTCTTGCGCCGTTTACTGCTCCAGAAATTGAATTTGCTGTTGCCATTCCAAGATCATTATGACAGTGGCAAGACAAAATTACGTTTTCAATTCCTTTTACATTCTCTCTTAGGTATTTTATTTTTGCTCCGTATTCTTCGGGTAAGCAATATCCTGTAGTATCTGGAATATTTAAAACTGTTGCTCCTGATTTAATCACTTCTTCACAGACTCGAGCAAGGAATTCATTATCAGTTCTTCCAGCATCTTCGGCATAAAACTCTACATCTTCAACGTATGATTTTGCATGAGCTACAGCAGCTTTTGCTCTAGCAAGAACATCTTCGCGAGTGGTATTTAATTTATGAACTATATGAGATTCTGATGTTCCTATTCCGGTATGAATTCTTGGTCGTTTAGCGTATTTTAAAGCCGCTGCTGCAACGTCAATATCATTTTTTACTGCTCTAGTTAACCCACAAACAGTTGCGTTTTTTACAATTTTACTAATTTCAGAAACAGATAAAAAATCACCAGGACTCGATACAGGGAAACCAGCTTCTATAATATCAACACCCATCTCATCCAGTCGGTTTGCAATAACTAGTTTTTGTTTGGTATCTAATTTACATCCTGGAACTTGTTCTCCGTCTCTTAAAGTGGTGTCAAAAATTTGAACTTTCTCTCTATTCATATTCATTTATTTAATGTAATTTCACATTTCAATAACAAAGTTAGATTTGATTCCCTCATAATAAAACCAAATACTAGCAAATATACTGCTCATAAAGCAAACTATAAACATACAAGTTATTGATTTACAACAATTTAAGCTTTATTATTTTACAATGGCTAACCATCAAAAAGATTTTTTATTTGTATTAATTAAATCACTTTCTAAGTCGGAGAAAAGGCAATTTAAGATTTTTGCCAGCCGATTAGAAACAAGTTCACATACTAAGTTCATTGAATTATTTAATATTTTAGATAAATCTGAAGCGTATGACGAGAAAATAATTTTAAAAAGTGGTGCAATTAAAAAAGTGCAACTATCTAATTTGAAATCATATTTGTACAAACAGATATTAGTAAGTATCCGTTTGAATATTCCAAGTCAGAATATTAGATACCAATTAAGAGAGCAAATTGACTTTGCAAGCATACTTTATAATAAAGGTCTGTATAAGCAAAGTCTAAAAATATTGGACAAAACTAAAATTCAAGCGCTAGAGAATGACGAAAAGTATATGGCCTTTGAAATTGTAGAGTTCGAAAAATTAATCGAATCACAATACATCACCCGAAGTATACAAGGTCGCGCAGACGAGTTAGTTATTCAAGCCAAAGAATTAAATTACCAAAATACTATTTCTAGTAAATTATCTAATTTATCACTGCAACTGTATGGCATCATGCTTAAAACAGGCTACGTAAAGACAGACGAAGAGTTTCAATATATAGATGACTATTTTACTAAGCACATCTCAAAATTTGATGAGAGTAAGTTTGGCTTTCGCGAAAAATACTGGTTTTACAATGCTAATTTATGGCACAGTTTTTTAGTACAAGATTTTTTAGGTAGTTATAAATATGCTTATAAATGGGTTACCTTATTTTATGACAACCCCAATATGATTTATCTAAATCCGGTATTTTTCTTAAAAGGAAACCATTATTTATTAGAATCATTGTTCATGTTAAAGTACAAGTCTAATTTTAAAAAATACTTATTAAAATTAGAAGAGACGATTAACAACCCCAAATTTCCAGTTAATGATAATGTAGCGTCATTGTCTTTCTTGTACTTGTATAATAATAAATTAAATTATCATATTCTTGAGGGTACTTTTAGCGAAAGCGAATATTTAATTCCAGAGATATTACATAAAATAAACTTGCATAGCGAACATCTAGATGAGCATCACGAGATGTTATTTTATTATAAAATTGCATGTATCTATTTTGGAACAGAAAAATATGCCGAATCTATTTTTTACTTAGAGAAAATTATAAACAACAAAAATCTAAGCATGCGTGAGGATTTAATGTGTTTTGCTCGATTGCTTTATTTGATTGAACATTATGAAATGGGTAAAGATTTTAATCTAGAGGCACAACTTAAAAGTACCTATAAGTTTTTATTAAAAATGAATGACTTGCATGAAGTTCAAAAAGAGATTATTCGGTTTTTGAAAAACTTAAATTCATTATACCCTGCAGATATTAAAAAGGAGTTCATAAAAATGCGTTTCCGTTTTATTGAGTTAGAGAAAAATACCTATGAAAAAAGAGCTTTTTTATACCTAGATATTATCTCTTGGTTGGAGAGCAAAATTGAAAATAGAAAAATAGCTGATATCATGCGTGAAAAAGCACAACTGATCAATCGTTAAAACAAAAAAGCCCGTCATAGCAGTATTCTAGACGGGCTTTATTATGAATCTAACTTTATAATAGATTACTATAATCTATTAATATTCTGGAATAGGACATTATTCAGAAGGCATTTTCAAAGCCAATGCATCCAGTACTTTTTGATAGGTAGGCATGTCTACTTCATATTTCAACCCCTCATTTACCACAAAAGCGGTTAGCGATTCTAATTCAAATTTATGTCCTGAAATCACATCACGGTGCATTGAGGAAGTAGCCTCATGAGGCATTTTCTCTAATTTTTGAATAGTTTTCATTGTAATGTCATTAGGTAATTCCAACCCTTTGACAGCTGCGAGCATCGTGATTTCTTGTAATAAGTTCACAAAAACAGCTCTACTAGTATTAGAACCTATAATTTCTCCAATATTTTGATTCAAATAAGATGTTGCTGAAGCCAAACTAGAGATAAAAATAAATTTCTCCCAGACCGTTTCTTCAATTTGATCAACTAAAGTGCTTTGAATCCCAGCATTTACAAAAATAGTTTGTAACGTTTTCATTTTAGTCACGGAAGCAGAATGGGAACCAAAGAATAATTTTTCAAAAGGACCAACTTTTTTAATCACGCCAGGACTTTCGATCAAAGCAACAATATACACACAACCCTGTAATACTTCATTATCAGGAAAAATGGCACTGATACGCTCAGGAGCATCAACACCATTATATAAAGGTAGAAAAATGGTGTTTTTAGTAATGCATTTTTTATATGATAACAAACTCTCCTCGATGTCATATGTTTTGGTAGCGCATATTAGGTAATCTAATTTTCCAATTATTTCAGGATCATTAGAAACTAAAGTAGGAAAAACAATAGTTTCATCAGTATCTGTAATTAGTTTAAGTCCTGATTTTGCAACTATTTCTTGCGTTTTTCCGCGTGCAATAAAAACAATTTCAATAGCATCTGATTGGCTATAGGCTTTTGCCAAAAGTCCACCAAAATACCCTCCTACTCCACCTAATCCTAAAATTCCAATTCTTGTTTTCATGCTTACCGTTTTTATATAAAAATAAAACCATTAAAAAATTAAGTCATCAAGACAATAGACTTGAAGGAACATAATTTTTTAATGGTTTACTTTAGAATTAACATTCCTTACTTCATTAAATTTTAATAAAAAGAAAAAAAACAGACCTATAAGCCGGATTCTGTCTCCAATAAATTGGAGCCTTATCATTTATCTAGATCTCAAATTACTCTGAGACTCAAGCTACCTACCCTTCAACAACGAGCGAGAAGCCCTTAAATGCTGATATACTTGATATTTCACCGTATAGAGTTTACCTGGTTTCACTACAGCATTACCTGTACATACTTTCTGTTGCACTTGTCCTAGCCCTAATAAATTAGAACTGACGGGTGTTACCCGCTATACTTCTCTATGGTGTCCGGACTTTCCTCTCTTTTGTCCCAATAGCTATCAGAAGCAAAACAGCGATAAGGCGGTCTGTGTCGCAAATCTACACTATTTATTGCTGTTTTACTACTTTCTATTATTTACTTTAACAACACTTTTACAATCTATTAATTATAAAATAGTTATCTTTAGTACATAACTAACACCAGCCGTATTTATGAAAATTAAAATGTACCATTACGCCACTGTTTCTAAAGCATTAGACGATTTACATGAAAAAGGATTCACTTATGATTTTAATCTAAATGAACAAGATATTGTCAAATGTCCAGAAAAATATGAAATAGAACACATCTATCGCTATGAAGGCAATTCAGATCCCGGTGACGAAGCTATTGTTTATGGTATAAAGTGCAGCACGGGACGAAGAGGTGTTTTTGTTACAGGATTTGCAGCAAACTCGGTTAGTGAAGCTGGACAAATACTGATCAATATCACTACCAAAGACGGCCGTAACCGATAAAAAAACTTCTATTTGCTTTTCAATTAAAATTCAACAACTTATTACAATACAATTTAATTTACATTATGAAAAATATTTATCATTACGCTTCAGTTTCAAAAGCATTAGAAGAGTTAAAACAAAAAGGATTTAGTTATGATTTCAATATACACGAAGATCATATCGTAGCAAATCCTACTGATTATGAAATTATGCATGTCTACCGCTACGAAGGAGACTCTAATCCTGATGATGAAGCTGTGGTGTACGGAATTCAATCAAAAAGTGGCGAAAAAGGTGTTTTTGTAGCAGGATTTGCAGCAAATTCTATCACCGAAGCCACTCAAGCATTAATTAATATAGAATTAGAAGGACGTAAAAACAAGTCATAACTAGTTGCAGTTAGTATAGCAAAGAGTTTAAGAATAGTTTTTTCTTTTTAATTTTATTAAAATAATAAACTATGAAAAATACCTACCGTTATGCTTCTGTTTCTATAGCACTTGAAGAGTTAGCACAAATGGGATTTGTTTACGATTACAATCTTCACGAAGATACCATTGTAAATGAACCAACTGATCTAGAAATAATTCACATTTACCGCTATGAAGGAAATTCTAATCCTGCTGATGAATCAGTAGTATATGGTATCCAATCTAAAGATGGTACTAAAGGCGTCTTTGTAGCTGGTTTTGCAGCAAATTCAATTAGTGCGGCTACAATAGCATTAATTGCTATTGAAATAAAAGGCCGTAATTAAATGCCATTAATATAATTACGTCCTTTTATAAAAAGAGGTTCCTTAGTATATTATAGGTTTAAAAAATGCTATTATTTTGAATTTCAAAGCTTTGATTAACTTGATTAAAAAACATTTTAGATTTACCTATTTTATTCTATTGTTAATTTTAGAATTAACCAAATTATCATTTTCATAATATAAAGGCAATGACTATATTTGCTTTCGAATAAAAATCTATGGAACAATTTATTGTATCGGCTCGTAAATATCGTCCTCAAACATTTAATGATGTTGTAGGACAAAAAGCTATTACCAATACTTTATTGAATGCTATAGAAAGCAATCACTTGGCTTCAGCATTGCTGTTTACTGGACCTCGTGGTGTAGGAAAGACAACTTGCGCGCGTATTTTAGCACGTAAAATTAACCAACCAGGTTATGATGATCCAACTGAAGATTTTGCTTTTAATGTATTCGAATTAGATGCGGCTTCAAACAATTCTGTTGATGATATTAGAAGCCTAATTGACCAAGTTCGTATTCCGCCACAAACCGGAAAATACAAAGTGTACATTATAGATGAAGTGCACATGCTCTCTTCTGCGGCATTTAATGCTTTTTTGAAAACGCTAGAAGAACCGCCTAAGCACGCTATTTTTATTTTGGCTACGACCGAAAAACATAAAATTATTCCAACGATATTATCCCGTTGTCAAATATTTGATTTTAAAAGAATCACTGTAAAAGACGCCAAAGAACATCTTGCCGAAGTAGCAACTAGTCAAGGAATTTCTTTTGAAGACGATGCTTTGCATATTATTGCTCAAAAAGCAGATGGCGCTATGCGTGATGCTTTATCAATTTTTGATAGAGTGGTTTCTTACTGTGGTACTAATTTAACGCGTCTTGCCGTAACCGAAAACTTAAATGTGCTGGATTACGAGACTTACATTAATATAACCGACTTATTACTAGAAAATAAGATACCTGATTTATTAATGGCCTTCAATGATATTCTTTCTAAAGGATTTGATGCGCATCATTTTGTTTCAGGATTAGCATCTCATTTTAGAGATTTATTAGTGAGTAAAACGCCTGCTACCTTGACTTTATTAGAAGTTGGTGAACAAGCGCAGAAAATGTACGGCGTTCAAGCACAAAAATGCAGCACCGAATTTTTACTTAAAGGAATCGAAATAGCGAATGATTGTGATTTAAAATACAAATTAAGTCAAAACCAGCGATTACTAGTAGAGCTTTGTTTAATGCAACTAGCCTCTATCAACTATGATGGAGAAAAAAAAAAGCTGAGTCCTTTATAATTCCACCTACTTATTTTAGAAAACAAGATTACTCCATTGCTGAAGTTGCAAAACCAACTGCAGTAGCAACTAATGAAACTAAAACTCCTACTCCAACAGTTACGGTTACTCCTGTAAATAATACACCGCCTGCAGTAGTTAAAAAGGAAACTCCGTTACATGATGGCCCTAAAGTTTCGGCATTTTCATTAGCGAGTATCCGAGCTAAAAAAGCATTAGAAGAAAGCAATAAAAACTTTGTAAAACCTACCGAGAACTTACCTACCGAGGATTTTACTGAAACAGACATGATGATCCAATGGACGAACTATGCTAAGAAATTAGGTTCGAAAGGGTTTAAAATCATGGAGTCATTATTACTGATTAACGATCCTGTATTAAATGGAACCGTAGTAAGTATTGAATTGCCTAATGAAGGTTCTAAGTTGGACTTTGAAAGTCAAAAAAATGGATTAGTTGGCCATTTACGCGGCCACTTACACAATCATGATATTACGATTGAAGTTATTGTAAATGAAAGTATTGAGAGTAAACGTAGTTTTAATGATCAAGACAGGTACAATCGTTTGCACGAAATAAATCCAAACATTGATCTTTTAAGAACAACATTTGGATTAGATATTACCTAGTAACTACGTAGATTTATAATTGGCAATCCTTTTTTAAATTACCCCCATTTTTTTCATCAAGAAAGTAGCACTTTTATTTTTACAAATTCCATCGCGAAGTTTGTAATCAAAATGCAATTCATTATCAACGATTTCTACTTCAAAACATTTGTTTATAAGCGTCTCTGGGTAGTCATTTGTAGTTAAACACACTTCAATATCATGGGTTGCAATTGCTCCAACGGCATTTTTAGCAATTACTTTTTTAACGACTTCGATAGTTCCGTTTCGTTTATCGTCAGAATTTGTTCCTCTCAATATTTCATCTAGTAAAACAAAAGCAGGTTGATCTTCTAGAGCATCCATGATTTGTTTCAAACGCTTAATTTCAGCAAAGAAATATGATTCACTGTCAGACAAAGAGTCTGATAATCGCATCGAAACTAAAATAGGCAACGGATGCACATTCGCCTCATTAGCACAGACCACAGATCCCATTCCAGACAAAACCATATTAACACCAAGGCTTCGTAAAAAAGTACTTTTACCAGACATATTAGAACCTGTCAAAATCATAAAGCTTTGTGGGTGAAAAGAGACGTCGTTTCCTATTCTCTTTTCTGAATTTAATAACGGATGACTTAAGTTTTTAAAATCAATTTTAGCCTCTGAGTTTAATTTTGGATATACAAAATCAGGGTTGTTATAAGCTAAATTAGCCAAACTATTCAGCATTTCGAATTCTCCAATTACTTCCAGCCAATTTTCTAAAACTGCAGCATGTTCCTCTTTCCAAGCCAATAATTTTTTCAAAACATGAAGATTAAAAAGGAAGGTACCATTAAATAACGATGCCGCCACAAGATTTCCAATCGTGTCCATATTGGCAAACAATTCCGATAGTTTCTTGAGGTGCAAACTAGCCGTTGTGGTTTTAAAAATTAGCTTTTGCTGTAAAGCGATTAATTTAGTCGATTCAAATTTTTCGTCTTCAATCTTTTTTAGCAACAAACTATATTGACTAATGACCTTATCAATATCTTCGGCATTAGCAATTTCTATCTGGATGCGTTTAAAAAATTTCCCTAAAATCCCTAAATTGATTAAAAAGATATAGATCAAGTAGTTTAAAAACGTAGCATTATCTGTAACAAAATAGGTTATCAAAACACCAAAAAACAAAATAGGCATGATGTATGAAACAACATCAGTCCATTTTGGCAAGGACGAACTTGGGAATTTACTCCATGTCAATAAAGCTTCATAACTCGTTTTATTGTCCTTACTTACTTTGGCGAAAGCCAAAAATTCCTGACGCCAATCTATTTTTTTAGTCAACTCGCTAACTGCCTCTTGGTTTTGCACAATCGCATCATTTGGCAAAAGCGTTAATAACTGATTGGCAAGTGTTTTTTTACCCACATAAGTTGCCGTTCTATTTAGATTTTGGAATAAAGAATGGTCACCAAAAACATCTAAATCATAAGCATAAGGATGCTGAAAATCATTAAAAACCGCACCATTTGCAAATGGCAAACTGTTCTTACTACAATAATCATCTTCATTTTTATTGATTGCTACAAGCGCTTCGGTAATTTTTCTTTTCAGTAATAATTTTGAATGGTAACGCATTAAAAATATAAAAACTGCGAATGAAACCACTGCTAAACCTACATAAAGCAGATCACTTTCTTTAAGGTATAAGTAGGAGAATCCTATGAAAAACAAGATACTTAAAAGCCTTAAAACGCTTATACTTGTGTATTTTTTATTAATTAACGCTAACTCTTGAGCGTATTTTTCTTGGTTGGTTTGGTATATATTCATTATTTGATTTATGAAAAACAAATATAGGATTCCATTGTAAAAAGTTCACTAATAAAATCTTAAATTGTTGCTGGAATTAATAAAAAAAGCAGTCAAAACTCAAAAGAGTATCGCTGCTTTCTTTCACAATAAATATTCCTCCTTAATTATAGTAAAATAAGGGACTACAAGAATACTATTAAATTTATTTTTAGAATAAACCGTTAAAAAAATTACGGCTTAATAGTAATCGACAAAATAGGAATTTCGAAATTCTTAGTTAATTTTTTAGTCAAACTAGGATTCATAATACCTTCAAAGAAACCTCTTTTATAGGTTAGCATGGTCAAGATATCGATCTCTTTATACATAATAAAGTCAACAATAGTTTCCTTAACTTCATCACTGTTTACTATATAAAATTCTACGGGTTCATTTTCAAATTTTGTTTCCCATTTTTTTATTGTTTTTTCATCAACGTCAGCATCGCTTGTTTTTACATACAAACATTTCACTCTTGCTCCAGCCAGTTTAGCAATTTTTATTACTTGCTTCAATGCCTTTTTATCTTTAGATCTAAAACGCGTAGTAAAGCCTATATTATGAATTTTTTGGTATTTTGCTTCAGCGGGAACACTCAATAATGGTACGTCAATATCCGTAAGCACATTAGCGGTGTTAGTACCCGTAAAAAATGACGTCCAACTCGTGGCGCCTGCTGTACCCATAACCACGTAATCAATTTTGTCTTCTTTAATCGATTTTTCAATATTAAAAAGCAAACTACCATCCATTAAACGGTGCGTCATTTTGATTTTATCCAAATGATGTTGCTCAGCAATAGCACGTAATTTGGGAATTTCATCCTTAAACATATCAAATTGTGATAACTGCATAGAATCGTAAATCACCATATAATTCTCAGGAAAATACTGATTATCAAACACAGGCATTTCAAAAGTATGTAGTAAAATAAGCTCACCTTGAACTAATTTTGCAAATTCTAGCGCATGAATAAAGGCATTATTTGCCGTTTCAGAAAAATCGGTTGGAAAAAGGATACGTTTCATTTTCTAATGTTTTAATAGATTGATAAATCAAAATTACGTTTAAAATTACGCTAATAATATGATAAACATCAGTTCTTTATAACTATTTTAAGATAAATTAAGGCTTGCCACCAGCTAGAAAAAAGGGTAATATAGTTTGCAGCCATACCCCTTTTTGCTAGCTGCTGTCGGGTCATACGCGTTACTTCGGTAACTTGCTTCTACCCCTCACGCGATCCCTATAAACAATCAACTTAAATCCTTTCCATCACTTCTTTTGTTTTAGTACCTTTGCAACCAATACAATAAAAAATGCTAAACAACGACGCCATAGTAGCACTAGCAACCCCATCAGGAGCTGGAGCTATCGCCATCATAAGAATCTCAGGACAAGAAGCCATTACCATTGGTAATTCGGTTTTTAAATCCATTAAAAATAAAAATTTATTAAATCAAAAAACACATACCCTACACTTAGGGCATATTGTTGATGATGCTAAAACCTTAGACGAAGTTTTAGTTTCAATCTTCAAAGGACCTAATTCCTATACAGGAGAAAATACAATCGAAATTTCCTGTCACGGCTCTACTTACATTCAGCAACAAATCATTCAATTGTTACTTCGCAAAGGTTGTCGAATGGCAGATCCTGGTGAATTTACGTTACGTGCCTTCCTGAACGGAAAACTCGATTTATCACAAGCAGAAGCCGTTGCCGATTTGATTTCGTCAGACAATGAAGCGAGTCACCAAATCGCTATGCAGCAAATGCGTGGTGGATTCTCTAACGAAATTGCCAAACTGCGTGAAGAATTATTGAATTTTGCTTCCCTAATCGAGTTAGAATTAGACTTTGCCGAAGAGGACGTAGAATTTGCCGATAGAACGCAGTTTCACGAATTATTAAACCGAATCGAGTTTGTTTTAAAACGTTTGATCGACTCTTTTGCCGTAGGAAACGTAATTAAAAACGGAATCCCAGTTGCTATTGTAGGCGAACCCAACGTAGGAAAATCGACTTTATTAAACGCTTTATTAAATGAGGAACGTGCTATAGTTTCAGAGATTGCTGGTACTACCCGTGACACAATTGAAGATGAATTAACGATTGGCGGTATCGGTTTTAGATTTATTGACACCGCCGGAATCAGAGAAACCGCAGACGTAGTAGAAAGCATCGGAATCAAGAAAACATTCGAAAAAATAGAGCAAGCACAGGTAGTCATCTTTTTGTTTGATGGTTTAAAGTTTCAAGTTTCAAGTTTGGACTATATTGTCGAAATTGAAAAAGTAAAAAACAAATACCCTCAAAAACCAATTCTGGTTGTGATCAATAAAATGGATTTGTTAGATGAATCCGAATTGAAACGCATCAGCCAAAAACTTGAAACTTTAAACCTGAAACTTTTAAAAATTTCTGCCAAACAAAAGATCGGTATCGACGAACTTAAAAATCAGCTACTCTCTTTTGTAAACACAGGCGCTTTACGAAACAATGAAACAATAATCACTAATACAAGACATTACGACTCGTTACTAAAAGCATTAGACGAAGTAACCAAAGTAAAATACGGATTAGAAACCAACCTTTCTAGCGATCTAATGGCTCTAGATATTCGTGAAGCTTTGTACCATTTTGGGATGATTACCGGTCAAGTTACTAATGATGAGTTGCTAGGGAATATTTTTGCTAACTTTTGTATTGGGAAATAAAAGTACTTTCTTTAAAAAAGAATTTTAGTATCACAATTGCGTTTCATATATATGAAATTATCATACTTAAAATCGGTAAAAATTCATGCAAAACCTTTTTACTACAATCTAGAACTTCTATTTAAATGCAGCATAATCCCTCTCAAGAAAAGTATTTAAACAAAAAAATAAACGATAAGCAAATAAAAAGGCAGTTTATAAAATTTTCCGTTAAAATGCAGAATTAAAATATTTGCAACATCTTTCATTTTTAAAATAAAATGTACTGCTCCCTCTATTTAAACCAGGAATGTAAGTTACTGGTTTATTAGTTTTTAAAACATTACATGATTATACATAATCAAAATCAAACCATCAAAAGAAACTAAAAGAAAGAAAAAACATAGTACTTTGTGGTTTCCCGTATCCGTAACCTTTATTTTTTCAATATCTTAGCGACATGTATTTTTACATATTCGACAAACATGGATAAAAAAAGTTTATCAGAAAGAGACATCTGCACTAAGTTTATTACTCCTGCACTAGTAAGTGCGGGCTGGGATTTACAAAAGCAAATACTTGAAGAAGTGTTTTTTACAGATGGAAAAATCTACGTGAGAGGTAAATTAACCTCTCGTGGAGAACGCAAGCGTGCAGATTATATATTGTATTATCAAGATAATCCTGTCGCGGTAATTGAAGCCAAAGATAACAAACATTCTATACGTTCAGGAATACAACAAGCTTTGAGCTACGCAACTATTCTTGATATTCCTTGTGTTTTTAGCAGTAATGGTGATGGTTTTTTATTCCATGATCGCACAATTACTGACTCTAAAATTGAAACTGAGTTAGCGATAGACGAGTTTCCTTCGCCTGAAGTGCTATGGCAGAAATACAAACAATACAAAGGCATTGTGACGCCAATAGGCGAAACAATAGCTTTACAAAAATACTTTTCAGACGGTTCTGGTAGAAAACCAAGATATTACCAACAAATAGCGATCAATAGAACGGTTGAAGCTATTGCCAATGGTCAAAATAGAATCATTTTGGTTATGGCTACGGGTACGGGAAAAACCTATACCGCATTTCAGATTATTTATCGTTTATGGAAGTCAAGAGCAAAAAAAAGAATTTTATTCCTTGCTGATAGAACTGCTTTAATTGATCAAACTCGAAAAGGTGATTTTAAGCATTTTAAGGATAAAATGACGGTGATCAAGAAGAAATTTATAAGTCACAATAATGGCAAAGAAGAGTTAGTAAGCAATCAAAAACGAGGAATTGATACTTCTGACAAAGCGTATGAAGTATTCTTGGGCTTGTACCAAGGTTTAACCAATAACGAACCAGGGATTGAAGACGCTTACAAAGACTTTTCGCCCGATTTCTTTGATTTAATTGTAATTGATGAGTGCCACAGAGGTAGTTCAAAAGAAGATAGTGCTTGGAGAGAAATTCTAACCTATTTCAACCAAGCCACTCACATTGGTTTGACCGCCACTCCAAAAGAAACAAAAGAAAGCAGTAACACCGAATATTTTGGTGAAGCTGTTTATACCTACACCCTAAAACAAGGGATTGATGATGGCTTTTTAGCGCCGTATAAAGTCATTCGTGTGGCTCTAAACATAGATACCGAAGGCTATCGCCCGGAACAGGGTAAAACAGATAAGGAAGGCAATAATGTTGAAGACCGTATATACAATCGAAAAGATTTTGATCGAACTCTAGTAATTGATGAGCGCACTGATGTAATTGCTCAAAAAGTAACCGAATATCTAAAAGGATTAGACCGTTTTGCCAAAACGATCATTTTTTGTTCCGATATTGACCATGCTGAAAGGATGAGAAATGCTATAGCGAGACACAATGCCGATTTGGTTGCCGAAAATTATAAATACGTGATGCAAATTACGGGCGATAATGAGGAAGGTAAACGGGAATTAGACAACTTTATTAATCCCGAAGAAAAATATCCAGTTATTGCCACTACTTCTGAGTTAATGACTACAGGAGTTGATGCACAAACCTGTAAAGTGATCGTTTTGGATGCTAATATTAATTCGATGACCAAGTTCAAGCAAATTGTGGGGCGTGGAACTCGTATCAATGAAGAGTTCAACAAACTCTATTTTACAATTTTAGATTTTCGAAATGCAACTGATAATTTTGCTGACCCTGCTTTTGATGGTGATCCAATTGTGGTTAAGCCAACAACTGAAGGGACTGATTTAGAAACTATAATTGATGAAGAAGAAATCAATCCTTATCCTATTATTGATGAACTTACAGGTGAAGAAATTATAATCGAAAAACCCGAAATAAGAGAACCTAGTTCAGATGGAGAATATAAAAAACGTGTAAAGCAGTACGTCAATGGTGTAGATGTTTCAGTACTAGTAAGCAGAGAGTTATATTTTGATTCGAATGGTAAACCAATCACTATAAGTTTGAAGGACTATACCAAAAAAATTATTACAGACAAATATGCTTCGCTTGATGATTTTCTATTGACATGGAATGAAGCTGATAAAAAACAGGCTATTATTCAAGAGCTGCAAGAGCAAGGTGTAATGGTGGAAGCTCTATATGCTGCGGTTGATAGAGAAGTAGATTTATTCGATCTAATTTGTCATGTTGCTTATGACCAAAAACCCTTAACCCGTAAGGACAGAGCTAATAACGTCAAAAAACGAAACTACTTCACCAAATACGAAGAACAAGCTCGAAAAGTATTAGAAACCTTATTGGATAAATATGCCGATGAAGGGGTAGAAAATATTGAAAATATTGATGTTTTGCGAGTGAAACCTTTTGATGTTTTTGGGTCTCCAATAGAGATCATTAGTCATTTTGGAAACAAAAAGCACTATCTTGAAGCTATTAGAGATTTAGAAATTGAACTCTATAAAGAAGCCTAAGTATGTGTATTGTGTCAGATAAAATCAAATTTTGTACTTGTGTGACCACTGATGTTGAAAAATTGAAACATTATTGGAAATTATACCGTTTTAATAAGAACAACGGACTTATGTGTATGGGAACACCTATGATTCCCACTGCAATGATCGATTCTAATTTTAAACTTAATAAAACCACTTTACTGAATAGAGTTAATGAAATAGATGCTTTTGATATTCCTTTAGAATTTCAAAATAAAGACCTTCTGGAAATTGTAATTAATAACAATGTAACAGGAATTGATCGATTTACATATAGTTTTACATTCACAAAAGACAAGTGGAAAGCCATTGGCGAAGATCCATTTGAAATAATGAACAATTATGAGGAAGAGCAATCAGGAAAAATAAAATCAGCATTAAAAAGAAATATATAATAAACACCACAATAAACTATAATGAGCAACATTTCAGGAATTTTAAAATCCATCCAAACAATCATGTGGCAAGACACTGGACTAAACGGTGATGCCCAACGCATAGAACAACTAGGCTGGATGCTCTTTCTAAAAATATTTAGTGACAAAGACAAAGAACTCGAGTTGATGGATGATGATTATACCTCACCCATTCCTGATCTTTTTCATTGGGTAAACGAAAAAAACAATTGGGCAGGTGATGACGAAGGCATGACAGGTGACGAATTGCTAGAATTTGTAGACCGCCAACTCTTTCCTGCTTTGCGTAATATAGATGTGAGTACGGGCAACCGTCGTGCGTTGATTGTACGTGAGGTATTTGAGGGGAATAACAATTACATGAAAAGCGGAATCAACATTCGTAAGGTGTTGAATAAACTTAACGAAATCGATTTTAATATTGCCAAAGACCGTCACGCTTTTGGTGAATTGTACGAAGCCATTCTAAAAGGATTGCAAAGTGCGGGTAAAAGTGGGGAATTCTACACTCCAAGAGCCATTACCAGTTTTATTACCGAAATGATTGATCCACAATTGGGCGAAAAAATTCTGGATCCCGCTTGTGGAACGGGTGGGTATTTGACCTGTGCGATTGAACATTTAAAAAAGCAAGCCAACAGCGTTGAAGAACGCAAAAGCATAGCCGATAATGTAATGGGTTGGGAGTACAAACCTTTACCGTATTTATTGGCAACCACCAATTTGATTTTACATGATATGGAAGTGCCCAACATTCGTTTTGGGGATGCACTAGACCAACCGCTGTCTAATTTTACCGAAAAACACCGTGTCAACGCTATATTGGCCAACCCACCTTTTGGAGGAATTGTAGCCAACAATAATGAAACCAACTTTCCACAGAATTTTAGAACTAAAGAAAGTGCCGATTTGTTCCTAATTATGATGATTCATTTATTGAAACAAAATGGTCGTGCAGGAATCGTATTGCCCGATGGTTCGCTTACGGGCGATGGGGTAAAGCAGCGTGTGCGCCAAAAACTATTAGAAGATTGTAACCTACACACCATTATACGTTTGCCAAACTCGGTTTTTCAACCATATGCCACGGTAGCGACCAATTTATTGTTTTTTACCAAAGGAGCGCCTACCAAAGAAGTTTGGTATTACGAACACCGTTTGCCCGAAGGACAAAAAGCCTACAACAAAACCAAACCGATTCAAGCCAAGGAATTCAACCCGATTAAAAAATGGTGGAACAATCGTGAAGAAAGTGATATTGCTTGGAAAGTTGACATACAAACCATTATAGACCGCAACTATGATTTGGACATAAAAAACCCAACCAAAGCTGAGGAAGCACACGAATACAACAGTGCTGAACTAATGGAAATGTTGCATACTTCTTTCGAAAAAAGCAATGCCTTGTTGAATCAATTAAAACAAGCGGTGAAATGATAGAACCACAGTTTTCGGATATTATAACCTTAATAAAAACGGCTCGATACAATGCTTTTAAAGCGGTAAATACCGAGCTTATTAATTTGTACTGGGAAATTGGAAAATACATCACCACCCGAACACAAAACGAAGGTTGGGGAAAAGCCACTGTACAACAACTAGCGCAATTTATCCAAACACAAGAACCCAATTTAAAAGGATTCTCGGATAAAAACTTGTGGCGAATGAAGCAGTTTTACGAAACTTATAATGATTCTCCAAAACTCGCACCACTGGTGAGAGAATTAAGCTGGACTAATAATGTTCTTATTTTCGGCAAAGCCAAATCATCAGAGGAAAGAGAATTTTATTTAAATTTAAGTAAAAGCGAAAATTATACATCAAGAGAACTCGAAAGACAAATTAATAGCTCCTATTTTGAGCGCACCGTATTAAGTAATCAAAAACTCTCAGCACTGCCGAGAGTTTTGCCCAATGAAATAGAAAACATATTCAAGGAAAACTATGTTTTAGAGTTTTTGAACTTACCCGAATTGCATTCTGAGAAAGATTTACAAAAGCAACTTATCTTGCAAATGAAACAGTTTTTGCTCGAATTGGGCAAAGACTTTTTATTTGTAGGCGAAGAGTTTCGTTTGCAAGTAGGCAATAAAGATTATAGAACTGATTTGTTGTTTTACCACCGAAACCTACAATGTTTGGTCGCTTTTGAGTTAAAAACCACCGATTTTGAACCCGAACATTTAGGCAAACTCAATTTTTACCTCGAAGCATTAGACCGTGATGTCAAGAAAGAACACGAAAACCCAAGCATTGGTATTTTACTATGCAAAGGCAAAGACAACGAAGTGGTAGAATATGCCCTAAGCCGAAACCTTTCGCCAACAATGATTAGCGAATACACCATAAAACTACCCAACAAAAAACTATTACAAGACAAACTACACGAATTTTATGAACGCATTGAACAAAGTAAGGATGAAGAATAATTGGAAAAAAAACTTTGTTAAAAAGACAAACCTATTAATTAATTAGTTGTGACAAAAATATATATAGAAGACGTCAAGTTAACTGCAGTTAGAAATAAAATATTTTCTGATTTTGATAATAAAAATAGACTTAATATTTTTGATGTCATAACTCTGTCAAGTGGAGACTTTTTATCAGCTCAAAAAATGATTGCTGGTGATTTTATTGTATATGGAGGTGGCGGATTTACGACGAAAACACATAATAAATTTAATGTTAGTTATGAAACTTTAGGTATTGGTAGAGTTGGTGCAAGATGTGGTTGTGTATTTAAAATAGATTTAAATTCATGGGTTACTGATAATGCTTTGTATGCAACAAAAATAAATGAAGAATTTGATTTAAACTTCCTGATTCATTATTTGAATTACAAGAATATATTACAATATGCAAATACATCTGCTCAGCCAGTTATTAGTTTAAAAAGAATATCTCATATAACAATACCATCGATAAACATCGATTTACAGAGGGAAATTGTTAGAACTCTTAATGAAGTTGAGAATGGAATTATTGAAATTAAAGATGATAAATTTAAAATTAAAGAAACCTTTGAATTAATTAATTCTAAAGAGATGTTAGGCATCGAACTCAGCCACCAACTCGACCTCGTAAAACAACTACGTCAATCTTTTTTGCGTGAAGTCATGCAAGGAAAGTTGGTAAAAAGCACCAATACCAAAGAAACAGGACAACAACTACTTGAAAAAATAAAAGCAGAGAAAGCCCAGCTCATTGCCGAGAAAAAAATCAAGAAAGAAAAACCATTAGCACCAATTACCGAGGATGAAATTCCTTTTGAAATTCCTGAACATTGGGCTTGGTGTAGATTGGGGGAAATAGCATATATAACAAGTGGAAGTACTCCTTCTAAAGATTCTTTTGTTGAAAGGGGGATTCCATATTTGAAAATGTATAATTTAAGAAATCAAAAAATTGATTTCTACTATAAACCACAGTATATAAAAGAGGAAGTTCACAATGGTCAATTAAAAAGATGTCGTGCTTATTCAGGTGATGTTATAATGAATATTGTTGGCCCACCCTTGGGGAAAATTGCAATAATTCCAGATAGCATTCCTGAATGTAATTTTAATCAAGCAGCAGTTTTGATTAGGCCTTTATTCAAAAGTATGAATTTTTTTGTTTTTTGGTATTTGAACGAGATGTCTGAAATAAAAGCAATTGATACTAAAGGTGTAGCGGGTCAGGCAAATATATCAGTAACACAATCTCATAATATGAAAATTCCATTACCACCTCTTCACGAGCAAGAACAAATCGTTGCCAAATTGGAGGAATTAATGGGGTTTTGTGATGGATTGGCGCAAAGTATAAAAGCAAGTCAAGGGTGTAATGAAATGTTATTGCAGCAGGTATTGAGAGAGGCGTTGCAAGGGGACACTAAATAAATAAAAATACAATGGTACGATTTACAACTATTCAAAAAAAGGTGAATTTACCTTATAGATTAAAATATTATTTTGCTTCAAGCAGTGATGAGTTTGGTAAAATTGATTTCGAAAAGAAGCTAGAGACTTTCCGTTCTGTAGTTTCAAATGGATATAGTATCTACGATCTTTCAGAACATTTTCGCAAAAATCATGCTGACCAATACAGTCATGAAGATATGAAAAATGTACTTTGTAGTTACATCTCGTGGATAATCTATAATGATCCAATTCAACCTGTAGTAACTCGATACTACAGAGATGACAATTATGAAACAGTAGCTCAAGAACTAGATAAATTGGTAATTAATCCTATTGATGGAGATGAGTTTATGATTAGGGTAAAAGAAAGATTTGGTATAGCGTGATAATTTAATTTGTAACAATTGTGCAGGTCAAATATTAAATAAATACTTTGGAATGTTTTGAGAGAAGCGTTGTAGGGAAAGGAAACTAATTCAATAGAAATATGATAGCTAAACATTACGACAAACATATATTTTGTCTTGAAGGGGACTGGAATGAAAATTTAAAAGTAAAAAGCTCAATTTTACCTGCTTTAGAACTTTTACAATTAAATTTAGGGGTAGATAGTATTTACAAAACGTGTGCTACAAAAGATGAGTTTTTCTCTAGAATAGAACAGCTACTAAATAATAAAACCAAATATGGAAAATACCAAATTATTTATTTGGCTTTTCATGGATTTAAAGGAGGTATATCCTTGGGTGATAACATTGAAATTACTTTAGATGAATTAGCTGAGCAATTCGAAGGAAGGTTAGATAATAAGATGATTCATTTTGGGAGTTGCAGTACATTAAGTGCCCATGAAGATGATATTTATAATTTTTTAGAAAAAACAGCTGCTTTGTCAATTTCAGGGTATCAAAAAGATATTGCGTTTATCTCAAGTACAGTTGTTGATTTATTATTCTTCGAATTATGTCAAAAGTACAAACCAATGAGAGTTATTGATAATAATATGACTAAAAATTATGAAAGCTTGTGTCAACAACTAGAATTTAAAATGTATTACTAAAATTAGAGAAGTTTTAAATGAATGTACTGATAACGAACTAAAAAGAGAAAATATGAAATACGAAGATCAATTAAAACAAGTCCTAATCAAATTGGGAGATGATTATGGAAATAGCAATTTTGGTGTTAATTATGCTCACCCTGCTGAACTTAAAAGGAGCTCATTGATTTTTAATTATGTTGTATCTAGTTTTCAAAAACAAAGTTGGGATGTAATTAGTAAGAATAAAAACTATTTACTCAGAACTAAAAAGACTCATCAGAATACTCAAACAAATAATTCAACTGTATCAGAAATGCAGTCAACCAATAGTTCAGATGCTCTTGCAATGAATATATTCTGTTATCCCGAATTTACCAAGTGGAAAGGGACAAAGAAACTTTTTAGAGTTGATGAATTCTCAGATATAGAATTTGGATTTTTAGCAAAAGTACAAAAAACAATTAATGGCAAACCTTGCGATGATGCAACGGAAGTAGATGTCTTTTTCAATAAATGTATTGTTGAGTGCAAACTGACAGAATCAGACTTTACCTCAAAAAATAAAGAAATAGTTAATCAATATTCAGATTTCGAAAAAACTTTTCATACTGACAAACTAGTTCAAAGCGATACAGAGTTTTTTAATTATCAATTAATTAGAAATATTCTAGCAGCGAAACAATATGACGGTAGGTTCATATTAATTTGCGATATGCGTAGACCTGATTTAGCTAAAAGTTTCTTTCAAACGGTAAACTGTATTAAAGATATTGATCTAAGAACTAAATGTGAAATTATCTATTGGCAAGATATTGCCAAAGTTGTTGGTAGTGAATTACAAAGCTTTTTAAATGAGAAGTATGGGATTAGCTAATTGTCATTAAAAGTGACTCATTTCTTTGTAATGATTTAAATTATCCTATTTAAAAAAGTCAGGGATATAATAAAATGTTATTGCAGCAGGTTTTGAGAGGCGTTGCAGAAAAGGAAATTAACTAAACATACATTACCATATATTGGTTCTGTTCCGCATCCATCCGCAAGTTCATGGTTGAATAAGCCATCTAAAAAGTATGGAACAAAAGAAATTCCAACAGCAACAAGGAGGGAGAAGTTTGAAAGGATTGTTAAAATTAAAGAATCGGTTAACGAATAAAAATATTAGTTTGATGTTGCTTGAAAAATTGAACAACTTAAACTAATTTGTAAAATAAAATATAAATTATAATTGAAATAAAATGAAAAATGCTTACCTACTAAGTTCCATGTTATTAATTTTAATTTCCTGCGGAAAAGAAGAAAAAGAAGAAAAACCAGCTGTAAAAGGAAATGTTGAAGTTAAGTCTGTGAAAAATAAAAAAGAAAAGAAGTCTTATATATCGCAAAAATGGAAAAAAACTAAAGAAGTTTTTAGTGAAAGTGATTCTGTAATACAAGTTAGGAAGGAGAAGTATTTTACTGACTTAAACACAAAGTATTCAGACTATAAATTAGCCGAAAAGTGGTTTTCATCAAATCCACATGAGTTAATGAAAAAAAAAGGAGATTTTTATAAAATGATCAAGAGTGAAATAGACAATAATAATACAATTGAACATGTAGATTTATCACATAAAAGTTCTTTAAATTCCTATAAATATCTTTTTGTGACAGAAGATGAATATTTAATTTATGATTTAAAAATTGAAAATAATAGATGCAATTACGTAGGTGTTCGACGAATTAAAAAAGGATTTAGAAAAGAACCCGTGCATGATTTAATTTTTGATAAAAATGGAAATTTAGGTAAAGAAATTTATCAAGGAGAAGTGAAGCAGGATATGTTTACTAAAGATGGTCATCTGTTTTTTGAATTTGAAAAAGACAGTAAAGGACAAAATGTAAAAAACACGATAGATTTAGGAATAGAAAGAAATTTTTAATATGAAATATATAGCCTTAATTTTAACTACTATTTTAATGGTGGGATGTAATAGTAAAAAAGAAGATACTTTGGATACGATAGGTAGCTCTTTTGTTGTCAATGTTGTAGATAAAGACGCTCCTCTTTCTAATAACACTTATTCTAATGAAGCTATTGAGATTTTAGAAAAACACAAGACTAAATTGAAATCTATTTTGCCTCAAATACTTGCAAGTGAAGTGGATATTTATAAAAACACCTTAATTGAAATCGAAAAGATTCCAGCATTGACATATACATTGGCAGAAGCTAATTTATTAAATGATAAAGTTCGTAGAGAAGCTGGTGTTACTTTGGTTGAGAAGGAAATAGAGCTTAATCAAACTTATTTTGAATTATTTAATGAACTTTCAATTTTGAATTTGAAATATAATTCTTTAGCAAAGGATGAGTTTGATGATTTCTATGATGCAGGTCCAATAGTATTATCAGATGAAATAATGATTAAAATTGATGAATTAGTAAAAGATGAGGATACAAGGATTGAATTAGAAAAGGCAAATAATAGAAATGAAATGGCTTTTTCAGCGCTTCTGATTATACCAGGTACAAGTACTTGCAAAGGAATTTTGGGAGGTCTAACTCAAGCAGCTCAACATTACAAATCAGGAAAAATACTTGCTGAAAAAACTTCGTATATAGCTAAAGGCAGTTATATGTTAATGAATAAACAAGTCGCAAGCTTTATAGCTAAGACGTTTAAAAATGATAAAATAAGGACAAAGGTTGCACAGGTAGGATATGTAGGAGGTGTGGCGAGTGTAGGTAAAAAAGGTTTGACTTACATATCTCCAGAAGAGTCTAACATATTATTTAAAGTCATAGAAAATAAAATAGGAGGTAGAATAGGTGATTTTTCGGATGGAATTCTTGCTGTTCATATGCAACGTGTTAGGGATTTAATTAAAAAAAATGCAGTTAAAGTTAAAGGGTAATTAAGTTTTTAAAATTAGCTAGAGTATCTTAAATAAAAACAAAGCCACTACCAAAAATCTGAAAGCCAACGAACTACAGGTAAATAACTTTTTACAAGCTCCTAACGTACAATTTGTGATTCCTGTATACCAGCGTAATTACGACTGTAAAAATTCAGAATGTAATAAATTATTACACGATATTATAGGGGTCAAAACAAATAAATGTTTGGTCAAGAAGTAGAATGGGAAGAGCTACCTGAAAATAAAATGAGTAGAGTAAAAATTGAAAAGCAAGGCGTAAATTTATTTAGGCAGACTGATTGGCTAGAAATGAATGAATTTATAATTAGTATGCTACCTAAATTTGAAAACGCGTTAAGTCCATTTCTAAAGAATATAAAATAACATTCCAAAATATATTATTAATTGTTATTTTTAATTAGCTCTAGCAATTTTAAAATAATATTTTAATCAAAAACAGCTATTCTACTTTCCAACAACTCCAAATAATTCTCTTTCATTTCCATTAGAGAGAAAAGAAATTTCAAGCAGCTCCTTCCATTTAGGTGTTGCTTTTTTCATTTGATCTAAATTGTAGCTACTATTTTTTCGTTGGGTTGTAATCTTTCTTTGGCATAATATTCTATGAAATCAGTTGCTTTGAAATTGCTCTTTTTCCTTTTAATGTTAATACAATTTCTTAATCAGGATTTTTAATCGTTATAGTAGAATTTATATAATCATAAATAGGTGCTAGGGTTGTTTTTCCATTATTGGTGATTAACAAGAAGTTTTTCAAATGCATGTCTATATATAAGATGACTAGAGATAATTACCACCGCATTATTTTAATGTAAACAAAATTGTTTATATTTGTACTATGAATACATTAATAGAAAAATACAAAGGCATACACCCTGGAATAATATTGGAACGCTTACTGAACAAAAAAGCGATTTCACAACGTCCTTTTGCCCTTTCTATTGGAGAACATCCACAAACCTTAAATACTATAACAAAAGGCAAAAGAAGGCTTAATACTGCTTTAGCATTGAAAATTGAGGAGAAATTAAACTTAGAAGAAGGCTCGCTTGCTTTACTACAAACGTATTATGACATTAAAGAAGAGAAGAGGAAATCAAAACAAAGCACGCCTGATTTATCTCTTTTAAGAAAATCATTATTTTGGGATACTGATATTTCTAAAATAGATTGGCAAAAACAAAGAGAAGCGGTAATTAGACGAATATTTGAACGTGGTAATGATATCGAAAAAGAAGAAATTAAACACTTCTATAAAAGTGCCATCGTTAAAAGTACACTTGCAAATAGTAGTCGTAAACCTTACACCATTTACAGCAATAAAGAAAACGCATAATGTTATACTACGCTACTGTAAATGATTTACTGAAAAATAGTTTATTACAATTAATGCAATCTGAAATTTTTAATGATTTTAGACTTGTAGGAGGTACTGCATTGAGTTTACAAATAGGTCACAGAGAATCTATCGATATTGATTTGTTTAGTGATGCCGACTATGGAACATTAGATTTTGGAAGCATCGAGAACTATCTAAAATAAAATTTTAAATTTGTTGATTATATAGATACAATTCCAGCAATGGGAAAGTCTTATTTTATTGGAGAAGACAAAGAAAACACGATAAAATTAGACCTATATTACACAGATAGTTATATACAACCTTATATCGAAGTAGACGGAGTCAGAATGGCAACTATTGAAGAAATTATTGCAATGAAAATAGATGTTGTGCAACGAGGGGGGAGAAAAAAAGACTTTTGGGATCTACATGATTTGCTTCAATTATACAATATCAGCCAAATGTTAGATTTACATAAGCAAAGATATTCTTATACTCATGACAGAGATTTAATAATTCAAAACTTCACTTCCTTCGATCAAGCTGATGAAGATTTTAATCCAATTTGTTCTAAAGGAAAATATTGGGAATTTATAAAGGAAGATTTTGAAGAGGTAATTCTAAAATTTAAAAAATTATAGCATTAAAAAAAAATGAACTGGAAAGTAATTAAAACCGAAGCTGAACATAAAATAGCTGTAAAGCGTGCAATGGAAATATTTCACGCAGAACCCGACACTCCCGAAGATGACGAGCTGGGTGTTTTACTTATTTTGATAAAAGATTTTGAAGATAAAAATTATCCTATGCCTGAACTGGATGCTTTAGAAGTCAGCAAAATAAAAATGGAAGAAATGGGTATAAAAAACAAAGATTTAGAACCTATCATTGGGAGTAAAGGACACGTCTCAGCAATATTGTCTGGCAAGCGTGAAATCACTTTAAAAATGGCTCAAAAGCTTAAAAATTTTTTTGGTATTCCAGCGAACGTCTTCTTGCATGGTGCATAAATTCGTTTTATGCTTGCACTAATCGCATTTATAAACTAAACAACTATAGACTATAAGTCCATAGATTTGGTTTGGCACCCTGATAGTCTGCATGATTGGATTTCAGAAAAAATTAAAATTAGCCATAGATTAAATTGATTTTTAAGGTTAAATACTTTTAATCGTATTGATCTGTAGCTAAAATTTTGAGAAGAAAAAACAAGATGCATTTTATACTAATAGTTTTAAACTCTATTTGAGACCTCTAATTCTCATACACTCCATATATAATATTATAACTATTGTAAAAAGTAGCATAACCCATTCCCTTATTAAGAACCTTAATTTTACTGTACTAAAATAATTTTAATACAAGCAAAATGAAGAAGCAAACAATATTTATCACAGGAGCAGGATCAGGATTAGGGAAAGGAACAGCAATAGGACTAGCACAACAAGGGCACAAAGTAATTGCTGCCGTGCATACATGGGAACAAATGTCTCGATTTAAAGAAGAATTAGCAGACACCGATTATAAAGAACAAATTGAATTGATAAAAATAGACATCTTAGATCCTATTGACCGTAAAAGAGCGTGGCAATACGATATTGATATTCTAGTAAACAATGCTGGTAGAGCCGAAACCGGACCTATGGCAGAGATTCCAGTAAATTATCTTAGAGAAGTAATGGAGGTCAACACCTTTGGAACACTTGAATTCTCACAGCCTTTTATTAAAAAAATGGTTGAAAAGAAAAAAGGGAAAGTTATTTTTCTTTCATCGATTGCTGGATTAGTGACTAATCCGTTTTTAGGAGCTTATAACGCATCAAAGCACGCGCTTGAGGCCGTTGTTCAATGTTTACGTGATGAGTTACAACCTTTTGGAGTGACGGTAGCGACTATCAATCCAGGGCCATTCGAAACTGGTTTTAACGATCGCGCTTATGATTCTTACAAACAATGGTTTGATGAAGACGTACACTTTACTCCTAAAAAAGATATTGAGAAAGCAGCGGAACAAATGGGTAAAAAGCAACTTGATCCCCAAATAATGATTGATAAAATGGTTGAAATCATTCCGCAAGAAAATCACAATTTTAGAACCATACACACTGAAGAATTTGTAGCAATGTGTAAGGAATATCAAGACCGTCAATACGATATTCAAACAAACCAAATTGACCCATCTAAGCAATAAAATCACTTAAAAAATTAAGTAATACGCGTCGCTTTTCTACTTTTGTTGGTGGAATAATTCCTTTTTTATCAAAAGAAATACAATAAAAACGGCTTTTTTTTTCAAACCGAAATTCAATTAAACAGTCCAAACCTCGTTTTTGCCCAGTAAATGAGGAAAAAAAGTCCGTTTTGAAATATTTTTAACATAATATTGCTAGGCTATCCACCGCAAAATTCTATTTTTGCGACCTTAACTATAATATAACAATCATGAAAGAATTAGTAGCAAAGATTAACGCTGAATTTGAAACATTTACTGCAGAAACAGAATCTCTAATTGATAAAGGAGTTAAAGCTGCTGGTGCAAGAGCACGTAAGTCAACTTTAGAAATGGAAAAAATGTTAAAAGAATTTAGAAAGCTTTCTATCGAAGAGTCTAAAAAATAATAGCTTATTATTACAAAAGTCCTTAGTTCACCCTAAGGACTTTTTTTATGCCTATAAATTACCGCTTCCCTCCTATTTATCATGAAAACGATAATCCCATAATCTCAAATACTTTAAGGATTATGCCTCGTTTTATTTAAATATGTTTATTTTTGGTAAACCAATTTGGAAAACCAAAAATATACTATATGATTTCTAAAGATACCTTTCAAGCCATAAACCCAGTAGACAACACAATTTTAGCGGACACATTTGCTAATGCTACACCAAAAGAAATTGATGAAGTTGTTGAAAAAGCTACCAATGCTTTTACTGCTTATCGCAAAAAAACTAATGCTGAAAAAGCCCATTTTTTAGAACAAATAGGAATTGAAATTGCTAATTTAGGTGACGCGCTTATCAACCGTTGTCATTTAGAAACAGCTTTGCCCATAGCGCGTCTACTGGGAGAACGAGGCCGAACGATCAATCAACTGAATTTGTTTGCAAGTTACTTACGCGAGGGTTCCTGGGTTGATGCCCGCATAGATACCGCTATTCCTGACCGAGCGCCACTACCTAGACCTGATATTAGACATATTTTAATTCCGCTAGGGCCTGTGGCAGTTTTTGGAGCTAGTAATTTTCCGTTAGCTTTTTCTACTGCTGGTGGTGACACTGCATCAGCCCTTGCGGCAGGCTGTCCTGTTATTGTAAAAGCGCATGAAGCGCATCCTGGAACATCACAAATGGTGGCTAATGCAATTTACAAAGCCATAAAAACTTGTAATATGCCCGAAGGGACTTTTGCATTAATTCAAGGAAATTCAAAGAAAATAGGTGCTGCTTTAGTACAGCATTCCGGAATAAAAGCGGTAGGTTTTACGGGATCATTTGCTGGTGGTAAAGCCTTGTTTGATTATGCAAATGCCCGCCCAGAGCCCATTCCTGTCTTTGCCGAAATGGGAAGCACCAATCCCGTTTTTATATTGCCAGAAATGCTTAAAAACGACGCCGCTGTAATTGCCGCTGGTTTAGCACAATCGATCACCATGGGTGTAGGCCAATTTTGTACTAATCCTGGTCTTGTTTTCCTTCATGAGAATATAGATAATATCCCTTTTTATGAGGAATTACAAGCTAAATTCAGTGTGATAGCAGCTGGAACAATGTTAACTCCAAGTATCAAGAAAATGTATGATAAGGGCGCATTAGAGACGCAAGAAACGAACCAAATTGAAATGCTTGCTAAAGGAGAAACGAGTACGCTTATAAATAATGCCACTGCCCAATTATTCAAAACAACAAGTCAGCATTTTAATGCAAATCCATCTCTAGCTGAGGAAAACTTTGGTCCGTCGAGTATTATTGTTGAAGCCAGTTCTAAAGAAGCAATTTTAAAACATGCCAGCGACTTACAAGGTCATTTAACGGCGACCGTTTTTGGAACATCAAATGATCTTTTGGCTTACAAAGAACTTTTTGATATATTAGAGTTAAAAGTAGGCCGAATCCTTATCAACAACTACCCTACTGGTGTTGAGGTTTGCCACGCAATGGTACACGGAGGCCCATTTCCTGCTACAACAGCACCTAATTCTACCTCAGTAGGAACAGGCGCTATAGAGCGATTTGTACGTCCGGTTTGCTATCAAAACTATCCGGAAGCTTTATTGCCTGATGCTTTAAAAAATGCCAATCCATTACATATTTTCAGGTTGGTAAATGGCGAAATCACAACTGCAAAATGCTAAAATAATAAGGCTGTCCGGGCTGGCTATTCACTACAAGTCCGCAGGAACCAGTCTATAAAACTAAAACCCCAAAATGAGCTTCCTACGGTCGCTATTTTGGGGTTTGTTTTATAAAAAGACTGTTACCTTTGCGGGCTTTCCGTTGCTATCCTTGACAGTAATACGTTTTTTTAAGAACTTTATTTCTTGTAAGGACGGTACCATTTATTTCACCATTTAAAAAAAAGTAGCAAGAATTAGGTTAAAGTAGTACTTTAATTAAAATTTGTTTTAATCATTAAATCATTGGTAGTTGCATCAGTAAAATCTATAATTACAATCCCAAAATGACCTTTAATATTAGTCGTAAAATAATTCTTAACTTTTGGGTTTATAGTGTTTGAAACTGTTGGAATACTCGGAATTCCAAAAAGACCTGATTTGTAACCGCTGCTATAGTTTAAATACAATTTAGCATCATTACCTAGTTTTGCTTCATTTGCTAAATCAGTAATAGCAGTCCATTTTGCATTATTATCAGCTACTTTGTACACATCTTGTACTTTAATAGCCTGTGTAGCATTAATTTCAAAAACGGTATTATCTGTCCAGTTTGTAGCATCAATACCTTTAGTATTAACAGCAGCAAAACGTCTTAACAATACAATTTTTCCTTTTACTGATTTTAGAGTTGGAATTGTATTTCCTAATGAAAACAGTTCTGGAAACTGTTGCACATAAGAATCAAAAGTAGCCTCATACGTACGGTTATTTCCTGATGCTGTATGCTCCTCTTTTAAAGACATGATAATAGTCTCTGATGGATTTTGCGCTAAGAAACTTTTACAACTGTTCAATACATTAGTGAAATTTATTTTTTGGTATACTACTCCGTGATGAATTTCAAAAGTATTATTGTAATGACGCCCACGAATATCCAGGTAACGAACACCCGCCTTTAATTGATCGTCAATAGATAAGTTTTGACATTTTGCTGTGCCAGAAAAAGTTTCATAACGAGCCCCTGAATCGTGTGTTCCTGGAATGGTGAAAGCAGTTAATTTTTGGTTTTCTTCTAAGGCTCCCATCCAGTTTGATAAAGTGTAGGAAGCTGCTTTAGCCGTTAGCAATTTACTTTGTGGGACACTAACCTTAGTTTCCTGAATACTTGCATTTACAGTGCCTTCAATAGAAGGTGCAGAACAAGAAACTAAAAATGTAGCTGCAATAAACATTTTTAGACCGAATTTTAAAACATGATTTTTCATAAAATATGATTTGAGTTTATACTACTACTATGTCTCAAAAATCAGTTTTAAGTTGGGTAATAAGCATTTAACAAATAGTTAAGTAATTGTAAATCAATATAAAAAAAAGCTGTTCTACTTTTTAAAAGTAAAACAGCTGTTACTAATAAACAAAAAAAAACTTTTATTTTTGGAGCAAAATAGATTGTATTTTATCAAAAATAGCGGTGTTTTGATAGGCGCCTTTAAAAATTTCAGCACCTGGGCCATAAGCAAAAACAGGAACTGCGACAGCAGTATGATCATTGGTACTAAAATCACCATGAACATATCCTTTTTCAATACTACCGTCAATTAATGATAAACCGCCTGTTTCGTGATCAGCAGTAACGATTAGCAAAGTTTCTTTATTATTGTCAACATATTCCATGGCTAAACCTACTAATTGATCAAAATCTAAAAGCTCGCGCACCACATAATCCAATTCATTTTTATGTCCTCCATAATCAATTTGAGCTCCTTCTTCCACTATAAAAAATGGTTTTTTAGATCTGGAAAAAGTCTTAATTGTTTTTGTAAAAGCTTTAGATAAAAAATCCCCTCTTCCTTCTTTTTTAGAAACAACAGCTTCATTATCGACTAGTACAAACTTGCTGTTCTCAATGGTATCTAGCATGCTAAATTTATCCGAGAAGGTATATCCTTTTTCTTGTAGTTGTATGCCTAAGTTTTTGCCATCTTTTCTATGTATAAATTCGCCAGTGCCTCCTCCTATTAAAATATCTGCAGGATAACTTAAAAAATCCAAAGCAATGGCTTCATTAAAACTTCGATCGCTTTGTTTTGCAAAAAATGCTGCTGGAGTGGCGTCGGTGACATTTCCTGAAGAAATTAGGGCCGTTTGAAAATTGTTTTTAGTTAATTTTTGTATGATGGATACTAGAGGTTTTCCAGTTTCATCAACACCTATAAAGCGGTTGTTAGTTTTATGTCCAGTTGCCATAGCTGTAGCTGCCGCAGCCGAATCTGTGATATAACTATCGGAGGCATTGGTAATCGAAAATCCTTGCACTGGCATGTTGAACATATTCAATTGTCCTTTATTTGCAGTGTAACCAGCATAAATTTGGGTTAATCCCATTCCGTCACCTATCAACAATATAATATTTTTAGGCTTTTTAACTTTGGCGAAAGCCAAAGAATTTTCAGGAATATAAGCGGTATGAAATTCAGTGTTTTGAAAGTAATTTCTTTTTAAATCATCTATGAATTGTGCTAACTTAGTCGTATTGTCTGTGGCGATATAATCTACGTCTAAATTCATTAAAGCAATCCAAGTATTCACATTATCTTGCGTTGACCAAAATCTAATTTTTTTATGTTGCTCGTGCACTTTGGCAATAATGGTTCTTATTTTATTAGCATCCACTTCAGTTAAAACACCTTTGCCGTTCCATTGCGTGTGGTTTTTTAAGTCTTCACTAATCATTTCAATTCGTGCCAATTGCTCTGTAGTATAAGCTTCATTTATTCGTCCGTCAAACGAAATATAAGAAGGATAATTTTTCCATAAAGATGGATCTGGTCTGTTCCCTGAAATTATGATTTTTAGTGCTTTGTTTTCAACAATTTCAGGGTAATTAATTAATTGTTGAACGATCAGTTGTAAAGTAGCAACTGCATCCGACTTTACATCAATCATCAAAATTAAGTCTTTATTGTTTGGGTACACTTTACCCTGCAAAGCTTTTATTTTATTGGTAAGCGGTTCTAAATATTGTTTCTTTAAGGTGTTATTTGGATTACTATCTGCTACTGTATGTGCTACAAATAAATCGTTATTTACTAGAAATACATCGGCTTCTATGACTCCTACTTCATTACTATAGGCAGCTGTAAAAGGAAGTGCGTTAGCGTAATCATTGTGTGAATGGATGTTTGAAGAGGTGTACTCTTGAACTTGCGCAAACAAGAAAACAGGGAAACATATTAGGATAATTATTTTTTTCATTAGAATATTGTTTGTGTATTAATTATGTTGCTATAAGTGTAAATAGTACTACTGTTTAATAACAAAACCAGCCTTTTAGAGCTAAAAGACTGGTTTTTTAAGTTAGAAAGTATGTTAATTTTTTGCTTTACACCTGCGAGATCACAACAAACCCACAGGGTAAAGACTAAAAAAAACAAAACTGAAATTATTGATTACCAACCTTGATTTTGCGTAAGCGTTCCTTTACTTACTGCGATTTCATCTGGTGGTATTGGCCATACGTTATGTATTGCTGGATTAAAATTACGAGCTGGGTAAATTACTACTCCATTATAGTCATGTAGCGGTTGTGCGTAGGTTGCTTGTGCATCACCCCAACGCACTAGATCAAAATGACGGTCTGTCCACTCCCCTGCTAGCTCACAACGTCTTTCTCTTTTTAAGTCGGTCATTGTTGCTCCTGAAAGACTAGGCAAACCAGCACGATTGCGAATCATATTAATTTCGGTATCGGCATTTTGACCTTTCATTAATTTGGCTTCAGCCATCATCAAAATCACATCTGCATAACGCAATAACGGCACATTTAAAGCCGTTGAAGGTTTGTCTCCGTTTGCATTTACGTAACGCGTATCAACACTACCCGAAGTTGTTTTAGGAAAACTAAAAGGATCCATATATTTCTTAAATTGCATACCTGTACGGTTACTAGAACTTACTTGGTAAGCTCCTTCGTTAAAAGTCACTTCATTACCAAAATAGGTGAACTTATCACCTTTTTTCAATATCGTAGCCGCAAGTCTTTTATCATTTGCAACATAAGTATCTAATAATTCTTTTGTAGGATAAAAATTTCCCCATCCATTGTATGCACCCCAACCTTTATCTTCAAGACAAACACCTGGAAAAATAGATCCTAATGTAGTTGTTCCCGCACTTGAAGTTGCAGACCAGATATATTCTGAAGACCAATTGTTACTCACTTTGAACACATCTTCAAAATTTGGCAACAAAGCTTGTTTACCGCTTTTCATGATTAAATCGGCATATTTTATTGCATTATCATAATCCTTTGCATACAAATAAGTACGTACTAAATACCCCCAGGCAGCAGTTTTATGCGCTCGCCCGTAATTATCAGTACTTAACTCACTAAAATAAGGAAGTAAATCTGCTGCTTTTACTAAGTCAGCTGCGATGTAAGCGTAATTCTCTGCTACATTTTTTGTACGCGGAATATAAATATTTGTAGGATCTTCTCTATCTTGAATTGGAATTCCGGCGCGGTCATCGCCATAACGATAAGCCAATTCTAAGTGCATTACTGCATGATTAAAATACGCTTCGCCTAACATTCTGTTTTTTGTAGGTTCGTCAATAGTAATGTTTGGAATATTTCGAATCACATCATTACAACGTTTCATAATTTCATAATGTACTTTCCAGATGTCTTTAGTATCAGACTCAGAGCCATCAACAATAAAGTTCTTTATGCGTTCCGCATTTTGTCTTGGTTTAGTTCCAATATCATCACTAGCATTATTAAGCCAAAAGAACCCTCTACCATACATATTATCATCATTATAAAGTGCATATATGGAGTTTACTCCTGCTTTTGCATCAGCAGCAGTTTTCCAGAAATTACCAGTTGAAGGCGCTCCTTGCGGTATTTGATCCAACTCATTCTCACAACTTAATGTTGCAAAAAGAAGTGTTAAACCGATGAATAAAAAACTTATTTTTTTCATTTTGCTTTAATTTTATTGTTTCTTTAAAAAGATAAATTGATTCCTGACATGTAAATTCTAGATAATGGATAACGCCCTAAGTCCATTCCGAAATTGTTTAATCCCACCTCTGGATCCATTCCAGAATATTTAGTAATGGTAAACAAATTTTGAGCAGATACATACACTCTTAATTTTACTTTATCTTTAAATAATTGGTTGTTAAAAGTATATCCTAGTGATACATTTCTTAATCGTAAGAATGAACCATCTTCAATATAAAAATCTGAAATTCGACCAAAATTATTATTGTTATCCTTAGCCGATAGAATAGGAATTGAAGTATCAGTATTAGTAGGCGACCAAGCGTTTTTAGAATCAGATAACAAGTTATAACCTGGGAAAGAAGCATTAAGTCCGGTATGTTTTACGGCATTAAAAACACTATTTCCAGCAACACCTTGCAAGAAGATATTCATATCAAACCCTTTGTAATTAAAATTTGCATTGAAGCTATACGTTGTTTTAGGAAAAGGATTTCCTAAAACAATACGGTCACTATTATTAATTACGCCATCACCATTGACATCCTGAAACTTGATGTCTCCCGCTACGGCATTGGGTTGGTATTTAACCCCCGAAGTATTTACATAAGTGTTCACTTCGTCTACAGATTGAAACAATCCATCTGTTGAAAAACCATAAAAAGAATTTAGAGCGCTCCCTACCTCATATACATTGGCAATAGGTAAACTACGCACACGCGCTCTACCTTGAGGTTCAAAATAAGTCAGATCATCTTTGATTGAAACCACCTTGTTTTTTAACATTGAGGCATTTACTGTAAAGTCCATTTTAAAATCACCAATAGACTCTTTGTAATTCAAACTTAACTCGATCCCTTTGTTTTCAACCTTTCCAGCGTTTACCGTTTGCCCTTCATTTGCACCAGCAAGACCCGGTAATTGATTGTTAACCAACATATCCTTATTTGTTTTCACAAAAACGTCAACAGTACCACTTAATTTATTGTTTAACAAACCAAAATCCAAACCTAAGTTCGTTTGCTCAGAACTTTCCCAAATCAAGTTAGCGTTAGATAGTTTTCTTTCGGCATACCCATAATTGATAATTGGAGTATCTCCCAATAAAGACAATGTTTGTGTTAACGGAACACTAAACTCATAAGGTTGCAGACTTCCTAGGTTACCTATTTGTCCCCAACTAGCACGTAATTTTAGATTAGAAATAATGGATTTAGTGTTTGCCATGAATCCCTCTTTAGAAATTAACCATCCCGCTGATAGCGATGGATAAACTTCCCAACGGTTAGCAGAAGTAAGTTTAGAAGTTCCGTCACGGCGTACAATTCCAGAGAATAAGTACTTATCAGCATACGAGTAATTTAACCTCCCTACATAAGAGATTAGTAACTGACGGTTTCCGTTTGCACCTAACTGTCTAAAATCTTTTCCGTTTACAAAATAGCGTTGTGAAGGATCTTCATTATCAAAGCCCGTAGCCGAAATTTGAAAATATTCTTGTTTCGTATCTTGGTAGGTATATCCTCCTAAAACCGTAAAGCTATGGTCTCCTATTTTTTTATCTAATGTTAAAGTTTGTTCCCCTAATATATCCGTTAACGTAGTCGAAGATTGAATTAGTTGGTTAAAATCAAATATTTTTCCAGGCTCCGTAACTTTAGATACAAATTGTTTGCTATTATTTTCAATACGAGTAATACCCCAGTTAGATTTAAAAGTTAATCCCTTAACTATTTCCCATTGCGCATAAGGATTAATCAAAATAGTGGAGATAGGATTGCTATTATCTAATCTTTTTAAATAGGCGACAGGATTAATAACGTCACCGTAAGAACCAATGTATTTACTAGGGACACCACCAAATTGTCCTGAGCCATCTTGTTTATAAATAGTGGCATTAGGAGGATAAAAAATAGCCGACAGAATAGCTCCGACATACCCATCATTAGTATTGGCTGTTTGTCCGTTTTTTAACGAATAAGTAATGTTTTCACCAATAGTAAATTTAGGTGTGATTTTAAAAGAAGAGTTGGCTCTAGCCGTATATCTTTCAGAAAAGGTATTCAACAAAATCCCTTCATTTTTTCGGTAACCTCCAGAAATAAAGAAGTTTGATTTTTCGCTACCGCCATCAATAGAAAGGGCTAGGTCTTGAATATTTCCTTTTCGAAATATTTCATCCATCCATACGGTATTAGTGGTTCTTGCACTTGGTTCTTGATTTACATCAAAAGCCGCAACTCTAGGCAAACCAGCATTATCTGTTGCTGTGTTCATAGCATCAGCATATTCAGCTGCATTTAAAGCTTCTAATTTTTTGGCTACATTTTGATACCCGCCTTGATAATTTACGTTTACACGAACACGATCAGCAGATCCTTTTTTAGAAGTTACTAAAATCACCCCACCCGAAGCACGAGCACCATAAATGGCTGCAGAAGCCGCATCTTTTAGCACACTGATCGAAGCAATATCATTAGGATTTATATCATTAAAAGAACCGCTGTAAACAATCCCGTCCAAAACGATTAATGGTGATTCTGCATTAATAGAACCCACTCCCCTAATATTTATTGTAGGTGGCGCCATTGGGTCTCCCCCATTATTGATGACCGTAACTCCAGCAACCGTTCCTTGTAATAATTCAGCTGTTGAATTATAAGTCCTGCTTGATGACTCTTTCATTGACACACTAGAGACTGCGCCTACAACTTGAGATTTTTTTACACTTCCGTATCCCATAACCACAACTTCGTTGAGTTGCTTCATATCGGCCAATAGCCTAACATTTAAAACTTTATTAGCATCATTTACGGCTACTTCTTGCGTAACATATCCAATGTAAGAAAACAGTAGTGTAGCTTCTGCTGTATTAACAACGAGGCTGAATGTTCCGTCAAAATCAGTAACGGTGGCAATAGTGGAACCTTTTACTTTTATCCCTACTCCAGGTAATGGCATTCCGTCATCATCTCCATAAACAATTCCAGAAATAGTAATTTTATCTAGATCTATGGTACTTACTTTTATACTTTTTTTGATTACGATGTTATTGTTATTGACAATTTCGTAACGAAGAAAAAGGTTTGTACAAATTTTATTAAGCGCTTGTTCTAAAGGAACATCGTTAAATTTTAAAGTAATTTTTTGATTGGCATTGATTTGATTGGTTTCGTACATAAAATGTACATCAACTTGATTTTCTATCTTCTGAAAAATATTTTTTATAGTTTCATTTTCTACTTTTAATGTCACTCTTTTATTGCCATCAATCCCAGCTGCTTTTGCTGTTATTCCGATGAAAAATAAACTAACAAAGAGGAGTAGTTTTGCCAACGCAGATTTTTTAATGCCCTGATAATTTTTGACATACCGCATTTGTTTTTCATTCATAATCGTCATTTTTAAATTTAAGTTAGGTTGTTCTTGATTTTATATAATTATTCTACGTAGCATTCTTTAGTATTCTATTTACCCATTTGTAAATTATCCAGTATGGATTTCAATTTTTCAAGTAAAAAATTACTTTATAATGTAAACTCCTCCTTCTAATTTATAAGTAGCATTGACAATATTGCACGCCAAATCAATAACTTGATCAACGGGAAGCGCTTTGAAATAGGCACTTATTTTTAGATTATTCAAATTTTTATTTTCAACTTTTATAACCACATTATAATTGCGATTTAGTGTAGCGATCACTTCTGGAAAAGGAGTTTCTTCGAAAACCAGAATGTTTTTTCGCCATGGCGATACTGTATTTTTTGCCACACCGTTATATGCATGAAGTTTGTTGTTTTGAGTTTTAAAAACTACTTTTTGACCTGGAGTTACATACACATTCTTATCAGTAACAGTCGATTTTACATTTACTTTTCCGGTTAATACCGAAACTTCTTGTTGTAGCTGATCAGGATAAGCTTGCACATTAAAACTAGTTCCTACCACTTTTGTATCCATTTTAGCCGTATGAATTATAAATGGATGCACTTTATCTTTGGCAACATCAAAAAAAGCCTCGCCTATTAAAGTAACCTCTCGAGTACCACCTTTAAACTCGGCTGGGTATTTTAACGTACTCGCTGCATTGAGCCATATTTGGGTACCATCACTCAAAACAATCTTAGAGCGCTCCCCCTTATTTGTGGCATATTCTCTATTATTGAAAAGTGAGGTAGAAAAATAAAAAAAAGAAGAAAGTCCTATTAGTACTAAAAAAGAAGCGGCTATAGCCCAATTTTTTCTCGATATAAAAAACATATTATTTGTCTTTTTGATTGCTGCGATTTCCCTTTTCATTTTAGCATCACTAGAAGTAATCATCTTTAAGTTCTCTACTGTAACTTCAGGGTTAGTATACCAATTGTTCCACAGTTCTTGTCCTTTTAAAGATGTCTTTCCTTCTAAGAAAAGTTTTATATGTTGCTGTAATTGTTCTGGCATTATAATTTGATTATTGCTTTAATATTATGTCTTTGAAATTGTTTTTTTAGGTAGGTTTGTAAGGTTACGCTTGTGTTAAGAAAAAAAATACCATTAAATAATAGCGGTATTTTAATTGAACTCACCTAAATAGGAACGCATAAATTTAAGCGCATACGAAATGTGGTATTTGACTGTTTCCAGCGAAATATTAAGTTCTTCAGCAATTTCTTTATTGGTGTATTGTTTGAATCTGCTTAATACAAAAACTTCTTTGGCTTTTTTAGGAAGTAACGAAGTGGCTTTGTCTACTGCTTCTTGCAATTCGTCATGATAGATAGACTCTATCGTATTGTTACTATTTGTAATAATAGTGGCATTACTATCAATAATATATTTAATATATTTATCTGTTGTGGTATGCGCTTTCATATAATCTAAAGTTACGTAGCGCACAGAGGTGTAGATATAAGCCGAAAATTTCTTTTGAATGACTAAGACTTTGCGTCGTTCCCAAATTGTGGTAAAAACTTCTTGAACAATCTCCTCAGCAATAGGAATAGATTTCATCCTTACGTAGACAAATCGAACCAATAAATCTCGATACCGAAAATACAATTCGTCAAACGCTTTGTCTTTGCCTTGCTGTAACAAATCGACAAGTTCTTCATCCGTATGTTTTTTATACATGACTGCTCACTTTTTTATTATTTATTAAAAAGTAAACTTGTCCAGTAAGACTTAATGGGATTAATTTGTTGTAATGTATTCGTGATTTTAAAAATGACATATAATACAGTATTTGGTTTTATTATATGTCTTCAAAAATAACCTCAAGGGTAGGTTTTCAAGGTTACGCTTACATTAATAAAAAGAGTTATTAATGAAACATTGTGTTAACATTCATTGTAATAGTATTAATATATCAGGTCTTTAAATACTAAGGGATAGACATTAATCTAAAATTAATTTGATTGTTTAGAAACAAAAAAGAGAGACAGTCTACATTATAGACTATCTCTCTTTATTATGAAAAAATTGTAAAACTCTGTTACGAAATAAATTCTATTTGATTAGTAACAAGTATAGAAAACAATTATTAATTGTGTGAAACACTAAGGTTTTTAATCGCTACTAAACCGTATGAACCATCATAGCTTGTACCTTTAACTGATTGTAAATAATTACCCGTTTTAAAATAATTAGCTTCAGTACTTGTATTCATTTTTTGAGAGAATACTAGTGATGAACCATTATATAGGTAAACTGTACTTCCAGTATATTTAATTGTAAAAGTATAAGTCGTTCCTAAAGAATATCCTGTAAATGATTTACTGCCCCCAAGTACTTTTTCAGTAATATAACCACTTACTTTTAACTTTACGGCTCCTGTAGATTGATTAGCAGCGCCATCAAATTGAACACGAATAATATCATCAACTGCTACACCACTTTTATTTTTCTCAGGACCATGAATTTGTCCAAAACATAAAGTCCCAGAAGTTCCATTCTCTCCTTTAGGTAATTTGTCTACTTTAACTGTCCAAGTCATAGTATGTGTTCCAGTAGAGCCATCCCAACTTGCTTCGTTTCCACTAATTAATTCTCTTAATTCAACTCTAGGATTAGAAGAATTTGAAGATGTTCCTAAACCTCTGTAACATTTAAAATAAGTCCAAGAACCGTCAGTATAAAAATAGTTAGGGTCATTGTAGGTATTATATGACACTCCGCTTGCGGTAGTAATATCATCATAATAAACTGCTGATGATCCAGGAGTACCTTTGAAGCTATTAATTTTCCAAGTGTTTGCTGTAATACCTAAAATAGATGTAGGATAAGTAGTTCCAATAGGAGGAGTTACTGTTCCACTATCGCTATCACTTTGACTATAAATTTCAGTATCAATAATACTATTCCAGTTATTAACTGAATTTCCAAAACAAGAAATTCTTACATATCTTGCGCTCGTAGGTGCAGTCAATGAATACGTCTCTAAAGAGGAAGTACTACCACTACTTCCTGATGTTTTAGCATCATAAACAGTTGTTAAGTCACTCAATGAGTTTCCTACTCTAATTTGGAAATACGTTTTTCTTTCATTTCCATTATACCAAGCAATTTTTAAACTTGAAATGGTTTTACTACTTCCTAAATCATAAGTAATGTACTTTCCTGAAGCTCCATTAGAAGACCATCTAGTAGAAGATTTACCATCAATTGTGTTTGCAGCTACATTTCCGTCATCTCCGTTAGCAGAAACAGTTAAAGAAGTGATTTTACTTATAGTCGTTTTTGCAGTCAAACCACTAGTAACATTTTCAGTGATCACACTATTAGCATCTAATTGAGTGGCATCATCAGATGAGCAACTACAAAATAAAGCGAAACTCAAAGGAGTTAACAACAAAGCATTTTTGAACTTTAAAAAGTTCGCAGGTTTCTTTAAAATCAAATTTTTTTTCATAAAATAATATTTAATATTAATAATTAATTGGGGTACCTAATTTGGTTTACCAAATTGGATTACCAAATTAACGTGTTTATTTCTAAAATATTATAATTATAATTGAAAATATAATCTGATTAAATAAAATAGCCCGTGGTTATTGATTAGATAGTAGAAAAAAAAATTTAAATAAAAAAAAACACCAATTATATAATTGATGCCTTTATAATTTAAACATTTAATTTACCTTGATCCATTAGATCAGGTTCGTCGCCAGTTAATGCTCCCATTCCCATTTTTAATAAAGTAACAAGAGTATTATTTTTTGGATCCCAATAAAATACTTCTGCAGGAATTACAGCAATTGCAGTAATATTTGGATCATTTACACCTTCAAACCATGCATCGTCTGAACTTTTATATAATTCCTTAATAATATCAATATCTGTTGAAACTTTGGCTTGACCAAAAACATTTAAAAATTTCATTTTACTAGGATCAGAATATATTAAATGCATCGCACTATTTTGAATAATGTTTTTATTATGTTGACTATTTTTATTACTTAGAAACCATATTTGTCCTGAATCGTCAACTTTTTTTGTACTCATTGGTACCATATGTAAGGGATTATCCTTTAATCCAGTAGCAAACATAGCAAAATCAATATCAGTTGCTAGGTCTTTAATTTTCTGTTTAGCCTCTTCGCTAAATAAGTTTTTAATACTCATAATGCTTTATTTATAGGTTTTTAAATTTATTTGATATTAAAGATATAACTAAACTTTTATAAGAATAAGATCTCATTATAATCTTGAAAATGTTTCATAAAATAGTACAAATAGTTAGTTGGATTAATTTTAGTTTAACGTTGAGTTGTAAACGCAAAGCACGTAAATTAAAGTGGCCTTTTAGTATCTATCAAAATAATAAACTGAATGCGTAATTCTTAAAGTATTGTTAATACAAATCAACCGAAAATACCTACCTTTGAACGTTAAAAGTTGAAAAAACGACATATTTGTTGTATTTTAACGAAAAATTATGATTTATAATTTATAATCAATATAAGTAATACCCTCTATATGATAAACAAATACTCCTTACTAACCCTATTATTATTTCTCTTTGCGCACACTTCTTACTCACAGTTAAGTGATTTGCATTATTTGCCCCCCTTAAAACAAAGCTCTGATAGGCAAGCTGTTGTACAACAAGCATTTTATTTATCAACACCAGAGACAGCTCCTTTTACGGTGCAAGTTTTTCAAGGTACAGGAACAACTGCTGTGGCCACTTTAACAGTTTCTAATGGAAGCCCTGTAAAATATGATGTTGCAGACGGTGATAATGATATTACACTGGTTTCAAATATGAATACTGGAGTAAAATTAAGTAATAGTGGATTACGATTTGTAGCAGCTGGTGGTCAAAAATTCTATGTGAATTATCGTGGTAGATCAGGTGCTCAAGCCACTTCCTTAACTTCAAAAGGAAGGCAAGCACTTGGTAAAAAATTTAAGTGGGGTGGTATTCCAAACAGGGCTAATAATGCTTCCTTGACCAATACCTTAGGGATAATGGCTACCACTGATGGTACAATAGTAACTATTAGTGGATACGATCCTAATTGTCAATTTAGACAAGGAAATTTTTTAGGTGGTATCTCAGGTACTACTACTTTAACAATTGAGCTTAGTGCTGGACAATCGTACGTTTTAGAAGCATCTCCAAATCAAACAGAAGCCAATAGAGATGGTTGGTTAGGCGCTACGATTAGCGCTACAGAAAATATTGCAATTAGTAACGGAGGATTAAATGTAGGAATCAGAGCAGGCTCAGGCTCGCGAGATGCCGCTATTGACCAACCTGTACCTCAAAATATTGTAGGTCGTGATTATGTGTTCGTACGTGGAAACGGAACTAACGAAACAGAATTCCCTATAATCATAGGAACTCAAAACGGAACCGATATTTTTGTTAACGGATCAGCTACTCCTATTGCAACGATCAATGATGGTGAGTATTTTGAAATTCCAGGTAGTAATTATTCCTCAGGAAGTATTGGTGCTAATATGACCGTAATTACTTCAAAGGAAGCATATGCCTATCAATGTTTAGCTGGTTCAAGTGGTATACAAACCATTGGACTTAATTTTATTGCTCCTGTTAACTGCTTACTTCCTGATAATTTAAGTAACATTCCAGATATTAGAGATGTAGCAAATTTAAATTTTACGGGTGGAATTACTATTCTTGCCTCTACTTCTACTCCAAATGCTAATATAACTGTTACTGATGGCTCAGGAGTTGTTCCTTTACCAACACCTACAAATGCAGCGGGACTGCCTTGGAAGTCCTTTTTTGTCTCCAACTTAACAGGGAATGTGTCCGTTCAATCAACAGGTCCTATTGCCGTTGGATTTATTGGAGTTAATAATAATGCAGGTATCGCAGGTTATTTTTCAGGTTTTGATACTGTACCTGTTGTTGATTTAGAAATCACAGGGGGAGGCTGTTTACCCGGATCAGATCTAAAAGAGCTATCGGGAAGTTTTGATGCCTACCAATGGTTTAAAGACAATACTATAATTCCAGGTGCAACCTCTAGTTCCTATACTCCCTCATCTCCTGGTGATTTTTTTGTAAGAGTAACCAAAGGAGGATGTACTTATGATTCCTCTATATTATCCGCTTATAATTGTGACCCTGAAATTATTTTGACTAAAACAGTCGATAAAAGTAATGTACTTGAAGGTGACACTGTAATTTTTAAAGTGAGTGTAAAAAGTTTAGGTGTAAATCCTGTAACAAATCTTGTCATAAACGATTTGCTACCAGCAGAACTTTCATTTGTTTCTGCGACAGCTGTGCACGGAACTTGGACTGCTCCAAATTGGAATATAGGAACAATGACTAGTGGTCAAGTTTTTAACATTTTTATTACTGCAAAAGTTAATGAGGTCAGTGCTAGTTCGACGGTTATAAATTCTGTTTCTAATTCCGAAGATATACCTGAGGCAGATGTGCAGTTAGATGATGATACTGAACCAATAAAGATCACCAATAGTCAAATAGAAGTTACAAAGACTTCATTAGCAGCCTCAGATGGAAGTTATGATACTGTTGGTGAACTCATCAATTATACTATTACTGTAAAAAACACTGGTGACACTAACTTGACCAATATCATATTAACGGACCCAAAGGCTGATACAGGAAGTATTTCGCCTTCATCAGTAGCTACTTTGGCAATAGGTGCTTCAACAACATTTACTGCAACTCATAAAATTACACAAGCAGATATTGAAGCTGGGCAAGTAATTAATTCTGCTACAGCCAAAGCTACGCTATCAAATGGTTATGTGATTTCAGATGTATCGGATGATCCTACCAATGCAACTAGTACAACTAATGATCCTACGGTAACTCCAATTATTCAGAAAGGAAAATTAGTTTTAGAAAAAATAGCACAACCTGCAGATGATGGGCTTTATGATAACTTAGGTGAAAAAATCAATTACGAAATAAGAGTCATCAATACGGGTAATGTTAGTCTAAACAATATTACCATAACAGATCCAAAAGCAGACACAGGAACTATTCTCCCTGCTGTTTTAGCTAACTTACCGGCTGGAGAATCTGCAGTTTTCTCAGCAAAACACACCATTATACAAGCAGATTTTAATGTTGGTAAAGTTTCGAACATAGCCACTGTTACTGGTACCGAACCAATAGGCGGAGCTACAATTACAGACCAATCTGACGATCCAACAACAGCTGCTCCAAATGATGCTACTGTAGTTTCTGTACCTGAAATTGGTAGACTTGAAGTTACTAAAAGAGATGCTGCTCCTGCAGATGGTAGTTTTGATACTGTGGGCGAAATTATTACCTACACTATCTTTGTAAAAAACACAGGAACGGTCACGTTAAAGAATCTAAATATTATTGATTCGAATGCAACAGGGATTATAGTGAGTTCTACTACAGGAGTTAACGGCGATCCTACTGATAAATTTGTCGATAAGATCGAACCAGGACAAACTGCAACCTTTATTGCAACTCACGTCATCAAGCAAGTTGATTTAGACAAAGGAAAAGTGCAAAATACTGCTACGGCTGGAGCCCAAGATCCTGCTTTAGGTAGTGTTACTGATTTATCTGATGATCCTGATAATCCAAACAATGCGATTGACGACCCAACTATTACTTTGATGACTGCTAAACCTGCTTTATCAATAACTAAATCGGTAAGTGACGAATTTAATGTTGCTTCAGAACAAACTCTTACTTATACTTATGTAGTAACAAATAATGGTAATATTACCATTGATAATGTCTCTATAAGTGATGTACATGTTGGTAATGGGACTTTATCACTACCTGCTATTCAAAGTACAACAGGAACCGATATTGATACTTCAGACAACAAAATCGAAACCTTGGCACCTGGTCAAACAGCTACATGGACAGCTACTTATTTGGTAAATCAAACTGACATCACCAACCAACAAAATATTACGAATACTGTAACTGCTACTGGAACTCCTAGAATTGGAACGTTAACAAATCCAACAGCTAACAAAATAGTGACGGTACATCCTATAGAAACCATCTGTAGTAATGCTGTGCTAAACCATAATTTAGCTACTGACGGTCCATTTTCAGGAGCTACATTTACTTGGGTTGCTGTTGCAAATGACGAAATTACGGGAATATCAACTACTGCAAAAAATACTTCAGTAATTAATGACGCACCTAGTAACCAATCTACATTTGATCAAATCGTTCAATATAATATTACTGTTAAAAATGCATCTGGAACAACGATAGATACTTATAAATATTTAGTAACAATTCATTCTGAATTAGAAGTTCCAGATGATGAAAGTGTCACTGTTCAATGTCTAGCGCAAGCAACTCAACCTACCGCTCCTGTGGTGAAAGATTATAAAGGAGATACTATAACTCCTGTAATAACTCAAAATGCAAACCCAACTTGCGAAGGAAGTAAAATATACACTTATAAGTACACAGATTGTGGTAATAATGTTTCAACCTATACCTATACCTATATAATTGACCGCACAACAGCTCCTGCAACTATTCCAGCAGATGGAAAAAGAACAGTTCAATGTATTGCAAACGCTACTACTCCAACGCCTCCAACTGGTATTAAAGATATTTGTGGAACTACCATAACTGCTTTTTTAGCTTCTACGGTAGATTTGCCTACAACTTTAACTTGTGAAGGTTCTAGAACTTACAATTATACCTATACCGATTGTTCTGGTTTAGTTTCAAAATGGAAATACACTTATACTATAGATCGCACAACAGCTCCTGCTACTATTCCAGCAGATGGTGCAAGTACTGTAGAATGTATTGCAAACGCTACTACTCCAACGCCTCCAACTGGTATTAAAGATATTTGTGGAACTACCATAACTGCTTTTTTAGCATCTACGGTAGATTCGCCTACAACTTTAACTTGTGAAGGTTCTAGAACTTTTAATTATACCTATACTGATTGTTCTGGTTTGGTTTCAAAATGGAAATACACCTATACAATTGACTTAACAACTAAACCAGATGTTCCTACAGATGCAGGTTCGACAGTAGAATGTCTTGCAAACGCAACGCAACCACCTGCGCCAAAAGTTACTGATAAATGTGGAAAAACACTTACTCCGGTAATTACTGCTTCAACTAACCCTACTTGTGAGGGAACGAAAGTTTACACTTATACTTATACAGATTGTGCTTCGAATGTGTCAGTTTATAAATACACTTACACAATTGACTTAACTACTAAACCAGCTGTTCCTATTAATGCAGGTTCAACAGTAGAGTGCCTTGCAAAAGCAACGCAACCACCTACGCCAGCAGTAACCGATAAATGTGGAAATACTTTGACGCCAGTGATCACCGCTTCAGCAGATCCTACTTGTGAAGGAACGAAAGTTTACACGTATACGTATACTGATTGTGCTTCGAATGTGTCGGTTTACAAGTACACTTACACAATTGACTTAACAACTAAACCCGTTGTTCCTGCTAATGCAGGTTCAACAGTAGAGTGTCTTGCAAAAGCAACGCAACCACTTGCGCCAGAAGTAACAGATAAATGTGGAAATACTTTGACACCCGTGATCACCGCTTCAGCAGATCCTACGTGTGAAGGAACGAAAGTTTACACGTATACGTATACAGATTGTGCTTTGAATGTGTCGGTTTACAAATATACATACACAATTGACTTAACAACTAAACCAGTTGTTCCTGCTAATGCAAGTTCGACAGTAGAGTGTCTTGCAAAAGCAACGCAACCACTTGCACCTGAAGTAACCGATAAATGTGGAAATACTTTGACACCCGTGATCACCGCTTCAGCAGATCCTACTTGTGAAGGAACGAAAGTTTACACGTATACGTATACAGATTGTGCTTTGAATGTGTCGGTTTACAAATATACATACACAATTGACTTAACAACTAAACCAGCTGTCCCTACAGATACTGGTTCGACAGTAGAGTGTCTTGCAAACGCAACGCAACCACCTGCGCCAAAAGTTACTGATAAATGTGGAAAAACACTTACTCCGGTAATTACTGCTTCTACTAATCCTACTTGTGAGGGAACGAAAGTTTACACTTATACTTATACAGATTGTGCTTCGAATGTGTCGGTTTACAAGTACACTTACACAATTGACTTAACTACTAAACCAGTTGTTCCAGCAGATGCAGGTTCGACAGTAGAGTGTCTAGCAAATACAACGCAACCACTTGCGCCGGCAGTTACGGATAAATGTGGAAAAACACTTACTCCGGTAATTACTGTTTCTAATAATCCTACTTGTGAAGGAACTAAAGTTTATACTTACACGTATACAGATTGTGCTTCTAATGTGTCGGTTTACAAATACACCTATACCATTGACATGACGATTAAACCAATCGTTCCTGCAAACGGAAGCGCTAATGTAAATGACATTTCGAAAGCAGTACAACCTACTGCTCCAACTGTTATGGATAACTGCGGAAAAAATATCATTCCTGTTATTACAGAAAATACAAGTCCTGTATGTAATGGCGATAAAATCTATTACTTCACCTACACTGACTGTAGCGGAAATAGTACCGTTTATACCTATACCTATACAATTGATGTAACCTCTACATTAATTATTTCGAATAAAACAAAAATAAGCTGTAGTGATGTTGCTTTAAATTATGATTTAACAAAAACAACAACTTTGGTTAACCCAACATTTAGCTGGGTAACAACAGACAATCCAAATGTAACTGGTGAAAAAAATGGTACTGGAACTACTATTTCCGATGCTATTTTAAATATCAGTGGTACATCACAAACTGTTAAATACACAGTTACCCCTTTTAATAATAAGGGATGTCAAGGACCAACATTTGAACTGGTAGTTACAGTAAGACCAGAACCATCTGTAAGCACAAACCCAACTGCAACTAGTTGTAGCGGAATTGCATTAAACCATAACTTAAGTACCGATACTAATTTAGCCGGAACTACTTTTACTTGGGCTGCTGCAAACAACCCTAATGTTTCGGGTGAAACGACTACCAATTCGATTAGTACAAGTATTAAAGACAAATTAATTAATACCTCAGGGTCTGTTCAAACAGTAGTGTACACGATAACTCCTGAATCGGCAGCAGGATGTATAGGGAAACCATACACCTACTCCGTAACAGTAAACCCAGAAGCAACATTAGTAGTAACGAAAATTACGGTTCCTGCCACTGATGGCCAATACGATACCGTAGGAGAAGTGATTAAATATCAAATTACTGTTGAGAACGCAAATCAAGTTTCGGTAAGTAACTTAACATTAGCAGATCTAAATGCGGATGCCAACAGCATTAGCCCAACTTCATTTGCCAATGTTGCAGCATTTCAAAAAGTAATTTTTACTGCTTCGCATACTATTACACAAAATGATTTGAATACTGGTCTAGTTACCAATAGTGCAACTGGAACTGCTTTTGACCCTTGCGGAACAATAGTAACAGATCTTTCCGACGATCCAAATACTGCAACTCCAAATGACAATACCGTAACCAATTTGGTTCAAAAACCGGTTTTAGCACTAGAGAAAACATTTAAATTTAATGATGAAAATGGAGATGGTTTGGTTCAAAATAAAGAAACAATCACCTATAACTTTAAAGTGACCAATACTGGAAATGTTACAATAAGTAACATCAGTATTACAGATCCATTAATGACTGTTAACGGAGGCCCAATCAATCTGACTCCTAATGCAGTTGATGCCACTAGTTTTTCTGGTACCTACGTTATTACGCAAGGGACAATCGATTCTGAAAGTTTAACAAATTCGGCTACCGTAAAAGGTACAGATCCAAAAGGAAAATCTGTAACAGACATTTCTGATGACCCATCAAATTTAACAAATACAGATACCAATGGAAATGGAAATCCAGATGACAATACGGTTTTTGCCATCACGGCGAAACCTGAATTAACCGTAGAGAAAACAGGTGTTTTCATAGATAGTAACGGCGATGGTCTTGCGCAGGTGGGCGAAACGATTCAATATAGTTTTGAGGTATCGAATACTGGAAACGTAACAATAACAGGAATCACAATTAATGATCCCTTGTCTCCTGTTCTTGGAGGTCCTATTACTTTAATTCCAGGAAAAACGGATAGCACTACTTTTGCTACTATTTATACGTTAACACAAAGTGATATTAACAAAGGCAATGTGACCAATGCAGCTACAGCGTCTGGTAAATCCCCAAGTGGAAAAACAATTACCGATGACTCTGATGATCCTACAACAGCAACGAACAATGATGCAACTGTAACCAAATTAACGCAAAATGCCTTAATAACATTATTGAAAAGAGCTGTATTTAACGATGAAAACGGGAACGGTTTCCCAGACACTGGAGAGACAATCTCCTATAATTTCACTGTTAAAAACAACGGAAATGTAACGGTATCTGGAATTACAATTACAGATCCTTTGACAACAGTTTCGGGTGGACCAATAACATTGGCTCCAAACAAATCTGACACCACGACTTTTAAAGCGACGTATACAATTAAATTAACAGATATTAATGCAGGAAACGTAACTAATACTGCAACAGCTACTGGAAAAGATCCTGATGGTAAAGTAGTCGCTACATTGTCTGACGACCCGACCAATCCTACCAACGTAGATAGCGATAATGACGGACATCCTGATGACGCTACCTTAACTAAACTAGGAGCTAATGCTAAATTAAGCGTGACCAAAACAGGGGTTTTCAAAGATGAAAACAACGATGGAATAGCACAAGTGGGTGAAACTATTACTTATACTTTTGAAGTAAGTAACATTGGGAACGTAAGTGTAACTGGAATCAAAATTACAGATCCAATAGTCGCTGTAACCGGCGGCCCAATAGCTTTAGACCCAAATCAAAAAAATACTACTACGTTCAATGCTACTTATGCATTAACACAAGCAGATATTGATGCTGCCAAAGTAACAAATACAGCTATCGCTTCTGGATTAACTCCAAAAGGGATTACGGTTTCGGATACTTCTGATGACCCTAACAATCCAACTAATGTAGATAGTAACGGAAATGGAGAACCAGACGATGCAACCGTTACAACTATTCCCGGAAAAGGAAAAATTAGTTTAATCAAAACAACCCTAGCTCCTACTGATGGCAGTTATGATACCGTTGGTGAGAAAATCAATTATCTTTTAACTATTACCAATACGGGTAACCTAACACTTACCAATATTGTAGTAGCAGATGCTAATGCAGACACAGGAAGTATTTTACCAGCTGTAATTACAACTCTTGCTCCTGGAAATAGTGCAACGGTAAACGCTTCACATTCGATTACCCAAAGCGAAATCGACTTGGGTTCTGTAACTAACAGCGCAACCGTATCAGCTACTGATTCTGCTGGTCAAAACAATAGCGATACTTCTGATGATCCAAACAACCCAACCAACGCAGATGCAAATGGAGACGGTGAACCAGATGATGCTACAATTACTGCGATTTCACAAAAACCAGCTATTTCATTAGAAAAAACATTTACTTTCAATGATGAAAATAAAGATGGTTTCCCACAAGTAAACGAAACAATTACGTATAATTTTACTGTTAAAAATAGCGGAAAAGTAACCTTGAGTAACATTTTAGTAACAGATGCTTTGGTAGCTGTAAATGGTGGACCAATAACATTAGCTCCTGCAGAGGTAGATGCGCATACTTTTTATGCAACCTACAAAATTACACAAGCAAATATTGATTCGGGCGCTATTACCAATTCAGCTTCCGTAAAAAGTACAGACACCAATGGTAATCCTGTAACAGATGTATCGGATGACCCGAACAACCCAACCAATACCGACACGAATGGTGATGGAAATCCTGATGATGCAACGGTAACCACATTGGCTCGCAAGCCAGAATTATCCGTGACTAAAACGGGTACATTTATTGATGCTAACAAAGATGGCTTAGCACAAGTTGGCGAAACAATTAGATACCATTTTGAAATCACTAATACAGGTAACGTAACAGTATCTAATATTACAATTTCAGATGCTTTAGTTGCAGTAACGGGTAACCCTATTACATTAGCGCCAAAAGCGAAAAACACTACCAATTTTGTGGCAATCTATACCTTAACACAAGATGATGTTAATACTGGATTTGTAATTAATACCGCTACCGCATCAGGTCAAGATCCTTTTGGAGGAACTGTTAGTGATACTTCTGATGATCCAACAACTGCTGCAAAAAATGATGATACCAACACATCACTTACAAGAGAGCCACAATTATCATTGTTCAAAACGGCTACTTTTAATGATGAAAATGGTGATGGTCTACCACAATCCAATGAAACAATTAGCTACAATTTTGATATAAGAAATAACGGAAATGTTACCATCTTTGGTATTAAAATTACAGATCCATTAGTAACCATTACTGGTGGGCCCATTGACTTAGACCCTGCTGACATTGACGTAACTAGTTTTACGGCTTTATATACTATTAAACAGTCAGATATTGATTCGGGTTCCATTACCAATACTGCATTGGCAGTGGGTCAAGATAAAGATGGAGCTAATGTTACAGATGTAAGCGATTTCTCTGATGATCCTGATAATCCAACAGATGAAGATTTGAATGGTGATGGAGACCCAGATGATCCAACAGTAAGTTCATTGACCGGTAAGGCAGCGTTGAGTATTACCAAAACTGCTACATTCAACGATACAAACAGTAATGGCTTTGCAAACGTAGGCGAAACAATATCCTATGTTTTTGAAGTTAACAATATTGGAAACTTAACTTTGACAAACGTTATTGTTACCGATCCAATTGTAACTGTAAATGGAGCAGCCATAAGCTTGGCTCCTGGTCAAAAAAACAAAACTACTTTTACCGCTGTTTATAGCCTTACCCAAGAAGATTTAGACACTGGAAAAGTAACTAACACTGCTGTTGCTTCGGGTGAAGACCCTAATGGAATTGTAGTCAAAGATTTCTCTGATGACCCTAATAACCTTACGAACGCAGACATTAATAATGATGGAAATCCTGATGATGTTACGATAACTAATTTCCCTGTTGAAGGAAAAATTAGTATTATCAAGACAGCATTGGCTGCTGCAGACGGTGCATATGATACGATTGGCGAAAAAATAACCTATACTATCATAGTTACAAATACCGGAAGTACAACCCTTTCGAATATAAAAATAACAGATCTCAATGCTGATCTTGGATCAGTTGTACCAAGTGCAATAACAGTGTTAAATCCCGGAAAATCGGTAACAATTACTGCTTTGCACACCGTTACACAAGCAGACCTAAATTCTGGTTCGGTAAGTAACTCGGCTACGGTAACGAGTAAAGACGCACTAGGAAACACGGTTTCTGACATCTCTGATGATCCAAACAACCCTGCAAATGTGGATGCAAATGCCGATGGTGACCCAGACGACGCAACAGTTTCTGCCATGGTGCAAAAACCTCAAATGCAACTGACCAAAGCATCTACACTAGCTCCTGACGGACTTTGGGATACGGTTGGCGAAGTGATTTTGTATAATTTAGAATTGACAAATACAGGAAACGTAACCTTAACTAATATTACAGTAACCGACACCAATGCAGACGCAGGAAGTATTATTCCAGCCAATTTTGTAACACTCCTCCCAGGTCAAAAAGTGACGTTAAAAGCGCAACACACCATTACTCAAATTGATTTAGACAAAGGTGCGGTTACCAATACGGCAGTCGCTACGGCTAAGGATCCAAAAGGCGGAAATGTAACCGATGATTCTGATGATCCAAACAATGATACCAATACAGATACCAATGGCGATGGAGAACCAGATGACGCTACTGTAACCGTAACTCCTCAATTGGCTATTTTAAACGTAACCAAGGTTACTAGTAACGACACTTTCACTCATGTTGGAGATCCTATAAACTACACGATTGTGGTGACTAATATTGGAAATATTAATTTACTGAATGTTAATGTGAGAGACAACAACGGAACTTTTACTAGTCAATCATCAATTAATGTATTGGCTCCTGGGAAATCGTTTACTATTACAGCGCAACATCTTGTAACCGCAGATGATATTCTCTTTGGTTATATTGACAACACCGCAGTAGTTCATGCTTTGATTCCAAACTCAACTGTTACTATTGAAGAAGATTCTGATGATCCAACCAATGCAACCAATGTTGATATTGATAATGATGGTGATTTTGAAGACCCAACCACTAGTTTCTTAGATACTGACAGCGACGGAATTGCAGATATTACTGATATTGACGATGATAATGATGGTATCCTTGACACCGTTGAAGGAACAGTTGATAGTGATAGCGACGGAATACCAAATTACCTAGACATTGATGCTGATAATGACGGAATCCCTGATAATCTTGAAGCGCAAACTACCGCTGGTTACAAAGCACCAAGCAAAATCGACGCCAACAAAAATGGATTGGATGATATTTATGAAACAGCAGCCTCTATTGGTCTTGTTCCTGTAAATACTGATGGAACCGACACTCCTGATTATTTGGATACCGACTCTGATAACGATGGCGTTGCAGACATCATCGAAGCTTTCGATAAAAATAAAGATGGAATTCCAGATATTTTTATCTCGGGTAATGATGCCGATAAAGATGGACTTGACGATAGTTTTGAAGGCGCCAATACCATGGATGGATTTGTAGTTAACAATGAATTCAAAAACGGAAGCAGCGATACAAATAATACCGATGGAGCAGATGAGCCTGATTATCGAGATACAGATGATGATAATGACGGCGTGTTTACCAAATACGAAATAGATCCAAACGGTGATAAAAATGGTCCAGACGACACTGATAAAGATGGAATTCCAGATTACCTAGATACAGATGATGATGGCGACGGATTATCAACGAGAAAAGAAGGTGCTGACCCTAATGGCGATGGAAATCCAGATGACGCTATTGATGCCAACGCTAATGGATTTCCAGATTATCTTGAAGTTGGGAATTTTAACCCTAATATTCCAGATGATGAAATCGAGGTTTACAACTTTATATCTGCAAATACAGATGGTAAAAACGATGCTCTTGTATTGGGTAGGATTTTTGAATATCCAGAGAACACGGTGCAAATTTACAACCGTTGGGGAGTTTTAGTTTATGAAACCACTGGTTATGGAACACGTAACAACTATTTTAGAGGATACTCTGAAGGTCGTGTAACTATCAGTAAAGACAATAAATTACCTACAGGTACCTACTTCTATGTGATTAAATATAGATCTGGCCAAAATAATAAGCAAAAAGCAGGTTTCTTATATCTGCAACAATAACACAATACTAAAGAGACTATCTAATAAAACGGATAGTCTTTTTTTTTGACTTTTATTTAGTAGCTATTTCCTAGCTTCCATTGCATTCTTATAAAATAGCTTGTTTTTTTCAAAGGCATAAAAGGAGCTTCCTCTGGTCGCTCTTTTATACTAAGAAAAACATACAAGCTATTTTTATAAGGAATTACACTGCAGTTAGGGCTAAAAAATAGTACAACGTTAAAAAGTTTATACATTAATTAGCAATTTTAAAACCTAATAAAATACTTTTTTTTGTAATATTACGGTACACTATTGCACTTAAAACATTAGCATACAATGAGAACTTACTATATCAATAACGGAAAAGAAAATGGAGGCCCCTTTACCCTATCCGAATTAAAAAATCAACTCATAGATAAATCCACATTGATCTGGTTTGAAGGAATGGATGAATGGAAATATGCTACAGAAATACCTGAATTACAACCATTAATTATCCCAATTTCACCCACTATAAAAACCGAAACTACTCCTAAAATAACAACTCAAGAAGAAGCTTCAAAAAAAAGATTCAGAATTAAGAAAAGCTATTACTATCTTGGTTTATTATTTTTAGCGATTTTTGGAGCTGTTTTAATTTTGAATACTATTCAAACAAATAAACAAAAAGAATTAGAACTTCTAAATAAAGAAACCCAATTCAGTAACGTAAAAATAGAGATTCAACAAAAAGAATCTAATGAAGACAAAATTCAAAGAGAAATTCAAAAAAGAATTCAATCTCAAAATGATGCTAAAAGAAAAAGAGACTCGATTACCTTAAGAATAGAAGAAGTCAAAACTTTGATAACTCAAAACAAGGCAACTTTAGCAACAATAAATAAGGATCTAGAAAACGCTAAAGAATATAAAATACTCCGTAGTGAAGACAGTAAGGAAGAGCAAATTAATATCCTACAAGAAAAAATAAACAACAGTAATAAAACAATTGATAAACTAGACAATGAGTTAAACAGACTCTTTTTGCTACTAGAAACTATTCATTAATACTAATATAAAAGTAGAATTAGTCGCTTTTTAACCAGCCCGTAATACTCATGCGCGTAGCATTTGTAAGCAATACTTCATGTAACAATTCGTCACTTTTAAAGAAAACTGTTTTACCTGCTGTAGGTGCTATTTTTTGATTCTTATCTAATTGATGAATCAATAATTCCCCTCCATCACTTTCTTGCCAATCTGGGTTTAAATAGCTAATTATCGAATATTTTCGGCTTGGGTTGCTTTTAAATTGATCTAAGTGTTGTAAATAAAAATCACCCTTTTCATATAATGCATAATGAAACTCATACCCTGTGATTCCAGCGTAACAGCTTTCATTCAAATAAAGTATAAATGCTTCCATTTGAGCAAAAAACTCATTTTCAAAAGGATCATTGTGTTTTTTATCTAGCCAGTAAATAGAATCACTCCTAATCTCAGCATCGTAAGATATTAAATTAGAATTCCCTATTCCTGCAGCAGTAAGCAAACTTTTTTGCTGTAGATTAAATAAATTTTGTCTTAAATTATTTGATAAATCGGTATTCAAAAAATTTTCAGAGATACCTACTTTATTTTCAATATAGGTGGTAATCAAAGCTTCAAAGCTATTTTCCATTTGGTTTTCATTGATCGCAAGTACGGCCAACGTTGTAAGGTAGTATATATTACCTCACATTGTACATCTATAAAAAAAATAGCGCTTAAATAAATTAAGCGCTATTTCTATAATAATAGTTTATGATATCTAGTTATCGTAATTACAATTTACTAATATAGCTTCCGTAAATGTCTTTAAATTGATATCCTGTAGCAATACGGTCTTTACTTAATTTATTGTATTCAACCATCGCCCAAAGAATAAATTCTTTCATAAAGAACTTGTCTTCATTAGCTAATTCAGGTTGGTATTTTTTAACTAAAATTTCAAGAGGTACAATCGCACCAAGAATTCTTTGGTATTCTTCATCTGTAGCATCGTCTAATAATTCAAATCCACTTTCAGCAAAAAACCATTCGATAAGATCAGTGTAAGCCGTTTTCTCATCCGGTTTTTCTAATTTTTCAATCTTCGGGAAATAGCCTGGTAAAAAAGTATGAATTGCAGCTCCTAATAAATTTTGTGCAACTGCAGCGGCTCCCTCCTGCTCTCCTTCATAAACCAACTCTACTTTACCCGTGATTGCAGGAATTATTCCCATAAAATCAGATAAACGTACCGTTGTTTTATCAGCTCCAGATAGTAAAGCGCGGCGTTCAGCTGTACTTAGTAAGTTTTCATAAGCAGTAATACTCATACGAGCACTAACTCCACTTTTATTGTCTATATATTCGCTTTCACGAGCTTCAAAACTTATTTGTTCTAATAAATCTTTGGCTAATGAAGGTACATAGACCATATCACTTTGCGCTTTATTTAGTTTTGCTTCTTGCTCCGTAATTGTTCTTGCAATTTTTACTGTCTCAGGATAATGTGTTAAAATTTGAGAACCTATTCTGTCTTTTAATGGGGTTACAATACTTCCACGGTTGGTGTAATCCTCTGGGTTTGCAGTAAACACAAATTGCATGTCCAAGGGCATCCTTAGTTTAAACCCACGAATTTGAATGTCTCCTTCTTGTAAAATATTAAATAAAGCTACTTGAATTCTAGCTTGTAAATCAGGGAGTTCATTGATTACAAAAATACAACGATTTGCTCTCGGAATCATTCCAAAATGAATCACACGATCATCTGCGTATGACAATTTTAAATTAGCCGCTTTTATAGGGTCAATATCACCAATTAAATCAGCTACAGTTACATCAGGAGTTGCTAATTTTTCATAAAAACGATCACTTCTATGCAACCAAGTAATAGGAGTTTCATCCCCTTTTTCAGCTAAGGTGTCTTTTGCAAAACGTGAAATAGGATGAAACGGATCATCGTTAATTTCTGACCCAGTCACAAACGGAATGTACTCGTCTAACAATTCGGTCATTTTACGTGCTAATCTAGTTTTGGCTTGACCACGAAGACCTAATAAATTGATATTATGACGGGATAAAATAGCACGCTCTAACTCTGGAATAACAGTGTTTTCAAAACCATGTACACCTTCAAAAGCAGCTTGCCCAGACTTAATTTTTAGTACTAAATTAGCTCTTAATTCTTCTTTTATACTTTTACTCTCGTATCCTGCAGCTTTTAATTCTCCAAGATTTTTTATATTTTCTATTTTCATATTTTTATTTAATTAACAGCTCTGCGTGTTAAGTTTATTATTCAACATTTTAAATTAAAAGAACATTAAATTATTTCTCTCTTTTTTCTAAATACTATTCTTGACTCTTTATTCTAAATAGTAAATCACAACCTACTTAATTCTTTTTTTACGATTAGTTTCATAATCTTCAAAGATCATTTCCCCGAGTCCTTTTAGTCCCGTATAAAAGGCTTTACCTTGATTTGCTTCGGTAAATTTATTTACAAATTTTTGCAAGTAAGGGTCATTAGCAATCATAAAGGTAGTTATAGGAATGTGGAGTTTTCTTGCTTGCTGCGCTTGACTATAACACTTGTCTACAATGTATTCATCAAGACCGTTACTGTTCATATAATAACTACCGTCTTTCTCTCGAACGCAGCTTGGTTTACCGTCAGTAATCATAAAAATTTGCTTGTTAGTGTTGCGCTTTCTACGCAACATATCCATCGCAAGTTGCAATCCTGCAACCGTATTTGTATGAAAAGGCCCCACTTTTAAATACGGCAAATCTTTGATTGCAATAGGCCAGGCATCATTCCCAAAAACTAGAATTTCCAAGGTATCTTTAGGATATCTTGTGGTGATTAATTCGGCTAGAGCCATCGCGACTTTCTTGGCCGGAGTAATTCTATCCTCACCATAAAGAATCATACTGTGACTAATATCAATCATCAATACAGTACTCATTTGGGATTTATGCTGAGTGTCTTCAACAACTAGATCATTCTCGGTTAACATAAAATCGGCAACTCCATTATTGATTTGAGCATTTCTTAAACTTTCGGTCAGAGAAATACGTTCTAGACCATCTCCAAAATGAAATTCTCTAAATTCTCCCGTATGCTCATCACCATTTCCAGAATGTTTGGTTTTATGATTCCCACCAGTAGAGCGTTTTAAATTACCAAAAATTTGGTCCAAAGCTTGCTGCCTAATTGCGCGCTCAGTTTTTGCAGTAATACCTATACCACCGCTTCCATCTTCTTTAATCTCGTCTCTTATGTAACCTTTTTTCTTTAAATCTTCTATAAAATCATCAATAGTATAGTGTTCATCAGTGAGTTTATATTCCTTATCTAATTCTCGCAACCAGTCAATTGCTTCGTCAAAATCCCCTGCAGTATGGGTGATTAATTCTTTGAAGATTCCAAAGAGTTTATCAAACGGAGATTGACTTGCCGCTGTGTATTGCTTGAAATAAAATCCTTTTTTATTTACATTTTCCATAGACATTAAAATTACATCTTTTGAATCAGTCTTAGGACAAACGGATATTAATTTTTAGTTAAAAATAACTTTATTGTGACATTCTCTACTAATCACTTTATCTTAAAATAAATAAGTTTAATTTTAGCATTTTTAAAATAAAAAGTATGGACATACGAGCACATTGGGGAATATTCTTGTCAAATCAAGTTGATAAAAATGGTTTTGTAGCAACCATTCTTTCGGGAGAAAACAGTAATGAACTGAGTATTTTTAATGGTAAAAAAGGAATCCTTTTTTCAGATATTGCGATTGCTAATTTCATCAAGAAAGAGTACCAATACGATACCGTAGCGACTGGTATTAACGATACTAGAAAACTGCGCACTTTTTCATCTGGAGAAAGAAAAAAAGTATTTTTAAACTACTGTATCAATCAAAAACCTGATTATATTATAATCGATAATCCGTTAGACCATTTGGATCAAAACTCCAGAAAGGAAATAACAGTTACATTAACACAATTAGCTCAGACAACACCATTAATTTTATTGGTAAACAGGCAAACTGACATGCTTTCTTTTATTACAAATAAAGCTCATATTAAAGACAACTCATTTTACTTACACCCAATAAACACTGAAAATAAAGAGACCACTTTCTTCAAATCAAATAATATTCCTGCTCCTATTGAAGCAAGAATTTATACTGAAGAAGTGCTCGTAAAAATGCGGAATCTTTGCGTAAGTTATCACGAAAAACCTATCCTAGACACTATAAATTGGACAATTAAAAAAGGGGATTTCTGGCATTTATTAGGACCTAATGGTTCTGGAAAAAGTACTTTATTATCATTAATTACTGGAGAAAATACTAAAGGTTACGGACAAGATTTAACTCTTTTTGGAATAAAAAAAGGCAGTGGCGAGAACATTTGGGATATTAAAAAAAATATTGGGTATTTCTCAACAGCCATGACCGATTTGTTTCAAAAAAATGACAGTCTAGAACACATGGTTTTATCGGGTTTCTTTGACTCTATAGGTCTGTATGTGCAACCCACTAATTTACAAGTAAAAATAGTTTTAGAATGGCTTGATTTAATTGGTTTAAGTGAACTAAAAAACACTCCTTTTAAAAACCTTTCAATAGGTCAGCAAAGGCTTGCGCTTATTGTGCGCGCTGTTCTTAAACACCCTCCTTTGCTTATTCTAGACGAAGCTGTAGAAGGTTTAGACGATGAAAATGTGGCTATTGTTGCAGCATTAATCACCCTTTTATCGCAACAAAAAACTATGGCAATAATCTATGTTTCTCATAGAATTGAAGCTAATATAAACCCAAATCTTATTCTTGAATTAACACCCAATAAAACAGGTTCAACGGCCAAGATAAAAATTTAAAAAACTATTTTTGGCGTGACCACAAGGGTCGTGCTTTATGCTCCCAATCTCCCTAAAAAACGGGAGGATTTCCGCTGCAATCACTCACGCGATTTAGTGGTAAAATTAATATTGTATTTTTAATGAAAATCACCATCAACATAAAACCAACTCCCCTCTTCGAGTTTAAAGATAGAATGTTCATGATGTATTTGTGAGTTTCCTTCGCTATCAAGATAAAAAGCCTTAAAACTCACGGTATTTATTGTAGCACTCAAAATCAATAATTTAATCCATTGATTGCTTATGGCCCAATCTAGAATATCTTCTTTATTGTGGTGTTTTCTAGTAGAGAAATGCGTGGTTGCCATTAAATAATCAGCATGATGAGTTGCAAAAGCGGAGTAACGAGAACGCATTAAAGTTTCGGCTGTTGGTGGTTTTAAATCCCCTTTAATATAAGGTAAGCAACATTTTTCAAAAGCTATACCAGAGCCACAATAACAATTTATCATAGTATTAAATTATGATTGGCCGTTTAAAGCAACAATTTTTTGCTGCAATTGATTCAATAGTACTTGGTATTTACTAATCTCAATTAAATCGTCATCATCTTCAGAAAAATCTAACAAATCATCTAATTGTTCACTTACGTCAACTAATTTATTAGTTGCTTCTTTAGCATTTTTTGCTGTAATTAGGTCAATAATTACTTGAACATTCTGTTTCAAAAGAGCATATTTACTTTCTTCCATAATTGATAAATTAATTTCCTTCAGTTGTTTTAGTTTCGTTAAACTTTTTAGTTATTTGTTTTAATTTCTCTGCTCTAAGGATTTTGGCTGCCTTGGCTTTATCCTGAGATTTGTGAAGTTTATCATTGTGTTTCTTAATATTTCTATCATTATTTCTACCCATAATAGCTTATTTATTGTTTAACAGCGTTGTTTATTAATGTCATTTATCTTTTTTTAGATAAAATTTAGTGTGCAAAGTTCGGTATTTTTAATTTAGCATTGTAACAAATTGAAATTTCAATAGACAAATTAATTTATTTAGCAAAAGTGTTCTTATAAGATATCAAAAAATATAGGAAACACTCAATATTTCATAGCTTTGTCAATTAAATCAGGATTTAACATAAATTATAATTTTATACCTATCATAATGCAAAATATATTTTCTATTTTTAGTTAATCAAATTACTGCAACAGCTTTATATACAATATGACAAAAATAAAAACAAATTGGCCAAGGTTTATAAATTGGTATTTAACTCATCCTAAGACTTCTGGTCTTATTGTTTTTATATTACTAGCCGCTATTTTTTCTTATGTATCAACAAAGCAATATTACGCAGATATAGCGATTAAAAAAACAGAACGAATTAAAACCCTTGAAGAAGTTCAAGAAAGCATTGAGCAATCTTTAAAAAACTGTTACATATCAGCATTGACCTTAGCACTAACTATAAATGACAATGGTGATCCTGAACATTTTGAAGAAATTGGACAAAAACTACTTCAGTCTAATTCTGAAATAAGCGCAGTTCAATTAGTCCCTAATGGTATTATAAAGTTTACCTACCCTTCAAAAGGAAATGAAGAGGCAATGAATTTGAATATTTTTAAAGCTGAGCACACAAAAAAAGAAGCTTTAAAATCCATACATGCTCAGAAAATGTATTTTGCTGGTCCACTCGAATTAAAACAAGGAGGTCAAGCAATCGTAGGCCGGTTGCCCATTTATATTAAAAAGAAATTCTGGGGATTTTCTGCAGTTATTGTTAAGTTGGATAAATTTATTGCTTCCTCCGGTATCAATCAAATAGACCATTCCAAATATCAATTTCAGCTATCGAAGAAAAATGTAAATACCGGTAAAGAAGAGTATTTTTTGCCACAAAAAATCAAATTAACAGACAGTAATTTTCTCAAAAGTACTATTCCTGATGGTAATTGGGAAATTTATATTATAGATGCTAAAGAAAGTCATTTACTAATCAGTTATATAGTCAATATTATTTTAGGTGTTTTGCTTGCATTAACATTTGCTATTTTAACCTTTATCCTTTTAAAAAAACCCGCACAATTACATGAAATAGTAAAAGAACAAGCAGCAAGCTTAATTGAAGGTGAGATAAAATTCAAAACAATTTTTGATCAAGCTGCAGTTGGTATCGCTAATGTAAATGGTAAAACTGGTGGGTTTATTGAAATCAATAATTATTTTTGTAAGATGCTTGGTTATAGTGCGATTGAATTGAAATTAAAAAACTTTCAATCCATCACTCATCCTGATGATTTAAAAGAAGATTTACAAAATGTAAAAAAAATGAAAAATGGAGTAATCAATGAATACTCTATGGAAAAAAGATATTTTACAAAACAGGGAAAAATAATTTGGGTAAATCTAAATGTAACTCCACTATTAAACCACCACAACGAACAAATTAGCTCCATTGCCATTGTTGAAGACATTACTTTAAGAAAAGAAACTGAAGCATTAATCAAAAAAAGCGAAAATCATTTTAAGAGTCTTTTTGAAGACTCGCCTTTACCATTAAGAGAAGAAGATTTCTCTAACGTTAAATTGTATCTTAGTAAACTCAATTTAATGAATAAAAACAGTGATTATGTTGAAGATTACTTGCTGAACAATCCAAAAGTAACTTACAAACTACACTCCTTAGTAGAAGTTGTAAACGTAAATAAAGCTTATTTAAACCTTTATAAAGTAAGCACTAAGGAAGAATTATTAAATACCCAAAACTCTTTATTAAGTCCTGCGTCATATTTTGATTTTACACAGCAAGTCATAGCGATAACTAAAAACCAAGAAGAAATCGTTTTAGATACAATCATCAAAAACTCTGAAGAACAATCTCGTTTTATTAATTTAAAGTGGAATGTTTTAAGAGGATATGAAAAAACTTTAGGTCGCATTATAATTTCAAGTGAAGATATAACGGAACGTAAAAGAGCTGAAAAAATAATCTCAACATCACAACTAAAAATTGAATCCTTAATTAATACAATAGATGGGATTGTATGGGAGTGTACTCCTAACGACTTTAATTTTACTTTTATTAGTAAAAAAGTAGAAGAAATACTAGGTTATACAGCTGAAGAATGGTTATCGAATCCTAATTTCTGGAAGGAGCATATTTACATTGATGACAAAAGCAGTACTGTTGCGTTTTGTGTAGAAAAAACGGCAAATAAAGAAGACCACGATTTTGAATACCGCATGATAGCTAAAGATGGTCGCATTGTTTGGCTTAGAGACATTATCAGTATTATTATCGAAAACGGCAAGGTAGTCAGTTTAAGAGGAATCATGATCGATATTAGTAAAACTAAAGAAGTAGAAAAAGATCTAAAAAAATCTTTTGATTTAGTAAATGAACAAAATAAACGTTTATTGAATTTTTCGTATATTGTATCTCATAATTTAAGGTCACATACAAGTAACATAAGCTCCTTAACTAGTCTTATTGAAACTTCTGATGATGAAGATGAAAAGAAAGAAATGGTGCAGTTATTAAAATCTGTTTCTAATAACTTAAACGATACTTTATACAATCTAAATGAAGTAGTTAATATTCAAACTAACATAGGCATTGTTACTGAAAAATTAAATTTAAAAAACTATTTAGACACCACTTTAGTATTATTAGCAGATCAAATTAAATTAAAAAAAGTCCTTGTAAATACCAATATTACTAACGATATTGAACTAATATATAATCCTGCATATTTAGAAAGTATCTTGCATAATGTAATATCTAACGCCATTCGTTATAGCGACACTAATAAAAGTGCTACTGTGACTATAAATTATAAGCTCGAAAATAACAAACACCTTATTGAAATAACAGATAATGGAATTGGAATTGATTTAGATCGAAATGGAAATAAAATTTTTGGAATGTATAAAACCTTTAGTAACAACACTGACTCTAAAGGAATAGGTTTATTCATAACTAAAAATCAAATTGAAGCAATGGGCGGAACAATAACTATTGAAAGTAAGCCTGATTTAGGAACAAAATTTAAAATATACCTATAATGAAAGAAAGAATAATTTGGGTAGTTGATGATGATATTATTTACAAAACCATCATGAAAAAAATTATTAATAAATCTGAAATTTTCGCATCAACTGTTACTTTTTGTAACGGTCTAGATGCAATTAATTGTTTAAAAGAAACCATTAATAATAACAATGATTTACCGGACATCATTCTATTAGATATTGAAATGCCTATAATGGACGGTTGGGCGTTTATGGAAGAATTGGTTGCAATAAAGCCAACACTAGCTAATGCTATAAATATTTACATATCAAGTTCATCAATAGCTGTTGAAGACAAATTAAGAGCTAAAAACAATCTAGATATTTTAGGGTATATGTCTAAACCTATTAGCCTTGATGACCTTAAATTAATCGCTTCATTTGATTAAAAACACCTTAGATTGCCGCTTTTATTGCTTCTAAAGTTAGTTCTGTAAATACTAATTGATCAATAATTATTTTTCTTAAAACAGCTAAGTCTTCATAGTCATAATATTTAGCCCAAGAAGTCAATTCAAATAAGTTTCTAATTTGTTTGATTTTTTTAGTGGTATCAAAGCTAGTTCTCAAAATCGCTTTATTATCATAAAGAGGATTATTTTTATGTTGATAATTGACTGTATTATTTGTGTAATCAACTTCTAAATAATACAATTTTTCGATAGCATTATCAGGGTAAAAGTTATCCCATGAAGCAAATCCTACCTTAAACTTAGAGGGACTAGGTTCATCAAGAGCTATTAGTCGCCATTTACTATTTGCTAGCCGCCCCCAATGATTAGATAATCGATACATTCCTAGCGTGGTATAATAATAACTGCTTCCTGCTTTGCTTTCATATTGCAATTTCAAGTTTTCTACTTTTGATAGCGGAACTTCTTGAAATACACAAAAAGTATTTTTGAACGCTTTGGGACCCGGTTTAAAATTTTTTTCCATGTGCAAATATAATCAGAAAGTACAGAATAGAAAACAACGAATAAATGATTAACTTTGCCACTTTAAAATCTAAAAATAAATATCATGACAAAGACTTCAGACGAAAAAATGTTGCAGAAAGGGGTTTACACAGGAGTAATTGAAAAAGATGAAAACAATAATTTCTTTTGCGGAATGTACTTGTTAGATTATAAAATGGTGCAAGCTAAACATGCTTTAGGTGACTTGATTACAATAAAATCAATCATTGAAAACCCTAGCGATATTAGTCATAACAAGTATCCAAAAAAATCAAAAAACTTTGACAAAGCAAATCACAAACCACAGCAATAACAACAAATTATTCTGTTCTATTTTTATACGCTAGAACAGAATACTTTATTTTTTTTTTCTGATAAACTAAAAACATAAAAAAAAGTGTACCTTTGCAAAAAATTGTTGTTTTTTAAAATTAAATTGAATTAATTTCTAATTAGAAGACAAGTAGTTACCTTATTTATGAAAAAAATAGTTGAATACCGCAAGTTACTTAATGTAGACAAAACTGCAGAATTAAAAGATTTAAAAACCATTTATCGTAATGCGATGAAAGAATCACATCCTGATAAATTTCAAGGTGATGAAGCTGGTTTGAAAGCTGCAGAAGAAAATAGTAAAAAAATTATTGAAGCTTACCACTTTTTAGTAAGTATCAATCCTGAAACTATCAAAGTAAACTTACCTGAATATACTGAAACAATCAGTACTGCTACCATTTCAGATTACAAATTTGTTGAAGGTAGATTGATTATCAATTTCTCTAACGGAAGTGTATATGAATACATTAGTGTTCCTAAAGCTACTTACGTGAAAATGGTAAATGCTGATTCACCAGGTAGATTCGCAAAAAGACATATCTTAAACGCATTCACATGGAGAAAAACAATCAATCAAGATTAATTTGATGTTGTTTTTTTAACCCTGCGTTAAAATTTAAAAAGTCCAATTATTAAATATAATTGGGCTTTTTTTTATAAAAAATTAATAGCTTACAATTGACAGATTTTTAATACTTTAGCGATCACAAAAACCAAAACATTAACCAACCGTGAAAAACTATTATCAATTGTACAAAGCCCAACACAAACGGGCGAAGGAAATACTCCATGTACTAGAGTTCCAAAAAAATTTAATTACCAAGCAATTAAAGAAAAATCCCATTTGTCCTAACTTAAATAAAGACTTAAAAACTGTTGAGTTAGAAATAAAAATTACTCTTAATGAAATAGAACAAGCTGAAGCTGATATTGAATTAGCACAATCCTCTATTTTAAAAATAGTAAGTTAATGCAACTTAAGAATTGCATTATTTTATACATAATTTAAAACACCTTTAGTTTACTATCCATTTTAACAATTTACTCTTAACTTTTTTATTATAAAACGTACTTAAGTATACTTACATTACGTTAGTCTTTTTTTAAATAGAAAGTTCTCATTATAAACCGAAAACGTAACATTTTCACTTTATGAGTGATTTTATCTTAAAATTATAAGACAAAAAAATTAAAATATAACAAAAATTTAGCGCAGAAAATTATTTAAACTTTGATTATTTTAAATACTTTTGCACACTTAACTCAATTAACTAATTTATAATGAAAAAAATAATTTTATTCCTTTCTGCTGCAGTTGTATTCGCTTCATGTAGCAAAGACAAGTACACTATTTCAGGAACTGCTAAAGGAATTGAAAATGGTAAAACTATTATCGTTGAAACTCAAGACGCAAATGGTATGGGATTAATTGCTGTGGATACAGTAAAGGTTGAAAACGAAAAATTTGAAATTAAAGGAAAAGCATTAGAGCCTATCTTCCATACACTTCAAGTAGAAGGTATTCAAGGTAAAGTTCCATTCATCCTTGAAAATGGAGATATTACAGTTGTTATTGATAAAGACAGTATCCAAAAATCTAAAGTTTCTGGGACTTACAACAATGACGAATATGTTAAATTCAATGAAGAAATCAAAGTAGTTCAAAAGAAACTAATGGATTTTCAAACGAAAAACATGGTAGCTATGAATACTGCACAACAAGCAAAAGATACTGCAGTAATCAATAACTTAATGCAAGAATTCTCTAAATTACAAGAAGAGGTTTCTGTTACTTCTAAAGCAAAATACATTAGCTATGCTGAAACACACCCAAAATCATTAATTAGTGCCTTAATTATTCAAGGTATGTCTAGTGACCCAAGTGCTGATATTAAAAAAACAGAAGCTATTTACAACAGTTTTGATGAGTCTTTAAAAAACACAAAACCTGGTAAAGCGATTAAAAAGAAATTAGATGAAACAAAATCGCCTACAACTGGAGCTCCTGCACCTGCTGTTGGTGACGCTAAATGAAGTGCAGATTTTTCTGCACCTAATCCGGATGGAAAAGTAATTTCGCTTAAAGAAAGCTTAGGTAAAGTAACTATAGTAGATTTCTGGGCTTCTTGGTGTGCTCCATGTAGACAAGAAAACCCAAATGTAGTTGCTCTTTATAAAGAATTACATAGCAAAGGTCTTAACATTATAGGTGTGTCTTTAGATAAAGATGCTACAAAATGGAAAGAAGCTATTGCAAAGGATAAATTAACTTGGAATCAAGTTTCTAATCTTAAATTTTGGGATGAACCTATCGCTGCACAATACAAGGTAGAAGCAATACCAGCAACTTTCATTCTTGATGCATCAGGAAAGATAGTTGCAAGAGATCTAAGAGGAGCAGAATTAAAAGCAAAGGTATTAGAGCTTTTAGCAAAATAATAGCTTTAAAAGACTAAAAAAAAAATCTCCCTCGTGGAGATTTTTTTTTGCTTAAAATTAAATTATATATTAATTCAAAAAACACCACCTAGTCCTGAAATTTATTTGACTTAATTTATGCCACAAAAGCGTTAAAATATAGTTATACGTAATTTTATCAAATTGAATGAAATCGAGATAGAATAATAGTCTTTCACTCTACTCCATCGGACAATTAGACTGTTTTATAAATAGTATTGGTATTATTTTTATTAACTTTAATTAAATGCACAGAAAAAAACAACTTTTGAATAGCCAAAACAAGAAGAATTGTACGAGGAATTATTTAAAAACTGAGTTAGATTTGATTGATTTCATTGGTAAATAAAAAAAAACTAGTATTTATTTTGTTTTTATTTTATTCAATACCAACACATTAAAAAATAATCAAAAATTAAGTGCTTTTTTTGTTTGTAGAAACGAAAAGTGTTCCTATATTTGCCACCGCTAACAACAACAACAAACGTTGTTATCAAAGGCCTCGGGGAGATACTCAAGCGGCCAACGAGGGCAGACTGTAAATCTGCTGACTACGTCTTCGTAGGTTCGAATCCTACTCTCCCCACTATAAGGGATGAAGATAAGAAAGTGAAAGCTTTTCAATCTTTTCAAAAGTCCTTAAAAAAAGTGTTAAGCCTGCAAATCCGACGATTTGCAGGCTTTTTTCATTTTCTGCACTTTGTCAAAATTTATAAAAGCACTCAAAGTTTCTATGGCAGAATCGTGGCACATTTGTATTTTTTAAAATGTGCCACAGAATACCATTTAAACCCGTATAAATACAGGGGTAAACGTGCTTAACAACTTGATTTTTTGAAGTTATAATTCTACATTTATTAACCTTAAAAGTTGAATTATGTTAGAAAGCAGTTTTGGGATGGTTTTCTTTTTGAAAATCCCCCGCAATGAAAGTAAAATTAGAGTCGTTTATCTTAGAATTACCGTTGATGGAATACCTAAAGAAACATCTACAAAACGTAAGTGGGATAGTTCACGTTGGGATCAAAAACTAGAAAGAGCTATCGGTTCCAAGGAAGATGCAAAATCTCTTAACTTTTTCTTAGATTCTCTTATTCTTAAAATCAATCAATATAAGACTGAGAATATGTATATCGGCAAACTTATAACTGCTCAGAAAGTTATGGATTACATTTTGGGAAAAAGTGCTGCAAGAGCGAAAGTTGTTGAAGAATTCCAGAAACATAACGATGAAATGACGGCTCTACTAGGTAAAGGATATGCAAAAGGAACTCTTGATCGTTTCACTATCACTATTAATCATTTAAAAACTTTTATACGACTTAAATTTAATGCAGAAGATCTTGAATTTTCTGATTTGAATCTCGCATTTATAAAAGACTTTGAATTTTACTTACGGTCTGTTCGCAATTGCAGTAATAATACAACTCTTAAATATATTGCTAACTTTAAAAAGATAGTTATACGTGCGATTGACAATGAAGTCATCTTAAAAGATCCATTTAAGAACTTTAAAGGTAAAAAATCAAAAATTATAAAAAAACCCCTTTCTACTCAGGAATTATATGAGTTAGAACGGCATTATTTCAGCACTGAGCGACTTAATGTAGTGAGAGACGTGTTCGTATTCCAATGCTACACAGGGTTAGCTTATATCGATGTATATCAATTAAAGAAAACTGATATTAAAGTCGGTATAGACAAACAGGCATGGATCATGTCTGAAAGACAAAAAACAGGCTCTTCAACTAATGTACCTCTCTTACCTCAAGCGCTTAAAATAATCGAAAAATATAAAGATCATCCGCTTTGTTTGCAACGTGGCACGGTCTTGCCTGTAGCCTCTAATCAAAAAATGAATGAATATTTGAAAGAGATCGCTTTACTGTGTGCTTTCCCGTTTACTCTCAATACACACATGGCACGTAGAACCTTTGGAAGTACCGTTACGTTGCAAAATAACGTCCCAATCAATGTTGTGAAGGAAATGCTTGGACACTCCTCTGTAAAACAAACAGAAGCGTATGCTATTACAGAACAAGTTACCGTTGGAAGAGAAATGGCATTACTTAATAAACGTATAAATAAAACTGATCCAGTCATGTGTGATTCAGATCTAGCCATCCTCACCAGATTAGAGAAGGAAATAAAAAAGATCAAGCAGAAATATCACCTTTCTTGACCATAATTTTGTGACGTCATTAGAGAGCTAATAATTGTGTAGGGTGATAAATAAAACGTAGTAAATAATTACATCTCCAAATAAAAAAGTCACCCAATTAAAAAATTTTAACGTCATTTTAAACACAAAATAAATCAATTTGGATACAAAATGATTTTATAAACTGATAAACTTTGCACTTACCAATTAAACATTCATAAAGAAGTACAAAATTTTAGGAAATACATGTAGAAAAGTTTCAACACTATGTTTAAGGACAATGAATTATGGGGGACAAGGTTTTTTTGGATACATGGGAAATCTTTACCAAGATGCAGTAGATGAACAAATTAAAACCGTAATAGAAGTAGGCGTCAATTTTATAGAAGCAGCTAATATTTATTCAGAGGGATTATCGAAATTAATGATTGGTCGAACCATGAAAAATTTAGATATCAATAGAGAAGATTTAGTTTTAGCGACAAAAGTTAGAGGTACATTGGGCAAAAGTCAGAATGATGTTAGACTTTTGAAAAAGCACATTATTCAACAAGTTGATCCCAGTTTAAAAGACTTGTTAGTGATTATATCGATCTTTATTAAATCCACACCATCGACCCATTAACTCCTTTCGAAGAAACTATTAGAACGTTGGATGATTAGGCTAAAATTGGTGAAAGAAGATATTTTGGAGCTTGTAATAATCCCACTTGGCAACTAATGAAAGGTTTTAGTTATTCTAAATAAATTAATTTAGATCATTTTGCTTCTTTACAAGCCAACTGTAAATTAGATGTTCGAGATGTAGAACGTAAAATTGTTCTGTTGCTTCTAGACTAAAGTGCTGGAATGCTTATTTGGAGTCGTTTAAATGGTGGTTTATTGACAGGCAAGAACTAAAGAAATGGACAAAAGAAAGCAGGACGCTCAAATACTTTTCCGTACACACCTTTTCACGACGAGAGAGCTTATGATGTTTTAGACGTGTTGAGATTAATGGCTGAACAAAAAAAGGTATCAATTGCTCAATTTACATTGCCATGATTATTACACCGACCTATTGTAACAAGTGCCATTATTGGTGCTACATAATTTTATTAGTTGGAAGATAATTTCAAAGTAGTAGATGTTACTTTTGTAAAAGATGAATTGGAACATTTGAATACTGTTAGCAAATTACCTCTTGAATATCCAGGAAATGTTCTTGAAATAATGACAGTGGACAGAAGTGCAGGAATTGATTTCCACAATGCTTAAATTTACAAATTATCAAAGCAAGCAGTAACTTAGTAGTGCCTGCTCATCTTAAATTATGAAAAATTTAAATCCAAACATCATAAAAATAATTTCAGTAGTGGCTCTACGCCATTTTTTGGGATTACCAAGTCCCTTAAATCTATTAAGTACAATTATTGACCATTCTAATACGTTTTCTAATAATCAATCCAAATATCAAAAATTACTATTAGATTTTTACAACATTTCTATAAAAAGAAGCTTTAAAGTACAACTTAAATATGGCAATAATAATTATGATTTTAATGAAGGAACAATGTCATTTATGGCGCCAAATCAAATTATAGCTGCCGATAAAGACGAAGAAAGAAAAATTGAAATTATTGTGAAAAATATTCAAAATGAAATCAATTCACGTTTAAAAAATTTAAATCAAAATGTTATTGTGTCAAACCTTGTATTGATTTCGAGTTACTGAAACCGGTTCCAAAATTGTCAATTTCTAATAAAAAAGATGGCTACCAATGATATATTGACCAATTCTGAATTTGTTCTAAAAAATTATTTCTCTAAAAATTCAGAAATACTATTACCTACAGTTGATAAAGTAGCAAAGGATTTCAATGCTTCTCCTGCCTACTTGAGTGATATGTTACGAAGTATGGTGGGTCAAAACACGCAACAACATATTCACAATAAACTTATCGAAAAAGGCAAAGACATTTTAGCAGGGACTCAAATGAGCGTTAGTGAAATTGCTTTCCTCTTAGAATTTGATCATCCACAATCATTTAGTAAACTGTTCAAAAACAAATTTAACACCCATAAAATATAGAAAAGCATCTAACTAACAAATTATTTAGCAAAAAGTAATTTAAGTGAATTTTGATTATTGTGTTCTATTCAGCACCATTAGTTTCAAACAAAATCCATTTTATAAGGAGCTTCTAATAATGAGTTCGCTTTTATTTTCTATCTGTTGGTGTTTGTTTTTTAATATCATTTGTGCCAAAATTTTCCCCATGGCTTCAAAATTTGTAGAAATGGTTGTAATGCCGTTTTCGACTACTTTTTTAAGCGGAGTATCATTGTAAGATATGATACCATAATCTAGACCTAATTTTAGTTTTTGTTTTTTGGAAGTTTCAATCACACGCACTAAGTCCCTATCATCAGGAATGACATAGACCTCTCCTTTATTAATTGTTCTATTCGCAAAATCAGAAATAACTTCGTAATCAAAATCCCCCTGCTGGCAAAAATGTAAAAAACCTTCTTTCATTCCGATTGGTTCTCTAAAACCGGGGAAAATTAAGATTAGCTTTTGGTATTTTTTTAATTGTCCTTTTCCTTTTTGCAATCCCTTATAAATGTCTTCGCGATGATTTTGATAAACTGCAGGAAAACTAAGCAGTTCTGGATTAGTTTGATCTAATATATACACCTCCTCAACTGGTAGGGTTTTTATAATCGCCGCTGCCTCAATCAAATTGGTTGGCATTACAACGTATTTAGTGTAGTTTCCATTAGCATCGTTAACCAACTTTTGAAACACCTGACTGTTAAAATGATGGAAGAAAATATCAACCTGAACGCCTTTGCCCAGACTCTTTAAAAAAGCATTGTAGATATCTTCCTTAAAGATATTTAGTTCATCAAATAATAGAAAAACCTTCTGTTTTATCTTGGTTTCCACACTTTTAACATAACAACCTTTGCCCGCGATTGCGTAAATTATCCCCCTCTTTTTCAGTTCGTTATAAGCTAATAAAACCGTATCCCTAGACAAGGTAAATTCTAAACACACTTTATTTACAGAGGGTAGCTTATCATCTTTTTTAAGCCTTCCTTCCTCTATTGATTTTTCAATGGTAGCAATAATCTGTTTGTATTTAGGAATACCTATGTTTTCTTGAACTGAAATTATTTTCATAAGTGCGATTTTTACGCAAGATACAAAAACTGGTAGGTACTGGTGTGTAAAAGCATTCTTTTATTTTACTTTTGATTTTCAGTATTTAATAAAAAAAGTATGGAAACAAAATACATATCACATTTTATCAGTAATAATATAACGAAATTGTTTGGTAAACTACCTAACGGGGAAAGTGTACACTCTTGTAAATTGATTAACGATAATGGTATGGAGGTCCATATAATAAATTATGGCGCTACCATTACAGCAATTAAAATTCCTTTACAAAATGGTACCATAATAGATACTGTTTTAGGTTTTGATAACTTGTCTGGATATGTAGATTCGTTTGCTGGATTAGATGCGCCTTATTATGGCGCAACTGTAGGCAGATACGCAGGCCGAATCAAGGATGGAAAATTCAGCTTGAATGAAACTAATTTTCAATTAAATACTAATAACAACAACAATACACTACACGGCGGAATTAATAATTTCAGCCAGAAAGTATGGGATATAATCGATATAAAAGAAGGAGATCTCCCGAGTGTGAAAATGAGACTGATTAGTCCAGATAACGATGAGCACTTTCCAGCTGAACTTACAATCGAAGTAGCATACACATTGAACAATCAAAATGAACTGCTTGTTTCTTATCATGCTACGGCAAATGCTGATACTATTATCAATTTAACTAATCATAGTTATTTTAATTTAGACGGTCATGATACTACTGTGGCAAATCAGGATTTAACAATTTGCTCAGATAAAATGCTAGAAACTACAATGACTAATATTCCTACGGGTAAAATCGTAGCAACTACTCATGGACCCTTTGATTTTACATCGGCTAGAAAATGTCCTACTACTATAGACAACACTTTTATTGCTCCAAAATATAATGAAGTGGCTGCCATACTTTATAGTCCTAACAACAAGCTACAAATGACGGTTCATACTACGCAACCTAGTGTTCATGTTTATGTAGGTGGCGCCTGTAAAGCAGGTCTAAATGCTAAGAACGGAGCTGCCTATCACAGTAGGAGTGGTATTTGCTTTGAAGCTCAAAATTATCCTGATGCACCCAACCATCCTAATTTCCCTTCGGCGATTTTAAAAAAAGGAGAAGTGTACCATCACAAAACAAGCTATAATTTTCAATCTTTATAAGTCAATAACGCTATGAATACTACTTTAATCAATAAAACCAGCAGCTATTTCCAACAAGTATTTCAGTCTGAACCTACTACTGTAGTTCTTTCTCCTGGGAGAATCAATATCATTGGAGAACACATTGACTATAACGATGGTTATGTTCTACCTGCTGCCATCGACAAGATAATTTGTTTTGCTTTCGAAAAAAATAATTCAAATACTTCTAGCGTAATTGCCATGGATCTTGATGATGAATTTGAAATTGATGTTACAAAAGAAATCACGCAAACTGAAAGTGTTTGGACAAATTATATCAGAGGAGTTTTGCAACAATTAAAGCAAAACGGTTTTAAATTTGAAGGTGTTAACTGTGTTTTCAGTAGCAACATTCCAGTGGGTTCTGGGCTATCGTCTTCGGCAGCTTTAGAATGCGGATTTTTATTTGGTATGAATGAACTATTTCAATTAAATATAAAGCCTATCGATATTGCTTTGTTAGGTCAAAAAGCAGAACATTGGGTAGGAATTCATTGCGGAATAATGGATCAGTTTTCCAGCGTTATGGGTAAGGAGAACAAAGTCGTTAAAATTGACTGCCGCACGCTAGAATACACGTATCATGAAGCCAACTTTAATGAGTATTCCTTAATTTTATTTGATTCGAATGTAAAGCATTCCCTAATGACATCGGCGTATAACGAGCGTAGAGATCAATGTGAGGAAGGGATAGCAATTGTGAAACAAAATTTCCCCGAAATCAATAGTTTTAGAGATTGTACTGAGCAAACTATTATTGATCTAAAGGGAAAAATGAGTGCCGATGTGTACAAGCGTTCGCTATTTGTCGTAAAAGAGATTAATAGAGTTATTGAAGCTTGCAAAGCCTTAGACAATGGTAACATCGCCCTTTTAGGCGAATTAATGTTTGCAACGCATGAAGGTTTGTCTAAAAATTATGAAGTAAGTTGTGAGGAACTGGACGTTCTTGTGGATTTAGCTAAAGCAGAAGAAGCAGTTATAGGATCTCGATTAATGGGTGGCGGTTTTGGCGGTTGCACTATTAATTTAGTCAAAAAAGGATTTGAGGATGAAGTAAAAGCAAAATTTTCAAAAGCTTATTTTGATACCTTTAACATAGAACTAAAAATTTATGATGTTACCATTGGAAACGGAACATCACTTTATAAAAAATAATTATCATGAAAAAATTTGACATAAACGAAGATCCACATAGAAGGTATAATCCGTTAATAAACGAGTGGGTTCTAGTATCTCCGCACCGTTCTAAACGCCCGTGGCAAGGACAAAATGAAAGTATTTCTAAGGAGGAATTACCTGCTTATGATCCTACTTGCTACTTGTGTGCAGGAAATGTGCGTGCTAATGGTGAAGTAAATCCAGATTATAAAAAGAGTTTTGTTTTCGAAAATGACTTTGCTGCCCTAAAACAAGAACCTATTGATTTTCAAGAAGATAAAAACAACTTGTTTTTTAAAGCACAACCAGAAAGAGGTATTTCTAAGGTTGTTTGTTTCTCACCAGAGCACAATTTGACATTACCAGAAATGACTGTCGATGCGATCAGTGATATTATTGCTACTTGGCAAAAAGAATATACTGATTTAGGAAGCATCGATTACATCAATCACGTACAAATATTTGAAAATAAAGGTAGTGTTATGGGTTGTAGTAACCCGCATCCTCATGGTCAAATTTGGGCGCAATCTTCACTGCCAACAGAGGTAGAAAAAACGCAAGCCAACTTACAAGCATACTATAAAAAGCAGGGTACAAACTTGCTTCAAGATTACTTGCACGAAGAATTAAAACTTAAAGAGCGTGTGGTTGTCGAAAACGATCATTTTGCTGCACTAGTACCTTTCTGGGCTGTGTGGCCATTTGAAACCATGATTATCAGTAAAAGACACATTACTAAAATTACGGACTTCACTACTGACGAAGCAACGGCTTTTGCTAGTATTTTAAAGCAATTGACAACACGTTACGACAACCTTTTTGAAACTTCATTTCCCTATTCTTCAGGAGTTCATCAAGCGCCTACAGATGGTGAGCAGCATCCTGAATGGCAATTCCACATGCATTTTTATCCGCCATTATTGCGTTCTGCAACCGTTAAGAAATTTATGGTAGGTTATGAGATGATGGGAGAATCACAAAGAGACATCACTGCCGAAAAAAGTGCTCAAATGCTTAGAGACCTTTCTGACGTTCACTATAAAAACAAATAATTATGAAAATTGTAGTTACTGGAGGTTTGGGATTTATAGGTTCGCATACCGTGGTCGAATTGCAAAACAAAGGCTATGAAGTTATTGTTATTGATAATTTATCAAATGCTACCGAAGATGTTTTACAAGGAATCACGGCAATAACGGGAACGACTCCCCTATTTGAAAAATTAGATTTACGTGAAAAGGCGGTGGTTCAAGACTTCTTTAAAAGACATCAGGATATTAAAGGAGTTATTCATTTTGCAGCTTCAAAAGCAGTAGGAGAAAGCGTGGGTAATCCCTTGCTTTATTATGAAAACAACATCAATTCATTGGTATATTTACTTCAAGAATTAGAGAAAAAAGAAGATGCTCATTTTATCTTTAGCTCTTCTTGTACCGTTTATGGTCAAGCCAAAGTGATGCCAATTGATGAGAACACGGCCGTTCAAACCGCGCTGTCTCCTTATGGTAATACCAAGCAAATAGGTGAGGAAATCATATCAGATGTAGCAAAAACAAGTGGTATCAACGCTATACTGTTGCGTTACTTTAATCCTGTTGGAGCGCATCCCACAGCAGAAATTGGGGAATTACCGCTAGGTGTACCACAAAATCTAGTGCCGTTTATTACGCAAACTGCAGTTGGTTTAAGAAGCGAACTACTAGTGTACGGTGATGATTACCCTACTACTGACGGAACATGCATACGTGATTACATTCATGTAGTAGATCTAGCTAAAGCTCATGTGGTTGCGCTAGAGCGTTTACTCGACAAGAAAAACAATGAGAAAGTAGAAACGTTTAATTTAGGAACCGGTGTAGGAAGTTCTGTTCTAGAAGTTATTCATGCATTCGAAAAAGTGAGCGGTAAAAAACTCAATTATAGCATTGTTGATCGCAGAGCTGGTGACATTACCTCAGCGTTTGCTAATACTGATAAAGCCAATGAAGTGCTAGGATGGAAAACCCAACTTACACTTGAACAAGCCATGGAGAGCGCTTGGAAATGGGAGCAAAAAGTGCGTGGCATTACGATTTAGATTAGCAGAGACTTAAAAGGTTTTAATTAAAAATAGTGTTTAAAATAATAACAAAAAATATATGGTAACTGACTTTGGATTTCTAGATTATGCGGTATTTACTGCTTATGCAGTTCTTATTTTAGGTGTGGGACTGTGGGTATCGCGAGATAAAGATGGCCAACAAAAAAATGCTGAAGATTATTTTCTTGCCAGTAAATCATTGCCTTGGTGGGCAATTGGTTCTTCATTAATTGCTGCAAATATATCTGCAGAGCAATTTATAGGAATGTCAGGTTCTGGTTTTGCACTAGGTTTAGCTATTGCTTCATATGAATGGATGGCTGCATTCACACTTATAATCGTTGGGAAATATTTCCTTCCTATTTTTATCGAAAAAGGAATTTATACGATTCCTGAGTTTGTCGAAAAAAGATTCTCTACAAACCTTAAAACGATCCTCGCTATTTTCTGGATTGCACTCTATGTTTTTGTGAACCTAACCACTGTTTTATATTTAGGAGGTTTAGCAATCGAAACCATATTAGGTGTTGACATGATCTATGCTATTATTGGCCTTGCCTTATTTTCGGCTGCATATTCTTTATACGGTGGCTTATCAGCTGTAGCATGGACAGACGTTATACAAGTTGTCTTTTTAGTTTTAGGAGGGTTAGTTACCACTTACTTAGCCTTAAATACGGTTTCTGACGGCGCTGGAGTATGGCAAGGTTTGACTACAATATATAATGCAGCTCCAGATCGCTTTGTTATGATCTTAGATAAATCAAACCCAGAGTACATGAATTTACCAGGTATAGGGGTTTTAATTGGGGGATTATGGGTGGCTAATATTTATTACTGGGGTTTCAACCAGTATATTATTCAAAGAACATTGGCTGCAAAATCATTAAGAGAAGCGCAAAAAGGTATTTTATTAGCTGGATTTTTAAAGATTATCATTCCTTTAATTGTAGTAATTCCTGGTATTGCAGCCTATGTGATTGTAAATGATCCCGCTATTATGGCGAGATTAGGAGCTTCGGCAATGGTAAATCTTCCGGGTGTAGGTACAGCAGATAGAGCCTACCCATGGTTATTGCATTTTCTTCCAGCAGGATTAAAAGGTTTGGCTTTTGCGGCATTAGCGGCAGCAATAGTATCGTCATTAGCATCAATGCTTAATTCGACTTCGACCATTTTTACAATGGATATTTACAAGCAGTACATTAATAAAAATGCAGATGATAAGACTACCGTAAATGTAGGGCGTATCTCTGGTGCAGTTGCTTTATTAATCGCTGTATTAATGGCTCCATTATTAGGAGGAATAGACCAAGCATTCCAGTTTATTCAGGAGTATACAGGACTTGTAAGTCCAGGAATATTAGGGGTGTTCTTATTGGGATTATTTTGGAAAAAAACAACAAACAAAGCTGCAATCTGGGGTGCCTTACTATCAGTACCGATCGCTTTATTCTTTAAAGTAGGACCTAAATCATGGGCAGCAGGAACTGGAATAGAATCATTTTTCCCATCTTTACCATGGATGGACCAGATGGGCTACACTACCCTTTTAACAATTATTCTAATAGTGATACTAAGTCTAGCGCAAAATAAAGGTCAAGATGATGCAAAAGGCATCCCTTTAAACAAAGAAATATTCAAAACTTCACCTTTGTTTAATATTTGCTCATTTGCCATTATTTTAATCGTAGCGGTAATCTATGCGCTATTCTGGAAATAATTAAAACCTGTTTTTTGAACATTACAAGAGGAAATGCACTTGCAAAAATTATTTTGCAGGTGCATTTATTTTATAAACAATTTTAAATTAACAGCGCAACAAATTTAGTTTTGACACAGTTGTGTTTCTAAAGCTATTATTTCAGCATTACTACTTAAAATAGCTAGCAATTATCAAATTTGTACTGATTTAATAAACTTTATTAAAATTAGTAGTTTACATTAATGTCCTAATTTTTGATGACAATCTCTTTCAATTAAATCTTTTCTGATGAGTCTACGCTTGAATATCTAATAAAGTTAAATTATTAAAAAACGTAACAATACATGGTTTCATCATTTCGATTGCAGAAGAAACACAAATCAATCAGGATTTCACCTATTCAATAGATGCTATAAATCAAGGGCTTACAATCGCGCTTTTTGATAGTGAGGCCGATGAGATTATCTGAGATAAAGTAATTGTCAACGACTTTAAAGGCGAGAGTCATGATACGAATCATTTAATCGATACTGGGTATAAAAAAAATTGCAGTGGTCTCGGTAATTGATAATTTGAATGTAATGAAACTACGGCTTTAAGGTTGTAAGAAGGCAATTGTAGAGCACGATATCGAGATAAAAGAAAAAATAATTGTTCGCCTATCAAAAAACGAATACTTGAAAACAGCCATGAAAATTGTCCTTGCTGATAAAACAATCGATGGTTTGCTATATGTTGAAGAAAGTTCAGCGATGTTATCCTTAGACTTAATAAAGAAGATGCAGTATAAAATACCAGACGAAATGGCAATGATATGTTTTACTAATGGAAAACTACCTCAGCATGTTACTCCTACCATAATTACCATCGGCCAGCACGGAAATTTTATAGGAGAAATGGCTATCAAAATGCTTGTGGACAGACTCGAAAGCAAAACAGAATTGGAATTTTCGACTAAAATTATAAAAACGAGTTTAATTCAAAGGCAGTCAACCGCTCAGGTACAATAGTCACTACTAATTAGACCTATTACTTTGATAAAGTGAAGCTTAGATAATGACTAATTTTAAATTGAGATTAATAATATTAAATTGAGATCAACGTTATGATTTAAAATGATGTTATTTATACATTTAACTTATTGACTATAATTGCAATTCATTAAAAAGAATTATTACGTTCATTAAAACAAAGCAAATCAATTGATTAAAGGATAATTTAGTCATTAAGTTTTGTGGAAAAATCGAGGCACATACAGTTATAAATTTTGATACATGCAGCACAGATAAGTATGTAGCTGATTAGATTCGAACCCTAACTCCCCACTTAAAAAAGCTGCAATTTTATTGCAGCTTTTTCGTTTTCAATATATCCCTTTTTGACGCGCAATACTTATCTTCTATCATTAAAATTACACGAGCATTCCCCTTACTAATTATAGATTTACTTCCTCTACGATTGTATAAAGCATGTCTTTTGCTTATTCGAAAACAAATCTTCCCCTAGACCTTTTCTACTAAATACCTTCTATACATATACGCAGTAACGATAAATGGAAAAGCCATTGTTAAACATTGTAAATCTCATTTTCTCGCCTTTTTTCTTGAAGCCATCATTGAATTTAACATCCTCAAATTAACGCCAACTTTTTATTGCTTCCAGAAAATAACTTAAAACCAATAAGTAACTCATTTACAACCTCATCCTTAGTTACGAAATCTAAATAATGGGTAATTTAAAACAGATGAAGGGTAATTTAAAGGAGGTTTGAAACTTAATATAGTGGTTAATTTGTTAGAAATAATTGCAGTATCTATAAATTATTTAGATAAAAATTATTGATACTATAAATTAATAAACATAATAAAACTAAAACCACAACTAAATAGTAAAAAACAATTAGACAAATTATTACTCAATAAAATAACTATCAAACATTATTAACAATACGCTTTCCACCCACTCTTTAATGATAAAACATCTATTTCTAACTAAAAATCAATAACCAACAAATGAAACATCTCAATTTTAAAAAAGGCAACTATCATATATTATGGAAATTTGATTTACTAAAACGATATGCGATTTTTTTGCCACTTCTTTCTGTTTGTCAAATACAAGCAAAGTCCCATGTAAATCTGGAACTGACTAACAAAACTAGTGTTTACATATCCCATCTCAATCAAGTAGACAGGCAAATTACAGGTCAAGTGACAGATGGAAAAGGCCCACTACCTGGGGTTAATGTAAATATTAAGGGGTCTACTGTAGGAACGGTGACTGATATGGATGGGAACTTCACCCTATCTGTAAAAGATAATAATGCTATTCTTGTTTTTAGCTATATGGGTTTTGACTCTAAGGAAGTAGCTTTAAAAAGTCAAAATTCTTTAAAGATAGTTTTAACTGAAACGTCGTCTAACTTAGATGAAGTAGTTGTTGTAGGATACACCACCAAGAAAAAAGGAGAAGTCACTGGTTCGATTAGTACCATAAGCTCTAAAGAAATACAAAATACAAGTAATAATGATGTGGCTAAATCGCTAGCTGGTAAAGTTCCTGGTTTAATTGTGGTTGATAGAGGTGGATATCCCGGTGCAACTGGAAACACTACCTTATTGATTAGAGGAAAGGCTACTCTGGGTAATAATTCTCCATTGATAATAATTGACGGTATATACTCAACAGATTTCTCCTATTTGTCTCCTCAAGACATTGAGTCAATGTCTATTTTAAAGGATGGGGCCGCTGCTATCTATGGTGCACGTGCAGCAAATGGTGTTATATTAATCACCACTAAAAGAGGTAAATCTGGAAAAACTAAAATTAATCTCTCTTCAACTTATAGTCTTTCGTCTTTTTCAGTAAAGAACAAATTTATGTCTTCTGAACAATATGCTATTTATAATAATGAAATAGCAGAACGTAATGGAACTGCGTTGCCGTACACCCAAGATGACATTACTAAATTTGCTTCAGGAACAGATCCTATAAATTATCCTAACACCAATTTTGCGGATCTAACTTTCGCTAAAAATTCTCCTTTAAGAAGAACTTCTTTGAATATTTCTGGCGGTACTGAGAAAATAAATTACTTTGTTAGTGCTGACAATATGGATCAAGTGGGACTGTTTAAATCCGGTAGCTTGAACTTCAAACAAAATCAAATACGCTCTAACGTAGACATTAAAATTGGAGAAGACTTTAAATTAGGAGTTGATTTAAATGCTCGCTTTGGAGTGAACAATCAACCAGGTGTTGACTTAGCATACATTTACAAGCACATTTACACTAACGAACCAACACAAGTAGGAATATATCCAAATGGCCTTGTAGGTTGGGGTGGAGAGAATGGTTCTAACCCTGCAATCATGTCTACAAATGCTTCTGGTTTTCAAAAACAAAGCGATACTAATTTAAGAGGTAGATTTTCTTACGACTGGGATTTACACAAATTAACTAAAGGTTTGTCTGTTAAAGGTTTCTTAGGAATTAGAAAAATGAATAACGACAATAAAAGTTGGTACACACCTTGGACTGTTAATCAGTACGTTTCGTCTACTGGAGAATATGTGCCTACTATAGGTTTTTCTCAACAAGGTCAAGAAAGTATTTTACGTGAAAGTTTCTGGAAGAACGATCAAACAATGGTGAATTCTACACTTCATTACAACACTAAAATTGGTGAGAAGCACGCTATAACAGCTTTTATAGGAGCAGAAAAAACTAAAGAAAGCTCTAGAGAGTTTTATGCTCAACGTACCGGTTTTCCTAGTAAAGATCACCCCGAATTATTCGCAGGAAGTGACAACGGACAAATCTCAGGAGGTTCATCTAGTGAATGGGGACGTGTAAACTATTTTGGTTCCTTGTCTTACGACTATTCTAAAAAATACTATGTAGATTTTACATTACGTCGTGATGGATCAAGCAATTTTGGACCAGGAAAACAATTTGGTACCTTCCCTGGTATTGCTTTATCATGGGCCATAAATAAAGAAAAGTTCCTTGAAAATATATCTTGGATTAATTCTATCCGTTTGAGAGCATCATCAGCAGTAATGGGTAATGACCAAATCGCAGGTTTTCAATATCAAACAAGTTATAACTATGGTGGACCTACTAATACTGCTCAGCCTAACTACTATATCTTTGGTACAAATGGTGTAAGAGAAAATGGTTATGTAAGTGCTAATGTTCCTAATCCTAACATTACTTGGGAAACAGCATACATTAAAAACTTAGGAGTTAATTTCAGCTTATTTGATAACAGATTAACAGCTGATGCCAACTATTTTTATCAAAAAAGAACAGACATCTTAATTACAAAGGCTGCAGCGATACCAGATGCAGTAGGCTTAAATTTACCCCAACAAAATCTTGGAAAAGTAGATAATTATGGTGTAGAATTTCAGGTAGGTTGGAGCGACAAAATTGGCGACCTCTCATATAATATAGGTGGTAATTTTACACAAGCAAAAAACAAAGTTGTTTATATGGCAGAAGCTGCTGATGTTCCAGATGCTTTAAAGCGCGAAGGTCACTCACTGGATTCCTATATTGTATATCCTACTAATGGCATTTTTAAAGACCAAGCACAGGTAGATAGCGCTCCAGCAAAACTAGCAGGTACAGTACCCGGTGAGCCTAATTATATCGATAGCAATAACGATGGAAAAATTGATGCTAATGATAGAATACGCTTGTATTCATCTAATGTGCCTCAAATTCAATTTGGTTTCAGCGGAGGATTGAATTATAAAGGATTTGATTTCAACTTCTTGTTTCAAGGTCAAGCCAAAGCAAAGACCTTAGTGTTTTTCGACCAATCAGGTGCTAAACCAGAATTTACTTATACAGATAGATGGACACCACAAAATACTAATGCCTCTTACCCTCGAGCATTTGCGCAAGGTGATAAATATAGTGGTCAGCAAAACCCTATAGATTTCTCATTGAATGGTGGATTTGAAGGCGCCGATTTGTATTATAAAGATGCCACATTTGTTCGATTGAAAGAAGTAGAACTAGGGTACACATTTAGTAAAGAGAAAATAAAATTTGCAGATCTTAAGTTTTTTGTAAGAGGTTTTAACTTATTAACCATGTTTTCAGAAATCCATAAATTAGGTTTAGATCCTGAAGCAGCTGGTTACAACAACTTTAGAGAAAGTACTTACCCTTCTTTAAAATCAGTTTCAATGGGTTTCAATGTTAACTTCTAATTAAAAGTAAATCACATTATCATAAAATTTAAATCAAATATTTTGACAAAATGAAAAAAATAAAATTAATATATATAGGTGCTTTTTTTAGTCTATTTATGGCCACCGGATGCAGTGATGCTTTAGAGACAGAAGCTTCAAATGCCTTTGGCGAAGACTTGATTTACTCTGACCCTGTTCAAGTAGAAAAATTATTATATAACGTTTACAATAGTACCGAAAGTTGGTCAGTGAACAGAAGTGATTGGTGGGGAATTCGCTTTAATATCGAAAACGCTTCTTTTGAATCTAAGTTTAATTTTAAGAATCTAGATTTATTCAAAGAACAAGCCGGATGGACTTCCAGTAATGTTGGTTTGCTAGGCAACAAATGGAGTAATTATTACCATTACATCCGCCTCTCTAACGAATTCTTAGATCGCATTGATGCTAGTGAAGCGATGCAAAAAGATCCTGCAAAAGTGGATGTACTAAAAGCCGAAATGCGTTTTTTAAGAGCGAACTGCTATAGTAAATTAATAAAATATTTTGGTGGCGTACCCATAATGGAACATGCATTAGGTTTAGACGCAGATTTTGACATCAAGCGCAATAGTTATGATGAATGCGTTGCTTTCATTGTAAAGGAATTAGATGAAGCAGCTGCAGTATTACCTGCTAGTCGCTCTGAAGCTGAGTTTGGTCGCGTGACTAAAATTGCGGCGCTAGCTGTTAAGTCTCGTACACTTTTATACGCTGCAAGTAAACTTCATGATCCATCATCGGCGCCTATTAACGATCCTTTATTTGTTTATACTAAAACTACTAAATGGCAGGATGCAGCAAATGCAGCAAAAGCAGTTGTTGACTTAATGGGAGGTCGTGATCTAATTGCAGTAAATAATGCTACAGAATATCAAAAACTATATCTTTCTCCTAATGCTGACATCATTTTTGCAAGACCATACAGCTCGCAATACTATGAATTTGGCACAGATGCTAACTCGCTAAGTGATTTAACGCAATCTCCTAGTGGTTATGGAGGCTGGGGATTATCTTCTCCTACGCATAATTTTACGTTACAATTCAACATGGCTGATGGTACGACTACTGATGGGGCTACTTTTGATCCAAATAAACCAAATAGCAACCGCGAAATGCGCTACTATGCTGATTTACTTTTTAACGGAGCGCAGTTTAGAGGACGTGATGTTCAGTACTATTTATCAGATAATCCTAGTGCTTACCCTGACGGACTAGATTCTCCTAGAGGTCTTGGAAACACGCAACACTCTTCAAAAACAGGCTACAATGTTCGTAAATTTCAAGACGAAGCTGTTAATGTTGCTGGTGGAATTTCTCCTAAAAGACCTTACGTATTGTATGGTTTAGCAGAAGTATATCTTAATTACGCAGAAGCTTTGTATCATTTAGGCGAAGAAGGTACTGCACGCATTTACTTAAACAAAGTCTCTTCAAGAGCATTGCAACCTGCAATCACTTCCTCTGGAAGCAGTCTCCTTGAGGCCATCAAAAGAGAAAGACGTGTCGAACTTTGTTTTGAAGGACACAGCTTCTTTGATGAAAGAAGATGGATGGATGAATCTCATCTTGCATTTCCTATAAAGGGACTAAATTGGAAAAAAGATGCTAGTGGCAATCTTTCATTTACACAAGTGACTGTATTGACAAAAGCATTTGACCCAAAAATGTATTATCTACCTATTCCATTTACTGAAATCCAAAAAGCTCCGGCATTAATTCAAAATACAGGATACTAATTTTTAATTTATACGTCATAAATTAGCTTATACAACAAAGCCAAGAACACATTGTTCTTGGCTTTGTTGCTTTTACTACCCGCTTAAAACAGCTAGTATTATTTATAAATCTGTAAAAATATAGTAGCCAAAACTCCTTTAATCAACGCAAAGGGTCTTGATGTAAAAATAAGCAAAGCAATAAAATAGTACAGTTAATCTGTATCATCCTTAAGATTTCATGCTGCTACCCTACTTTGACATAGAGTGAATTACTATTTCACACATCTAAAACCAATATGATTTGCTGCAGATTTTACTTCGCCATTTCCTCGAGTACCTAACATATAACGTGTACAATATTGTTCTGTACATAAAAAAGAACCACCTCGATGCACTCTTTTTGGTAAACCCGGTTCAGCAGGGTCATTAAAAGTGGCTGGTCCTTGCGGATTTTTACTAACTTTATTTTCACTTGCTAACTGCGCATAATAATTAGCGTCATACCAATCATTTACCCACTCCCAGACATTCCCAGACATATCATATAGACCGTATGCATTTGCCTTGTACTGAGCTGTTGGAGCTATTCCGGCAAAGCCATCTTCAGCAGCATCTGCACCATCAACTGGAAATTTCCCTTGATAGATATTAGCCTGAAATTTATCATCTACTGTTAGTGTATTTCCCCAGGCATATAATTCCCCTGATTTTCCACCACGCGCTGCAAATTCCCATTCGGCTTCAGTGGCTAATCTTTTACCAGCCCACTTGGCGTAAGCGATTGCATCTTCATAACATACTTGTACCACAGGGTAATTATCTTTTCCTTCTATGGAACTATCTGGTCCTAGTGGATGTCTCCAGTTTGCTCCACCTACATAGCCCCACCAACGTAAGTAATCATTAAGCGGAACTTCTTGTTTAGTGGGCATGAAAACAGCCGTACCTGCAATAAGTTTGTCAGCAGGAACACCTGGAAATTCTTCTGCAGAGGGTTTGATTTCGGCTACAGTAACATATCCTGTGGCTTTTACAAAAGCGGCAAATTGTTTGTTAGTTACTTCCGTTTTATCCATCCAAAAGCCATCAACATAAACTCTATGAACTGGGTTAGCATCATTTGTAATCCCTTTTACACCGCACAAACTTTCGTTGCTAACACTGCATCCCATAGAAAATTCTCCACCCGGAATCCACACCATGCCTTCTGGAGCATCTTTAGGTTTATTGTTTTTATTTTCGATGGTAGAACCAAAGTCAATGTCTCCAACTTTTGATTCATTGTCAGCACTATTTTCAGAAACTACATTTTCAGAAATCATTTTTGACTTGGTAGCATTAACAAAATAGATTACCCCAGCTACAATTAGCACAAGAGCTATAGCGGATATCGTTTTATTTTTAGTACTCATATATATTTTTTTTTAAACGCAAATGTTGTTATCGAATAATTATAGAACCTGTAAATTTAATTATAAAATAGCTGGCATTACAGTGTTTGTTACCAATTACCTTCTTTATTTTATCCACAAAATATGCTGTAACTGTCAAGCTAATTCACATCTACTTAAGAATAATATTGCTAGACATTTTATCTTTGCGCAATATTTCTGTAGCTTTCCCAGAAAACTGATTGTTCTTAAATAATAAGTTACGAGAATGGTTTACCATAATAGCCGGATTATCTGGATACAAACTTTCATGGTTCTTAGAGTCATTAATAGTATTACCTACAAATTCAAGCATATTTACGTTGTTTGCCTCTACTATCAAATTATCAAATTGATTAAATACATTATTAGAAATCAAGATATTTTCAAATGCTATATGATCACTTTCGTTATCTGTTTCAAATCGAATGACTCCCTTATTTTGACCAGCTGTAGCACAATCTTGAAAAATATTATTACGAATAGTCAAATCGAGAACGCTCCCTGATTCATACCAATATCCACTTTCTACAGGTGCTAAAATTGCTTCCATCTCAGTGCTGAAAAACGAATTCTCAACCACAATTTTACGTGGAGTAGACAGTAATAATCCTCTTGCTCTGTTGTTTATGATTCTACAATTTTGCACAAGTAATTCAGGATAAGCATCTAGGTTTTCTATATAATCTCCTACTTTTAAAGAACGCGGTAAAACTTCATTAAAAGAGATTATTTGATAGCGGCCATTGATTTTTTCTACAGCTTTCAAAGTCATTTCTTCCAAGGCGAAAAAGGACTTTTGTAAATTAACAATTCCTATTTTATCATTTTGCTTACCAATGGTAAAGCCCTGTTGCTGAAAATGTCCCACTTTTATAGCTACCTTATGGTCACCCAATATCTCAGAAATTTGTTGGTAGATACCATGAACGTTAACAGCGTCATCTAATTGACTACTAAACAAACAATTTTTAATTTCAATTTTACCGCTACAGCCCACAAAATGTGTCGCATCTGCAGTTGTTGAGATTATCCTACCCTGAGAAGGCGTTACATTAAAATTATCTAGAGATATGTTTTTAGTATTCTCTGCAATAAGCCCCATACCACAAGCATGATGAACGTCTATATTGTTAAAAGAAACATCGCTAGAAAAAGTTATATGAAAAGCCGGTGCAAACCGATTATACCCTTGCTCACCCTTCATAACTACTACCTTCCCTACTTCTGGAATCTTTTTAGTATGGCCATAAATCCTTATGAGACCCGGCTCTAATTGCTCAGCGGTCAGCTTGTCTTCGATTCCAATTTTTGCATATTCAGGTGATCGTAAATCAACAGGATATTTATATTTTATCGCGTCTACGTTTGATTGCGTGGCCGTCTTACTCTTTGTAGTTAGCGACGTGTAAGCCTCTGTATTAAATGCTGTAGCTCGCGTTTCTGGATCAAACAATATTGATTGTCCTATGCTATGTTCATAATATTCTTTAATAAATACTAGCTGACCTTTCCTAATCTCATACGGATAATCTTTTGAAATCTTCATGTCAAAAGTTTTCTGTTCTAAATTATTTGCTACAATTATTCCTTCACTGTGAAAGGACATACCCCAATCAATTGAAACATTTTTGATTCTAATATTAGAAGAGTTCTCAATAGAAAACGGTATAATTAAACCATGAAAAATAAAAGTGGAACCTTGCCCATCTATGGTCAGATCATGCCTATCAAATATAGGAAAAGCAGTTTTTACCACACTACTGTTGTGATTAGCAACTTGTGTATATCGCTCTAAAGCTTTATCAGGATAAAAATGATATATGCCTTTTTTAAATTTGAGCACCTTAATATTCTCGTTATCTAAATTCTTTAAAGTTTCTAAAAGTAATGGTGTAGCATCTCCAGCGATACTCTCGTCAAATAGTAGTGAGGCACCGTTCTGAGTTTGCCCCTTAACGGCGAACGAACATCCAAGTATCAATACGAGAATAAAAAGATAATATTGCTGTAATTTAAAAGTCATGATATAATGCTATTTTTTAAAGTAATATTTTATAGTTTTTTGATTCTCTTTCAGCCACCCGCTGTCTCAAATTGAAGTATTAGCTATCGCTGTTAGTAAAGCATACACATTTAAAAGAGTGTAATTATTGTTTTTTTATCGAATAATTATCTAACAGTTTTTACGACAGTATTTCCTTTCAAATTAGCAATTGCCGCTTCAAAAGCTATTTTTCCACTTTTCGAACCAATTCTTACCAAAGCTGTTGCAATTCCTGCTTCGGCTGTTATAGGACCAACGTTCATAACTTCAGCATCTCCATTTATTACAAAATCTATTTTTTTATCGAAAGTAGGAACTACTGTTCCGTTTTTATCTACGGCCGCTATGTAAACAAAAATAACATCGTTTACATTTGACTGTGGTTTTTTACCACTTTCATCAAACCAAATCTTTAATTTATGAGGCGCTTCTGGTGTTTTGACAGACACTTGTTTCACTTCCTTTCCATCAATATAACCTACAGCCTTCAACTCACCTACTTGAAAAGAAGGGATTTTAAATGTAAAAGGCGCGTGGCTAATTTTTGTTGTGTTTTTATCAACATCCGGTTTTTGAGAAGCAATACTTTTTCCGTTCAAGAATAATTCGACTTGATCGCAATTGCTCAAAACCTTTACGTCCAAATTCGAATCGGCATTCCAATAACTAGCAATTTTCAATACTATTGCTTCTTTTGGACTTTTTTGACTTGCATAAAAATCATAACCAAATTTTGGCAATCTGAAGATATCCATAATTCCTGAAGCCTCAATTTCGTCATGATAGCCACGGTTGTAATCATACATTACCCAGTATCCATCGCCCATCACGCCCGTTGCAAGATTGTCATTATGAGATTCCTGCAAATTATAAGCTTGCTGTACCAATGCTTTTTCACCTTCGGCTCTTAAATGGCGACTGCTTTTTTCAAGGCGCAATCCTTTAGGCATCTTATCTTGATTCAATCCACCATTAGAGGAATAATATTCCCAATCTCCATATTCAGATACAAAGTAAGGCTTGTCAGCATGATTTTCATTTCCATGTAATATTCTATGCTGTCTCGATTGAAAATAGATATCGTATACTTCTGGCATCCATCCTGATGAAAATGCTTGACTTCCTGGATATTCTTCATGGACTCTTTTATTCAATTCTTCCATAAAAAAGATTGGCATTTTAGTTTCGTTCAATGACACTTCCCAAGAAACTACCGATGGATGGTTGCGGTCTCTACGAATTAAATCTGTAGCGGCATTGTAGCAAAAATTTCTAAAAGCATCAGTATCTGCATAATATTGCCATCCTAGAATAGCATCAACAACAAAAATTCCTAACTCATCACAAGCGGCTAAAAAAGCGGGTGATTGTGGGTAGTGAGACAAACGAATACAGTTAAAACCAGCCTCTTTAATCTTTTTTGCATCACGGTATTGTGCATTGTCCGAAAGTGCATAACCAATAAATGGATACTCCTGATGACGGTTTACCCCTCTCAAAAAAGTCTTTTCTCCATTTACATACAATTGATTGTCTTTAAATTCTAAAGAACGAATTCCGAAAGTAGTCATTTCTAGATCTTTCAACTTTCCGTCTACTACAACCTTCGTTTCTAACTGGTATAAATTAGGATCCGCTGGAGACCATAATTTCGCATTTTGAATACGAATCAAAGCATTCAGCTCAACCGATTTTGTAGCTGCTAATCCGTTTGAAATAGTTTTATTTTCTGCTACTTTTTTTCCTTTAAAATAAATGGTTTGCACACACTCGATATCTTGCGATGTACTAGTTTCATTTACTATATCTGTTTTAATAGCAACCTCACTTTCGTCAGTTGCAACTTTTGGAAAGCTTACAAAAATACCACCTCCAGCTTTTTTATTTGCCAACATTGGATTCGAAATATAAATTCTATCCTTGTAGCTAATCCATGAATCACGGTACAAACCACCGTACATATTAAAGTCTAATATCTTCAAAGGTTTCGGACCTGAAACTGGATTGTCTGTATTGTCCAATTTTACTGCAATAGTATTACTTTGTCCTACTTTGACAAAATTTGTTGCATCAATAACCACAGGCATATAGCCGCCCAGATGATCTGCAGCCAATTGACCATTGATCCAAACTTGGGCACGATTCATAGCACCTTCTAGCTCAATAATTACCTTTTTATTTTTATTAGCAGAAGCTATTTCGAATTCTTTTCGGTACCAACATATGCCTTGCCATTGATCATTTACGACTAAGGGCTCAATATTTGCCGTGTGTGGCAAACTTACAGCCAACCATTTTGAATCATCAAAATCAGTTTTGCTTAAAGCTTCGTCTGAATTTGTAGTGTTACTAATTTTTGAGAATTTCCAACTGTGATTGAAACTTAACTTGACGGTAGGTAATTTTTGAGCAATTGCACTACTACTCATAAGTAGAACAGCAATCAAAACCAACTGTTTTATAGTATTTATATTAAACTTACTCATCTGACTTTTTGGTATTTTTTGTTTGTTTATTAGCAGTTCTATAATCCTTAGTTATCGTTTTTAAACCTATTTCAACTCCTTCAAGCATCTGCTGGTACAGTTCAGGTTTATCTTTTTTAACCCATTCTAAAACTTGAACGGCATCTGCATCTTCGGGTTCGTAAACATCACTTACTGGCTTCATTTTTTTGTCATACCAAACTGTTTTTTTACGTAACTTTTTTAAAGTAGCACTATACTTTGCGTCAAATGCAAGATTGTGTAATTCCTCAGGATCTTTTTCTAAATCATATAATTCTTCTACCGGTTTTGTAGGTGCAAAGAACAATCGCTGAGCATCATTCAACTTTCCTTCTTCATTCAATCGTCGCATTACGTGTATAGCAGGCCTGTAAAATTCAAGGTATGCTTGGTGTGCATCATAAGGAATCTCTGGTTTATCATTACGTATGTACTTCCATTTATCCGAGGTTACTGCTCTTGACTTCTCTAAGATTTCGTCCCATAAATCACGTGCAGCGTATACATAATCATTTTTAAATCCTTTTTTCAAAATAGATTTTCCCGTCATAAACGATGGTACTTTTACAGCAGCTAAATCTAAAATAGTAGCCGTAATATCTACAGCCGAAACAATCTCTTTACTCACATGTGGACCTGTATAATTTTTAGGATAATGCATAATAAAGGGTATATGCAATCCTGGATCTTCAAGATATCCTTTTCCTTTAATATTACACCTACCATTGTCACCAATAAATATTACGATAGTGTTATCAGCCAGTCCTTTGTCTTCCAACTCTTTGAAGATCATACCAACTTCATTGTCCAAAAATTCAATTTGATCTAAATATTTAGCCCAATCCAATCGTATAGCTGGATCATCTGCTAGGTAAGAAGGTAAAACTACTTTGGCTGGATCAACTGGATGTTTTGATTTTGCACGTACTTCGTTCCACCAGTCACCTCTATGACTAGCAAGCAACTGGATTTGAGCAAAAAACGGTTTACCATCATTTACAATTGTATCATATCTATCAAATAAACCAAACTGCGTTTTACCATCCCAAGAACCTATTTGCTCTGACTTAAAATTGACATCGGTTTTACGACCATGTCCCATTACAGCTTGATTTCCTAAAATAGTGGTGTATCCCGCTTCACGTAGCAAAGCAGTAAATGGTTTGAATCTTGAATCTAGAGGCACTTCTCTATTACTACGGTGGTGTTGCGCATTAATTTTTAACTGATGCGTACCAACCATCATTGAAGATCGACTTGGTGAACATATAGGATTAGTGACAAAACAATTATCATAACGTATTCCTTCTGCTGCCATTTTATTTAAGTTTGGCGTTTTTACAGCAGCCATACCATAGCATTCTAAATCCAGACTCATATCCTCGGCCATTAGCCATACAATATTGGGTCTTTTGCTTTCTTGTTGCGCCACTGCCGAAACCGTCATCAAAGACACAAAGGCAATAGTTATTGATTGTTTAAAATTCATCATTTTTTGATTTATTTTTTATTGTAAGCAGGAACCGCTTTCTTCTCCCATTTTGCTATATCTTTTTTCAATTTAGCGGCTTGTTTTAATTCGATAGCAATCAAATCATGTTGTTCTGCTTGATCATTTTTGATATTGAACAAATGAAATAGCCCAGTATGGTATTTAATTAATTTCCAATCTCCTGCAATAACGGCAGCATATTGATCCTCATAACTACGGAAGAAATACAAACTTCTATCTTCTTTAAATTTTTCTCCTTTGACAATTGGCAGTAAACTTTTACCGTTTACTTGCTTGTCCTTGTGCACCTTCCCTCCAGCGATGTTAACTAAAGTTGGGAAAACATCTATCGTCTGAATTGGAATAGCAGTATTCGTATTTGCTTGTGTAACGCCAGGATAGTACATTATAAATGGGACTCTTGCTCCACCTTCACCAAGAGTATTCCCACCTGTTTTACCTCCGCTTAGAGGAGCATTGCTAAAAAACCCACCTTGATCTGATGTGAAAATAATTACCGTATTCTCTGCAATACCTTTTTCGATTAATGCCTTTCTAACCCTTCCCACCGATTCATCAACAGCTGAAATCATCGCGGCATATTCGGCATCTTTTCCTTTTAAACCTTCTTTTTTGTATTGTTCTACCCAGTCTTTTCTACCAATTTGTGGTCCATGTACATCATAATGAAAATAGGACAACATAAAAGGGGCTTCTTTTTTATAGTTCGAAATAAAATCTACTGCTTTGTCTGCCAAAACCGTTTCGAGGTATACCTCTGTGTTATCGAAACTAGCCAAAGGGTTCACATCTTTAAAGAATGGTGGGTAGTATCCTTTTGGATGTCCAAAATTGCAAACGCCATATTCTTCATCAAATCCTTGCTTAGATGGATAATAACGAGCATCACCTAAATGCCATTTACCTAAGAAAAAGTTGTAGTATCCTAATTCTTTCAATCGCTCAGCATAAGTGACTTCATTCAAAGGCAACATATTAATCGATGGCATTTGCACAGGATCATTAGGCCATAAGCTATAGGCGTTAATTGAATTACTCTTTTCGTCAAAGTCACGTCCGTTACCGTCATCAATATGTCTCACCATTTGAAAACGAACAGGTTCTCTACCTGTTAAAATTGAAGCTCTACTAGGACTACAAGTAGGCGTAGCAATATAAGCACGACTAAACTCCATTCCGTCTTTTTTTAATTGATCGATGTTGGGTGTGTGGAATTTTGCGTTGCGATACCCCACATCTGCCCATCCTAAATCATCTACAAAAAAAAGTACAACATTGGGTTTCTCTTGTCCGTAAATGGTTTGTAATGCCATTAAAAATACTAAGGCAACGATTGATTTTTTCATAATATTTCTCTTAATTACTTTATTTCTCTTACTGTAATTGCAAAAATGCTTCTGCAAATGCAGTTCCTAATCTATATTGCCCTTCGGCATTGTAATGCACGTTATCCGAGTGTTTAGGATAATCCTTATAAGGTGCATCGGCAGTAGTTTTGATTGTCTTTACTTTCGATACTATTTCCGAAACTTTCCACTCTGCTGCTCGTACCGTTGCAGGTCCTGCAGAAAAATCTCCGTAATGTGAATTAATTTGCCCCAGCACAAAAGGCATGTCTTTTACATTCAAATCAGCACGAACACGGTTGATCAGATTGACCAAATTAGTCTCATAACTCAAAGCCGAAACTTCTTTGGCAGCATCATTTTCTCCTTGCATCCACCCCATTCCAATAATTTTATACACTTTGCCTTCTCTTTCGATTCTTTTTATATTTTCCTTGACATCATCAATAAAATTAGCGTACAATTTTAAATCTCTTTTAAAACCTTCTGCTTCTACTTGAGCCGCTTTTTCGGCAGTCCAATCAGGATTCCAAGCGCCATACAAAGCAGTTCCACCTTGAGCCGTTTTGACTAACAAAAACTTGTCTTTTGGAAATTTTTCTGCTAAGACAATTCCAATCAATAATTCTGGTCCAAAAGCTTCTTCAAAACCATATTTATTTTTATGCCCTTTGGACAAATAAAAAGATAATGGTGTTGGTCCTTTTCCATCATTGCTTATTTGAACCCTATCTACAGCATTGGCCAAACGCTTTTTAACCGATTCATCCAAAGAAGTATAATCTCCGGCACCAGCCATATTTGACTGACCTGCTAGCAAAACTATATTTACTGTGTCTTTATTTGTTTGCGCAAATGCATTTCCATAACTCAAAATAAAAAGAAGAAACGCCACCAGTTTGTATGTACTCTTCATCTTCTTACTTTTTATCCATCATGTCTAAATCGATATCTTGTGGATTGATTCTTGCTTTTTTATACGGCTTACCGCTCATATAATTGTTATATAAATTCTGTACACCAGCACCAAAATAAGGGTAATGATCAAAAACATCTCCGTTACCAAGAATTCTAGAATCATTTTCTTTGATTAACTTTTTGGTTAATTCTTTATTCATATTCGCCATTAACTTTAAGTAATCTGCATTTGAAGCTAGATTTGTAACGCAATAAGGATCTTTTTTTATGTCGTATAATTCATTTTCACCACGCTTACCAAAGTTCAATTCCCAGTATTTCATTATTCCATCCTTTCGTCTAGAATCTAAAACCGCTGTCTTCGTTGGACTCGAATCACAGTTCAAATATCCTAATTCAGGATTTCCAACTGGCCATCTGTCAATTTTAAAATTGTGTAAGTATAAAAATCCGTCCTTGATAATTCCGCGTACAGGATACCCTTCATCATTTGGCCTTCCCACATCATGACGTTCTTTCCCTACCAACTGGTAGTCACGCTTTTTATTTACTACTCCTGCTTTATCTGAAAATAAAATATCCGTTAGACTATTCCCTGATAATTTAGCCATTCCTGATTTCTTTTCAGAGATCCCACCTAACTCTAAGTAAGTTGGAGCAAAATCAATAAAACTCACTAGATCATCTACAACACGGCCTGGATTTTTAATTCCGTTTGGCCACATAATCGCTAGTGGCATGTGGTTTGAATATTCATAAACTTGCCCTTTAACACGAGGAAAAGGCATTCCGTTATCTGAAGTTACGATTACAATTGTATTTTCAAGTTCGCCAATTTCTGCCAACTTATTCAACATGTTTTGTAGGTGCTTATCAAAATATTCTACCTCAAAAGCATAATCCAACATATCATTTCGCACATCTTCATTATCGGGCCAGAAAGTTGGAACCTCATTGATTTCGTCAATTGTTTTCCCTCCTACCTTGGCACCAGAACGAAATTCATATCCACGGTGTGGCTCCTTACCGCCATACCAAAAACAGAAAGGTTCTCCTTTTGGTCTCGCTTTTAAGAAAGCATCAAAATTTTTGGTGTAGTCAATATTTGAAATTCCCGTAGTAGGTGGTTTCAATTTAAATTCATTGTATTCTGGTCCAGCTAATTCACGCTCTTTCCCGTTAATTTCTCCAGGGTTTCCTGGGCCCCAACCTTTTCCTGTAAATCCAACAAAAAATCCGTTTTCACCCAAAACTTCAGCATAGGTTTTAAACTTCGTTGGGAAATCTGGAGAATGGTTTGCGGCTGCTTCCAACTGCCAACTATTGCGACCTGTGATAATACAAGCACGTGAAGGTGCACATTTTCCGTTGGGCGTGTAGGCATTATTGAACAAGATTCCTTTTTTGGCCACTTGATCAAATCCTGGCGTTTTCACCCATTTGCATCCATAGGCACTGAAATGTTTCCAGCCCGCATCATCTGCGATTGCAAATAAGATATTAGGTCTTTTAGCTTTCTTTTCCTGTGCCATTGTAATTTGGCCAAAAGCAAGTAGCGAACCAAAGGCAATTAATAGTATTTTTTTCATTATTTATGTAGATAAGATTGTCGATTCATTACAACAAAAATTCAATAATTATTCTATTTCTATGTCTTTGCAGGTCTAATATTAGTCTTCTATAGTAAATTTTATACCTTAAGAGCTATATAAACGCCTGATTACAAATGCAGCTCATATTATTTGCAGTTTCAAAGCAGAAATTACTGTAAAGTAGCGATGAAGTATTTTAATTAATAAATCAACAGCAAAATAAACGTGCTGCAAAATGTGAAATACTAACCATTTCTTGAAAATCTGTAGCTGCGAGACTATAAAAAGAGGTCTATTTATCCTGATATTATTCGGCATATTTACTTGCAATCTCAGCAGCATATTTTCCAGGGGTGTAATTGTACTTTTCCTTAAATAGTTTACTAAAATGCGTTCGGCTTTTAAAACCGGTCATGATGTATACCTCATTGACTGAGAAGGTGCCGGCCATTAAAAATTCTGAAGCCTTTTTCAGACGATAAGCTTTCAATAGTTCAAAGGGGGTACAGTTTGTCAGGGATTTAACTTTTTGATAAAAATGAGTTCTATTTAAATATAAATCTTTAGCAAAATGATCTAAATCTAAGTCTTGATTATCTAGATTTTCAGCCATTAAACTATATAATTTTTCTAAAAAAATGTGATCATTAGCGTTATCATTTACCTCTAGAGTAAGAGGCAACTCGATCATAAAACGTTCCCGCAATTGTTTCCTATTTCGCAAAATTGATTCAATTGTTGCTAATAAATGCTGCATATTGAATGGCTTTTCAATGTAAGCATCTGCTCCATCAATTAATCCTTTTACTTGATCATCAATTGTTGTACAAGCGGTAAGTAAAACAACCGGAATATGACTCGTTTTAATATTAGACTTTACACTTTTACAAAGTTCGAAACCATTGACTTCGGGCATTAAGACATCACTCAATATAAGATCAGGCCAGCTAATTTCTAACGCATCAAGACATTCTCTACCGTTCACATAAACTTCGATTTTTAAATACTTCTCTAGCATTCCGGAAATATAGTTTCGTAAATCTAAATTATCTTCTACGATAAAAATTTTAGCCTCTGAAAAAGAAGAATCAAAATGTAATTTCTCTGCTGCAACAGGCTCTAAAACGATAGGCTCTATATTATTATTTTCTAACTCTAAGACTTCGTTTTCGATTTGCATTTGACTTAATGAATATTCTGTATGTACAATAGGTAATTGCAAGAAAATTGTTGTTCCTTTCCCTAATTCACTTTGAACATCGATAGAACCAAAATGCATTTCTACTAATTGTTTCGAAAAAGCCAAGCCAATTCCCGAGCCACCGTAATAGGCTTTTTCACTAACTTTTGAGTGATAAAATCTTTCAAAAATGTGTGGTAAATCAGCGCTATGAATACCACTGCCTTCATCAGATATCGCCACATTCAAATTTTTATCAACTATGTTATAATTGACAAGTATTGCGTCTTTTGCCTTTGTATGCTTAAAGGCATTAGTAAGTATATTATTAAATATTTTCTCTAATTTATCTTTATCAGCGTACACATAGATAGTGGCTGGAGCAGCAACAATCTCAAGACTTTTATTTTCACTCAATGATATAAACTGATATTCTGAAACCAAATCTTCAATAAAATGATTAAAATTAAAATAAGAATAATTCATCTTTAAAAGATTAGCATCCGCTTTCTGAAAATCGTGAACCTGATTGACCAATGCTCCTATCTTTGAAGCTTGCTTCTGGATTATTTGAAGCGTATCACTCACTTCTGAATTATTTTCGAATCTATTTCTTAAAGAATCTACGGGACCTAAGATTAGTGTAAGTGGTGTTTTGATTTCGTGCGAAATATTACTAAAAAACAGCAATTTAGCTGCATTAATCTCTTTACCAATATTACTTTCAAGTTGCTCAACATCGAGATCATGCTTTAATTTTTGCATTTTTAAAACATAGTAAAGTATTACGTACCCCACAGCTAATAACAATAAAAAATAAATCAAATACGCCCAGTAGGTCTTCCACCAAGGGGAGCTGATTGTAATTTTCAACTCTTTGGTTTTTGTCCACTCATTTAGAGTATTAGATGCTTTTATTTTTAAAGTATAGGATCCCGGTGGTAAACCATTGAAATAAATATTGCGCTGGCTTGACGGAATTTCAATCCAATCTTTATTAATTGGTAGTAATTGATATTTTATAAAATGATTTTTTTGAGAAGAATAATGCAGCGAGGTTACACCAATAGAAAAGACATTCTCGTGGTATTTTAAAAGTAATTCCTGCAGTTCACTCAGGCGTGACTTCATGATCACCCTTCCATTAATTGTATCATTAGGTTTTACAATACTATTGAAAATTTTCAAATCTCCAAGCTCTAACTTTGGCAGTGCCTCAGAATGTGGAAGCGCATTAGGATTGAAATAGCAGAAACCATTAAACCCGGCAAACAGCAGTAAGCCATTCTCCATTCTAGTAAAACCATAATTGAAATCTTCAAATGGCAAACCATCAACCACATTAAATTTTTGAAAGCTTTGTTTATCGATATCAAACTTATTTAAACCATTATTTGTACCAATCCAGAGTGATTTTCTACCGTCAAAAACCATACTTTTAACGACATTGTTAGACAATCCTTCTTTTTCAGAAAAGGAGATAAACTTGGGAGTTTTATTACTATTTTCTACTTTACAAATCCCTCCACGCTCTGTACCCACCCACAAACTATTATCTGGCAAGCGCAATACTGATGTAACAAAACTACTCGATATAGCACTTGGATTTCTACCATCATATCTAAATTGGTCAACCCTTGCATTTTGTAATTTTTTGCTTTTATCGAATGCCACGCGTAGTAAACCATCAACATTAGTACCTACCCATAAAATATTTTTATATAATGGATCAGCATAAACACATTTTATAAGAGGAAGTTTATTTTTAAAAAACAAGGCATGTTTGCTTAGTTTTTCGACATCTTGTACATCTTCATTCTTGTCAAGAATAATTCGATAACACTCCTTTGAGGTTGTTAGGAGAATATTACCATAGGAATCCTCAGTTATGATCCCCTTGGCATCCACAATTTTAACCTCAGAATCAACAGCAGCAATTTTCTCTAATTTTGATGATTTATTTTTTACCCGATACAAACCGTCGCCAAAAATTTTAAACCACAAGTTTTTTTTCGAATCCACATAAGTAGCACCAATCTTACTGATTAACTTTTTTGGAATAGCAAAAGGTAGTGGTTCAAATCGCTCCAAGCGTGTGTTGAACAAATTCAAACCTCCTTGTAACGTAGAAATATATACTCTGTCTTTATCAAGATCAGTGATACTATATACTTCATTAGACGTTAATCCATAGGGTTGCTCTAAACTGGTATCGTAGTGTTTAAATGGATTAGAATTGAGATTGTACTTAAAAATTCCTTTGTTATAGCTCCCCACCCAACAACTGTTTTTTAAAGGTACGATGCAGCTTACCCGCAGCATGTTTTCGGCAAGGTTGAAGTTGGTTATTTTATACTTCTCATTCTTTAAAAAAGACTTGCTGTCATTTATTTTCAGAAAGCCATTCTTAGCAGTTCCTAGCCATAAGTTGTTCAAGTGATCAATAGCTGCACATACAAACTGATATTGCTCTAAATCAGTTTGTACAATTTTAAACGAGAGCAAATTTGCTTTCTCCTCATAATTAACAATGGCAATACCATTATCAAGAGTTACTAATAATTTACCCTTAGCAAATTTTATGATTGACCTACTTTCAGTAATAGCTGTACTTAAAATATTCTCAAATTTATTTGTTGAAATATTGAAACTAATCAAACCTATAGACGTAGAAAAAATATAGGTATTACTGCCTACTAAACAGCCATCGTAAAAGGTAACATTACTTCTAGAAGTTGGAATATATCGCGTTTTGAAACTGTAATCACTATTAAAAATTAATAAACCGCTACCCTCTGTCGCACATAAAATAAGATCCTGAGCAGGAGCAATAATTATTTTTCTAACTATAGGACCATTTTTCCCTTCTGATAATAATTTACTCGTGAAAATAGTTTTAAATTTCTCTGTCGAATAATTGTAAATTGACAAGCCGTCATCTGTTCCTATCCAGATGTTACCTTTTTTATCTTCAGCGAGAGACCTGACACGGTTATTTACCATTAGCTCTTCCGTAACTGTGTTTTTATAAGTATCAAACTCATAGCCGTCATAGCGATTTAAACCATCGTAGGTCCCAATCCATATATAGCCTTTACTATCTTCAAGAATAGATGTTACTCCATTGTGTACGAGACCATCTGAAATAGATATATTCTTAGAGTAGGATATTTTTTGGCTCTGCGCTAGAAGATTAAAAGTGCACAGTAGTAAAAATATATATTTTATGAGTTTATAAAACATAGAGGAAATGATGATTTAAAATCGTTTATTATGTAAATATAACCACCAAAATTGAATTTTTCATTTATTTGTTGGCAATATACTATGAAAAATTAAATACTATAAACTAGAAATAGCAATTCTCTAGAAAACCATTTCTAGAGAATTGCCTATTATACCTCTGATTTGTGGTTACTGTAGTTTTAGTTCGCTTACATTTCCATAATCTACCCCTCTTATTTTTTCGAAGCTATCTCTTAACTCTTTCAGTTTTTTAGGGAACTTTTTAGCTAAGTTATTTTTTTGGCTAATGTCTTCCTTAGTATTATACAATTGGTAGTCGTCATCTGCTCCCATTTCTATATTTACTTCTGTATTAATCTTTGAAGCTCCTTTGTAAGGAGGTATCATGATCCAATCTCCTTGTCTTATTAAAGTTTTAGAATTAGCCTCTAGAACAAGTGATTTTCTACCTACTTTGCTATTCCCCACCAATTCATTAAGTAGATTTTCACTGTCTCCATAATTCGTTTCGTTACTTCCTACTAGCTTGGCAAGTGATGCTAACAAATCGACTTGACAAACAACAGCATCAGACACCCCAGCTTGAATAGTACCATCCCAATACGTTATAAACGGAACTCTAGTACCGCCATCAAACAAGCTGTACTTACCACCTCTTAACAATCCTGCTGGTTTATGGTTGCCTAATTTTTCAACGGCAACATCGTAATAGCCATCATTTAAAACGGGACCATTGTCACTTGATAATACGATCAAGGTGTTCTCTAATAGTCCTTGAGCCTCCAGCTCTTCCATAAGCTGTCCTACACACCAGTCTGCCTCTACAATAACATCACCTCTAGGTCCCAATCCTGATGCCCCTACAAATCTAGGGCTAGGTGTACGAGGCACGTGTGGTTGTTGCAACGCGTAATACAAAAAGAAAGGTGCCTTTTTATGACTGCTGATATAATTCTTTGCTTCTTCTAGAAAAGTATCTGCCATATCTTCATCAACCCATTTTGCACTAGCACCACCTTTCATGAATCCTATTCTTGGAATACCGTTGACAATACTTTGATTGTGACCATGATGCCACTTCATCTTCAACATCTCTGGATTAGAAAGTGCTGTAGGCTCACCATCAAAATTAGTTTTATAACTTACTTCAATAGGATCTTTGGGATCAAGACCAACAACATTTCCGTTCCGAATGTATACTGTGGGCACTCGATCTTGCGTTGCTGCCATAATAAAGCTGTAGTCAAAACCTACCTCATTAGGTCCTGGGCTAATGTGCTTGTTCCAGTCTACGTTACCTGTACCCAAACCTAAGTGCCACTTACCTACAATTCCAGTATCATAACCGTTAGCACGTAGCATTTTAGGGATAGTCATTTGCAGTGTATCAATCAACAAGGGTGCTGTCCCTGGCAAAATTTTAGCTTTAGCATTGCGCCAGGGGTAACTTCCCGTTAGCAAACCATATCTACTAGGTGTACATGTGGCTGATGTAGCATAAGCATCTGTAAATTTTATACCTCCAATTGCCAACTTATCAATATTAGGTGTTTTAATTCCTTGAGCATCATAGATTCCCAAATCCCCATATCCTAAATCGTCTGCGTATATAAAGATTATATTGGGCTTTTTATTGACTAAATCAACCAGCTCTTTCTTTTGACCATATCCATCAAAAAACAAAATGATAGTGGCTAAGAAGGTGAAGGAATTTCGAATCATATTATTTTTTTTACTTATCATAGCTGCATATTTATATTATTAATTAAGTGGACTATTAAAAGCCCGCATTTCCATTTTGAGTGACTGTTTTCTTTGAGATCACATCCATTTTGACACCGTTTTTATTGGCACCTTCATACTTGTTATTTGTTATTTCGACGTCTTTACAATTTACAAATTCGAATATAGGCGCTAAGGGATACAGATTATGCGCAGCTGTTTTTTGAATAATAGTATTATTAGCAATTGTTAATCCTGCCACTCGATCTGCCCATACCACTCTATTAGAAGATGACTCTATTGTATTATTTTCAAAGCGAATGTTTTTATCGTAGATCGCTTTACTATCAAAAACCTTCCCTAACCTAGGAGTGATGTATAATATAGCCGCTTCGGCACCACCATAGCAGCAGTTTGTAAAATGGTTATTGCGAATTAATACGTCATTGACCGCACCTGACTCATACCAGAAGAAACTTTCACCCCTCAGTTGAATAGCAGACATCATTGACGAAAAATTGTTGTTCTCGATAATAATTTTTAAAGGTGTTTTTATAATCACGTTACGTGCTCGGTGATCTTTTATAGTGCAACCTCTCATTGTAAATGTAGGGTTCCAAGTTTTATTTTCTAAAATAGCACCATTTTTCAATCCTACTGGAAGCGCCTCTTTAAATCTAATTTTGATAAAACGATCATTGATAATGCTTGTCTCTGCAACTACATTTACAGCTGCTCTATCTGGACTAGGTGGCATAATAATCCAAACCTCATCTCCTGCAGAAGCAAATTCGAAACCCATTTGTTCTTTGTGCTTTAATTCTACAACAAGTGTTTTTTTATCGATTATTTTGTTGACTTCTACATAAGTTCCGTGTACATTAGTTCCATCATCTAGCATTTGTTTGAATGTGCAATCTTCAATTAAAATAGCTCCTTTGCAGTTACTAAAATGTGTGGCGTCGGCTATTGTAGAAACTACTCTATCAGCACCCTCACGCACATAAACACCACATTTTTTAATTACAATATCTTGTGATCTTTCGAATAAAAATCCCATACCAAGAGCATGATGGACAATAATTCCTTCCAGCAAAATATTTTGTGAATTAGTATATTGAAAAGCAGGAGCATATCTATTTTGCTCGCCTTCACCCTTTGAGTTTAGAATATTACCTATTTCAGGATATTTTCTAAAACGATCATGTATTCTTATAATACTGTCTCCCATAACTTCAACCCAGCGAGGTCCTAGCGAGTAATCTAATGCACCATCTGCAGCTCGTTTTTCGTTTGAATCAAACTCCAGTGTACTACCCATTTCAAAAAAAGAAAACCCATCAACATTAGGAAATGAGATTCTATCTTTTTCTACACTCCATGAAAATCCTTTACTAAAAGGTTTTACATCTACATAGCTCTCTTTTTGATTTACAGCAACAACCCTAGATTGAAATACAAAGGGAATGTCCCAGTCAATACTAAGATTTTTTACTGTTACCTTTTTACAGTTTTTTATTTGAAATGGCGCCACTTGTCCATGAAAAATAAATTCTGATCCATTACCTTCTATTGCTACAGAATCATATCCTTCTAATAAAAAGATTATCTTTTTTAACCCATTACTGTGATTAGTGATGTAACTGTAGTTATTTACTGCAAAATCAGCTAAGAATAGGTACTTGCCCTTTTCAAAAACTATCGTAAGCTCTTTATCTGTATTTCCTTCAATTGCATTACGTACTACCTCTGTCATATCACCATCTTGGTGCTTGATTTCAATAGTAGTTTTAGCAAGCGAGCTTATAGAAATAAACAGCGCAATTAGTATGTTAATCCTTATCAATATATGCTTCATTTTTTAACTTATTTAAAGATGTGTTCCTGAACCTTGCAGGCTACTGTCGTGATCTCCCCACATTATTAGCCAGGGATCATTTGTCTTAGTTTGAAATTCCCTTATTTTAACTTTTAATTCATTTAAAATCGTTGCATACTTTGCATTGGTAGCTAAGTTATTTACTTCGTTAGGGTCATTTTTTAGGTCGAATAATTCAAATTGAGGATGGTGTAAAAAGTCTTGCGTTTTACGCTTACCATAGAATTCACTTTTATTCCTGTACACTGCCTGCCAGGTTGATGAATCCCAGAGATCAGAAGCAAAAGGGTATTCTAATGGATAGGCAATATTCCAAATCAATTTATAATTTCCTTTGCGTACTACGCGCATTGGGTAGTACATGGTTATTTCGTGAAAGGTGTGAGATGCATTTATTTCGTCCCAACCTATCGGATTTTCCTCTCCAATTATTTTTTCGAAAGAACGACCTTGAAATTCGTTTTTAGTAATTGGAACTCCCGCCATATTTAAGATTGTAGGCGTCATATCGACCCATGATATCAAGGCATTATTTACAGTACCTTTTTTTGATTCGAAAGGGTCTTTGATGATACAAGGCAATTTAATTCCCGGCTCATACACCGTAGTTTTGGCTCCTGGAAAGGCCATACCATTATCTGATATATAAATAACAATCGTGTTTTTATCCTTTCCTGATTTTTTTAACATCTCCATCAACTTACCAAAGCCTTGATCAATTCTAGAAATACTTTGATAATATTGAGCGATTTCCTCTCTACTTTGCTGGGTATCTGGCATGAAATCTGGCACTAGAACATCTTTAGGATCGTAGACAATCGTTTTTACGCCAGGATAACCTTCTGGTTTGTTACCAAAATTGTTAGGTGTTTTCCAATCAGCAGGTTTAAATGGGCCTCCACGATGTGGATCATCAGTACAGAAATATAGAAAGAAGGGCTTATCTGAATTTAAAACACTTTCACATTTTTCGGCCATTTCAAAAGTGCTTCTAGGATTAGCTTCGAGCACTGTTTGAAAATGGTAAACTGTTTCTGGAGCCACATGGTACTTGCCTATTCTTGCTGTTAAATAACCCGCTTTTTCTAATAAAATAGGTAGTGACTTAATACTGTCGTAAGTGCTAAAATGATGGTAATCGTGAACATGACCGTATGAGCCAGTAGCATGACCATATTTCCCTGTAAGTAGCACAGAGCGACTGGCAGCACAACTAGCACTTGTACAATACGCATTTGTAAATCGAGTTCCCTCAGCCGCTAACTTATCTAAATTGGGTGTTTTAATAACGGGATTACCATAAGAACCAAGTGCATCAACACCGTGATCATCAGCAACAAATAGAATAATGTTAGGCCTTTGTTCTTTTTCTCTCACATTGTTTCCGCTTCTTTCTACATAGCTAGAGAGAAAGACAATCATTATTAAGGCAGGAATGCAAATGGATAATATTTTTATAGATTTTTTCATAGCACACTATTAAATTGGATGGTTTCATTTACAGGAAATAGTACATCAATTACATTACCTACTTAGGTGTAAAGTTTGTTATTGTAGTTTACTTTTTCTTAGAGCCCACCTTAGATTTCTCTTTACCGTGTTTTGCTTTCATGCCCGGTATCGCCACATTACAATCAGTATTTCCCATATTCTTGAAGGTATAATCTTCTGTCATTACAAAGTTGGTATTAGTTCTTTCTATGTTTCCAATATGCACCTCATAGCAGCCACCATCTTTACCGTTTTTACAGCCGCTTGATGCTGTTGCATTAGTCCTTATAACACTTATTGAGCGACCTGGAGTACTCTCATTGTCTGGATTTTGTTTTTTAGCAATCATTTCTTTTTGCTCATCACAATTGAAATACATAAAATCCTTTGCTTTTACCTGAGCTCCTATACCACCAGTTGCTTTGATATTTCCTATGTATGAATTATGATCAAACGTACCCATGTTGTCTACACCACCTAATTTTTTATCCTTAAAGCCAGCTGCTATTTGAACTGCAAAGCTAGAATTAACGGCAAAAATTCCTTCGGCATCCACTCGACCTTGATTTACTCTATGAGGAGAAAGGTTTAAAGCAGCATCTCCATTTTTTACTTTAATGTTACGTCCCACAATGTCATCTACAGTCATAATGTTTGCTGTTCCTGTTTCTCCACTTCCTGTTTCTACACGCATAGTAACACCACCTATACCTTCTAAATTTTTACACAGAACAGTTTTTGCAGCCTGAATTTGAATTACTCCATAACCTACATGACTATCAACTAACAAGATGTCTTTAACTATTCCGCCTGTCGCAACCTCATTACGATCTTTTGAATCTGGTAAGTTTAAAGCAATACTCGAGAAAGGTGTATAAGAATCTTTTATCTTAAAACCTGAAAATTTGAAATTTCGAACATTACATGCTGTTATTATTTTCATACGATAGTCTCCTTTAGGAAATACTGCAGAGAACCAAGTGCTCTTATCCTCATTATCCTCATCAGCATTTGTAATGGCTACATTTTCGACCTTAAATTGCTTACCAACTTCAAAAATTGTACTACTTACCTTCTTACTATTAGGAGAAAAATAAGGTTGCAGTACTACCTCTTTATCAATTTTAAGATGAATATTTGACTTTAATAAAATGTCAATTAAATAGTATAATCCTTTTCTAATGTGGATTGTACCACCACCCGCATTTGATAAGGATGTAATTTTGGCATTCAATAAATCACTGTCATTTTCACTATTTTGACCTGTGAGTTGTACCTCAACTTCTTTTTTATTGAATGTATCAGTATAAAATCTATTTTCATTATCTGTCAAACGTGTTTGAGCCATTCCTAGCGCGCTGCTTACTAACATTAGTAGCAAAACTGATTTCTTCATAATTTTGTTATTTGTTGTGAGATCATTCGATCAGTATTTCAACACATATATGGGTTTAATACCTATTTTCAATCAGTAGTATAAATCAATATAGAGACAAAGCAATTGCTACTTACATTAATAATTATTTTGCACTAAGATTCCTTTAGATAGGGTAACTTGTGAGTAAGGAATAGGCATTACTTCATGTTTACCAATGATAAAACCACGAGGTACAAGAATCGATTCTATTCTTCCTGTACGTATCAAATCATGGTAACGGTAACCTTCTCCCGCTAGTTCTACCCTCCTCTCATGATAAATCGCGTCACGCATTGCGGTTCCTGTTAATGTAGTAGGTAGATCTGGAACAATAGTAGCAGCCATTGTACCTCTGGCGCGCTGACGAACCTTATTTACATAACCTACTGCTGTAGAAGGATCAGTTTTATAAATTGCTTCAGCATACATTAAGTAAGCATCTGACAAACGCATTACACGTATATTATTTGCACTATTGTTAGTTCCTCCGATAGTAGGTTTTGGGTAATTACTGTAAGGATCCCATGAGTATTTACGTATATACCAACCGGTGCCGTATGCAGACGGTTCATTAAGTTTATAAAATGTTGTTGCCTTTCTAGGGTCATTTGCCTCAAACTCGTTTAGTAAATCATCCGTAGCTTGCATAAAGCCTCCACCTCGCTTAGACCTAGGAGAAATGCGTTGCGTAATACCTGTACCCAATATACTTGCATTAGTAGCAAAATTGATTTCGTAAATAGACTCACTACTCCACTCCCCTTCTTGCTGAAAAACAGTAGCTAAATTTACTAACTTGTACGGCATGGTAAATAGTTGCTCGCCATATAATTTAACCTGTTCCATCTTGTTTTGATATAGGGATACGCGCATCATCAAGCCCAGTGCAGCACCTTTATCAGCATGTCCTAGGTATGAGCTAGGTTTACTAAACCTAGATGGTAGATCAGCTAGCGCCATTTTTAAATCATTTTCTATAAAAAGATAGGTCTCCTCTGTAGTTGATCTTGGAATATCGTAATCACCAGCTTCTTGTAATTTATCAATCAAGGGTACACCGCCAAAAGAATTTACTAAATCAAAGTAATAGTATGCTCTTAAAAAATGAGCTTCAGCTATTAATTCTTTCTTACGGTCTGCATCTTCAAAATCTATGGCAGCCACTTTATTGATAATTAAATTAGCATATAAAATTCCTTTGTAATTAGTTTGCCAAGTTTGCTCTATGGCAATATTTGTTGTCGAAATAGTATAACTTTCTTTTTCAAATAAAGGTACATTGTCATTTAGTCGATTCCCTCCTTTAATAAAGTCATCGGTTCCTATATCGCCTTGAATTATATCTGTTCCCATCACAGCCCAAAAGTTTTCTTTCCCATAAATTTCGCGCATAGGTGAGTAAGCAGCATTTAGTGCTTGCTCTGCATCTGCAGGAGTTTTATAAAAATTCTCTACTTCTGGCGTTCCAAAAGATTCAACGTCTAGATAATCTTTGCTGCATGATAAGAACAATGTTGCTAGTAGCAAGCCAGAATAGGTTACGCTCTTTTTTATTATATTGTGTGTATACATCGTTTTTATGTATTAAAAATTAATATCTAAACCTAGGGATAATGATCGCACTGATGGGTATCTACCTCTATCAATACCAAGATCTAAAGGACTATCTTGTGAACTATCCACTCCTAATTCAGGATCTACTCCATCATATTTTGTAAAAGTCAATAGATTTTGTGCCGCAACATAAACCCTTAAGTTTTGCAAGTTGATAGCATCTAAAACAGACTTGTTTAGGGTGTAACCTAACTGCACATTTTTCAATCTTAAATAAGATCCGTCTTTTACAAAACGACTCGATTGTAGATTATTAATTCCCGCATTTGTAAATGTGGATCTAGGTACTGAATTAGAAGTTCCTTCAGCGGTCCATCTACCTAGTACAGTAGTACTTGAATTTGAAGCCAAATCCCCTTCTAACCAATAATCTGTTGTGTTATAAATTTTATTTCCTTGGCTACCTTGAAAGAAAGCAGTGAAATCAAATTGCTTGTATGCCAAATCTAAATTTAGTCCATAGGTAAACTTAGGAAATGGCGACCCTATATATTTACGGTCATTATCTGTAATTTCTCCATCACCATCAACGTCTTGATATTTTACATCACCGGGTTGTGTATTTAATAGTGAAGCACTAGAATCTATTTCGTCTTGGTTTTGAAAAATACCCAGCATTTGGTATCCGTAAAACGAAGCTAAAGAATGCCCCACCTCAGTACGAGAAATATTATAAAAATTATTCCCGTCTCCTGTTAAAATAATACTTCCTTCTGAGGCTAAAGCTGTTACTTTGTTACGAATAAAAGAGATATTACCCCCCACATTAAAAGAAAAGTCTTTGATTGTCTTTTTGTAATTTAAACTTAATTCCAAACCTTTGTTTTCGATATTCCCAGCATTTGTATACGGACTATTAGCATAACCAGAGGTAAATAATATTGGACTAGCCAATAACATATCCGAAGTATTTTTAATAAAATAATCTGCAGTAACGGTAATGGCATTTTTAAAGAATCCCATATCGATACCAATGTTAGTAGTAATCGTAGTTTCCCATTTTAAATTAGCGTTTCCTGGCGTTAATGGCGCAATCCCTAAAGCGGTTAACTCATCTTTACCAAAAATTGAATTTGTACCCACATTTAATGTATTGTACACTGCTGAGTTAGGAATATTTTGATTTCCCGTTTCTCCCCAACCAGCACGAACTTTAAACTGACTAATTGCATCTACCTTAAAAAAGTTTTCCTTATGTAGGTTCCATGCCGCTGCCAAGGATGGAAATTTTGCCCATCTATTGTTAGATCCAAAACGGGAAGAACCATCAACACGATAAGTACCTGTTAAGATATACCTATCATCAAAGTTGTAGTTTAATCGCCCAAAGAAAGAAAGCAACTTAGACTCAGCTCTTGTACCACCATTTGTTGAAGAAGACACGTCTCCTGCATTAATGGTAGGTTGTCCCACACTTGTAGGTATTGAATTTCTACTTGCATTTATATTATTATTACTCGAGTTTTGAATCTCTTGTCCTAATAAAGCGGTGAAATAGTGCTTATTGTTTATTTTCTTATTGTAATTTAAAGTATTGGATAAGACAATAGAACGTCGCTCTGCCCTACTTAAATTGTATGTACTCACAGGCGAACTAAACATAGGCGATACATAATAAGCTGGTTGAAAGTTATCTGATGAAGTATTATTTACTTGTAATCCAAAATTAGATTTAAAAGACAAATCTTTTATAATATCAACATCTATATAGACGCTTCCTAAAAAGCTCTCCTTTTTCTCAGGAGTGACGCCATATTTTGTTAAACCAAAAGGGTTAATAGGCTGTGCGGCATATTTAGGTAGTGCATAGCTACCATCTTCATTAAAAAATGGTGTTACTGGATCGATAAAAAATCCGCTAAATGCAGCCTTAGCATTAGAGTTGACTCCGTATGAGGGAACCGAATTTGTATTTGAAACTGAATACTGTATGTTGTTTCCTAATTTTATTTTTGGTGTTATTTGATAGGTATTGTTTACTCTAAAATTAGTCCTTTTATAACTAGACTCTTCAACAACTCCAGTTTGATTGATGTACCCAAAACCAACATAGAACGTAGATTTATCTGACCCACCTGAAGCGGCAAGTTGGTGACTTTGTAATGTTCCTGTTCTATAAACAGCATCCTTCCAGTTATAATTTGGTAAAGAAGATGGATCGGCTAAGAAAGGATCGGCAGCACGACCATCATTTACATTTGCTTCATTATAAAGTGTAGCCCATTGCTCAGAATTTAATACATCTAAATTATCAATACGTTTTTCTGAACTAGTAAATGTCTTGTAACTAATAATTGTTTTTCCTTTTTTACCGCTGTTTGTAGTGATTAAAACAACACCATTAGCTCCACGAGAACCGTAAATAGCAGTAGCAGATGCGTCCTTTAATACCTCAACTGATTTTGCGTCAGCCATGTTTACACTTGAAATATCAGTAATTGGCACACCATCTACAACATACAATGGATCAGCATTGTTAACTGTGCCTACTCCTCTAATACGTACTGTGGGAGTGGCACCAGGTCCACCAGAACCTTTAGAAACAGTAACACCTGCCGCTCGACCTTGAATTGCTTGTGCTATAGATGTGTTTTGAGTTTTGTTAATATCCTCAGTGCTTACAGAAGTTAAAGATCCAGTAACGTCAGATTTTCTTACTGTGCCATATCCCACTACAACTACCTCATCTAGTGCGGCAGCGTCACTTTTTAAAGTAGCATTTACAACACCACTTTGAGTTATAGCTATTTCAACTGTTTTCAGACCTAAGTAGGAGAAAATTAGAATTTTTGCATCGCTTGAAACTGTAAGCGTATAATTTCCGTCAATATCAGTCGTGGTTCCATTTGTACTACCTTTAACTAAGACATTGACTCCAGGAATAGGAAAACCAGCCTCGTCTTTAACAACTCCTGTAACTTGAGTTTGCTGTTTTACATTACTTGGAAATAATGACGTAGTATTCCAAGACATTGTACTATCATGTGTAGATGTCAAATTGTCTATCGTTTTATGTGTAAAACTACGATTAGATAAATTTAGCGCGTTCGCATTAATCGAAAGCATCGTTCCCATGCAAGCCACCACCATAAATTTTGTTGAGACCTTTAGAGGCGAAGGTAGTTTTAGTGAAGTACTTGATTTGGTTAATTTAGTATTGGTTTTCTTCATTAGGCCTTAGTTTAAAATTGTTAGTGTTTAAGCATTTAGAAATCACAAATAGCTCGTCATAATTTGCTTCCTTTTTAAAATATTTAGAAAAAAATCAATTTAAGATGCAAATTCGATCATTTTCGAACTGATTAACGATCTGAGAAACGGTAAACTTACGAATACCGTAATCAACCCTTATTATAATTTGCATCTGAATAAAATTTCCTAATATATTTTACAATATTCACATTTATTTCCGATGATGTAAAAGTTCAAATATTATTTCCGCAGGATGTTTCTAAGGGTAAATAAAATGTCTTTCTGAATAAATTAGCTAAAGACATTCGATAATATAAACAATAACTAATTTACAATCAACAACTTAGCATTGCATACAAAATAACAATAACATAACATAGTTAAAAGCCCGCTAGTTAAAAACTGCTTTTAAATAAGTGCTACCGCTACATCATAAAGAAAAAAAAAGAGAGAAAATATTACGGTAAGTAATTTTTCTCTCTTTTAGAACCAAACTATTTAAACAAACTATAATCAAATTTTAGAGCCTGATAATTAAATCAAGTCTATTCACTAATTATTTCAAACTTCAATTAATCAATTTTAAATGTATTAGGAAACTGAGCCATGTTTTTGTCTTTCCAAACTTGCTTTAATTCTACTGGATCAAACCACAATGGCTCTTCGTGACCTTCACTCCATTTTTTAGCTCCAGCTACCATAATTTTTAGTTGCTCAGGATGTTGCTTACTTATGTCATTCTTTTCACTTATATCCTCATTAATATTGTACAATTTCCAAGTACCGTTATAGGCTTTTGTAGCTTTCCATTGGTCTAGTCTAACCCCTACATCTGAGAAACCTGAACGGTGACGCATAGCAAATATCATTTGTCCTTTTCTAGGATTATTTACTGTAATAACATCGTTCCAAATGTCTTTTCCATCTAGTTGTTTTTCTTTTGGAATAGCAGCATGTGCTAAACCAGCAAAAGTAGGATAGAAATCTAAAGATGAAACTGGGTAGTCAAAATGCTTTCCTGCTGGAACATGATTAGGCCAATGGAAAAACATTGGAACTCTAAACCCTCCTTCATAAGTATCCCCTTTAGCACCTTGAAGCGGGTAGTTATTAGCCCCATGATCTACTCTACCGCCATTATCACTCAAGAAAACAATTAAGGTATTATCAAATTGATTCGTCTCCTTCAAAGCTTTTACTAATTCTCCCACACCTCTATCAACGGCATATACCATGGCAGCAAAGGTGCGTCTGTTTTTATCTTTAATATCCTTGAATTTCTCTAAATCTTCCGCTTTAGCTTGCAACGGAGTATGCGGAGCATTGTAGGCTAAATAAAGAAAAAATGGCGTTTCTTTTTTAGATGCATCTTTTACAAATCTAACGGCATCATGAGAAAACGCATCAGTTATGTATTCTGTTTCTTTCGTTTCTTTCCCATTTCGAAGCAAAGGAAATAAATATTCGAAAATATTTTTATTGCCTGCCTTCACTAAATTCTCATATTTAGGTTGGTACTCATTTGGAAAATAATCATGACCTCCTCCTAAGAAACCAAAAAACTCATCAAAACCTCTATTTTGTGGTTCGTATCCAGGAACAGCGCCAAGATGCCACTTTCCTATGATTCCAGTATGATATCCTGAATCTTTCAAAACGCTACTAATAAATTTCTCTGATAACGGAATTCCAGTTCCTACAGTTCTCTCACTGTTTGCAGGCAGGTTAAACTGAGAACCAAATTCATGTGGATACTTACCCGCTAACAATCCGGCTCTACTAGGGCCACAAAATGGATGTGCAACATACGCCGAGGTAAAAATTGTTCCTTCTTTTGCTAATTGATCAATTTCTGGAGTGGTAATATCCTTAGAGCCGTTAAAACCAACATCAGAGTACCCCATATCATCCGTCATCACGATAATAATATTCGGTCTCGAAGACTTCGTTTCTTCCGTCTGTCCTTTTGCCCCTGTGCATGACGCTAATGTTGCAGCAAATAACACAACTAATACTTTATTCATATATCTTTTTTTTTATTCGAAATTAAATTTGACAACAAGAAGTTGCACTGTCTTTCAAAATTATACTTTTTACATGGCGATTCGTAGTTGTTTTTTATCCCAATACTAACAGAAATTACCCTCAATTACTAGTAACGTCAACACTGTCTAATAAATAGAGATCACCAGCTGCTTTGATATAAATAGCAATAGTAGCCACTGCTTTTTCCTCTTTTAAATAGGCATCAAAAGTAAACGCTTTTAACGGACTTACATTTCCTAATGCTCTTTTTCTAATGATTTCACCTTGATTGTTTTTTGCAATTACGATAGCTTTACCTTGGACAAAAACACCATAAGCACCATGAGCTATTCCGTCTTTTGTTAGATGGAGTTTTTGAGTAATTATACCTGTTTTATTCACCTCAAGAATGGGTGTACTTGCTATTTTTGCCGCAGCTTGGATTTCGTTATAATCAAAACGCTGTCCAGGTTTTAAGGTGTGAATCGCTGTTTTGATTTCTGTTTCTAAATATCCTGTTTCTAAGCCACTGTTGTAAATCTCAGCATTGGCACCATACTCATAATTTAGTTTTTTACTATAGGGTTCAAAAATAGTGACAAAAGCAGTCTTCTTTAATTTGTCTACAAAGCCTATCCATGATTTTGCAGCTATAAAATGCACGCCACCCATCAAATCGTAATCATAATGCAACTCATATACCCCAGGAGCAACCTCCCCTTTCCAGTTTGTCCCGCTATTGAAATATTTAGCTACATCCTCTGCATTATTTTTATCTAATGGTTTCCTGTTTTTATTTACAAAGTTCCATCTTGATTGCGGTGTCAACATGATTTCAAATGATTTACCATTTGGCAATACATCCTTGTTAGAAATGGGAATATAAGCTAAAAAATTCTCCCCGTCTTCTAGTTGAGGTTCGCTTCTAGTAGGATGCTGACTAGTAATTTTAAGCCCTCTTTCAATTGTGGTTGCTCCTTTATTTAGCAAGCTATGGGTAATAAAAACCAGACTTTTCCCTTTCTCGATATACATACTACGCTTGTACTGTAATTGCTCATCGTAATTAAGAACAGTACTGAATGTATTTATAGTGCGATCAAATACTGGTACGGGAAGATTTTGAATTCCTGAACTCACATTAATCAGCTGGTGGGCGGCTGCATCAGTAGATACAAAAGCGTCATACGGACTATCGCCCATTATAACCGGTGGCGGCCAGCGCTTCGTTCTTTCTCCATTACTGTTGACAGCAAAATTATCTACTGGTATGGGCACAAGGCGGTACCCACCAAAGTTGCGCCAGTCTTGCATTTTAACTTTATCGTCAGCAGCAAATTTGCGTCCTAGCAGTTTAGGATTTACCCATAATGAAGCTGTTTTACCCAAATCAAATTGGAGCATTCTCCCTGCAGCGTCTGGTACTACAGCAACAGTAATAAACTTGTTTTTAGCAACTAATACATTGTTCCAACCCCAATTGTTGTAATTATCAACAACAGAAACGGTTTTGTAAGACTGCGCAAACATGCCACAACTTAGTAACAGCAAACTGTATTTTATGGGTAGTTTCATTCCTAAATTATTTTAATAGTTTCAAAAGAGACCTCTTTTTCAAAGGCATTATATTCTCAAACTAAATGTTTCAACGGTAAGCGTGCGCTTTTTTACTTTTGCTCAGAGACCGATACAAAGTACACTTCGTACGGTTTTAATAGTGGTGTTGCAGCAACTGCTACTCCATTAATCAAATCAGTACATACAACTCCATGTGTTGAATTAGTCATTTTAAATTTTATCTGTATCGCTTCCTTTCCCAAATTAATAACCGATAAGACCTGACGGCCGTCCTTAGCTGTAACGCTTCTCCAAGTACATTTTTTCTTAGCTCCTATAACAACTTCTTCAACAGTTACCTTAGGCATATGGTCAAGATTTTGTACTATTTCGAGTGCTGACTTTTTCATATTCTCTAAAACAGAAACAATTTGTAACATACCTGCCGCCTTCACTAGTGGCTTTAAAGGACGCCCATATTCATCTGATTTAAAACTTACATCGTCAATAAGTACTTTCCCTCCCTTGTTCAAATAGCTTTGTACTGCATCAAACTCCGCTTGAGTCACTTTCTCTGTTTTATAAATTGCGATAACATCCCAATTTTTACTATCAATTCGCTGGATACTGTTACTTGTAGCAAAACCTAAAGGCAAGCCTTCAAAATTTAAACTCTCGTACAGCTTAAAAAGATCATCCATATAAGTGGCCTTTTGATTTGCTGTAGTTTTAGAATAAAAAACTCTAATTGGTTTGCGTTGCTCCTGCATTGCCGTGATCTCTTCACTAAAAGTATTCAAATCAATCATCGTGCTCTCTAGCTCTTGCGTCACTCTAGGCTGTTGATTAAGTGAACCCGCATAAGCATTTGTCAATTTCTTCTTGAAAGAACCATCCTCTGCTCTGGGCCAGTACCAAGTTTGCGTGGCATTTAATCCTAATGTATGTGCCGCCCAAGTTACCGCTCTAACATATTTGGGATTCATGTATAAATCCCTAGCGTGGTTTGTTGTTATTAAGTGACTTTCTGAATTAAAATTAATTTGGTCAGGCTGTATTGATTTTAGAAAGTCATACCCCATAAACAGTTCTCGCCAACCTAATACGTAATCAGCTTGCCAGTCGGCAGTTTCTCTTGTATTATTGTAATGCGCTGCAACATCATTACCGTTGATACCACTTAAGGTAGTCAAAGCCTCAAAATCGATACCACTATCAGCATCATTATTCGTAAAAATAGAAGGCATTATTTTCAAATGTACTTTTGCTGCCGGGTCATATTTAATAATTTCAGCTTTTAAAAACGCGATCCATTGTGTAACACGCTCTTGATTAAAGGTGGTCCAATCGTACCATTTTGCTGTTCCCATTGTCGAAATATCAATTGGTACAGCAGTGGCAACTGCATCAAAGTTTGAAAAATTGGTTCCCCATAGTGCATTTAACGCTGCAATAGAATCATGTTTGTCTTTAAGCCAGGTGATGAATTTATCAATAGTGTATTTAGACACATCTGATCTAAAATATACTTTCTTCTTTCCGTTTGTATAATTTGCCCAGCGCGGCTCGTTTACCAGCATGTAGCCTAGTTGCGAGTAGTTTTTAGCTGCTATAAACGGAACCGTCTTTGCAAACAAATCACTCATCATGTTTCTAGCGCCAGGATTATCAATGTCATAAGCTGTAAATGGTTTTCCTATGATTTTATTAAATTGATCCCCGTAAGCTTTTGCCGTCCATTGCGGCACATTATTGTTTGCAATAAAAATAAATCCTGCATTTCCAGAAGCTTTTTCTTGTAACTCTTTCTTTGTTTTAGCTACTAATTCTCCTGTTTGATCGGCTAATTGCATCGGACTTAAAAGGTAGCCGTCTAGCTGTCCAAAATAGTCTGTTAGTTCCTTCGTTTCTGGTTTCCATGTGTAATCAGATAGAAACACAGGTCTATCATTATATAGTAATTGATCTTGCTTAACGACAATTTTAGACCAATCTATTTCATGATATGGCTTTCTACTAATTTTTCCTTCTTTGAGCTGTGTTGCGGTATTTATTGATGCATCAAGCATTGTTAGGATGTCTTTCCTTTCAAATTCAGGTAGTTCTTGAGCTAGTTTTCCAGCTTGATCCTTGTAAATGTTAACCATTTTGAAGGCATCTTGATTAAAAGCAACGTTTTTCTCATCCCAGCGAGCATATTTTAAAAATACTTCGGCAACACGTACCGTCATCTTTTCTTTGTAAGAATCAATTTTTCTATCCTCTAGGTCGTGAATCAGCGTTTGTAAATTTGCTATTTTAGAAGTTACATTTATTTCTGACGTTTGCGCTTGTACATTGGTTGCTAAAACCATCAAAACGCCAAAAAGTACATTTTTTTTATTTGTCTTCATTTATATTAAACTAGTTTTACTTTTTAAATTGGTACTACTGTAATTCGCTAAGTAAAAACATTTATGCTATTAAAGAGTTCTTAAATTTACCTCTCATTACTATCATATTATCTATTTTAAAATGCTTTTTTTTTGGATATGTTAAATTTTAAAGTAATTTTCGGGTAAAATCTTTATAGCAAAGGGTAATCTTAATGATTAAAATAACTGACATATTTTCCTTATTTGTAATTCGATCTATTAAACTAAAAACGTAATTTACTTTAGCTAACTTTTATTCGATGAAAACAAAACAACTACTCCCACTTTTACTACTAGCAGTACTTAGTTCCTACAGTGCTTTTTCGCAGAAAAAGAAACAACCCAATATCTTATTCATTGCAGTTGATGACCTGCGCGCAGAGTTAGGAACCTATGGCTCAGAAATTGTAAAATCTCCTAATATCGATGCTTTGTCTCAAAACGGAGTACAATTTAACCGTGCGTATTGTCAAGAGGCTATTTGTGGTCCTTCACGTGCTAGTGTCATGACTGGAGCACGCAATGAGACTATAAATGTAATTGACTTGTTTCAAGATTTTAGAGAAAATGTACCAAGCATTGTGACGATCCCACAGCACTTTAAGGAAAACGGTTATGAAACTGTCTTTACAGGAAAAGTATTTCACCCTGGGTTTACAGATGATGAAATGTCTTGGAGTAGAAAACCGGTGAAGGTACAAGTGGGTGATAATGTACCTAAGATATCTGGAGGATATGCGCTTGCGGCAAGCCAAGAGATGTATGCAAAAAATAAAGAAGAATTAGAAGCTAAATATGGCGCCAAACTTATTCGTGAGAATTGGCTAGATAAAGGTCCTGCCTTAGAATCTGCTGATGTACCAGACGAAACCTATGATGATGGATACAACACCTTGTCTGCAATTGCAACGTTAAATGAAATGGTTAAGAAAGGGGACAAACCTTGGTTTCTTGCACTAGGATTTAAAAAACCACACCTTGATTGGATTGCTCCAAAAAAATACTGGGACCTGTATGACGAATCAAAAATTCCAATTGCGACTCAAGTTAGCCCTCCTATTGATGGTGCAAGTATGGCGCTATCAGAATCCTTAGAGCTACGCGTTTCAGCAGACATGCCTAAAACGGGTGAATTTAGCCCTGAATTACAGAGGAAACTAAAACATGGTTACTATGCGTGTATCAGTTATATAGACGCTCAATTAGGAAAAATGATCCAAGCCTTGAAAGATTCTGGCGAGTATGACAATACTGTGATCGTATTATGGTCTGACCACGGATTTAATTTGGGAGAAATGGGATATTGGGGGAAAGCAACCAACTATGAGATTGCCACTCGCGTACCGTTTATAATTTCTGCACCTGGTGTAACGAGCAAATCCAAAGGCCATCAATCAGATGCTACCGTTGAGCTAATTGATTTATATCCTACTTTATGTGAATTAGCGGGCATCAATAAACCGGCACATTTAGAGGGTCAAAGTTTAGTTCCGTTTTTGAAAAATCCTGCTGCAAAATCATCAAAACCTGCATTTAGCGTATTTCCAACACCAGCTTTGCGTGAATGGGCAGCGCGTCCATTTACACCGCCGTTTAGAACTACTTTCTTCATGCCGCTAATCGAAAAAATAGAAGCAAAAATAGAGGCTCAAATGGGTGACAAGTGGGATCGAAAAACCTTTGAACAATTTGTAATGGGCTACGCAATGCGAACAGATAATTATAGAATTGTTGTTTGGAAAGATAGAAGAAAACCCAACGATACGCCATTATACGTAGAATTATACGATCACGTAAAAGATCCAAATGAAACGGTAAATATCGCAAAGCAAAATCCAAAAATTGTAAAAGAATTAATAGCTTTATCTAATAAAAAGCAGTCGTAATTTATTAAGATAGTATTGAAGAATCCAGCGTAGAAAGACTTTCTATTGCTGGATTTTTTTTTGGGTAGATTACTGATTTAATTTTATAATAGGTACGGCTGAATTCACTGATAAACGGTAGTGTAATACTGCTAGCTAGTTATCTCAACTAAACTAGTATCAATTAAACATTTTTCTGTGAAGCGAATACATTCAAGCATAACAGCAGCAATAATCAATAACGACACTTTCTTGACACTATTAAAACTTAATTCTTAGCTTGAATCATAGCGCTACCTCTACCTTATTAAAATAGCGCGTTATTACTCATTTCGAAAACAAAAAAACAGCCAAATGGTTGTTGAAAATTCAAGCCGATTAATTGTAATTATTCTATGCAAATCTAGATAACCTGAACATCTTTGATAATAAAAAGCCGTAAAAACAGAAACAAAACATAGTTTAAATAGAAAAATCCAGTACAGTAGCGAACTACTAATACTGGATTTTTACTAACTAATAAAAAAAAACCAACTTAATTAATGGGTTTTTCCAAAATACGAAGGATCACTCATTAACTTCATTTCCTTTTTAACTAACTCTGGACTTCTATAACGGTCCATTCGATCAATATCATACTTTTCAAATTTTCTTTTAAGCATCCACAAAGGTCGCTCTAAGGTCAATTCCCAACTAAAAAGTTGTTTGTACATCTTTCTAACTCGTTCAGGATATTTTGTAGCTAAATCGTTTTGCTCAGAGATATCTTTTGTCAAGTCATACAGCTCTGCTGGTCTATCAGGAAAACGAATTAGTTTCCAATCGTTCTCTCTATAAACAGCACGATTTTCTTTTTTCCAAAACATTGTTTCATGTGGTCTTTGTGTTTCCTCTCCTTTTAAATACGGTACAAGATTTACCCCATCAATGTCTTTCAAATCTGCGCTATTTCCTCCTCCTGCAACGTAAAAAGTAGGCAATAAATCTAACGTGCTTACCGGGTAGTTATATACTTGGTTTGCCTTTAATTGCGCTGGCCAACTCACTAAAAACGGCACTCTCAAACCGCCTTCTAAATGATTGGATTTTGTACCACTCAATGGTAAATTTATAGAAGCATTATTATCTGTAGGTCCGCCATTATCATTTGAGAAAACTACAATCGTATTTTCATCTAAGCCTAATTCTTTTAATTTATCTAGCACTTTACCACACGCTCTATCTAAAGCTAGGGTCATCGCAGCAACTTCTTGACGTACCCCTACTAGCTCTGGAAATTGTTTTAAATCTTCAGCAGTTGCTTCAACAGGCGTATGCACCGCGTTAAAAGCTAAGTAAAGAAAAAATGGCTTGTCTTGATTTCTTTCGATAAAAGAAACTGCTTTCTCTCCAAAAACATCTGTGGCATAACCATCAGGTTCTTCAAAATTCCCAAAACCATTCTCCATTCTCTTATCTAAGTTGTTCCCTTTTAAGTCTCCTTTGTAAGCATAGTAGCTACGGTCACCACCTCTAAAACCATAAAATTCATCAAAACCTCTTTTTAATGGATGAAAGCGATCTGCATCCCCTAAATGCCATTTTCCAATCATAGCACTAGTGTAACCTAGCTTTTTAAGATAATCAGCCATTGTTACTTGATCTAATGGTAACCCCATATCATCACCAAGAAACTTTGAACTTTCACTCATATAACCTGGTACATTGATTTCTTCATAACCAAAACGTTGCTGGTATTTACCCGTTATAAGTCCTGCTCTTGAAGGCGCACAAGTGGCATCAGTAACATAACCTTGCGTGAATTTTACCCCACGCTTTGCCAGTTTATCTAAGTTGGGTGTTTTCATAATCTTACTGCCTTGAAAACCAAAATCAGCATAACCAGCATCATCACAAAATAAGAATACAATATTGGGTTTCTTTTGAGCATTGACAGTCATTTGGAAACCAACAATTGTAAGTAGTAGTACTATTTTTTTCATAGCATTGTTTTTATTTATTTTTAGTAACACCAGCCTAACTAACATTATTTAACTACTGTTGCTTTACAAATTGACGCAAAAACATTTGATTTAATAAAGGTCATTTTATCATATAAGTATTCGATTTTAACCTTATTTGGCAAATAAAAAATTAAAATGTGTTTTTTTTAGCCTGAATTATTTTGAAATCGTTAATAATCAGTAAGTCTTGGATAATTTCTACCGCAAAATATTAGCCATTTTGCAGTTTCTTTATAACTCATTCTAATACTAACATAAACGACCAATTATGCTTAAATCTAAACTACTATTTTCGATTGCCATTCCTTTAATTCTATTGCCCGTTTCATGTAAACTAAAGCAAACTGATAGTGTATACAAGAAAAAAACAAATAGCTATCCTAACCAAATAACATTTAATGCAGCTGGTCAAAATCCAGAGGGAATTGCATTTGACTATAGTAAAAACAACTTTTATCTAAGTGCGATAAACAAAGAGCCAAAAATTGTAGCAGTAAGTTTAAATGGTATTGCTACGGTATTTTCGAATACTAGTACGGGTTCAAGTATGTCCAGTTTTGGTCTGGAAGTAGATTTTAAGAACAACCGTTTACTAGCCTGTGAAAACGATAAATTATCAGGAAATCTAGCCATATATAATCTCATTAGTGGAAACTTGCAGCATTCTATTGCACTAACTCCTTTATTAACTAACAAGAAGAGCCATCAAGTAAATGATGTAGCTGTAAGTTTATCGAGTGATATTTATGTAACAGGTCGCTTAGAGGATGTGATCTATAAAGTTAATAGTAATCTCCAACCCACTATTTTTTTCGAAAAAGAAGGCTTTTCAAAACCTAACGGAATTGTAGCGCATCCAGATGGCTATTTACTGGTAAGTTATAGCAATGCTCATTCACAACTAGTAAAAATACCGTTATCAAATCCAGAAGAAGCTACGATTATCGAACTAAAAGAATTTGAATTTGAAGGATTTGATGGTATGCTATTAAATGAAAAAAACAACATTGTAGGAGTATCATTTGCTGCAGATCAAAACAACGACCATTATGTCAGAGAGTTAGTTAGTACTGATAATTGGATTTCGGCGACAGTTGTCCATTCGAAAAAAATAAATAAAAGTACCACAATTGCCCAAGTTGCTCCCAACACGTACTATGCAATAAATCAAGATTGGTCCAATAAAAAAGCCGAAAACTGGACGTTAGAAAAAGTAACGTTTTAGTTTTCGGCTTTGTTAATTTGCTTTGTTATTACCAAACAACAGGTAGAAAAACAGTCATCTCTGCCTGTCCTCTATTGCTCCAAGCATAGTAAGGAACTAGTTGCGCCTTATACGATTGAAATGCTGGCTTACTAACTGTTTGATACATATCATCTGTCTTTGCTGCTCTAATTAAAAGTGGCGCTTCAACGACAGTTATACCCCCAAGAAAATTCTCTTTATGTACAGCCTCTTTAGGACCGTTACCATCAAAATACACATCTAATATTGAAACGCCTTCAGGTAAATCTGGTGTTTCTAAACAGTATACAATAGGGCCTCTTTTAACCGCTACTTGATTTCTAACTTCTTCAATTCTATTGTGACCTTCGATTAAAGTAACCTCCATAGGCATGTCTAAAATGATAACATCACCCGCTTTCCAGGCTCTAGTAATCGTAGCAAAATTACCTGGATTAATGGTCGTAGTAACCGCTTCTCCATTAACAGTCAAACTACTACCAATAGCCCAATTAGGAATTCTTACTTTAATATCAAAAGCATCGTTTTTACATTCTTCAACGGTAATTTTAACGATACCTTTCCAAGGATAGTCTGTGTCTTGTGATAATTTAATAGCCGAACCATCTAGCAAATTAGTATCTAAGGTATTCCCACCAAACAATACTACTGCCACACCATTTTCAGATAAATTATATGCCCATCCTGAACTTTTACAAATGGTCCTTACTAAGTTAGGAGGACAACAAAAACACTCAATATAAGGTTGTCGTACTGGGCTCTCAGTAACATCAGCATGAGATTCATAATCCCTAGAATTGTTGACCATACGCAACGGATTAGAATAAAAATAATCTTTTCCTTCAATACTAATTCCAGATAATCCACTGTTGTACAGTACAAGTTCTATAATATCTGCATATTTAGATTCCTCTTTTATAGCCATCATTCTACTGCTAAACATAGCATTGCACAAGTTAGCACAAGTCTCATTATAGGCAGTCATATTAGGCATCATGTAGGCGTCTATAAAACCTTCTTGAATCATATCTAAATTAGTCGAAGCACCAAAATGGGCTTGACCAACTGCTCCTGTTACGTACATCTTTTTGCCTGTAACATTCTCCCACAAGCCGTCTAATGCATCTATCAAGGCTTGTTCACCTGTTTCGGCATAAACATCAGCAGCACCTGCGTAATAGTACAAAGCTAAAACTGCATGCCCTACTGCTTCTTTAGATTCTCTTAGAGGCGTTCTTTCTTGCACCATATCCCCTATAGGATATCCCTCAGTCGTTGAATCGTGTTTTATTTCATAAGTCCCTCGACGGTTTATAAACTTTTCTGCTAGCTTTAAGTATTTTTCATCTCGTGTTGTTCTAAACAATTCCACCAGACCCATTATTTGCGTTTGGTTGAAACCAAAACGTTGATAATGCTTTGTATCAGGCATAAAATACGCACATAGTAAGTTGGCCATTTTCACCGCTATATCAAGAAAATTGCGTTGTCCTGTAATGCGATAGTGCACTGTACCTGCTATAAATAAATGCCCACAATTATACATCTCGTGGTATTTTCTATTTTCAAAACGGTCTGCTCCTTCTGTGATTTGGATATGAGTATGTATGTAACCATCCTCCTCTTGAGCTCTACCTATAACAGCAATGTACTCATCTAATTCTTTTAAAATAGACTCGTTTTTTGTTAAGCCATAGATATAGGTTTTGGCCTCCATAAATTTATAAAAATCACCATCATGCCAGTAGAACCCTTTGTGCTCTCCCTCTTTTTCACCTGCAGCAATTTTAAAATTATTTAAACCATGACCAATATCTCCACACAATAAATCGCCCATGTAAGGAAGCATGTGATCTTCGGCCGTTTTTACTTTATCAGCCCAGAATCCGGTATCCCATTTACAGTCACCAAAATTGATACTTTTCAGTTTTACAAAAGGACTTTCAGAGTTATTTGTAATTGCGTTGTTATGATTGTTTGAACTTGTGCTCATAATGTGTGTTTTATATTCTAATCTTCTCTTTTATCTATTTTACTTTGTGCACTGCTATATCGTCAATATATAGTTTGGCCGCTTTTGTTTTGGGTAGGTCTGCTTTGCGAATTTCAATCTCCATTCCGTCATTAATTGCAGAAGCTTGTGCTCTAGAAATTTTTGCTTCAACGGTTACCCATTGTCTTCTCGCTAATTTTTCTAAATCTTTAAACTCGACTTCTAACTTCGGGTTTTGCAAAGTCACATGAATTGTATTTGCAATACGTCCTTGATCTAGCCACAGCTTCATAGATAAAGTAAAATCACCCGCCGGTAGTTTTAAAGATCCATCTGGCGTTTTAGCAATTACTTTTTCTGCTTCTAATTTTTCGTTTTTACCAAATCCTGTAAATTTGAGACTGTTCACTCCCGAAGCATAATCTCCTTCGACAATTTCTAAATATTTCGATGAAGGCGCATCAATCAACCAAAATTTTTGATACTCATTTGGTGTTGAATCTTCCGGTACCATTTTAAGTGGTCTTTTATTATTTTCGAATAAAATAGGGCCTTCAAAACCATAAAATGCACGGTCTTTAGCGAGTAAATTATCTGATGGCTTTTGCCAAACACGCATGTATTCGATTTCAAAATCAACCGGTAGTTCTTCTTTATGAGGCAAACCTAACCATTTAAAAATTTCAGAATCCAACCAAACTTCCATAGGATTATTTAGTACCCAGTCTGTCCCTACTTCGTCTTGTGAAAATTGATGCACTAATTTACCATCTATGAACAATTTTAAATAATCCTCACCCCACTCTGCTCCATACACATGAAAAGCATCTGCGGTTCTATAAGGCAAATTTTCTGTGTGTTGAAAAACGTTTGTTGGTCTCGTTGCCGGAGGACTCCAGTCGTGTGCAGTTGCTAAATATGAATTTTCTTTAATGTTTCCCGTTTTAACTTTTGGGTTCCCCATTAATTCATAAACATCTAATTCTTGCTCGTAACCAATGGCCCAAAAAGCGCCAGTAATCGCAGCATTACCTACTTTAGATTTTACTTCCATATAACCGTTTAAAAAACGTTTTTTAGAAATAACGCCTGCCGTTGTGATAGGCAATGGTTTTCCGTCGATCATTCCATATACAGACGCTCCCATATTTCCATCGGCATACTCTTCTTTAGCAAATGGATATTTAGGTTCCCATGCTGTTCTTAATTTCAATTTACCATCTTTAACAGTCACATTATGAGGCGCAAATTGTGAGGGCGCTCTTCCTTTCCAGATGTAATAATCGCCGTTTTGCCCTTCTACAAACCATTTTGTAGTGTCAATTTTAGTACCTTCAAATTCGTCACTAATTTCTTCATTAAGTACCCAACCTTCCGTATTTTTTGGATCAGAATAAGGATTGTATTTAGCAACAGCTGATTCTGTTTTTTGCGTCCTTCCTGTGCTTTGTGCTTTTGTACTGCTACAACCTATTCCCATTAATACGGTCAAAGGAAGCAAGAACAATGGTTTAACTTTTGTGGTTTTTAACATGGTAATTATATTTTTGTAATTTGTATATCGTCAATAAATAACTTAGCTGCTTTAGTTTCTGGTAAATCTTCTTTTTTGATTTCGATTAGCATTCCATCATTCAACTCTGATGGTTGATTTCTTGTAAATGAAGCCTCAACCGTCACCCATTGCCTCCTTGCTAATTTTGTAAGATCGGCAAAAACTACAGTCACTTTAGGGTTATTTAACTGCACGTGTATTTTATCTGCGATTCTACCTTCATCCAGCCATACTTTCATGCTAATTTTAAAAGATCCTGAAGCCAATTTCAAAGCTCCTTCTGGAGTGATCGCTTGCACTTTATCTGCTTCTAATTTTTCGTTTTTACCATAACCTGAAAATGCCAAACTGTTGACACCAGAAGCATAATCACCTTCTACTATTTTGAAATATTTTGCAGATGTACTGTCTATTGACCAAAACTTTTGATAGTCATTAGGCGTTGAATCCTCAGGAACCATAGTAAGCGATCTTGGATTATTTTCGAATAAAATAGGACCTTCAAAACCATAAAATGCACGGTCTCTTGCTAATAAATTATCTGATGGTTTTTGCCATACACGCATGTATTCTACCTCAAAATCTACCGGAAGCTCTTCTTTATGAGGAACACCTAACCATTTAAAAATTTCAGAATCCAACCATACTTCCATCGGATTGTTTAGCACCCAGTCTGTACCTAACTCTTTTTGATGTGCTTCATAAGTTAGCTTTCCGTCTCTAAAAACTTTTAAGAAATCTGCACCCCATTCTACTCCATAAACGTGAAAAGAATCGGCAGTTTTATAATTTACTAATTCGTCGTTTCCAAACACTTTTGTAGGACGAACCGCAGGCGGACTCCAATCATGAATCGCTGTTCTAACCGTATTAGATAAGATGGTTCCGTCAATTTTAGGGTTCCCCATTTGTTCGTAAACATCTAACTCTTGTTCGTACCCAATAGCCCAGAAAGCGGCAGTAATAGCAGCATTACCTGCTTTTGACTTTACTTCCATATAGCCATTTAAAAATCTTTTTTTGCTAACAATACCTGCCGTCGTCACAGGCAGTGGCTTTCCTTCATGCATACCATAAACATCAGTATTTGCACCATCTGCATAATTTTCTTTAGCAAAGTTAAAATTGGGCTCCCATTGTGTTCTTAACTTTAATTTACCGCCTTCTACAATTACATTGTGTGGCGCAAATTGTGAAGGTGCTCGCCCTTTCCAGATGTAATAATCTCCATTTTGACCTTCAATAAACCATTTTGTAGTATCGATTGTATCACCATCAAACTCATCACTTACTTCCTCGTTTAATACCCAACCACCAGCATTTTCTTGATCAGAAAACGGATATACCTTTTGGTCGATTGCTTTACTTTTGATAGCCGATTTACTTTGCTTTTTCTGCGCACAACCTATATTCGAAAATACTATTGCACTAACAAGTAATAGCAAATTAACACTGACATATCTCATCTCTTTTTGTTTTAATATTCGTTTAATAATAAAATTTTATTGACTTTTAAAAGCTTGCAAAACCATGCTATTTAACTACATCTCGCTCTGAATTCTACTAATTTTAAAAACAGCTTACTATGCTTATAACTATTTAATCTGTGGCTAATAATATTATTTCCTATAATTCAACCCCACATACTTAAAGTCTGTAGCGCTTTAAATTCTAATTATTTGTTCTGGAGTTTCAATTGAATTTCCTCAATAGTCATATTTTTTGTCTCTACTAAATAACGGTACAAAATCACTAACCCTATAGCGACAGTCACTGCATAAAATAGCAAGGTGTAACTTATTCCCATAGTGGCGAGCTGCTTAGGGAAAAATACCTGAACTAGCATACTCACTAAGCTTGTTATCAATGTAAAAAATGGGATTGCGATCCCTCTAATAGAATTTGGGAAAATTTCTGAGAACAGTACCCACATTACTGGCCCTACAGAAAAATGAAATGCAGCAATAAAACTAAGTATTCCTACTAGTATCAAAATTGAATTAATAGTTGCTGCTTTTTGAATTAAAATACTCTCGTAGTTACGTGCATCTACCGCGCCTAAATTATCTTCTAATGCTTTTTTAAATTCGATATCGCTACCATACTCCACACCCACAATAGGTTGCAGTCTTTGCACATTATCAACTGATGATAATGCTGTGATTGCTTCGGTTGTTATGGTATATCTCGCAGTTTGAAATCCGTAAAAGCAAATCCCTAAACTTAGAATTATCCAGGCCATTCCCCATATAATTAATGGTCTACGTCCTAGTTTATCTACTAACAATAAACCTAGAATCGTAAAAACCACACTAGTTAATCCTACCCAAATAGATTGCATAAAAGCAGTATCTGATCCACCTCCAATTTGTTCAAAAACTGTAGGAGCATAAAATAATATTGCGTTGATTCCCGTAGCTTGCTGCGCTATGGCAATGGTGGTTGCGATAATTAAAATGACACGCATTTTTTTACTAAAGATTTCTTTTAATTGAGATACAAGAGAATGATCTTGCGAACCAGAAGTGATCTCATTTTCCATTTCTGAAATTAAAATAGTTACTTCCTCCTCTGCTTGAATTTTTCTAAGCGTGTTAATTGCTTCTTCTTTTTTACCATTAAGCATCAACCAAGCTGGACTTCTAGGAATAAAGAACAAAGCTACTAACCAGGCAAACGCAGGAATGATTTCAGATCCTAACATCCATCGCCATACATTAGTTTTTAAACCAGTACTCACTACCCAAGCAGCATCTGAGTTTGCATAATTTAAAATAAGATAGTTGATAAAGTAAGCGGCTGATAACCCTAAAACGATATTTATTTGAGTCATCGATACTAATTTACCGCGCCATTTAGGTGGTGCAATTTCACCAATGTACATTGACGCAACAGAAATCGAACTAAAAGCCAAACCACCTAAGAAGCGTGAAGCGACTAGTGTCCAATATGTAGGTGCAATTGTTGCCCCTACCGCCGAAATTAAATACAATAATGCAATAATTTTTAGGGTTGTTCGTCTACCTAAAGCATTACAGGCACTACCTGCAAAAAACAGAGCCAACAAGACACCTATACTAGGAGCACCCACGACAATCCCTAATTGCATAGGATTTAAAGAAAACTCCTCAGTAATAAACTTTACTGTTCCTGATATTACCGCTGCATCTAAGCCAAAAACAAAGCCTCCAAAGGCTACAATTGTGGCATAAGTAAATGCGTTTCTTTTATATGAACTCATAATTAAATGATGTATTAAAAATTGGTTATTAGTTAGTTTTTGGTTCCGATTAAAATTTTAGTTTTGATCGAATTAATAGATTGTTCGCTAGTTTCTCCATTTGACCAGGTCACTTTAGCTTTAATAGCTTTATCACAAGAATCGAGTCCAAAATGGATAAATTTATTGAAGCTAAGTGAGTAAGATGCTCCAGTGGCTCCTACACGTTGTATTTGTTTTTTGTTACAAGACTGCAATTCGACCACCGCTCCTAAAGCTGTCGCTTTTCCCGACTTAGAGTTGCCTATTTCGATAGTAACCGATTTATTTTTAGCACCATTTTCCAACTCATTTTTGAACAAGTGCCATTTTCCTCTTTCGTTACCAATGACTACATCTATTTTTCCATCTAAATCATAATCGATGGTTTCAACCGCCATCCCTATCGCTCCTAATTCATTAGAAACAATTGCTAAATCTTGGATATGTTGAAATGAGGCGTTTCCAGAATTAAGATACAATACTGATTTATTGGGATGAATTAAATCGCCTCGTTTTACCATTAAAATATCTGCAAAACCATTGTTATCAAAATCAGCCACTGTTGCTCCTTCGATAAACTCATTCAAGAATATTTTTGACTTCTCGGTAACATCAGTAAATTTCCCTCCTTTATTTTCTAACAATAAAGTGCTTGGAGCTTTAGGGTGATTGTAATCAGGATAGTCTAATACGCCATGTACCACACCTGTTGCCGGAGCATTAAGAGATCCTGCGATTCTCCATTTATCATTTCCTACATAGCCTATGTAAAAACCAGATTTGTCTTTATAATTATCAGGAAACCCAAGAGAATTGCTGTTTACTAATCTAATGTTTTTACCAGAGTGCGTCTCTGCTGGGAATTTATAATCATACCCAGATTCTCCAATAAAATAAGTATCGGCATTAGGCCATTGTGACTGAAAATTTTCCATATTCAATACATCGCCTACTTCAAGATCTGCAAACTTAAAAGCGCCCCTTTTTGTAAAAAAGCCCCATGTTTTACTTTCTTTATCAAAGAATGTTTCCCCTATTTCAAAATCTTTTGAGCGTGTAAAGAACAAATCGAAATCGCCATCATTGTCAAAATCTATTTCGTTAATACTCGTAACATCATCTATTTTAAATGGGAATATTTTATCTGTAACTTCTTTAAAAGTAAGATCTCCTAAACCTTGAAAAGCTTTCACACTGCCAGTACCATACATAATGATATCTACAATAGCATCCCCATTAAAATCTGTTACTAGCGTTTTTTGACCGTCTGCTTTTATAGCAGGTAATTTAGATTTAAAAACTAGTTCCCCTTTACCTATATTTTCATAGATATAATTTTCACTTTCTCCTTTTTTATCTGCGTCAGGGAAAGCAAAATTTAGTAGATCTAAATCACCGTCATTATCTAAATCTACAAACTTAACGGTACGACCGCGCATCATTTCTAGTGGCACATTAAATTCAGGAAGCTCAATAAATTCACGCTTTTTATTTACCGTGAACAATTTAGAATTTCGAGCATTACCACCAGAGCCACCGCCGCGAGCCATTATAATCTCTAAATTTCCATCGCCATCAAGATCACCCACAGAAACTCCGTGAACGTCTCCTATTAATATGTCGTATGGTTTTTCAAATTTCCCTTTATTATTCCAGCAAACTTGTACGCCATAACCATGATCATTAATTAGCAAATCAAGATAGCCATCGTTATCTAAATCGACTACAACAGGCGCATCCCACTTTCTAAGATTTTTATCTTTAATGGAAAATTCCTTACCCACTTCGGTAAAGTTGCGATTTGCAGTAGCAAGCGCTGACTCTTGACCAATACTTACATTAGCTAGAATGCAACTTACGGTGAAGGCATAAAGTGCCACTTTTAAAGGTTTATTTATTATCTCCATTTTAAATAATTCTAAAATTAGATTGCAGTAGATACTCTTTTCTTCACCAAATAATCATCTAGTGCTAAATGCGAACAGTCATGTCCGATACCACTATTTTTGATTCCACCATGAGGCAAGTAGATGGCATATTTCACTCCATTGATCTGAATTTCTCCAAAATCTAAATCCTCTGTAAAACGTTGAATTCTTTTGTGGTTGTTTGTAAAAAGGTACGATGCCAATCCATACTCTGTGTCATTTGCCATTTCTAGCACTTCGTCGTCTGTATCAAAAGACATGATTCCGGCAACAGGTCCAAAAGTTTCTTCTCTAAACAAACGAGAATCTGTTGTGATTCCGGACACTACAGTTGGTTCCATCCAGTTTCCATTTTCTGGGAAACCCTCAGGAATTTTTCCACCGTACTCTAATTTTGCTCCTTTGCTTACAGCATCAGCAACTAAATCAAACATTCTGTTTCTAGCTTTTCTGTCCACTACAGGTCCCATATCAACTGTTTCATTAGGATCAATACTAAATCCTAATTTAATTTTTGAAGCTCTATCAATATAAGCCGCTAAGAATTTATCGTAGATATTTTTGTGTACAAAAATTCTGTTTGCAGCCACACATATCTGACCTGAATTACCAAATTTTAATCCAATTGCTAAGTTCAAAGCGGTATCAAAATCAGCATCTTCAAAAACAATAAAAGGTGCATTTCCACCCAATTCCATTCCTAATTTTTTGATTGATGTTGTACTATCTGCAATGATTCTTTTTCCTGTCGCTGTAGAACCAATCATGGTTAATACCGCTGGAATTGTGCTTGTTGTCATTGTTGTAGCCACTTCTGCAGAAGGACCTGCCAAAATATTTACAACTCCTGCTGGAAAATCAATGCTGTGCAGTATTTCACCAAGGATATAACTTGATAAAGGCGACATTTCAGAAGGCTTGATAATCAATGAACATCCTGCTGCCAATGCAGGTCCAATTTTGAAACCAACATTCAATAACGGAAAATTCCAAGCCAAGTAAGCCACGGCTACACCTGCTGCCTGCTCGACCATCTTGTGTGTATGCGTGTGCTCGTAATCAGGAATTTGCTCTTCTCTACGGTTTTTCATTGCTGCAGGATACCATTCTAATGCATTGGTAATTGCCTCAATATCTTCTGCAGATCCAGCATATGTTTTACCCATTTCGTGCACCATTGCCGAACGTAATTCTGCTTCTCTTTCGATAATAGCCGTTCTCAATTTTGTCATCCAAACGGTACGTTCAGCCAAAGATAATTTCGACCAAAATTTAAATCCTTTTTGAGCTGCAATCAATGCCTTTTCAGCATCTGCTTTTCCTGCTAAGGCAACTTGAGCAATAGATTCTCCAGTAGCTGGACAAACTACTGCTGCTTTTTCACCACTCACTGCATCAACTAATTGACCGTCTATATATAATTTTTTATATCCAAAATCTTGTGTTTTCATCTTGTTTTTAATTTGGTAATTAAAGTTTTAATTTAATAGTATCTTTTGAGATTGCATACTGTTTCAATATGTCCTCGTCAACATCTATCCCTAAACCGGGACGATTTGGGACTTCAAGATAACCATCTTTCATTACTATCGAAGGGAAAGTTAACTTTTCTCGAAGACCATTTTCTGTTTGATCGTATTCTATTAAAAAATTTGAATTGTACATTCTTCCTGGTATGCACTCCATATTAGCTATAAAGTGCAGCGCCACATGGATTCCTATTGCCGTTCCCCAAGTATGCGGAACGATATCTACTCCATTTGCCGTAGCTAATGCCGAAATACGTTTGGCTTCTGTAAGTCCGCCACTACTGCAAATGTCTGGCTGTAAAATATCAACTGATTTATTTTGAATTAATTGTTGGAATCCAAAACGCAAATATTCACATTCTCCTCCCGCAATTGGGATTGTCGTTTTTTGCCTTAACTCATTATATTGCCCATAAAACTCTGGCGAAATAGGCTCTTCAAACCAAGCAATATCATATGGCTCAATCAATCGACTCAATTCTATTGCTTCTCTCAAAGTATAGGCATGATTAGAATCGACCATCAACTGAATATCAGGTCCTAAAATTTCGCGCATTTTCTTCACGTTAGCAACATCAGCTTTGATCCCTAAACCCACCTTCATTTTCATGGCTCTAAAACCTTGAGAAACATATAGTCTCGCTTCTTCTTCAAAATCCTTAGACGGATTATCGTGACATGAAAAGTACAAACCAGTTGCATAAGGTTGGATTTTTGTGCGATGCGCACCACCAAGTAAAGTCGCAATTGATTGCCCTAAAATTTTACCTTTTAAATCCCATACCGCAATATCAATTGCACTCATAGACGCCACTAAGATTCCTCTACGAGCATAATCTAGGGTTCTACGGTACATTCTATTCCAGATTACCTCATTGTCTAATGGGTTTTGACCTATAACCATAGGTTTCAAAAATTCGATTCCAGCCTCAAGTATACTTGCAGGTCCGTAGCCTTCTCCCCAACCGTAAGTACCGTCAGAGCAAGTTATTTTCACTACACAAATACATCTTTCTGCATATTCCCATTGCGAAAAGAAAAAACTTTTAGACAGCGTATCTTTGAGTACATAGGTTTCAATTTTTTCAATAACCATAACAAATAATTTAGTTTTAAGGATTCATATATAATTCAGCTTCCTAGAGGTATAGGCATTAAAATGAATGTTGAATTATTTTTTACTAAATTATATGTATTACAAGCTTTTTTAAGTCAATAAATTACCTAAGAAGTAGCCTATTTTATCTCTTTATTATGAGAAAACAATAAAAAAATGGGTAATTTTTTTACTTATATAGATTATTTGTCTAATAAAAAACTGAATTACACAAAGTCAATTTACTTTGCATAACTCAGTTCTTTTATAGTAATAAGCAACTATAGCGCTGCATGTTAAGTGCTTTCAGATTGTGTTTAAGAGTAAAATCTGATTCTTATAATTTAAAGTAACTGTCAAGCTAGCTAACAGTTGTTGCATTATTTATTTATTTTGGCTGTTGCCAAAGTAGCTCTAATTTTAATAATAACTTTTGTAGTGCATAATAGCATTCGAGTACAATTACTAATTTCCTAGTCTAGCCTGAGCACATTTATTATTCGAATAAAGACAGCTTTGTATTACTCGTTATCAATCCTACCCCATTATATCGAAACAAAATTAAGCTCTTTTTTTATTCTTATTTGCACCCTTAGACTTTGTGTCTTTTTTATTGTTTTCCGTTGCTGTTTTCTCTAAACAATCTGCATTTCGTTCCACTTTCGTTTTATCACAGCCATTAACCGCCATTGATTTGTAAATAAAATTATCTGGTAATAAAAAATCAGAATTGGTTTTTGTAATTTTTCCAATATTGATTTCGTAACAACCACCATCACTACCATTTTTACAACCGCTTTCTAAAGTTGAGTTGGTTCTAAAAACACCGATTGAACGTCCTGCAGTACTTTCAAAATCAGGATTCTGACATTTACTTACCATTTCTTTACGCTCAGCACAATCAAAAAACATAAAATCCTTAGACTTTACTTGCGCTCCTTTACCACCAGTGACAGTAATATCACCCACATAAGAGCGACTATCAAAAGTTCCAATATTATCAACTCCAGTTTCTTTTCTATCCTTGAACCCTGCAGCTAGTTGTACCGCAAAAGTGGAATTAATTGCAGTAATCCCTTCGACATCTACTCTACCTTGATCGACTCTATGCGGAGAAATTGTTAGCGCAGCATCTCCTTCTTTTATCGTAATATTTCTACCTACAATATCATCTACGGTTTGCACATTCAATTTTCCAGTTTCACCACTTCCTGTTTCTACTCGCAAAGTTACGCCACCCACTCCTTCTAAGTTTTTACACAAAATAGACTTGCCGGCTTGAATTTGAATCACTCCATATCCCACATGACTATTAGTTAACAAAACATTCTTAACAATGCCTTGTCTTGCTACTTCATCGCGGTTGCTATTGTCAGGTAAATTCAAAGCAATAGCCGAAAATGGTGTGTAGGAATCAATCACTTTAAAACCAGAGAATTTAAAATTACGCACATTACAAGCTGTAATTATTTTCATTCGGTAATCTCCTTTTGGAAACCTAGCGGTGAACCAGTTTTCTTTATCTTCATCATCTTCTTCTTCATTAGTTATCGCTACATTTTCAACAAGAAACTTTCTACCCACTTCAAAAATAGAATTCCCCATTTTTTTTGCTGTTGTATCTAGAAAAGGTTCGATAACCACCTCTTTATCTATCTTTAACTGAATATTAGAACGAAGCAGCACATCAATTAAATAGTAGGTCCCTTTTCTTAAATGAATGATTCCTCCGCCACTTTTTGATAAAGAGGCAATCTTGGCGTTTAGCAAAGCGCTATCTGTTCCATCATTCTTTCCTGTTAATTTGATTTCGATTTCTTTATTCGGAATTTTATTGGTGTAAAACCTATTTTCATTATCCGTTAATCGGTCTTGAGCCAAGGCTGTAATTGTCGTTAAGAACAGCATGATTGCAATTGCTTTTTTCATTATAGTTTTTATTTATTTTTTAGTAATACCAGATTAAATGCAATCACAACAGTGCTAAATTATAGGTCGCATCTACTATATATTAGACCTTAAATAACGGCAATAGTTTAAGCAGCTCGTATCACAATTTATACATTTAACGTTAGTTTACGATTTATACTTAGCAAACAAAAAGTCTGAATTAAAATGATTGTTCCCTCCTTTCTCAAAAAAAAATCCCGAAGGAAATTCCATCGGGATTAATTACCAATAAACTAATAATTCAGTTCTTTGATTACTAAAATACTTCCTGATAAGGATCTAGCATTATTTCTAAAATTACCAAGATCATCATAGAATCAGTAGTTAAATTTACTTTGCTCTAGCAGTATTTACTGCATCGCAAATAGCTTTGAAATGCTGATAAAGCAACTCATAATTTTTAGCTTCAATTAATTTTTTATCGAATAAAGAGCCGCCCATACCCACACCTATAGCGCCAGCTTGAAAAAACGACTGAATATTATTAACATCTACACCTCCTGTGGGTAGCAACTTTATAGTATCTAATGGCCCCAAAATATCTTTTACATAGCCAGGCCCCATTTGCGTAGCTGGAAAAATTTTAACTGCCGTAGCGCCTAGCTTGTTTGCATTATAAATCTCTAGAGGAGTGAAAGCACCAGGAAAAATAGGAATGTTATTTTCATTACAATACTTCATTACAGCTACGTCCATTATTGGGGTTACGATAAATGTTGCGCCTGCCTCTAGGGCTTGCATTAGATCATCCATGGTGCAAACTGTTCCTGCACCCACATTTATCTCTGGATGATTTGCAGCTACCGCTTTAATAATGGCACAAACATTATCAGAGTTCATCGTGATCTCTAGTGTCGTCAAGCCTGCTTTTTTATAATAAGGTAATATTTCCTCAATTGTTTCTAAGGATACATTGCGGATAATCCCCACAACGGGCATTTGCTCAAAAAGTTCTGGTTTATAATTTGTTCCCATAATCAAGTGTTTTTAAAGTTGTTTTTTTAAAATATTCCATTGCCCTTTTACTACTGAAAGATCTACTAAATGGGCTTCTATAATTTCTGTTTTTGACTCTAAGCCTAGCACACAAATCGCTTTGTGGTACAGCTCAAATAATTTTCCTCCAGCGCATAATTTTATCGAGTCACAATCCAATTGGCGTAAACTTTGCAGTTCCTCTCCAATTAGTAACCCACTGAGGTAATAGTAATTTTCTACATTCGATTTTTCTTTAAACAACGTATTTGTTCGAATAGTAAAAAGCGTATTCAAGAGTGATTTTCCTTCCATCGCCTTAGCAACACCTTGTTCAAATGCGCTTAAAACTGCTGTATTATAATCTGTCCTTTCTAGCGACGCTTTTAAAATAGTATGCTCTGCGATTACGCTAAAAATTTCTCCTGTCATAAAAGTGAAAAAATTGATTATCTCACCATTTACACATACCACATGCTTGCTGTGCGTACCGGGAGTTACAAAAACAATCGATTGCTTCTTGTCTTGCTCATTTACTAAACCTATAATTTCGACTTCTTCCCCTCTTATAACATCTGACTGTGACTTTACACCCGAAATTAAGTGTATTGTATTTGGGATAATATCTGAATTTATTTGTTCGATAAAAAGTGATTTACCATCTGTTTTAAAAGGCAAGTTTGCATAAGGTAATTCCCTTAATCCAATGCTAGATGAAGCCATTCCAGAAATAACGATAGCCACATCTGAAGTGATTTGATTTGAAAAAAGAGCCAATTGATTTTTTAAGAAATTCAAAAAGTAGGTTTCTTTATCACCGCCAAAGTCCAACCATTCATTATAAATAGTTTTAATCCCTTTTGAAGAGACTACTTCTTCAATTATTTCCAAACTTGGAACTGCTACCAACCTTAAACGTAGGTTTGTAGTTCCCCAATCAACACTTACAAAAGTTTTTATATTGGCCATTTTACTTCATTTTTGTTCTAAACAAATATAGCTGAACGCCTCTATTATTTGATTTTAGAGATTACCTGAACCTACTTCTTATTTACCCTAATTAAAGAATCAAGAGTCTAGCTTGTATTATAAACATATAAAAAAGTCGGTGATGTAAAACATACAAAACCGACTTGTTTTTCACAAAAGCCCGACAAACTATTGCTTATACTCCTTTTAACTCGTTACGCATTCGATCAAAAAATGGCTTAGATTCGGCTGCCGTTTTTCCAGTAATGCTGTAAAATGCTGCGTTAAAATCATTGTTTACCTCATTTAATTGTGCTTTTTTATCAGCTACAGATAAAGTTCCCGCTTTCCCCTCTTTGTTTATGGACATGAATTTAGTCACATACACGTTTCGAGCATCAAGCAATTCTTTCGTTTTACTAGCATCTAGACTAAAGGTGGTAGCTGCCGCCTCAACGAAATAGTTGATCTTTTTTTCTTGTGTTTTGTTTTGAGCCTTTACCGAAGAAAAGGAAACTAGTAACAACAGTAGTAATGCAATGTTTTTCATTTTTGATTTTTTATAATTTGTTATTCAGTTATTTTTTTTGCCAAACACGCACGTATTCAATTTCGAAGTCTACGATACCGTCCTCTTTTTTACCATCGGGACTATTTAATTCTAAGTCTTCTTTACTATCGGGAACACCATGCCAAGGAAAAGTTTCTTGATCTAACCATATCGAAATTGGTTTTGTTGCAACATATCCTTTTTGGAATCCTTTACTAATCGCCCACGAATCTATTTTTTCCTTCGAAGCTTCGGTGAATAATTTCCCGTCTATATAATATTTAATACCGTTTTGATCCCACTCTACACCATAAGTATGAAAAGCATCAGCTACTCTAAAATCTAAAATATGATGCTCTGTGTAGACACTATTATTTCCTTTGACAGTCCAGTCATGAATAGACCACCATAATTCTTTATCTAATGCTAACTTACTCGGCTGCCTGTGATCTCCAAAATGTTCAAACATATCTACCTCTAAACCCTGACCCATCGCCCAGAAAGCACTGGTAATCTCAGCATCAGCAGCTTTGCTTTTAATCTCCATATAGCCGTATTGAAAAAATTTTCTCCCAATAAGACAGGCGGTTGTAAGATTTTCAAATTTGCTTCTGGTGTTATCTTTCCCCCATGGTTTATCTAAGTCTTTACTGAAGGGGAAGTCAGGTTCCCATTTAGTCTCTAAGATCAGTTTGCCATTCTCTAAGCGGTAATTATTTCCAGAAAATTGAGAAGGAGCACGACCTATCCATACCTTCTTATTAGGTAAGTCAGGATGTTTATACTCTGGTTTTCCATCTTTAAATTTCCCTACGACATACCATTTATTCTCATCTAATATAGGAGCATCAAACTCATCACTAACAGTGGTATTTAAGATCCATTGCCCTTTATCTGTAGGGTCAGATAACGGCAGTAATGCTTTACCACTTGTTTCATTAATATTGTTCTGGCTTACACATTTTACAAAAAATAAAGACAGTACTGCTGTGCAAAAAACAGAAGTATTTCTAGTAGTAATCATCATTTAAAATACTTTTATATTATGGATTCATAGACAAACTTATATCATAGATATTTGATCAATTCACAGTCTGTAACTATGTAAAAAAACGAATAAACACTAGTAATATACAGTCAAAAATTACCTTATAACAGCGTTATTTTACCTGTTACTACAAGTAGTGCATGTAGAACCATAGGCATGCGATAAACTACCGCCTAGACAGTGCCTTTTTAAATTAAAAAAACTATGCTTTTTTGAGAAAAGTCGCTTTACAGCATTGAAAGGTTTCTATTAAATGGACTGCTATAAGTTATAGCGATAGCCCTTAGGTGTTTCACCCATAATAGCTTTGAACTGTTTATTGAAATTGGGAATTGATTTATAGCCTACATTATAACAAACTTCTGAAATAGGGGTACTTTCTTGAATAAGCATTCGAGAAGCATTTCGTATTCTAATTTCGTTTAAAAATTCAGTAAAAGACTTATTAGTCATCTTCTTAAAAAAACGACAAAAGGAGTTAGTAGTCATGCAAGCAATGTTAGCCACGTCGCTTAAAGTAATATCTGACCTATAATTTTCAGAGATGTATCTTATTACACTATCCAAACGATCAGGACTTTCAGTAGAAAATTGCCTCATATCACTTGATGATAATACAATTCTATCTTCGGGACTTGTTAAAGACAAGCGGTATAAAATATTTAAAAGACTCATCGATTGTTCTGCCGGTGAAACAGCCGTAATATCCATGAGTTCAGCATTTAATTGGTTAGCAATTGCGGCACTAAAACTAACGCCAAATTTAGATTGCTCCAGTAAGTTTTTAATACTATTAAATTCAGGATTGTCAAAGGTGTCTGTACCCATGAAATTGCTGGTAAATTTCATGATGATTGTTTCGACCATTAAATTCCCCTCTGACTCATAATAGGTTTCCTCATTGCGCCACAAGTGTGGTAAGTAAGAACCCACTAAGACTAAATCTCCGGCAGAAAAATGAGCCACACTGTCTCCTACAAAACGAATACCTGAGCTTCTTGATATGTATATTAATTCAAATTCTGCATGATAATGCCAGGCTGTATCTAAACAAGGTACTTCCTTTTTAAAAATACTAATTTTTTGACCTACAAAATTTTCGGGATTTTTTAAAACAAGTTTCATAGCAGTGAAATTATAGATAGTTGTAGTTAGAGATAATATTTTACTATTACCTAATTAAAATTACCTCATCATGAACAATATTTAATTAAATTATGCATGATTAACATTACGAAGATAACAATTATATAACTATAAATTAATGAATCACGGAAAAACTGCTTAACAAAAATTCCATATCATCATTTAAGACCTTACAATTCAATAAAATCAATTATAGGCAGTATGATGCTCCTTATTAATTAAGCTGTTCATTATAAAAACAAAAAAAAGACATTAGATACTAATGATCTAATGTCTTTTACAATAAATGGTCACCTACCTACCATTTATATTTTTTATAAATGACTTCGTTTTAAATTACAGTCACAGTAAATGTTTGTTCAAACACCCAAACACCATCAACTAAAACCGATTCTACTTCTGGATCTCCTTTATAGATCACCTTATCCTTGAACGTATTTTTTAAAGTAATCGTGTAGGTACCTACCGTGGGGTACAAGATGTAAACCGTTTTATCAGTTGTCATTAGACCTTTATCTGCATCAATAAAAGCAGTAAGATCTGGTGGTATTCCAGTACCATCCCCATTTTTAAAACCTGTTTTTAAAAAGTTGCTACCTTCAGAAATTTTCCACTCATGAGATAGTGCACCTTGCGATAAATCAAATATCGAAATTGCTTTTCCTACACCTATAACCGCATTTTCAGTCGTTTTAAGCGGTGTACTAGCATACCAAGTTACATCAGAATAATTTGGAGCCTCAGTAACAGAATCATTTGAACACCCTGTAAGTAGCGCTCCTAAAAACAACATGCTGAATACTATTTTATTTTTCATCTTAGATATATTAATTATTTAGGTTAGGATTTCTTCCTACTTCATTACTAGGTAACGGCAAATACTCGCTCACACCCACTTGGAAATTTTGTGCAGGAATAGTAAATTCGTTTGGTACAGTATGATTTGCTAAGTTGTCATTAGAAGGCCTAACGATCACCTTTGCCACATCGTCTACTACTATTGCTTTAAATTTAGTATTAGGAGTTCCTATGTTAGGGTTTGTAGTTTTTTGATATGTAAAATCATTTAAATAGAAAGTCTTAGCAGCAAGATCATCAAAACGATTTTTTAAAATTCCCCATCTACGTAAATCAGCAAAACGAGTAGCATGCCCTTCTGCAGCAGTTTCTAATGCTTTGTCTACAAACATAAGTTGGTCTAACAACGTTTTTACAGTGTACGATACTCCGTTATACGTGCGTGCCCCACTAAATTCTCCAGAAGTACCTAATAATACTAGTCCCCATCTCGCTCTCACTTTATTGATCAAAGCAAGCGCTCCATTAACATCGCCTGTTTTTATCAAGCACTCTGCTTGCATTAAATACACTTCAGACAAACGGTGAACAATAAAGTTTTTAGAAGATTTTTGAGCACCAAGTGGATTTCCAGATTCTCCTGTATAAATATCTACATTCAAATACTTTTTATAATAGGCAAATACTCTCGCTTGCGCAGTAGGATTTGCTGCAGATAATGTTAATCCTGCTGTAAGCACATCTATCGCTGCTGGTTGTCCATAAGTAGGTGTATCTAAATCATCTGGTAAAATCACCATAGCCGATGCTCTCAAAGGAACTGATCGCAATGGATTAGATAATGCACCCCCTTTGTGATTTCTAACATCTTTTACATCCATAGGCTCTGATTTGTAAGCATAAGCTACCCAAGCTGGAGCGCTAAAAAGTAAATTTTGAGAGAAACTTAAAAAAGCGTTACGGGTTGTAGTACTTTCTTCATCAAATAATCCAAGTTCTGGTCTGAAATTACCATCAAAGTTCACTTCAAAAATAGATTCACTATTGAATTCGTTAGCTGTGTAAAACATGGTAATAGGATCCTGACTTGCTGTAAGTCCGAATAGCTTATATGCTGGATTGTCAATTACATTTTTAAAGTAAGGAATCGCTAAGTCGTTTTCTCCTTGATACAAATGACTCATTCCTAAAACGGTCGCTGCAGCTGCTTTTGAGGCTCTTGCTTTCTCAGCTGTAGGGGTTGCAGGCAAATTATCATAAGCGTACATTAAGTCTTTTCGAAAAAAAGCAATCACATCAGCAGAGCTAGACACTGTTTTAAAAAAGTCTTCGTTAGTTATAGGCGTATGATCTTCAATAACCACACGACCTTCATTAAATGAAGTATGCAGGTAAAAATGAAACAACCCTCTCAAGAATCGAGCTTGCGCCATTTGATACGTCCATTTATCAGTATCTGTTACTTGTGCTTTGATTTTTTCTAAAGCTTCAATAACTTGATTAGCTCTAAAAATTCCTCTATAACAAGCTGCCCAGTGGCGGTCTATCGACTGATTATTGTTAGTATAATTTTGAAACCAAAAAGTATAAGCTAAATCATTAGAAGCAAATGGCGTAGGACGTACATTAGAAAAATACCCCATATCTGACCTTACCATTTCTTCACGTAAATTAAATGTGTACGGAGATAGTAATGTGGCATAGGCTGCTGTAAGTCCAGAGTTAGTATCGTCTAGATCTTTCCAGAAGCTGCTTGCATCAGTAAAATTAGGGTTTGTTTCAGTTAAATCGGGACTGCAAGAAACGATAAGTCCAGCAGTAAAAATAAGCGCAATATATTTATTTATAGATTTTTTCATAATCAGATACATTAAAAATTAAATTGTAAACCAGCTACATACATCTTAGTCATAGGGTAACTTCCCTTGTCTAAACCTCTTGAACTTACATTCCCTCCTACCTCTGGGTTATACCCCGTGTACTTTGTAAAAGTGAATAAGTTTTGTCCTGTGAAGAAGAAACGTAATTTTTCAAATCCTATTGATGATGCTATTTTCGTAGGCACGTTATACCCTAATGTTATGTTTCTTATTCTTAAGTAAGAACCATCTTCAATGAACAAATCAGTGTTCGGTTGGTAATTTGGGTGTGCCGAGAAAATTCCTCTGTAAGCTGGCAATGTTCCATTAGGATTGACATCTGAATACGAATTTAAGATTTCGCTACTTCTTCCAAAACCTACTGCTGTTGCTCTAGCCCCATTTACAATCTCGTGACCTATTGCAGCATACATATTTACGTACAAATCAAAATTATTATAATCAAAGCTTACATTATAACCCAACTCGTATTTTGGCAATCCGCTTCCTGCATATACACGATCTCCTACTGATTGAAAAACACCATCTCCATCAACATCTTTATAAATTAAATCTCCCATTTTGGCCGAAGGTCTAATTTTTTGAAATTCAGCTAGTTTCTCAGGTGTGTTAGCGATACCATCTGTAGCAAAAACAAAGTAAGCACCTGCTTCATATCCTTTTGCAATAGCAGTAATCTGGCTTGTACTAGCATTACCTCCTGGTACAATACCTGTATCATTAGTTAAGATAGGACCATCAAAACCATCAGCAATTTTAGTCACTTTGTTTTGGTTTGTTGTGAATGTCCCGTTCATTTTAAATTTTAACTTACCAATATTGTCGCGGTACCCTATTGCTAGTTCGTATCCGCTGTTTGTCATATTACCAATATTTAAAACGACCTGATTGTTGTTATTTAAATTTCTAATAGAGTTAGGCGCTCCAAAACCTGAAGAAGAATCATCAAGACCTACACTAGGCGGAACAGTCAAGTTAAACAACATATCCTTTTTATCAGTTCTATAATACTCTGCAGTAACACTTACCTTATTTTTAAACAACCCAATATCAACACCTATGTTTCTTTGAGTCGAACTTTCCCATTTTACATCACTGTTCCCTATTGTTGTTTGAATAGTACCATTAGACGCATTACCATCACCAAAAGCGTATACATGATCTCTATAAATAGAAGTACTGTAGAAGTAATCTTGAAAATTTTGATTTCCTACGGTACCGTTACTCACTCTTAATTTCAGGTTGTTTACAACAGATAGCATTGATTTAAAAAACGCTTCATCAGATACATTCCAAGCGGCTGAAACACTAGGGAAAATTCCGAAGCGATTTTGTTTTGCAAATCGCGATGATCCATCTCTACGCACACTTGAACTTATTAAATAACGCCCTTTGTAATCATATTGTACTCTGGCAAGCATACCAAATAATCTTGTAGTATAATCAAATCCTGAAGTAGCAGATGCATTACCTGTTGCAGTATTTAATACCGGGATGTCGTTATCTTGAACATTGTCTTTTGTAACGCCAAATTCTTCATTCACATATTTTTCACCTGAAACAGCAGTCGTTAAAGTAAAATTATGATTTTCCAGTAATTGCGCTTTATAATTTAGGGCTGCATCCCAAGTAATAGCTGTATTTCTAGAAGCATCTTGTCTAATAAAACTAGGCTGAACAACTTCTAATCCTCTTTGAACATCAAAAGTAGATTGTGATGGTCTGAATCTTTTTCTAGTAGTATAGGTATCTGTGATCCCTGCTCTAGTAGTGATAGACAATGATTTTAAAATATCATAATTTACAGATACGTTAGTAAAAGATTTATTTAATCTTGTTTGATCTTTAGAATTTAAACTTTGAATTAACGAAACATTTGTATTAAAATCGTCTCCACCAAAAAGATCTAATGAGTTCCCGCTTGCCGCTAATACGGGCTGCGTAGGTTGGTAACGTAATAATTGACTAATTGTATTTGACGCACCGCGATCAGTATATTCTCTTGCAATACCTACACCTAAATCTACTGTCAACTTATCTCTCTTATAATTAACATTTGATCTAGAATTGAATCTTTGATAATCAGTACCTATTACAACACCTTTTCGATCAAAAATAGTTCCTACAAATGAATACTTAAGGTCTTTACTACCACCACTTACATTGATGTTATAATTTTGAGTATTGGCATTATCTGTAAATAACAATCTAGAGATATCATTGTCATATTGATACCTGTCTGGAGCATTAGTCAAGTAAGCTAAATTGATAGCATCATCTGAACTCCCTGTTAAATTTCTAGCTAAAAGCACATCTGAATACGTTTGATCTACTGAACTTAGCAATCGTTGCCCTCTCCCTAGACTTTCAAAACTTTTTGATGCATCTATTCTAACTTTCATTGGTCCTTCTTCACCTCTTTTAGTAGTGATTAAAATTACACCTGCTGCACCTCTAGTTCCATATATAGCTGCAGAAGAAGCATCTTTTAATACGTCGATAGATTGAATTTCGCTAGGATTGATTCTTGGATCGCCTTCTTGAGGTATTCCATCTACAACATATAAAGGCGTATTTGAACCTGATATAGACGTTATTCCTCTAATTAATATTTCTGAACTACTTCCGGGCTCTCCTGAAGTAACAACATTTACTCCTGAAATTTGTCCTTGAAGTGAGCTACCCAAATCTGAAGTGATTTGTTTTGCTAAATCATCTGCTTTCAATGTTGCCACTGCACCTGTTAATTCTTTTTTCTTAACAGCACCGTACCCTATTACTACTACTTCATCAAGTCCCTCAACATTTGCTTTTAAGGTAACGTTCATAGATTTACTTTTTACCATTATAGATTGCTTAACCAAACCCAAATAGCTAATTTCTAAAACATCCCCAATTTGAGCATCTATTTTAAAAACACCATCAAAGTCAGTTATAACTCCTAATTTACTTCCTTTTTTCAATACTGATGCTCCCGGTACTGGTAAACCGTCTTCAGCACTAGTTACCACACCTATAACTACAATTTTACTCTCCTGAGCAAAAGTTAAGGATCCAGTAATTAAAAATAAAGTGAGCAAACAAGCGCTCAATAATTTTCTACATTTTAAGTCCATACTTATTTTCATTTAATTTGGTTTAAGTTCTGTTAGAATAGTTAGCTCTAGAAATAGTTCAACTTTTTTTCATACTGTTTTCAAAAGCAATAATCAATTTCATTTATACTATTTAATGCTTTGGTAAAATTATATTCTTTACTTAAAATTAAACCGACAAAAATTACCCTTCACTTGTTAAATATTACCATAATTTTATGATAAATTAAAAAATAATTGGTTTAAATTATAATAACTTAAATATTTCAAAAATATAATCCCTATTATAATAATTGTATTAAAAGCTTTAAAAGGAAATCTCACTCAGAAATGATTCCTGCTAAAAAATAGTATTGCCGATTTATCATTTTTTTTTTTAATATAATTATTGGCAAGTCAGTCTTTAAAAAATTCATCTTAAGATTTGAATGCTAAATGGTGATTTTGTAAATGAATCCAAAATTTTTATGCAGACTCCCTACTGTAAAATTAGTTAACAGTAAAATAATTGTTTTTCACCAAATCTTAAAAAATGTTTTAACTACTGCCTCTCATCAGCAAAAATGGTATAAAGATTATTTTACAAGAATGTGTAACTAAATGGATCATATCACAAAAAAAGGTTGCTTCCATCATGGAGCAACCTTTTTACCTTTCAAATAGACTTCACTTCTAACACCGGGATGGTAGGAAGGAAAATATTCGATGTATCCTAAATTCTGTAATTCTTTGAAATATTTATGATAAGTCGGTATTGTATTAATATGAGAAAGTGCCATGATTTTGCTTCGACTCACTTTAATATTTTGCATTTGCCCTTGCTTATAGCCTAAACTAATTATAGCAAGTAATAGAGCAAAATGCCAAACGTTTAGTCTAGGATCTTCCATATAAATTAGCAAAGAATTCATCAAATGATCCTCGATACGTTTATTTGCATTTTTCATCTGTGAAAAGTTTTAGAAGATCAGCCTTATTATAGTAGTATGAGCCGACTATTTTCTTAAATCGTACCTTTTCGGTTACTCGTAGGTTTTGAACAGATCCTGGGGACATATTCATTAATTTTCTCACCTGCCTACTTTTGATCCATTCTTGCTCCGTTACGTAGCTATGACCTTCTTTCGTCTGTGTTATTAAGTTCTCAATACTACCCAATAATTCCAAACCAAACTGTCTTAAATCCTCTTTTGTTACCACATCATTCATAATCTCCATTTATTAAAAATTTAAACAATAAATACTCTTATTTTTTAATCTCGAATAGCTACTTACTATGCTCATTATTTTATTCAGATAGAAAACTATTCAACTCTCTTTTTATGTGAAACACAACGCACTAAACTGCCCGATTTCAATTCTTTTTATCTAAAGTATACACATAAATCAAATCGCCTATTTAACTGATCATCAATGGTATTATTTGTCCTTAGATGGCGGTTTAAATAAAATTTGTAACATGATTAAATTCTTTCTATAAAAATGATATATTCTGAGGAAGCGATTTATACTTCAATTATTTTACAACCAATTCAGATCCTCAAAGCACATTTATACTTTCGCTATGCTACAGAATAAAAGACCTTTAAGGATACTCAATAAAAGAATCTTGAAAATTAAAGCCACTAGCTACGTATAATTTTCAAGACCCTTTTCCATGGCTTATTTAACCATATTATTATTCCAAACTATAAGCCGATTAAAACCATCAAACATTATTTCTAGTGTTTACCTTCTTCTTTACAATCACACATAATACGCTTTACAACCTTGCTTCCATCCTATCTATATTCAAAAGCCAGTATGCTAATTGTCCCAATTCAAGAGCAAAGGTATACTAGTGTTTTTAACGCAAAAAAAAGGTCAAGCCCTGCGGGTTTATCAAAAAATCTCCACCCATGCGGGTAGTATTTATTTGATAAAACCTTGTTTTTGCTAAACACTAACCTTTTATGCTCCCGAAACGAAACATAGCATACTCCGACTCTTTGGACGAATAAAAAAAATGTCAACAATGAAATGTAGTACTATTTATATTGGATTTAGAGTGAAACAAAACAGCTCCTCCTCTCATTACCAAATAAATTAATTTAAAAAAAAATAATCCTAAAAACAGAAAATCATGAACATCATCGGAAGATTAACAAAGGATGCGGAAATACACAGAACCACGCAAGACAAACAAGTAGTGAATTTTTCTGTAGCCATCAATGATAGCTACAAAAATAAGCAAGGCGAACGCATAGAGCAAACAAGCTATTTTGATTGCTCCTACTGGATAAGTCCAAATGTTGCAAAAATACTCACCAAAGGCGCTTTAGTCGAGCTTACAGGTAGAGTAAGTGCAAGAGCCTGGACAGCTACTAACGGAGAATTAAAATCAAGTTTGAATTTTCATACATCGACAATAAAATTGCACGGAGGTAGTAAGAAAATTGAATTTACACAAGGAATTACAAAACAGGATAATATAAAGATCATCACACCAGAACCTGCTGAAGATTTACCATTTTAACACTAAGTACTTAATCATTTTTTCAACTTTTAAAACTTTAATATCATGGCACACAATTTAAATTTCAACGAAAGAACGGGACGTTATTCATTTTTTAGCGTACAACAAAAAGCTTGGCACGGCTTAGGGCAAATAGTAACAGACTATCCGACAAGTGCTGAAGCAATTAAACACGCAGGACTTGACTATGAAGTGATAAAAAGTCCTCTTTATTCCCAGGTATCAGACGTAATTGATCCGACTGACAGTTTAGAAATTAGGGACAATGAACTAAAAGTGCCTAATTATTTTGCTACTACCCGTACCGATAACAATACTGTTTTGGGTGTAGTCGGTAATGAGTATCATATTGTACAAAATCGTGAAGCATTTGGTTTCTTTGATGCTATTGTAGGTGGTACGGATGGAATTATGTACGAGACAGCAGGCGCATTAGGTAATGGAGAACGCATTTTTATTACAGCAAAATTACCTAACTATATTCGTGTTGGTAATGGAGATGATGTTACTGAAAAATATATTTTTCTCACTACTTCACACGATGGTAGCGGAAGTATTACTGCTGCTTTTACCCCTGTTAGAATTGTTTGCCAAAATACACTAAACGCTTCTCTTCGAAATATGAGTAATGTGGTAAGAATTCGTCACACTTCTGGAGCAAAACAACGTTTGGAGAATGCGCACAAAGTAATGGGATTAGCAAACGAATTTAGCAATCAATTAGAAAACATTTTTAATAATTGGGTAAAAGTAAAAGTAAATGATAATGAGGTTAAGAAAATGATACAATTCGCACTATGCCCTAATAAGGAAACCTTACAGTACCTCAAAACTGGAAATGATGCTGAATTGTCCACCGTATTTAAAAACACGGTTGAAGATGCTTTTGCCTATGCTATGACAAGCGACTCACAACAAATGAACACCACAAAAGGAACTTTGTTTGGAGCTTACAACGCTGTAACAGGATACTATCAAAATGTGCGAAGCTATAAGGACAATGAAGCAAAATTGCAATCTATTATTTTGGGAGGCACTGCACAATTAAAATCTCAAAAGGCATTTGAAATCTGTACTAATTTTCAAAATATGGGTACCAATTGCTTTAATTAATATTCCTTTTTAAAACTATAGACGGCCCACTTTGATAGTGGCCGTCTATTTTAATTTGTCTAATTTTTTTGTTTTACTGAATACATTTGTTGCAATTTCGAACTTCAAAAAGACCTTCCCTTCCAAATGGTCGGGAAAGTCTTTTTGAAGAAACTAGTTGAACCACTTCAGAAAAAAGTAACCAGTACGCAACGCTTCCTTCTATTTTTTCTGAAAAGGTTCGAGTTAAATGATAGGATATTCTTTATCCTATTTATTTTAGTTGTTTTTTTTTCAAAAGCTAAAGTTATAATTACAATTTTAAACTTTAAACTATTTAAATCATTGTTGTCCGGTAAAAATAATTTGAAAGTTATTTTTTCTTTATTTTGCAAGGCTTGACGAGGTTTTAACCTAGTTCAGCTTGTTTTCGAGTAC
>NZ_JABSNK010000004.1 GCF_013294005.1 Flavobacterium gelidicaeli
CGTAGAAAATCGAAAATAAGACAATCAGGAAAATATAAATCCGTAAATAACTATAAAAGAGTGATCTAATCCTTAACTTAATGACATTGGGATAGTAGTGGAGATCCTTTTATGGGGCTTCTTGACCCCATAAAAGATTGAAACGAATAGCCCGACCCGACCCCGATAGCTATCGGGTTTTTGGAGGGGTACACCCTAAATAATCCAACTTTGATTCCGCAATGGATCCAAGTTAATTAGAAAGAAAACACTAATTTTGTAAAAAACAAACAAACGAACGGAGATGTTAGGATTAAAATTAGCGACAGACCCAAGATGGGTAAATATAGTAGAATCGAATATTGAAGAAATATTGACAGACCACGCTTGGTGCGAACAAAAAGCAGCATCAAATGCGATAAGTTTAATTACTCAAAATTCGGAGAAGGAAGAATTAGTTTCTGAGCTGATGATTATTGCTCAAGAAGAAATTGAGCATTTTAAAATGGTGCACGATCTTATAAAAGAACGCGGACTCAACTTTGGTCGAGAACGTAAAGACAGCTATGTTAATGAACTTTTTAAATTCATGAAAAAAGACGGTAGTAGGAACGATGCTTTATGTGAGCGTTTGCTATTTTCGGCTATGATAGAGGCAAGAAGTTGTGAAAGGTTTAAAGTACTCTCAGAAAACATTAAAGATCCTATATTAGCTAAGTTTTATAGAGATTTGATGGTGAGTGAAGCGGGACATTATACTACTTTTTTAGGATTTGCTAGAAAATATGCAGACAATGTAGACGTTGAGAAGCGCTGGCAAGAGTGGATTACTTATGAAACGTCGATAATTACTAATTATGGTACGCAAGAAACAATTCATGGGTAACAAACGAATAGTATTAAAATTGAAAAGCCAATTCAGATATGAGTTGGCTTTTTTATTTGACTTTAATGCAAAAAAAAACTTCTTAATTTCTTAAGAAGTTTTGTGGGCGATGAGGGGTTCGAACCCCCGACCCCCTCGGTGTAAACGAGGTGCTCTGAACCAGCTGAGCTAATCGCCCTATTGCAATTCGATAATTTTCATTTCCTTATTGCGAGTGCAAATATAAGACTGTTTTTTGGATAAACAAGCATTTTGAGAAAAAAAATTATAAAACTTCTGCAACTACAAATGTACTTCCGCCAATGTATATCAAGTCACTGTGGCTAGCGGTTTCGAGTGCTTTTGTGTAAGCTTCTGTAATTGAATTAAATACTTCTCCGTTTAATCCGTGTTGGGTTGCTTTTTCAGCAAGAATAGCAGCGTCTAATCCGCGAGGATTATTTGGTTTAGCAAAATAATATTTTGCATTTGTAGGAAGTATAGGTAGTATTGAGTTTAGGTTTTTATCATTGACTACGCCAAAAATCACATGCAAATTTTTAAATTGTTCTTTAGCTATTTGTTGAAATACAATTTCTAGTCCGTTTTTATTGTGTGCCGTATCGCAAATTACTTTTGGGTTTTCTTTTAGTTGTTGCCATCTTCCTTGCAGCCCCGTGTTTTTAATGACATTTAATAATCCGTTTTTTATCATAATTTCAGAAACGCTAAATTCTTTTTCTTTATTAAGAATTTCAATAGTTTGTAAAACGGTTTTTTTATTGTGTATTTGGTAATCACCAATTAAGTCAGATGGGAAGTTAACTGAGATTAATTCAGAGGCGAAATAGATGTTTGTATTTTTTTCTTTGGCTACAGCCAAAAAAACAGCTTTTGTTTCTGTTGTATATTCGCCAATAATTACGGGTATATTTTGTTTTATTATACCTGCTTTTTCAGTAGCAATTGCGGTCAGAGTGTTTCCTAGGAACTGGGTGTGATCTAGATCTATATTTGTAATTACAGATGCTAACGGTGTAATGATGTTTGTGGCGTCTAATCTACCGCCCATTCCAACTTCAATAATGGCAATGTCGACTTTTTCTTTAGCAAAATAATCAAAAGCTAATCCTACACTCATTTCAAAGAAACTAATGTCGTTGCTTTCAAAAAACGTCTTGTTGGTATTAATAAAACTACAAACAAACGATTCTGATATATCCTTTCCATTTATTTTTATTCGTTCTCTAAAATCTTTTAAATGTGGCGATGTGTAAAGCCCTACTTTATAGCCAGCTTCTTGTAATATTGAAGCTAGCATGTGTGAGGTGGATCCTTTTCCGTTTGTACCTGCAACATGTATGAATTTTAGATTTTGATGCGGATTATTAAGATGGTTTATAAGTAAATGAGTGTTTGTTAAATCTTTTTTATAAGCAGAAGCTCCCTGAAGTTGGTACATAGGGAGTTGGTTGAACATCCAATCTGTAGTTTCTTGGTAATTCATTTTTCGTAATTTATTATTATGGAATGGAGTAGAGTAGGAGTGTTGATTACTCTCCTAGCTTGAAGTTGACTGTTATGAAACCTATTTGAGTTTCTGGAGCATCAGCATCAGGTTGCCATTTGTATTTTCTGGCAGTGGCTAAAGCAGGTTCTACTAAACAAGGGTTAGTGTTAGTTGTGCCCTTAGCATATTTTGCACCAATAACGTTCCCGTTTCTGTTTACAGTAATTTGGACTACTACGGTACCAAATTCATTGCATTTTTGAACTTCTTTACCTCTGGAACTTATGGACCGTCCGTTTAGTCCCCAACCGCTTCCGTTTCCAGATCCACCACCAGAACCGTAATAGCTGTTAGCGTAAGGGTTACCATTAATACTTCCTTTATCTCCAGCTTTATCGTCATTTCCTTCTCCTCCAGCAGCTTTTCCATCTGATTTTGGTCCGTTGATTAAGCTAGATAACGCATCGGAGGTGCTTTTAGAAGGCTTTGGGCTTTCTTTAGGTTTTGGTTTTTGTTCTTCTGCAGTTGCCTTTGTAGGTTGGGCTTTTTTTACTTGTTTCATTATAGGAGCATCTTCAACATCTTGCGATAGCACTTCATCGTCACTCGAGGCTGCTTGCTGTGCTGCTGTGGGCTGTGGAGCTGACTGAATTGCTTCAGTAGGTTGCTTGTCACCAGATCCAAATTCAGTAGTTCCAAAATTAATCGCAATCCCGTTTTCAGGAGGTGGGTCTAATGAGGTTAATCCTAAATAAAAAAACAAAATAAACATGATCACAAAAAGTACTGATGTGATGGTAAATGATTTTTTTTCTTCTTCTGTTTCTAAGTATTTCATGTAGAATTGTGCTTTTTTAACTTCAAATAAGGATTATTTAGGTCTAACTGCCAAGACAACCTTGATTTGATTTCTGTTGGCAATATCTAAAACATTAACCGCTTTTTCGATAGGGACACCTTCTTCAGCTCTTAAAATAATAGCTTTTTCTTTATCGGTTCCAAGTGCTGATAGTAATTTAGATTCTAATTCTGCTTCAGGTACAGGTTCTTTGTCTATAAAGAATTCTAGTTTTTTATTAATGCTTACTGCGATGTTTTTGTTGCTGTCTGTTTTCCCTTTTGCCTTTGGTAGTACTAAATCTAATGCGTTAGTGGTTACCATTGTTGATGTTAGCATAAAGAAGATTAGCAAAAGAAAAACAATATCAGTCATTGATGACATATTGAATTCTGGACTAACTTTATTTCTTCCTCTTAAATTCATATTGTATGTTTGTTATTTATCGGAAATTTAATCGAATGATTGTATTTTATGCAGGATCGTTTAGTAAATCTAAAAAGTCAACTGCATTTGCTTCCATCTGATGCACTATTTTATCGGTCTTAACTACCAAGTGATTGTACCCTACATATGCAATAATTCCTACTACTAGACCTACAACTGTTGTTGTCATTGCAGTATAAATACCTTCAGAAAGTGCGCCTACTTCAATTTGACCACCAGCACTTGCCATTTTATGAAATGCTTGAATCATTCCTACAACTGTCCCTAAGAAGCCCGTCATAGGACCTGCTCCTGAGATTGTAGCTAACATACTTACGTTTTTCTCTAATTTGTAAATTTCGAGTTTTCCAGCATTTTCGATTGCTGTATTAATGTCGTCAAGTGGCTTGCCAATTCTTGAGATCCCTTTTTCAATTAGTCGTGCAACGGGAGATTTAGAGTGAGCGCAAAGCATTTTTGCGTTATCTATTCGTCCGTTTCTAATATTATCTCTAATTTGACTCATGAAATTACTGTCAATTTTAGAGGCTGCATTGATTGCCATTAGGCGTTCAAAATAAAGATAAAGAGCAGCAAAAAACATAATGAACAATGAAATCATAATGATTTGACCTGCTAGTCCTCCGCTAGTTAGCAGTTCAATAATAGATAAAGTCTTTTCAACTGGAACCGCATCGGCTAGATTTTCTTGTGCTACAGATAAGGTGTCTGCTTGTAACATTAAACTCATACAATTTTTCTTTAGTAATGAAACGCTAATATATTATAAAAATTGTTACTTTTTTAGATAAAAAAATAAACAAATCTACATTTAACATAGTCTTTTGTTTTGCAATAATTATACCAATTTTATGGATTATTTATTTAATGAAAAAAAGCCAAATCTATTTCTAACGTAGAAATAGATTTGGCTTAATGATTTATAAATTGGTTTTGACGTATTTTGTCTTAAACTAATTGTTTTAAAGCGATTTCAAAAGCAGTGGCACTAATATTAGTTTTGCTGCTGTTTAACGCATGTGCTTTAACGATTGCATTTTTAATGATTTCTGAAGTATCTTGAAAGATCGCTTCATCAGTCATTTGAACTTTTTTCTCCATGAAGTAAGCAAAAACTCTCGCCATACCACAGTTAGAAATAAAGTCAGGAATCAAACTTACTTTGTGATCTACATCCTCCATGATTGGTCCGAAAAAGATTTCTTTATCAGCAAACGGAACATTCGCACCACAAGAAATTACTTCAAGTCCGCTAGCAATCAAACTATCAATTTGGTCTTGTTGTACTAATCTTGACGCGGCACACGGTGTGAAAACTTCAGCACCAATAGTCCATATTTTTTTATTAATTTCGTCAAAAGGGATCATGTTCTCTGCAACTAATTTGTTACCGTCTTTGTTTAAGAAAAGGGTTTTGATTTCTTCAAAAGAAAAACCTTCTTCGTTAATCAAGCCACCATCTCTATCAATGATACCTACAACTTTTGCACCCATGTCAGCAAGATAAAAAGCAGCTGCAGATCCTACGTTTCCAAAACCTTGCACGATTGCTTTTTTACCTTTTACATCTCCTCCATAAGTGGTGTAAAAATGACGAACAGCTTCAGCAACACCGTATCCAGTAATCATGTCAGCAATAGTATATTTGCGAGCAACATCTGGTGAGAATTTTGGGTTTTCGATTACCTTAACAACACCCTGACGCAATTGACCTATACGGTTGATTTTATCAGCTTCAGTAGGTTTAAAATGACCATTAAAAACACCTTCCTGTGGGTGCCAAACACCACATTCTTCCGTCATGGGAATTACCTCGTGAATTTCGTCAACATTTAAATCACCACCTGTTCCATAATAACTTTTTAATAACGGAGAAACAGCTTTGTACCAGCGTTGTAATACGCCTTTTTTTCTAGGGTCGTTAGGATCAAAATTAATTCCAGATTTAGCGCCTCCAATTGCAGGTCCAGAAACCGAAAACTTAACTTCCATTGTTTTAGCTAAAGACAAAACTTCGTTCATGTCTAAACCTTTTCTCATTCTAGTACCACCACCAGCTGCACCACCACGTAGCGAGTTGATTACTGTCCACCCTTCGGCTTCCGTTTCGGCATCTTTCCAGTTAAAAACAATTTCAGGTTCTTTATTTTCGAATTTCTTTAGTAAATCTTTCATTTTATTATGATATATTTATTTTTACAAATATAAAAAAAGGAATTATGCAATTTGTTTATTATTGTAATAATATTTAAAAGAATAATTTTACTAGTATATACCTAATAAATCTTGTTTCAATCCTTTGTCAACTGGGTCTTCAGACAACCAAATACCAAAGAATGCTTTTTTGAATTCAAGACCTTTAATTTTTCCTTTGTATTCTTTGTTTTTTGTTATCCAAAGTGACTCGTCTAAAGGATTGAATGTTAATTCAAATATATCGCCTATTTTAGTGTCTTCAGTACTCAATAAAGCTTCAAGCTCTTCAAGTTCTTTAGCGAATTTTCTAATGCCTTGCTCTCCTACAGATTTTTCCATACCTTTTGCTAAAGCTTTTGATAACTTTTTAGAGCTAACAAGTCCTGATGTGATGTGCAAAGATATTGCCATCTCAGTTTCGCTATTAAGGATTTGTTTAGGGTCTTGAGACAAAGATGTTAAGTATAAAGCTTGAACATAAAGATCTGTCCAGAACTTTGAACGTTCTCCAACTCCGTTTAGAGACATTATTTTTCCTTTAAACTCTAATGTTCTAGGAATTTCGACACCGTTAACGATGAATTTTTTTTGCGCATTTACAGTGTTAAATTGCATTGCGATTATTAATGCGAATAATGATAATAGTTTTTTCATACTAAAAAATTTTATTTGTTTGGTTTCGTTGGCAAAAGTACTACACAATTTTAAATCAATTTCATAAAAATATCTTAGAATTGATGTCAAATCAGTAGAATTATGGATTTTATTTGTTTTTTGCTTAAAAACAAATAAAAATGGATTTAAAAATCATAAATCGTTCCTGAACTGTGATTTTTTGATGCTCCAGTTACACTTTTTAAAATATTAATTTCGTTTTTTAATCTTAAAACACCTAAAAGTGCAAATATTAACGCTTCTTTAAATTCTAAAATTCCTTTAGCTGGGATAATAATCTTTAAATCTGGCAATAAATTATTTATACGAGATATAAGGTATTGATTGTAAGCGCCTCCACCTGTAATTAATAAACTGCCTTTTTTTAAAGGAAGTGCCGCAGCTGTTTGCTGTGCAATATGTTCAGTAAACGTATTTAGTTTATCTTTTATTGTGATTTTATAAGATTCAATGATAGGTAGGACTGTTTCTTTTACAAATTCAAAACCTAATGATTTAGGAAAACTCTTTCTATAGAAGTCTAAATCATTCAATTCAGCAAGTAACTCTTGATTTATTGTACCTTCTTTTGCAATTTGCCCTTTGTCATCATAATCTAATCCTAATTTATTTGCATAAAAATTCAAAACAGTATTTACCGGTGCAATGTCAAAAGCAATTCGTTCGTCGTTATTATTAAATGAAATATTAGAAAACCCACCAAGATTCATACAATAATCATATTCTGAAAATAACAGTTGATCACCTATGGGGACTAGTGGAGCACCTTGACCACCAAGTTGAACATCTTTAACCCTAAAATCACAAACTACTTTTTGACGGGTTAATGAAGCAATATCAGGAAGGTTTCCTATTTGTAAAGTGATGCCTTTGTGTGGTTGGTGCAAAATAGTGTGTCCATGAGAGCATACGGCATCTAGATTTACAATAGCATTTTTTTCTATAAAGTTGTTTATGATATTAGCAAGAAGTATTGTGTACTCTTGATTTAGTTCCTCTAAAGCCTTTGTAGAGAAATTTACAGCTATTTTTAGTCTTTCAAGCCATAGCTTATTATAAGGTATAGTTGCTATTTCTTTAATTTTAAACTTCCAAATAGTGTTTATTACCGAAAATTCAATGTGGGCTAAATCGACTCCATCGAGAGAAGTTCCTGACATTACTCCGATAACGTTATAGTATTCTTCTTTCATTGGTCAAAATTGTTAATCGCTATTGAAAATTTCACAATAAAAAAGTATCTTTGACTACTTTTTTTATAGATAAAGAAAGGAATTTTAAACAACATATAATAGTCATCAATTCTAAACTGTGAAATAAATGTTTTTATCTAAATGTAACGCGTAAAATTACATTAAAAAACACTATTTTGTAATAATAAGAATTAAAAAAAAAATAATAAAAAAGAAATAGAATTATGGATTTTAATCTAACCGAAGAACAATTAATGATTCAACAAGCAGCTAAAGATTTTGCTGTAGCAGAATTGTTGCCAGGAGTTATTGAACGTGACGAACATTCAAAATTTCCAACTGAACAAGTTAAAATGATGGCCAATTTAGGCTTCATGGGAATGATGGTAGATCCTAAATATGGTGGATCAGGATTAGATAGTATTTCCTATGTTCTTGCAATGACTGAAATCGCTAAAATAGATGCTTCTGCAGCGGTGATTATGTCAGTTAACAACTCATTAGTATGTGCAGGTCTAGAGAAATATTGTAGTGAAGAGCAAAAAATGAAATATTTAGTTCCTTTAGCAAAAGGAGATATAATTGGTGCTTTTTGTTTATCTGAGCCAGAAGCTGGTTCTGATGCAACTTCTCAAAAAACAACTGCAATTGACAAAGGGGATCACTATTTATTAAACGGAACTAAGAACTGGATCACTAACGGGTCTTCGGCATCTACCTATATTGTCATTGCACAAACAGATATCGAAAAAGGACACAAAGGAATCAATGCTTTTATCGTTGAAAAAGGATGGGCAGGGTTTGATGTTGGTCCTAAAGAAAAGAAAATGGGTATTCGTGGATCAGATACACATTCATTAATGTTTAATGATGTAAAAGTTCCTAAAGAAAATAGAATTGGTGCTGATGGATTTGGATTTGCGTTTGCAATGAACGTCTTGAATGGAGGAAGAATTGGTATTGCTTCTCAAGCATTAGGAATAGCAACCGGAGCTTACGAGATTGCATTGAAGTATTCTCATGAAAGAAAAGCATTTGGTAAAGAGATTTTCAATCACCAAGCTATTGCTTTTAAATTAGCTGATATGTATGTAAAAGTTACTGCAGCTAGATTGTTAGTAATGAAAGCAGCTTGTGAGAAAGATGCAGGTATGGATATTGCACACTCTGGAGCAATGGCAAAATTATATGCTTCTGAAATTGCTTTAGAAGTAGCAAACGAAGCGGTACAAATTCATGGAGGTAACGGATACGTTGCTGAATACCATGTAGAACGTATGATGCGTGACTCCAAGATTACTCAAATTTATGAAGGAACTTCAGAAATTCAAAGAATTGTAATTTCAAGAGGATTAACTTCATAACATAAGATTTACATAAAATATTTTAAAATCCATTTTCCTTAACTAGGGAAATGGATTTTTTTTTGCTACTACTGTTGTAGAATATTTTATTTGTTTTGTTTATTTTTGTATCATGAAAAATATTATAATTACAGGAACAAGCAGAGGAATAGGGTATGAGCTAGCGTTGCAATTTGCAAATGCAGGACATCAGGTTTTAGCTATTTCTAGAAAAACACCAGAGGCATTGCTATCACATAAAAATATAAATTGTTTGTCAGTTGATTTGTCAGATGAGTCACAATTAGATAAAGTAGTAAATTTCCTTTCGGCAATATGGAAAAACGTTGATGCGGTTATTCACAATGCAGGAAGTCTAATTAATAAGCCTTTTGAACAATTAACACAAGCTGACTTTGAAAACGTATATAAAGTAAATGTTTTTGCTGTAGCAAATTTAACACGCGTTTGTATTCCATACCTTCAAAAAGGAAGTCACGTAGTAACGATAAGTTCGATGGGTGGCATCCAAGGAAGTCTTAAGTTCCCTGGGCTAGCAGCATATAGCTCGAGTAAAGGAGCAGTGATTACGTTATCAGAATTATTAGCAGAAGAATACAAAGAAAAAGGAATCTCATTTAATGTTTTGGCATTAGGATCAGTACAAACAGAAATGTTACAAGAAGCTTTTCCAGGTTACCAAGCGCCAATTCAAGCTAACGAAATAGCGGACTATATTTATAATTTTACCCTAACAGGAAATAAATATTTTAACGGAAAAGTGTTGCAGGTTTCTTCTACTAATCCATAAAAGTTACTATAAGTTTTGATTGAAACACTTGCTAAATATATTCCGGAACATGCTGTTAAACCTGTATTTGATTTAATAGTTGGCAATCAAGTGCATTTAAAAATTGTAAATGAACGTGCTACACGCCATGGTGATTATAGAAAAGGTCCTAGCGGCAAACATGAAATAACGGTTAATTCAAGTTTGAATAAATACAAATTTTTAATAACGCTTATTCACGAAATTGGTCACTTAGTTGCTTTTGAAAAGTTTGGTAGAAAAATCAAGCCGCATGGCCAAGAGTGGAAATACACATTTCAACAATTAATGGTGCCTTATATTAGACCAGAGATTTTTCCAAATCATCTTTTACCATTACTAGCGAAGCACTTTAGAAATCCTAGTGCAAGTAGTGATACTGATGCGACTTTAGCGCTCGCTCTAAAGCAATTTGACAAGAAAAATGATAACAACTACGTTTTTGAAATTCCGTTTGGTAGCGTTTTTAGAATCAAAAACGGTAAGATATTTAAGAAAATGGCGGTGCGAACAAAGCGTTTCGAGTGTCTAGAAATAAGTTCAGGAAAATTGTATTTGTTCAATCCAAATGCAGAAGTTGAATTACTACCAAATTAAAAAAAAAACGGAGACTGATTTTATATCTATCTCCGTTTTTATATAGTATTATTTTTGAAATTACTATTACACCCTTAAATACGCTTCTCTTACTTTTCTGAAAAGGTTAGAGGAGTAAACAAAGTCAACAACATCTTCATTATCTGTTCTAAAAATTTCGTCTTTGTTTCCTTGCCATGCTTTGATACCGTTTTTTAGGAATAAAATGTTATCTCCAATCTCCATAACCGAATTCATATCATGTGTATTGATAACGGTTGTGATGTCATATTCTTCAGTAATTTCCTTGATTAAATTGTCAATTAACGTTGCCGTATTTGGATCTAAGCCTGAGTTAGGTTCGTCACAAAAAAGGTATTTAGGCTTGTTAACGATGGCTCTTGCAATTGCAACACGTTTTTGCATTCCTCCTGAAATCTCCGAAGGTAATTTGTTGTGAGCATCTTTTAAAGCAACTCTTTCAAGTACAAAATCAACACGTTCTTTTATTGCCGCTCTATTGTCTTTGGTGAACATTTTTAATGGAAAAGCTACATTTTCGGCAACAGTCATGGAGTCAAATAAGGCACTTCCTTGAAAAACCATTCCTATTTCTGTACGTAATTCTCTTTTTTCGTCATCTTCTAATTCTGAATATACCCTTCCGTCAAAACAAATTTGCCCTGATTCTGGTGTGTGTATTCCGAGAAGACTTTTTAGTAAAACAGTTTTACCTGATCCACTTTGTCCGATGATTAAATTTGTTTTTCCAGTTTCGAAAACAGTCGAAATACCTTTGAGAATTTTGGTTCCACCAAATGATTTCTCTATATTTTTTATTTCTATCATGCTCCTAGTAACAATTGGGTTAAAATATAGTTGAAAAGTATGATACATACAGCTGTCCAAACAAAGGCTACTGTACTTGCTTTTCCTACTTCAAGTGCGCCACCTTTCATATAATATCCATGAAATGAAGGTATTGTTGCTAATAACATTGCGAAAATCAATGTTTTTATAAATGCGTATGCAATGTGAAACGGAATAAATTCCATTTGTGCTCCTAAAATAAACTGATCACTTGAAGTGAAACCACCGTAAACACCAGCTACCCATCCTCCTAGGATTCCTAAAAACATACTGATACCTATTACAAAAGGATACATTAGTAAAGCAATAATTTTAGGGAAAACCAAGTAATTTAATGAATTAACACCCATTACTTCAAGCGCATCAATTTGTTCGGTAACACGCATGGTTCCAATACTAGAGGTGATGAATGATCCCATTTTACCCGCCATAATAACGGAGATAAAAGTGGGGGCAAACTCTAGAATTACTGACTGTCTAGTTGCAAACCCAATAAGGTATTTGGGAATCAATGGGTTCGTAAGGTTGAGTGCTGTTTGTATGGCAACAACTCCTCCTACGAAGAAAGAGATAAAAGCAACGATTCCTAATGAGTCGATGATTAAATCGTCTATTTCTTTAAAGATTAATTTTTTCATTACAGACCATTTGGTTTGCTTAATGAAAATTTCTCGTAGCATTAAAAAGTAGCGACCTACTTGTGATAAATATCGAATGAGCATCATAGTTTTGCGAATATGGGCTAAATTACAAATTTAGTGAATAGTATTTAGTATTTTATAAATAGTAAAGTAATAGCTGGGCTTATAAAATTTTTTCTTTCATTTTTTTCAAGCGGTAATTTCTAATAAAGAGTGCTTGTTCTTCGGTTACCATTAGTGGTTTTTTAGATGATTTAGCCTTCCAGAATCCTTGGATGTAATCAAAAAACAGCAAAGGTTTTTTCTTCATAAAAGATAATTTTGCCGAAGCTATTGCTGTAATTAAAAATCCGTAACCTAAGGTGTAAAATGCTTCTCCTTGTTTGAAACGAGCTGTTTTATTGTAATTAGCTCCTGTTGGTTTCAAGTGTTTTACTTTTAAAGAGTTGTCTGTAACTACTTTCCAATAATAGAATTTACAAAGTAATTCATCTACTGTATCCCAACCCATTTGGGCTTTTAATCCACCTATTTGTTTAAAAGTTTCTTTACGATAGGCTTTTAAGGCACCTCGTATATGATCTTTATCGGTTAGATTTTCTAATATCCAATCGCCGTTTTTTTCGATATAACAAAAACCGCCTACCATACCTATAGTAGGATCTGAGTGAAAATGTTTTGTTAGCGTTTCTAAATAATTAGCTGGAAATATTAAATCAGCATCAGCTTTCATGATGATGTCATAGTCCTGATCAAGAGTTTCTAAGCCGGTATTGAATGCTTGTATTACTTTACTTCCTGGTAAATGAATTGCACTAGATTTTTTTTCTACTAATGTTATGTATGGATGCTCTTTGGCGAAAGCCAAAACGACACTGGCAGTTTCATCTGTAGAGTTATCATTCACAATCACTATTTTTTTTGGTAATAATGTCTGTGAAATTAATGACTCTAATGTTAGACCAATCAAAGCTTCTTCGTTGTGTGCAGGAATAACTATGTAGTAATTCATTAGGTTAAAGGGAATTAAAATCTTGAGTTGTAAAATACAAAAGGATAATTTATACTTGTTTTTTTATTTTTTCAGCATAAACTATGTAATACCTGTTTGTGAAATAACGCAATAATGGGCGTATACCAAATTTTTTCACTGGATTGGTCCATTTTTGTCTATCAATAATTTTCCATCCTGTTTTTTCTAATAACCAGTCCAGTTGCCAGTCTTCAAATTCATGGTAATGTCTGTCCCACATGTCTGTTTTACTTCTATATGCTGGCGAAAACCACAAACGCATTGGGATGGAAATAAAAAGTTTATCTGATTTTATCTCACTTAAAATAGTATATGGGTTTAGCAAATGCTCAAAAATTTCAAAAGCGGTTACTACATCTTGCTTTTCTTTTGAAAATACTGATTGGTCTAGATCTAAATCTTCGCCAGAAGTGTTTTTAACAGTGTATCCATCTTCTTTCATTATTTTTGAAAAAGGATTTTCGACACCTAAATCCAAAATGCTCTCTGAAGTGGAAATATGTTTATTTAAAAATTCTAAAGTATGCTTGAATCTTTTATTAGGAAACGTTTTTTCGTACATAGTCGTTGCGGGAACGAAGTTGCTCCTCGTTCGTTATGGTTTATAAAGTTGCAAAGTTACAAAGATATCCTTCTTTATGAACAGTATTTTATTGCAGTTTACATTAATTAGATATAATTTATTGCTATTTAGTATTTCTATAAAAAGAACAAGTCCGCTATTGCAATAATAGCGGACTTGTATTTAAACAAATTCTTTAAAATTAATACCTATATATAAAAGCATTTACATTCATTCCAGCTCCTACCGAAGCAAAAAGAAGGATGTCTCCTTTATTTATTTGTTGGTCTTTTATTTCGCCTCTAATCAATAAATCAAATAAAGTAGGTACGGTAGCTACGCTGCTGTTTCCTAATTCATGAATACTCATGGGCATAATGTCTTGAGGAACGGGTCTGTCATACAGTTTGTAAAAACGTTGTATGATGGCTTCGTCCATTTTTTCATTTGCTTGATGAATCAATATTTTTGCTACATCATCAATTGCGATTCCGCTCTTGTCCAAACAGCTTTTCATAGCAGCAGGGACAGTTGTTAATGCAAATTCGTAAATCTTGCGACCATGCATTTTAATGTAACGCGTATCTTCTTCTAGGTCTTTGTTGTAAGATTGTCCAAAAAACAAGTAGTTAGCTTCATCCATGGCATAGGTACCACTTTCATAGGAAAGTAGTCCTGTTTCATCATCATCAGAAGCTTCAATTATAGAAGCACCAGCACCATCAGAATAGATCATGGAATCTCTATCGTGGTCATCAACGACTCTCGATAAAGTTTCAGATCCAATTACTAAACAGCGTTTTGCCATTCCAGATTTGATATAAGCGTTTGCTTGAAGCACGCCTTCAATCCAACCAGGACATCCAAAAAGGATATCGTAGGCAACGCATTTAGGGTTTTTTATTTGTAGTTTGTGCTTTACTCTAGTAGCTAAACTAGGTACTGTATCTGCTTGTGTTGTACCAAATTTCACCTCACCAAAATTATGTGCAAAAATGATATAATCGATAGTTTCAGGATCAATTCCTGCATTATCGATTGCTTTTTGCGAAGCTAAGAAGGCTAAGTCAGACGAGTTTTGATTTTCCTCAGCGTAACGCCTGTGCTCGATTCCTGTTATTCCTTTAAACTTATCTATTATAATATTGTTTGGACGTCCAAACAGGGTTCCGTCTTCATTCAAAAAAACATGATCTCCAAAGTCGGAATTGCTTACTTTTTTCTCAGGAATATAACTTCCTATCCCAGTTATTTTTATTTTCATCGAATTGTTTTCCAAATTTGAGGCTAATTTAAAGATAAAAAAATAAATATAGCCATGATATTTACTATGCGTGCATATAATTATAGAATAATAGCTTTTTAGCTAATTTACTGATGATTTTTTAATATATGTGCAAAAAAGCTACTGTTTTTTCATTGCTATTTATTATAGTCTAAATACTACAGTTTTTAAAGTATCTTTAAATTATTGAAAGTTGTATTGGTTGTAAACAAAAAAAATGCCTCGAAACAATCGAGGCATTTTTAGAATATAAATCCATAATTTATTACATGTACGCTTCAATTGGCGCACAGCTACAAACTAAGTTTCTGTCACCATAAGTTTCATCAACGCGACGAACACTTGGCCAGAATTTATTTTCAGCGATATACTCTAATGGATACGCTGCTTTCTCTCTTGTATAAGGTAAAACCCAAGTATCAGCCGTTAACATATTTAAAGTATGTGGTGCATTTTTCAATACATTATTAGGCTCGTCTGCTGATGAAGCATCAATTTCTTGACGAATAGCAATCATTGCATCACAAAAACGATCTAGTTCTCCTAAATCTTCTGATTCAGTTGGTTCAATCATTAATGTTCCAGCCACAGGGAAAGAAACCGTTGGTGCATGGTAACCATAATCCATTAAACGTTTGGCAATGTCCGAAACTTCAATTCCTTTGGTTTTAAAACCTCTACAATCCAAGATCATTTCGTGTGCCGCTCTTCCTTTTTCACCAGAATATAATATTGGGTAGTGTTCTTCTAAACGCGCTTTCATATAATTCGCATTCAAAATTGCGTATTTAGTGGCATTGGTAATTCCTTCCGATCCTAACATGCAAATGTATCCGTAAGATATCAAACAAACTAAAGCTGATCCATAAGGTGCTCCAGATATAGCAGTGATTGCTTTGTCTCCACCTACGTGTACTAATGGATTACTTGGTAAAAATGGAACTAATTTTTCGTTGACACAAATTGGCCCTACACCTGGTCCACCACCTCCGTGAGGAATGGCGAAAGTTTTGTGCAAGTTTAAGTGACAAACATCAGCGCCAATTGTTGCAGGGTTTGTTAATCCTACTTGTGCGTTCATATTAGCGCCATCCATATATACTAAACCGCCATTGTCGTGAATGATTTGAGTAATTTCTTTAATAGCACTTTCAAAAACACCATGTGTAGATGGGTAAGTAACCATTAAACAAGATAATTCATCTTTATACTGTAATGCTTTTTCTCTAACGTCTTCGATGTCAATATTACCGTTTTCTGTAGTTTTAGTTACGATAATTTTCATTCCAGCCATCGCTGCCGATGCCGGGTTTGTACCGTGAGCCGATGCCGGAATCAAACAGATTGTTCTTTTATCGTCTCCTCTTGAATGGTGGTACGCACGAATAGTCATTAATCCAGCATATTCTCCTTGAGCACCAGAGTTAGGTTGTAAGGTAGTACCAGCAAAACCGGTAATAACATTCAATTGATGCTCTAGTTTTTTAAGCATTTTTGTATACCCTTCTACTTGATCCAATGGTGCAAATGGGTGAATGGTATTCCAATAAGGCATACTCAATGGCAACATTTCTGCTGCTGCATTCAATTTCATTGTACAAGAACCTAAAGCGATCATCGAGTGGTTCAATGATAAATCTTTACGTTCTAGTTTTTTGATATAACGCATTAAACTCGTTTCGGAGTGGTATTTGTTGAATACTTCGTGCGTTAAAAATTCTGTTGTTCTGTTTAAAGTTGTTGGGTAGTTGTTTTCCAAAGTGTATTCGCTTACTTCAAAAGCATCTTTTCCTAATGCTTCTGCAAAAACAGCAATTACTTCATTCACATCTTTAAACAAAATTGTTTCGTTTATCGAGATAGAAATCGTTTCATCATCAATATAGAAGAAGTTGATTTCGTTTCTTTCTGCAATCGCTCTTACTTTTTTAGCATCTGCTTTTATAACAATAGTATCAAAGAAAGAAGAGTTAGTTTGGTAAACGCCTAATTTATTCAAAGCATCGGCTAGCGTAACTGCCATCGAGTGGACTTTATTAGCGATATAACGCAAACCTCTTGGGCCGTGATACACGGCAAACATTCCAGCCATTACAGATAATAAAACCTGAGCAGTACAAATATTTGAAGTTGCTTTTTCACGTTTAATATGTTGTTCTCTTGTTTGTAATGCCATACGTAACGCACGGTTACCATCTGCATCTTGCGACACACCGATGATTCTACCCGGCATAGAACGTTTGTATTCATCCTTAGTAGCAAAGTAAGCAGCATGTGGCCCACCATAACCCATCGGGATTCCAAAACGTTGTGTTGTTCCTACTACTACATCAGCTCCCATTTCTCCTGGAGGAGTTAGTTTTACTAAGGATAGAATATCAGCAGCGACAGCTACTTTTATTTCGTTTTCATTCGCTTTTTTGATAAAATCAGCATAGTCGTATACTTGACCGTACTTTCCTGGATATTGTAGGATTGCTCCAAAGAATTCTTTTGAGAAATCAAACTCTTGGTGGTTACCAACAACTAATTCTACACCAATAGGTGCTGAACGTGTTTGTAAAACAGATAATGTTTGTGGTAAAATTTCTTCTGAAACGAAAAATTTACAAACGTTATTCTTTTTTTGATCTCTTGAACGTACATCATACAACAAAGCCATTGCTTCTGCGGCAGCGGTACTTTCGTCAAGTAACGAAGCATTTGCAATTTCCATTCCAGTCAATTCAATCACCATAGTTTGGAAATTCAAAATCGCTTCTAGACGACCTTGTGCAATTTCAGCCTGATAAGGCGTGTATGCCGTGTACCATCCTGGGTTTTCAAAAATATTTCTTTGAATTGCCGGAGGAACAATTGTAGGGTGGTATCCTAAACCAATGTATGATTTGTAGACTTTATTGGTACGCCCTAATAAACGAATGTGATTTGCATATTCGTATTCGGTCATAATGTGCTCCAATTCTAAAGGTTTTTTTAAACGAATATCAGTAGGAATAGTTTCGTATATTAACTGATCTAAAGTTTCAACACCTATGGTTTCTAACATTTTTGGTAAGTCGTTTTCCCTTGGGCCTAAGTGTCTTAATGCAAATGAGTCTGTTTTCATGTAAGTATGGTAATGTTGTGTTTTTTTAGTGTTGCAAAAATAAGTATTATAAACAATCTAATTCGTGTTTTTGGATTGATTTTTTATCAATTTTTCAACTAAATGTGGTATTTGTTCACAATTGATTAGATTTGTTTAATGATTAGTTTTAAAAGAGTTTTTGATTTTTACATTCGCAGCAGTATTCATGTGGCTTTATCAGTATATGCATTAGTGCGAATGACCCATTTTATGTTCAACATAAAGGAAGATGTACCTATGGCAAATTTTGCTTTTTTGGGTACAATTGTTGGGTATAATTTTGTGAAGTATGATGCTTTGGCTAGAGCCAAAAAAAGAGTAATGCGCAACGAGCTGAAACTAATTGCAACATTGAGTTTTGTGTCGTTACTTGGTGTAGCCTATTACTTTTTTCAACTTGAATTGATTACGCAAATCGTTTCTGTTGGAGTTTTGGGTTTGACATTGTTATATACCCTTCCATTTTTTCCAAATAGAAAAAATGCTAGAAACTGGGCTGGAATCAAAATTTATATTGTGGCTTTGTGTTGGGTAGGAGTGACTTTAGTACTGCCATTGTTGAATGCACATGTTTCTCTAGGAAATGATTTTTTTCTAAAATGCATCCAACGCTTTATTCTTGTTTTTGATTTGATCTTAGTTTTCGAAATATTAGATTTAGCCAATGATGACCCACATTTGCAAACGGTCCCACAGCAAATAGGGGTGAAACGAACTAAAATCACTGGTTTGTTGCTTTTAATTCCGTTTTATTTTTTAGAATTTTTGAAAAATAATTTTATTGAAGAACAATTAATTGTCAACGGAATTCTAGTACTAATACTTGCTTTATTTTTGGCTTTCGCCAATGAAAAACGTTCTAAATATTACACTTCTTTTTGGGTCGAAAGTATTCCTATTTTCTGGTGGCTGATGGTGGTTTTCTTTTAAGATTATTTATCGAAAACAGTAATTACTTGGTTTCAGAAACCAATTTTAAACAGGCATTTCTTTCGATCAAGAAGTTCGTAAGATGTCTCTTTAGAAATAGTAAATCAAACAATTTTCCGAAAATTCCAAACGGAGTTTCGTATTCCATCACATCTTTCATAATCGTTTGTCCATCAATTTCTTCAAAGAAATGTTGGTGCTTGAAGGATTTGAAATGACCTTTTAATTGTTCGTCTACAAAATAAGAGTACAACTCCATTTGAGATATAATGCTTTGATGTTGTAGAAAGAAGCCAAAATGCTTACCTCTCCAAGTTACGGTTTCTCCTTTATTGATCAATCCGTGTGTTGTTCCTGCTATGGCAACCTCACTAGTTTTACTTGCAGATTTTTGGTGTGTATCAATATTTCGAGCATGATCAAAAACGATTTGAATAGGGGCTTTTATTTTCGTGGTTATGTTTATGATTGACATTATTGTTCTTTAAAATTTAGTTTAAAAATAAACCCTGAAATTATTGATGAAATCGAATAAGACCATATAACATCTTTCATCATACTTCCTTTTATTATCATTGCAGTTATTAAAATACCACAAACTGCAAATGCAACTAAAATTATTTTCGCATATTTTTCTTTAGTATTTATCTGTCCTAAAAAACGATATAAAAAACTATAAAGAATATATGTTGGTATTGAAAAAGCTAAACTAAAAATTAGCGCTATTGGATATACTTCTAATAAACCAACAATTTTATTTGAATTCAAAATTGTAATATACATTATTATCTGTGAAATAAATGGAGCTATTAATAATGTACTGAACCAATGTTTAAATAAATAATTCCACTTTATGTTTTTTGGTGCCATTTTATAATAGATTTTTCAAGGCTTTTTCTAGCGTATTAAATTCAAATTCAAATCCGTTTTCTTGCAATCGTTTCGGAATCACATTTCTGCTTTTTAAAACCAATTCAGTTTCTGTTCCGATGATTTTTGCTCCAATTTTTAACAGGAACTCAGGTGTTGGTAATCCGATGAAAACGTTCAATTGTTTTCGTAATTGCGCCATGAAATTTGTATTAGAAATAGATTGAGGTGAAACAATGTTGATAACGCCTGTCATTTGTTTTTCGATAATAAAATCAATGGCTCTAGCAAAATCTTCGGCATGAATCCAACTGATGAATTGGTTTCCTTTTCCCTGTTTTCCTCCCAATCCAAATTGGGTTAATCGTTTTAAAGGGATAAAAGCACCGCCATTTTTACCCAAAACGATAGAGGTGCGCAAAGCGGTTTTTAAGGTATTTGGCGTTGCAGTTTTAAAAAAAGCTTTCTCCCAAGATTGCGCTACATTCATCGAAAAATCATTGCCAATTTCTCCATTTTCCTCGCTCATTTGTTTGTCTAATGAAAAACGATAAATGGTTGATATTGATGAGTTTAGCCAGTGTTTTGGTGGGTTAGTGCATGCGAGTACGGCTTGGTTAAGTACTTTGGTACTTTGAATGCGTGAAAGCAATATTTCTTTTTTGTTCTTTTCGGTGTAGCGACAATCCACAGATTTTCCTGCGAGATTAATTAAAACAGTGGCGTTTTCTAATTCTGTTTCCCAACCTGTCAATGTTTTGGCATCCCAATTGACCAATTTAATTTTGCCGTTTACACTGCTTTGTCCGCGTGTAAGAATGACGATTTCGTCAAATTTATTTTCGAAATGATTCACTAGAACTTGACCTAAAAATCCTGTTCCTGCTGCTATAATAAGTTTTTTCATGATGTTATAAATTTATGATGATGACCAATGCGATTATTCGATACAAAATCCATGTTAGGGTTAAATATTTGGGTAGTTCTAATAGGCTAATTCTTCTATAATGTTCGTAAATCATAAAATTCACGGTTAATCCAAACCAACCTAAAATAAAATAATCATTTAGATCAAAATAACTGTTTAAGATTAATATCGGTAACAAAAGCAAACTTCCTATTATGGAAACAGTGACTAAATTGCCTATGTAGTTAAGTTGTTTCTGTTTGTCTAATTTTTGTGTAAAAATCGCTTGAAAACCTATTTGTCCCACTGCTAAAAGTAGTTCTCTTACGAAAGTCCCTTTTGGTAAAAATACAATCAATTCTGCATATTGAAATAAAACTAATGCTGTAAATAAAGTAGCAAATGCAATATAGAATAAACGGTATTTTGTATTGAAATCTGGAATGCAATTTATCTTGTGTTCGGCCTTCGTTTTGCTAGGAACAATTACTTTTCGGTTGTAAGAGATGAATTTGTATAACTTTTTCAAAAAGTAATTTATGGGTTTCCAATTACCTATTTTCTCCATCCAAGGAAAAGAATTCCCAATTACTTTGAGTAAACTGTCAATTCCGTAATATACTTTTTGGTTTACTTTATCGACTAAAGCGATTTCGTTTTTGGCTCTTTCTAAATCAATGTAGTTTTCTTCTTCGGTTGTTATATTTACAAATGGTTTTCTACCTTGATTATCTAACATATTTGCTTTGATGAATGTTGAGGTGTACATGTTGCACATTGGGCATTCTTCATCGTAAAGAAGGGTGTGGTTGTCTAAAGTTTTCATTTTATTTCTCTTTTATTTTCAACACTAATCTCAGAACCTTTTGCGAAAATGACCGATGTTGGGATACTATTTTTCAAAAAGTCAAATTCATTGCCATAAGTCGTATTAAAGTCAACGTCAATTTTATGATTTATAACTTTTAGTTGTTGCCATCGTGGGTGTTTTACTTCGTACTCAAAAGTTTTAGTTTCGGTTATTTTGGTGTATCCAAAGTAATGTTCTGTGATGAACTCCGCTTCTGAATCAATTGCAATATCCAATGCTGTTTTTTCTGTTTCGATTAGAATAGAATTCCATTTTTCGTTTGTTTTCCATTGGTACTCATAATTATTTGAATCTGCATTTTGAAGTACGGAATGTTTCATCGGTAGCGTTTGGTAATGCTCTTTGTAAACTGTGTTTGCAACAAAAGTTAAGGCAGGTTTGGGAACAATTTCTTTTATAAAAACAACACCGCGTTTCCATTTTCCATCTTCAAATCTCTTTACATAGAATCGTAAATTTACTTCTTCAAAATTCACATGAAACGGAATTTTGAATCCTAATATTTTGACATTTTCAAACATAAATCCGACTAAGCTCACATAGCATTTGCCATTATATAGTTCGATTTCAGTTCCTTTTGGGATATATTTTTCTAATAGACTAGCGTTAACTTCATAGTTGATTAAGGCTAGATTGGTCCAATTTGCTTTTAAGAAACTCATAGTTAGGATTCTTTAGGTAAATAAATTAATATCGATAAGTAAGCACAAAGTGCGGGGGGTAAGATCCAAATCCAACCTGAAGTTAGATTGAAACTTATGCAAATGAAAAATAAGACAACAAAAACGAAATAGATTTTAATATCATTGTTTTTCGGGAATTTCATGAAATAAGAAACTCCTATAATTAATTGAATGATACCTGTTAATATCGTTGAAATCATTGCCAACCCGAGTAAGTCGGTAATAAATAAACCAACAATAACAAAGAGTAACGGAATCATAATTGCAACTGTATTTAATACTTTTAGAAAATTCATAACTTTAAATATTTTTAAACTTTCAGAAAAAAATGAAAGTTTTAGTTAAATTTTTTTGTTCTTATTTCATAAACTTCACAACTAGCTTTGTCAACCAATTGTCTTTGTATTCTGTGATTTTATCCAATACATTATCGGCTTTTAAAACGAAATCATATAATTTAGTCGTTTGATCTACAAAGTGTTTTTCTTCTGCTGTTTGATTCGCAGTGATCGACGATACTTCTTTTAAAACTTTCAAAGCAGGTTTGATTTCTCTTTTGCTTCTTTCTCTTGCTATTTTAACGGCTAATTCGTCTAAGTCTTTTTCAGCTGTGAAAAACTCTCTGCGTTCTCCCGCTTTGTATTCTTTGTAAACGATGCCCCAATCCATCAAAGCGCGTAAGTTCATGCTGGCGTTACCGCGGGAAATTTGCAATTCTTCCATCACATCTTCCATAGAAACTGGTTCTGCTGAAACCATTAAAAGAGCGTGAATTTGCGCCATGGTTTTATTAATTCCCCATTGCGACCCAAGTGCTCCCCAGGTTTGTACAAACTTATTTTTTGCTTCACTGAATTCCATAGTACAAATGTATGTAAAAGTTTTTAAACTTTCAAAAATAAATGAAAGTTTATTTAAAAAAGAAAACCGAAGCATTTCTACTTCGGTTTATATCTGCAATCAATCCCGAACCGTCGGGACGTTAATCAACAATCTGAAATCTATAAAAGCCCCGCTCTTTTCAATAAAGCATCAGGCTTCGGTTCTTGTCCTCTAAAGCGTTTGTACAATTCCATTGGTGGTTCTGTTCCTCCTTTAGAAAGTACATTATCTTTGAATTTGGTTGCTACTTCTCTATTAAAAATTCCTTTTTCTTGGAAAAATTCAAAAGCATCAGCATCTAATACTTCTGCCCATTTATAGCTATAATATCCTGATGAGTAACCACCTTGAAAAATATGTGAGAAAGCCGTACTCATAGCGTTTTCGGCAACCTCTGGGTATAATCTAGTAGATTCAAATTGCTCTTTTTCGAATGCCTTCACTGACGTGATTCCCGTAGGGTCTTGTCCGTGCCATCCCATATCTAAAAGGCCAAAACTCAACTGTCGCATCGTTGCTAATCCTTCGTGGAAACTAGCACTTTCTTTGATTTTTTCTACAAATTCTTGCGGAATAACTTCACCCGTTTGGTAGTGCGTTGCGAACAATGCCAAAGCTTCAGGCTCGTAACACCAGTTTTCCATCACTTGACTAGGCAACTCTACAAAGTCCCAAAATACCGATGTACCAGATAAACTTGGGTAAACCGTGTTGGCAAGCATGCCGTGTAAACCATGTCCAAATTCATGAAACAAGGTGGTTACTTCATTAAATGTTAATAGCGATGGTTTAGTTTCTGTTGGTTTTGTAAAATTACAAACGTTCGAAACATGAGGTCTTTCGTTAATTCCGTTTTTTACATATTGCGATTTGAATGAAGTCATCCAAGCACCATTACGTTTTCCTTTTCGAGGGAAAAAATCAGCGTAGAAAATAGCAACTAAATCTTTTTTCTCATCGGTAACTTCATAAATCATTACCTCAGGATGGTATTTGTCAATGTCAAATACTTCGGTAAAAGTCAAACCGTATAATTTATCAGCGATTGTAAAAGCACCTTTCAATACTTTCTCCAACTGGAAATAAGGCTTCAATTTTTCGTCATCCAAATTGAAAAGTTGTTGTTTCAATTTTTCGGCATAATAACCACCGTCCCATTTTTCTAGTTGTTCGATTCCGTCTAGTTTTTTGGCGAAAGCCGTCAACTCTTCAAATTCTTTCAAGGCTGCCGGTTTGGCTTTTGCTAGCATATCATTCGAAAAAGAAAGTACTTTTTCTGGAGTTTGCGCCATACGTTCTTCCAATACAAAATGAGCATGGGTCGCATAGCCTAATAATTGCGCTCTATCAAAACGAAGTTTAGCAATCTTCAAAACAATTTCTTGATTGTCAAATTCGTTATTTTGAAAACCTCTTGCACCAAAGGCAATAGCTAGTTTTCTACGCAATTCACGATTGTCTGCATACGTCATAAACGGAACGTAACTTGGATGATCTAATGTAAAAATCCAACCCTCTTTTTCTTGGGCTTTCGCCAAAGAGCGAGCGGCTTCGATAGTTCCTTCTGGTAGCCCAGCCAAATCCTTTTCTTCGGTTAAGTGCATTTCGAAAGCATTAGTCTCTGCCAAAATATTTTCGCCAAACTGTAAGCTTAATTTAGATAATTCTTTGTCAATAGCGCGGAGTTGGTCTTTTTTATCTTCAGGCAAATTAGCACCATTTCGAGAAAAACCTTTGTATTTTTTATCCAATAAAGTGGCTTGCTCAGTAGTCAAGTCTAATGATTCTCTTGAATCATAAACCGCTTTTACGCGCGCAAACAAAACAGGATTTAGCGTGATGTCATTTCCAAATTCAGATAATAGAGGCGAAGCTTCTTGAGCTATTTTTTGCATTTCGTCATTCGTCTCTGCCGAGTTCAAATTAAAAAAGATACTTGACGCTCTATCCAAAATATCTCCGGTGTAATCCATGGCAACAATTGTGTTTTCAAAAGTCGGTTCTTCTGGATTGTTAGCAATGGCATCAATTTCTGCTTTTGCCAAAGCAATTCCTTCTTGTATCGCAGGCAAATAATCTTCGTTTTTAATCTGCGAAAAAGGCGCCGTGTTATGTTTGGTATTGAAATATTGTGTTAGGATGTTCATGTTTTATTTATTTAACCCGATCAGGGTTTTAAACCCTGATCGGGTATTTTTAAAATATTTTTATTTTTTCAAATTTTCAGAAGCGGTAATCACTGCTTCTTTCAGTTCCAATTTATAAGCAATTATGCGGTCTAGGACCTCTTTGTTACTGCTTCCGATAATTTGAGCGGCTAATATTCCAGCATTTTTGGCACCGTTCAAAGCGACAGTTGCAACAGGAACACCACCCGGCATTTGTAAAATTGACAAAACAGAATCCCATCCGTCAATAGAATTACTCGATTTTACTGGAACACCAATTACAGGAAGGGGAGACATTGAAGCCACCATTCCAGGTAAATGCGCTGCACCACCAGCACCAGCAATTACTACTGAAATTCCTCGAAGATGTGCGTTTTGGCTAAAATCAAATAACTTTTCAGGTGTTCTATGAGCAGACACTATATCAACTTCTGTTTCGATATCAAAACTTTTTAAAATATCGATTGCTTCTTGCATTACGGGTAAGTCTGATTTTGAACCCATTATTATAGCTACTTTGCTCATTGTTTTTTTTATTAAAGATTGAAATTATTTGCTTTTTGAACTTGATATTCAAAAAAAGCTTTGAAACTCTTAGCGAAAGCAAAATGATAAATTGATAATGAATAAATGAAAATTATCACTATCAAAGGAATTTTAAAGGGTAATGATGTGTTCAAAGTGATTAAGCCTATGGTTGCCCCAACGACTGCAAGGGAGAATAAAATAATTGCAATTATTCGAGCCCAATTTTTTCCACTGTAAATAAAATATAATAGCCCAATTGTTAAAAAAAATCGACCAATTTGCTTCATGATTTTTTCTGTTTCAATTACTGAAACGGAACTATTGTACAAATAAAGGGTATGAAGAGAAACTAATAAAATGCTTATTAAAATGAGTATTGTGTTTTTCTTTCCGATCGTTTCTAATTCATTCATTTTTAAAGTTTTTATTTTTGACTAATAACCCTAATGCTCTTCTTCACTTCCTCGGCAATGCGTCTCGCTTCAGCCATGTCTTCATTTACTATGGTAACATGTCCCATTTTTCTGAAAGCACGAGTTTGTCTTTTGCCGTAAATATGAGGTGTTACACCATCAATTGCCATGATTTTTTCTATGTTTTCATAAACTACTTGGCCTTCATATCCTTCGGCTCCTACTAAGTTTACCATAACGCCAGCAACTTTACTAGCAGTGTTTCCTAATGGTAAGTTTAAAACAGCGCGTAAATGATTTTCAAATTGTGATGTATAACTCGCTTCTATAGAGTAATGGCCTGAGTTGTGTGGACGAGGAGCTACTTCGTTTACAAGGATTTCATCATCTTCAGTCTGGAACATTTCTACGGCTAATAAACCTACATGGTCAAAGCTTTCTGAAACTTTCAATGCAATAGCGATTGCTTTCTCAGCTATTTTAATATCAATTCGAGCAGGGCAAATCACATATTCTACTTGGTTAGCCTCTGGATGAAATTCCATTTCTACAACAGGGTAAGTCTTAATTTCTCCTGATGGATTGCGACAAACAATGACTGCCAATTCATTTTTAAAAGGCACCATGTCTTCAGCAATGCATTCTACATCTGGTAAGTTAATCAGGTCTAAAGTAGAACGTACAATTTTTACCCCATTACCATCATAACCAAATTCGGCACACTTCCAGACAAAAGGAAATTCTAATTCGTCTTTTTCTAATGCTTTCGTCAAGTCGGCGATATCCACAAAACGAAGGTGTTTTGATGTTGGTATCCCATTTTCTACATAGAAATCTTTTTGTTTTCCTTTGTTTTGAATGGCTTTTAATGTTTTTGGTGAAGGATATATTTTGACACCTTCACTTTCTAGTTTTTCTAAAGCGTCGAGGTTTACTAATTCAATTTCGATAGTTAAAACATCTACCATTTTTCCAAATTGGTAAACAGTGTCAAAATGCATTAAGTCGCCTTTGTAAAATTTATTACAAGCAATTCTCGCAGGTGCTTCATCGCTTGGGTCTAAAACGTAGGTTTGTATGTCAAATTTCCGGGTGTCAGATAACAGCATTTTGCCTAGTTGTCCACCGCCCAAAATTCCTAATTTAAAATCAGAAGAAAAATAATTCATTGTGTAGTTGTTTGTTACTGGCAAAGATACTTTATATGTAGCAAATCAAAAAATGCTATTTTATTTTCTTCAATATTTCTCTTGCAACAGCTTTGTATCCAGCAGAATATTTTGGGTAGTCATCACTAAGGATGCGTTGTAATTCTGGGTAAATCCATTTTTGAGTTTTTCCTAATTCAAATAATGTTCTAATAGCGTAGGCTTTTGTGGCTACTTTTCGATTTTCTTGAATGAGCCAGTCAAGGCAGTTTTCAGTGATTTGCTCTTCTTGTAATGGTGTTAGGTGAATGTGTAGACTTAAAAACAAACAAATTTTTGAAATAGAACGCAAAGCACTTTCGTTAGTAAAGCTAGAGAGACTATTGCAAAATAATGCAAGATGATCAGTGAGTAAATGCAGTTGTTTTTCAAGAACTAACTCCATAATCCAGCACGCTTTATGGTGGTTTTTGTCGGCGGTATTGAGTGCGATTGCTAATAAATCAGGAAATAAAAGCAAATTAGTCATAACTAGCTGTGTGTTTTTGTCACGACTCGCTCTGTAAGCATTGCTTTTGGCTATGTTTTTATAAAATTCGCTATTCATCTAGGGCTAAAATACCTATTATTTTCAATTGTAAACTATTCTTATGGTTTTTAATCTGAATTGGCAACTCAGAAATTCCTATCTTTGCACATTATTTTAAACACAAAAATAATGATTCAACTTCACGATAAACAATTTGTTCCGTTTATAACAGCCAAAGAAATAGCCTTTGCAATCGATAAAATGGCCGCTCAAGTAGTAGCTGATTTTGAAAATGAAACGCCTGTATTTATAGGTGTCTTAAATGGTTCTTTTATGGTCGTAGCTGACTTTATGAAAGCGTATAAAAGTGCTTGCGAGGTAAGTTTTATAAAAATGGCTTCCTATGAAGGAACCTCTTCTACAGATGAGGTAAAACAACTAATAGGTCTAAATCAAGATTTAACAGGTCGTTCAGTAGTAATTATTGAAGACATAGTAGATACAGGAAATACACTTGTTGAGTTAAAAGAGTTGTTTAAAAAACAAAATGTAAAGGAGTTAAAAATAGCAACTTTGTTTTTTAAACCAGAGGCTTATAAAAAAGATATTAAAATTGACTATGTTGGAATCGAAATTCCAAATAAATTTATAGTAGGTTTTGGTCTAGACTATGACGGTCTAGGAAGAAACTTGCCAGAAGTATATCAACTAAAAGAATAACTACGCAACACACATTATGACTAACATCGTTTTATTTGGGAAACCAGGAGCAGGAAAAGGAACTCAAGCTGAATTTCTAAAAGAAAAGTACAAATTAACGCACCTTTCAACAGGAGACATTTTTAGATACAACATAAAAAATGCGACTGAATTAGGGAAGTTAGCGCAAACTTATATGGACAAAGGAGATCTAGTTCCTGATGAAGTAACAATTAAAATGTTACAAAGTGAAGTAGAAAAAAATCCAAATACTGCTGGTTTTTTATTTGATGGTTTTCCTAGAACGATCTCTCAAGCTAAAGCCTTAGATGTTTTTTTAGCTTCTAAAAATGAAATCATCACGGCTACAATTGCCTTAGAAGCTGATGATGATATTCTAGTAGCAAGATTACTTGATAGAGGAAAAACAAGCGGAAGAATTGACGATCAAGACGAAGATAAAATTCGTAATAGATACCAAGAATACAATGAGAAAACAGCACCTTTAATGGGGTACTATAAAGAACAAAATAAGTTTCATGCCGTAAACGGAATAGGAACTATTGATGAAATTACAGTACGTCTAAGTGATGTTATAGATAATTTATAAGAAGCAATTCCAGCTGTACGCTACAAGTTCTTGCTTATAAAACAGCTTTTCTAAAATAAAAAAGGAGCTTCCTCCGGTCGCTCTTTTTTATCAAGAAAAACAAAGTTTTACAAGCGTCGCACTTTTTGCTGCCATCTGGGCTAAAAAAAATATGGAAATACTAATCATACTTTTTCTGATTTTACTAAACGGACTTTTCTCCATGTCTGAAATCGCACTGATCTCAGCAAGGAAAAACAGGTTAGAATCTGCAGCAAAAAAAGGCAATAAAAGCGCCCAAATAGCATTAGAACTAGCTAATGCTCCTAATAAGTTTTTGTCAGCCGTACAAATAGGAATTACCCTTATTGGTATTTTAACGGGTATTTATAGCGGTGATAAAATAACGACTGATGTGCAAGCATTTGTTAGTTCTTTTGCGGTTTTAAAACCCTACGCGCCTACTATTGCAGTAGGAGTAGTGGTGGTAATATTGACATTCTTCTCTTTAGTATTAGGAGAGTTATTGCCCAAAAGAATTGGATTAAATCACCCAGAAGCAATTGCTAAAAAAGTAGCAATGCCTATGAAAGTGGTTTCTATAATTACGGCACCATTTATTTGGTTACTAACTAATTCGACTGAGTTCTTATTAAATGTTTTGCAAATAAGACCTAGTGCTGATGGTAAAGTAACCGAAGAAGAAATCAAAGCCATCATTAAAGAAGGTACTGAAGGTGGTGAAGTACAAGAAATTGAACAAGATATTGTAGAACGCGTTTTTCATATTGGAGATAGAAAAATAAATTCGTTGATGACACACCGTAAATCAGTGGTTTTTTTACCATTGACTTCCAGTAAAATTGACGTTAAAAAATTTATGCTCGAAGAATTGCATTCAATTTATCCAGTTTACAATGATAATTATGATGATATTGTAGGAGTTGCGAATTTAAAAAACATCTTTGCAACCATTGATAATGAAGGTTTTAGTTTGCAAAGTATTATGACAGATGCACCATTTATGATGGAGTATACCACTGCTTATAAAGCTTTAGAGCAATTTAAAAAAACCGGAATTCACTATGCTTTCGTCTCTGACGAGTATGGTATTTTTCAGGGAATTATTACGCTTAATGATATTCTTGAAGCGCTTGTAGGAGATGCTTCAGAATTTTATAAAGACGATTTTCAATTAATAGAAAGAGAAGACGGTACTTGGTTAGTTGATGGACATTATTCATTGCATGATTTTTTAACTTATTTTGAGTTAGATGATTTAATCAATGATTATGATGTAACTACCGTTAGTGGATTAATTATGACAGAACTCTCACATATTCCTAAACAAGGAGAAAAACTGATTTGGAATAAATTCCAGTTAGAGGTAATCGATATGGACGGAATAAAGATTGATAAAGTGATAGTGAAATCATTACGAAAATAAAATAAAGATTCAATATTCAGTTCTGCTTGAAACTTTATATTGTTCATGCAAAAATAGTAGATTGTTTAAGAGTTGTTGTTTGCCAACTTTGGTAGATGGAATCTTTAAACAGATTATAAAAAAATGACAGAGGATTTAAAATTAAAAGGAAGGCAATCAGCGGTTGTCAGTTTTTTTGAATCGTGTCAAATTAAATAAAGAGTTATGACAGAAGGAAACTTCGTAGATTATGTAAAAATATTTGTTTCTTCAGGAAAAGGAGGAAAGGGATCTACGCACTTGCACAGAGAGAAATTTATTGAAAAAGGTGGGCCAGATGGTGGTGATGGTGGTCGTGGAGGACACGTATATTTAGTTGGAAATAAAGGACTATGGACTTTGTTTCACCTTAAATTTGCAAGACACGTCAAAGCTGGGAACGGTGGAGATGGTAGTGGTGACCGAAGTACAGGTGCTGATGGTGATGATAAATTTATCGAAGTACCATTAGGAACTGTTGTAAAAGATAAAGAAACAGGCGAAATCTTATTCGAGATTACTGAAGATGGAGAACGTCAAGTACTTTCAAGAGGTGGTAAAGGTGGATTAGGGAACTGGCATTTTAGAAGTTCAACCAATCAAACACCACGTTATTCTCAGCCAGGTTTACCAGGTACAGAGAGTGATGTTATTTTAGAGCTTAAAGTACTTGCTGATGTAGGATTAGTAGGTTTTCCTAATGCTGGGAAATCAACGTTGTTATCTGTTTTAACTTCAGCTAAGCCTAAAATTGCTGATTACCCGTTTACAACTTTAAAACCCAATTTAGGAATTGTAGCTTACAGAGATTATCAATCATTTGTAATTGCTGATATTCCTGGAATTATTGAGGGTGCTGCAGAAGGAAAAGGATTAGGACATTATTTCTTGAGACATATTGAAAGAAATTCAACGCTATTGTTTTTAGTTCCTGTTGACACTCCAGATATTAAAGGGGAATACGATATTCTAGTAAATGAGTTGACAAAGTACAACCCAGAAATGCTTGATAAAGAACGTTTGTTAGTGATTTCAAAAATTGACATGCTAGATGACGAGCTAAGAGAAGAACTGAAAGTAGAACTTGATGTTGCTTTCAAAGACGTACCTTATATGTTTATATCTTCTGTGACGCAACAAGGATTAACAGAACTGAAAGACAAACTTTGGAAAATGCTGAATGATTAATTAGTCAGTCATTATAAATTAGAAAATCCGCTCAAGAAACTTGAAGCGGATTTTTTTATAGGTTTACTTTACTGGTTCTAATAGTTACAAGTTGGGTATTCTTAAAACTTGACCAGGATATATTTTATCGGGGTCGGTAAGCATGGGCTTGTTTGCTTCAAAAATAACATTGTATTTATTCGCATCTCCATAATATTTTTTGGCTATTTTAGACAACCAATCGCCACTTTCTACCGTGTGGTATCTTGCTTCAGGTTCTTTGATGGCTACATCCATTTGATTGTCTACTTCGGATACGCCTTCGATATTACCCACTGCTAATGCAATTTTCTCAGCATCTATTTGATTTTCTACTTCTCCTTTAAGAGTAACTTTTTCTGCTTGTAGGTATATTTTTAAACTTTTAAAAGGCAATTTTAAAGATTGTACGTGTGCTAATAGCGCACTTGCTTTTAAGGTTTCTTTTTCGGCTGCTGGTGCTTCGTCTTCCTTTTTTCCAAATAATTTTGTTCCAGCATCTTTGATAAATGATAGTAATCCCATTTTTAATTATGTTTAGATTAATAATCAACAAGTTACTAAAAAAAAATATGGTGTTACAATAAGCTGTTTTAAAACTTTGTGAAATTTATGTTATCATAATTAATCTATTTTAAGTACAGAATCAATTACCCATGCTGGTCCTATGAGTAAAAATTGCAAGTCTTTTATAAATGATGGTTTCTTTCCTTCAATTTTATGGCCATAAAATTGACCAATCCATCCAATTGCAAATACGGCTATAGAAAACCATAGTATATTTATTGTTTGAGAGATTATATAGTTGCCAATCAAGCACAATGTTGTAAAAAGCAGCATTTTTAAACCCATGATAAGGGATAACCTAAAGTAAAATAATAACACAAAAACTAAAGCGATAAAACCCCAATTAGCAAAAACAGGGTGTAAGTTTGCAAGCGGAGTTAAAACCTGGTTTGGAATACTCATAAAAAGGCCTACAACTGAGAAAAAGATCAACGGTACACAGATGTAATGAATTTTTTTATTGGTTACATTTTTGTGACTTACTCCGTATTCTTCAAACCATTGTGGTAGTGTTTTCATGTTTTATTTTTTACTAATGTAATAAAAAAACATGAAATTGATAATTAATGTGGTTTTATAATGCGTATTTATTAGTTGAGGGTTTTTCTGCTTTATTCTAGTTTGAATGAGGGATAGAAGCAGAAATCCTTTTTTGAGGTTTTTTCCTCTAAAAAGATTGTAGCGCATAGCCCGACCCGCTTTTTTTGCGGGGCATTCCCAAAAATATTTTTTTAGCTGCGATAAGTGTCAAATAAATAATCCAATGTTTCGGGAATGTTGTTGGCTTGTATTTTTGGATACGTTATTTTTAAATCCAACCAGTTAGCAATGATTTGGTCAAAGTCTTTAGCTACATCATAAACTACGGGAACACCTAGTTTTTTTAGTGCAGCAGCATTACATTCTTGTTCATAGTGATTGCGAATAGGGATGGAAAGTACTTTTTTACCAAGGTAAAGCGCCTCGGCTGGAGTTTCAAATCCGCCACCGGTAATGATTCCGTCACAAGTTATTAAGCTTTGATTGAACTGCTTTTGGTTTACGGGATAATAGGTGATATTGTTTACAGTATGTTTTTGGGTTACATCACTTAGAAACCAATGAAATTGTACATCATTTAGTTTATTGAAGGCTTTTTGTAAGCAGTCTTGATCGAAGGAAGGTAAGTAAACGGTAATGTGGTTTAAGTTTTTTGGTGTTGCTTCAAGTATTTGGTCTTTAATGATGGGTGGACGAATAAAACTGTCGTATTTTTCAAAATGCAATCCAATGTTTTTAGGAGCGCTTGCATAATGTTTTAAGATCATTTCGCCCATAAGGCTTTTTTTTTCTGGTCTTGGTGTGTTTTTAGAAAGAAAACTTGCTTGGTGCCCAAACTGCACCGAATGTACGTTTTGCATCTTGCAAGCTAATGACGTTATTGCATCAAAGTCATTAATAATTATATCATAGTCTTTCAACGGGAGCGCATCAGCATCTTTATAGATTTGGCGTGGTCTAATATTTTTAGTAATATTCCAATAATCGAGTCCGCCACATTTGCTGTAATAGAGACTGCAACCTTTGCTTTGAAATTTAATAGGCAATTTAAGGTCCAGAGTGGCGTTGTTTCCACTTACAAAGAAGTCAACAGTTCCGTGTTTTAAAAGATAAGGGTATAACTGTGTGGCTCTACTTATGTGTCCGTTTCCAGTGGCTTGAATGGCATAAAATATTTTCATATAATTTTGTGGTGCTAATAAGAAATCTAATTTGGTAGGTATTCGTTATTTTTATATTGGCGATATGGCAAGAACTTTGTTTATTAATAATGCTATTAATTTTTATCAAAATGATAGATGGCTAAATTAAGTGGAGTGTGTTATGGTAAAGTGTTCTTAAGTTTTCTATTTCATTATACTTTTTAGTTTTAATGTTGATGAATTATCTTTCTAATGCTTATATAAATTTCTTATTTTTGAAAAATGAAACAGTTGTTATTCTTATTATTTCCAGTAATGCTTTTTTCGCAATCTAATTATGAGCGAGCTCAGAGGCTGTTTGACGATAAAAAATACGAACAAGCTAAACCTATCTTCGAAACGCTGTTGAAATCAAATAGTACTAATCTTGTAATAATTGAAGACTTAGGTGATATTGCTGGGGCGAGTAAATCTTGGCCGGAGGCAATAGGATACTACAAAAGGTTAAAAACACTTAAGCCTAATGAGGCAAATTATCATTATAAATACGGTGGTGCTACAGGTATGTATGCTTTAGAAGTAAATAAATTCAAAGCTTTAGGGATGATTGATGATATAAAAGAATCCTTTGAAAAAGCAATTGAGCTGGAGCCTAAACATATTGATGCCAGGTGGGCTTTAGTAATGCTGTATATTCAGTTGCCTGGAATTGTAGGAGGGAGTGAGTCTAAAGCAATACGGTATTCTAATGAACTATTAGCAATTTCACCGGTTGATGGTTACATGTCACGCGGAAGAATTGAGGAATATTTTAAACGCTATAAATCAGCCGAAAACATGTATAAAAAGGCTATTGTGGTGAGTAATAATTCTATTGAGAGTTATAAAATGCTAGCTGATTTATACCGAAATAAAATGGATGATCCAACTAGAGCAAATGCAATACAAGAACAAATTAAAAAATTAAATTGAACATTTAAGAACAATATATGAGAACTCATTTTATAGCTATCGGTGGTAGCGCCATGCATAATCTAGCTTTAGCATTAAAGAATAAAGGGTATCAAGTAACTGGGAGTGACGACGCAATTTTTGAGCCATCAAAATCACGCTTAGATAAAAAAGGAATTTTACCAGTCGAAATGGGTTGGTTTCCTGAAAAAATAACCCAAGACATTGAAGCAGTAATTTTAGGAATGCATGCTAAGGCTGATAATCCTGAATTATTAAAAGCGCAAGAGTTGGGGCTTAAGATATACTCATATCCTGAATTTTTATACGAACAGTCTAAAAACAAAACGAGAGTAGTGATAGGTGGCTCTCATGGTAAAACAACCATTACTTCAATGATTTTGCACGTGATGCATTATCATGATATTGCTGTTGATTACATGGTGGGAGCACAATTAGAAGGATTTGACACTATGGTGCATCTTACAGAGGAGAATGATTTTATTGTTCTTGAGGGAGATGAATATTTGTCTTCACCAATTGATAGGCGTCCTAAGTTTCATTTGTACCAACCTAATATTGCTTTAATATCAGGAATTGCTTGGGATCACATCAATGTGTTTCCAACATATGAAAATTATGTGGAGCAATTTGAAATTTTCATTGGTAAAATTACTAATGGCGGAATTTTAGTATACAATGAAGATGATACCGAAGTGAAAAGAGTAGCGGAAGCAGCAACAAACCCGATCCGAAAATTACCGTATTCAACTCCAAGTTACAAAGTTGATAATGGAATAACTTTATTAGAAACTCCAGAAGGAGATATGCCTATTGAAGTTTTTGGTGCTCATAATTTGAATAATTTGGCTGGAGCCAAATGGATTTGTCAAAATATGGGTGTTGATGAAGCTGCCTTTTATGAGGCGATTGCTAGTTTTAAGGGAGCATCAAAACGTCTAGAAAAAATAGCTGAAAGTAATAAAAGTGTTGCCTATAAAGATTTTGCACATTCGCCAAGTAAAGTCGCGGCAACTACAAAGGCTGTAAAAGAGCAATATCCAGATCGTAAATTAATAGCATGTTTAGAGTTACATACCTACAGTAGTTTGAATGCAGAGTTTTTAAAAGAATACGAAGGTGCTCTTGAATATGCTGATGTGGCTGTGGTATTTTATTCGCCAGATGCAGTAAAAATTAAGCAATTAGACGAAGTTAGTTATGAACAAATAGCAACTGCATTTAATAGAAAAGATCTTGTTATTTACACAAACCCAAAAGAGTTCAAAGAATATCTTTTTAGTTTAAACTTTGACAATGCTGCCTTGTTATTAATGAGTTCTGGAAATTATGGAGGATTAGATTTTGATGAAGTTAAGAAATTAATAGAATAATTAAGATAGAATATGATAGAAAGCCAATTGTCAACTTGATAATTGGCTTTTATTTTTGGTATTTATAATGTCCAACAATTTCAAAATCAAATAAGCAGTCTGCGAGTACTTGACCACCACCAATGTTATGGACTATTAGATTTCGTTTCCCATCAGCTGATTTTTGGTTTGTTATAATCCCTATGTGTGGCAGTTTTCCATTAATCATCCAGGTTATAATTTCGCCTGTTTTATAAGTTGACGGGTCTTGATTTATGGGTAGATGCTCTCCCTTTCGATCAAAGAAAACTTCTAAATTTGGTACACGTCTATGATCTATATTCGTGTCTGTTTTTGTCATTCCCCATTTTACTAAATTGGGATATTTTGAGAAATTTGCTTTCATATCTTCATGTACTTCTTTTTGTAAATCAATATTTAATTTTCGGTAAGCTCTAATGACCACGTCAGTACAAACGCCTTTGTTTGCTGCAATGTCACCGTTAGGGTATTTTATCGAAAAATAACTGGGATCGTATACTATTGAAGGATTAATTATAGACAAAGCGGCGTCAGATAATTTTTGCTCAAAGGTGTTTATAATAACATTCTCGGCAATAAGAGGTGTTTTGATTTCTTGTTTTTGGCCACAAGAACAAACGGATAGAAACGTGATGACTGCTACTAAGAATTTCATTTTTTATTTTAAAGTTAAGGCTATTTTTGATAGGAATTTAGTTAAGTTCCTTTTTTTGTGTAGTTTAGCTAAATAACATTCATAAATAAATAATATGGAAAGCAGTAATTTTCCAATTACACATTGGTCAGAAGACGATAAGCCTAGAGAAAAACTGATGCTCAAAGGCAAAAGTGCTTTAAGTGATGCCGAGTTAATTGCTATTTTGATTGGTTCAGGAAGTCGCAACGAGTCGGCAGTGGAATTGAGTAAAAAAATCTTAGCTGGTGTGAATAATAATCTTAATTTATTAGGGAAGCTTTCTATAGCACAATTAACGCAATATAAAGGAATAGGTGAGGCAAAAGCTATTTCGATAATTGCAGCATTAGAATTAGGTAGGCGTAGGAGGTCAGAGGATGCTTTAGATTTGGTCAAGATAACTTCCAGCAAAGCAATATTTGAACTAATGCAACCCATAATAGGGGAGTTGCCGCATGAAGAATTCTGGATAGTCTATTTGAATAATTCGAACAAAGTTTTGTCAAAATCACAATTAAGCAAAGGCGGCATTACCGGAACTTTAGTAGATGTTAGAATTGTTTTTAAATTAGCGCTAGAAATAGGAGCAACGGCATTAATTTTGTGTCATAATCATCCTTCAGGAACATTAGTTCCAAGTGAATCCGACAAACAAATCACTAAAAAACTGAAACTTGCTGGCGATAGTTTAGAAGTTAAAGTTTTAGACCATTTGATTATTACTGAGGTAAATTATTTTAGCTTTGTAGACGAAGGAATATTTTAAAAATTACAAATGAAGATTACAAATATTAGCGACGTGTTCTTTGACTTAGACCACACTCTTTGGGATTTTGATAAAAATTCTGAAATTACTTTCGGTAAAATATTGTCTAATTACCATCCCTCAGTTCAAATAACAGAATTTATAGAAAAGTATGTGCCTATTAATCAGGCTTGCTGGAAATTGTATCAATTTGATAAGATCACACACGAAGAATTGCGTTATAACCGACTTAAAGAATCCTTTGATGCTATCAATTACGTGATTACGGATGCTCAAATATCAGTTATTGCTGAAGACTATTTAACCCATTTACCGGATAATAACCATCTTTTTGATGGTGCTTTTGAAGTTTTGGATTATTTAAACGAAAGGTACAATTTGCATATAATAACTAATGGTTTTGCAGCAGTTCAAGATCGAAAAATAAAAAATGCTCAATTAGAAGATTATTTCCTAACGATCACTAATTCAGAATTAGCGGGTGTAAAAAAACCTAATCCTGTTATTTTTGAATACGCTTTAGATTTGGCTAAAGCCAAAAAAGAAAATAGTATCATGATAGGTGATTCTCTAGAAGCAGATGTAGAGGGCGCATTGAATATAGGGTTAGATGCTATTTTCTTTAACGAAAGTAATGTTAAAGTAGCCTCAAATATTAAACAAGTTAACCATTTATTAGAATTAAAAAAATACCTTTAAACCATGAAAAAATATATTTTATTACTGCTTATAGTAGCAGGAAATTTTGTTAATGCGCAATCTGTTAATAATTATAAAGCGGTTGTTGTGCCTATTAAATTTGATTTTTTAAAATCAGATAATGCGTATCGTTTAAATACATTATCCAAGTTTAATTTGAAAAAAGCAGGATTTGAAGCTTTTTATTCAAATGAACAAATGCCAAAACAATTTGCAAAAAGATGTGATCTATTATATTTAAATGTTGAAAAGGAGAGCGGTTTTTTAGTTACTAAACTTTTTGTGACCTTAAAAGATTGTGAAGGGAAGCTGGTTTTTCAGTCAGAAACGGGAAGAAGTAAAGATAAAGAATATGAAACGGCTTACGTTGAGTGTTTAAATCAGGCATTTGAGTCAATTAACGCTTTACATTACATTTACGCTGGAGCAGCTAAAAAAGTTGTTGTTGAAACTGAAGTTGAAGAGGAAGATATTCCTGAAACAATCATCAAGGATGAGTCAGTTCAAAATAACGCAACTACAGTAATGGAAGATGTTACTAACGCAGCCGACTTATTATATGCACAGCCTATAGAAAATGGTTATCAATTAGTAGACGCAAGCCCTAAAGTGGTTATGAAAGTTACTAAAACTTCTAGTCCATCAACATATATAGCGACTAAAGGCGAAGTTCAGGGAGTATTAGTTGCTAAAAATGGAGCTTGGTATTTTGAGTATTATAAAGATGAAAAACTTGTTTCAGAAAAAATTGCAGTTAAGTTTTAAATTGAAATAATATTTTAAAAAAGGTTCTAAAAACAGATTGATGCTGTTCTTAGAACCTTTTTTATTTAATAACCGTATTTGTCTTTCCAGCGATTTTTTAAAAATTCTCTAGTAGTATTTTCACGAGAGTTTATTCCTGGAGTATACAATGGTGTATTCTTTACTTCGTTAGGCAGGTATTCTTGTTCTGCAAAGTTATTTTGATAATCATGTGAATACTTGTATTCGTCCCCATACCCCAACTCTTTCATTAATTTAGTTGGCGCATTGCGTAAATGTATGGGTACTGACAAATCACCGGTTTGTTTAACCAGTTGTTGGGCATTTCCTATTGCTAGGTAAGAGGCATTACTTTTAGGAGAAGTAGCTAGATAAATTGCACATTGGCTCAATATGATTCGGCTTTCAGGATAACCTATTGTTGCAACCGCTTGAAAAGTGTTGTTAGCCATTATAAACGCAGTAGGGTTAGCTAAGCCTATATCTTCGCTAGAAAGGATCAACATGCGTCTAGCAATAAACTTTACATCTTCGCCACCTTCAATCATTCTTGCAAGCCAATAAACTGCTCCGTTAGGATCACTACCACGAATGGATTTTATAAACGCCGAAACAATATCATAATGTTGCTCGCCACTTTTGTCATACAAAACTGTGTTTTGTTGTACTAAAGCAAAAACACGATCATTCGTAATAATAATTTCCTCTTCTGCAGAAGCGTTTATAACGAGTTCAAATATATTTAATAGCTTACGTCCATCACCTCCTGAAAGACGTAGTAGCGCTTCTGTTTCTTTAAGATTGATGTTTTTAGACATTAAAAAAACATCTTTTTTTAACGCACGTTGTAATAATGCTTCTAAATCTTCTTTTGTAAAAGCATTTAAAATATAGACTTGACAACGTGATAAAAGGGCAGGAATGACCTCAAAGCTTGGGTTTTCAGTAGTAGCCCCTATCAAAGTAATCCATCCTTTTTCGACTGCTGCTAAAAGAGAATCTTGTTGGGATTTACTAAAACGGTGAATCTCATCAATAAATAATATCGGATTCTTGGCAGTAAAAAGTCCGCCGCTTTGTTTTGCTTTCTCAATAACCTCTCTAATATCCTTTACACCAGAGTTAATGGCGCTCAATATATAAAAAGGGCGTTTGGATTCCTGCGCAATTATTTGCGCTAGTGTTGTTTTTCCCGTTCCCGGTGGCCCCCATAAAATTAAAGACGGAATAATTCCTTTAGTAATCTGGTGTGTCAAGGAACCTTTAGGTCCTACTAAATGGGATTGACTTACGTAATCTTCTAAAGTTTGTGGTCGTATGCGTTCTGCTAATGGTGCTTCCATTTTACAAAATTACTAATTTTATTTGAAGCTATTCCAGCTCTCCACTATATCTTTTTTTAAGATTGCTCGTCCCTCGCATCTTAAAAAAAGGATGCCGTTTCGATCTGGGCTAAAAAAAAGTTATGTGATTTAAGAACAACGAAATCTTTAGTGAAGGTGACATAATAGCATACTTTTTATTTGGTTTCATTTTTGCACTTAAAGGGTAGATAATTTTTAGAGAATACTATGGAAAGAGATTTTAAATATACCAATGCCGTAATTGCATTACCACTTTTTTTTGTTTTATCGTTGTGGATTGTTTATTGGGTTGAAATTCGTTTTCATTATAATTTTGCTACAAACGGTATTTTACCAAGAACATTTTCAGGATTACAAGGCGTGCTGTTTAGTCCTTTTATCCATTCAGACTTAGGTCACCTTTATAATAATTCGGTTCCTTTATTGATATTGTTAGCTGCATTGCAATTTTTTTATCCAAAACAATCTTTTGCAGTTATTGTTTATGGTATTTTATTAACGGGTATTTTCACTTGGTTAATAGGGAGAACAAGTTATCATATTGGCGCAAGCGGATTGATTTATGTTCTTGTGGGGTTTGTATTTTTAAAAGGAATTATAACTAAGTATTTTAGATTAGTTGCGCTTTCATTAACTGTAGTGATACTTTATGGAGGAATGGTTTGGTATATTTTTCCTAAAGTTGACGAAGCAATATCTTGGGAGGGACATTTAGCGGGATTATTATCTGGTTTTATATTTGCTATTTTTTTTAAAACTCCAGAGTATAAAAAAGTAATTAAATACGATTGGGAAAAAAAGGATTTTGATGCGTCAGAAGATAAGTTTATGCAACGATTTGATGAAAACGGTAATTTTGTAAACTTGCCTGAAGAAGTGATAGAAGAGGAGCAGCCTGCTTACTTCACGTCTAATATACTTATCAATTATGAAATTATTGCAGATAAAAAAAACGAATCAAAACCGGAGTCTTGATTCGTTTTTTATAGTTTTCAACTTTTTGAAGTCGAAAAAAATATTTTTGATTATTGTCTTTGTCTTAATGCCTCATATAAAAAAGCTCCACAAGCAACAGATACGTTTAATGAACCTATTGTTCCAAACATAGGAAGTTTAGCTTTTTCATCTACAATTTTTAATACCGAAGGGTTTACACCACGATCTTCAGAACCCATAATTATAGCTACTCCTTCGTTTAAGGAAACGTCATAGATATTTTTATCTGTTTTTTCAGTTGCAGCAACAGTTTTTATTCCGCTAGCTTGTAATAGGAATATAGCATCTTTAATGTGCTCCACTTTACAAATTGGAATATTAAAAACGGCACCTGCAGATGTTTTAACGGTATCTCCGTTTACAGGCGCAGCACCTGATTTTTGAATAATAATACCATTTACTCCAGTACATTCGGCTGTTCTAATGATAGCACCAAAATTACGCGCATCTGATATTTGATCTAGGATTAAAAACAAAGGTTTTTTTCCGTTATCAACAACGGTATCAATCAAAGTCTCTAAGTCAAAAAATGAAATAGGAGAGATGCTTGCAACAGCTCCTTGATGATTACTAGGTGTTAGTTTGTTTAGTTTTTCGACTGGTACATAGGAGAAATTTACATTAGCGCGTTTCATTACTTTCATTAAGTCTTTCATTAACTCGCCTGAAATCTCTTTTTGAATGTAAACTTTATCTATTGTAGTTCCCGCTTGAATAGCTTCGATGATCGCTCTAATTCCAAATATTTGATGTTCTTTTTCCATAATGCAAATATATAAAAAAACCACCAACGTTAGTTGGTGGTTTGTAAAGATATTTAATTGATAATTAGAATTTATCCCAAAATATTTTTGTTGTTAATAAATCTCCACCTATTGCATCAGATGCTACAGTGTAGTTGGTGTTATTAACTTGTTGTTCAAGTACAGGGTATGACATTCTTACAGGAACTTTACCCGCTGCATTTGTGATTGCAGTACTTGGAGCTAATAGTACTGGGAAATCTAATCTCCTCCAAAAGTTCCAAGAAGTTAATGCTTGATTATACATTGCAACCCAAGCTTGTTCCCCAATTGATTTTTTCCAATTTGCAGGGTTGTACGGGTTTGATGTTAGGTAAGTAGTAGCTTCTGCTGTTGTACCACCCCATTCTAAAATTGAAGCAGTTACAGCAGTATTGTAGGATGTTGCAGCAACAGTGCTATTCCATCTTGCATTTGCCTCGGCAATGTAGAAAGCTACCTCTGTGTAACTTAATAGCATTCCTGGAGTCGTTTCAGTATAAGCAAATGAGGATGCTGCAGAGAAATCTCCAAATTCACCACCTTCTCCAATTGTTTGACCTAAATATCCTCCAGTTGGTATTTCATCAAAATATTTACCTATTCTTGGATCTGCTTTAGTATTCATGAAGTCTACCAATGTTTTAGCTGCAAAAAAATCATCTCTACCAACAGCAACTAAATTCTCATACAGAGGGCTATAGTTTGGGGATGCTGCAAGATATTGAAATTGAAAATTTTCAGAAGGTGAAGTTATAACTCCAGCTGTTATAGCATCAAGTGCAGTAGTTTTTGCTAATACTGGGTTTGAATCTGAGATTGCTATTCCAAGTTTTAATTTCACAGTGTTGGCTAAGATTAACCATTTTGAAATATTTCCTCCATAAAGTTTATCTCCTTCATCAAAAGATGTAAATCCGGTACCGCTAATGTCTAAACTAGCTATATCACTATTAATTCTTTTGATTAAATCTAAATAGATTGTTGATCCATCATCATAAATTGGTAATGGGTAGGTTGCTAAATTAGCTGCTTGACTATAAGGAACATTACCAAATGTATCAACAAGATTCTGAAAAGTGTATACTTCCATTATGTCAATAATGGCTAATTGATTTTTTTTATTAACTGGCCATCCCGGTGCTTCTGCTATAGAAGGGGAGTAGTTTATTATTATTTTTTTAGCTTCTTCTAAATTGTCAAGGACATTTACATAATTGTTAGAAAATATTTGATTAGAAACATTTCTATTAGTAAAGTCATAATTACTTTCGTTAACATATGTAGTCTCTTGCCAATACTGCATTGTTAGTCTAAAGTTATTTTGATTTACACTAGGAGTGTTTACATAATCACTTAATTCTTTTTGAGCATAATTTATTAGAGATCCTGGTGTTGTATCGTATGCACTATTTGGGTCTGTGTTTATATCCTCACTAACACAAGCTGTCATTGACAGACTTATTGCTAGTATTGCTATGATTTTTTTCGTTTTCATCTTTTTAAAAATTAACTTTGAAATTAAAAGAAATATTTCTTGTTGTTGGCATAGGTCCTGCTTGATATCCTTGTGTATTACCTGAAGACAATCCAGCTTCTGGGTCTGAGTACGGTAAGCTTTTGTCAATTATCCATAAGTTGTTACCAATCACGCTTAATGAGGCTCCTTTAACACTTTTACCTAATATGCTTGACGGAAGACTATATGTAAGTACTACTTCTCTCAGTTTTACAAATCCAGCATCATAAACAAATGCTGCGGCTGGTGGGTCAGTTCCTAAAACTTGGCTTGATTGTGATTTATCTAAGCGTGTTGTATTTGTTACATATTGTGGTTGACCATTTGTAGATGTATAGGTAGGATTTACCATTACGCCTTGTAATAGATCTCCACCTCCGTCAGCTAGTTTATTTCTTATTGGATTTCCTAAATCATTATTACCAACAGAGTTTGCGTAAATACCTGTTCCATATCCATAATATTGATCTAGTGAAAATACACTTCCTCCTTTTTTAATGTCTATTAAAAAACTAAATGCTAAATTTTTATAAGTGAATTTATTGTTAATCCCACCTGTCCAATCTGCTTGATAGGTACCTAGTTTATTGTCTGTAGTGGTAGAAACGATATATGCCCCATTAGTACCTATTACTCTTTGGCCTGAGCCGTCTAATACGTAAGTTGTTCCCCAAATTGAGCCGTAGTCTTCATTAAGTGGTGCATTGATACTGATACCTCCTTGCAGTGAATTAATGTTTATGTTTTCAATACCTGGTGATAGTTTTGTTACTTTAGTATTTGGATTCGCCCAGTTTACATTAATGTCCCAATCAAAGTTTGTTGTTTTTATTGGTGTGAGATTAAGTGTAACCTCAAGGCCTTTAGTAGTTAATGTACCAGCATTGATTGTGTTAAATGATGAACCAGTAGCAGTTGATACAGGTAATGGTAGGATTTGATTATAAGCTTTATTTTGAAACCATGATACATCAAATCCAAGTCTGTTTTTAGCAAATTGCATGTTTAAACCTAATTCAATATTGTCAAGTTGTTGTGGTTTTAAGTTTGGGTTTTTAGCATTTGTATTAACTGAATAAACAGGTGTTCCAAATGGTGTACGAGCAACATAAGTGTTTTCTAATTGATTTGGGTCAGTGTCTGATCCAACTTGTGCAAAAGCAGCTCTAAATTTACCAAAATTTATGAACTCAACATCTTTTAACCAATTTGAGAAAACAATACTTGCTGATGCCGCAGAGTACCAATATGAATTATTGTTAACTGGTAAAGCTGAAGATTGGTCTCTTCTTACAGAACCTTCTATGTAATAGGTTCCTTTGTACCCAAGTGTTGCTTGTGAAAATATGCCAAGTACTTGTTTCTTAGTGTCAACTATTCTTGGTAAAGCTGGAGCTGATACAGAGTTTGAAATAGTATATAAGCCTTGTATGTATAAACCTCCTGATGTTGATTGTTGGTTTAAGTATCTATTTTGTACATTATAGTTTGTTCCAGCTATTATGTTAAGATTCAAATCTTCAATAATGTCTTTTTTATAGGTTGCTAAAAAATCATAATTTTGTTCGCTAAAGTTATATAAGTCTACTGTATATCCTGATGGTTGTGCAGGTAAGTTAGCTCCGTTTGAATTAGATCCAATTATATTTGGGTAGGATCCTACAGCTAATCTGTCTTCAGTTCTCATATTAAAACCATCAGTACCCACTCTACCCATTAAGCTAAAGTTTTTTGATACTTCATAGTTTACACTTGCATTTCCTGCAAATCGCTGTCTAGTATCAGTATTGTAATTGTTATATCTTTGAAAGTAAGGATTGTCCCAATAATTAGGCGCTATATCAGTAGCACTTCTTTGATTCCAAGTATAGTTTAGGTTCCCAAGTTCATAAAATTGTTTTTGTTCTTTTAAGTCAATATTGGTAGCCCACCATTGTCTGAAATTAGACATTATATTTCCATTGTAACCAGTTGAATTTCTATTTCTTGTGTTCTGGTTAACGTACGTTAGATTAAAGTTTGAACTTAATTTATCGTTAAATTTGTAAGTTGCAGCTGCATTATAATTGTTTTTACTAAGTAAAGAATTTGGTAGTATATCTTTGCTGTCGGTATTAGAGTACGTTACTCTGTAGGTTCCTTTATCAGTTCCGCCACTCAATGCAATATTATTTACAGTTGATGTTCCTGTGTTAAAAAAGGCTATTGGACCATTTTCAGCAGCAACCCATGGAGTAGCTTGTCCAAATGTTGCTGAACCGGGAATAAAAGCATCATATTGGTATACTAATGAACCGTCATATTTAGGTCCATAAGACGCATCATCTCCAGTTCTAGCCCTTGGTTGTCCTAAGTATGTGGAAAATCTTTGTCCAAAGTACCCTTCTCCATATTCAGTTTGATACTCTGGGAAAGTTGATTTATCTACTTTTGACATAGTAAAAGAGGAAGATAATTCTATTGACAAGTCGTTGCCTGATTTACCTTTTTTTGTAGTTATAATAATTGCCCCATTTTGAGCTCTTGATCCATAAAGTGCTGTTGCTGCAGCACCTTTTAAAATATTTATTTCGGCTATATTATTTGGATTAATATCTGACGCAGCATTTCCAAAATCTAATCCTCCTCTACCGCTTTTTTGATCAGAACTATTAACGTTTGTGTTTAAAATAGGTACGCCATCAACAACAAACAAAGCTTGATTATCTCCTAAAAGTGATTTGAAACCTCTAAGAACTACATTTGTAGATCCTCCAAAATTTGTTCCGTTAGTAATACTTAAACCTGCTACTTTTCCGGATAAATTATTTACAAAATTTCCTGTTGGAACATTTGAAACCTCCTCTGAAGTTACTTGTTGTGCAGAATAGCCAAGAGACTTCTTTTCTCTTTTTATTCCTAACGCGGTAACAACTACACCTTCAAGCTCCACAGCAGTGCCGGTCATTGTAATGTTTACCATACTCGCATTAGCAGATAGTGTTTGGCTTTTCATACCTATGTAGCTAAAAATTAGCGTTTGATTAGGTGCAGCTTTAATGGTGTACTTTCCATCAAAATCTGTCTGTGTACCTGTCTTAGTACCTTTGATTAATACACTTACACCAGGAATAGGCATGCCCGTATTATCAGAAACAACACCTGTCACAGATTTCTCTTGTGCAAATGCTATTTGTATCATTAGTACTAATAATAGTACTAAGATTCCATTAAATTTTAATTTCATTTTGTGATTTTTTGAATTAGTGTTACAAATATCATAACTAAAACTTAATATTCTCCTGTTCTAATCTATTGTGTATTCTTATTTTTTTACTTATGTAAGTATTATTGCACATATGCGATTTTGTCTTTATTAAATGTTAATATACCCTTGTTATACTGGTTTATTTGTGTTTTTTTATGAATTTATTTAATTTTTTGTTTTAAGATTATATTTATAAATTTTAACATAAAAACTAATTTTAACATCAACTATTTAGATTTTATTTGTTAATTTTTTCATAATTCATAGTTAAAAAATGATTTATTTTTTGTGGTTTTAAAATATCATTTTAAAATTAAAGCCTGCTTTTTTAATTGCCAAAAAAAAAGCAGTAATAAATTTTTAGTTTATTACTGCTTCGTTTATTAAAGTGTTGTGATAATTTATTTTGTTATAAATTTTATATTTTAGTTATTTTAAAAAATAAGTTTATGTAATTTATTCTTTTAAATTTAAAATCATTGTTCATATTGTTTGATGTATTCATTTGTAAAATTGTGAATTTTAATTACTAAATACAAGATTGGATTTAATTTTAAATGATTAATAAAGTTGAGATATGTTTACTAATTTAATACATTTAAATAATTATTTATACAAATTTAAAAAGCTTTAAAAAAAAAGCATCCTTTTAAATAATTTAAAAGGATGCTTTATTAATTTTAGTTTAAGAATTTTAATTCTTAACCATTGTTTTAGTTTTAGTTCCGCTAAAACACCCTATGCTAACGCATCTTTTGTATTCTAAATTTAAAGAATAGTCGCAAGATCCATAAGTTGATTGTTCAGCAGTTACCGTAGTTGCCCATATGTCTCCATAAGTTGAACTAACAGATAATACTGCTCCTTCTTCTACATAAGTAATTGTGGGATTAGTTACATCAGTATTTAATTCAATATAGATTTTTTCACTACCTGTTTTGATTAGTAATGAATTAGGTAAGGCTCCTAAAGTTACAGTTGATTGTTTAGATACACCTGAATCATTAGTGGTGTAAGTTCCAACAAAATTATTTAGATCTAATTCGCAAACTGCTTGTAGAACAACGCTTGTTTTGTTGTTTTCAGAAACACCTTTGCTAGAACTATCAATTTTTAATACTAATGTTTTAGCATCAAATGGGTCAAGACTACTAGTAGCTACTTTAATAGGCACATTTACTGTCATTTCGCCAGCAGGTATTGTAAAAGTAGTTGTTTCTAAAGTGTACTCCGTTCCTGATACTGCAGTAGAACTCGCATCAGCACTAACAGTTACCTGAATTGGCTCGTTTAAAGCCAAATTTCTACCACCAACAATCGTTAAAGGAATGTTGTAAGTTTGTTCTGTACCATCTTTTATGAAATTAGCAGAAATGCTAGAGTTCGTAAATTGAGCTAATACTGGACCAGTTCCAAAATCTGTTTTTTCTTGATCTAAAACAGCGTCACATGAGCTAAAACCTACCATTACTAGTAGTAAAGCTGCAACTTTTGATTTTTTTATTAAATTTTTCATTTTTTTAGTTTTTTATTTCCAGAATGGATTATCAGTAAAAGCAGTTTGTGCTGTTTGAGCTGGCACATTTAGACTATTTCTTGAGACTTCAGAACCTGGATAAAGTAACCTCACTGGGCGTACACCACCACCTTCAGAAGGTATTGGTAGTCCTGATGGAAATCCAGTTCTTGTTTTTTCAATCCATAACTCAATAGATGATGTACCATTTAATGCTACCCATTTTTGAGTAATAATTGCTTCAATTTTATTAGGTGATGAAGCCCATGAAACATTTACTATTGGTTGATTATAATAAGTCATAGCCTCGTTTGCTGCATCTGGAACTTGTAATTTTACAAATGAAGCAGTTATTGCTTCCTCGTATTTAGCTTTTGCTGCAGCATCTCCACCAGGAATATATCCTCTTGAAATAGCTTCTGCTTGTATTAAAAGTATTTCTGGCATAATCATTATTGGTTGGTCTTGTACTGTGCTAACAAGTAATCCAGGTCCAACTTTTGATAAATCTTTAGATGTGAATCCCACAGCAGGAAGAGACGTAATTTGTGTAGCTCCTTTATAAGTACTTCCACTAGCTGGAGCAGCATATAACCTTTCTAAACGTAAATCATCAGTGTTACTTAAATACGTTATAGCATAATCACTTGCAACAGTATAATCTCCTCTATCTGTTTCGGCTCCAGTAGAAAATTTCCTGAAATATCCAAAGAAAGGATTTTGTTTGTCTTCATTGTCAGTGTAGCCTGGGTTAGAAATTATGTCTGATGTAATGTAACCTGCTCCATTAGCATTGATTAATGCTATTTGATCTTTGATGTAAGTGTCTTGTCCAGTATTACTTAAACGTACTAGCATTCTTAATTTTACTGAATTAGCAAATTGTGCCCACTTATTCATGTCTCCATGGTTTATGATGTCTTGAGTACCTGGATTTTCAGCATTTACAGGTAAGTTTAACGCTGTGTTAGCAGCAGCTGTTAAATCATCTATTACAGCTTTGTAAACTGTTTGAGCATCATCATATTTAGGAGTGATATTAGCACTTCTTAAATTCGCTTCTGTATATGGGACATCTCCGTAAAGATCTACTAAATACTGATATTGAAATCCTTTTAGCACTGAAGCTATTGATTTATAAGCGCTATAATCTATAACACCGTTTGGATCTTCATAGTTTTGAACGTATGTTAAATCTCTAAAGATTACTCCATAAGACTCTTCAAATACTTGATTGTAAAAACTTGTGTTAATAGTGTATCTGTAAAACTCTTGGTTTGTTGACCAGTTTGACGGTGTTGCCCAGTTATAAGCTAAGTACTGCCCTAAATAAGTCATGTCTTGAGCGTTTAGTATAGCAAGGTTATGCTCGGCAACTGGTAATGTTAATCGTGGTGTAGATATTGCTGGATCATTTGGATTGTCGTTGACATCTAAATAATCACTACAACTTACTGTAATCAAGGCAGTAATAGATAGTACTGCACATGATTTTATGATTCTTATTATGTTCATAATTTTTTTTTTAAAATGTTACATTCAAATTAAGACCAAATTGTCTTGTTGGAGGTGTTTGTGCTTGTGTACCTACACCTACTGCGTTTCCTGATGTAAAGTTAAATTCAGGATCTGTAGTAACGTTAGATTTTGGTCTCCAAGTCATAAGGTTTCTACCAAAAACACCAATATTCATAGACTTGATACCAATTCTATCTGTAAAATCAGGTGAGAAGTCATATGATAATGAAATTTCTCTTAATTTAAGAGTTGTAGCATCAGTTACATAGTTTTCTTTAACTTCATTATACTCGTCCCAGAAAGCGTTTCCACCACCTGCAGTTAAACGATTTGTGTTAGCAACATATCCTCCAGCACCATCAGAATAAGATGAGTTAGGAAATACAAATGGCTGTCTTCCAGAAGTAGTACTATGTTGAGATAAACCTGTAAATTCAAGTGCATCATTTAAGTTGTTGTAAAATACATGTCCTGTTCTATAATCACCAACAGCATATAAAGTCCATCCTTTGTATGTGAATGTTGTGTTTAAACCCATGATGTATTTAGGAGCTGTTTGACCATGTGTTTGATTTTGTGAATCTTTTAATGGGTTTCCATTAGCTCCTACAATTACTCTTCCTTCAGAATCTCTTAAATAAGATGTAGTTTTGATTAAAGGGTATGATTCTCCTACTTTTGCTACAATTTGAGCATCAGCAAAACCACCAATGTTAACTTCATCAATTCCATCGATTAATGAGACAACTTCTGATTTAATACCCGCGTAGTTAACACCCGCTTTCCAACTAAAATTCTCAGTCTTAACTATCGTACCTTTTAAATCTAATTCAAGTCCTTTGTTTTCTATTTCTCCAATATTAGTTAAAATACTTGAAGCTCCAGAAGCTAAAGATACATTGATTGGTACAATTTGGTCAGTACTATTAGATTGATATGCAGCAGCAGTAAATGTTAAACGGCTTCTAAATAATCCTAATTCAATTCCAATTTCTTTTGATAAAGTAAATTCAGGATTTAATTGAGCATCTGGATCTCTTAGACTTTGTCCTAATCCTACAGTTGAACCAAATGGGAATCCATCAGGTGCAGCGAATACTCCTTGTATTTGGTATGCAGTTGGGTCATTACCTGTTTTAGTCACGTTAAAGGTAGCTTTTAATAAATCGATACCGTTGTCGCTAGTTATTCCAGGGAAAGCTTCTGAAGCTACAAATGAAAGACCTGCTCCAGGATAGAAGAAAGAATTATTGTCTTTAGGTAAAGCAGAAGACCAGTCGTTTCTGGCAGTACCAGTTAAGAAAAGATATTCTTTATATCCTAAAGTAAGTTCTCCGTACACACCTTGTCTTCTAAACATGCTAGTAGCTTCTGAACCAGTTAAATCTCCTGTTCTTGTTGAAACGTTATAGAAATCTGGTATAATTAAGTTATCTCCACTTACCGCCATTGAATTTGCAGATTCCAATCTAGAATTTGCTCCTAAAGTTAATTTAACATTAAAGCCTTTGTTAATGTCTTTGTCAAATTTAAGAAGTAAATCAGTATTTAAACGTTGACCATTACCTAAGCTAGAAGCTGTTTTAGCACCATAAGCTTCCATCTCTGAATATGTGTCTGCTAAATGGAAAGCATATGTAAATGCTTCAAATTCTCTTTTGAAGTTTGAAGAATAACTTGTGTATCCATTGTTTAAAGAGATAGTGAACCAGTCATTTACATCATAATCAATGTTTGATAATACATTAAATTCTGTGTAATCTGTTTTTTCTCTTTGTGTGTCAATAATGAAATATGGATTTTCATAAAATCTGTAGTAAGAAACTTCATTTCTTGTAAATTCACCTGTTCTCCAATTTTTCATTTGATCTAAAGGAATGTGTGCTGGTGTGTTTATTACATTCCAGTATACCGGTCTTTCTTGTCTACCAGCTTGTTCACTTACTTGGTTAGAGTGTGCTCTAAAGAAACTTACATTTCCTCCTACAGTCAGTTTGTTGTATTTTCTACTTCCTTTTAACCTAACATTAGTTCTGTTGTAAGTATCCTTTGGTACAGTACCAGTAGTGTTCGTTTGATCAATAGAGAAAAGAAAATCACTCAATTCATCACCGCCTTTAAAAGTTATTCCATGTCTAGTTGAGATACCAGTATTGAAAAAGTTTTTAATATTGTTTTTTACAGGAGAAAAAGGTACTTGCCATACTGAACCATCATCTAATGTTTCACTAGCATCTACTAAACGACCATCAAAACGTGGTCCCCAGTTAACGTTTTCTAAAGGAAGTAAAGTTCCATCAGGAAATCCACCAGCACCAAATTCAGTTTGAAATTCTGGTAAATAAGCAACGCTTTCCATTTGTAGAGAACTGTTGTATGTGATAGATAATTTTCCATTACCCTTTTTAGTTGTAATAACCATTACACCATTTGCAGCTTCAGCACCATACAAAGCAGATGCATTTGCACCCTTTAATATAGTTACATTGTCAATATCATTAGGGTTAATACGGTCAAGTACACCTCTTGCAGATGGGAAACCATCAATAACAATAAGCGCTTCGTTATTACCTAGTAATGATCTATTACCCCTTAAAACAACTCTAGTAGTTGGATTAACACCATTGTTGATAACGTTTACTTGTAAACCTGAAACTTTACCAGATAATGCTGTAGCAACATTTACCGCTCTAGTTTTAGTTAAATCGTCACTCTTGATGTTTTCAATTGAGTAAGATAATTCTTTAGGTTTTCTTTTGATACCTAATGCAGTAACTACCACTCCTTCAAGTTCAGTTGCTGTTCCTGTCATAGTAATGTTAACATTAGTTGACGTAGCGACTACTGATTGAGCTTTCATCCCAATGTAGTTGAAGATGATTGTTTGACTTGGCGATGCTTTTATTGCATATTTACCATCAAAGTCTGTCTGTGTTCCGATCTTTGATCCCTTGATTAACACATTAACACCTGGTATAGGCATTCCTGTATTATCAGAAACAATTCCCGTCACAGTTCTTTCTTGCGCAAAAGTTAGTTGCGCCATAAGTACTAGTAATAGTACTAAGATTCCGTTGAACTTTAGTTTCATTTTATATTATTTTGAATTAGTTATGCGAAAATCATAATAATTTGTTAACTTTCCTAATATAAAATCCTCTTTTTTTTATAAAAGTTAAAATTTAACAGTGTATTGGATATGGATTATTGTATTGTTAAATCGTATGGTTTTGATATTTTGATTTCCACTAGCTATCAATAATTTTAAATTGTTGTTTTTATTGTTAATAGTGATTCCTCCTCCTAATGCGAATATTTTTGTTGAGTTTTTTTCTGGTTCTGAATTTTTTAATATGCTATAATCTAGCAGTGTATGTATTTTGAAATTGGAGTTAACAATATGGTTGTATTCGCTCAAAAAAGTTAAATAACTACTAGCTTGTAAGCTGTTTTCTTCAAATCCTCTAATCGAATTTATGCCTCCAAATCTATAAAGTTCTGAATTTAGATATTCTTTACTTTGTAAAAAATAAGTCTGATTTCTTAAATTAATGTTATTTTTTTTATTAATGTAAAATACGTAGGTTATTTCCGATTCTATAAAAAATTGTTTGTTTGTGCTTAAATTTGGGTTTTCAGTGAGAAGGTTTCTTTTTCCAAATCCACTCTTGATTTTAATGCTTGATTTTGTTTCGTATGTTAAGAGTTGATTTTTATTTAAGTATTCATAATTCATTGTGAAGAAACTATTTTTGTAGTCAGTAATGATGGTACTGTTTGTGTTTTGTATATCACTTGAGGTAGTCGCTGAATATCCTAAGTAGATTTTACTATTGTAATTAAATAAGTAGCCAATGTTTATTCCTGTTTTAGTATTTTGAAAAGTACTGTCTTGTTTAAATATTGATAGTTCTGTTTTTAATGCTAATGGAGTTTTGAATAAATAGGGGATTTCAAGGTTTGCCTTGAATGTCGTTTGTTGATTTCCGTCACTTTTCCAGAATATCGCAATTCTTTCTCCTGATTTAATTGTGTTTTCTAGATTTAAGTCTAGATAACCGTTTACTTTTAATTTGTTTTTTTCGTTGTTGTTAAAGCCAATGAATCCGTCAAATGTGTTTGCTTTTCTTTTTTCAAGATAGATGTAGATTTTTGTGCTGTCTTTTAAAAACAATATTTCGGGATACTTTATTTGATCTATATAGTTGAATTTTTGAAAATCTAAGTAAAGTTGATTTACGATGTCTTTTGTGAGAATCTTGTTTTTGTATTTTTGACTAATTTGATATAGATGACTTTTTGGAAATATGCTGGCTGATTTGTCTTCTGTTTTTACGACGATGGCGTTTATTTTTTTTTGTTGGTTATAAACAATATTGAGGTTCGTGTAAAGTGTGTCGTTGTTTATTGTTGTATTTAGAAATTTCAATTTGCTTAAAGGGTATCCTTCTATTTCGAGTTTTTTTAAAGTATTTTTTAAGAAATTATCTGTTTCTGAATAGTGTAGTGTGACGCTGTTGCTTTTTAAAGTTGGTTTTGCTGTTTTGCTTAAAAGATTATTTTCATCGCTATAGATAGTAATGTATCTTATTTTTTTTTTAAGATTCAGTTTAGCTTGATAAGTTGTGTCGTTTATTTTTTTTATTTCAATTATTTTACATTCTAAAAAACCCTTTTTGATTAATCTTTCATTTAGTTGGGTTATTGTGTTTTGAATTGAATTAAGGTTTGGATGTATTGTTTGGTAGTTTAATGAATCTATTGAAGTTGTTTCGAATGAGTTTTCTCCGCTAATTTTTAAATTTAATTGCTGGGAATGGCAATTCGATTGGTATATAAGGATTAGTATAAATATTAAGAGTTTTTTCAAGAGTTTTTTTTTGATAAAAGTAATGTAAAATTCTGCTATTGTTTAAATATTTAGGAATTGATAAATAATGTTATTGAAAATTAATGGATTAACATTTGTAGAGTAAAAAATATTTTATACATTTGCAACCCCGTAAAAAGCGGGAATTAAATATACATAATAAATTTTTAGTATTAATTATGCCAACAATTCAACAATTAGTAAGAACAGGAAGAACTCAGATAACTAAGAAGAGTAAATCGGTTGCTTTAGATTCTTGTCCTCAAAGAAGAGGGGTTTGTACGCGTGTTTACACTACAACACCAAAAAAACCAAACTCTGCAATGCGTAAAGTAGCGCGTGTACGTTTGACAAATGGTAATGAAGTAAATGCCTACATCCCTGGTGAAGGACACAATTTACAAGAGCACTCGATAGTATTAGTTAGGGGTGGAAGGGTAAAAGATTTACCAGGAGTTAGATATCACATCGTTCGTGGTGCACTTGATACGTCAGGAGTAGCAGGAAGAACGCAAAGAAGATCTAAGTACGGAGCTAAACGCCCAAAAGAAGCAAAAAAGTAATTTAAAATAATATGCTTCTAGTGTTGTGATTTATTACAACTTTATAAGTATGGTATTTTATTAAAAAAAAGACATGAGAAAAAGAGCGGCAAAGAAAAGACCACTTTTACCAGATCCAAGGTTTAACGACCAATTGGTAACACGTTTTGTGAACAACCTAATGTGGGATGGTAAGAAATCAACAGCTTTTAAAGTTTTTTATGATGCAATTGACATTATAGAATCTAAAAAGCAAGATGCAGAAAAACCTTCATTAGAAATTTGGAAAGACGCTTTAACTAACGTTATGCCTCACGTAGAAGTACGTAGTCGTAGAGTAGGTGGAGCTACATTTCAAATTCCAATGCAAATTAGACCGGATAGAAAAATTTCTATGGCTATGAAATGGTTGATTCTTTATTCAAGAAGAAGAAACGAAAAATCTATGGCTCAAAGGTTGGCAAATGAATGTTTAGCTGCGGCTAAAGAGGAAGGTGCTGCAGTTAAGAAAAGAATGGATACTCACAAGATGGCAGAGGCTAATAAAGCGTTCTCTCACTTTAGATTTTAATTCTTAAGAAATGGCTAGAGAACTTAAATATACAAGAAACATAGGAATTGCTGCTCATATTGATGCTGGTAAAACAACAACTACTGAGCGTATATTATTCTATACAGGAAAATCACATAAAATTGGTGAAGTACACGATGGTGCTGCGACAATGGACTGGATGGCACAAGAGCAAGAAAGAGGTATTACAATTACTTCGGCAGCTACAACTTGTGAATGGAATTTTCCAACTACTCAAGGTAAAATTTTACCTGAGACGCTACCTTATCACTTTAATATTATCGATACACCGGGACACGTTGACTTTACAGTTGAAGTAAACCGTTCTTTACGTGTTCTTGATGGTTTAGTTTTCTTGTTTAGTGCTGTTGATGGTGTTGAGCCTCAATCAGAAACTAACTGGAGATTAGCTGATCAATATAAAGTGCCTCGTATTGGATTCGTTAATAAAATGGATAGACAAGGGTCTAACTTTTTGATGGTATGTCAACAAGTAAGAGATATGTTGAAATCTAATGCTGTTGCGATTACTTTACCTATTGGTGAAGAAAATGACTTTAGAGGTGTTGTTGATTTAGTAAGAAACCAAGCTATTGTTTGGGATGATGCTGGAATGGGTGCAACTTATGAAGTTGTTGATATTCCTGCTGATATGGTTGATGAAGTTAAAGAATACAGAGATATTCTTATCGAAGCAGTAGCTGATTACGATGAGAATTTACTTGATAAGTATATGGAAGATCCAGAATCTATTACAGAGGAAGAGATCAATGTTGCTTTAAGAGCTGCTGTAATGGATATGGCGATCATACCTATGATTGCAGGGTCGTCTTTTAAAAACAAAGGTGTTCAATTCATGTTAGATGCGGTATGTAAATATTTGCCATCTCCAATGGATAAAGACGGGATTGAAGGAATTCATCCTGATGATGCTGAGTTATTAGAAGAAGATCAAACTAAAATCTTGCGTAAGCCAGATGTTAAAGAGCCTTTCGCTGCTTTAGCATTTAAAATTGCTACTGACCCATTCGTAGGTCGTTTAGCTTTCTTCCGTGCTTATTCAGGTCGTTTGGATGCTGGTTCTTACGTTTTGAACACGCGTTCAGGAAATAAAGAAAGAATTTCTCGTATCTACCAAATGCATGCTAATAAACAAAATCCAATCGATTATATCGAAGCTGGAGATATTGGAGCGGCAGTTGGATTTAAGGATATTAAAACTGGAGATACATTGTGTGATGAAAAACACCCAATTATTCTTGAGTCTATGAAATTTCCTGCACCAGTAATTGGTATCGCTATTGAGCCTAAAACTAAGGCTGACGTAGATAAAATGGGTATGGCTTTGGCTAAATTAGCTGAAGAGGATCCTACGTTTACAGTTAGAACTGATGAGGCTTCAGGTCAAACAATTATTTCTGGTATGGGTGAGCTTCACTTGGATATCTTAGTAGATAGAATGCGTCGTGAATTTAAAGTTGAAGTAAACCAAGGTGAACCTCAAGTTGAATACAAGGAAGCGTTTACTAGAACTGCTCAGCATAGAGAGACTTACAAAAAACAATCTGGTGGTCGTGGTAAATTCGGTGATATCGTATTTATTTTAGAGCCTGCAGATGAAGTTGATGGTAAGGCTCCTGTTGGATTACAGTTTGTTAACTCTGTAAAAGGTGGTAACGTTCCTAAAGAATATATTCCTTCTGTAGAGAAAGGATTTAGAGAAGCTATGAAGACTGGTCCTTTAGCAGGATACCAAGTTGATAGTTTAAAAGTAACTTTATTGGATGGATCTTTCCACCCTGTGGATTCTGATGCACTTTCTTTTGAGTTAGCTGCTAGAATGGGTTATAGAGAAGTAGCTAAAGCTGCTGGAGCTGTAATTCTTGAGCCTATCATGAAAATGGAAGTTATTACTCCTGAAGAAAACATGGGAGATATCGTTGGTGATATCAACCGTCGTAGAGGTCAAGTTAATGACATGGGTGATAGAAATGGAGCAAAAACTATTAAAGCCGATGTGCCATTATCTGAAATGTTTGGATATGTTACAACTTTAAGGACTTTGTCTTCAGGTCGTGCAACTTCAACTATGGAATTCTCACACTACGCAGAAACGCCTTCTAATATTTCGGAAGCAGTAATCAAAAAAGCAAAAGGAAACGCTTAATTTTAAGAAAATGAGTCAAAAAATCAGAATAAAACTAAAATCTTACGATCATATGTTGGTAGACAAGTCTGCTGAAAAGATTGTAAAAACAGTTAAAACTACTGGTGCAGTTGTTACAGGGCCAATCCCATTGCCAACTCACAAAAAACTTTTTACAGTATTGCGTTCTCCACACGTTAACAAAAAAGCGAGAGAACAATTTGAAGTAATGTCATATAAGAGATTAATTGATATTTATTCATCTTCATCTAAAACAATTGATGCTTTAATGAAATTAGAATTGCCTAGTGGAGTTGAAGTAGAGATCAAAGTTTAAGTATCTTAATAAAGGAAAATTGAGGGCACTTTGTTTAAGTGAAAACTTTTTTTGGATTGTGTGTAAATAAGTTATACTTTTGCACCACTTTAAAAATAAGAGTTCACTTAAATGATGTGTTCTATTTTTATATTTAATAATTAATAATTAATATTTATGTCTGGGTTAATTGGTAGAAAAATCGGCATGACTAGCATTTTTGATGAAAACGGGAAAAACATTCCTTGTACAGTAATCGAAGCTGGTCCTTGTGTTGTTACCCAAGTCAGAACCAAAGGTGTTGACGGGTACGAAGCGTTGCAACTGGGTTTCGATGACAAAAACGAGAAACATTCCACTAAAGCGGCTTTAGGTCACTTTAAAAAAGCGGGAACTGTAGCTAAGAAAAAAGTCGTTGAATTCCAAAATTTTGCAACAGAACAAAAATTAGGGGATCTTATTGATGTCTCTATGTTTGTAGAAGGAGAATTTGTAGATGTACAAGGTGTATCTAAAGGTAAAGGTTTTCAAGGGGTTGTTAAACGTCACGGTTTTGGTGGTGTTGGTCAAGCAACTCATGGTCAACATAACCGTTTAAGAGCGCCAGGTTCTGTAGGAGCTTCTTCATATCCATCTAGAGTATTCAAAGGAATGCGTATGGCTGGACGTATGGGAGGAGAAAATGTAAACATTCAAAACCTTAGAGTTTTAAAAGTAGTTACTGAAAAGAACCTACTTGTGATCAAAGGATGTGTTCCTGGTCATAATAACTCTTATGTAATCATTCACAAGTAATGGAAGTAAAAGTAGTAGATTTCAACGGAAAAGATACTGGGAGAAAAGTTCAACTTTCTGATTCAGTATTCGCAATTGAACCAAATAATCACGCTGTATACCTTGATGTTAAGCAATACTTAGCTAATCAAAGACAAGGAACGCACAAGGCTAAAGAAAGAGCTGAAGTTGCGGGAAGTACACGTAAGATTAAAAAGCAAAAAGGAACAGGTACTGCTCGTGCGGGAAGTATTAAAAATCCATTGTTTAAAGGTGGGGGAACGGTTTTTGGACCTAGGCCAAGAAGTTATTCATTTAAATTGAATAAAAACTTGAAGCGTTTAGCAAGAAAATCTGCTTTCTCAATGAAAGCAAAAGAGTCAAATATTATTGTTCTTGAAGACTTTAGTTTTGATGCTCCAAACACTAAAAATTTCATTAATGTTTTGAAGGCTTTAGAGTTAGAGAATAAAAAATCGCTGTTTGTGTTGGGTAATACGAATAAAAACGTATATTTGTCGTCACGCAATTTAAAAGCGGCTAGTGTTGTAAGTAGCTTAGAATTAAGCACTTATGCTATATTAAACGCTAATAATTTAGTACTTTTAGAGAGTTCTTTGGAAGTAATTGAAGAAAATTTAAGTAAATAATAGGATATGAGTATCATAATTAAACCTATAGTAACAGAAAAAGTAACCAAAGAAAGTGAAGTTTTAAACCGCTTCGGATTCGTTGTTAACAAAAAAGCAAATAAAGTTGAGATTAAGAAAGCTGTTGAAGCTGCTTATGGTGTAACTATTTTGAGTGTTAACACGATGAACGTAAGACCGGATAGAACTACAAAATACACTAAAAGTGGTTTAATTACTGGAAAAACAAATGCAATTAAGAAAGCAATTGTTCAAGTAAAAGAAGGAGAAACAATTGATTTTTACAACAATATCTAAGATAGAAAAATGTCAGTAAGAAAATTAAAACCTATTACCCCAGGTCAGCGATTTAGAGTTGTGAATGGTTATGACGCCATTACAACTGATAAGCCGGAACGCTCTTTGATAGCGCCGATAAAAAACTCTGGAGGTAGAAATAGTCAAGGAAAGATGACCATGCGTTATACGGGTGGTGGTCACAAGCAGAGATATCGTATTATTGATTTCAAACGTACTAAGGAAGGAATTCCTGCTACTGTGAAATCAATAGAATATGATCCAAATCGTACTGCGTTTATCGCTTTGTTAGCTTATGCTGATGGTGAGAAAACTTATATTATTGCTCAAAATGGATTGAAGGTTGGTCAGAAATTAGTTTCAGGACCAGAATCTCAGCCAGAAATTGGTAATACGTTACCATTGAGTAAAATTCCATTAGGAACTGTAATCTCTTGTATTGAGTTACGTCCAGGTCAGGGGGCTGTTATTGCTCGTTCTGCTGGTACATTTGCTCAGTTAATGGCAAGAGATGGGAAATATGCTACTATTAAAATGCCTTCTGGTGAAACAAGATTAATCTTGTTGACATGTTCGGCTACAATTGGAGCGGTTTCTAATTCTGATCATCAATTAGTTGTATCTGGAAAAGCAGGTAGAACAAGATGGTTAGGTAGAAGACCTAGAACAAGACCTGTTGCAATGAACCCTGTCGATCACCCAATGGGTGGTGGTGAAGGACGTTCTTCTGGTGGACATCCACGTTCAAGAAATGGAATACCAGCAAAAGGTTATAGAACTCGTTCTAAGAAAAACCCGAGTAACAAGTATATCGTAGAACGTAGAAAGAAATAATAAGATATGGCACGTTCATTAAAAAAAGGACCTTTCGTTCATTATAAGTTAGACAAGAAAGTTCAAGAAAACATAGCAGGTGGGAATAAAGGAGTTGTAAAGACATGGTCTAGAGCTTCTATGATTACTCCAGACTTTGTTGGTCAGACTATCGCAGTTCATAACGGTCGTCAATTTGTACCGGTTTATGTAACTGAAAACATGGTAGGTCACAAATTAGGAGAATTTTCACCAACTAGATCTTTTAGAGGTCATGCTGGAGCAAAAAATAAAGGTAAAAAATAAGAAGCAATGGGAGTTCGTAAAAGAGAAACAGCAGATGCGAGAAAAGAGGCTAATAAGTCTATTGCTTTCGCGAAATTGAATAACTGCCCTACTTCACCTAGAAAAATGCGCTTAGTAGCGGACTTGGTAAGAGGTCAGAAGGTAGAAAGAGCACTTAACATCTTAAGATTTAGTTCTAAAGAAGCTTCAAGAAAATTAGAGAAATTGGTTTTATCTGTTATTGCCAATTGGCAAGCAAAAAACCCTGATGCTAATATGGAAGAAGCAGGTTTATTTGTTAAGGAGATCAGAGTAGATGGTGGAATGATGTTGAAAAGACTTCGTCCGGCTCCACAAGGTCGTGCACACAGAATTAGAAAACGTTCTAATCACGTAACAATCGTGCTTGGATCTATTAATAACACACAAGCAATTTAATACAAGATGGGACAAAAGACAAATCCAATTGGAAATAGACTTGGTATCATCAGAGGATGGGACTCAAACTGGTATGGTGGAAATGATTATGGTGATAAACTTGCCGAAGATCATAAAATCAGAAAGTATATCCATGCTCGTTTATCAAAAGCTAGTGTATCAAAAGTAATCATCGAGAGAACTTTGAAACTTGTAACCGTTACTATCACTACAGCTAGACCTGGTATCATTATTGGGAAAGGTGGGCAAGAGGTAGACAAGTTAAAAGAAGAACTTAAGAAAATTACTGACAAAGAGGTTCAAATCAACATCTTTGAAATTAAAAGACCTGAACTTGATGCTTATTTAGTTGCAACAAGTATCTGCCGTCAAATCGAAAGCAGAATTTCTTACAGACGTGCAATCAAAATGGCTATTGCTGCTTCTATGCGTATGAACGCTGAAGGTATCAAAGTTTTGATTTCTGGTCGTTTGAATGGTGCTGAGATGGCTCGTTCAGAAGGTTTCAAAGAAGGAAGAGTTCCTTTATCAACTTTCAGAGCTGATATTGATTATGCACTTGCTGAGGCGCATACTACTTATGGTAGAATGGGTATCAAAGTGTGGATCATGAAAGGTGAAGTTTACGGAAAGAGAGATCTTTCTCCACTTGCTGGAATGGACAAGAAACAATCTGGTGGAAAAGGTGGTGATTCTCCTCGTGGAAAATCTAACTTTAACAAAGGTGGTAAACCAGACGCTCGTAAAAGAAAGTAATTTTTAAATTAAAGAAAAATGTTACAGCCTAAAAGAACAAAATACCGTAAGGTACAAAAAGGTAAAATGAAAGGGAACTCTGGAAGAGGGCATGAACTTTCTAATGGAATGTTTGGTATTAAATCTGTACATGAAAATGGAATGTTTCTAACTTCTCGTCAAATTGAAGCTGCGCGTATCGCTGCAACTCGTTTTATGAAAAGAGAGGGGCAATTATGGATCAAAATATTTCCAGACAAACCAATTACTAAGAAGCCTCTTGAGGTACGTATGGGTAAAGGTAAAGGTGCAGTTGAGTATTGGGCTGCCGTTGTTAAACCCGGAAGAATTATGTTTGAAGTTGGAGGAGTTCCTTTGTCAGTTGCAAAAGAGGCGTTACGTCTTGCAGCTCAAAAGCTTCCAGTAAAAACTAAATTCGTTGTTGCTAGAGATTTCGAAGCATAATCTATATTATATTATGAAACAATCAGAAATAAAAGATCTTTCTGCAGCGGAGTTGCAAGAAAAACTTAGTCAAACTAAGAAGGCATATGCCGATCTAAAAATGGCTCACGCTATTTCTCCAATTGAGAATCCACTTCAAATTAGAGGTGTAAGAAGAACAGTTGCAAGATTAGCTACAGAACTTACAAAAAGAGAGTTACAATAATTGTAATCTGCTGAAAGATGGAAGAAAAAAGAAATTTAAGAAAAGAGAGAATTGGTGTTGTAACTTCAGACAAAATGGATAAATCTATTGTTGTTGCAGAAGTTCGTAAAGTAAAACACCCATTATACGGTAAGTTCGTGTTGAAAACAAAGAAATATGTTGCACACGACGAAACAAACGACTGTAATATTGGAGATACTGTAAGAATTAGCGAAACGCGTCCTTTAAGTAAATCTAAATGTTGGAGATTAGTTGAAATCCTAGAAAGAGCTAAATAATTATGGTACAACAAGAATCAAGACTAAAAGTAGCAGATAACACTGGAGCAAAGGAAGTTTTAACTATCCGTGTTTTAGGAGGTACCAAAAGAAGGTATGCCTCTGTTGGTGACAAGATTGTAGTTTCTATCAAAGATACAACTCCTAACGGAAGCGTTAAAAAAGGAGCTGTTTCAACTGCAGTTGTTGTACGTACCAGAAAAGAAGTGAGAAGAGCCGATGGTTCTTATATCCGTTTCGATGACAATGCATGTGTTCTTTTGAACGCTGCAGGTGAAATGAGAGGAACTCGTGTTTTTGGACCCGTAGCAAGAGAACTTCGTGAAAAACAATTCATGAAAATTGTATCATTAGCACCAGAAGTGCTTTAATTCGTTTTAAGATGATAAAGCTAAAAATAAAAACAGGTGACATTGTAAGAGTAATTGCTGGAGACCATAAAGGTTCTGAAGGTAAAGTATTACGTGTTGACCGTGAGAAAAACAAAGCTATCGTAGAAGGTGTAAACATGGTTTCTAAACATACGAAACCAAGTGCAAAAAGCCCTCAAGGTGGTATTGTGAAAAAAGAAGCTTCTATTCAAATATCTAATGTCTCTCTAATTGATCCTAAAACTAAGGAAGCAACTAGAACAGGAGTTAGAGTTGAAGGAGATAAGAAAGTAAGATTTTCAAAAAAATCTAATCAAGTACTATAGTAATGGCGTATACACCTAGATTGAAAGAAGAATATAAGAGTAGAGTTATCTCTGCTCTTAAAGAAGAGTACGGATATGTAAACGTAATGCAAGTTCCAAAATTGGAAAAAATCGTTTTAAGCCGTGGAGTTGGAGCAGCAGTTTCTGATAAAAAATTAATCGACTATGCAGTTGATGAATTGACTAAAATTACTGGACAAAAAGCAGTATCTACTATCTCAAAGAAAGACGTTGCGTCATTCAAATTAAGAAAAGGGATGCCAATTGGAGCAAAAGTTACTTTACGTGGAGAGAGAATGTATGAGTTTTTAGATAGACTTATTACTTCTGCTTTACCGCGTGTAAGGGATTTTAGTGGGATTAAAGCTACAGGTTTTGATGGAAGAGGAAACTATAACCTTGGTGTTTTAGAACAGATCATTTTTCCAGAAATTGATATTGATAAAGTAAACAAAATTTCAGGTATGGATATTACTTTTGTTACTACTGCTCAGACAGATAAGGAAGCAAAGTCATTGTTAACTGAACTAGGATTACCTTTTAAAAAGAATTAAGATATGGCTAAAGAATCAATGAAAGCCCGTGAGGTTAAGAGAGAAAAAACGGTAGCAAAGTATGCTGAGAAAAGAAAAGCTTTGTTAGAAGCTGGAGATTTCGTAGGTTTGCAAAAGTTACCGAAAAATGCTTCGCCAGTTCGTTTACATAATAGATGTAAATTAACAGGTAGACCAAGAGGGTATATGCGTCAATTTGGTGTTTCACGTGTTACATTTCGTGAAATGGCTAATAATGGATTGATACCAGGCGTGAAAAAAGCTAGTTGGTAAAAAATTGAATTTTAATTGGTTAAAGGTTCTTTAGAAGGTCTAAAGAAAACCATAATCGCAAATTTATACATATGTATACAGATCCTATTGCAGATTATTTAACAAGGGTTAGAAACGCTGTGGCTGCAAACCACAAAGTTGTCGAAATTCCTGCATCTAATCTAAAAAAAGAAATAACTAAGATCTTATTTGATCAAGGTTATATCTTAAGTTACAAATTTGAAGACAACGCTGTTCAGGGTTCAATCAAAATTGCTTTGAAGTATGATAAAGATACTAAGGAGTCAGTAATTAAAGATATCCAAAGAATTAGTAAACCAGGTTTACGTAAATATTCAAGTTCTTCTTCTATTCCAAGAATCCTTAATGGATTAGGAATTGCTATCGTTTCTACGTCAAAAGGTTTGATGACTGGAAAGAAAGCAAAACAACTTAATGTTGGTGGAGAGGTAATTTGTTACGTATACTAATAAAAAGACTATAAGATGTCAAGAATAGGTAAAAGCCCAATTGTAATCCCTGCTGGCGTAACTGTAGAAGTTAAAGACGGTATTATTACAGTAAAAGGAAAAAACGGTCAACTAACTCAGGAGTTCTCGGACGTTACTGTAACAGTTGAAGGTGATCAAGTCCAAGTTGATAGATCATCTGATCATAAAGACCAAAGAGCAAAACATGGTTTATATAGATCATTAATCAATAACATGATTTTAGGTGTTACTGATGGTTTTACAAAATCTTTAGAATTGGTAGGTGTTGGTTATAGAGCTTCAAATCAAGGTCAAAAACTAGATTTAGCTCTTGGATATTCTCATAATATTGTTTTAGATATTGCTCCTGAAGTAACTCTTGAAACAATATCTGAAAAAGGAAAAAACCCAATAGTAAAGTTAACATCAATTGATAAACAACTTTTAGGTCAAGTAGCGGCAAAGATTAGAGGTTTCCGTAAGCCTGAGCCGTATAAAGGAAAAGGTGTTAAGTTTGTGGGTGAAGTATTAAGAAGAAAAGCAGGTAAATCAGCTTAAAAAATAAGAGATTATGTCATTAACAAAACCTGAAAGAAGACAGAGAATTAGATTCAGAATTAGAAAAACGATTAGTGGTACTACTACAAATCCAAGACTATCTGTTTTTAGAAGTAACAAAGAAATATACGCGCAACTTATTGATGACGTAAATGGAGTTACTTTATTAGCTGCTTCTTCAAGAGAAAAAGAAATAGGAAAAGGTACGAACGTAGAGGTTGCTACTGCAGTTGGGAAACTAGTTGCAGAAAAAGCATTAAAAGCTGGGATAGAAGTGGTGACATTCGATAGAGGAGGTTACTTGTATCATGGGCGTATTAAATCATTAGCAGAAGGCGCGAGAGCGGCTGGACTTAAATTCTAATATATTATGTCTAATAAATACAAGAATGTAGAGTTAGTAAAACCAACTGGTCTTGAATTAAAAGATCGTTTGGTGAGTGTTAATCGTGTTACTAAGGTTACAAAAGGAGGTAGAGCTTTTGGTTTTTCTGCTATTGTAGTTGTAGGTGATGAAAATGGTGTTGTAGGACATGGATTAGGAAAATCTAAAGATGTTTCTGAAGCAATTGCGAAAGCAGTAGAAGATGCTAAGAAAAATTTAGTAAAAATTCCTTTAAATGGACAATCAGTTCCACACGAACAAAAAGGTAAATTTGGTGGTGCACGTGTATTTTTAATTCCTGCCTCTCATGGTACAGGAGTTATTGCTGGTGGAGCTGTTCGTTCAGTTCTTGAATCAGTAGGTATTCACGATGTATTATCTAAATCACAAGGATCTTCAAATCCTCACAACGTAGTTAAAGCAACTTTTGATGCTTTATTACAAATGAGAAGCGCTTACAGTGTTGCAAAACAAAGAGGGGTTTCTTTAGAAAAAGTTTTTAAAGGTTAATTCAAGGAAATTATGGCTAAATTATTAGTAAAACAAGTTAGAAGTAAAATCAACTGTCCGCTTGATCAAAAAAGAGGATTAGAGGCTTTAGGTCTACGTAAAATGGGTCAAGTTGTAGAACATGACTCAAACCCTGCAATCCTTGGGATGATAAACAAAGTTAAACACTTAGTTTCTGTAGAGGAAGCTAAATAACAAATACTGTTATGAATTTAAGTAACTTACAACCAGCTGAAGGGTCAACGCACAATCAAAATAAAAGATTAGGTAGAGGAGAAGGTTCTGGAAAAGGTGGTACTTCTGCAAGAGGTCACAAAGGAGCAAAATCTCGTTCTGGTTATTCTAAAAAGATTGGTTTTGAGGGAGGGCAAATGCCACTTCAAAGACGTGTGCCTAAGTTTGGTTTCACAAACATCAACCGTAAAGATTACGAAGGTGTTAATCTAGATACAATCCAGTTATTAGTAGATAATGGAATCGTAACTGATTCTATCGATATGACAACCTATGTTGCAAATCGTTTAGCTACTAAAAATGAAATTGTTAAGATTTTAGGAAGAGGAGAATTGAAAGCAAAATTAAAAGTAACCGCTCACAAATTTACTGCTACTGCAAAAGCTGCTATTGAAGCTGCTGGTGGAGAAGCTGTGACAATATAATTTTTCAATTTATGAAGAAATTTATTGAATCAATAAGCAATGTTTGGAAAATCGAGGAACTAAAAAACAGAATCCTAATTACATTAGGTCTGCTTTTAGTTTATCGTTTTGGAGCACATGTTACGCTGCCGGGAATCGATGCAACACAATTAACAAGTTTAGCTGGCCAAACCAAAAGTGGTATTGGATCTATTTTAGATATGTTTACTGGTGGTGCATTCTCTAAAGCGTCTGTTTTTGCTCTAGGAATTATGCCTTACATCTCGGCATCTATTGTAGTTCAGTTAATGGGAATTGCTATTCCTTATTTACAAAAATTACAAAGTGACGGTGAAAGTGGTAGAAAAAAGATTAATCAGATAACACGTTGGTTGACGATAGGGATTACTCTACTTCAAGGCCCAACTTACATCTATAATCTATATAGAACTTTACCTAGTAGTGCATTTTTATTAGGGTTTAATTCTTTTGAATTCTTATTTTCTTCAGTAGTTATCTTAGTTACAGGTACGATTTTTGCCATGTGGTTAGGAGAAAAAATAACTGACAAAGGAATTGGAAATGGTATATCACTTTTAATTATGGTCGGTATACTTGCAAGATTTCCTCAAGCATTTATACAAGAATTTACAACTAGAGTTACAAATAACAATGGAGGACCAATGTTATTGGTTATTGAAATTATTATCTGGCTTTTAGTTATTGTTGCCTGTGTTTTATTAACTATGGCAATTAGAAAAATACCAGTTCAGTATGCACGTCGTACTACATCAGGTGATTATGAGCAAGATTTAATGGGTGGTAATAGACAATGGATTCCTTTAAAGCTTAATGCTTCTGGAGTTATGCCTATTATTTTTGCTCAAGCAATTATGTTTATACCTGCTGCAGTTGCTGGGTTATCAAAATCAGATGCATCACAATCAATTGCTGGTGCTTTTAGTAATATGTTCGGTTTTTGGTATAATTTACTGTTTGCAACATTAATTGTTGTATTTACATTCTTTTATACTGCGATTACTGTTCCTACTAATAAGATGTCAGATGATCTAAAGAGAAGTGGTGGTTTTATTCCAGGTGTTAGACCAGGAGTTGAAACTTCAGAATTTTTAGATAAAGTGATGTCATTGATAACTTTCCCAGGATCTTTATTTCTTGCTTTAATAGCTGTGTTCCCAGCGATTGTTGTAAGTGTTATGGATGTTCAACAATCTTGGGCAATGTTTTTTGGGGGTACCTCATTAATCATCATGGTTGGTGTTGCAATTGATACAATTCAACAAATCAATTCATATTTGTTAAACAAACATTATGACGGTTTAATGAAAAGTGGAAAAAATAGAAAAGCAGTAGCTTAATTTTATGGCAAAACAATCAGCAATAGAACAAGACGGATCGATCATTGAAGCATTATCAAATGCTATGTTCCGTGTAGAATTAGAGAACGGACATATTGTAATTGCTCATATTTCTGGAAAAATGCGTATGCATTACATCAAATTATTACCTGGTGATAAAGTGAAATTAGAAATGAGCCCTTACGATTTGTCAAAAGCAAGAATTACTTATAGATATTAAAGGATATTCACTATGAAAGTTAGAGCATCAGTAAAAAAGAGAAGTCCCGAGTGCAAAATTGTGCGTAGAAAAGGGAGATTGTACGTTATAAACAAAAAGAATCCTAGATTTAAACAAAGACAAGGATAATTATGGCAAGAATAGCAGGGGTAGATATCCCAAAAAATAAGAGAGGTGTTATAGCACTTACCTACATCTTCGGATTAGGAAAAAGTAGAGCTATTGAGATTTTAGAAAAAGCTCAAGTAAGCCAAGACAAAAAAGTTCAAGATTGGAATGATGACGAAATCGGAGCAATTCGTGAAGTAGTTGGTTCATTTAAAATTGAAGGAGAATTACGTTCTGAAGTTTCTTTAAACATCAAACGTTTAATGGATATTGGTTGTTATAGAGGTATTCGTCATAGAACTGGTCTTCCTTTAAGAGGGCAAAGAACTAAGAATAACTCTAGAACTAGAAAAGGTAAAAGAAAAACTGTTGCGAACAAGAAAAAAGCAACTAAATAATAAGTAATATGGCTAAAGCAACTGCAAAAAAACGTAAAGTTATCGTTGAATCAACGGGAGAAGCTCATATTTCTGCTACCTTCAATAACATCATCATTTCTTTGACAAACAAAAAAGGTGAAGTTATTTCTTGGTCTTCAGCTGGTAAAATGGGTTTTAGAGGTTCTAAAAAGAACACTCCATACGCGGCTCAAATGGCAGCAGAAGATTGTAGTAAAGTAGCTCTTGAAGCAGGACTTAAAAAAGTGAAAGTTTATGTTAAAGGACCAGGTAACGGACGTGAGTCTGCTATTCGATCTTTACATAACGGTGGAATTGAAGTTACAGAGATTATCGATGTTACTCCAATGCCTCACAATGGATGTCGTCCTCCAAAAAGACGTAGAGTTTAATAATATATTTAAGTATAACTAGGTAGAATATACGATTATCGAAGGATATGACCTGAATTCATAATCTCTACCTTAATTTAATTTTTTAGAAATGGCAAGATATACTGGTCCAAAAACTAGAATTGCTCGTAAATTTGGCGAAGCAATATTCGGAGATGACAAAGCATTCGAAAGAAGAAGCTACCCACCTGGACAACACGGGATGGCCAAAAAAAGAGGTAAAAAATCTGAATATGCAATCCAGTTAATGGAAAAGCAAAAAGCTAAATATTCTTATGGAATTTTAGAAAAACAATTCAGAGGTTTATTTAAAAAAGCATCAGCTACTAAAGGAGTTACTGGTGAAGTTCTTTTACAATTATGTGAAGCTAGATTAGATAACGTAGTATTCAGAATGGGTATTGCTCCATCTCGTAGAGGTGCTAGACAATTAGTTTCTCACAGACACATCACTGTAAACGGTGATGTTGTAAATATAGCTTCTTACCACCTTAAACCTGGTGATAAAGTTGCTGTTCGTGAAAAGTCTAAATCTTTAGAAGCAATCGAACGTTCTTTATCTAATTCAAGTCATGTTTATGAATGGATTACTTGGAATAATGACGTTAAAGAAGGTACTTTTGTTTCTGTACCTGCTAGACTTCAAATTCCAGAAAACATTAAAGAACAATTAATCGTAGAGTTGTACAACAAATAATAATTGACTTAGTCGAAATTTATGGCAATATTTAATTTTCAGAAGCCCGATAAAGTTATCATGATTGATTCAACTGATTTTGAAGGAAAGTTTGAATTCAGACCTTTAGAACCAGGATACGGATTAACCGTTGGTAATGCACTTAGAAGAGTTTTGCTTTCAGCATTAGAAGGTTATGCAATTACATCTGTTCGCATAGAAGGTGTAGATCATGAGTTTTCTACTATTTCAGGAGTTGTTGAAGACGTTACCGAAATTATTCTTAATCTTAAACAGGTACGTTTTAAACGTCAAATTGAAGATATAGATAATGAAGCAGTTACTATTTCTGTTTCTGGTAAAGATCAATTAACAGCTGGTGATTTTCAAAAATTTATCTCAGGTTTCCAAGTTTTGAATCCAGAACTAGTAATTTGTAATTTAGATAGTAAAATCAAACTGAATTTCGATTTAACAATCGAAAAAGGTAGAGGATATGTTCCTGCTGAAGAGAACAAAAAACAGAATGCTGCAATTGGAACCATTTTTACAGATTCTATTTTTACTCCGGTAAAAAATGTAAAATATGCAATAGAAAACTTCCGTGTAGAGCAAAAAACAGATTATGAAAAATTAGTTTTTGAAATTAAAACTGATGGTTCTATTAATCCAAAAGATGCCCTTACTGAAGCTGCTAAAGTTTTAATTCACCACTTCATGTTGTTCTCTGATGAAAGAATTACACTTGAGGCTGATGAAATTGCACAAACAGAATCGTATGATGAAGAATCATTACATATGAGACAATTGCTTAAAACTAAGCTTGTTGATATGGATTTATCTGTTAGAGCATTAAATTGTTTGAAAGCGGCTGAAGTTGATACACTTGGAGATTTAGTATCTTTCAATAAAAATGACCTAATGAAATTCCGTAATTTTGGTAAAAAATCTTTAACTGAACTAGATGAACTAGTTGCTGTTAAGAATTTAACCTTCGGTATGGACTTAGCGAAATACAAATTAGATAAAGAATAAATTACTTCATATTTTGATCTCCAAAGCGGATAGTATCAAGATGAAAGTATAAAAATACACGTCATGAGACACGGAAAAAAATTCAATCACTTAAGCAGACAGACAGCACATAGAAAATCTATGTTAGCTAATATGGCTTGTTCTCTTATTGAGCACAAACGTATTAATACTACTGTTGCTAAAGCAAAAGCGCTTAAACAATTTGTTGAGCCTTTAATAACAAAATCAAAATCAGATACGACTCACAATCGTCGTATTGTTTTTGCTTATTTACGTAGCAAATATGCCGTAACTGATTTATTCAGAGACGTAGCTGCTAAAGTAGGAGACCGTCCAGGTGGATACACTCGTATCATTAAAGTTGGAAATCGTTTGGGAGATAATGCTGATATGGCAATGATCGAACTTGTAGATTTCAATGAACTTTATAATGGAGGTAAAAAAGAAGTTAAAAAAGCTAAAAGCCGTCGTGGTGGAAAAGCTAAAAAAGGTGATGAAGCTACTGAAGCTCCAGCTCCTGAAACTGAAACATCTACTGACGCTGCTGAATAGTTATGAAAATAATCATTCAATAAAAATTAAGGATAAGCTATTTATAGTTTATCCTTTTTTTTTGGAATGCAAATATTGTTTATCTAATAATTATTTTTTTAATTGTTCGTCTGGTTTTCTCATTTGATACTCAGCATAATTATAGCAATAACCTTTTTGTTTTATAATAAATTTTAAAAGTTTGCTTCCATTATATTAAAAAATTAAATTTGCACTATATTTAACTACACATGAAATATACAACACGACAAAGCGCTGTCCTTTTATTAAGCGATGGTACAATTTTTCACGGAAAATCAATTGGAATTAGCGGAACTACTTTTGGTGAAGTTTGTTTTAATACTGGGATGACAGGGTATCAAGAAATTTTTACTGATCCATCTTATTTTGGGCAAATTATGGTTACTACTAATCCTCATATTGGGAATTATGGTGTCAACGACAATGAAGTCGAATCAGACGGGATTAAAATTGCTGGTTTAGTTTGCAAAAACTTTAGCTTTAATTATTCTCGCGAAGATGCTTCTGGTAGTCTAGAAGATTATTTTCAAAAAGAAAACTTAATTTGTATTTCAGATGTTGATACACGTGCTTTAGTTAGCTACATTAGAGATAATGGAGCGATGAATGCTGTTATTTGTACAGATGGAACTGCTGTTGAGGATTTGAAAATAGCATTACAAAATGTGCCTGACATGAAAGGTTTGGAATTGGCTTCTAAAGTTTCTACTAAAGAACCTTATTTTTATGGTGATGAAAACGCGAAGTATAAAGTGTCTGCTTTAGATCTTGGGATTAAAACAAACATATTACGTAATCTGGCTAAAAGAGATTGCTATATAAAGGTTTTTCCTTTCGATTCTTCTTTTGAAGAAATGGCTGCTTTTAATCCTAATGGTTATTTCTTGTCTAATGGTCCTGGAGATCCAGAACCACTTTCTAATGCTATAGAGGTTGCAAAGAGTATAATAAAGTCTGATATTCCTTTATTTGGTATTTGTTTAGGGCATCAAGTTATAGGTTTAGCTAATGGTGTTTCTACTTATAAAATGTTTAATGGCCACCGTGGTATAAATCATCCCGTTAAGAATTTAATTTCTGGTAAGGGAGAAATAACTTCTCAAAATCATGGTTTTGCTGTAAATAAAGAGGAATTAGAGCGTAATAATGATTTAGAGATAACTCATGTGCATTTAAATGACGGAACAGTTGCCGGAATGAGAATGAAGAATAAAAAATGTTTTTCGGTGCAATACCATCCTGAAGCGAGTCCTGGACCTCACGATTCTTCGTATCTTTTTGATGAGTTTATTGAGAGTTTGAAAGGTTAATAATTTTAAAAAAGGATAATATTAAGTCTGAATATTATCCTTTTTTTTATACTGTTGATATTAAATCGTGGCTATATACTAACGTTATGTTTTTCTATATTAAAAATATAAGATAAAAAAATCTTTGTATTTTTATCTTTATCGTTTTTATTTTGTTTTTTAAAAAAATTATAACGTTTTCGTTAATAACATTCACTTTTTTTCATAAAATCATTAGAAAAGATAGAATATATTTGTAATATAAAATTTAAAAATAAAGTAGTATGAGTATTATTATTAAAATTCACGCAAGACAAATTTTCGATTCAAGAGGAAACCCTACTATCGAAGTAGATGTAATTACTGATAATGGCGTTTTAGGAAGAGCTGCTGTTCCTTCTGGGGCATCAACTGGTGAGCATGAAGCAGTAGAGTTACGTGATGGTGGAAAAGCTTACTTAGGAAAAGGAGTTTTGAATGCAGTGAAAAATGTTAATACAATCATTGCTGATGAGTTATTAGGCACTTCGGTTTTTGAACAAAACTTGATTGATCAAACTATGATTAATCTTGACGGTACGCCTAATAAATCTAATTTAGGAGCGAATGCAATTTTAGGTGTTTCTCTTGCTGTTGCAAAAGCGGCTGCAAATGAATTAGGATTGCCTTTGTATAGATATGTAGGTGGGGTTTCGGCGAATACTTTGCCGGTACCAATGATGAATATTATAAATGGTGGATCACACTCTGATGCGCCTATCGCATTTCAAGAGTTTATGATTTTTCCTGTAAAAGCAACTTCTTTTACTCATGCTATGCAAATGGGGACAGAGATTTTTCATAGTTTGAAAAAAGTATTACACGATAGAGGATTAAGTACAGCTGTAGGTGATGAAGGTGGTTTTGCACCAAATTTACCTGGAGGTACTGAAGACGCTTTGGATACAATCAAAAAAGCAGTTGAAAATGCAGGTTACACTTTTGGAGATGAAATTATGATTGCCTTAGATTGTGCTGCTGCGGAATTTTATGTAAACGGTAAATATGATTATTCTAAATTTGAAGGAGAAACTGGAAAAATTAGATCATCAGCAGAGCAAGTTGATTATTTAGCTGAATTAGCGGCTAAATATCCTATTATCTCAATCGAAGATGGTATGGATGAAAATGACTGGGATGGTTGGAAGTTATTAACCGAAAAAATTGGAGATAAAGTTCAGTTAGTAGGTGATGACTTATTTGTAACTAACGTAGCGCGTTTGTCTAGAGGAATTGAAGAAGGAATTGCAAATTCAATTTTGATTAAAGTAAACCAAATTGGAACTTTAACGGAAACAATTGCAGCGGTAAATATGGCTAAGAATGCAGGTTATACTTCTGTGATGTCACACCGTTCAGGGGAGACTGAGGATAATACAATTGCTGATTTAGCAGTAGCTTTAAACTGTGGTCAAATAAAAACAGGTTCAGCATCTCGTTCTGATCGTATGGCTAAATACAATCAATTACTTAGAATCGAAGAAGAATTAGGTGACACGGCTTATTTTCCTGGAAAAAAAGCATTTAAGATTAATTAATTTAAGAAATAGTCTCTTAAAAAGCCATTCACTCAACACGGATGGCTTTTTTTGTAAAATTTAACAATATCATTGTGTTTTTCTCTTTTTAATTAATGTTATTATCCTTAGATTTGGTAAATTATTAAATATAAAGATTTATTTCCAAAATATTATGTCAAAAACAGCTATATTAGAAATTGATGGTAAGAAATTTGAGTTTCCGATGGTTAAAGGAAGCGAAAATGAAGAAGCTATCGATATAAACAAATTAAGAGATTTAACTGGTGTTATCACTTTAGATCCAGGGTATAAGAATTCAGGTTCTTGTACAAGTAAAATTACTTTCCTTGATGGAGAACTTGGGATTTTACGTTACAGAGGGTATTCTATTGAAGATTTAGCTGAAAAAGCAGACTTCTTAGAAGTTTCTTATTTATTGATTTTTGGAGACCTTCCTACTGCTTCACAGTTAGAGCAGTTTGAAGAAGATATCAGAAAACATACACTGGTTAATGAAGAAATGAAAAACATCATTGATGGTTTTCCTAGAACAGCACACCCAATGGGAGTTTTAGCTGCTTTAACAAGTGCATTAACTGCATTTAATCCTAAGTCTGTTAATGTAGATAATGAAAAAGAAATGTACCACGCTGTTTGTAAAACAATGGGTAAATTTTTAGTTATCGCTACTTGGACTTATAGAAAAAGTATGGGATATCCTTTAAATTATTATGATAATACTAAAGGGTATGTTGAAAATTTCATGCGATTAATGTTTGAATTGCCTACTCAGCCTTACAAACCAAACCCAATTGTAATTGATGCACTAGATAAGTTATTTATTCTTCATGCTGATCATGAGCAAAACTGTTCTACTTCTACGGTAAGAATGGTTGGTTCTTCTCACGCAGGATTATTCGCTTCAATTTCTGCAGGAGTTTCGGCATTATGGGGACCTCTTCACGGTGGTGCTAATCAAGCGGTACTTGAAATGTTAGAGGAAATCAATAAAAATGGTGGGGATACTGATGCTTATTTGGCTAAAGCCAAAGATAAAAATGATCCATTCCGTTTAATGGGATTTGGTCATAGAGTATATAAAAACTTTGATCCACGTGCAAGAATTATAAAAAAAGCAGCAAAAGAGGTTTTAGAAACTTTAGGAGTTGAAGATCCAATTCTTGAAATTGCTAAAAAATTAGAAGCAGCTGCTTTAGAAGATGAATACTTCAAATCAAGAAACTTATATCCTAATGTTGATTTCTATTCAGGAATTATATATAGAGCATTAGGAGTACCTACTGATATGTTTACAGTAATGTTTGCTATTGGACGTTTACCAGGTTGGATCGCACAATGGAAAGAAATGCGTGAAAACAAAGAGCCTATAGGAAGGCCAAGACAGGTTTACACAGGTTCTACCTTAAGAGAATTCAAAAAAGGAGAAAAATAAAATAATCTGCTTAAAAGCCTCACTAAATAGTGAGGCTTTTTTTTTACCTTTGTCCAAATTAATAACGCTATATGTTAGAATTAAAAGTAAATAACGAAACGTCAAAGCTACAAGCAGTAGTATTAGGTAGTGCCAATAATAATGGGCCTACACCTTCTGTAGAGGAAGCGTATGATCCAAAATCATTAGAACATATATTGGCAGGAACTTATCCAGTAGAGCAAGATATGATTGAAGAAATGGATGCTTTTTATACTGTTTTAAAAAAATACAATGTAACTGTTTTTAGACCAGAGTTAATAGAAAATTACAATCAGATTTTTTCTCGTGATATTGGTTTTGTTATTGATGATGTTTTTGTTAAAGCAAACATTTTGCCTGAAAGAGAAAGAGAGTTAGACGCTATTCAATATGTTATTGATAAAATTGATCCAAAAAAAGTAGTGCGTCCGCCGGAAGAAGTACATATTGAAGGTGGTGATGTGATGCTTTGGAACGATTATATTTTTATTGGTACTTACAAGGGGAGTGATTATAAAGATTATATGACTGCTCGTACTAATAAAGAAGGAGTTCAATTTATAAAAGAGTTGTTCCCTAACAAAATAGTGAAAGAATTTGATTTAGTAAAATCAAAGTTAGAAGCGAGAGACAACGCTTTGCATTTAGATTGTTGTTTTCAACCTGTAGGGAAAGACAAGGGAATTATTTATAAAAGTGGTTTTAGAGAAGAGGCAGACTATTTGTACTTGGTGAATCTCTTTGGAAAGGAAAATTTATTCCACATTACAAGAGACGAAATGTACACGATGAATTCGAATGTTTTTTCGATAGATTCAAATGTTGTTGTATCTGAACGAAATTTTACTAGATTGAATAATTGGTTGCGTTCTAATGATTTTATCGTCGAAGAGATTCCTTACGCAGAAATTTCAAAACAAGAAGGATTATTGCGCTGTTCTACTTTGCCTTTAATTAGAGGTTAATTGTTCGATTTGCTAAATAGAATGCTATAAAAAAAATATAAAATGAAACAAACTACTAATTCAATTTTGATGATTCGTCCAGTGGCGTTTCGTATGAATGAACAAACAGCAGTGAATAATTATTATCAAAAAGTTCTTGACGGACTTTTGCCTGCTACGGTTAATGCTAAAGCACAACAAGAATTTGACGATTTTGCAAATAAATTAAGAGCAGTAGGTGTTGATGTAACTGTTGTTGATGATACTTTAAACCCAGATACACCAGATAGTATTTTTCCTAATAACTGGGTTTCTTTCCATGAAAATGGGGATGTTGCACTTTACCCTATGTTTGCTGAGAACCGTCGTGTTGAACGTCGTGAAGAAATCTTAGATGAATTAGAGGAAAAAGGATTTAAGATCGATACTATTGTAGACTATACTTCTGCTGAAGAAGATGGTTTTTTCTTAGAAGGTACGGGTAGTTTGTTATTAGATAGAGCAAATGAAAAAGCCTATTGTGCTTTGTCGCCAAGAGCTGACGAAGAGTTGTTTATTGAATTCTGTGAAGATTTTGATTATGCACCAGTAGTATTCGAAGCTTTTCAAACAGTTGATGGGGAACGTAAACTTATTTACCACACTAATGTAATGATGTGTTTAGGGGAGACTTTTGCTGTAATTTGTGCAGAATGTATCGATGATAAGAAAGAGCGTAAAATGGTTCTTGATAATTTAAAAGATGACGGAAAAGAAGTTATTTTAATCACTGAAGCTCAAGTAAATAATTTTGCTGGGAACATGTTAGAAGTTCGTGGGGCAGCTGATAAAAGATATTTAGTGATGAGTGCTGCGGCGCATACAAGTTTGACTGCTAAGCAAATTGAGCAATTAGAAAAACATGCTACAATCCTTAGTTCTAGTTTAGATACTATTGAAGCATGTGGGGGCGGAAGTGCTCGTTGCATGATGGCAGAGATATTTTTGCCAAAAGCATAATAGTACCTAAAACTATTTCAATATAGTCTAGCCTAATTTTTATCACTTCGAGCGCATTAGAGATACGCGAGTGGTTCTCGACTCTGCTCGAATTATCAATTGGGATTTTTTATGATTAGTATTGTTATAGCTTAACTTTTACATAAAAAAAACACCTTCAGTATTTGGAGGTGTTTTTTTAGTTTGTTATTTCATGAAATTCGTTTGTACAATTGTTATAATTGAGCTGATGATGTATTGTATCCCAATTGCAATAACTATAAAACCTACAATTCGGGAAATAGCTACAATTCCTGAAGCCCCAAGGATTTTGGCTAAATAATGAGCACTTCGTAAAGTGATAAAAATAGCAATTGCAACAGCAAGTATCGCTAGAATACATATTATAATGTCAGATAGGGTGTTGTGTTCATGATAGAAAGCAATCAATAATGAAATTGATCCTGGTCCAGCGAGCATGGGGATTGCGAGTGGAGTTAAGGCAATGTCGTTTCTTCTTTGTGCGTCGTTTTCAACTTTTTTATTAACCCCTCTTTTTTTGTTGAAATTTCCTGTAAGCAATGAAAACCCTGACGTGGCAATAATAATTCCTCCTGCAATTCGAAGCGCTTCTATGCTAATTCCGAAAAAAGTCAACACATATTCTCCAAAGAAAAACGAAATAATCAATATTATAAAGACATTAATAGCTGTCCATAATGAAATTCTGGAACGCTCGCTTTTACTGTCGTCCATTGTTAAGCCAACAAAAATAGGCACGGTTCCAATAGGATTTAAGACGGAAAATAAAGCAGCAAATAGGTAAATAAAAAGTTCCATGTTTTTTTGGCGAAATTAGTTTGTTAGTGTTGTTGCGTGTGCTTTCAATAGATTAAGAAAAGGTTATCGTTTGTCCCTTTTTTTATTGCTAATGCAAAAGCAGAAAAGAAAGATATTAATTTTAATTGAAATGAACTATACTATTTTAGTACTTTTGTAGAAAAATATTTAAGTAATGAAAAATAAAAAAACTTTAGTTCTTGGTGCATCCACAAAACCAGAGCGATACGCCTTTAAGGCAATTACCATGCTTACTGAAAAAGGACACTCTGTTCTTGCTATTGGGCAAAATGCTGGTGAAGTTGCCGGAGTTAAAATTAAAACTAAAGCCATTCCGTTATCTAATATAGATACTGTGAGTTTGTATTTAAACCCAGCACGTCAACGTGATTATTACAACTATATCGTAGAGGCAAAACCAAAACGCGTTATTTTTAATCCTGGAACCGAAAATCCTGAGTTGGTTCAGTTATTAACATTAAACAATATCAAATCAGAAGTTGCTTGTACATTAGTGCTTTTGACTACTAATAGGTATTAATTTCTTTAGGAGCTAATCCTGCTATTTGCTATACCCCAGCAAAGCGAACTGACGAAGTAATCATTCTTTTTTTTCTTTAAAAGAGAAAGGATTTTTTTCTGCTATCAGACTAAAAAATTAAAATGAGACCTTTTCAGTAGTGGGTTTACTGATTATAAGTAGACCTAAAAATGTTATCAGTCCATTGATAATGATCAGTTCGTTGTCAAAAACATATCCAAAAAATAAGCTTTTCGAATTTTCGCTAATTAAGAAAGTCAAAGCTGGAGATACTACACAAATAAAAGGGACTAGTTTGTCTGTAACGGTTTTGGATTTCATAAATAATCCAAAACTGTATAGTCCTAGTAGTGGTCCATACGTATAAGAGGCTACTCTAAAAATCATTCCTACAACTGAGCTGTCATTCACGGCGTTAAAAAAGATAATTACAAAAAACATCAATAATGAAAACCCTACGTGAACAAAGTGTCTTGTTCTTACCACGTTTGGTTTGTTGAGATTTTCTGTTTTATCCATTGCTAAAAAATCGACACAAAAAGAAGTGGTTAGTGCGGTTAAAGCAGAATCTGTAGTGGCAAATGTCGCTGCTGTCAATCCTAGTAGAAATACCACCGAAGGAATTATCGTTAGGTGGTGAAAAGCAATTTCTGGAAAAAGAAGATCGGTTCTTGGTTTACCTGTGATTAAATCGGTAGGTACTGCTATGCCATTTTTAGCGGCAAAAATATACAGCAAAGCTCCTACGCTCAAAAAGAAAATATTTATCAAAACAAATATTACCGTAAAGCTGTACATGTTTTTTTGTGCTTCTTTAATCGTTGCACAACTTAGGTTTTTTTGCATTAAGTCTTGATCTAATCCCACCATGGCTATGGTAACGAATATTCCGCCTAGAATTTGTTTTACAAAATGAAACTTACTAGAGACAAAATCATCAAAGAAAAATATCTTAGAATAATTACTGTTTTTTACTTCTTCAAATGCTTCCACCATATTCAGGTTCATGCTCTGACAAATGAAATAAATAGTCATAAATACGGATGTCACTAAGAAAAATGTTTGCAAGGTATCCGTGATAATGATGGTTTTTAATCCACCGCGGTAAGTGTAGGCGAAAATTAAAGCTAACGAAATCATTACAGTGGCTGCAAACGGAATGCCATAAAAATCAAAAACGTAGCGTTGTAAAACAATTACCACAAGATAAAGTCTAAAAGCGGAGCCTATTGTTCTACTAATCAAGAATATCGTAGCTGCCGTTTTATAGGAGTACGTGCCAAGTCTGCGTTCAATATAACCATAAATTGAAGTCAGGTTCAGGCGGTAGTATAAAGGGAGTAATATTCTAGCAATAATCAGGAAACCAATAGCGTTCCCTAAAACAAATTGAAAGTATTTAAACTGTTCTCCACTAGGAGCGCCTACTTCACCAGGCACCGAAATAAAGGTTACGCCAGATAAGGCTGTTCCAATCATTCCAAAAGCAACTAAGTACCATTTAGAGTTTTTATTGGCTTTAAAAAACGCTTCGTTTCCATTGTCTTTTCTACTGGTAAAATGAGAGATTGTAAACAGTATCCCAAAATAAATAATGATTAGCGTGAGTATTGTAAATGGAGTCATTGCTTGGTTTTTGCAGACCAAAATACAATTTTTTGTTTAATGCGCTATTTATCCCTTGAATTATTTGATAAAAGGCGCTTAATGCGAAATTTTACTTATTAGTAAAGTAAACAATTTGCTACCTTTGCAGCTATGGAATTTTCATCAAAATTAATAGAAAAAGCAGTTAATGAAATTGCACAATTACCGGGGATAGGTAAGCGATCTGCTTTGCGTTTAGTGCTTCATTTGCTAAAGCAGCCCAAAGAGCAAACCACTTTTTTGTCGCAAGCATTAGTGCAAATGCGTGAGGATATTAAATATTGTGAGCAGTGTCATAATATTTCTGATAGTGCTGTTTGTGAAATTTGTGCCAATAAAAATAGGGACCACCAACTGGTTTGTGTTGTAGAAGACATTAGAGATGTAATGGCAATTGAAAATACAGGACAATATAAAGGTGTTTATCATGTTTTAGGAGGGAAGATTTCTCCTATTGATGGAGTGGGTCCTAGTCAGTTAAAAATAACCACTTTAGTCGAAAAAGTAAAACAAGCTAAGGTGTCTGAAATAATTTTTGCCTTGAGCTCTACTATGGAAGGAGATACCACTAATTTTTATATTTACAAACAAATTGCTGATTCAGGTATTTTAATGTCGACTATTGCACGCGGAATAGCGGTGGGGGATGAGCTAGAATATGCTGATGAAGTTACTTTAGGACGCAGTATTTTGCATCGGGTTCCCTTTGAAAAGTCTTTCAAAAATAATTAATTGTCTTAATAAATAACGAAACTTTTTATATAAAAAATGAAAAGCTATATTTGTTATCTAAAATAAAAAAATGAATAGATATACTTTCTTTTTATTCCTAAGTATTAGCGTATTATTTAGCTCTTGTATCCCTACACAGGATTTGATTTATTTGCAAAAAAAAGACGGTGATGAGTTAACAAATTCGATTAAAGAAGTTGTTGCTAAGCCCTATCGATTGCAAACAAATGATGTTTTAAGTATAAATATAAAAGCGATTGACCCTAAGTTAGTTGCTATTTTTAATACTACTGAAGATGCAACTTCTGAAAAATCTGCTGATGGATTGTATTTTAGTGGTTTTACGGTAGACGATCACGGTAATATTAGAATGCCTATGCTGGGTGAAGTAAATGTAATTGGATATACACTAGATGAAGTTAGAAAAAAAATTGAGGGCCAATTACTGTCAGAGTATTTTAAGAAAGAAGCCAATATATTTGTTACTGTTAAGTTAGCAGGATTTAGGTATACAATTAATGGCGAAGTGGGAAGTACAGGAACTAAAGTTTTGTTCCAAGACAATGTAAATATTATGGAAGCTATAGCAAATGCAGGAGATATTTCAATAACAGGAAACAGAAAAAAGGTTACTATCATTAGACAAACACCTACAGGTAGTGAGTTGCACGATATTGACCTTACTGATAGGGCGGTAATGCAATCACCTTATTTTTACCTGCAACCTAATGATTATATTTATGTAAAGCCGCTTAAGCAAAAAACTTGGGGAACAGGAAAAACAGGAATTGAATCCTTAGGTACTATTATTACCTTATTGTCACTTGCAACAACTACTTTCTTATTACTTAGGAATTAAAAACAGACTATAAATAATGTTAGATATAAAAGACTTTTCAATTTTTGAAAACCAGGCAAGCTTTGATTTTAAAGGCTTCTTGATGAAGATTGCTGGTTATTGGAAATGGTTTTTATTGAGTTTGATAATCTCCTTTACTATTGCCTATCAGGTAAATATTCGAAAAGAAAAAATTTACGCAATGGAAACCCTTATTTCTGTAAAGGAAGAGAATAATCCATTGTTTACTTCGACTACCAGTTTGGTTTTTAACTGGGGTGGTATTTCTGATCAAGTACAAACTATTTCAACTACATTACAGTCAAGGTCGCATAACGAATTAGTGGTTGAAAATCTTCAGTTTTATATTGATTATTTGGTTCAAGGCAAGTATAATTTAACAGATGCCTATGGTGCCGTTCCTTTTTATGTCACTATTGATAAGACTAAGGGGCAACTTGCTGGAGGGCTTATTGGGATCAAATTTATAAATGAAAGCGAGTATGAAATTCGTATTCCGTTTGAACAAAATAGTGTTTCCATACTTACTTATTCTGATAATTCCTATGCAACAACGGCTGTTGCTGAAGGAGAATTTGTAAAAAGGTATAAAGTAGGTCAGCAAGTTTCTTTGCCTTTTTTAAATTGGAAATTACAAATAAAAGACGCTCCAGGGTTCTATAAAGGAAACGAGTATTTTGTACGTTTTAATGATTTTAATGGTACTGTATCAGGCTATAAAGGTATCAATGTGCGTTCTGATGATAAGGGGAGTTCCATTATCACCTTAGGGATGCAGGGGACTAATAAAGCAAGAATGGTTACTTATCTTAATGCGACAGTAAAAATGTTGATTAAGAGACAGCTGGACAGTAAAAATCAATTTGCTACTAATACCATAGCCTTTATAGACAGTACTTTGGTTTCTATGGAATCTCAGTTAAAAGAAACTGGTAATGAGTTAAAAACATTTAGAAAGGATAAAAATATTTATGATATTGAAGAAGGCGGTGCTAAGTTTTCGGATAAAATTCTTGAATTTGATGTTCAAAAAGACGAATTAACACGTAAAGTGGCTTACTACAATTCTTTAAAAGCCTATTTGAGAAATAGTGTTGATTATGCAAAACTTCCTGCGCCTTCAGTTGCGGGCATCGAAGATCCTAATATTGTGACTAATGTATCTAAGTTAATTGCATTGTCTACCCAGCGCTCTGAAATGGCTTATGCTGTCAAAAGTGATAAAATATTTAAGGATTTTGACAATCAAATGGCTGCCATTAAGAATGTTCTTTTAGAGAATATTGCTTCCGCAAAATCGTCGCTTCAGTACGACCTTGCGATGGTTACTAATAAAATTAATCAAGCAGAGGGAAGTATTAAAAAACTACCAGATGACCAACAAGAGTTGATTAAAATTAAAAGAAAATACGATTTAAGCGACAATATCTACAGTACATTTTTACAAAAAAGAAGCGAGGCGGATATCGTAAAAGCAGCCAATTTATCAGATATCCATTTTATTGATCCTGCTAAAGATGTTGGCGGAGGATTAGTAGGGCCAAAAACATCTGTGAATTACGTCATGGCTTTATTTTTAGGGTTATTGTTTCCCTTGCTTTTTGTTTTTGCGGTGTTCTTCATAAATAACTCGATTCAAAATGTCGAGGATATCAATAAATTAACTAAAATTCCGTTAATAGGAGTTGTAGGCTTGTTGAAAGAATCAAGTGATTTAGCAGTGTTTGAAAAACCGAAGTCGGCTTTATCAGAATCTTTTAGAGCGATTCGGTCTTCGCTACAATTTTTGTATAAAAAACAAGATGTAGAAGGGGCAAAAACATTAATGATTACGTCTTCAGTAGGAGGTGAAGGAAAAACTTTTTGTTCTATAAATATCGCTACAGTTTTTGCTTTAAGCGAAAAAAAGACTGTCATTGTAGGTATGGATTTAAGGAAACCAAAGCTTTTTGATGAGTTTAATTTAACAAATAATTTGGGTGTAGTGAATTATTTGATCAAACAAAAAACAATAGAAGAGATCACAAATCATACTCAAATACCCTATCTTGACGTTATCCTTTCAGGACCAGTGCCGCCTAACCCTTCAGAGCTTATTATTAGTGATAGAATGGGCGATTTTATTGAAGAATTAAAGAAAAAATACGATTATATTATATTGGATACACCTCCTGTAGGATTAGTATCTGATGCTTTAGAATTGTCTCAATTTTCAGATGTTTCTTTGTACATTGTGAGGCAGAACTATTCTAAAAAAGAAATGATAACATTATTAAACAACCGAATTAAAAGAGGGGAATTAAGTAATGTAAGTATCATTTTAAATGGTTTTCAGAACAAAGCAAAATATGGCGCTGGATATGGATATGGAGGAGGATATGGCTATTATGCAACTGGAGACTATGGAGGTTACCATGAAGATGAAGATAGAAAATCTTTTTTAAGTAGTATTTTAAAAAAGTTCAAGAAATAAAAAAAAGTAGAAATAATAAAAAAGATTATGACAGAAGGAACGAATAATAAGATATTAATTACTGGTGGTGCTGGATTTATAGGATCCAATTTATGTGAGTATTTTTTATCCAAAGGACATGAAGTAACTTGCTTGGATAATTTTGCTACGGGACACAAGCATAATTTAGCGAATTGCATTGATAACCCAAAATTTACCTTAATTGAAGGTGATATTCGTAATGCGGCTGATTGTGAAAAAGCAGTAAAAGATAAAGATTTCGTTTTTCACCAAGCCGCTTTAGGTTCGGTTCCACGTTCTATAAATGATCCAGTTACTACAAATGATGTTAATGTTTCGGGTTTTTTAAATATGTTAGTTGCTTCAAGAGATGCTAAAGTTAAACGATTTATTTATGCAGCAAGTTCTTCTACTTATGGTGATTCAGAAGGTTTGCCAAAGGTTGAAGCCGTGATTGGAAAACCGTTGTCACCTTATGCAATAACAAAATACGTAAATGAGCTATACGCTGAGATTTTTAGTAAAACGTATGGTATTGAAACAATAGGATTGCGTTATTTTAATGTTTTTGGAAGAAAGCAAGATCCTAACGGAGCTTATGCCGCTGTGATTCCGAAATTTGTAATGCAATTAATGCAATTAGAATCTCCTAAAATTAATGGTGACGGAAATTATTCAAGAGATTTTACCTATATAGACAATGTGATTCAAATGAATGAGTTGGCTATGAATACTACCAATAGCGCAGCAGTAAATACCGTTTACAATACTGCTTTTGGTGATAGAAATACATTAAACGATTTAATGCGTTATTTAAAAGAGTTTTTGTCAAAATACAACCCTGAAATTGCAAATGTAGTTCCAGAATATGGCCCTAATAGAGCAGGTGATATTCCGCATTCCTTGGCGAGTATCAATAAGGCAAAGGAATTGTTAGGGTATGATCCTCAATTTTCGTTACAAGATGGTTTGCAAGAAGCAGTTGCATGGTATTGGGATAATTTGAAGTAACTCTTTTATGAAGAGAGTTGGTTGTAGATATAGCTGCTTGGCATTAGGCAATAGGCACTAGGAAATAGACTAGAGAAAAGAAGAAAGAAGTAAGAAAAAAACAAGAAGATGAAGATTACAAAAATTTGTTGCATTGGGGCAGGATATGTAGGGGGACCTACTATGGCTGTAATTGCACAAAAATGTCCGCACATACAAGTTACCGTTGTTGATTTAAACGAAGAGCGAATTGCTGCTTGGAATGATGAAGACGTAAATAATATTCCGATATATGAACCAGGACTTGCTGAAGTTGTTGCCGATGCTAGAGGGAGAAACTTATTTTTCTCAACAGATGTAGATAAGGCTATAGCCGAGGCGCAAGTGATTTTTATCTCGGTAAATACACCTACAAAGACCTACGGAAAAGGGAAAGGAATGGCAGCCGATTTAAAGTTTATCGAATTATGTGCTAGACAAATTGCTAGAGTTGCTAAAGAGGATAAAATAGTAGTTGAGAAATCAACGTTGCCTGTAAGAACAGCAGAGGCTATAAAAAGTATTTTAGATAATACCGGTAATGGAGTGCAATTTCAAATTCTTTCTAATCCAGAATTTTTGGCTGAAGGAACTGCAGTTACTGATTTATTAAACCCAGATCGTATATTAATTGGGGGTGATACTTCGTTAGAAGGGCAAGATGCAATTAACTCATTAGTTGAAGTTTACGCAAACTGGGTTGCAAAGGATAAGATTTTGACAACTAATGTTTGGTCATCAGAATTATCTAAGCTAACGGCAAATGCTTTTTTGGCACAACGCATCTCTTCGATAAACGCAATGTCTGAACTGTGTGAAAAAACGGGAGCTGATGTCAGTGAAGTAGCCAAAGCAATAGGAATGGACAGTAGGATAGGGGCTAAGTTTTTAAAAGCTTCTGTTGGTTTTGGTGGTTCTTGTTTCCAAAAAGATATTTTAAATTTAGTGTATATCGCTAAATCGTATGGCTTGAATGAAGTTGCTGATTATTGGGAGCAGGTGATTATTATGAATGATTACCAAAAAAGACGTTTCTCTAATAAAATCGTTCAAACATTGTACAATACCGTTTCGGGTAAAAAAATTACTTTCTTGGGATGGGCATTTAAAAAAGATACGAATGACACTAGAGAATCAGCTGCTATCTACGTTGCAGATGATTTGATTAATGAAGAAGCGCAAATTGCTGTCTTTGATCCAAAGGTTACTGAGAAAAAAGTTTTAGCAGATTTGAATTATTTAGCAACACGTTCCTCCGATAAAAATAAAAATTTTGTAAGCTCCTTTGAGGATCCTTACGAAGCTTGTAAAGGAGCGCACGCTATTGCTGTTTTGACCGAATGGGATGAGTTCAAAGAATACAATTGGCAAACAATCTACGATGGAATGCAAAAACCCGCTTTTATTTTTGATGGACGAAATATTTTGAATGGAGCCGATTTGAAGAAGATTGGTTTTATTTATCAAGGAATTGGTGCTTAATTATTTTAAAACTATAATTTAAATAAAAGTAGTATTCGAGGACTTATGAATAGTTAATATAAAAAAAAATGAATTGGTACGTAGTCTATACAAAACCGAAATGGGAGAAGAAAGTAGCGACTCAATTAAATAAAATTGGAATAGAATGTTATTGCCCTTTGACAATTCAAATTAGGCAATGGACTGATAGAAAGAAAAAAGTAGAAGTGCCTCTTTTTAATTCGTATGTTTTTGTTCGTTTAGAAGAAAAAGATAGGAATTTAGTTTTTCAATCTGCTGGTGCAGTGCGCTACTTGTTTTGGTTAGGTAAAGCAGCCATTGTAAAAGAGGATGAAATTGCGACTATTAAAAAATGGTTGGATACATCAGATAATTACGATATTAGTGTTGATCAAATAAAGATAGGCGATACCATCACACTTGATTCTGGACCGTTTATTTCTCAAAAAGCAATAGTGCAGGAAGTAAATAGTAATCATTATTTACTTGTTCTAGAAACATTGGGTTGCGTGTTGAAAATTAATTATAATAGATAGTTACAGCGTTTATTTCGATAAAAATTTTGCAATGATTTTAAATGTGCCTACTTTTAATTCATAGAATAATAATTTAAGATAAATAATATGGAAAATTCAAATGAGATTACGCATGTTATTCTTACTGGAGGAGTGGGAAGTAGATTGTGGCCTTTGTCCCGTAAAAGCAGACCCAAGCAATATCTTGATATCTTTGATGGTAAATCATTGTTTGAAATGACAGTTAATCGCAATAAGGATATTGCGAATAAAATAATGGTAGTAGGTAATATTGATAATTGTCATTTAAGTAAAGCTATTTTAGAAAAATCAGCTACAGATTATGTCGATATCATTGAGTCTACACCTAGGAATACGGCAGCTGCGATAGCATTTGCTGCATTTGCATCTCAAGAGAATGATATTTTAATTGTAACTCCTTCGGATCATATCATTGGTAATATGGAAAGTTATGGTCAAGCAATGGAAGAGGCTATTGACAAAGCCAGCAAAGGATTTATTGTTACTTTTGGAATAATACCAACAAAGCCAGAAATTGGTTATGGATACATTGAAAGAAATGGAGATGATGTGGTTTCTTTTAGAGAAAAACCAAATCAAGTAACTGCAGCCGATTTTATTGCTAAAGGAAATTTTTTATGGAATAGTGGTATGTTTTGCTTTAAAGCATCAGTGTTTTTAGAAGAATTAAAATTATATGCGCCTAAAGTATATGAGAAATCTAAAATAGCTTGGCAAAAAAGCGTGAACGGTATCGTTGATTATGAGGCCTCAATGCAAATTCCTTCAATAAGTGTTGATTATGCTGTAATGGAGCGCAGTAAAAAGATAAAAGTAGTTTCGTCAGAATTTGTTTGGTCTGATCTAGGTTCCTTTGAGTCCGTATATGACTATTTAGTTTCTATCGGGCATCCAATAGATAAACATAGGAATATGGTAATTGGTACCGATAAATATACTGCATTTATCGGGATGAAAGATGCTATTTTTATTTATACAGATACCGCACATTTAATTTTACAAAAAGAATTTTCACAAGATGTGAAAAGTTTGTACGGTACATTAGAAAGAGAAAAACCAGAGTTACTATCATAAATTTAAAAACCTTTAATAGGTCTTGTTTTTCTAACTAAATCTAGTGATATTTCTAATGGTATTGTCTTGGTTTATAGGGATTACGAGACGTTGTGTTTTTTGATGATTTTTTTAGAATTATTAAAATGGACATTAGGGGAATCTTTTTTCTATATTTGCCAAAATTGAAATCGGTACAAGTAAATAGAATTCTCTACTGATTTTAATAGGAAATAAGAGGGAGTTGTTAGCAAGTCACATTAAAAATGGGATTTACTACGGCGTAGCCATTGCTAGATGGCTGAGTTTTCTTTTTCTTAGAATTAAAAAAAAAACAAATAGTACTTTCTTTAAAATTAATTTGTTTCATACAATAAAATAGGGTTATCCGTAACTTGTATTGTATTTAAAAAGGCATACAGATATCACAAATTCATAATTGATTTGCTGTAATAAATTTGCTGGACATATTTTTTATTTAGTATGTAAGACAGAAAAGTATGTAATCAAAGTTAGAGAATACCGCTAACTTTAATTTGCAGCAAACCGTTTGATTTTAAAAACAGTGATGCGATAGAAAAGGGATAATGTACAGGTATAAAAGTAATAGCTGTTTTTTATTGTGAATTGATAGCAATGAATTTTGTAAAATAAAGAATCAGTAGGCTTCGTCATTTAAAAAAAAGCTAAACTTGATATAATAATAGTCACAAACACAGCTGTTGTTTAGAGACAGAAAATATAAAAAATGAGTATAAAAATTGCAGTTATAGGGTTAGGGTACGTTGGTCTTCCTTTGGCAAGATTATTTGCTACTAAGTATCCAGTTGTTGGATTTGATATTAATCAAGGAAGAATTGACGGCTTGCGTTCCGGTACGGATAGCACATTAGAAATATCTGATGATGTTTTGCAAAAAGTTTTAGTAGATAATTTCAATACCAATCAAAACGGATTATTATGCTCAGCTAATTTAAACGATATAGCCGACTGTAATTATTATGTTGTTACTGTGCCTACACCTGTTGATAAAAACAACCGTCCAGATTTAACCCCTTTATATAAATCTTCAGAATCCGTAGCAAAGGTACTTAAGAAAGGGGATATCGTTATTTATGAATCTACTGTTTATCCAGGTGTTACTGAAGATGAATGCGTACCTATTTTAGAAAAAATATCAGGTTTGCAATTTAATGTAGATTTCTTTGCAGGTTATTCGCCTGAACGTATTAATCCCGGTGATAAGGAACATACAGTTGAAAAAATATTAAAAGTTACAGCTGGTTCTACTCCAGAAATAGGACAAAAAGTAGATAATTTGTACAAATCTGTGATAACAGCGGGAACGCATTTAGCACCAACGATTAAAGTGGCAGAAGCAGCCAAAGTGATTGAGAACTCACAAAGAGATATCAATATTGCTTTTGTAAATGAATTAGCTAAGATATTCAACTTAATGGATATTGATACGCATGCCGTTTTAGAAGCAGCCGGAACTAAATGGAATTTCCTACCTTTTAAACCAGGATTAGTTGGTGGTCATTGTATTGGTGTAGATCCGTTTTATTTGGCACAACGTGCACAAGAATTTGGCTATCATCCTGAAATTATTTTGGCGGGACGTCGCTTAAATGATAGTATGGGAGAATATGTTGCAGCACAGGTTGTAAAATTGATGATAAAAAAAGGAATTACCGTAAAGGATGCTAATTTATTAATGTTAGGAATTACCTTTAAGGAGAATTGCCCTGATGTACGCAATACTAAAATTGTAGATGTCATTGCAGCTTTGGCTGATTATGGTATTAATGTAACCATATATGATCCTTGGGCTAGTCCAGCTGAGGTAGAACATGAATACAAGCTTGTTACCACTAAAATAGTACCGTTACAAAAATTTGATGCAATTGTTCTAGGAGTAGCGCATACTGATTTTTTACAAATGGATTTTGACGCCTTAAGGGGAGACAATAGCATAGTGTATGATGTAAAAGGTGTTTTGAAAGTAAATGTTGATGGGAAATTGTAGTGTAACTAAAAGTATTTAGATTTATAAAATAATATTAATTTATTAAGATAACATGAAAATATTAGTAACAGGAGCGGCAGGATTTATAGGTTATCATCTTTGTAAAAAGTTAATTTCATTAGGTCATGATGTATTTGGTTTAGATAATATTAATGGCTATTATGATATTAATTTAAAAATGGCTCGTCTCAAAGATCTTGGTATTTTTGAAGTTTCTGAACATAAAGTTTCAGTGAGTAAAACTTATGGAGATAAATATAAATTCATAAAATTAAATTTAGAAGATCAAGTGCACTTGCCTTTATTATTTAAAGAGCAACAATTTGATGCTGTATGTAATTTAGCAGCACAGGCAGGAGTACGATATAGTATTGAAGACCCAATGGTTTACGTAGAAAGTAATATTGTTGGATTTATGAATTTATTAGAATGTATTCGTCATAATAATGTAAAAAAAATAGTATATGCTAGCAGTTCTAGTGTTTACGGCAATAGTACAGCTGTACCATTTGATGTAGATCAATCTGTAGATAAACCAATAAGCATCTATGCCGCAACAAAAAAAGCAAACGAACTAATGGCTCATACGTATAGTCACTTGTTTAATATTAAAACAATTGGTCTGCGCTTTTTTACAGTATATGGTCCATGGGGAAGACCGGATATGGCTATGTTTTTGTTTACGGACGCGATATTGAATAACAGACCTATAAATGTTTTTAATAATGGAGATTTATATAGAGATTTTACATATATCGATGATATTGTAGAAGGGATTATAGCAACTTTGATTACGGACAATGTTGAAGACGAAAATTATAGGCTTTATAATATAGGTAATAGTCAACCAGTAAAATTAGTAGACTTCATCTCAGAAATTGAAAACTATACGGGTAAAGTTGCAGAGAAAAATATGCAACCAATGCAAGCTGGTGATGTTAATAGAACATGGGCAAATGTCGATAGTTTAATAAAAGATTTTGATTATAAACCAAATACAACCATTAAAAAAGGAGTAAAAGAATTTATAGATTGGTATGAAGAATATTATAATTAAGATTATTTGACCAAAGTTTTAATATTAAAGTTACTTATTTAAATGATGTTTAAAAATGAAAGATATATCTACATTAATAACAAATTTAATCATAAATATATAGTTGTAAATTATGAATATACTTAATTTAATTGGCAGAAATGAATTACTTTTCAATAATGATATAACCGAACACAAGGTTAAGTTGAATGAAATCGTTTCATCTTCAAAATTCCTAGTGATTGGAGGTGCTGGATCAATTGGACAAGCTGTTACAAAAGAGATATTTAAGAGAAATCCAATTAAACTGCATGTTGTTGATATTTCTGAGAATAATATGGTCGAACTCGTAAGGGACATCAGAAGCTCTTTTGGATATATAGAAGGGGATTTTCAAACATTTGCATTAGATATTGGATCAATAGAATACGATGCATTCATAGAATCAGATGGTGAGTACGATTATGTACTAAACTTATCAGCTTTAAAACATGTTAGATCTGAAAAAGATCCTTACACATTAATGAGAATGATTAATGTCAACGTATTCAATACAGACAAAACTATTCTGCAATCTATTAATAAAGGTGTAAAAAAATATTTCTGTGTTTCTACAGATAAAGCTGCAAATCCAGTAAACATGATGGGTGCTTCTAAACGAATTATGGAAATGTTCCTAATGCGAAGAAGTAAACAAATCAACATTTCAACAGCACGTTTTGCAAATGTTGCATTTTCAGATGGTTCTTTACTACATGGTTTTAACCAAAGAATTCAAAAAAAACAACCAATTGTTGCTCCAAATGATATTAAAAGATATTTTGTTGTACCACAAGAGTCTGGAGAATTATGCTTGATGTCATGCATATTTGGAGAAAGTAGAGATGTCTTTTTTCCTAAATTAAGTGAAAGTTTACATCTAATTACTTTTGCAGATATAGCTGTAAAATTTTTAAAGCAATTGGGCTACGAACCCTTTTTATGTGAAGACGAAAATGAAGCTAGAGCTTTAATGGAAGCTTTACCACAAGAAGGAAAATGGCCATGTTTATTCACAAAAAGTGATACAACTGGAGAGAAAGATTTTGAAGAATTTTATACAGAAAACGAAGTTCTTGATATGAATAAATTCGTTAATTTAGGAATTATCAAGAATGAATTCAATAGTGAAGATGATAAACTAAATTTATTTTCTGATGCCATTGATACTATGAAGAAAGATGGAAAATGGACAAAAGAACAAATTGTTGATTTATTTCATAAAATGATTCCAGACTTTGGACATAAAGAAACAGGAAAATATTTAGACGCAAAAATGTAATGGCTAACGATTTCGAAACCACAATAGATTTTATTAAATCTCAATTTAAAACAGACGAATTCATTCCTTTGCATGTACCACATTTTGGAGGAAATGAAAAAAAATACCTTTTAGAAACAATCGATAGTACTTTTGTTTCGTCTGTAGGTGCTTTTGTGGATCGTTTTGAAGTAATGATGCAAGATATAACAACTGCCAAAAAAGGAATTGCGGTTGTAAATGGAACAGCTGGTTTACAAGTTGCTTTGAGACTTGCAGGGGTAATGTCAGATGATGAAGTACTAACACAAGGCTTAACATTTGTGGCAACAGCCAACGCAATAGCTTATAATAATGCACACCCAGTTTTTCTAGATGTGGATATTGATACAATGGGATTGTCTCCAATTGCCGTTTCAAATTTTCTAGATGAAAATGCAGAAATGAGAAATAATGTTTGTTATAATAAAAAAACAAACAGAAAAATAGCAGCATGTATGCCAATGCACACTTTTGGCTTTCCAGTACATTTAGATGAATTATTAAGTGTTTGTGATAAATGGAATATTACAGTTGTGGAAGATGCAGCAGAATCTTTAGGAAGTTATTATAAAGGAAAACATACTGGAACTTTAGGAAAGTTAGGTGCTTTTTCGTTTAACGGAAATAAAGTTGTGACTTCTGGTGGTGGTGGTGCAATTATTACAAACGACGAAGAAATTGGTACTAAAGCAAAATATTTAACAACAACTGCAAAAAAACCACATCCTTATGAGTTTTATCATGATGAACTAGGATATAACTATAGAATGCCAAATTTAAATGCAGCCTTAGCTTGTGCGCAATTAGAACAATTAAATTCATTAATTGAAAACAAGAGAACATTAGCTACAGAATATGCTTCTTTTTTTGCAAGCAAAGGAATAAATTTCAGAACAGAATTAGAAAACACTAAAGCAAATTATTGGTTAATGTGTATTGAATTAGAAAATAAAGCCGAAAGGGATTTGTTTTTAAAACAATCAAATGAAAATAATGTTATGTCACGACCAATTTGGCAATTAATGCATCGTTTGCCAATGTACAATCACTGCCAAAGAGACGAACAAAAAAACGCATTATTTCTAGAAGAAAGAATCGTAAATATACCAAGTAGTGCAAGAATGTAAAAACATATATATATATGGTTATTCAGGACATGCTTATGTTTTAATTGAAAGCATGTTGGAATTAGGCTACACTATTTTAGGTTATTTTGATAGGCATGAAGTAAAGTCAAACCCATATAATCTTGAATATTTTGGGAATGAATCGGAAGCTGAGTTACAAGCGATAGTAAAAGATGATTATGTTTTTCCAACAATTGGTGAGCCAAACGTAAGAGAAAAATTGGTCAATCTATTTATCAAAAACGAACTAAATCAGTTTGTTCTTATTGATAAAACAGCAAATGTTTCCAAAACAGCGACAATTGGAGTATCAACCTATATAGGGAAAAATGCAATTGTAAATGCTTTAAGTAAAATAGGAAAAGGAGTTATAATCAATACAAATGCAGTTGTAGAACACGAATGTGAATTAGGTGATTTTGTTCATTTAGCTCCATCGGCAACTTTAGCAGGAAATATAACAATTGGTAATAAAAGTTTTATAGGAGTTAATTCTTCTTCTAAACAAAATATTAGTATAGGTTCAAATTGTATTTTGGGAGCAGGAAGTGTAATACTACAAAACATCCCAAATAATGAAACTTGGGTAGGGAATCCTGCCAAAAAAATAAAGTAATGAAAGAAAAAGTAATTATAATAGCAGAAGCAGGTGTCAACCATAATGGTGACATCAAAAAAGCTATAGAATTAATTGACGCAGCAGTAAATGCAGGTGTGGATTATGTAAAATTTCAAACTTTTAAAGCTGAAAATTTAGTGTCTAAAACTGCAAAAAAAGCAGAATATCAAATTCAGAATACTCAAAATGAAAATGATACGCAATTTGAAATGCTAAAAGGATTAGAATTATCGCATCATCAACATGAAGAATTAATAAAATATTGTAAAGAAAAAAATATTAAGTTTTTCTCAACAGCTTTCGATATGTTGTCTTTGGATTATTTGGCTTCAATTGGATTAAAATTGGTGAAAATTCCTAGTGGAGAAATAACAAACTTGCCTTATCTAAAAAAAGCAGCAACATTGTTTGAAGAAGTAATTATTTCTACAGGAATGGCTATGATGAGCGAAATAAAAGACGCACTAGATGTCTTTTTAAAGGCTGGAATTGCAAAAGATAAAATAACAATTTTGCATTGCAATACAGAATATCCAACACCAATGATAGATGTAAACCTCAAAGCAATGCTTTCGATTGAAAAAATGTTTGGAGTAAAAATTGGCTATTCAGACCATACATTAGGTATAGAAGTGCCTACTGCAGCTGTTGCACTTGGAGCTGTTGTTATTGAAAAACACTTCACTTTAGATAGAACTATGGAAGGTCCAGATCATGCTGCTTCTTTAGAACCAGAGGAATTAAAAGCCATGACAAAAGCCATCAGAAATATTGAATTGGCAATTTCAGGAAGCGGAATTAAAGAACCAAGTCCATCAGAAAAGAAAAATATTAACATAGCAAGAAAAAGTATAGTAGCCTTAACCGAAATTAAAAAAGGAGATACTTTTTCAGAACAAAACATTACAGTAAAACGACCAGGAAACGGAATTTCTCCAATGCAATGGGATGAGGTTATAGGTAGGAGAGCGATCAATGATTTTAATGAAGACGACTTAATAGAATTATGAAAATTGCGGTATTAACGAGCTCACGTGCAGATTTTGGTATTTATTTACCTTTATTAAAAGCCTTTCAAGCTGATGATTTTTTTGATTTAGATGTGGTTGCTTTTGGAACACACCTATCCAGGCAACATGGTTATACAATTAATGAAATTAAAAATGCTAATTTTGAAAATGTTTATGAAGTGGAGACACCTTTAATTAATAGAAATTCAGTAGATATTAGTAAAAACATTGGAGAAACTATTACTGTTTTTGCTGATTTTTGGTCAAATAAATCTTATGACTATATAATTGCATTAGGTGATCGATATGAAATGTTTGCAGCTGTAACAGCTACTACACCTTTTGTGTTTAGAATTGCTCATTTACACGCTGGCGAAACAACTTTAGGTGCAATAGATAATGTATACAGACATGCTATTTCATTAATGTCTAATCTGCTATTCGTTTCAACTGAGATATATAAAAAGAAAGCTATTCAGATAAATCCATTAGCACAAACTTTTAATGTTGGAGCTCTAAGTGTAGAAAATTTAAAAAAAATAGATTATTTAAATATTCATGATTTTAAGTCTAAATTTAATATTGACTTAGCTTTACCTACGATTTTATGCACTTTTCACCCTGAAACAGTAAATTTGGAAAAGAATATAAATTATATCAATGAATTATTATCTTCATTTTCAGAGTTAATGAAAAGATATCAGATAGTAATTACGTTGCCCAATGCAGATACAATTGGCGATCAGATAAAGGAAATTATTATCAAGTTCGGTCAACATAATCCAAGCCTAAAAATAGTTGATTCTTTTGGAATGATTGGATATTTATCTTGTATGAAATTGTCTAGTTTTATGATAGGAAATACATCTAGTGGGTTTGTTGAAGCGGCCTTTTTTCCAAAATGGGTTATCAATATTGGTAATAGGCAAGACGGTAGGATTGTAAGTAAAAATATTATTTCTATACCAGTTGATAAAGATGCTATTTTAGAAGCAACAAATTTTATTGAAGGTGAGAATAGCGTGAGTTTTAAAAGTATTTACGGAGATGGAGAAACTGCTTCCAAAATCATAAAAATTTTAAAAAAAGAATATGAGAAATTTTAGAGATTATCTGATTTTTTCAGGAAGTACTATAAAGGAAGGGTTGTTGAAACTGAACATTCTTTCTAAAGATGCAATATTGTTTGTAGTTGATAGTAACGATAAGTTATTAGGGTCGCTCACTGATGGAGATGTTAGGAGAGCACTTATTAACGGTGTTACTATAGATAAGGCTGTAGATGAAATAATTCAATCAGAGCCTAAGTACATTAGGAAAGGGGATCAAGATATTGAGAAAATAATTGAATACCGCGAAGGTAATTATAGGATTTTGCCTATTTTAGATAACAATGATAATGTTGTAAATGTCATAAACTTTCGAGAAATTAGATCATATTTGCCTGTTGATGTTGTTGTAATGGCTGGAGGACGCGGACAGCGTTTACAGCCCCTAACTGATACAATCCCAAAACCACTTTTAAAGATAGGTAATAAGGCTATTATGGAATATAACATAGATCGTCTTGCGTTATATGGCATAGATGATTTTTGGTTTTCTGTCAAATATTTAGGTGAGCAAATTGTGAGTCATTTTGGTGATGGGGCGGAAAGAAATATTAAAATTAACTATGTTTGGGAGGATGTTGCTTTAGGAACTATTGGGGCAGTTTCTAAGATTGATAATTTTATACATGATTATGTCTTGATTATGAATTCAGATTTACTGACGAATTTAGATTACGAACATTTATTTCTTGATTTTATATCTAAAGATGCTGACTTTTCAGTTGTTACTATCCCGTATCAAGTGAATGTCCCTTATGCAGTGTTGGAAACCGAAGGAGGGCATGTTAAAAGTTTTAAAGAAAAACCTACGTATACTTATTATTCTAATGGAGGTATTTATTTGATGAAAAAAACAGTATTGAAATACCTTCCTAAAGAAGCTTTTTTTAATGCTACAGATTTAATAGATAAATTAATTGATGAAAAATTAAAAGTTGTATCGTACCCATTAGTTGGATATTGGTTAGATATTGGCAAACATGATGATTTTCAGAAAGCACAAGAGGATATTAAACAAATAAAATTTTAAAAAAAGTGGCTATTTTAATTACAATATGCGCTAGAGGTGGTTCAAAAGGAATTCCTGGTAAAAATATTAAAATGATTAATGGTAAGTCATTAATTTATTATTCAATCAAAACAGCTATAGATTTTGCTAAAGAATTCTTAGGGACAAAAGTTGTGTTATCAACTGATGATGCTGAGATAAAAGCGGTGGTTAATAACTTTAATGTTGAAATTGATACGGAATATTCTAGACCTGAGTTTTTAGCATCAGATTCTGCTGGGAAAATTGATGCAATCAAAGATGTACTTAGTTACTCCGAAAAAAAAAATAATGTTAATTTTGATTACGTAATTGATTTAGATGTAACATCTCCATTACGTACTTTAAATGATCTTAAAGATGCATTTGAATTATTAAAAAATGATTCAGAGGCTTACAATATTTTTTCTGTTAGCCCTGCAAATCGTAATCCTTATTTTAATATGGTAGAAGAGGACAGTTCTGGTTATTACAGCACGTCCAAAAAAGGTTCGTTTTTAACGAGGCAGTCGGCTCCAAATGTTTATGATATGAATGCTTCTTTTTATATCTATAAACACAGTTTTTTTAGCAATAATTTCAAAGGAGCTATTACCAGCAGGTCGATGATTTATGAAGTTCCCCATTTGTGCTTTGATCTAGATCATCCTATTGATTTTGATTTTATGGAATTTTTATTAGTTAATAATAAACTTAATTTTAAGTTATAGTGAGAGTTTTAATTATTGGTTTAGGTTCGATAGCGGTTAAGCATATTAAAGCTTTAAAAATAATTGACTCAAGTACTGAGGTTTTTGCATTAAGATCTATAGAGTCATCACCAGAAACAAATGAAATCACCAATATTTATAAGTTTTCTGAAATTCCTCAATATAATTTTGATTTTGTAATTATTTCAAATCCTACAGCACTTCATGCTGATACTATTGAAAATTTAATACCTTTTAATATTCCACTTTTTATTGAAAAACCTCTTTTTAATAAAATTGATAACGAAAAAATTATAAATGAAGTGTTTGCTGCAAACTTAAAGACTTATGTAGCATGTAATTTACGTTTTTTGGATTGTTTAATTTTTACGTTAGATTTTATTAAAAATAAAAGAATTAATGAAGTAAATAGTTATTGTGGTTCCTTTCTACCTTATTGGAGGCCTAATGTTGATTTTAGGAAATCATATAGTGCTAATAAAGTAATGGGAGGTGGTGTTCATATCGATCTAATACATGAAATGGATTACCTATATTGGTTTTTTGGCATGCCTGAAAAAGTAAACGCTACCATGTCAAATAAATCTTCTTTAAATATTTCAGCTTATGATTATGCTAATTATACATTAGAATATCCCTCTTTTAATGTTAATCTTATATTGAATTATTATCGAGTTGATGCTAAAAGAAGTTTAGAAATTCTAACGAGTGAAGGGACTATATACGTTGACTTGTTAAAAAATAAAGTTTTATTTAATGATAAAGTAATATTTACATCTCAAAAAACTGTTTTAGATACTTATGAGGATCAGCTTAAGTATTTTATGAACACAGTTTTGAAAAATAAAAAAAATGTAAACTCAATTAATGAAGCCTTTGAAATACTTAAATTATGCTTACAGAAAGATTAAAAGATAAAGTTATTATTGTCACCGGAGGTAATGGATTACTTGGCAAAGAAATCGTTAACAACTTAAAAGCTAATGGTGCTTTAGTTGTCAATGTTGACGTTAATATTGAGACTGATTGGAGTAAAGGGTATTATAAATGTGATATTACTGATTACGATGAGGTGAACAGACTTGTAAAAGAAGTTGAAGAAAAATACCTAAGAATAGATGGGCTTGTGAACAACGCTTACCCTAGAACAGATGACTGGGCTAATAAATTTGAAGATATTTCATATGAGTCATGGCAAAAAAATGTAGACATGCAAATGAATGCTGTTTTTTTAATTTGTCAAAAAGTTTTAAAAGTTATGAAAAATCAAAATAGTGGGTCTATAGTTAATATTGCATCCATATATGGAGTAGTAGGAAACGATTTTACCATTTACGAAGGTTATGGTGGTACTTCTCCAGCTGCATATTCAGCTATAAAAGGGGGTGTGATTAATTTTTCCAGATATTTAGCTTCTTATTTTGGTCAGCACAATATTAGAGTAAATTGCGTGTCTCCAGGAGGAATTAAAGATAATCAACATGAATCTTTTGTAGAAAGATATGAACAAAAATCTCCATTGAAAAGGATGGGTAAACCAGAAGAAATAGCTCCAGCTGTTACTTTTCTTTTATCGGATGAAGCATCCTTTATAACAGGTCATAATTTGATGGTAGATGGAGGATGGACTGCAATCTAATTTAGATTTAGATGCGCATTTATGAAATAATTATAAAGACTGACTTGAGAGTTAGATATTATCTAATTTAGGTTACTTTTAATAACTATTCTCTTCTGTAATATCTTACTGGTCAAATACCCCGGACGAATTATGTTATTTTTACAATTTACGGGTCAATTCATCAATTAGATGCCCTATTATGTATAAAATTCATGTTTACAACAGCCTATCAGAAATAATTTAAATGTATTAGTCTTTAATATATAGTTAAAATGAGTATTAAGAATGCAACTATAAGTAATGTGAAATGGTCTTTTATTGAGTCCATTTCTTTAAAATTAGTGAGCTTTGTATTGGGTATAGTTTTAGCTAGGTTGTTAGAGCCTAGTGCTTTTGGGATCCTGGCAGTGGTTAATGTTTTCTATCTGTTGACAACTCTTTTTATTGACGCAGGCTTAAAAGAAGCTTTAATTCAAAAGAATGATGTAACAGATTTAGATTATTCATCGGTATTTTGGTTGAACATAGGTAAGTCCTCATTGATTTACTTAATACTTTTTGTTGCGGCACCATTTATTCAAAGTATTTATGGTTTTGAAAATTTAGCGTTTTATATACGTCTACAATCATTAACGTTGATTATAGAAGCTTTCGGTTTGATTCAAATTGTAAAAGCAACTAAAGATTTAAAACTAAAAAAAATTACTACAGCAAGAATACCAGCGTCATTAATTAGCTTGTTAGTAGGTATATCCATGGCGTATTTTGGTTATGGAATTGTTTCCTTGATCGTACAACAATTGGTGAATGTTTTCATTTATTCTTTGATGTTAATAATTAACATTAAGTTTAAGCCACAATTTGTTTTTGATTTAAAAGTCGTTTTACCTTTGTATAAATTTGGTGTTCGATTATTGGGAGTGAATTTATTGTCTCGTTTCTATGTACAATCGTTAAATTTAATTTACGCAAAAGTATTTTCGCCAGCTATTCTTGGTTTATATACTAAAACCAATAGTTTGCAAAATACTCCTATAGAAATAATTACAAGTCCATTTTTAAAAGGTCTTTATCCTACTTTAGTCTCATTACAAAATAATGTAGTCTTATTAAAACGAATTGTTCTCCCTAATATAAAAGTAGTTACTTTCCTAATTCTAGTTGTTAATGGAGTATTTTATTTTCAAGCACATGAGATTATAAAACTATTATTAGGTGATAAATGGTTAAAAATGGAGGTCTTTCTAAAAATAGTTGCTGTTGGAAGTCTTCTTATACCCATGAATGGCCAATGTCAAAGCATCTTTAAAGTTAAGAATAAGGTGAATTTATTTCTTAAAATTGAATTAATATCTAAAGCTTTAGGTTTAATTATTATTTTCTCTTGTATTTCATTGTATGATTTAGCTACAATATTAAGAATTCTAGTCTTAATAACTTTTTTAACATCATTGATCAATTTTTATTTTACTAGTTTGATACTTAAATTCTCTTTTTTATTAGAGTTGAGATCACTTATATTTTTGTTTTTAACTCATATATTAGTTGGCATAGGAATTAAAATTTTACTAGATTATGTGTTTCCCGATTTGTCAGCTTTGTTTTCATTTTTATATTTTGGCTTTTTTTATACAATTACAACTACTGGCCTTTTTTATGTATTTAATAAAAAAGAATTAAAATTAATTTTAAAAAAAGTTTAATTTACTTAATCAATTATTTATGAATATTTTACTTCCAATTGAGACAATTAATAGAGAAATCGATTTTAAGATTGTGTTAGCTGGGCTTTTAGCTGATTCTAATAATACAATATATTTAGGGCAACATGACTTTTTAATGAAAATTTTACCAAAATTTAAAAATGGAGGCATTTACGTTGGGAAAAATATCTTTAATAAAAGGGCAGATATTGAAAAGGGAGAGAAGTACCATTTATTAAAAAAATTTGGGTTTGACATAGTATATTTACATGAGGAAGGTGGGGTTTTTGCGGGAGATAAAAATAATTGGATCACGGTTTTGAAATCACAGTATAATATTGATTATTTTGATGAAAATGACGCTGTATGTGTTTGGGGTGATTTTCAAAATAAAGTCGATACCGATAGAAATATAAAAGGGAAGGTTCCTGTAATTACAACTGGGCATCCTAGATTTGATTTGTGTAAAGAAAAATGGCATTTTATCCAAGATAGTAAAATTGAAAATATTAAGTCAATGTATGGAGATTTTGTTTTAATAAATGGAAATTATGGATTGGCTAATCATGGTTTAGGTATAGATTATGTATTCTCTGATAAAGGAAATTATAATGTAGTTAATGAAGTCGAAAGACTAAAAAGAGTAGATTTTTTTTCGTACTCGTCTAAGCAATTATTATCTATGATTCAGTTAACACATTACCTAGCAATAAAGTTTCCTGACTTAAATTTTATTTATAGACCACACCCTTCAGAAAATCACAGTTATTATAAAACTGTTTTCTCAGGAGTGAAAAATATCATTGTTTCACACGATGGCCCCATCTTACCATGGATATTAGCATCACAGGCAATAATTCATGATGGGTGTACAACTGCTATTGAAGCTGCACTTTCTGGAGTGCCTGTAATTAATTATAAGCCGGAGTCTAATTTAGAAACAGATATATGGTTACCTAATCAAATGGGAGTAAAAGCAGCATCAATTGACCAAGTAGTTGAACACGTTCATAATGCTATTAATGGTAAAATAAATGTTCCATTTGAGTCAAATCCTAATCAAAACGCGATATCTGAAATTTTGTACAATTTTAAAGGCGATAGTTTTGAAGCTCTTTTAAATGTCATAGATACAAAAATCAGTGGTAAAAAAGAGACTCCTCACGCTACTATAAATAGTACTGCCGTATCTATAACTTATTATAAAAGTATTTTAAAGAGTATTGTTTATCCAATTTTAAAGCCGAAAAAAGCAAAAGAATTGCAGTATCATGCAACTAAGTTTTACGGAATAGATGAAAAAGAATTTAATGATAAGATTAAAAAAATAGCCAATATTTTAGATAAAAATATTAGTGTAAAATATCATAATTCTAAACTAATAGAAATTAATTAATGAATAGTAGTACTAGGTTGGTTTCGGTAATAATACCAACATACAAAAGATCCGAATATTTAATTAGGGCAATTGATTCAGTGTTGGCACAAACGTACCCCAACATTGAAATAATTGTCGTTGATGATAATGACGGAGATAACGAGGATCGAAGACAAACTAAAATAAATCTAAATAAATATATTTTAAATTCTAGTATTATTTATGTTGAACATGAATGTAATAAAGGTATTTCTGCAGCTAGAAATACAGGTATTAAATCAGCAAAAGGTGACTTCATTAGCTTTTTAGATGATGATGATGAATTTTTACCTAATAAAACTGATCTTCAACTAAATTGTTTTGATAAAAGCAATGAAAATTTAGGATTAGTTTATGGTAGTTTTATCCGCTCTGAAAATGGAAAAACTACAAACATTATGCCTAAATATAGGGGAGATTTGCAATCGATTCTTGGATTGAACCATATTGGTTCTCCATCGATGATTATGTGTAGAAAAGAGGTGTTTGAAAATATAGGTGGATTTGATGAAACTTTCCGTTCTCGTGAAGATATTGAATTTTATTATCGGTTGGCTAAATTGTATCAAATAGACTATGTTGAAGATTTAATAATGAGATATAATATCCATAATATTACATTAAGTAAAATTCATACTGATAAACTATTTTATATGGTCCAATTTATTAGTAAATATCAAGCAGAGTTAATATTCCCTCGGAGGCGATGGAGTGAGATTCAAGAACGTCTGGGGGAATTAAATGCCATAAACGGTAATAAGAAAGCAGCATTTTATGCATTTATTACTTCTTACCGCTACTATCCAAAAAGATTTTCCACATTAGTAAAAATTGTATTATTAGGGTTTGGAACCCGTTTTTACAGGAAAATAAGAAAAATTACGTAAAAAATATAAGAATTAAATATGAAAATTTTATTTTTTGGCTTACCTATTGTTAGTGGTAACTATACTCATTTTTGTTATTTAAGAGAAGGTATTAAAAATGCGCAATTTACCATGATGACGCTAGGGGAAATAAATACAAATATTCATTATGATCCTGATTTTATTCAACTAGGGAAGGGTATGGATAGGAATAAACAGCAAAAAGAATTAGTAACGCTATTATTAGCGTACATTGAAGAAAATAAAATTGATATCGTCATACCTATGAATTCACCTTTGGTGGTATCTGCGATTCCTTTTATGCCTGAATCTGTTCAGGTAATTCAAATAGTGAACAGTAATACAGAACGGGTATACCAATATATATTAAGTCATTTCAATTATGTTAGTAAATTTATTTGTATTTCTCCACAGCAAAAAAAGGCAGTTTTATCCAAAAGTAATTTAATAGTCTCACGATTAGAAATAGTACCACATGGAGTTGTACTTAATGAAATAATTTCTGAAGAATCTAATAGCAAAACTTTAGTTATCGGTTATTTAGGAAGACTAAATGAAGGTCAAAAAAAAATATCAGTTATATTAGAAGTTCTAAAGAGAATAGAATTTCCATTTCATTTTGAACTTATTGGCGATGGAGTTGACGGTGATGCCTTTATAGAGGCATTAAAAAAAAATAAAATATCCTTTACTAATTTTGGAGCATTACCTAACGCAGAAATAAATAATCTAGTTCTTAAGTGGGATATTATGATTTTTCCTTCTGTTGTTGAAGGTTTTGGTTTGACGCTCATTGAAACAATGAATTGTGGAGTAGTTCCTATTGCTAATTTACTGCCAGGTATTACGGATTATATAATAACTAATGATCATGATGGATTTATAGTTAAAGAGAATAATATTAACTCTTATTTAAAGATTTTGAATAATCTATACAATAACCCTAAAAGATTAATGGAGCTAAAACACAATGCAAGAGATACAGTTATAACCAGATTTAATTTAACTGAAATTTGTTATAGATACCAGCAAATATTTAATGATGTTTTATTATTTAAAAAACCTGTAGCACTTCCATTTAAAGATTGGCATATATACAAGGAATACAAACCGAGCTTGTTAAATAGGTTTGTTAATAAATTAAAATAAAACAATTTCTTTAATGAAATCTTTAAAATAAAACATTACAATTTTATGAATATTTGGATATTAAAATATGGGAATAAAGATTTTATTCCTTCATTTGTTGATAATTCATTATCAATAATAAATGAAATAAATCAGCTCAAACATTATAATGTTTTTGAGAAGAAAATTGAGGATTTTCATTTTATCTCTTTTGCTACCACATTCATAAAATCACAGAAGCAATATCTTTTAGAAGATAAAGAATTGATTAAAGGTTATTCGGGATTAGTGATTGGCAAAGAAACAACGGATGTTGATTTAAGAAATGTTAAGAATATCGATTCTCAATCTCCAGAGAAATACAAAGGACAATATAATCAAATTGCTACAATGGTTAAATTTTTAGAAAATAGAAATAAATGATAGTTTTTTTCCTTCCTGATCTAAGGGCTGGTGGTGCTGAACGAGTAATGCTTAACCTATTATTGCGATATCATTACGATTTTCCAGAAGTAAAAGTAAGCTTGCTATTGTTTAAAAAAGAAGGCCCTTTATTGGGAGAAGTTCCGCAAACAATACCAATTTATGAATTGAACACTACTGGTGCTTCAAAATCAGTTATTTCGTTTGTTTCTTTTTGTAACAAGTTAAAGCCTAATATTGTTTTTAGCAGCTTAGGGGCAAGTTTAACCACTAGTTTAGCCAAACCATTTATTCCTAATGATACCGTAATTATCAATCGTATAGGAAATACGATAGGTGCTGAAAAACTTTTATTTAAAAATAGTATAAAACGATTCTTGTACATTTTTGCAAATAAGATTATAGCAAAAATGTCTGATCATGTTATCTTTCAGTGTAATTATATGGCTGCGGATTATTGCAAAGAAACTAAAGTAACTCCAAAGCATTTTTCGATAATTTACAATCCCGTAAAAATTGATCATGTTATTGACTTAGCTTCAAAAGAAATAGCTCATCGGTACACTTTTGTTGCTGTAGGGCGATTAAATCCTCAAAAAGATTATAAAACATTAATTCAAGCTGCTGCAATTTTGAAACAAAGAAAATATGAATTTTCAGTAGCTATTTTGGGAGACGGTAATTTAAAAGCTGATTTACAGCATCAAATTGAAAAAGCAAATTTACAGAATGAAGTTTTTTTATTAGGACATCAAGCAAATCCGTACCCGTATATAAAAACAGCTAGCTATCTGGTTTCTTCTTCACTTTATGAAGGGTTTTCTAATGTTATCATTGAATCTTTATGCTTAGGAACTCCGGTAGTCGCTACTAATTGTCCAGGTGGGAATGCAGAGGTTATTAATGACGGGAATAACGGCTGGTTATGTGATATAAAAGATAGCGAAGCTTTGGCTAATACTATGTTGAACGCAATGCAAAATGAGGTTAAGGATTCTAAAAAAGATATTATGCAAAAAAGCAGACTCATTTTTTCAGATGATTTGATATTTGCACAGTATGAAATAGTTATTAAGAAATATTTAGTTTAGGTAATAATAATAGTTTATGAAAGTACTTTATTTTACTAAATATTCACAGCAAGGAGCGAGCAGCCGATTGCGAAGTTTTCAATATTTTCCTTATCTGGAAAAATCGGGTTTATTAGTTACAGTAAAACCGTTTTTTGATGATGCTTATTTGAAGTCGCTGTATTTGGGAAAAAAAAATAAAGCGGCCATTATAAAAGCTTATTTTAAAAGGCTTATTAATTTAGGAACCGTATTTAGATATGATGTGGTGGTAATAGAAAAAGAATTATTTCCTTATTTTTTTAGTTGGTTTGAAAGATTGCTGGCATTTTTAGGCGTTAGCTATATTGTAGATTATGACGATGCTATTTTTCATAATTATGATTTGAGTACAAACAAGTGGATTTGTTTTTTTCTAAAAAATAAAATCAATACGGTGATGCGTTGTAGCAATTGTGTAATTGCGGGGAATAGCTACTTAGCTCATAGAGCAAAAATAGCAGGTGCAAAAAAAATCGAAATTATTCCAACCGTTATTGATTTAGACCGCTATCAAGTTAAAAATGAATACGCAACGCAACAAGTAACGATTGGCTGGATAGGCTCCCCTTCAACGTTTAAATATGTAAAACAAATTGCGCCTGTTTTAAAGCAATTAGTAGCGCGCTACAACGTAAAAATTAATATTGTAGGTGCTAAAGAGGATCTTGGTTTTGGTGATAACATGCACTATATTTCTTGGACAGAGGATTCAGAAGTGGAATCTATTTTAGACTTCGATATTGGTATCATGCCATTAGAAGATACTCCTTGGGAATTGGGTAAATGCTCATATAAATTAATTCAATATATGGCTTGTGGGGTTCCTGTTGTAGCTTCGGCAGTTGGAATGAATAAAGAGGTAGTACAAGAGGGAGAACAAGGTTTTTTAGTGACTAGTGAAAAGGATTGGTTTACGGCATTAGAAAAATTAATATGCAATACTTCCTTACGTGAAGCATTAGGAATAAAAGGTAGAGCGAAAGTGGCAAAAGAGTACTGTTTGCAACAAACACAGGGGAAATTAACATCTTTACTTAAAAATAGTAGTCAAGCATAAAGAAATTTAATAGTTTTTTGACAACGAGTACAACAATAATTACGCAATTATTTAATTATATATATTGGATTTAGTTTATATAACACTACTAGTGTTAATTGGTTATTTTATTCGTTTTCTTTTTTTTGATAAAGAACAAAAATACCACTTGAAGAATTTAAGGAATTTGTGGTCTTTCCATTTACTAACAACTGTTGGTTTTTATCTCTTAACGAACAATGGAGGGGGAGATGCTTGGGGATATTGGACACTGGCAAGAAGAATGAATTTTAATGATTTTATAGTAAATATTCAAACAGCAAAGGGAACTTATTTTATGCATGCCTTGAATTATTTTCCAGCAAATGTTTTGGATATGGATTTCTTTACTAATACCTTGTTGTTTTCCCTTTTGGGCTATATTGGGATTACTTTTTTTTATACAATATGTGAACAAGTTGTTCCTAATAATACTTATTATAGTAAATTTTGGCTTTTTCCATTGCTTTTTTTTATGCCCAACTTGCACTTTTGGTCTTCCGGTATTGGTAAGGATACTATACTTTTTATGTGTATTGGTATGTTTTGTTATGCCATGTTAAATGTAATAAAAAGGCTGCCATTATTAATATTGAGTTTATTAATTAGTTATTTAGTGCGTCCTCATATTGCATTATTTCTTGTGGTATCTTTTGGGATGGCTTATTTATTTTCTAACAAAGTGTCTGGTTTTAAACGTATTTTTTTTATGATCGTTTTATTAGGAGGCGGGATTGCGATACTTCCTAGTGTTATGGAATATGTGAAAATTGAAGAAATTTCTGCTGATTCTATTAGTAAGTACTCTGAATCCAAAGCGTTGGTTTTGAGTGGTAAAAACACAGGTTCGTCTGTAGATATAGCCTCTTATCCTTTACCATTAAAAATCTTTACTTTTTTATTCCGTCCTTTTTTCTTTGATATTAATGGTGTTCCGGCAATAATTGCGTCATTCGAAAATTTGGCTTTACTATTACTAACAATAAAAGCATTTAAAAAAGACCGGATTGAAACTTTTAGGAAAGCCCCTTTCATTATCAAAGGACTTTTTATTTTCTTGCTAATAGGTACCTTAGCTTTTTCACAATCTTTAGGGAATGTGGGGATCATGATACGAATGCGAAACATGTTGTTACCGGGACTGTTAATTTATATTCTTTGGGCATTATCATATCAAAAACAAAAGAAAAAAGCATTGCAAGTTTCAAAAGGCAATCTAATATAACATAGTATTATGAAACGCCATAAACTCATACGCATTACTACGGTACCCATTTCATTAAAAATTCTACTCAAAGGCCAGTTGCAATTCATGTCTCAGTATTTTGAAGTTATTGGAGTAGCGTCAAGTGGTCCAGATTTAGAGCAAGTAAAAAAGGAGGAGGGAATTACTGTGGTACCCATTGAAATGAGTCGAAAAATAACTCCTATAAAAGATTTAATTTCGGTTTATCAGTTGTATTCTTTGTTTAAAAAAACAAAGCCATTTATTGTTCATACCCATACTCCAAAAGCCGGTATTGTAGGAATGCTAGCGGCTAAACTCGCTAAAGTACCGCACCGCTTGCATACTGTCGCGGGATTACCATTAATGGAGGCTATAGGTTTTAAAAGAAAAATTTTAGATGCTGTAGAAAAGCTAACGTATGCTTGTGCAACGAAGGTATATCCAAATTCTAAAGGCTTGAATGATTTTATTATTGAAGAAAAATTAACAACTCCACATAAGTTAAAGGTGATTGCAAATGGTAGTTCTAATGGAATTAATACGACACTTTATTCAAAAAATGACTTAGTTATGCAGCGTCAAACGGTGTTGCTGAACGAGTTAAATTTAGCAACTACTGATTTTGTTTTTATTTTTGTAGGTAGGTTAGTTAAGGACAAAGGAATCAATGAGCTGGTAGCTGCTTTTACAAAATTAGCATTAAATTATAGCAATGCTAAATTACTATTGGTTGGTCCTTTTGAAGATGAATTAGACCCTTTGTCTGCAGATACTGTAGCGCAAATTGAAAATAATGTCAATATAATTAACGTTGGGTTTCAATCAGATGTTCGTCCCTATTTTGCTTTAGCGCATTGTTTGGTTTTTCCTAGTTATCGCGAAGGATTTCCTAATGTAGTACTGCAAGCAGGAGCGATGGGTTTACCCAGTATCGTCTCGAATATTAATGGCTGTGACGAAATTATTATTGAAGGTAAAAACGGGATTATTATTCCGGTAAAAAGTACGCAAGCAATACATGATGCAATGCAAAGAATGATTTCTGAAGTTGCTTTTTGGCAAGAGTTAAAAAATAATGCGAGGGCTATGATTGTGTCTCGATACGAGCAAGAAGTTGTTTGGCAAGCAATGCTATCAGAATATAAAAAATTAGAGGAAAATGTATAGCCTATTTATAAAACGCTTTGTTGATTTTACTGCCTCTTTACTTGGTCTTATTGTATTAAGTCCTATTTTTTTATTGGTGACTATTGGATTGTTTTTTGCCAATCAAGGCAAGCCTTTTTTCTTTCAGTTGCGTCCAGGAAAAAAGGGAACGATTTTTAAAATCATCAAATTCAAAACGATGAATGATAAAAAAGATAGTACTGGCAATTTACTGTCTGACGCACACCGATTAACTAAAATAGGAAGCTTTGTTCGTAAAACTTCTCTAGACGAAATTCCGCAATTAATCAATGTTATTAAGGGAGACATGAGTTTAATTGGGCCTAGACCCTTATTAGTTCAGTATCTGGATTTATATTCGGATTTTCAAAATAGAAGACATGAAGTCAAGCCAGGAATAACTGGATGGGCGCAAGTAAATGGAAGAAATGCTATATCATGGGATAAAAAATTTGAGCTTGATGTTTGGTATGTAGATCATATTTCTTTTGTATTAGATGTGAAAATTATACTTAAAACAGTCCAAAAAGTAGTGAAAAGTGAAGGTATTAATGCGGCTGATGCAGCGACAATTGAACCTTTTAATGGAAAATAAAATTTATTTATACGGCGCTAGTGGACATTGCAAAGTGGTAATGACTATTTTGTTAGCCAATCAAGAAAAGATTACTGCTATTATTGATGACAATCCTAAAACTAAAGAATTGTTAGCCGTTCCAGTAATTCATTCCACAGAATTTGTTGCTGAGAATAATCAAAAACTAATCGTATCTATAGGCAATAACGAGATACGAAAGAAAATAGTAAATAAAATTAAGGGTAATTTTCATACTGCGATACACCCAAAAGCAATTGTATCTTTGTTTTCAAAAGTAAAGGAAGGATCAATGGTGATGGCTGGAGCAATAATCAATGTGGATGCGGTGGTTGGTAAGCACTGTATTGTAAACACTGGAGCTATTATAGAGCATGATTGTGTCATTGAAGATTACGTGCACCTTTCTCCAAACGCTACCCTTAGTGGTAACGTAGTAGTGAAAGAGGGTGCTCACATAGGTGTAGGAGCCTGTGTAATTCAAGGAGTTACTATTGGGAAATGGGCAATAATAGGTGCCGGTACAGTAATAATAAGAGATGTCCCAGATTATGCAGTAGTTGTAGGGAATCCAGGTAGAGTGATAAAAAGTAAAAAGATAATAGATAATGAATAATTCAAAAATTTGGCTTTCTTCTCCGCACATGGGAGGAAGTGAGCAAAAATTTGTCCAAGAAGCTTTTGATACCAATTGGGTAGCTCCATTAGGACCTAACGTAAATGGGTTAGAGAAAGATTTAGAAAACTACTTAGGTAGCGATTGTTATGTGGGTGCATTGAGTTCCGGTACGGCAGCCATACATTTAGGACTTATTTTACTAGGAGTTCAAGCTGGTGATGAAGTAATTTGTCAAAGCATGACGTTTTCAGCATCTGCTAACCCAATACGCTACCTTGGGGCAGTGCCTATTTTTATTGATAGTGAAAAAGAGACTTGGAATCTTTGTCCTGTAGCATTAGAGGAAGCTATTGTAGATAGAATTGCCAAAGGTAAAAAACCTAAAGCGATTATTGCAGTACATTTATACGGTGTTCCTTATAAAATTGATGAAATTACAGCAATTGGAGTGCGTTATGAAATTCCTATTTTAGAAGATAGTGCCGAAGCTTTAGGAAGTAGTTATAAAGGACAGCAATGTGGTACTTTTGGTACTATAGGCGTATTGTCATTTAATGGAAATAAGATCATTACTACTTCTGGAGGAGGAGCAATAGTTACAAAAACAAAAGAATTAAAAGAAAAAGCAATTTTTCTAGCAACACAAGCTAGAGATAATGCACCACATTATCAGCATAGTGAAGTGGGGTATAACTATAGAATGAGTAATATATGTGCCGGTATTGGGCGCGGACAAATGGAAGTTTTAGATGCGCATGTAAATTTAAGAAGAGCTATGAATTCCTTTTATAAGGATTTATTTAATACTTATGACGGTATAACTGTTTTTACTACTCCTAATGAGGACTACTTTTCAAATTCCTGGTTGAGTGCCATTTTGATAGATTCTGATAAAACAAATGGTTTAACTGCTGATAAAATTAGAGCAGCCTTAGATGCGGCCAATATAGAGTCTCGTCCATTGTGGAAACCGATGCATTTGCAACCTATTTTTAAAGAGTATCCTTATTATGGAAACGAAGTAGCGCAAACACTATTTGAAACAGGCTTGTGTTTGCCTTCTGGGTCAAACCTATCTGATGAAGAACGCAATAGAATAAAAACAGTATTTTTAAACCTACTGACCAAGACCAATTAGTAAGCTTGAAATACAATCGAGCTTACTTCCTAATGCAATTGCTTTAGGAAGCGCTAAGCTTGTTTAAAGATTAAATAATTAGTGTTAAGTGGGTTGAGGTACAATTAAACAACTTTAATTTTAAAGTTTATATATCTATTTTAATTACACTTTAATTCACAGCGAATTTCCTATATTTGCACCCTAAAAATAAAAAAAAATGAGAAATTTTTTTAAAATAAAAAGAGTAATTCCGTTATTGTCAATCCTATTGTTGGTTTCTTGTATTCCTAAAAAAGATATGATTTATTATCAAGATATTGCTAGTGTAGCAAAACAGAATCCAAACTCGTATGAAATAAAAATCCAGCCAGATGATTTATTATCGATAAATGTATCTGCCGAAGATCCAGAAATATCTGCTCCTTTTAATTTGAATCCGCAAAATGTAGTGGGACAAAGTGCAAATGTACAAACTAATACTACTTCTTACCTTGTTGATGCAAGTGGTTGTATCGATTTTCCGGTGTTAGGGAAACTAAAGTTAGCAGGATTGACTCGCACCGAAGTGCTAAGTTTACTTCAAACTAGAGTAGGGAACTACATAAAGCAACCTATTATAACGGTGAGATTACTCAACTTTAAAGTGAGTGTTCAAGGTGAAGTAAATGCACCAGGTACGTATAGTGTAACATCGGATCGATTTACACTAATTGAAGCATTAGCTAAATCAGGTGATTTAACTAGTTTGGCTAACAGGAAAAACGTGATGATAATTAGAGAGAATGACGGTGTTAAAAGTATTGAAAAAATAGATCTTACCAAGGCAGACTTTATCAATTCACCTTATTATTACTTAGCTCAAAATGACGTGATTTATGTAGAACCAGGATATACGGTTATGAATCCTAACCTTCGTTCATTTACAACTATCGCTTCATTATTAATTTCAGTTACAACGTTCATTATTGCTATTGCAAAATAATTACTTATGGAAAATCAACTTTCAAATGAAGATGTAGAAAAAAATTTCGATCTTAAAATGGAGATTAATAAATATACAATACACTGGAAATGGTTTGTATTGTGCTTATTGATCACTTTTTTTGCGGTCTATTTAAAATTAAGATACACCAAGCCTTTATATAAAGCTGCTACTACAATACTAATTAAAGATAATAGTAAAAGTGGAGGCTTGTCAGAACTAGCAGCTTTTTCTGATTTGGCTGGAGGTAGTAGTTCTAAAAATATTGACAACGAAATCCAAATATTAAAATCCAGAACCTTAATTGAAAGCACGGTTAAGAAGCTAGGGTTAAATGTGAATTTAGTTGCTAAAGGAAATGTTATTGATAGTGAACTCTATTTAGGCGCTCCTATACAAGTGCAATTTTTAAATCCATCTGTTGGTTTTTATGAAAAGGCTATGGCTTTTAATTACCAAGAATTAGCAGGAGGTAAATTTATGTTGTCAGGGGATTTTGGGTTAGTAAATAAAAATCAAAAGGCTTTTTTTTATGATAAACCCATTGCTACTGAATTTGGCGATTTAATGATCTCTAAAAACGAAAGAAGAAATAACAATGTTTTGTCAGATTTGACTATAGTTGTTACTCCATTAGAAAATGTTGTAGAAAATTATAAAAACATATTAGAGGTCGCTCCGCTATCTGGAGGAAATGCAATTGTTGCTTTGAGTTTTACTGATGCAATACCACAACGAGCAGAATCTTTTTTAAATGCGTTGGTTCAGAATTATAATGATAATGGGATTTTAGATAAAAGCTATATATCTCAAAACACCTCAAAATTTATAGCCAATAGACTGGCTTTAATTAATAATGAATTAGATGGTGTTGAGCAAAATGTAGAGAGTTTTAAGAGAAATAATAAACTTATTGATTTAGTTACGGAGTCTGGACTCTACGTTAATGGAGCTGATGAATTTAGTAAGAAAGTAGTTGAAGCCGAAACACAGCTTAGTATCATGTCTTCAATGGCAGACTTTTTAAGTAAGAGTAAGCCATCAGACTTATTACCAACTAATATTTTTTCAGGAACTACTGCCGCTTCAAGCGCTATAGATGAATACAATAAGTTAGTGCTAGATAGAAATAGGATTTTAAAATCGGCTACAGAAACAAATCCTACAGTTGTTAAATTAAATCAACAATTGACTTCATTAAAATCGACTATTAATACGAGTTTAAATAGAGAGAAAAACACCCTTACTATTCAAAAAAAGAATTTAGAAGAGAGTGAAGGTCTTTTTAATAAAAAAATAGGAAAAGCACCTACACAAGAAAGACAATTTAGAATTCTTGATCGCCAACAAAAAGTAAAAGAAGGCTTGTATTTGTATCTTTTGCAAAAGCGTGAAGAAACGGCTATTTTATTGTCCTCAACAGAGCCAACAGTGAAGGTGATTGATGCTGCACTAGCCTCAAAATCGCCAGTATCTCCTAATAGGAAAGCATATTACTTAGGTGCTTTATTGATCGGGTTGTTGATTCCTTTTGGGATTATCTTTTTGTTAGACTTTTTAGATACTAAAATTAAAAGTCGTTTTGATATTGAAACAAAGACAAAAATACCATTTATAGGAGATGTTCCATCCTCAGAAAGTGCTAATGAAATTATTGCAACAGAGAGTAGAACCAGTTCAGCGGAGGCATTACGTATTATTAGGACGAATCTAGAATTTATGTTGACAAAAGTTCCTGAAGGTAGGGCTAAAACTATTTTCTTGACGTCTACTTTTCCTAAAGAAGGAAAAACGTTTGTATCGGTAAATCTTGCTGCAACTTTTGCTTTGTCAGGAAAAAGAGTATTATTGATAGGGATGGACATTAGAAATCCAAAATTAGATGAGTATTTGACGGTACCAGATCGTGGAGTAACCAATTATTTATCGTCTAATGACTTAAATATTGAGGATTTAATAGTAAAATATCCAGGGTATGAGGACTTCTATATTTTACCTGCAGGTGTGATACCGCCAAATCCAGCGGAATTATTAATGGGTAAAAAGGTGGATACCTTATTTAACGAACTGAAAGATAAATACGATTATATTATCGTAGATACGGCTCCAGTGAGTTTAGTGACTGATACGCTATTAATAGCGAAGCATGCTGATTGCTTTATTTATGTAGCTCGTGCTAACTATTTAGAAAAAAGGATGTTAAGTATTCCTAGTGCATTATATAAAGACGGTAAATTACCTAATATGTGTATGCTACTAAATGATACTGATTCTACTAAAGGTTATGGTTATGGTTATGGCTACGGAGTTGAAGTGATTGTAGAGCCATGGTATAAAAAATTATGGAAAAAATAAGCAGGTTAATATAAACGGTTATAAAAGTTCATATAGAAATACTCTATATGAACTTTTTTTGAAAAAGAAGAAAAATAATTTTGTAGAAAGTAATATTGATGTGATGTTGTCTAAATTTTTTTAGCAATGGTAAAGCGCATTATGATTTTAATGAAAATACAGTCGTAACTAAATAGGATTGCAATAAAAAACAAACTACATAATAACTAAAAATGAGTATACTATGACTATTGAAAAAACACCTATTGAAGATTTAGTAATTATAACAGCGAATGTTTTTAATGACGAAAGAGGTTATTTTTTTGAAGCTTACAATAAAGCAAAGTTTAATGACAATGGGATTATGTATGCATTTATCCAAGACAATCAATCCTTTTCTAAAAGAGGAGTAATAAGAGGGTTGCACTTACAAGCAAATCCGTATGCACAGGCTAAGTTGGTTCGCGTATTAGAAGGAGAAATTCTAGATGTAGCAGTAGATTTACGAAAGGATTCGGCTACTTATGGGCAGCATTTTTCTGTGGTTTTGAGTGCAGATAATAAAAAACAATTGATGGTTCCTCCTGGTTTTGCTCACGGTTTTTCAGTTTTGAGTGCTACGGCTTCAGTAATGTACAAAGTAGATCAGGTATATGATAAAGAAAGTGAAAAAGGAATTCGCTATGATGATGCAACGTTAAATATTGATTGGCAATTACGTCCTGAGGAGATTATTGTATCAGAGAAGGATTTAATATTGCCAGGTTTTAAAGATGTTGATTGGGGATTTTAATAATAAAAATGTAATGTACTGCGTTTTGATATTTTAGGGTTTCAATTTTTAAATTGGATTTAATTTTCATTGGCATTAGCTTAAAAATACAAATGGTAAAAATTTTAGTTACGGGGGCAAATGGGCAACTAGGTTCAGAATTACGAGTATTGTCTGGTGGCTATGCTGAATATGAGTGGTTTTTTGCGGATAGAAGTACAGTTACTTTAGATGATTTGTCTCTATTAGAAAAGCAATTAGCTTTAATTAATCCAGATGTAATACTAAATTGTGGAGCTTATACTGCTGTTGATAAAGCAGAGTCTGAAACAGTTTTAGCCAATACAATCAACAATTTAGCGGTAGGGGTTTTGGCAAGATGGTCTGCAGCAAACAATGTGAAACTAATTCATATCTCTACAGATTATGTTTTTGATGGAAACTCAGCTACAGCTTTAGATGAAAATGCAGTAACTAACCCAATTAATGTATATGGTAAGACAAAGTTATCAGGAGAGCAAAGCTGCTTAGAAAATAATCCCGAAGCTATAATTATTAGAACCTCTTGGGTGTATTCTAGCTTCGGCAATAATTTTGTAAAAACGATGTCTCGATTGATGCAAGAAAGGGAACGTTTGAATGTTGTTGAGGACCAAATAGGTTCTCCTACTTATGCAGGGGATTTGGCTAAGGCAATCGTCGTAATTATCAAGCATGAAAACTGGAAGTCAGGAGTGTATAATTTTTCTAATGAAGGAGAAATAAGTTGGTTTGAATTTGCTCTAGCTATTCAAGAAATAGGCGGATTTGATTGTGAAGTAAGTGGTATTCCATCATCGGCTTATCCTACACCAGCGAAACGACCTGCATATTCATTATTGGATAAAAGTAAAATTGCAGCTATATTTGATGTCGAAGTACCTCATTATAAGGAGAGTTTGAGGAAATGTATGGAGTTGATGAGAGAATAGAATAAAGAGAATAGGAATAATTGGGAATGATGTTTTTGACTTCTCAAAATTTTAAGCTACAATTAGGAACCTAGTAAAAAAACATTTTTATAGCTCTTAGCGGTATAGATTCTTAACAATATAATTTTTTGCATTTAGTTCCTTTTTGGATTGTAATGTAGAAATAAAATTAAAACAATGAAAAAAATAGTAATTACTGGTGGCGCTGGATTTATTGGTTCGCATGTAGTAAGGCGTTTTGTGAATAATTATCCTGATTACCAAATATTTAATTTAGATGCCTTGACGTATGCAGGTAATTTAGAAAATATTACTGATATTGAGAATGCTAAAAACTACACCTTCATAAAAGGAGATATTGTAGATGGCGATTTTATTGACGCTTTGTTTAAGGAACATCAGTTTGATGGAGTTTTACACCTAGCTGCCGAATCGCATGTTGATCGTTCTATCACTGATCCGTTGTCATTTGTAAAAACAAACGTAATTGGTACAATGAACTTATTAAACGCCGCTAAGACAATTTGGAAAGATAATATGGAAGGAAAGCGTTTCTATCATATTAGCACTGATGAGGTTTATGGAAGTTTAGGTGCTGAGGGTTTGTTTACTGAAACAACAGCTTATGATCCTAATTCGCCCTATTCAGCTTCAAAAGCAAGTTCGGATCATTTTGTAAGAGCTTATGGAGAAACTTATGGTTTGCCTTATGTGCTAACAAACTGTTCTAATAATTACGGGCCTTTTCATTTTCCTGAAAAATTAATTCCGTTGTTTATTAATAATATAATTCAAAATAAGCCGTTGCCCGTTTATGGTGATGGAAAATATACCCGAGATTGGTTATTTGTTGAGGATCATGCTGTGGCAATTGATTTGGTTTTTCATGAAGGTGTAAATCACGATACGTATAATATTGGTGGTTTTAACGAATGGCAAAATATTGATTTAGTAAAACTACTTTGCAAAATCATGGATGAAAAATTGGGTCGTGAGGCAGGAACTTCAGAGCAATTGATTTCGTATGTAAAGGACCGTCCAGGACATGATTTACGTTATGCTATTGATGCAAACAAGATCAATAAAGAACTTGGTTGGAAACCGTCGGTTACATTTGAAGAAGGATTAGAGAAAACAGTGAATTGGTACTTAGATAATCAAACTTGGTTGAACAATATTACCTCTGGTGAATATGCGACTTATTATGAGAAACAATACGCGAAATAAAACAAATTTAGTTCGAATTAATCCGAATTTCAATAATGGATACAACCGACAAAATAATTTACAAAGAAGAAAGTTATGCCATTATTGGAGCGTGTATGAAAGTACATCGGATACTAGGAGTTGGGTTTTTGGAAGCGGTATATGAAGAGGCATTAGGAAGGGAATTTCATATTTTGAAAATCCCCTTTAAAAGGCAGTTAAAATTAAATTTATATTATGATGGTCAGAAATTAAAGAAGCAGTATAGAGCTGACTTTGTTTGCTATGATAGAATTATTGTAGAGATTAAAGCAGTAGCACAAATGCCAATTATATTTCACTCGCAGTTGAAAAATTATCTAAAATGCACAAAATTGGAATTAGGTATTTTAGTTAACTTTGGAACAGCTTCATTAACTTATAAAAGAGTAATTAATTAGAGAAATTCGAAGTAATTCGTCAAATTAGCACTACTATGAAAGGAATTATACTAGCAGGAGGTTCAGGTACTCGTTTACATCCATTAACACTTGCGATGAGTAAGCAAATGATGCCGGTTTATGATAAACCAATGATTTATTACCCACTGTCTACATTGATGACAGCAGGGATTAATGAAATTTTAATTATTTCAACACCACATGATTTGCCTAATTTTAAAAAACTGTTAGGTGATGGTACCGCTATAGGTTGTAAATTCAGTTATGCTGAACAAGCAATTCCAAATGGTTTGGCTCAAGCTTTTGTTATTGGGGAAGAATTCATTGGTAAGGACAGTGTTGCTTTAGTTTTAGGAGATAATATTTTTTTTGGATCTAATATGGATGAGTTGTTGCAATCCAATAAAAATCCGGAAGGTGGCGTTGTATTTGCTTACCATGTTTCTGATCCAGAACGCTATGGTGTAGTAGCATTTGATGAAAATCTAAAAGCACTTTCGATTGAAGAAAAGCCTTTAGTACCAAAATCTAATTACGCAGTGCCAGGTTTGTATTTTTACGATAATTCAGTTGTGGAAATTGCCAAGAATATCCAACCAAGTGCACGTGGAGAGTATGAAATTACTGATGTTAACAAAGTTTATTTAGAAAAAGGCGCATTACAAGTGGGTATTTTAAGTAGAGGAACGGCTTGGTTAGATACAGGTACGTTTAATAGTTTAATGCAAGCGGGTCAGTTTGTTCAAGTGATTGAAGAGCGCCAAGGATTAAAAATAGGCTGTATTGAAGAAATTGCTTGGAGACAAGGCTTTATATCAGAGCAGCAGTTGAAAGACTTGGCTGAGCCTTTAAAAAAATCAGGTTATGGCGAATATCTTTTGGGTTTGTTAAAACAGAAGGAGTAGCTTAAATCAAGAAACGTGACTTAAAACTATTCAAGTGCTTATAATTAAGTAACCGTATGTTGCAATATTTTTTTTAGAATATAATTAAGTCGCTCAAGTAATTGTTTTGTAGTTACTTAAGTAATTGTAAGGTTGTTTGTACTTATATAAGGAATTGCAAATAAAAGCAGTAAAAAAAAACTATTTCACTACATTTAGTAGTAAATTAACATTGTCTAAAAATATTTATTTTGAGTAAGCATATAGATCCCGATACAGAATCATCCGTTAGAAATCTTTTTTCTAAGGAGAATTTGAGATTTAATATCCATAATTTAAGTTATTTGCCTAGGTGGATTATAATTATGATGGATTTTGCAGTGCTATTGATGGCATTTTTCTTTACCTATCTACTGTTTAGAGGGACAGGGTTAAATTATATTGTAACAGAACATACAGTGCTTTTTATTAGTTTTCTGTTTGGAGTCAATATATTCTTTTTTTGGATGTTTAGAACGTATTCAGGAATAATAAGACACTCCTCTTATATTGATGCGGTTAAATTGCTTTTTTCACAAATTGCGGTTTTAATGGTGCTGTTAGTGTTGAACTTTGCCTTTGAGCTTTACTATGGCTACAAAGCTTTCTTAAATACAGCGCTTTTTATTAACATGGTACTTTCATTTTGTGGATTATTTTTATACCGTGTTATTGTAAAACAAACATTCGAGCATTATTTTTCAGAGAAGAAAGATGTGAAACTGGCGAGAACAATAATTTACGGAACTGATGCTAATGCAATTTCAGTTGCCAAAGCCTTGAAGTTAGAATCGCCTCCCCGTTTTAAAATAGTAGCATTTGTAGATAGAAATAATCAAAATTCATCTAAACGAATGTTGGATTTACCAATATTGATTTTAAAGAAAAAGCTACCTACTTTAATGCGTTCCATTGGTGCTGAAGGAGTGATTATTGCTGATAAAAGTTTGACAAAGGAAGAACGATTAATTATTGTAGACCAATGTCTAGAGTTTAATTATAAGGTATACATAGTGCCATTAATCACAGACTGGGAGAATCAAAAAGAAATATCTCAAAAAGTAAAAACAATTCAAATTGAAGATCTTTTAGAAAGAAAGCCAATTGTTTTAGACAATAAATCAATTTCCAAGCAAATAAAAGACAACACCATTTTAATTACAGGTGCTGCAGGTTCAATAGGTAGTGAAATTGTACGACAAGTATTAATCTATAATCCTAAAAAGGTTATTATCTTAGATCAAGCTGAAACGCCACTGCATCACTTAAACTTAGAGATAGATACACAGCCTACCAATTCTAAAATCACAACTGTTGTAGGTGATATTAGAAACAAAGAGGCTATGGAAAAGGTTTTTAGTTTATACAAACCTCAGGTAGTTTTTCATGCTGCAGCTTATAAACACGTTCCTTTGATGGAGGAAAATCCTTCTCAAGCAATTTTAACAAACATAGGAGGGACAAAAAACCTTGCTGATTTAGCTTGCTTACATAAGGTTAAAAAGTTTGTAATGATATCCACAGATAAGGCGGTTAACCCAAGTAATGTAATGGGAGCTAGTAAACGTATCTCAGAGAAATATGTGCAATCGTTATCATTAAAAACAAAGCGCGTAGAAGGAGAAAAACCAACTAAATTTATAACTACCCGTTTTGGTAATGTTTTAGGTTCTAATGGTTCTGTAGTTCCTTTGTTTACAAAACAAATTGCGCAAGGTGGGCCTATTACTATCACACACCCAGATATTATAAGGTATTTCATGACTATTCCAGAGGCTTGTCAGTTGGTTTTAGAAGCTGGAGCCATGGGGAAAGGAGGTGAGATTTATATTTTTGATATGGGGAAACCAGTTAAAATTATTGATTTAGCTAAAAAGATGATTAAGTTAGCAGGATATTTACCTGATAAAGATATCAAAATTCAGATCGTAGGTTTAAGACCTGGTGAAAAATTGTATGAAGAGCTTCTGAACGATACTTCAAAAACAATTCCTACACACCATGAGAAAATAATGATTGCAGAAGAGATTCAAGATGAATTTGAAACCTTACATTCGGATATTGAGGAATTAATTAATAATGCGAACTATTTAGGCAACGATGAAATTGTAAGGAAAATGAAAAAGATTGTTCCGGAATTTAAAAGTATGAATTCAACTTTTGAATTATTAGATGTAAAATAAGTAGTATCATTAAAACACACAATAGTCAAGCCTAGTTTTACTCAGATAGAGTGTATTCGAGAACTGATAATGGATTGTTTTATAAATAGCATTGGTCTAATTTAATTAGTACCCAAAAAAAAGTTCACAAAGAAGTTATTCTCTGTGAACTTTTTTTTTTGGCAAAAGCCAAACACTACAAGACACTATTTTTGCAATAATAGAAAAGTAGTTTATTGGATTTAAGTGAAATAAACCTAACAGAAGGCTGTTTAAATCGCAATGAAACAGTATTTCAATAACAATTTTAGCATTGTTTGATATGACTTTCCGCTTTGAGTACTAAGAAATAGCATGCAAATTTTTGAAAATTTTAGTAGATCAGTTATGATTATTCCACGAGAATCGGTGCTATCTGTGGCTATTTATAAGTAGAAATTAAGTAGCGTATGAGCACATCGTTTAATCTGTTTTATGTCTATCGATCGTAGTTGGGATGCAATAATGGTTGGCGACGCTGCTCAAACTGACTAGCAGATTGTTTTATAAAAGTATTGAATTAATCGATTTTAAAAAATTGATTGTTCGCTATCGCTTCCTTTAGAGGTTGTATGTCTTTTAGTTTTAATTTTTGATCGAAAGCTTTAATGTGATTATCATGATGTACATCTGTACCTACATAAGTATACATTCCTTTTGCGAGAAGCTCCTCTGCAATTTTAGCAATTTGAGAGCCATAATACCCCACAACCGATAATAAATTAAGCTGAAATAAACAGCCCGCTCGCTTTAACTTAGTATATTCATTAAAGTTGTTATGGTAAAATAAATAGCGTTCAGGATGGGCTAGTATAGGAATGTAACCCGCTACTTGCAAATCGAATAGTATCGAATAAAGCTGAATAGGCGCATTAATGTATGACATTTCAACCAAGATGTAATTGTCCTTCAACGTCAGTAATTCTTGATTTTTAAATAGACGTACAAATTGATCGTCCATAAGGTATTCTGCGGCAGCGTTAAAAGGAACTGTTATGTCGTTTTTTGCAAGTTGCTGTATGGTTTCTGTTTTTTTAGATACAATACCTTCATGTGTATTTTCCCAAACATGCTGTATGATGTGTGGCGTTGTAATAAATTGCGTCACCCCAAAACCTTGAAGTGCTTTGGTAAGTCGGAGGGTATCCTCAAAAGTTTGTGCTCCATCATCAATTCCAGGTAATAAATGAGAATGAATATCGATATGACCCTGCGGAATGAGGTCCTTTAATGTGGGCTTATTTTTAGAAAAGAAAAACATTGTTATTATTTTATAATGATATAACAAAGGAACAAAATTTTAGGTGTTCGTCACTATAAATAGTTTGGATAAGTAAATAAAAAATTAATAGTAAATAAAAGTAATCCTTGAAGTAGTAATTAATTTGTTTAAGTGGGGCTAGTTATCGTTTCAATAATTAGTATCTATAATTTGATTGTCTCTAATAGGATTTTAAATTAAAGCTATTCTTCTTTTAATATTGATTTTTTTATTAGAAAAAAATGATTTTAACAACCGCAAAGCGCTGTTGCTTTTAAGGAGATTATGTCAGTAATTAGTTATTGCTAATCTAAAATAAAGCACATTATTTCAGGCAAAATGTTATATTTGTTGCCTATCAATACCACGATGGATAAAAATAGTTGTAAAACAAATATTTATCTTAGGAATAACCTTAGTTATACCACATGAATTACCAAAAAAGCACAGATAACGATTGGTTGTTTGAAATAACACCTAAAAATAAGTTCTTCTCCCTTAATCTTAAGGAAGTATGGCAATATAGAGATTTGTTGTTCCTTTTTGTAAAGAGAGATGTAGTTACGGTGTATAAGCAAACTGTTTTAGGTCCGCTATGGTATTTGATTCAGCCTTTATTTACGTCAATTACTTTTACTATAATCTTTAATAATCTTGCCGGTATTTCTACAGGAACGGTTCCTCCGTTTTTATTCAACCTTGCTGGAATCACGATTTGGAATTACTTCACTGCCTGTCTTACTGGGACCTCAAATACATTTGGTGCTAACGCTGGGATTTTTGGAAAAGTGTATTTCCCTAGAATCATCGTGCCTATTTCTATCGTAGTTTCTAATTTATTAAAATTCGGAATCCAATTCTTTATTTTCATTGCTTTCTATATCTATTATTACTTTCAAGGAGCAGCAATTAGTTTGAATGGGTGGTGTTTATTATTTCCAGTTTTGATTGTTTTAATGGGCGTATTGGGTTTGGGTTTGGGAATGATTATTTCGTCACTGGTTACTAAATATAGGGACTTTAGCTATCTCCTAGGTTTTGGAGTGCAGTTGTTAATGTATGTTTCGGCGGTGGTTTATCCTATGGCTTTAGTACAACAAAAAATGCCTGATTACGTTTGGTTAATAAAGTACAATCCGCTTGCTTATATAATAGAGACCACCCGTTATATGTTGTTAAATGTAGGTGAGATGACTGTGCTAGGTTTGGTTTATACCTTTGTGGTAACAATAGTATTGTTTTTAGTAGGTGTATTGTTTTTTAACAAAACAGAAAAAAGTTTTATCGATACGGTTTAGTTGGTGATTCTTTATTAATTAATCGTAATTTTAAAAGAACTTTTAGTTACTATTAAGATTTAAAATTAGAGTAGTTGTAGGTGTAAAATAATCACGTTAATTGCTGAGAAATCCAATTTATTGGGACTCAGGATGCGAAGCTGTGGAAAGAACTTAGATAGCCAACATAATTGTGAAGTTAAACCTGAGTTTTATAAAAATAAAAATAAATTGACTCCTAATGCTTTATTTAAGAGTGAAAATAATAAAATGAGTAAAGATATTATCCTAAAAGCCGAAAATATTTCTAAGCAATACCGCTTAGGACAAGTAGGTACAGGTACATTGAGTCACGACCTTAACCGCTGGTGGCATCAAGTGCGCGGTAAAGAAAATCCATATCTAAAAATAGGAGATACTAATGATCGCAGTACCAAAGGCGAAAGCGACTATGTATGGGCTTTACAAGATATTAATTTTGAAGTAGAGCGCGGAGAAGTATTAGGCATAATAGGGAAAAACGGCGCTGGAAAATCTACTTTACTAAAAATTTTATCACGTGTTACTGCACCTACAACAGGTAGTATCAAGTTTGGTGGGCGTGTTGCTTCTCTACTCGAAGTAGGAACGGGTTTTAACGGAGAAATGACCGGTAGAGAAAATATTTTTTTGAACGGTGCTATTCTGGGTATGACAAAAAAAGAAATTGCCTCAAAAATTGCTGAAATTATCGAATTTTCCGGTTGTGAGCGTTACATAGATACACCCGTTAAGAGATACAGCTCTGGAATGACCGTGCGATTGGCATTTGCTGTTGCGGCTTTCTTAGAACCTGAAATTTTAATTATCGATGAGGTGCTGGCTGTAGGAGATGCCGAGTTCCAGAAAAAAGCCATTGGTAAAATGCAAGATATTTCAAAGCAAGGCGGAAGAACGGTATTGTTTGTGAGTCATAATATGGACTCTATAATGAGACTTTGTAGCAAATCTATTTTGATGAAAAATGGACGTATTGTAGATTATGATATAACGGCAACAGTTATTGATAATTATTTGAAATATGAATATGGTACTACTTCAATAAAAAGTTGGGAAGGTCAAAATGCTGGAAATAGTCTAGTAAAAGTAATTGATGTTAAAGCACATAATAGACAATTTGATGTTAGAGATAATTTTAAAATCAAAGAAGCTGTTGGTATAACTGTTAAATATGAAGTGATACAAGAAGAAAATAAATTTCATGCAGCTTTTAATTTTTATGATCGAAATGGTATCAATATTTTCGATGCACATGAAAACAACACGAATAATTATTATGAAAGAAAAAAACTTGGTTTATATGAAACTACTGTTTGGATCCCAGAAAATTTACTTGCTGAAGGTATTATTTTAGTAGGAGTTGCAATTGTAACTCATGATCCATTTCAAGTCCATTTTCATGAAAGAGATTGCATTGCATTTAATATGATTGATGATCAAATTAATAGCCTAACAAGAGGCGAGTATGTAGGGAGTTTACCAGGAATTATTAGGCCGTTAATGAAATGGGAGTCAAATTATAAAATTTAAAGGATGTTTAAAAAAATAAAAGTACCAAAAGACGAACAGATTAAAATTACGGTTCAATCTATTTATTTAGGTCATCATCAAGTGACTTATAAAGGAATTAAAGCAATAAGATGCCCATTTGATTATGTAATTTATCAAATGATTATCAATGAAGTTAAACCGGACTTAGTAATCGAGATAGGAACCAACATTGGAGGCGGAGCACTTTATATAGCTGATTTATTGGATAGTAACGGGAAAGGTGTTTTGCATACAATAGATATCGTAGACATGATTGATCCAAAAGTTAAAGAGCATAATCGAATCAAATTTTTTACAAAAGGATGGGAAGATTATGATTTGACATTAACTAAAGGGTTTGAAAGAATACTGATTATAGAAGACGCATCACATTCTTATAAAGATTCTATTGGGATATTAAACAAGTTTCATGAAGTAGTTTCAGTAGATTCTTATTTCATTATTGAAGATGGAATTATTAACGAACTAGGATTGGAAAAAGAATATGATGGGGGACCATTGAAAGCACTGCGTGAATTTTTGCCTAATCATCCGGAATATACAGTTGATAGAAAATGGTGCGATATGTTCGGTAAAAATGCTACTTTCAATGTTAATGGATATTTAAAAAAAATGATTTAGAGAACTGTAGTAGGATTTCAAAACATTGTAAAAGTTTAATAAAGTTAATGAAAAAAAAATCTACCGGAGAAAGATTAGAATTTTATAATTTTTCAGATGTTACTGTCGAACATTTACATCGATATGCAATTGCAAATGATTTTATTAAAAATAAAGTAGTTTTAGATATTGCATCTGGTGAAGGTTACGGATCTTATATTTTATCAAAGAATGCATCAAAGGTGATTGGAGTTGATATAGATGCAGAGGCAGTTTTTGATGCCCAAAATAAGTATAACAATGCAAATTTGAGTTTTACGGTTGGATCAGCTGATAAAATACCTGTTGACTCAAATACTATAGACGTTGTTGTGAGTTTTGAAACAATAGAGCATCACGATAAGCATGAAGAAATGATACTTGAAATAAAAAGAGTTTTGAAGTCTGATGGTATTTTAATTATGTCTTCTCCAGACAAAGAATTTTATACCGATAAAACTGGGCAAAATAATATTTTTCATATTAAAGAATTATATTTTTCAGATTTTAAAAAGTTAATTAATAGTCATTTTCAACAAACATCATATTATTTTCAAAAATCATATAATTTTAATTCTGTTATTTCAGATGAAAATAATTATAATCAGATAGAAATTTTTTCTGGAGATAATCTAGGTATATCTAAAAATAAAATCGAGCCTTTATATAATATTGTTATTGCTTCGGAGAATAGATTTCATATGTTAAAAACTTCTGTTTTTGAAGGATCTAATATTAAAAATTTGGAAACTAAGCAGATTGTGAAAATGAATTCATTTGCGATACATAACAGTTTTACTTTTAAAGTAGGAAAAATAATATGTTATCCAATTTTCTATTTACTAAATAATAAGTTTAAAAAATGGTTAAAGCATCGATTCCTTTAGTTTCAATTTGTATTCCAACTTATAATGGAGAACAATTTATTGTTGAAGCTATGGATTCTGCAATTATACAAACTTATGCTAATTTGGAAATAGTGGTTTCGGATGATGCGTCAAATGATACAAGTTTAAAGTTAATTGAAGCGTTTAAAGGAAAAACAAAAATACCCATTCGGATTTTTCATCATGATCCTAATGGTATTGGTGAAAATTGGAACAACTGCGTTAAGAAATCAAAAGGGAAATACATTAAGTTTTTGTTTCAAGATGATGTTTTGAAAAGAACTTGTATTGAAGAAATGGTAACGTTTGCAGAAGCTAATAAAGTTGATTTAGTTTATTGTAAAAGAGATTTTATATTCGAAAAAAGAGATTTGTTCATTACTACATGGATTAGAAATTTTGAAAATTTACATGATAAGTGGAAAGCTATAAATGTTAATAATGGAGTTGTTAAAGGAAAGAATTGTTTAGAAGACGAATATTTCATGCACTCTCCTGAAAATAAATTTGGAGAACCAACCGCTGTATTATTAAATAAACGAATTTTTGAAAAAATAGGTTACTTTGACAAGGATTTAATTCAAGCTTTAGATATAGAATTTTGGTGGAGAGTTTTGTGTTATTTTGATACGGGTTTTATAGATAAATCTTTAATTTATTTTAGATTACATAATAAACAGGCTTCACAAATAAATCATTTTAAAGAAGTAAACGAAATGGATTTGTTACATAGGTTTTGTTATGATAAAATGTTTTGGAAAATTCACAATAAGTCAAAATGGTTTCTTTTAAAAAAGTATAATCCTTTGGTGAAATTTGTTTTCAATTCTACTTTAATTAAAAAAGTAATCTACTTGAAAAATAACTATAAAAACCCTCAAAAAATTTTAAAAAAAGTAATCTCTAAATTTCAGGATAAATAAATGCTAGCAATTATTATCCCATTTTATAAACTTACCTTCTTTGAAGAAACCTTACAATCGTTAGCTAACCAAACGGACAAAAGGTTTAAAGTCTACATTGGTGATGATGCAAGTCCAGAAAACCCATTAAGCCTGATACAAAAATACCAAGGTAAATTTGAACTTTTTTATCACAGATTTGAAGAAAATGTCGGAGGAACTTCATTAGTAAAACAATGGGATCGTTGCATTGCTCTGAGTCAAAAGGAGGAGTGGATAATGATTTTGGGGGACGATGATTATTTAGATGCTTATGTTGTTGCATCCTGGTATGAAAATTATAATCAATTTTATAAAAAAGCTGAAGTAATTCGTTTTGCTACTAAAATGATTATTCAAGAGAATAATGAAGTTTCTGAAAAATTCGAACATCCAGTTTGGGAGTCTGCAACTGATTCCTATTTAAGAAAATTCAATCACCATACCAGAAGTTCTTTATCAGAGTATATTTTTTCTAGAAAAACATATATTAAACATCATTTTTATGACTATCCTCTAGCTTGGAATAGTGATGATCAGGCTTGGCTTGATTTTTCTTGGAATAAACCAATTTACAGTATTAATGAAAGCATTGTTTTTGTACGTTTATCTCAATTAAATATTTCAGGTAAAACGGATAATTGTTTCCTTAAAAATAAGTCACAAGTTTTATTTTATAAAAAAATAATATATGATAAGCTTCTATATTATAAAAAAAAAGAACGAACGTCACTTTTAAGAAAATATGAAAACGAAATTCTTAAAACTAGGAAATTGACTTTGTCAGAATGGAAAAATTTATTTTATTATCACTTACGCTTTTTTAATTTTAAAGAGTTTGAAAAAATTACTAGGCGATTTTTAAAGACGATTTTTAAAAACTATGATTACTAAAAAAGTTTCAATAATAGTACCTTGTTACAATCAAGCTCAGTATTTATCCGAAGCGTTGCAATCGGTGTTAAAGCAAACCTATACTAATTGGGAATGTATTATAGTAAATGATGGTAGCCCAGATGATACAGCAACAATTGCAAATACATGGATAATAAAAGATTCTCGTTTTAAGTATTTAGAAAAAGAAAATGGGGGATTAAGTGCTGCAAGAAATTCAGGAATTGCGATAGCTGATGGTGAATTCATTTTGCCATTAGATGCTGATGATAGAATTAGTACTAAATATTTGGAACTAGCGGTACCAGAGTTTGAAAGAGATCCCAATTTAAAATTAGTTTATTGTAAGGCAGAGAAGTTTGGGGATGAATATGGAAATTGGGTTTTGCCTAATTTTAGTTTGTATAATTTAAGTCAAAATAATCTTATCTTTTGTTCAGCAATATTTAGAAAGCAAGAATGGGAAATAATTGGAGGTTATGACGAAAAAATGATATATGGTTGGGAAGATTGGGAGTTTTGGATTGCAATGCTCAAGAATGGTGGTGGAGTAAAAAAACTAGAAGAAGTAGGATTTTATTATAGAGTGAAGTCTAATTCAATGCTCGATAAAACGAAAGGATTAAAATCAGATTATTTATCAAATTATTTAAGTGTTAAACATGCTGATTTTTTTGTTGAACATTATGGGTCTTTTAAGAAGATGCAACAAGAATTAGAACAAAACCGAAATGAATATGAGTATAAATTAAAAAGCGAAAAATTTGCTATAGATGTTTTTTGTTCTGTTTTCTTTGGTTTTTCTATTTTTGGAAAATATAAAAAGTCTAAACTATAATTTCTTAGTATAAATCAAGCCAAATAATGTCCGGAAACAAAATTAAATTTCTAACCTATTATCTTCCTCAATATCATCCCATTCCTGAGAATGATTTGTGGTGGGGAAAAGGATTTACAGAATGGACAAACGTTACTAAAGCAAAACCTTTATTCAAAGGACATTACCAACCTATTTTACCAGGTGAATTGGGTTTCTATGATTTACGTGTCCCTGATACTCAGGAAAAGCAAGCACAACTTGCTGCACAGTTTGGTGTTGATGGTTTTGTTTATTATCAATATTGGTTTGGAGACGGAAAAATGCTACTAGAAAAGCCAGCTGAAGCAATGCTAAGCAATGAAAATATAAAGTTGCCATTTTGTTTCTGTTGGGCAAATGAAACCTGGAAAGGGATCTGGCATGGTTTAGATAATCCAGATGTTTTAATAGAGCAACTCTATGAGGGTGAAAAAGGGTACCGTGCTTATTTTGATTACTTACTCCCTTTTTTTAAAGATGAGCGTTATATTAAGGTTGCTAACAAACCCATGTTTCATATATATAGGATAGAAGATATTCCTGATTTAGATTTATTCCTTAAATTATTTAATACTTTAGCTATTAATGAGGGATTTGGAGGTGTTTATTTTATTTCTACAGTAGTTTCTTCAGTAGATGTCGTGCTTAATAACACTTCAATATATGGGCAAATTGGGATGGATGTTTTTCGTAAAATGCGTTATGAAAAAAAATCTTTGTTTAAACCACGCAGTTTTTTAGGTAAAGTTGGAAATAAATTAAAACAAAAATTAACTGCATCTTATAAAATAGGGGTTAGAAAAAAACCATTAATTTTTGATTATAAAAAAGGAGTTTCAAACTTTAATATAAATTTCCCCAATACAAAGTATATTTCCTGTGTTTTTCCTAATTGGGATAACTCTGCAAGGAGTGGAAAAAAATCTTTAATTTTTAAAAATGCAAATCCTACTACTTGGCAGGAACATTTACAAGTAGCCGTTAATCAACTTATAAAAAACAATAATAATCCTCAGTTTATCATGATTAAGTCGTGGAACGAATGGGCGGAAGGCAATTACCTAGAACCAGATGTGAAATATGGTTTAGAATGGCTTGAGGCTGTGAAAAAAGTAAAAGAAAAACTGAATTAAAATCTAAATTTTGATAAAAACACCTCTTGTTTCTATAATAATCCCTTGCTATAATGACTGGCAGTATGTTGAGCAAGCTGTTAATTCAGCTTTAGATCAAACTTATTCTAACATAGAGGTCATTGTTGTAGATGATGGATCAAATACTAAAACAAAAGAAGTCCTAAAAAAAGTCGCGTCTCGAGTTACAAAGTTAATTACGCAAGAAAACCTGGGGCAAAGCACTGCTAGAAACCAAGGGATTCAAGTGTCAAAAGGGGAGTATATTTTAGTTTTAGATAGTGATGATTTTTTTGAAACCAGTTTTTGTGAAAAAGCGATACCATTATTTTTCGCAAATGATGATATTAAAATTGTTAGCTGTATGGCAAATCGTTTGTATGACAATGGTGATAGAAATATTTTTTCACCCTCTGGAGGTACAATAGTTAATTTTTTACAAGAAAATCAGGCGTTAGGAACCTCAATGTTTACAAAAAAAGATTGGTTATTGTGTGGTGGATATGATGAAGAAATGCGAAATGGATTTGAAGATTGGGAATTTTTTATTAGAATTTTAAAAGACAGAGGGAGAGCTTACATAATTCAAGAACCATTATATAATTATAGAAGAAGGTCTAATTCTACATCAACTATAGCAAACTTTAAAAAATATGACCTATTGAAATATATTTATAATAAGCATCAAGAACTATACAAGAAAAATTTTGAAACCTTCGTAACTCATCTATTGTTTAACATAGAAAGAGAAGAAAAAGAAAAGATTAAAAATACGCAACGATTAGAATTTAGAATCGGAACTGCCGTTTTGAAGCCTTTTCGGATTATTAAATCAATTTTTAATTAATGGAACCTTTAGTTACAATACTTTTAGCAACACATAATCGTCAGCACCTTATAAGCCAAACTTTAGAATCAATATTAGCTCAGACTTATTCTAATTGGGAATGTATAATTGTTGATGATTTTTCAACTGATTCTACAAAAGAGATTATTGATTGTTTCATAAAGAAAGACGGGAGGTTCTTTTATTATTTGAAGTCTAAAGAATATAAGCAGGGACTTCCTGAAACTAGGAATTTTGGATTAGATATAGCAGAGTATCGCAATGCTAAATACATACAATTTTTTGACGACGACGATATAATGCATCCAGAAAAGTTAAAAAAGCAAATGGATATATTTGTTAGCAATACAGAGATTGAAATTGTAAACTGTAAGTATCAAGGATTTCAAGGGGATTTTGAATTATCTAGTCATGTTTACGTGGGAGAGATGAATGTAAATAGCGAAAATTTATCGGAAGATTTTTTATTACGCAAAATTAGAATTCATTCCATAGGTCCTATTTTTAAATTTAATTTATTTGAAGGAATTCGATTTGATGCTGAGCTAAATTATTATGCGGAAGAAGAAGAACTTTATTTAAGATTATTTTTTTTAAAAAAACCAAAATATTTTGCGGTAAATGAGTTTTTGTTTTTCTATCGTCATCATGGTAATAGTATTACGGCAAGCAAAGATAATAGTCTACATAAAATTGGGTCAATTGTAAGAATGTATCAAAAATTATGGGATTTTTTAGCTGAAAAAAAAATATTAAATCAAAAGTCAATTATTTTTTTTGTGAAATATTTTTTGTTTTATCATTATGATTATTCTTATTTGAACAAAATTAAAAGTTATTTGAAATTAAATTTTCAAATTGGGTTTTTATTTAAAAAAAAAATGCAATTTTTATTTTTTGTTCACGGTATATATATAAAAATAATTAACAAAACTATATTAAGGTGAGGGTAGGCGTAAATCCAGAAAAAAGCAAAGGAGAAAGAAATAGTAAGAAGCTACATCGGGTAATTGTAGTTTTTTATATACCTAATAGCACGGATGAATATTACGAGCAAAGCATTATTGTTTTAAATCATTGTTTAGAATCACTAACTAAAACAATTAATTTTGATACAACTTGTATTACGCTCATCAATAATAATTCTACTATTGAAGTCGAACTAACAATAAATAAGTATATCAATAAAAAGCTAATTGATAAGTACGTTCTTTATTCCGAAAATAAAGGGAAAGTATATGCGATCATGAATGAATTAAAGGGGATTTATGAGCCATTCGTAACTATTTCAGATGGTGATATTTTATTCATAAAAGGTTGGGAGAAAGCGGTATTCAATGTTTATAAAAACTTTGATATGGCTGGTGTAGTTGCTCCATTGCCTTGTTCTAATCTAGCGCTTAATCATAATAGCTCTGTTTTTTTTGACAAAACTTTATCATTATCGATAAACAAAAGTAAAATAGTAACAGATTTGGATTGTGATCTTTATTTAGAGGGATTAGGTAATACATCTCTTTTAAGTAGAAATAATAGAAGTTTTAATTGGAGAACGCATCAATATTATATTAAAAATACAAATACAATAGCTATATTAGGTGCAGGGCATTTTGTAGCAACATATAGAACAGCATTGATTAATAAAATAAATGATTATCCAGAATTTAAATTCTTCAATGGATATGAGGATAAATTTATAGATAATAAAGCTGATGAGAAAGGGTATTATAGACTGTCTTTATCTAAAACATTTGCCTATCATATGGGGAATCGACTAGATAATAATATAACTAGTTTAAAAAAAAATGAAGGAGATTATATTGAACATAAAGATTTTGAAGGACTTGAATTAGCTATAAAAAAAAGATACACTCCTTATTGGTTTAGATCAATCGTTTTTAGAGTAGTGAAAAAAATAGTAAAACTATAGTCATGAAAATCCTTATCTGTTTTGGTACACGACCGGAAGCTATCAAAATGGCACCACTTTACCACGAATTACTGCAAAATAATTTTGAGGTTAAAGTATGTGTGACAGCTCAACATCGTCAAATGTTAGATCAGGTTTTGGATTTCTTTAATATTTCACCAGATTATGACCTTGATTTAATGCAACCAAATCAAACATTAAATGGGTTGAGCTCTCGAATCCTTTCGGAAATGGATATTGTTTTGAGCTTAGAAAAACCAGATTTAGTTTTGGTGCATGGTGATACTACCTCTTCGGCAATGATAGCTTTGGCAGCGTTTCATTTGGGAATTAAAATAGGGCATATTGAAGCGGGTTTACGAACCTACAACAAACAAGCACCTTTTCCAGAAGAAATCAATCGTCAAATTACGAGTAAAATTGCTGATCTTCATTTTACACCAACAAGCGCAGCTACTCAAAACTTATTAATGGAAGGAATTGCTTCAATATCAATTGTTGAAACGGGTAATACTGTTATTGATGCATTGTTATGGACTATAAATAAAATTCAAGATAAGAAATATGTGCTAGATGAAATTGAAGCGTTACGATTAAAACTAAATAGTAATAAAAAAATAGTATTAGTCACAGGACACCGTAGAGAGAACTTTGGTGAAGGAATAAAGAACCTTTGCGCAGCATTACTAGAAATTGCCCAGCGTGAAGATGTTATTGTTGTTTATCCCGTACATTTGAATCCTAATGTAAAAGTGGTTGTTCATGAGTTGTTATCACAACAGCAAAATATACTATTAATTCCTCCTGTATCGTATCCTACTTTTGTTTGGTTGATGCAACAATCTTTTTTGATTGTTACCGATTCAGGTGGTATTCAAGAAGAAGCTCCCACTTTAGGGAAACCAGTAGTTGTAACACGATCAGTTTCAGAGCGACCAGAAGGAGTAATTGCAGGTTTTTCGACTTTAGTTGGTACCAATCGTATTAAAATTGTAAAGGCAATAAATACTATTTTGGATAACTTTAATGGTTTTGACAACCAAGACAACCCCTATGGAGTAGGCAAAGCATCAGTACAAATTGTCGATTACTTACTTAAGCAGCAGTAATAGTGTATTTATTGAAAAGTCTCGTTTAATGGAAGTGTTTGATTTCAGTAAATATTCCCTTCAATAAAACTAAGAACCACATGGATTAGCTATAATTGTAATTATTTTACCCAATCATACGTATAAATTGTTGAAGTATTTAATTAGAATAAGGTTTTATAATATATATACTAATTTAGTGTCTAATAATAAAAATAATGAGAATACTAGTCGTAGTTGATTCAATAAATATTGAAGACAGTAGTGGTTCTAAAGCTAATGTTGCATTTATTCAGAACTTAATTGCTGGAGGTTTTGAGGTCTTGGTTTATCACTACACTCTAAAAAACATCCAATTACCATCTATTGCCACTTATGCTATACCAGAAATAAAATACAGTCCTTTATATTTTTTAAGCCGAATGCAACGCGTTATACAACGAAATTTTAAGGTTAATATGGCTCCTTTTTTAGAAGGATTATTCGGTTTTTCCTTCACTTTCTTTAATGATACTAAGAGTATTGTTAAGGCTTTGAAAAAATGTGATTTCATTCCAGACTTAATACTTACATTAAGTAAAGGAGCCAGCTTTAGACCACATTATGCAGTTTTACAATTACCTCAATTTCATGGTAAATGGATGGCTTATGTTCATGATCCGTATCCCTTTCATTTCTATCCGCGCCCTTATAATTGGATAGAAACTAGTTACAAAAAAAAAGAAAAATTCTTTACAAAAGTTTCTGAAAAAGCTCAATATAGTGCTTTTCCAAGTTTGTTATTAAAGGAATGGATGGGGAGTTATTATCCCAACTTTTTAAAAACAGGTGTGTTGATTCCACATCAAAATGCGAAACAAGAAATACAAGATATAATACTTCCAGAATATTTTGACTTAAGGAAATTTACTGTTTTGCATGCGGGGAATTTGATGAAACAGCGTTCTCCGCTAGGTTTACTTGAAGGATTTAAGTTGTTTTTGAAACAAAATCCAGCAGCTATTCAAGACTCAAAATTGATTTTATTAGGAAATGCATTTTATCATTCTGACATGCTTGCATCGTACGACAAAGACAATTCAGAGATGTATATTTATGATAGAAATATACCATTTGACACCGTTTATACCTTGCAGCAAAAGGTTACTGTTAATGTTATTTTGGAATCAAAATCAGAAATTAGTCCCTTTCTTCCTGCAAAGTTTCCGCATTGTGTTGAAGCGAATAAAGCCATACTTTCATTAGCACCGTATTATAGCGAAACAAAGCGCTTATTAGGGAATGATTATCCGTATTGGGCTGAAGTAGATGATGTCAATAAAATTGCAGGTATTTTTAGTGTAATGTATCAATTATGGAAACAAAATCCAGACCAACTTCTTTTAAATAGAAAGGATTTAGTTGAGTATTTGTCTGTAGCTAATTTGCAGAAAATAATTTGTGGATAGCTAAATAATTAAAGATTTATGTTAAATTCAATATTTTCAATCCTCATTACTACTAAAAACAGAAAAGAAGATTTACGATTAACACTAAGTAAAATCCAACATTTATTCTTGCTGGATAACGTAAATTGTGTTGTTTATGATGATGGTTCTACTGATGGTACCTTTCTCTTTGTTAAAAATAATTTTCCGGATGTTATTCTTTATAGAAATGAAATTTCTAAAGGGTATTTATATTGCAGGAATAAGATGCTGAATGAAAATAAAACTGATTATGCGATATCACTTGACGATGATGCTCATTTTTTGACTGAAAATCCTTTGTTTTTAATTGAAAATTATTTTAAATCGAATCCCCAATGTGGTTTGATAGCTTTCAGGATTTACTGGGGAACAACGATTCCTGATAATTTAATTTCTAAGGATGTTAGTTGCCGAGTCCAAAGTTTTGTAGGATGCGCCCATGTATGGAATATGCAGGCTTGGCGTGCTATACCTAATTATCCTGAATGGTTTGTTTTTTATGGTGAAGAGGATTTTGCTTCGTATCAATTGTTTAAAAAGAATTGGGAAATTAGTTATTTGCCTGATGTACTCGTAAATCATAGGGTGGATATGAAGCTACGAAAGAAAAATGATGACTATCATATTCGTTTAAGGAGCTCATTACGCTCTGGATGGTTTTTATTTTTATTGTTTTATCCTGCAGCAGTTATTCCTAGAAAGATTGCGTATTCAATTTGGATTCAATTTACTACAAAAGTTCTAAAAGGGGATTGGAGGGTTTTTAAAATAATAGGGATCGTGCTAATTGATGTATTAAAAAATGGTTTTAAGATATTAAAAAACAGGAATAAACTAACTGCAACGGAGTATGTTGCTTATCAAAGTCTAGCGCCAGCAAAAATATATTGGGTACCAGAAATTCAAACTACTTAAAGGCAAAGTTTAATGAAAACAATCGTGATAATCCCTGCGCGTGGTGGTTCTAAAAGACTCACAAATAAAAACAATCTGTTGCTAGGAGGGATTCCCTTATTAGCGCACAGTATTTTATATGCCCAAAATAATTTAAAATTCATTGACGCGATCTATGTTACTACAAATGATGAAGCTGTCAAAAAAACTGCAATTCATTATGGAGTTAAAGTCATTGATAGACCAGAAAGTTTGTCAGGTGATCATGAACCTACAGTATCGGCATTAAAACATGCGCTTGCAACAATAGAGCACAAAGTTGAAAATGTTATTTTATTACAACCAACAAATCCGCTTCGAACTGAAAATTTATTAGAAGATGCTTTTACTACTTTTGAATCAAAACAGTGTGATAGTTTGTTTACGGTAACTAGAAATCAAGATAAATTGGGAAAAATAATAGATGAAAAGTTTGTTCCGTTTAATTATGAAATAGGACAAAGGAGTCAAGATTTAGCCCCTTTATTTTATGAAAATGGTTTGCTATATATTACAAAAGCGGCGCTAATTGCTAAAGGTATAATTATTTCTGAAAATGCCTTTCCGTTAGAAGTAAATCATATTTTTGCAAATGTTGATATAGATACTCTGGAGGATTTAGAGTATGCGGAATATTTAATAAAAAAAGTGTCTCGACTGCGCTCGACATGACAAAGTAAAACAGTTGTCAGCTCGAGCGCAATCGAGCGGCATAACTTATAACGTATTTTATGAACCCCTATATAGAAATTGCAGGAAGAAAAATAGGACCCGATTTTCCACCTTTGGTTATTGCCGAGATTGGTATTAATCATGAGGGTTCCTTGGCAGTAGCCAAAGAAATGGTTGATGCTGCAAAACGCGCAGGAGTTGAGGTGGTCAAACACCAAACCCATATCGTTGCCGATGAAATGAGTGGTGCCGCAAAGAAAGTCATTCCAGGGAATGCCACCGTATCTATTTATGAAATTATGGAACGCTGTTCTCTAAACGAAAGTGACGAACTCGAATTGAAAAATTATGTCGAAAGCAAAGGTATGCTATTTATTTCGACTCCATTTTCTAGAGCTGCCGCTGATCGATTAGAAAAGTTTGGTGTGCAAGCTTATAAAATTGGTTCGGGAGAGTGTAATAATTATCCTTTGCTAGAGCACATCGCTTCGTTTGGGAAACCAGTGATTTTAAGTACTGGAATGAATACCATTGAAAGTGTCGCAAAAGCAGTAGCGATTTTTGATAAACAGAATGTTCCTGTAGCGCTGTTGCATACTACTAATTTATATCCAACACCCATACATTTGGTTCGTTTTGGTGCTATGACGCAACTACATGACGCCTTTCCAGACAAAGTTTTTGGATTGTCAGATCATACCTTAAATAACAATGCGTGTTTGGGTGCAGTAGCCTTAGGAGCAAGTGTTTTAGAACGTCATTTTACGGATATGATGCAACGCACAGGTCCAGATATTGTGTGTAGCATGGACGAAAATGCTTGTGCAGATTTAATTATTAGTTCTAACGAAATTTGGCAAATGCGTGGTGGTAGTAAAGAACCAGCTAAAGAGGAGCAGGTTACGATTGATTTTGCTTTTGCTACGGTATGTACAATTAAGCCAATAAAAAAAGGAGAAGTACTGAGTATGGAAAATATTTGGGTAAAACGCCCTGGAACTGGTGAAATTTTAGCAATTCATTTTAATGAGTTGTTAGGTAAAATTGCTTTGAGGGATATTAATAATGATGAGCAGTTAAAATTTGAAGATTTCGAATAAAAGGGGCTTCGACTCCGCTCAGCCTGACAGTAGGGTATGAAACAACGTTTGTCAATTCGAGCGGAGTCGAGAATGTTGTTTAGATGAAACGTGATTTGAAAAAGGGGCTTCGACTCCGCTCAACCTGACAGTTGGGTATGAAAAAACGATTGTCAATTCGAGCGCAGTCGAGAATCTAGTTTAGATGAAACGTAATTTGATAAAGGGGCTTCGACTTCGCTTTGCCTAACAGTTGGGTATGAAACAACGTTTGTCAATTCGAGCGGAGTCGAGAATCGGGTTAATTGAAACGTGATTTGTTAAACAAGGGCTTCGACTCCGCTCAGTCTAACAATGGGGTTGCCAATTAGGAACTTAATGTCGATTCGAGTTGAGAATATTATTAATTTAATAAATACTCAAATGAAATTATACTACGTTTACTTATTGAAATGCAAAGATGATTCTTATTATGTTGGATTTTCTTCAAATCTTGAAAAAAGAGTTGTAGAACACAATGCAGGGAAATATCGTGATGCATATACTTATAAACGCAGACCAGTAAATTTAGTTTGGTTTCAGGATTTTACAGATCCTAGTCAAGCAATTGTTTTTGAAAAGAAAATAAAAAAATGGAGCAGGGCAAAGAAGGAGGCACTGATAAATGATGATTTTAATCTGTTGCCTTTGTTGTCACAATGTAAAAACGAATCACATTCCAAAAACAAGGGTTTAGACTCCGCTCAACCAGACAGTGAGGTATGAAATAATGTTTGTCAATTCGAGCGTAGTCGAGAATATTATTTAATTGAGATATGAATTGATGAATAATGGCTTCGACTCCGCTCAACCTGACAGCGAGGTTGAAATAACGTTTGTCAATTCGAGCGGAGTCGAGAATCGGGTTAATCGAAAAGTGAATTTGATAAAAAGGCTTCGACTCCGCTCAACCTGACAGTAGGGTATGAAATAACATTTGTCAATTCGAGCGGAGTCGAGAATCTAGTTTAGATGAAACGTAATTTGATAAAAGGGCTTCGACTCCGCTCAGCCTGACATTAGTAAATGAAAAAACAATTGTCAATTCGAGCGGAGTCGAGAATCTAGCTAAATGAAAAACGTAATTACACGAAAGCGCTTCGACTCCTTTCCACTGACAATCGTGATTGAAAAAATAAATTAATGAAAAAAATAATATTCTTAACAGGTACTCGAGCTGATTTTGGTAAAATAAAATCACTAATTTCCATTTTGGATGTGCACCCTAGCTTTGAGGTTTTTGTTTTCGTAACGGGGATGCATTTGCAAATGGAATATGGGTATACTTTGTTAGAAATTGAACGTTGCAATTTTAAGAACATTCATACTTTTGATAATCATACCCATGAAACTACCATGGATTTGACTTTGGCAAAAACCATCGAGGGCCTTTCAAGTTATACTAAAAAAGTGGTGCCTGATTTAATTGTAGTGCATGGTGATCGTGTGGAGACATTAGCAGGTGCAATAGTGGGTTCTTTAAATAATATTTTAGTGGCACACATTGAAGGTGGCGAACTATCAGGAACTGTCGATGAATTAATCAGACACAGTGTAAGTAAATTGAGCCATATTCATTTTGTTTCGAATGATGAAGCGGCGAAGCGTTTATTGCAAATGGGTGAAACCGAATCTTCTATTTTTACTATTGGTTCTCCGGATATTGATATTATGTTCTCAGATAAGCTTCCGAATTTGAGTGTTGCAAAAGAATATTACCAAATTGATTTTGAAAAATTTGCTATTGTGATGTTTCATCCTGTAACAACGGAGTCACAACAAATGAAAGAATATGCTACTAACTTTGTTAGTAGTTTACTAGCGGATGATCATAATTATATCGTGATTTACCCCAACAATGATTTAGGGAGTCGTTTTATTATGGAACAGTATGAAAGACTAAAAGAGCATAAACGCTTTAGAGTTTTTCCATCGTTGCGTTTTGAATATTTCTTGACTTTACTTAAAAATTCACAATTTATAATTGGTAATAGTAGTGCAGGAATTAGAGAAGCACCTTACTACAATATTCCAATAATTAATGTAGGTACGCGTCAGCAAAATAGAGCAGTACATGCTGATATTGTTAATATTGACTATAGTGAAGCGAGCATCAATAGCGCATTAAAAACAATTGATAATTATAAATCAGATCATACTACAGCTAATTTTGGAACAGGAAATAGCACACAACTGTTTTTAGATTCCATGAAGAATGGAAAACTATGGGCTATCAATCATCAAAAACAATTTAGAGAGTTATATAATGAACAATAAAAAGATTTTCATTCTTCTTCCTGACGGAATAGGTTTGCGCAATTTTGCCTATACGAACTTTCATAAGTTAGGTTGTGATAAAGAGTTTGAAGTTGTTTATTGGAACGGAACTCCTTTTGAGTTGTCTACAATGGGATATAACGAAATTAAAATTGAGAACGCCAAACCACATCCTTTTACGACAATTTATAAAAATGCACGTCAACAAATAGAACTTGATTTAAATTGTAAAAAAACTAGTGATAAAACGTACAATGCTTATCGTTTTGTGCAAAATAATAACGGGATCAAAAACAAACTAAAGAAAATACTTTTAAATTCAATTATAAAAAATAATTCTTCAGAAAAAGGACTAATAAAGGTTAGAAATAAAATTCTTGAAAAAGAAAAGCAAACTGATTTTTATAAGGAGTGTTTAGAGACATTAAAAAAAGAAAAACCAGATTTAGTTTTTTGTACAAATCAAAGACATACAGTTTCTATAGCGCCAATACTAGCTGCTCAATCTTTAGGGATTCCTACTGTAGCATTTATTTTTTCATGGGATAATTTACCAAAGGCGACAATGGTCATAGAAACAGACTATTATTGCGTATGGAGTGAAAATATGAAAAAAGAACTCTTATTCTATTATCCATATATAAAAGAAGCGCAAATCTTCATCACTGGATCTCCTCAATTTGAACCACATTTTGATGAGAATAAGAAGTTGTCTAAAGAAGTCTTTTTCAAAGAAAATAAACTAGATCTTAATAAAAAATACATTTGCTATTCAGGTGATGATGTAACTACTTGTCCAGATGATCATCACTATTTAGCAGATGTGGCAGCTGCGGTAAAAAAATTGAATAGTAAAGGTTATAATTTAGGAATAATCTTTCGAAGATGTCCTGTAGATTTTTCTAAACGGTATGATACTATACTTGAAAAATACAGTGATGTTATCGTTCCTTTAGCGCCTCTATGGAAAAAAATAGGTGCCGATTGGGGAAGTATTTTACCAACTAAGCAAGATTTAGATTTACAAATAAATACGATTACACATACAGAAATGGTAATTAACTTAGGGTCTTCAATGGTATTTGATTTTGCTACTAATAAAAAAGCCTGCGGTTTTATTAATTACGATGTTAATGATAAAGTGAAAAAAGATTGGTTTGTAAAAAACATCTATGAATTCATTCATTTTAGATCAATGCCTAGTAAAGAGGCTGTTTTTTGGTTAGATAATGCTAATGAAATTGAATATAAAATTAAAGAGGTTTTAGATAATCCATCAACATTAATTAAGTCTGAAGCACAACATTGGTTTGAAATTGTAAACCAACATCCTGCGAATGAAGCTTCAAAAAGAATCTGGCAAGCAATAGCTGAAATTTGTAATAAATAAAAATGCTAAAAGAAACTATTTTATCTGATTATAAGAGGTGCGGTATTACTCAACTTGGATTTAAAACAATACTTAAAACCTTTGTCATCATGCCTAATCCGGGTTTGAAATTCATGACAATTTTTCGTTTAACTCAATACTATAGAAGGCGTAACAGATTGTTGTTTTATTTCTTTTTTATATGGTTGCAAAGACTAAAAGTTAGATATGGTTTTGATATTTCGTACAGAACAAAAATAGGGGAAGGATTTTATATTGGTCACTTTGGCGGTATTGTGATTCACGGAGATACGATTATTGGCGATAATTGTAATATTTCACAAGGAATAACTTTTGGAGTTAGTAATTATGGCAAAAATAAAGGCGTTCCTACCTTAGGTAATAATGTTTTTGTAGGGCCCGGTGCCTGCGTTTTTGGAAACATTACCATAGGAGATCATGTTACAATAGGTGCGAATGCAGTAGTTACTAAAAGTGTTTCAAGTCATTTTTCAGTAATTTCTCCAGAAGCAATAGTAATAGAAAAAGATCTTTCGCCATTTTATATTCATAATACAAATGTGTAATTAAAAGGTTTATTTTTGCGCCTTCAATTTAGCTCCTCAATATGTTTTTTAATTCCCTAAGCTTCGCGGTTTTTTTGCCAATCGTTTTTCTGTTATACTGGTTTGTTTTTAATAAAACCAAAAGCAGCCAAAATTTACTACTCATTTTATCGAGCTATTATTTCTATTCTTGTTGGGATTGGCGTTTTTTGTTTTTATTGGTTTTCTCTACATTTTTAGATTATTATACGGGCATCCAAATTGAAAAAAGCAACAATGACAAAACAAGGAAGTTTTGGTTTTGGTTGAGTATTGGGATTAACTTGGGTTTTCTAGGGGTTTTTAAATATTATAATTTTTTCGCTAGCTCATTTGCTACACTTTTGAGTGATTTTGGATTAAAATCCACTCCTTTTTTACTAGATGTAGTTTTGCCAGTGGGGATTTCGTTTTATACTTTCCATGGCTTATCGTATGTAATTGATATTTATAAAAAGAGAATCAAAGCCGAATATAATTTTGTGGATTATTCGCTTTTTGTATCCTATTTTCCTTTATTGGTTGCTGGTCCAATTGAGCGAGCTACACACTTATTACCACAAGTCAAAGTAAAACGCAGCTTTGATTTTGAAAAAGCCAAACAAGGTTTGTTTCAGTTTATTTGGGGATTGGTTAAAAAAGTAGTCATAGCAGACACTTGCGCAACTTATGCCAATGCTATCTTTGATAATTATACCCACATGAATTCGTGGTCCTTAATTTTAGGAGCTGTTTATTTTGCTTTTCAAATTTATGGTGATTTCTCAGGCTATTCGGATATGGCATTGGGAATGTCAAAATTATTCGGAATTGATTTACTACGTAACTTCAATTACCCTTATTTTTCTAGGGATATCGCCGAGTTCTGGCGCCGTTGGCACATTTCGTTGTCATCGTGGTTCAAGGATTATTTATATATTCCGCTTGGAGGGAGTAAAGGAGGGAAGTCACAACAAATACGCAATACGTTTATCATATTTGTAGTTAGTGGTTTTTGGCATGGCGCCAACTGGACGTATCTTGCTTGGGGATTTATCAATGCGTTGTATTTCTTGCCTCTTTTACTACGAAATAAAAATCGTTCAAATATCGAAATGGTACAATTGGAATGGAATTTTGCTTCCGCAAAAGAGATCCTGCATATCGTATACACTTTTGCATTAGCTTGCTTGGCGTGGGTGTTTTTTAGAGCGAAATCCATCACAGATGCGGTTCTTTATATTAAAAGGGTTTTTACCGAAGGAAGTTTTACTTCACAATACCTTTCAAACGAACGCTATAATTATGAATTATTACTTATGATTGGGCTGTTTGTAATTGTAGAATGGAACAATCGATTCAAAGAAGAACCTATTTCTGGAAAAAACAGTTGGTTGCGACTAAGTCTTGCCGTTGTTGCTATTTTAGCTTTCGGAACTTTTTCGGATTACAAAGAATTCATCTACTTCCAGTTTTAAAAACCTATTGAATAGACCATGAAAAAGTTTCTACTTTTAATTTTAAAAATAATAGTGCTAACCGCAATCCTAGCGATAGTATTAGATTTTGGGTACACTTCTGTTTATTTACAATCAAAAAATAGAGGAAAAATTGATTCTGTATTTAATTCAACTGCAGGTGATTATGATGTAGTAGTTTTAGGTTCTTCTAGGGCTAACAATCATTTTGTGACCGAATTATTCGAAAAGAAGGGACTGAAAGCTTTTAATTTCGGGATGAGTGGAGGCCATTTGTACGAAGCTTCATTGTTACTTAAATTGATGATTGAACGCAACTATGTAATTAAAAATGTGATTCTAGAAGCCGACTTAAATTTATCCAATGATCACGAAGCAGAAGGGATTTCGGCTAAGTTTTTACCTTATTTACACCGTTCTGAAACTGTGAAAAAACATTTTGATAAGCAAGACGATTTTAACGAGCTCTATTATATTCCGTTTTACAGGTACCTCAAGTTTGAAACAAGAATAGGTTTTAGAGATATGTTTAAAACCGCTATAAAGGAACCTACTAGAATTTTGGATAATAAAGGCTATTATCCTTTAGGCAATACAACTAAAGGAAATATGAAAAATAATATTGTCAACTTAAATCCTTTACCACATAATAAATATTATGAAGAGATTAAAGCGGTTTGTAAAGCCAATAATATTCATTTCATTGCTATCATGACGCCCATGTGTGAGAATGTTGTGGGAATGAATTATTTTGATAAAGTACATAAGGCTTACCCTGAAATTCATAATTATGAAAATGTAGTAAAGGAAAATAAGTATTTTTCATCTTGCGGACACATGAACGATGCAGGTGCTCGTATTTTTACGACTGTAGTAATTAATGATTTTTTTAAATCCAATAAATGAAGATAGCTTTTTTAACTCCTGAATATCCACACGTACTTACGGGTGCTTCTGGCGGGATTGGAACTAGTATTAAAAACCTAGCACTGGGACTTGTGGCTGAGGGCTGTGTTGTTCGCGTACTTGTTTATGGTCAAAAGAAAGACAGTGTTTTTGAAGATAATGGGATTACAATCCAACAGATTAAAAATGTTAAAATAAAGGGGTTGTCTTGGTTTTTTACTCGAAAAAAACTGCAAAGAATAATTGATAAACTGCATGATGATCAAAAAATTGATCTTGTAGAAGCACCAGATTGGACCGGAATCACTTCTTTTATTTCCCCTAAAAAGTGTCCGGTTGTTATTCGATTGAATGGCTCCGATACTTATTTTTGTCATCTTGATCAGCGTCCCGTAAAATGGAAAAATAAATTTCATGAAAAAAGAGCCTTGCAAAAAGCAACTGGATTGCTTGCTGTAAGTCAGTTTACTGCTGATACCACAAATAAAGTTTTTGGTTTAAAGGAACAATTTTATATTATCCCCAATGCTATTGATACAGCTACTTTTAAGAGAAATCAGGAAATAGAAGTAGTACCCAATACCATTTTGTATTTTGGAAGTTTGATCCGTAAAAAGGGATTGCTTGAACTACCATTCATCTTCAATGAAGTCCTTATAAACAATCCTACTGCTCAATTACTTTTAGTAGGTAAGGATGTGCCTGATATTATTTCAGGATCCACTTCTACATGGGAAATGATGCGCGGTTTATTTACTCAAGACGCCTTGCTTAATGTAAGCTATATTGGAGCTGTACCTTATGATGCGATACAAACGCATATTAATCAAGCCAGTGTTTGTGTTTTTCCTTCTTTTGCAGAAGCATTACCAGTTTCTTGGATTGAAGCGATGGCAATGGAAAAAGCGGTAGTAACGTCTAACATTGGTTGGGCTACAGCTGTTGTAGAAGATGGCTTGAGTGGTTTTTTGGTTAATCCAAAAAAACACGCGCTATATGCGAACAAAATAAATAGCTTGCTTAAGAATAACTCAATGCAACAGGAATTTGGTTTGGCAGCAAGACAAAAAGTGATGCAGCAATTTAGTATTGATGTCGTGGCAAAAGAGAGTTTGTCTTATTATAAATCGTTAATAAAATAGCCATTGATTTTTATTTATCACTCCCTTAAAAAAATTGCTACAATTGAAGATCATTTAGGACAACCAATAGCTTTAGATTTTGGGCTTTCAATTGCAGAAGGATTGTTTCAGCTTGCAGTTCGATATCCTAATAGTTGTATTGTTTGGTGTGCGGTTGCCTGCCAAGATAATTTAAACGTTGGGGAGTTAAGCAAACTGTTCCATCATGATAAATTACTGCTCTCGTATGACCCCAATACTGCTAATTATTTAGGAAATATGATTGGTTATGTTGATGAGTCGTTGTTTGTAAAAGTAAATAAAAAAGTATGTTTCCCTACGTGGCAAATGAGTAGTGCAGTAGGAATGATTCATGCATCGGTAGTATTAGCAGTTGGTAAAGAAATTCCATTTAACTCGGATTTTGATTATTATCTGAATTCTTTAGCAAAATTATTGATGCCTAAAGGATTGCTCTGCTATTCAGAACCGCAACTTTTTAAAAATTGCGATAGCAAAGAAATTACAGGACACTCAAACTTCATTCTTTTCCGTTTTGTTAAGCAACATTATAAAACACGTTGGATTTTTATATTGTTATTTAATCTGTTTTTTTTCGAAAAGAAATTACTAGTATTTCCTTTTCTAGCTTCCTTTTTCTATAAAAAAAGAAACAATACCAACATTAATCTGGATAAAATACCCGTAGCATCTTCCCGAAAAGTAGTTCGCGATAAAAGTATTGATGTTATTATTCCAACAATAGGAAGGAAGGCCTATTTGTATGCTGTTTTGCACGATTTAGCGAAGCAAACGCTCCTTCCTGAAAAAGTAATTATTGTGGAGCAAAACCCAATTGCAAATAGTATATCTGAATTGGATTATTTAGTAAATGAGCGTTGGCCCTTTGAAATAAAACATATTTTCACCCATCAGGCTGGAGCTTGCAATGCTCGTAATGTAGCTTTAAAAGAAGTGAAGAGTGAATGGGTTTTTCTTGCGGATGATGATATTGTTTTTGAATCAAATTTTTTTAAAGAGGCTTTTTATTTTATCGAACAATTTGGTGCCGGGGCGGTATCGTTTCGTTGTTTACGAAAAGGAGAGAAAACAAGTTTAAATACCGTAGTACAATGGATTAGTTTTGGTTCAGGTTGCAGTATAGTAGCTTCTCGAAATTTAAATACATGTAGTTTTGGTATGGGCTATGAATTTGGTTACGGAGAAGATAGTGATTTTGGAATGCAATTACGGAATCAGGGTCATGATATTTTGTATTTTCCTGAACCCTCTATTCTCCATTTAAAAGCACCCATAGGCGGTTTTAGGATAAAGCCCATTTTGAAATGGGGTAATGATAAGATCCAACCCAAACCTTCCCCAACGGTGATGTTGTATTTATTAAGTAATGCTACTAGAGCGCAATTTTTAGGCTATAAGACAATATTGTTTTTCAAATATTATCAAAATCAAGCGCTTAAAAGTCCTTTTTCCTATTATATCAATTTTAAGAAACAGTGGAATAGTAGTGTTTTTTGGGCTAATGAATTAAATTGTAAAGAATGAAGTTTTCTCTAATTGTCTGTACGTATATGCGACCTGAACCTTTGCTGAAATTATTGCAATCAGTTCAAAGTCAAACTCTATATCCCGATGAAATTTTAATTATAGATGGATCCAATAACGAGGCAACTGCAATAGTGTTAAACGGGAATCCATTTCAAAATTTAAACTATTTTAAAGTTAGTGATGCCGATCGCGGATTGACCAAACAAAGAAATTTTGGTATAGCTAAACTAGGAAGTGAGATTGAAATTGTTTGTTTTTTAGATGATGATATTGTTTTAGAAAAAGATTACTTTGAGCAATTGCTCAAAACATATCAGGTTTTTCCAGAAGCCTTAGCGGTAGGTGGTTTTATCAAAGAGGGGAATGAATGGGAATATGTAGGTGACAATTATACCCCCACGATAAATGAATTTTATTATGATGGCTGGAAACAGCATGAAGGAAGTAGATTTGTTCTTAGAAAAAAGTTAGGATTGGATAGTGATTGTCCTCCAGGATATTCCTCGTTATATTCACATGGACGCAGTGTAGGGTTTTTACCTCCAACTGGTAAAACATACGAAGTAGAAATGCTGATGGGTGGGGTTTCTTCGTTTAAAAAAATAGTGTTTGACACGATTAAGTTCTCTACTTATTTTGAAGGATACGGACTCTATGAGGATGCTGATTTTACACTTCGTGTTTCTAAATTGGGGAAGATGTACCTGAACACAGCGGCCCAGTTAAATCATTATCACGATGCCTCTGGAAGGCCTAATCAATATCATTATGGTAAAATGGTCGTTAGGAATGGCTGGTACGTTTGGCGTGTTAAAAATCCAAATCCTAAGAGGAAAGACCAATTCAAATGGCATGCCATTACCATCGTATTGACATTAATTAGGTATAGTAATGTGGTAACTACAAGGGCAAAAAAAGAGGCTTTTACTGAAGCAATTGGTAGAACTGTGGGTTGGTGGAGTTTATTATTCAATGAGCCAAAAAATTAAAAATGAAATTCCTCATTATCACAAACGTTCCACATATCATAGAAAAAAAACATATTTTTGCTTATGCTCCTTATGTAAATGAAATGAATATTTGGACAAAGCATGTTGATGATTTAGCTATTGTAGCTCCAGAATCAACCCAATTTAAAACGGCCATTGATTCGGCTTATGAACATAATAATATTGAATTTGTAAGTGTCAAAGATTTTGATGTTTTAAGTCCAAAAAATAGTCTGCTTGCTATTTCTAAATTCCCAAAAATCTGTTGGAAAATGTACAGAGCCATGCAAAATGCAGATCATATTCATTTGCGTTGTCCAGGTAATGTTGGTTTATTGGGCTGTTTTGTGCAAATTTTATTTCCTAATAAAATAAAGACAGCAAAGTATGCCGGAAATTGGGACCCAAAATCAAGAAAACCTTGGACTTATAAATTGCAACAAAAAATACTGAGCAACACTTTCTTGACCAGAAACATGCAGGTTTTAATTTATGGAGAATGGGAAGAGCAAACTAAGAACTGCAAATCTTTTTTTACAGCAAGCTATTTTGAAAATGAGAAAAAACCTTTGATCACTAAAAATCTAGACAAGAAAATTGTTTTTGTTTTCGTAGGAGCTTTAGTTATTGGCAAAAATCCGTTGTATGCTATTCATTTAATCGAGCAATTGTATCTAAAAGGTTTTGACGTTTCTTTAGATTTATATGGGGAAGGAGTTGAACGTATCGTTTTAGAAAATTATATTTTAAAAAATAATTTAGCTGAGGTTGTAACTCTAAAAGGAAATCAAGATCGGGAAGCCTTGAAAGCGGCATACCAAGAAAGTCATTTTGTTTTGCTTCCATCCGCTAGTGAAGGCTGGCCGAAAGCCCTTGCCGAAGGAATGTTTTGGGGTTGTGTTCCTATTGCTACCGCTGTTTCCTGTGTTCCTTATATGCTGGACTACGGAAAAAGAGGGGTTTTATTAGATATAAAAATTAAAGAAGATGTGACTAAAATTGCATCGCTTTTAAATAATAAAGAGGAATACTTAATTCAACAAAAAGCCGCTTTTACTTGGTCACAAAACTACACACTTGATGTTTTTGAAACTGAAATTAAAAAATTATTAGTCTAATGCGTATTGTTCAAATCATAGATTCTCTTGAAGCGGGTGGTGCAGAGCGCATGGCGGTAAATTATGCCAATGCTTTGGCGCAAGAAATTTCGTTTTCGGGATTAGTAGTTACTAGAAATGAAGGAGCATTGTTGAATGAAATAAATTCTAAATGTTCTTATCTGTTTTTGAATAAAAAACAAACTATTGATGTTCAGGCTGTTTTTGAATTAAGACAGTATATCGTGACACATAAGGTAGCTATTGTTCATGCTCACGGAACCTCCTTTTTTATAGCTGTTTTGTTAAAAATTAGTTACCCTAAAATTAAAGTCATTTGGCATGAACACTATGGTGCCAGGGTGAATCAAACCGCAAGTGCTAATGCGGTTTTGATTTTATGTTCTTTGTTTTTTAATGCTATTTTTGTTGTCAATAAGCAGTTGTTGACTTGGGTAAAACAAAAAACATTTTGTAAAAATGCGTATTATATTCCCAACTTCACTGCCTTTGATATACAAAAAAAGGGAACGACCATTTTACAAGGGAATGATGGACAACGAATTGTTTGTGTAGCTAATTTAAAACATCCTAAAAATCACTTGGCTTTACTACGTGCTTTTAAAGACTTAAATGTACCTAACTGGACATTGCATTTAATAGGTGAAGAGTATGATGATGATTACTCCAAAGCGATTCGGGATTATATCAAATTAGAAAACTTAGAAGAATTTGTGTTTCTATATGGCGCAAAAAGGGATATTGAAAATATTTTGTCACAAGCTACTATAGGTGTTTTATCCTCTACTGCTGAAGGTTTTCCTGTTTGTTTGTTAGAATATGGATTGGCTGGACTTCCTACCCTATCTACAAATGTAGGCTCTTGTTCAGAGGTTGTTGCAGACAATTTAAGTGGTTTACTTTTCGACCCTAATAACGAAGACGAATTAAAAAACCAACTGTATAAAATCATTTCAGATAAGCCACTCAGAGATCGTTTTGGGCTATATTTGCAGCAATCAGTACTTAGAAAATATTCAAAAAGTATTATTTTAAAGCAATTAATTGCTAAATACGAAGAAATTAAAAATGACTAAAGAAGAAATTAACTATCTCAAATTAATACTTTTTCACGTAGGAATTGGATTTCTTATTTATCTATTTCCGTTTACGTCTAAAATATATGGGTATTCCATTTTTATTTTTGGGACTTATTACGTTATAAAAAGTCAAAACAGCAATAATGAAGTGCTTATTGTTGCGGCTTACCTCGTGGGTAGTGAGGTATTTCTGCGGATGACAGGAGGAAATCCTTTGTATGAGATTACTAAGTATGGCGTGGTTTTTTATATTTTAATAGGGATGTATTACAGTGGTTTTTCAAAAGGGGCTTTTCCGTATTGGATTTTTTTATTGCTACTCATTCCGGGGGTGATTATGGCGACTTATTCCTTAAACTATGATTCAGATATTAGAAAAACAATTGCTTTTAATATTTCGGGTCCTGTTTGTCTCGGAATTGCTTCACTCTATACCTTTAGAAGAAAAATAGCATTGGAGAAAATGAATGATATCCTATTAAGTATGGGATTACCTATTGTTTCTTGTATGGTGTATTTAACGTTTTATACGCCTAATGTTAGAGATGTAATTACCAGTACACAGTCTAATTTTGAAACCTCTGGAGGTTTTGGCCCCAACCAAGTGGCGACCTTTTTAGGATTAGGGATGTTTATCTTTTTTTCGAGGATTATACTAGAGTCTAAAACCAAAATTATGGTAGCGATCAATCTAATTCTTGCACTTAATATCACTTATAGAGGAATGGTTACCTTTTCTCGTGGTGGAATGATTACTGGTTTTTTGATGATACTGTTGTTGCTTGTTTTTCTGTACTTTAAAACAAATGGTGGAGGTAAGGTGAAATTAGGCTCTATAATGGTTTTAATTACAGTTGCATTACTTTCGGCTTGGAGTTATACTTCTTTTCAAACAGATGGTTTAATTAATAAACGCTATGCTAATCAAGATGCAGCGGGTAGGGCAAAGGAAAGTCAGTTTACTGGTCGAGAGGATATTGCTCAAAACGAAATCAATACGTTTTATAAAAACCCGCTATTGGGAGTAGGGACTGGTGTTGCAGCCGAATTGCGAGAAAGAGAGACAGGGATGAAAGTGTTGTCACACGATGAAATTACTAGGATGCTTGCTGAGCATGGTATGCTAGGGATACTAGCGCTAGCAATACTTTTTTTAACTCCTTTGTTTTTATATTTTGAAAATAAATTCAATATGTATTTGTTGTGTTTTGTTGCATTCTGGTTTTTAACCATTAACCACGCTGCAATGAGAACTGCTGTACCCGCTTTTGTATATTCGTTGTCTTTGCTTAATGTGCAAATTTTTCAAAATCAGAAGAATAAAGAGTGACTTAGTCCGTTTGTAATTGTAAGTTGCATTACTCATTTTGGCTGTAATTTAAAAGGATTAATTAGTAATTGAAATTCTATTTGGAGGTGTTTTCTAATTCGAAAATGCTAAATTGCAGCCCAAACCACGATACAATAATGTTTAAAAATAAAATTCACTTCGAAATTTCTGAAAGGAAAATGCTGCTTCATTCTATCGATGTATTCGTAGTTTTATTTGTATTGTATTTTGTAGGGACTCTTTTTGAACTGGACTACTTACGTGTTTCGGTAACTAATTATCATTGGGCTATTGTATTGGCTGTTTACATCAATGTTTTTGGAGCTATCTTCGAAATGTACAATTTACAGGTAGCTAGTAATGAATTTCAGGTTTTGAAAAGTACGTTGCTAACCGTTTCCACTACTGTTTTGGTGTACCTCTTAACACCAATTTTTTCTCCACTATTACCAAAAAATCGTTTGCAAATAATCACTTTTTACCTTGTTGTATTAATTGCTCTTTTTTTATGGAGGATTTTTTATGTACGGTTATTGGCATCACATCGTTTCTATCAAAATGCTATTTTAATATGTGATAACGATCAAGTCGAAGAATTAATTTTAGGTTTGGAGAATATTGATCCCCATTATAAAATTGTAGGTTATGTAAGTGCTGATAGTATTGAAGACGCAATTGCTAGAACACATTATGTTCCGCATATTAAAAAAGAAGATTTGTATTCGTATGTAAAAGAAAATAAGGTTTCTGAAATAGTAATCGCTTCCCAAAAAACCGAAGGAATTACTAGTGATCTTTATTTGCAGTTATTGCATTTATTGGAGTCTGGTAATATGATTAGAGAATATGTACAGGTTTATGAAAGTAAAACACAACGCATTCCAGTACAATTTCTTGATAGGGATTTTTATCGTTTCTTCCCTTTTAGCAGAAGCAATCAAAACAAGTTATATCTTTCGGTAATTAGGTTGTTAGAAGTTGGTTTTTCCATTGTAGGCATAGCCATCGGCGCTGTACTAGTTCCGTTTATCTTGTTGGGTAATTTCTTAGGGAATAACGGTAAGTTATTTTACACGCAAGAACGTGTAGGTAGGGATGGTGTTCTTTTTAAGATCCTTAAGTTTCGTACTATGATTAAAAATGCAGAAACTGATAAAGCTGTTTTTGCAACTTATAATGATGAAAGGGTAACGAAATTTGGGAAATTTCTAAGAAAAACACGTATAGACGAATTTCCACAGTTTGTAAATGTACTAAAAGGAGAGATGGCAATTATTGGTCCGCGTCCTGAAAGACCTTATTTTGTTAAAGAAATTGCTGATAGAATGCCATTTTACACCACAAGGCATATTATTAAGCCAGGGCTTACAGGTTGGGCACAGGTGAATTATACTTATGGTGAAACTATTGAAGACAGTTTGATTAAGCTGCAATATGACTTATATTACATTAAGCACAGAAGCTTTTATTTGGATTTGAATATTGCAATTAAAACGATTACGACAATAGTTTTGTATCGCGGTCAATAGTTATTACTAGATAATTATAGGAATCTTCTTTTTATTCTTAATCGCTAATCGTACCAGAATTGTAGCACTAGTAAACACCATAGGTAGTACAATTAACACATGCGCTTTGTTGATTAAAAGCACTACATAGATTGCTAAACAAAGTAGGTTGGCAACAGTCAACTTATAAATTAAGCCACTGTTTTTAGTTATTATAAAATACAGCAGTATAAATAATAGCGGGTTGAATAATAAAATATTATAATTCCATGCTAACTCTTGATGGAAAGAATAAAATCCCGCAAAAACAAAAAACGCTCCCAGTAATGCCATTATTAAAAGGTAAAATTGATTTACGCTTTTACTGTTTATCAATACTACTATAGCAAGTAGCAACAAATAAGTGTAGGCATTATTCCACCATGAAAACGGACTTTCGGTTTCGTAGGATAGTATTGTATGTGTTTTATTAGCTAGTAAATGATTCTCAAAAGATGTTTTTTCTAAGCTTTTCATTAATTCAAACGGAAGGAAAATTTGTGTTCCCATACGGTCTACTTTCTCTCCAAAAATAATACTCGTTCCTAATTTCTCGTAAAAATGATGGTCAAAATAAGGAAATAAGATTGTTCTGTAGGTTAGGTTCGTATCTGCATTTTTTACAATTGCCTTTGTTTTTAAGGTTTTGTTGAGGATGTCTACTACCATTGAGGTGCAATTCTTGTCTATAAATTTATAGGTGTAGTAGCTTTCTCCTGACGATAATGAGGTTTTTAAGTTGTCAAATAAATCTTGCTTTAATTGTTGCGATACGTTTAACTCTTGTTCGTAAACCGCTCTTTTTTCATAGGTGTACTCATTAATAAAGTCAGTATAGGGATGTGCTACAGCAAAATATTGTAAGTCGCCTTTTACGAATTTCAAAACAAAGTTGGGCGTATTAAAGTCAAAAGCACCATAGTTGTAAACAATGTCAATGAAGTTTTTTGGATCTGCGATTCTAATTGCGGTGTGTCCAAAAAGGGAATAGGATTCATTACCGGTTCCGCAGGTTAATACGCTAACCTTTGTTTCGTTTGATAAAGTTAATTTTTGTGCAGATAAATTACTTATCGAACAGATAAGAAAGATATAAAGAGAAGCTATTTGTAAGAATGAAGTTTTCATTAGTCTGTTTTTTTAAGCGTAAAATCAGTTTCTAAAAAGGGATAAATCTACTTTTAAAGAAAAAATATTAGAGTATAAAGCGGTGCTTTGGTTTCCTAAATCTGTTAGGGCGTAGTCTACTTGGATTCCTTTGTATTTGAATCCTAAGCCTATATTGGGTTGAAAAGTAGTTTTTTCAGAACTGTCTAGTTGCACCACATTTTGAAAGTTACCAACTCCTGCTCTAAGAAAAACCAAGTTAGTATATCCAAATTCTAAACCCAATGCAGGATCAATACTTACTGCTTTTGATGAAATAATATCGTTAGTTCTTGTAAATCGCATATTGGCATTGGCTGCAGCCAAAAGACTATAATCATAATGAAATAGAAATTTTTTAGCCATTCCGATTTGAAGTTTCGGGATTGTGATTTCAGAATTTTCAGGAAGTTCTTGATTTTGACCTGGTGCTGCATCGGCAATTTTCTGGTATTCTTTTTCATTAATATTCCATACGTTATACGTAGTAGTAATGTCGCGAACCATCAAACCAAAATTCCAATTGTTTCTTTGGAATTGTATTCCAGCATCAAAACCAAATCCCCAGGAATCGGCAAATTTTCCAATGATTCTTCGAATTACTTTTGCATTTATGCCGTATTGAAAACCGGGAACAGGTAGTTTTCGAGCATAAGAAAAGGTAAAAGCATAGTCAGCAGTCGAAAAAAGACTGATTCTGTTGTAATCAATATTCCCTTGACTGTCGATTAGTTCAGTGGTGTTTAAAATATCATCTACTCCAAAACGGATCAATGAGATTCCGTATGCACTCCTATCATCAATAGGGCTGGCGTAGGCGATGTAGTCGTATTGCGCAATATTAGCAAAATAACTGGCGTGCATCAATGCTATTTGCGAATCTTCTAACTGGGTCAATCCTGCAGGGTTCCAATAGCCTGAATTCACATCAGCTGTTGCTGCAACTGCAGTATTCGACATTCCTAGCGCCGCAGCATCTACACCAATGTTCATAAATTCATTAGAATATTTACGAACAGTTTGGCTGTAATTTGTGCTGAAAACCAAAAGGAATATAAAAAAATGCATCTTTTTCAATCGAACTGTTTTTATAAGCCTTGATGGCTGTTTAATATTTATCAAAAATATAATTTTTTAATGAGCTTAACTCTTCCTTTTAGAAATAAATAGTGTCAAGACAAATTGTATTGACAATCTCTTTTAAAAAATACCGTTCTAAATGAGTTATTATATTAAATTTGCGCTCTTATACCATTAAAACATTGTTATGAATATTAAGAAACACATTCCGAATCTAATTACACTCCTAAATCTATTATGTGGGTGTATCGCGTTAGTTTTTGCTTCTCACGGGGATTATTTTGCTGCTTTTTATTTTGTTTGCTTAGGAATTTTTCTTGACTTTTTTGATGGATTTTTTGCTCGTTTATTCAAAGTTGCTAGTCCGTTAGGGCTGCAATTAGATTCTCTTGCTGATATGGTGACTAGTGGTGTAGTACCCGGTTTTGTTATGTTTTTTATGATGAAAAATAGTCAACATGAAATTGGAACACACGAAATTTGGAATTATTTAGGATTTATTGTCACTATGGGATCTTGCTATAGATTGGCTAATTTTAATATCGATACGCGTCAAACCGAATCGTTTATTGGGTTGCCAACGCCAGCAAATACTTTGTTTATATTGAGTTTGCCGTTAATTTTACAATATTCTGATTCTTTAATAGTGTTAGAAGTGCTAACCAATCAATGGGTTTTATTAGTGATTACTTTGTGTAGCGCTTATATTTTGAATGCTGAGATTCCGTTATTTTCGTTAAAAATAAAAAAGTTTAATCTTAAAGATAATGCACTTCAAATAGGTTTTTTAACTGTTTCCTTAGTTCTTTTAGGGCTGTTTCAGTATTTAGGAGTGGCGCTTGTTATTATTATGTATGTATTGTTGTCTGTAATTAACAATAAAGTGGGCAAAAAAGTAACTGCTTAAATGAGAAAAAAAACAGTTAGAAGAACAACTACCAGAAGAGTTAAAAAGAAAAGTGGCTTTTTATCGGGAGCTGTTGTTAAATTTCTTGTTGGTTTTGCGCTAATTGCTGTATTTGTAGCTGGTTGCTACCACTATAGACAAGGTATTTTGTATTATCTCGGTTTCAAATCAACGGTACTTTCTAAAGAACAAGAAGAAGAAAAACGCCTCTCTGATGTGCGTAATTTTCAGGTTCTTGTTAAACATAAAGGAAAAGCTATTGGGATTGATGTTAGTGAATATCAAGACGCTATTGAATGGCTTGAGGTGGATACTTTAGAAGAAATATATCCTATAAATTTTGTTATTATTCGCGCTACGGTGGGTAATGATCGCTTGGATAGAAAATTTAAGAAAAACTGGCTTGGTGCCAAAGAAAATAAAATGATTCGAGGGGCGTACCATTATTACCGTCCTAATGAGAATTCTATAGACCAAGCTGAGCTGTTTATCAATACAGTAAGCTTGCAAAAAGGGGATTTACCTCCAATATTAGATATAGAACGGTTACCTAAAAATCAATCTATCGCTCGACTTAAAGTAGGTTTGAGACGCTGGTTAGAAAAAGTAGAGGCACATTATAAAGTCAAGCCTATTATTTATACCGGTGAAAGTTATTATGATGATTTTTTAAAAGAAGAATTTAGCGATTACCTTTTTTGGATTGCTAATTATAATTTTTATAGAGAAAAAATTCAAGACGATTGGCTCTTTTGGCAGTTTACGGAAAAAGCCAGCGTGCCAGGTATTGAAGGGAATGTAGATGTTAATATTTTTAACGGTGATTTACAGCAGCTGCAGTTCATTACTATAGAATAGCGAATTTTATTTTTTAAAGAATGCTACAAGTATGAATATAGTCACTAACGCAAGAAAAATAGATACTGAGTATGGATTTGCAAAGTTGACAGTCCATCCTGCCCATGCCAACCTTTTTGGAGGGAAAATTCGAGTATCTTCTTTATTGAAATAAAAAATCCCCAAAACCCAATTATTAGGATCTTGGTGCCATTTTTCTAAGGTTTCTTTTGAAGGTTTTTCTTGGTTCATGCCCAATAAATTAAAATTCAATTTTCTTTTTACGTAGTTCAAAGTTTTGACCTAAGTACACTCTACGTACCATTTCGTCTTCTACTAATTCCTCAGGAACTCCAGCTTTTAAGATTCCTCCTTCAAACATCAGGTAGGTTTTATCTGTGATTGCTAATGTTTCTTGTACATTGTGATCGGTAATTAAAATACCGATGTTTTTATTTTTTAACTGTGCTACAATGCGTTGAATGTCTTCAACAGCAACGGGGTCAACCCCTGCAAAAGGTTCGTCTAATAAAATAAATTTAGGATCAGTAGCTAAACAACGCGCAATTTCAGTACGACGACGTTCTCCACCCGAAAGTAAATCACCGCGGTTGGTTCTAATGTGTTCCAAACTGAATTCGGCTATCAAACTTTCCATTTTAGCAACTTGTTCCTCTTTTGAAAGCTTTGTTAGTTGCAGTACACTCAAGATGTTGTCTTCGATACTTAGCTTTCTGAAAACCGAAGCTTCCTGTGCTAAATACCCAATACCTTGTTGTGCTCTTTTGTACATTGGGTAATCAGTGATGTTTAAATCATCAAGATAAATGTTTCCTGAATTGGGTTTTACCAATCCTACAATCATGTAGAAAGAAGTGGTTTTTCCAGCACCATTTGGCCCTAGTAATCCAACAATTTCTCCTTGATTTACTTCTACAGAAATCCCTTTTACGACACTTCTTCCTTTGTACGTTTTAACTAAATTATCAGCTCTTAAAATCATTTTCTTTGTTTTAAACGTTCTGCGTTTAATTATTTAAACATTGATTTGTTTAATCGCTACAAATTAACGAATAAACAAATCAACAATTTAAAGTGTTAACACTATTTTATTTTTACCAAAGTATCTTTATTGTTCTTGATAGAACACAAAGTGCTTTTTGACAAAAAGGGAATTATTATTTTGTTGCCTCTTCTTCTAACGCTTCCCAAAATTCGTACGCTCTTCTTAAATGAGGGACTACAATTGTTCCTCCTACTAACGTAGCGATTCCCATAGCTTCCATCATTTCTTCTTTAGTTACCCCTTCTTTGTGGCTTGTTTCTAAGTGGTATTTTACGCAATCATCACAGCGTAAAACTGCCGAAGCTACTAATCCTAATAGCTCTTTAGTTTTTACATCAAGCGCACCTGCTGCATAAGCATTAGTGTCAAGATTGAATATTCGTTTTACAATTTTGTTGTTATCGGCTAACAACTTTTCGTTCATTTTAGAACGGTACTCATTAAATTCTTCAATAATAGCTGCCATCTTTATTCTTTTTCTTTTTTATGAACAAATACTGATATAAAAATACTTGCTTCATAGATTAATAACATTGGTATTGCAACAATAGTCTGGCTTACCACATCTGGAGGTGTTACGATAGCGGCAATAATAAGGACTAATACAATTGCATATTTTCTATATTTTCTTAAAAAAGAGGGCGTTACAAGCCCTAGTTTAGTTAGAAAAAAAATGATTATTGGTAATTCAAAAAACAATCCACTAGCTAAAACCGATGTTTTTACCATTCCGATATAGGAATCTAAGGTGAACTGGTTTAAAACAACAGGACTGACCGTAAAAGTAGCCACGAAATTAACCGACATAGGGATTACTACAAAATAGCCAAATAATACTCCTATAAAGAAAAGTAAAGAAGAGAAAAAGATAAAGACTTTTGCGTTCTTCTTTTCGTTTTTATATAAGGCAGGACTAATGAATTTCCAAACTTCCCAGAGAATATAAGGAAAACTCAAGATAAATCCAGCGAGAATACAAATCCAGATAAAGACATTTACTTGTCCCTCCATCTCAGTATTCTGTATAATAAAAGGCATTTCGGTGATGCAAATACTATCTGCAAAACCTAGTGAATGGGATAGCTCACAAAAATACACATAAGTAAAAAAAGTTGGTCTTGTAGGGCCAAATATAATAGTGTCAAATAAATAATCACTAATGAAATAAGTAACACATGCCATAATAATTATTGCAATTGTACTTCTTACTAATAACCATCTCAAGTCTTCAAGATGATCTAAAAACGACATCTCGTTTTGGTTTTTCTTTGCCATTATACTATTCCTTCTTTTAAAATATCGTGTAAGTGTAAAACACCTTGGTATGCATCGTTTTCTACAACAATCAATTGTGTTATAGAAAAATCTTCTAAAATATTTAAAGCATCCGTGACCATGTCATTTGACTGGATTAGCTTTGGATTTTTAGTCATGATGTCTTTAGCAGATAAATCAGCAAAACTATCTCTTTCGTTAAGCATTCTACGAATATCTCCATCGGTAATAATACCAATCACTTTTTCGTTTTCTACCACTGCAGTAACCCCAAGTCTTTTTTCTGATATTTCAAAAATCACTTGTTTTATCGAAGCATCAGGAGCAACCATTGGTTTTAGCGTGTGCTCTAGCATGTCTTTTACACGCAATAATAATTTTTTGCCTAAAGCACCTCCTGGGTGGTATACCGCAAAATCTTCGGGTTTAAAATCTCTCATTTCCATAAGGCAAACTGCTAGTGCATCTCCCATTACTAATTGAGCTGTTGTGCTGCTTGTAGGTGCAAGATTAATTGGGCAAGCTTCTTTTTCTACGGTAGTGTTTAGGATGTAGTCTGATCCTTTTGCTAAAAAGGAAGTCATGTTTCCTGTTATCGCAATAAGGGTGTTTCCGAAACGTTTTAATAACGGAACCAATACTTTTATTTCAGGGCTATTTCCGCTTTTTGAAATACAAATAATAATGTCGTCATTTTGAACCATTCCTAAATCTCCATGAATGGCTTCGGCAGCATGTAAAAACAGTGATGGAGTACCAGTGGAGTTAAAAGTAGCGACCATTTTCTGCGCAATTATTGCGCTTTTTCCTATCCCAGTAATCACTAATCTTCCTTTAGAATTGTAAATTGCTTGGGCTGCATTTGAAAAATTTTCATCTAAAAACGCGCTGAGGTTTATAATCGCCTCACTTTCAGCTAAGATGGTTTTTTTGGCTGTAGCCAATATATTTTCTTTTGATATCAAAACAGAATGTTTAAAATTTGTAAGTGTAAAAGAAATTAGTATCTTTATAATGCAAATTTATACAAAATACCATATAATAAAGAATGAATTCAAACGAAATTGATATCCATAGGGAATTAAAGAAATATTTTGGCTTTAGCCAATTTAAAGGGCTGCAAGAAGCTGTGATAAAAAGTTTGCTTAATAAACAAAATACCTTTGTTATTATGCCTACTGGAGGAGGTAAATCTCTTTGTTATCAACTGCCCGCTTTAATGCAAGAAGGAACGGCGATTGTTGTTTCTCCTTTGATTGCTTTAATGAAAAACCAAGTAGATGCTATTCGAAGTTTGTCTTCAGAAAATGGTATTGCTCATGTTTTAAATTCTTCACTAACTAAGACGGAAATTACGCAAGTAAAAAAAGACATTACCTCTGGTTTAACTAAGTTACTTTATGTGGCGCCAGAATCCTTGACTAAGGAGGAGAATGTTAATTTTTTAAAAGGTGTCACTATTTCTTTTGTCGCTATTGATGAGGCTCACTGTATCTCAGAGTGGGGGCATGACTTTAGGCCTGAATATCGAAATCTAAAAAATATTATTAAGCAATTAGGGGATGTACCTATTATAGGACTTACTGCTACTGCTACGCCAAAAGTGCAAGAGGATATTCTAAAAAACTTAGATATGTCTGGTGCAACTACTTTTAAGGCGTCATTTAATAGACCTAATTTATACTATGAGGTACGGACTAAGACTAAAAATATCGAGTCGGATATTATTCGTTTTATAAGACAGCATAAAGGAAAGTCGGGGATTATATATTGTCTAAGTCGTAAAAAGGTGGAGGCTGTTGCCGAAGTTTTACAAGTGAACGGAATTAGTGCTGTTCCTTACCATGCAGGATTAGATGCTAAAACTAGAGCCAAACACCAAGACATGTTCCTGATGGAAGATGTAGATGTTGTTGTAGCAACTATTGCATTTGGGATGGGGATTGATAAGCCGGATGTGCGTTTTGTAATTCATCACGATATTCCAAAATCGCTAGAAAGTTATTATCAAGAAACCGGTCGTGCTGGTCGGGATGGTGGTGAAGGGCATTGCCTTGCGTATTACTCGTATAAAGATGTAGAAAAACTAGAGAAGTTCATGTCAGGTAAACCTGTGGCTGAACAAGAAATAGGTTTTGCCTTATTGCAAGAGGTTGTTGCTTACGCAGAAACGTCAATGTCAAGAAGGAAATTTTTACTCCATTATTTTGGTGAAGAATTTGATGATGTAACAGGTGATGGTGCTGATATGGATGACAACATAAGAAATCCAAAAACGAAGGTAGAAGCCTTAGAGCAAGTAGTGAAACTTCTTGAAGTAGTTAGGGATACAAAGCATTTATATAAATCTAAAGAAATTGTCTTTACCTTAATAGGAAGAGTTAATGCAGTTATAAAAGCACACCGTACAGATGTTCAGCCCTTTTTTGGTTCTGGTATTTCTTTCGACGAAAAATATTGGATGGCATTATTGCGCCAAGTTCTTGTTGCGGGTTACCTTACAAAAGATATTGAAACTTATGGTATTGTAAAAATAACCGACAAAGGGTTAGACTTTATAAAAAAACCTTCCTCCTTCTTGATGTCTGAGGATCATGAATACAACGGAATCGTAGATGAAGCCATTGTAAGTGCCTCAAAAGTGACGGTAGCAATAGATGCTGTTTTAATGAATATGTTAAAAGACCTTCGTAAAAAAGTAGCTAAAAAAATTGGAGTGCCACCGTTTGTGGTTTTTCAAGACCCTTCACTAGAAGATATGGCTTTAAAATATCCTATTTCATTGCATGAATTAATTAATATTCATGGTGTGGGAGAAGGAAAAGCTAAGAAATACGGCGCTGATTTTGTTGAATTAATTAATCGTTATGTTAATGAGAACGATATTATTCGATCAGAAGATTTAGTGGTTAAATCAACGGGGACTAATTCGGCTAATAAGTTGTATATTATTCAAAATATTGATAGAAAATTATCTCTTGACGATATCGCTAAAGCAAAAGGGTTAACGATGGATTTGCTAATTAAAGAAATGGAACAAATTGTTTACTCTGGAACCAAACTAAATATAAAATACTGGGTTGACGATATGCTCGACGAAGAGCAGCAAGAGGAAATCTATGATTATTTCATGGAATCAGAATCAGATAAAATTGAAGGTGCTCTCAAGGAATTTGAAGGCGATTATGATATGGATGAGCTGCGCTTAATGCGAATAAAATTTATTAGTGAAGTAGCAAATTAGTAGTATGTGCTGGCCAGAATAATCGATAGCGCTTATTAGATAAAAGTAATTAAAAAAACACTTGCAAGAACATTCTTGCAGGTGTTTTTTTATTTGTAGGTTCGTATAATTATTTTATTCAGTTACTGCATTAGGTTTACAGTTAGTGTGTAATTGGAGTAGAAAGGGTTTTTCTTTATAAATACTAATTGCATTTTTTCTATTAATTTCATCACTGGAATTTAAGCTTCAAATTAAATAGAAAGGCAGCTTTTTGCGCCACAGTTTAGGGCAAAGTGAATGAACTAGTATAAATTGGCAACACGAAATTTACGTTCCTATTTAGATGGGAACAATTTATGCAATTTTATTAAACTTAGTTTACTACTTGATCTTCTTAAAAAATCATGCTTAATGACGACTAAGTTAAGCTTATTTTTAGCGAGAATAAATTGTTCCGACTTGAAAAAAGCGTTATGATTCTTATATTCAACTGGTTCTTTTTCTCAAAGACGTATTGGTAAGATAAGTTATAAATGTAATGGTATTTCTGTTTTTATTTTAAAACCTTATTTGTTGCTTTTTTAAGCAGCATTGGTTTAAATTAAGGCTCTTTCTCAATATAAACTTCGCCACGATGTGGTTTTAAACTATCGCGTACTTGAATCATGTTTTCGTCAGTAACCACCATAAAAGCAACGGCGTGCATCTCTGAGCGAATTTCGAAACCAGTAATGTTTAAGGGTAGTTTTTCAATCACGATGTATTCTTTTAGATGGATTTCGTGGTGTTCAGCAGTTTTAGCCGCAGCGGGACCTTTAAAATCCCATAGTAATTTTATTTGTCTAGACATTGTATTGTTTTCAATAATTGTAGGTTTCAAAGTTACAAAGACTGAATTTAGAAATTAAAGTATTTTTCATTATTTCAAACGGTTTCTCTTTTGCGTAAGCAGAATTCACTTCAAAATGCTACTTTTGCAATCTGACATTGATTTTATTTGTTGGAATAAATATTATAGCTAAAAAAAATGCCTCAAGAACATCTATTACAAGTATCGCCAGAAATTGCTGCAAATGAATTGTTGCTTAAAGAATACTTAGGGAAACTATTAAAAGTAGGTCCTAAAGTAATTAAGCAAGTCACCATTTTAAAGCGTTCTATTGATGCGCGTCAAAAGGCAATTAAAATCAATTTAAAAGTTGCTGTTTACTTGCAAGGAGATGTCGTTCCTGAAACAAAATTTGAATTACCGGATTATCCTAATGTGACTCATGCGCAGGAGGTAATCGTTGTAGGCGCTGGTCCAGCAGGACTTTTTGCAGCTTTACAATTAATTGAGTTAGGCTTAAAGCCAATAGTTGTAGAACGTGGTAAAGATGTACGCGGACGCCGTCGTGATTTGAAAGCAATTAATGTGGATCATGTAGTTAATGAAAATTCAAATTACTGTTTTGGTGAAGGAGGAGCGGGAACTTATTCTGATGGAAAGCTGTACACGCGTTCTAAAAAGCGTGGTGACGTAACCCGAATTTTAGAATTATTAGTTGCTTATGGTGCCACTCCAGATATTTTAGTAGAAGCACACCCACATATAGGTACAAATAAATTGCCGCAAATTATTCAGGACATTCGTGAAAAAATAATTGAATGTGGAGGACAAGTTTTGTTTGAAACTCGAGTTACTGATATTTTAGTAAAACAAAATGAAGTGCAAGGAATTGTTACGCATAAAGGGGAGACTATTTTAGCGAATAAATTGATTCTTGCTACAGGACATTCGGCTCGAGATATTTATGAGTTATTAGATAAGAAAAAGATATTTATCGAGGCAAAACCTTTTGCACTTGGTGTACGAGCAGAACATCCACAATCTTTAATTGACAGTATTCAATACAGTTGTGATTACCGTGGTGAGTTGTTGCCACCGGCTCCTTATAGTATTGTTAAGCAAGTAGGAGGTAGAGGAATGTACTCTTTTTGTATGTGTCCTGGTGGTGTGATTGCTCCCTGTGCAACTAGTCCAGGCGAAGTAGTTACTAATGGTTGGTCTCCGTCTAAACGTGATCAAGCAACAGCAAATTCAGGAATTGTAATTGAATTGAAGTTAGAGGATTTTAAACCGTTTGCTAAGTTTGGTGCTTTGGCTGGAATGGAATTTCAAAAAAGTATCGAACAAAAAGCGTGGCATCTTGCAGATGAAAGCCAAAAAGTGCCTGCGCAAAAAATGATTGACTTTACACAAAGTAGACTATCATCAGAGATTCCGAAAACATCCTATGTTCCAGGAACTACTTCAGTAGAATTAGGGCAGGTTTTTCCAGGGTTTTTAACTCAAATCTTAAGAGAAGGATTTTCTGAATTCGGAAAATCAATGAAAGGGTATCTTACAAACGAAGCAGTTTTACATGCACCAGAATCTAGAACGTCATCACCCGTGCGCATTCCTAGAGATGGGATTACTTATGAACACCTCCAAATAAAAGGATTGTATCCTTGTGGTGAAGGTGCGGGTTATGCAGGTGGAATTATATCTGCAGCTATTGATGGTGAAAAATGTGCATTGATGATTGGCGAAAGCTTGCGTAAAAAATCCTCAAATCTATAACGGAAAGAGGGTTGTGTTAGACGGCATTTTGTTTTACGGGATCAAAATTATTTTACCAGTACTTTCTCTACTTTCTAAAAAATCGTGTGCTTTTTTACCTTTCGAAAGTTTAAAAATTGTAGGCTCAGGGATTGTTATTTCTCCAGAAATTATCCAGTCAAATAATTGATTTGCTCGTTTAAGACGTTCTTCTTTTGAAACTAGGTAATTCCATAAATCTCCACCCGTTAATGTTTTAGAGCTATCCATTAACATTCTTGGATTTATAAAATCAGGATCTCCACCAGCCATTCCAAAAAAGACAACTTGGCCGCGGTTTTTTGTTACTTCAAAACTATCGCTTAATGTATTACCTACGCTATCGTAAGTAACATCTACTCCGTTGGGGACGAAGTTTAAAACTTGATTTTTCCAATCATTAGAATATAAAAATACTTTATCAGCACCGTTTAACAGCGCTGCTTTTACTTTATCGTTTGATGAGGTAAGTCCAATAACAGTAGCTCCTAATAATTTACTTATTTTAGTTAAAAACTGTCCCACACCACCTGCTGCAGCATGAATAAGTATGGTGTCTCCTTGTTGTGTTTTGTGGCTGTCTGTGGCTAAATAATGTGCTGTTAATCCTTGTAATAATATGGTGGCTGCAGTTTCAAAACTGATGGCGTCAGGTAACGGAATCGCATTTTCAATGTTAACGGCAACGAGTTGTGCGTTAGCAAGTGGAACATCTGCGAAAGCGATTCGGTCACCCACATTAAAACTAGTATTATTGCTATTGATGACTACTCCAGCTCCTTCGTAACCTGCTATAAATGGCGGTGTACCTACTAAATGGTAATCACCTTTTCGTCTATAAACATCTGCAAAGTTCAATCCGATGGCTTTCATTTCAACTAAAACTTCATTTTCCTTTAAAATAGGATCTTTTATTTTGATGTATTGTAACACATCTGAAGTGCCAAATTCAGAAAAGGTAAGTGCTTTCATTTTTTGTGAAGGGTATTAATTTTTGGATGTAAAGTAAGGGAATAAAAATGTTAAGTGTTTGCTTGCTGTTGCCAATTTATTGTAAAAATAAAACTGGTTTTGCTATGGGTTTAAACGCATGTTTGTAAGGTGTTTTTTGAATCCAAATTTGGTATAAGCCTTAATTGCATTTTCATTGTCGCTATATACATCCAAGCGTATTTCGGTTGCGTCTTGGGAATTGCACCACTCTTTTAAAGCGGCAATTATTTTAGCATTCACACCTTGACCTCGGTATTCAGGAATGGTGTACATAAATCCTAAATGGCCATAGTTCTTATGTTTTAAATAGGGTTTTGCAACTTCTAATCGGGCGTATCCTGAAGCGATTATTTGGTTGTCAACTACTGCAACAATGATTTCAACATCAGTTGCAGGAATCATTTTTCGAATATCATAATAACTTATTTTCTCCTCTTTTAAAGTAGGATCAAAAGGTCTTTCGGCAGCAATAACTCCTTGCTCAAACGCTAGTAATGTGTTCAAGTCGGCTAGAATTGCTTTTCTTATTTTTATACTGTCCATACTAATTGTTAACCGTTAGCTTAAAAGGGAGTGGGTGATTGTAAAGAGCGTTGTTTTTTAATTAACAGAATTAATACGAATAAATTGTGTTTAACAATTCGAAACAGAACGTTAAAGCCTCCTTTTATTCTATATCTTTTTGTATTTTTGTTTGGCTAAAAATAATTATGACAGAAGAAAACGTAATACTAGTAAACGAAAAAGACGAGCAAATAGGGTTAATGCCTAAATTAGAAGCTCATGAAAAAGCAGTTTTGCACCGTGCATTTTCTGTTTTTATTTTAAATAGTAAAAATGAAATGATGTTGCAACAACGCGCGCATCACAAATACCATTCTCCATTATTGTGGACAAATACTTGTTGTAGTCATCAACGAGAAGGAGAAACCAATATAGCAGCTGGAACAAGAAGGTTGTACGAAGAAATGGGATTTAAAGCGGAACTTAAAGAGCTTTTTCATTTTATTTACAAAGCACCATTTGATAACGGGTTGACTGAGCATGAATTAGATCATGTAATGATAGGGTATTATAATGATAGTCCAGTAATTAATCCTGATGAGGTCGAAGCTTGGAAATGGATGAGTATTGAGGCAGTTCAAGAGGATATGCGCAACAATCCAGCACTTTATACGGTTTGGTTTAAAATTATATTTGATGAATTCTATCATTATTTAGAAGATCATAAGTTATAATCAGGTTATTGCTAGTTAATAAAGCGATATCTAAAAAGGATTTTGTAAAAGCAAAAATCTAAAATTTGAAAAGCTAATATTTATGAAAGTTACCATAAGCAGAAAAGCACATTTTAATGCTGCACATAGATTGTATCGTAAAGATTGGTCTGTAGAAAAAAATGATTCGGTGTTCGGGAAATGTAATAACCCTAATTTTCATGGTCATAATTATGATTTAACCGTTAGTGTTACTGGCTCTATAGATCCTGAGACTGGTTTTGTAATGGATGTTAAGTTCTTAGCTGCTATTATTAAGGAAGAAGTAGAAAACCAATTTGATCATAAAAATTTAAATCTTGATGTTCCTGAATTCAAAGATTTGAATCCTACCGCTGAAAATATTGTAGTAGTGATCTGGAATAAAATCAGAAAAAGAATAAAGGATGAGTTTGAATTGGAAGTTGTTCTTTATGAAACAGCACGCAATTTTGTAACTTATAAAGGAATATAATGGCATTAAAAGTAGGAGATAAGGTTCCGGTTTTTGAATCCAAAGATACTAAAGGAGCGCATTTTGATAGCCAAGAGATTATAGGTAAAAAACCTGCAGTTATTTATTTTTATCCAAAAGACAATACCTCTATATGTACGGCACAAGCTTGTAGTTTTAGAGATCAATACCAAGATTTTAAAGATTTGGGTGCTGAGGTAATTGGAGTTAGTAGTGATAGCGTAGCTTCTCATCAAGAATTTGCTAAAGAGCATGCGCTGCCTTTTATTCTTTTATCTGATGAGGATAAAAAAATCAAAACGCTTTTTGGTATTCCGCCAGCTTTATTTGGTTTATTGCCAGGAAGAGTGACTTATGTAGTTGATAAAAACGGAATTATAGTGCTGATTTTTAACAGTATGTTAGGAGGTAAGCATATCTCTGAAGCGTTAATAGCATTAAAAAAAATAGTATCTTAGTTTACGGAATAATAGCTAAAGCAGACTAAAAAATATAAACATGAATGATAAAATATATCCTTTGCAATTTGACCCTATTCTAAAAGAAAGAATCTGGGGAGGTGAGAAATTAAAAACAATGCTAGGGAAACCAATTATTTCTAGTATTACTGGGGAAAGTTGGGAGTTATCAACTGTTAAAGGAGATGTAAGTGTAGTTGCTAATGGCTCTTTGAAAGGGAAATCATTAATGGCTGTTATTGCTGAAATGCCTAAAGAAGTTTTAGGTACCGAAGTTCATGCCCGTTTTGGAGATCAATTTCCTTTATTATTTAAATATTTAGATGCTCGTCAAGACTTGTCTATACAGGTACATCCTAACGATGAATTAGCTAGAAAACGTCACAATTCTTTTGGAAAAACAGAAATGTGGTATGTAATGCAAGCAGATCCAGATGCTAAAATAATTGTAGGTTTTAAAGATGATTCAAATCCTGCGGAGTATTTGAGCCATTTAAAAGATAAAAGCTTATTGTCTATTTTAGATGCTATAACAGTAAGTGAAGGAGATGTGTTTTTTCTTGAAACAGGTACGGTTCACGCTATAGGTGCTGGTTTGTTAATTGCAGAGATTCAGCAAACATCTGACATTACCTACCGTATTTATGATTTTGACCGTGTAGATGCTCAGGGAAACACTAGAGAATTGCATGTTGACTTAGCTCTAGAAGCAATAAATTATAATAAAGTAGATACTAGAAAAGAATATTTAGAAGAAGAGAATCAGGCGAACCCTATTGTTAACTGCCCTTATTTCACGACTAATTTTATTCCTTTATCAAAAGAAACAACGATTACTAAAACAGGAAATAGTTTTACTGTATATATGTGTGTTAGTGGTGAATTTGAGTTAGAGTATGCTATGACTATCTATAAGTATAAAAAAGGAGATACTGTATTAATACCTGCTGCAATGGACTATTATGTGTTAAGCGGAAAAGCTTCTATTTTAGAAATTTACATTTCATAGCTAGTAATAGAAAGATTATGTGTACTTTTGCAGACGCAAATTAAAATTAAAAAAAATGGCAAACGTTAAGAATTTAAAAAAAGACATCAACTACGTATTAGGAGATATTATTGAAGCAGTTTACTTGTTCGAAATTTCTACAACTGGGAAACCAACAACAGAAACTAACGATTTAATTGACGAAGCTATCGCTGCTTTTGATGTTTTGATCGCAAAAGTGAATGCTAAAAAAGTTGAAGACAAAAAAGCACACTTCAAACAAATCAATGTTGAATTGGAACAAACTGCTAATCAATTGATTGCTAAGATCAACGAATTGTAGTCAAAAAAAACGATAAAAAATAGCAGATTTATTTTGGAAAACACGAATTCATCTGTATATTTGCACCCGTAATGAGACGCCAGCGTAGCTCAGTTGGCTAGAGCAGCTGATTTGTAATCAGCAGGTCGTGGGTTCGAGTCCCTCCGCCGGCTCATTGTAAAACCATCTAATTTATTAGATGGTTTTTTTTGCCTTAAAGCTAAATATCTTATAAATAAGTAGTTAAAAAATAAATGAATTTTATTGTAAATATTGTTTGCATAATCAAAATTCATCTGTATATTTGCACTCGAAATGAGACGCCAGCGTAGCTCAGTTGGCTAGAGCAGCTGATTTGTAATCAGCAGGTCGTGGGTTCGAGTCCCTCCGCCGGCTCATCGTAAAACCATCTAACTTTTGTTAGGTGGTTTTTTTTTGTGGGTATACCAAAAAAAACGTCTCGTATTATTTACGAGACGTTTTTACGTTTTAACAAGAAACAAAAAGTTGTACTTATTGTTTTTTTAATCCATTAACATACTCTGTTAGCTTTTTTCCATAAAGTGATTTGGCTACTTTTGGGGTCATTGATTTTTGAATAGTATCTAGGTATTTAATATTGATATCATAAATTTCAGATAACGCAATATAAGGGGCTATTTCTTGGTCTTTATTGTTGATGGCAAAGTTAGTTGCAAACAAGTATTTTCTTTTGATATTAGAGTCTTGTTTCGCGCCTAAACTATCAATGGCTTTAAGATTCTTGTATTTTATTGCTTTAAATTTTTTAGCAATCAAATCTAGTTTTTCCTCATTAAATCGGTTATTGATTTTTTTGTATTCCTCAAGTAATTCTTGATTTTTAGAACCTGTTATTTTCGCGTCAGATAAATACGCATCTAGGTTCGTGTCAATAGTCATTTTTCCTGGTTCTGCAAAGAAGGCGATGTTGTTGTCTAATGAATTAGTAACCCCTCTATCAAGAAAAAGGTACAATACCTCTGGTGACTTTAAATCAATATCGCTTTCAAAAGTTGATTTACCATCAATGTTTATGGTGTCTATAGCAACTAGGGTTGTGTCAACCACTCTCTGGATGTATAAAGTACCTTTTTTAAGACCTTTAATATTTCCTGTAATGTGTAGGTCTGCTTTTGATTCGGTTTTATTACATGATGCTAATAGCACAAGAGAAGCGAATACAAGTATTGATTTTTTCATTAGTTATAATTTTGCTGCAAAATAAAGAAAATAGTTGGAAAGATGGTACGTCGTCTTGATGTAATTTTTCAAAAAAAAATGGCAATCAGTTATGATTGCCATTTTTTTAAATTGTAGTTGCATTAATTTTTTAACCAAGCATTTTTAAGTTCGCTTTTACTTGGATCAGTAACGGTTAGCGTTTCTTTATCTTCGTAAGGGAATTTTACTTTTCCGGTTAGTGTTTGATTTTTGTCTCCACGTTTTATTTTCACAGTGATTGCATCGTCTTCTTTCCATTTTTGGCTGTCACCAATCATGTCATAAATATTTTCTAAAGAATATGGTTTGTCATTAATGGCAACAATAATATCACCTCCTTTTAAATCTAAAGCAGTAAAAAATGGATTCAATTCAATTTCAGGAAGTACCATAATTTCTTTGGTCTCAGGATTAACAGTGATGTAAGGGGTTTGCCCTTTTAAGAAAACGTTTCCAGCTACTTTTTCTGATGATTGCTTAACGCCTACTTTAGATAAAAATTCTCCGTAAGGTATTGGTGTTGTTCCAGCTAAATATTTATTTAAAAATTCACCCACTTCAGGATAAGTTAAGCTTGTAATTTTGGCAAAAAGATCTTCGTCGTTAAATGGTTTAGAAACACCGTATTCCGTAGATAGTTTATGCATTAAATCAAGAATTCCTCTTTCTCCATTGCTTTTTTCTCTAATAATTAGATCAATACACATGCCTATTAAAGAACCTTTTTGGTACACATTAATATATTGTGCTTTGTAAGGCTCTACTAAGACATTTTTACTCATGGTTGTAAATGACATCGTATCATTCATTGCATTTGCATGTGCAATTTGGTCAGATAGACGACCGTAAAAATCCTCTTCACTAATTAAACCTTGGTTGATTTGAAATAAATTAGCAAAGTATTCAGTTACCCCTTCGTACATCCATAAATGTTCAGACATTTTTGGGTTGTTATAATCAAAATATTGAATTTCTTTTGAATGAATAGTTAATGGCGTCACGATATGGAAAAATTCATGTGATACCACATCCATCATTGATTTTACTAATTCCTCTTTAGGCATTATTTCTGGTAAAACAACTGTAGTTGCCGTTGGGTGCTCTAATGCTCCAAAACCTTTTGCATCCGTATCCGTCATTGTAGATAAATACAATAAAACACTGTATTTTTTAGTAGCGTTTATTTTTCCTAAAAAATGTTTTTGCGCCGTCATCATAGTTTTCATCTCAGGCGTGATGCTTTCTGCAGTAACCTTTCCTGTTGGGGAGTATACCGCAATATTTATTTCCATTCCGTCTACGGTAAATGATGTGTGATCAGGTTTAGAGTACATAATAGGATTTTCTACTAATTCAGCATAACGCCCCGTGGTAAACACGTCCAAAGTTGTGCTGTCATCAGTGTCAGTCATTGAAGTCGCTCCCCACATATCGGCTGGATGCGAAACAGTAACTTGGTAAGGAATGGTCATGAAGTTTGTAAAATAACCTACAAAACAATGGGTGTTTAATAGGATATTTTTTCCAGCATCAATATTAGAACCAGCAGGAGAGAAAATATCATCTTGTCCAAACTGCGTTCCTTTTTCAGTATCAAATGTATCGTTTACTAAATACGTTATTTTGCTTAAAGTTGTAGCTTTTGAGATAGACCAAGAGTTGTCATCCAGTTTTTTTACGTCAAGAAGGTTTCCTTTTTGATCATAAGCTTTTAAATCGTCAATGTACCTACCGTAGTTGTCTTCAGAGTAAGTACCTGGAACCGTTTTTGGGATGTGATACGTTATTTCGTTTGTTAAAATAGTAGGTGCGTTTACGGTCACCATTACTTTGTCATCTTTGATATCAGTCAAGTTTATGGCTACTTGAACCTCTTTTTTTGCCGTAACTTGAGTAGTTGAGCTTGTTGTATTACAACCCCAAAGTACCATTGAAGCAGTTAGTACTAAAAATATTCTTTTCATTTGTTGTAGTTTTCAGTATTAGACTCAAAAACAACTATAGTGTTACAGATTTATTAGCTTAATTTATTCAAAAAAAAAGACACTCGGTAAAGAGTGTCTTTCTATTAATTTGATTAATCAAATTTATTTTTTATATAATATTTTCCGTCTAAATCTTCATCAAATTCATCTATTTTTAGTGGTTTTGGCTTTGGCTTATTCGCTGTAGCTTTCTTTTTCCACATCTCAAATTTTTCAGCAGGAAGCTTTTTCTTCATTATTTCCAGAACTTCTTTCTCGGCTAGACCAAATTCTTTTTTAATAATTTCAAAAGGATTTTTTTCTTCTAAAGCCAATGTAACAAGTTTTTCTGTTTGATCCCAGTTCAGTTCTTTGCGGTTACTCTTTTTCATCACGTGAAAATTAATTCAAATAGGTTTTAATGATTAATATAATTGATTCTAAATTAGATACCAATATTAATAAAAATAATAATTACTTCGCATGAAAAAAGTATTTTTTTTTAAAGTATCTAATTATTTTTTAAATAGCCTTGTTTTTTTGAAGAATAACAATTGTTTTTTGCGATTAATTGTTTCTTCTAATGGCTATTTTAAGAGGTGAAATCCTCTTCTATTTATAGTGTAAAAAACACTTGTGACAACTAGTGAAACAAGTGCTTTAGTGTTTTTTATTAAGTATATAAGTAAGCCCAGTAAATTAGTACTAGTTGTAAAGGCATGCGAAGCAATAATATCCATGTAGGTAATCCCATACGTGCTTTTGGATTTTGATACATATAAATATGTGTAGGAAAAACAGCAATTAATAAAGCAATAATTCCCCAAGCGGCATAATTTGACAAGACAGGAATTAGTAATGCGATTCCCAAAATGATTTCGGCAATTCCGCTTATTACATTTAGTAATTTAGGATTACCGAAATAATCAGGTATTATCTTTTGGTACATTCTAGGGTTTCTAAAATGATTTATTCCAGCTAATGTGTAAATAAAAGCCATCAAATATAAAAGCCAAGGAAAAGTCATATTGTTCTGTATTTAATAAGAAGACCTAAAGTACTCTTTTTTCGCATCAACTAAGATTACAATATTTGTTTACGTTTAAAATTAACATTCATAATTACTATGGCAATGATGATTAATGCAATACCCATCCACTGTGTTGCAATAACTTCTTCGCCTAATAACACAAAAGCCATCATAACTGAAATAGGTAATTCTAGTGCAGAGACAATACTACCTAAGCCAATTCCCGTCAAAGGAAATCCTGCAGTCATCAACAAAGGTGGGATGATCGTTCCAAACAAAGCCATTATAATTCCCCATTTGTAAAAAATATCATAATTAAAGGGTGTAGTTTGTGTCGCAATTGAAAAACCAAAAACGATTACCGCTCCACCTAATAACATGTATAGACTACGTTGTGCCGAAGAAATTTCTGTGGCTACACGATTTGCCGTAAACATGGTTGTTGTAAATGATGCTGCTGCAAACATTCCCCACATAAGTCCGTGCCAGTCTAATTGAACTTCGTTTTTCAAAAGATTTGTAGCAAGTACAGTACCAATCAAAACAATGAATACTGAAATCACTTTTTGCTTAGAAGGTAGTTTTTTCTCTAATATCATTTCGAGAATAACTCCCATCCAAACGGTTTGCATCAATAAAACGATTCCTATTGATACAGGAATGTAACGCACAGCTAAATAATAGAAAACACTAGTCATCCCTAATGAAGTTCCGGCTAACATTAACTGGAAAATATTACGCGAACTCGCCTTTTTTACTGTATTCTTATTTTTACTTTTTTGAAATAAATTAATCAAAAGAATCCCTATGATTCCTAAGATAAACTGAGATGAGGTAACCTCTGCAGTGGTATATGGATTTCCGGTGATTCCTATATCACCATAAGCAAGCTTCACAAAAGTGGCTAGCATACCATAACTTGTAGCGCCTAGACCCACTAGAAAAACTCCCTTTAAAACTGTATTATTCGACATTGTTATTTTTTTAGAGGGGCAAAGATACACTTTCATCTCTAAGCTTACTTTAACAGTGGGATTATTTTTAAAATAAGTCGGTTACTAGTGGGGTTTTAATCCCAATTTTTGTTGGATCAAAATTGAGTTTGTCCTTTAAAAGAGTTGCATACACACTTCTAAAATCGACTTGATGCTTTAAATCACCTTGTTGTAAATCAGATAAATTAGGGTTATTCCCAATAACATTCCCTTTATTGCTTCCGCCAATAATAAACATAGGGGCCGCTGTTCCATGGTCTGTTCCATTCCCGTTGTCGTGGACTCTTCTGCCAAATTCTGAAAAAACCACGATGGTCACATTTTGAAGTAGCTTAGCATTTTTCATATCGCTATAAAAGCTAAATAGTGCATCATTTAACTCAGTGAGTTTGTTTTTATGAAGCGTTAATTGATTGTCATGCGTGTCAAAGCCATTTAAGGAAGTATAATATACTTTCGAATTCAAGTTTCCTTTTATTAATCGGCCTATCCAAGCAAGGTTTTTTCCTAATCCAGATTTGGGATATGCATTTTCTGGGCTTGCTTGCGCCAAAGCTTTCTGGATTTGCTCCGATCCTTCTACAGCAGAATTGGCTATTTTTCGAACAAAATCTAGTTCGGAATTATCTGATAGTTGGTTGTTCTCTTCCTTACCATTTTTTATTTTGAATTTCTCAGGATCTTTAATCGTAATCGCATTAGGGACTTCTCCTTTTAACGATAGGTTGTCAATGTTGTCAATATTAATTCCTGCAGTAGGGGTGTGAGTGGCGCATTGCAAATCTAAATAACGTCCTAGCCAACCTTCATTTATATATTGATCAGCGTTAGATGCGGTTTGCCAAATTTCCTGACTTCTAAAATGCGAACGATTGGGCTCGGGATAGCCCACGTTTTGAATCACTGATAAATCACCATTTTGTTGCATTTGCGCAAAGCCTTTTAGTGAAGGATGAAAAGCCATTTCCTTATTTCCAGCAATCACTTCGTCTTTAGAAAGCGCAATTTTAGGACGCATTTCATAATACAAAGGATCCAAGTAGGGTATGAAAGTATTTAGACCGTCATTACCACCGTTTAATTGAATAAAAACGACACATTGCTCGCCTATAATTAGGTTTTGCTGCTTACTAAAAGAGAATAAAAAATCGGGTAATAGCAGCGATCCACCTGTAAAAGTACCTGTTAAGGATAAAAAATTTCTTCTGTTCATAATATATGGAATTAAACGCTGTAATTAGATTAATTGAAACTCAGGTTCCTTAATAATGGTGTTAAATAAACGCAAGACAACTTGATCAGCATTAGGGCTATTGGGATCAAAATCATATTTTATAACCGTTTCGTAATCCGTTTGTGACTCTGGGCTTACGCCAAATAACAAACGGTCTGTGAGTTCTGTTATGATGGCTTTGTTTTTAGCTTTTTGCCAATTTAAAGCAACCGATTTTTCTTTTTGCTTGTTGTTTTTTCGCTCCCTATTCTCCTCCATTTTTCCCTGCATGTCTTGTTCGACCTTTTGTTTATTGAATATTTTTCCTTGACAATAGGCATCAGCAACCGTGGCGCGTTGTAAATAAATTTGAGTTGTCAACCATGATTTTCCTCCTTCCCAACCTTTTACATTAGGTTGGTTGAATAAATCCATGCTTTGTTGTTTTATAAAATTGACAATTACATTGCTTTTTACATTTTTGACTTGCAGTTCATCAAGCAGTTGCAAACTGTATTCTATTGGATTTTTAATCTTAGAACCTGCGGTGTTTTTATCAAATTCTTCTGTAAAAATTTTTAATAACAACGGTTGAAATTCAAAATCGACTTCTCTAAAATAATCACCGTAATAGCGCACCAATTCCTCTTTTGGATCATCATAGATAAACCATTCGAGTATTTTGCGGGTCATGCGATACGGAATATTTTTTTGTTCGAAAATAATATCAACTAACTCATCTGATTTGAATACACCAGTTTTTCCGAAATAAGTAATAACAGAGTTGTCTTCAAATGGTTTTTTATAAACCGCCCCGTCGTCGCCAAGAGTTAACCCAGCCAATCCTTTAGCGCCATTTTTAATATCCTCTTCAGTATAATTTCCTATACCAAGTGTAAAAAGCTCCAGTAATTCTCTACTTAAGTTTTCGTTTATTTTTCCTTTTTTATTATCAGTATTGTCTAGATAACGCACCATAGCATTGCTTTTTAAAATGGCTTTAGTTAAAGTTTTAAAGTTTCCAAAGGCATTTTTACGCAAAATCTGGTTGTGTTGAAATACCCAATAATTCACTTTTACTTTTTGATAGGTAGCCACAAAATGGTTGTGCAATAGCAAGGTCATTTTTTCCTGCAAAGGATATTGGGAGTTAATCATTCGGTCTACCCACCACTGTTTCATTGCCTCTGAAATTTGATTTTCTTTTTGTCGGGCTTCCTTTTTTTCTTCTGCAGTAGCGTTTTTAAACATTAACCGTTGTGCCTTTAATTGTGCTGCTGTTCTTGGACCCTGACTTAAAAAATCAGGGATAGTATTGTCAAAAGGAATAGTAAAAGAATCCTCTAGAAAAGCAGTCATTCCTTTTTGCGCAATTTGGTCGTTTTCTTTATTAGAAAAACCCAATCGCAAAGACCACAGTGTGTTATTTTTCATAATAATGTATTTAGACTAACGTCTTTTATGTTTATAAACTTTGCTTGTTTTAGCTTTTTTACTTTCTTTTATCACAACTGTTTTTCGATTATTATGAATCACAATTGTAGAATGGCGTCTTTTAGGTAAGTACACATTTCGGGCCACAATTACGCGACGGGATGCCACTCGGTGAAAATAGGAACGGTGAGGAGCAGCCTTAGCATAAAAAATAGTATGGCGGTAAGGATGCCAAGTACTCCAGTATTTAGGATAAAATCCCCAGTGGTGTGGCGATGTCCAAGCAACATATCTAGGCGCATAAATAAACCGCACACTAGGCCAGAACCATACATTTACACTTACTCTGTTAGTGTTAATTGCTGCTATTGCAGGACCGTGTTGAACTTGATTCATGCTGCTTTCTGTTTCAAATGGTTCTATAATGGTGTTTTCGGCATACAAATCAGTATCGCCTTCTATTTGCAATATAGCTTGCTCGTTGCCCGTTTTTTCGATGCCAATCGTAGCAATATCTTGCTTTTCATTTTGGTCTAAATACGTACTCAAAACAATAACGTGTGTGTCGTTATCCTTAATGTCGTCTACCGTAATATAATCTACGTTGCCATCATTATTAAGATCGAGGTTGTTGACATTATTGTTTTCTTCATTGATCAGTTTTTCAAATTCGGCTATAGAACTTGATTTTTTAAATAAGGCAAGTGCGCCTTCTAAACTAAAATTATCACCAGTATTTTCTGGTAAATCATTTTCTTGTGAGTACCCAATTGTAACTCCTAGAATAATTAAAAGGGCGGTGGTTATTTTTTTCATGATAATTAATTTTAGTTGTAAGACTTTTAAAACATTAAAAGGTTTATTGCAAAAAAGTTAAAACTACTATTTTTAACTTTTTATTTAATGTAAGAATTCCTTTTTAGTTTTTTGTAAGCTGAAAAATGCATTTTTATTTGTGTTTTATGTATTTGTATTTAAATCTATTAGCTGAGTAAAGTTTTTTTAAACGACTATTTTATGCATTCTTGTAACATATACTCCATAAAGTTGACTTATGGTATGTCTTACAAAAATAACCATGAAGAAAACATATTTGATTGCCCTGTTTAGTTTGGGAAGTTTTTACACACTTTCGGCACAAATTACCCCTGAGAAATCGGTAGAAAAATCAACCGAATTAGAAGAGGTTGCTATTATAAAAACCAAGAAAGCAATAGAACAAAAAGCTGACCGTACTATTTTTAATTTTGCGGATCAACCTAGTTTAAATACGGGATCAGTTCTAGAAGGAATAAAAAAGTTACCGGGATTAATCGCCTCTGACATTGCGGGAATGATGTACCAAGGGAAACAGTTAGATGTGTTTATGGACGGGCGACCGCTTAATATCTCATCTAATGAACTAAATGCTTTTCTAGAAGGAATGCCTGCAAATGCAATTGAAAAAATTGAAATCATTACCCAACCTGGAGCCGAATTTCCAGCAACTTCTGGTGGAGCGATATTGAATATCATTACTAATAAAAATGCTAAAAATTATCTGAGTGCAACCTATACTAATAGTACGAGCTTTACTAATTATGATGACGTACGCTGGAGGTTAAATAATAGTATTTTATTGAATGCTAAAAATAAATACTTTGGATGGCAGTTAAATTTAGGTCAAAATTATAGAGAAAGTGCTATTTGGAACAGTTTAGAGAAACAAGAAAATGGATTGAACAGCTTACTTTCAAAAACAGAAGCGGATCGAGTGGGGAGAAATAATTTTATCAAGTCGGCATTGACATTTGATCTTGGGAAAGACCGTTTGTTACTAAATTATGATTTAACTCAAAACAACAATGACAGTTATACGTTTGGAAACGGACCCGGTTTTACCTCTAACGATGCTTCAGTAAGTACAGGCTTACGCCAAGATGCCGTAGTAACCTACCAGAAAAAATTTGATGATACAGCCAAAAAATTAGAGTTCAAATTTAATTACAACAACAATACTAACGATTTTGAATTAAATCCTGTTGGTACTTCGACAGCTACATTAGCCAATTCATCCAACCAGAATTTATACAATATCAAAGGAGATTATTCGCAACCACTTAAATTCTCAGATGAAGGAAAAATAAGTGTTGGTGCTTTGTATGAAGAGTTGCTTTTTGATGCAGCCAGTAAAGGCGTTACTAATTTAGATTACAAACGTACAACGGCGGCCTCTTATGTTGAGTTGCAATCTAAGTTTAATAAATTAAATTTTATTCTTGGCGGTCGAGCCGAAGATTACAATATTACGGGTAAGACAGATGTGGCTGAATTAACGGCTTTCAAGCAATTTAGATTTTTTCCTAATGCCAGTGCACAGTACAACTTTAATAAAATGATTTATTTTAATGTGAATTACAATAAAAAAATCACGCTTCCAAGTACGTCATCTTTGAACCCAAATAATACCAATTACCAGAATCCAAATATTGATTACTCAGGTAACCCTAACTTGCAACCAACGATTTATAATAATTACGAAGTAAAATTGAGTGCTTTTGATTATGCTTTTGTGAGCTATAATATTAGTTCGGCTAAAAATCAAGTGATTAATAGAGTAGGTCTAGAAAATAATTTAGTGGTCAATACTAACGAGAATTTACCAGAAATTAAGATCCATAACTTTAGTGTTGGAATGCCAATTCCTTATATGTTGTTTACCAAAGGGCTAGCCGAAACCATGAAAATGAACGTGAATCCTGATACCATGAATTTTTTATATGTGTATTCAGGATACCAATACCACCAAATTCCTGAGGTAGATACTAAAGGATTTTGGATGTTCAACTTCATGTCGCAAATTGTGTTGCCTAAAAAAATAAAGTTTGTGGCTAATTACAATTATATTATCCCAAAAGGGAACTATTTTTATTTTATTGCGGTGAAGCCGTTTAGAAACGCATTGGACTTAAGTTTTTCAAAAAAGTTTTTAAAAGAGCAATTGACACTTTCTATTTATGCTGATGATGTTTTGAATTCAAATAGTAACGCCTTTAATTCTTATGAAACACCATTGCTAATCAATAATAAGATGGACACAAGGAAATTTGGTTTTAGTTTGAATTACAAGATTCCAACAAAAAATAAATTAGCTAAAGAAACACCAAGTTTGCTAAACAATGAGAAAAAAGAAGAAAGCGGCCTTGTAAACTAAGCTTCTTAGTAGAACGACAAATAGAAAAGAGCTGTAAAATTATTTCACAGCTCTTTTTTTTATTAAAATGGTTTGAGATGATTTGTCTCAATTGTTGTTACGAAATCAAATCGCTTAAATGTACTCGTAAGGCTTTTACAGAGATACTGATTTCCCAGAAGGATAATGCCAGAGAAACGAGCAAACTAAAGAGACTAAAACCAAAAAAATAGAGCCCGACAATTTGAAAGTCAAAAAACAAAACCAACATGGTAAACACTGATAAAAATAAGCTTGCTACTCCAAAAAGTTGCATGTAGCGAATCAAGGTGAGTCGCAAGTTGAGGTTGGCTATTTCGATAAGAATACTTTTGTTTTCTTTCTCATCATAGGTTTTTTTTAATCCCCGCACTATTGTTGCAATTGTCAAGAATCGATTAGTATATGCTAATAGAATTAATGAGGTTGCAGAGAACAGTAGGGCAGGAGTTTCAATATGTAATGTCATAAACTATTTTTTGGTTACAATCAAAGATAGTTTTTTCTATCAATTATTATAAATAGTTTCTTTAACAATTATAGAACAGCTCTTTAGGTTTTTATTTTGCGTAAGCGCCAGAAGAATAGGTTAATTCGTAACTGTGGGTGTATACTTCAAATACAATCCCAAATGGGTCTTCGACATAACACATTTGGTACGGTTTATCATTGGGATAGTAGGAGCGAATAGGCATTCTTTGTTTACCACCGTTAGCGACAATTTTTTCAACTAATGCTTCGATATTTGGATCTTGAATGCAAAAGTGGAAAAGACCGGTTTGAAACGGATTAAATGGAACGGCTTCTTTTACGCCATTTGGGAACGAAAATAACTCAACTCCAGTTCCGTCAGAAGTCGATAGATGTGCAATTTCGAAAGTTTCCCAATCCTCACCAAAAACATCAATGCACATTTGGCCAATAGCAGTTTCCTTCTCTTTAGTTACTGTCGAAGGTTCCATGATTACGTACCAGCCCATTACTTCAGAGTAGAATTGAACGGCTTTTTTAATATCAGGAACAGTGATTCCAATATGTGAAAAAGATTTTGGATAAGTGTTATCTGTTGTCATAATGTATTGTTTTAGAGTACAAAATTACATTACATTTGCAAGAGCCACAATAACTTACACAAAAGTAGCATAGTTACTTAAAGGAGTAATTTGCTAATTTACAATAACTTATATGAGTAAAATAATCGAAAATAATAGCTGTCCGCTTCATTACACAATGAACTTAATAGGTACTAAGTGGAAACCGTTAGTGCTATTTCATTTATTAAATGGTGCATTACGTTCCGGTGTTTTGCAAGGGGAAGTAAAAGGAATTTCGAATAAAATGTTTACAGAAACCGTGCGTGAATTAGAAAAGGACGGACTCCTATCTAGAAAAGTTTTCCCGGTCGTTCCACCAAAAGTAGAATATGCACTTACGGAAAGAGGCCAATCACTAGAAGCTATTTTAAGAAGCTTAGATCAATGGGGAGTAGATGATGAGAAAAAAAAATAGTTGCTAAACCGTTGATAGATGAAGCAACTATATGATGTGAGCTATTTGTGTTTATGAATTGTTTATTTACTAGAATTAAATTTGTCATTCATGACTTTTTGTAAAGTTTGATATAATTTTTCTACTTCACTTTCGATTTTTGAAAATGGAACGTTCTTCAACTTTTGAATAGACTTTAAATCATAAAATGATTGTAAGTTATATGTCTTGTCAACGTTTTGTGTGATTTGAATTCCCCTAGCTACCTTGTTATTTTTATCTGTTTGTAGACCTAATTCCATGGGGCTATCATCTGACATCCCTAATAACTTTAGTGGCGAAGGTTGAGTTTCATTAGAAGTGAAGTTTTTACTAATTTCTAAGAAACAACCTTTGACAGAGTTTGCATTAAAGTTTGCGTTAAAATAAAATTTATCTAATAAATCTATGTCTTGTGAGTTGTAACGATTGGCTCTGTTGTTCTCGATTTCGTTATTAATTTGGTCATAAACTTTTAAGGAGTTATCTTGAATAACATATATTCTATTTCCATTTTTAGGTAGAGAGTCATTTACTGCTACCGAACGACTAGTTTTTGATGCAATAATTTTATCTTTCAAGAATAGCTCACTTAGCAGTTCGTTGTCCTTTTTAGAGATCATAATTTTACCTTTAGATTGATATTCAGTAATTTCAATTCGGTCTTTGATTAACGCAAAATGAATTCTATTAAAATAATTAACTGCAAATAAATCCCAATCTATCGTTTGTAGAATACCTTTATTCCATTTTTTAATGATTAAACTTTTATCCATTAGAATATACTCTAAACCGTCAACGATTTTACCATCCTTATAAGTTGACTTTATATCATATTCAGGAAGCACATAACGCTCCATGTTTTTTAAATAGTCATTGGAATATTGGTATATCAAAGCGCCATTTTTATAGAGGTTTACTCTCTTAAATTCACTTTCATTATCATAAAAGTAACCATCAAATGGAAGTCCGTTTTTATATATCCCTATATATTCTTCTCGTGGATCTTCGGTAATTATAAATTGATTTTTGTAAGTAGCTATAGTTGGTAAATTATTTTCAAATTGACTTGTTATTTTTTGATCCTCATTTTGAAAACTTTTAGATGTCACTAGTTGTGTCATAGTTCCGTTTTTATATGTTGAGATCTCGTTTTTTTCTGTTAGTACCCCTTCATAAGGTTTGTTGTCTTTATAGATGATTGTAGAGACTACTTTTTCGTCTTTATAAAATACGCTTTCTCCATTTTTCTTACCATTTTTTAAGGTGTAAGTTTCCACAGGTTGCAAATAGTCAAAGTCATAAGTTGTTTGTTTGCCTTCTTTTTCGAAATTTACTACATTGATAATCTCATATTTATCATCTCTGTAGCTTTCATAGTCTTTAATAAAGAAAGTGCCTTGAAATGGTTTTCCGTTTTTATAAATTCCTTTTGCAACTACAGCTCCAGAATCGGTTTTAGCAATCGCTTCACCCTCTTGCAAACCATTTTTATAAGTTGATTCTATAGTAATATCACGATCAAATGGAATGCTAAAATGACCATCAAAGGGTTCATTATCTTTGTAAACTAATTTTTTAAGGAGTACTCCAAGTTGACTGTACTCTAAGGTTTCACCATTCTTGTAACCTTCATTATAATTAGTTATAGTACTCGTTTTGTCATTTGGGAAGTACGAAATAACTTTGCCTGATATCTGTTCGTTTACGTATGGAGTAGTAGTTTTAATTCCAGTTATAAACTCATTCTGAGTGTAATACTCATAGTCAATTCCGTTTGTAACTTGATTACCATAATTGAGGCTTCCTTTTTTTAAATCTTGCAATAATTTACCTGATTTGTCATAATTTTTTTGAGAAATAAGTTCAAGTTCTTTGTAACCATATGCAGTTCGCTTATATCCTTTTACTTGTGCTAATAGATTTGAATCCAGCCAGTATTTTTTTTCAAATAGGATAGCAATATCTTCTTCTTCTTCAACTTCTTCCATACCTTCAACCAGTTCCGCTTCTTTTACTTCTTCGGCTTCTGTTATTATGGATGGGGAATATTCTTCTTCATTATGGGTTGCGTTCTCAACTTCTTCGTCTTTATAATCGGTGTCTACTACAATTCTTGCTGGAGCTACTGTAGCTGCTAATTTTTCATTCTCAATTTCTTCTGCGAGAGAATCACCGTAATAATCATCAACATTTTTAACTGTTATAAAATCTCCAGAAATTGGCTGTCCTTTTTCGTAAGTACTCGTCATTAAAATAGTTTCGTCTTTTTTATAAATGAGGGTATTGCCGTCTTTTACATCATCTTTATAATGTATTTTTTTCCAAAGTTTCCCATCAGGATAATAGTAAGTGAGTTCCTGATTTTGAGTGGTATTGTAATATTGAGAAGAACTAGCATCTGTTCCGTTTTCATTGTAGTAATAAATATCACCAACATAGTTTTCCTGATTATCTTTCAGGACATAACCCTGCATTTGTCTATTTCCATTTTTGTAAAAATCTTCTATCAATACTAGCTCGCCAATCTGCTTTAGAGGCATCGGTCTATAAAAAGCATGATTTTCTTTGTTTGACGGTTTCCAATCGGCATCAAAATAAAGGGTATCTTTTTCTTGCGATTGAGCACTAATAGTGAAGAAACTAAAAATTAAAACGAATTTTATTTTTAAAAATTGATGTACTTGCATTTGCGGATTTTTTCTCGTTTTGAGAGTTGAATTATTCTGATTAAAAAAAAGGATTTAATATTATTTATTTTAATAGTTTATAAATTAGTGTCATCTCCTCATTTTCACTACTGAAATGTTCGATTTTGATCTTGAATATTATACTAGTTTCCATTTTTAGTAGAAAAATAACTCCTGATTTTATTTTTCTTAAACTATCTTCATCAAAAATGATGTCTTGAGCGTTTTTGAGATTGTAATAATTCCATTTTTGATCAACTATTTTTAATTTGGTTTGTTTTCCAGGAAAAATTGCGATTTCTGGATCTCGTGGTTCAATAAATAAATCAGCATCTAATTTTCTAATTTCTCTTTCAGAGGTATCTCCTTTAGAAATAATATTAGGAAGCACTTTGACAAACTTGTTGCTAGTCATATTGATAGCAACTGCAGGGTATTCATTTTGAACGGACTGTATTTGTAGAATTTTTTTATTTAATACTACATGGTACTCCTCATTGACGGGGTCGAAAAAGTAATTAGAGTCTTTTTTTTCTTGAGCATTACACGTTATCGAAAGAATTATAAATAGTGTGAGTTGTACGAGTTTTATAAAATTTGGCATAGTATAATTTGATATAATTAAAGTCGAAAGGTCAACACGTAAGACAGCTTTTTATCTTGCAAAAAGTTGCTTATTGATTATCAAAAATACAATTAAATTACGACTCTCAACTAGCTATTGAGTTTGCTAATACAAGTACTTATCAGTAAATTTGAAATTCTGTATTTTTGGCAAGGGTCTAATAAGTACTGTTTTTGTCCTTTTGTTTACTATTTTGTCAGAACCTAATAATTGATCTACTTCAGTTCTAAGCCCCGTGATGAGGTTGAAATTAGTTTCGGTAAAAACAGTGTTTTCATCTATGACTATTGTTGAATTGTGCGTGATTTTATGCAGTTTAATTAATTCAAAATTTCCTCTTTGGTATTTAAACTCATAACTGATGTTGCCCTTTTCTATCTCTGACCACATTGATAAAATTCCGTTTTCAATAAAAAAATCAGGGATTTGATATCCGTTGTAGGCGCCATTTTTTTCTATAGGATACATAGCTTCAATTATTTGGTTAGATGTCACTATTAACTTCCGTTTTCCATCTGGTTGTGATAAAAAGAGTTGTAGTCTTAATGGTCTCGTCTCATTAATAATGTCCATCATAACAATGACGCTATCTGGGAAACCGTCATTATTTAAGTCGCCTGTAACGTCTCTTATCAGTTCGCTAAAATGATTTGTCTTGTTTTGCGCAGCGGTACTTGTTTGTAATAAAACACAAAAGAATATAGGGTATAGATAGCGGTTTTTCATGATTTTGATTTTATCAAACTGGTACAACAAAGTCCAACTTAATTTTTGTTAGATGTAGCACAGCTAAGATGCAATAGTGGTTTTCGACTCCGCTCGAACAGATAATTGTACCGATTTACAACAGTCTGGGTATTATAAACCAAGTTTGTTGTAAATAACGACAAAAATAAAATAAAGTAAGAAAAATAAATCAAAGATCTCAAGTGTACTTATTCAAATCGGTATAGTTTATTGTTACACAACAATTAAATATTATCGCAGCTAATTCAAAGAAACAAAATTGATTGATTACTTTACTAAAAAGTTCTCGTATTCGTTTGTGGTCATTATTGTTGATTGATATGGAACAATTGCATTAGGATCTTCATCATCGTACTGTTCAAATAGTTGATCTAACAGTTTTACTTTTATTGCATTGGGCTCTGTATTTGGAAAATAATAAAGCTTTTTTTCCTCGCCCAGAATAACCAAATTGCTCTGTTGTTTTTTAGAATAATAATTCACATATTTTGTGCTTACTTCAACAAGTTCAAACAGTCCATTAGTAAGATTTTTATTTTCAATTCCGCATCCTTGTTCTAATAATTCAAAATTAATTTTATCAGGAAATTCAATTGGCTCTTTAGCTGCAATTTCAAATGAGATGTTGGTTGAGTAACAGTCAGGCGCGCCACAATCAAAGCCGTGAAGATTGAAATTTAGATCAAATAGGATTTTATTATCAACTTGATTTACCAGGTCTCTAATATATAATTCTTGTAAGAGACTGGATTTTAGATTTTTGTTTGATTTTGACTTTAAAAGTTGCTTTCTTAAAGAATCTTGTGTCTCTTCAAAACTCAATTTAGCTTTAGTAGGCATTGTTTTCTCAGTCAAAATATTCCACTGTTTGTCCACTTTATCCTTTTTTTCTTTTGAAGAACAAGAGATCAGTAATAATGTAAAAAGGACAAAAGTAATTTTCATAGTGTTATTCTAATTAAATAATTCTATTATTTGAAAATATAAGTAAAGCAGAAAAAACAATGTTGGAATAGTGAAAGCCATAATAAAATTGAGGTTTCTTTTTCTATTTTCCTTTTTTTTATTTAAAAAGTAAGCTTCATACAATAATCCCAATACCCAAATACAATATAAGATAAAAATGTAAAAGAATACAGCTAAACCATCTCCAGTTCCACATCGTCTGTTTTTATCTAATGTTGATAACCCAATAATTGAGGCTATTGGAATTAATAGTACGAGTAATACTATTCTTAAAAACAAATGCATGAGCTCTTTTTTTTTGATCATTTCTGTTGTCGTTATGTTTAATCAATTTAGGTGGTCTTTTCTGTTTATTATTTTTACTATATGTTCAATGTGCTTTTAAATAATAATATTGTGGGAAGTTATAATTTATCACGTTTTAGAAATTAGTATGAAAGTTGTTTTGTTTTTTAGACTTCTTTAGTAAAATTTTTCTAACAATTAAGATGTAAAAATATTATTTTTTTTACTTTAGACTGTATTTATTTTCCAAGTAATAATACGCTTTCAATGATTTTAAGGATAATTATATCAGGAAAACGACTGAGCCTTTTCTTTTAAAAGCAGATAAAAATTTAATTTAGGATTTTAAAATCAAAAGCTAATTTTTTAGTACGAAGTAAGGTACGCCAATTGATGAAAAACAGACAAAAGAGCATTACAAATCCTAAAATAAAGCTAGCAATAGATTGCCAAGAAAAAATATTATCAATGATATTCTGTTGGTTTTCTGATGCAAACTTCCCTAAATGTAAAGCGATAGCATCGCTAGTGAATTTCCCTACTAAAAAAGGACCAATGATATAGATCGGTTTTATTTTAGAAATTCCCGCACCTAAAAAAAGTGGTGTGGTTGGTAGAGGTAGTAAAGAATAAGCAAGTACGACTAAAATTCCTTTCCATTTATTTTGATCCATTTTATCGCCAAGGAATTTAATGTCTTCATTTTTAGATGCTTTTAAATATTTATCGGCCATTAATGGTGCATATAGTAGAAGAATGTACCTACCTAATACGGATCCAATAACTCCAACAATAATAACTATCCAAACATCCAACTCAAAAAGAATTTGAAAAAATACCATTATTGTAAAAGCTGGAGCAAACGGAAAAGGAACTATGTCAAATAATAACGCGCCAAAAAAAACTAATAGATAATGCCACCACATGTGTTTGAAATTTTATAGCCAAGTTAATTAAACAAGTAATAATACTCTTTTATACTTGACCCATGAACTTCAAAACTACAATTAAATTTGTTGGAGAATAGAATAATTTTGAAGACATTTATTTATAATTGTTGCAGTTTATTCAAATTTTGATATAAATACTTTTAATTAGGAGAAATACATTATTATAGAAATAATATATTAGGTCAGTAAATTTTGTGATTTTTGAACAAGTCTTTTGAAATGGATTTTATAGTTGAAAATCAACAATTATATTCAAACACACTACTGAGCTTATTATAGAAAAATTAAGTAATTTTTTTTAACGCTTCAATAATTTCTTCCGGTTCAGAGCGGGTTCTATAATCGACATTGACATAGTTCCAAACTACGATGCCATCTTTGTTTATGATGAAAGTGGCTGGAATAGGGAGAACCGTTCCGTTTCCGTTATTGATTTGTTGCAAGTCTAAGTTTCTATCCTTACGCATGTGCTCGAGCAAAAACTCTGGAACTTCCCAAGCTACGCCATATTGTGAAGCTACTGTTGCATTTTGATCGGATAAAACAGTAAAGTTCATTTCGCTAATTTCAGATTTGGTCAAAGAACCATCAGGAACTTGCGGACTTATAGCAACAAGTGTCGCACCCAAGGTATGAATTTCGTCCAATCGTGCTTGCAATGCTCGAAGCTGTAAATTACAATACGGACACCAATCGCCACGGTAAAAAGTAACAACAACAGGCCCTTTTCCTAACAAATCGCTTAGTGAGATTAGATTTCCTTGTTGATTAGGTAGTTCAAAGTTTACTGCTACATCTCCTACTTTTAAAGCGTTGGCTCCTTGCTCAAATTCTTTTGCTTTGGCAATTTCGATATCGACTCCTTTCATAAAATCAGGATTGGCTTGGCGTCCTGCTTCAATTTTTGCGTCGGTTTGTTCTTTTAATGTTTTCATGCTCCTATTATTTTATTTTGGAGTTATTTGGTTGCTTCTCCTATATGCTACACTAGATTGTAACCAACTAAGAATGTTTGTTTGAAATGGGAGACTATTTACTTGACCTTCAAATTTCGAGCTTTCATTTCTTCTTCAAACCATTTGTCTTTTTTGGCATTGGTTACCAATTTATAAATAAAAAATAATGGAATCAAAGTAAAAAATCCCCAGCTATTTTTGAAAATACTATAACAAATAACACCAACCAAGAAACCAATGAATAAACTATTGGTTATTTACCTCGATTATTAATTCTTGATCGGTTAGCTGCGAAAGTTAGTTTTGAGTCATGTGTTTAAAGGTTTTAAATTTGCAATAATTACCTTTTTGTTATTGACTTACATGATTTATTAAAAGTCCTATACTAAGTTTTTAATTTCATTTGATTTTCAATATCAGGATAGATTTCATATAACTCGTCTGAAATAGTAGAAGCATTCTTAGATAAACCCCAAAATTTATCACCTGTCATTTCTATTACAACCAGTAGTATTTCGAAAGCTAATTTAATATCAATCACATCATCTGGTACTTTGAGTGAATGTTGATTTCTTTGAAAGTAGAGACAATTTTCACGTATTTCAACGAATTTACCAGATTGGAGGTTAATTAATATTTCTTTGATCCTTTCCTCTCCAATACTATTCTGTAGTCTGTTACCAATTAGAATAATTGGATCCGCTGCTATAAAATGCTTTGATTTATGACTAAATAGAGGATCCTTAGCCTTTTTAATTAATTCACGATTTTGAAAACCTCTGTATACACAAACTTCAATTTTGGCAATTTCTTCTAAAGCTGTAATACTTAAAAATAGAGATTGAGTGAAGAACTCAGAATCTAGAAGTTTTTTTGAACTTAAAATTAAATTTCGCAAATGATTTAAGATTTTTTCAAATTCAACTTTCCCCTTGAAACCGATAAGATTTTCTGATGAAATTAATGTTGAATCGTTTATCAACATAGATGGATTTTCCATGATATACTATTTTAAAAATAAATATTTTTATGCTCTATTATAAAAAGCAATTTAAACATAATTTCATTTAAAAATCGAACTGCTTCCTAGATTGCTGATACAGTAAGATAGGTATAGAGTTATTTAAATAATTCCAATGTTAAAGGTATAAAAATGATGTTGTAATTCCTTGTATTATAATCGAAATTTGAAATGCAAGACGTTCAAAAATAGCCCCGATAGCAGTGGAAATCCTTTGCTGTGGCGCTAGCCAAAAGTAAAGATTGTAACGAATAGCGGGAGGGAGCTTCTTGTGAAAATCATTCTTTCTGCTCCAAAAAAAAAGCTGCCCAATGAAGGACAGCTTTTAGTATAGCATGATGCTGGTATTATTTGATCATTTCAAAACTACGTTTCACAAAAGCAGTTAATGCTTCTCCTTTAAGTAGGTTTTGAGATAATTTAGCTAAGTCTAGCGCTTGTTTTACTAAGTGCTCTTGGCTTGGTTTGTCTGTTGTGTTTAAAATTGTAGACGCTAATGGCGAGTTGGTATTTACCACTAGATTGTACATCTCTGGCATATTACCCATCCCGAACATTCCGCCACCACCACCTGACTGGCTCATCTCTTTCATTCTACGCATGAATTCTGGTTGCGTGATGATAAAAGGAGCTGCTTGGCTGTCCATAGCTTCTAGTTGTACTGTATAGGTTTGTTTTGGAACGATTGTTTCTAAAACTGTTTTTAAGCCTGTTTGCTCTTCTTCTGATAATTTCGAAATTGTAGTTTCGTCTTTCTTGATTAAGTTATCAATATGGTCAGAATCTACACGTACAAAAGTGATATCGCTGTTATCTCCTTCGATTTTTTGAATCAAGTGTGAGATAATAGGAGAGTCAAGTAACAATACTTCGTATCCTTTTTCTTGCGCTGTCTCGATGTAAGAGTGTTGCGCTTCTTTATTTCCAGCGTATAAAACAACTAGCTTACCATCTTTATTAGTTTGCTTGTCTTTTAAGTTCTCTTTTAATTCTTCAAGTGTGAAGTATTTATTGTCTACCGTTGGGTAAAGAACAAAGGCACCAGCTTTTTCATAGAATTTATCTTCAGATAGCATTCCGTATTCAAGAACGATTTTAATGTCATTCCATTTTGCTTCAAAGTCAGCACGGTTTTCAGTAAACAAAGATTTCAATTTATCAGCTACTTTACGTGTGATATAGTTCGAAATTTTCTTTACCGCACCATCTGCTTGCAATCCTGAACGCGAAACATTTAAAGGAATATCTGGCGAGTCTACTACTCCACGTAGCATCATCAAGAATTCAGGCACAATTCCTTCTACGTTATCTGTAACGTAAACTTGGTTTTGGTACAACTGAATTTTATCTTTTTGGATTTGTAAGTCCCCGCTTAATTTAGGGAAGTACAAAATACCAGTAAGGTTGAATGGGTAATCTACATTTAAGTGAATGTGAAATAAAGGCTCTTCAAATTGCATAGGATACAATTCATGGTAGAACGTTTTATAGTCTTCGTCATTTAAATCAGTAGGTTGTTTTGTCCAAGCTGGGTTAGGGTTGTTGATGATATTATCAACTTCTACCGTTTCAGCAACAGCGTCTTCTGGAGCGTCATCGGCTTTAGGTAACGTTTCTGTTTTTGTTCCAAATTTAATTGGAATAGGCATGAACTTGTTGTACTTATTTAAAAGTTCCTTGATTTTTGACTCTTCAAGAAATTCTAATGAATCTTCAGCGATGTGCAAGATAATCTCGGTACCACGTGTTGTTTTGTCAGCTGGTTCAAGAGAGAACTCTGGGCTACCATCACAAATCCAGTGTGCAGCTGGCTCGTCTTTATATGACTTAGTGATAATCTCCACTTTTGAAGCTACCATAAAAGCCGAGTAGAAACCAAGACCAAAATGACCAATAATACCAGAATCCTTAGCGGTATCCTTATATTTTTCTAAAAACTCTTCGGCACCAGAAAAAGCAAGTTGATTGATGTATTTTTCCACTTCTTCAGCAGTCATACCAATTCCTTGATCTATAATATGTAGTTTTTTGCCTTCTTTATCTATTTTTACCTCAATCATTGGGTTGCCATATTCTACTGTAGCTTCGCCAATATTGGTTAGGTGTTTTAATTTTAAAGTTGCATCTGTCCCATTCGAAATCAATTCACGTAAAAATATTTCGTGATCGCTATAAAGGAACTTTTTGATTAATGGGAAGATGTTTTCTACCGATACATTAATTTTTCCTGTTGTCATATTTAAATTTATTAGGGTTTTACAATCTCGTACAATTCTTTCAAATAAGATACCATTTACTTATAATGTGACAAATTGGCGTAAATGTTAATTTTACAACAAATTTCTAGAATATTACTACTGTACAATTCATAATGGATTGTATCTTTGCATCAGTTAAATATTAAAACGAAAACCAAAATGAAAAAACTAATTTTCTTAGCAGCAATAGCAGTAATGCTTTTCTCATGCAAGCCTGCATCAGTTGCCAATACACAGTTAAATAAAGGGTCTCAAGTAGCAGTAAAAGGGGAGTGGACAATTACCGCTGTAAATTATCCAGGATCAGAAGTAATAAAAGTAAATTCATTCCAGATTGCCGATTCAAAATGTTTTGTAGGTAGTACTTGGAAGTTTATTTCGAATAACAATAAAGGAGAAATGGCTTTAACTAGTTATGACTGTCCTGCTTTTAATTCTCCAATCACATGGTACATTAATAAGGACGGGCAATTCATTCTTAAAATTTTAGATGCTGGTGAAAAGGCTAAAAAAGTTAGAGATGGTTATATCTTAACAGTGGCGAACCAAACGGAAACTTCTTTTCAATTGGTTGACAAAATCAACGTGGGTGGAAAATTAACGGATGTTATTTACCAATTTCAAAAATCAAACTAATAAACTAAATAATCTATTATGAAAAAGATTTCTATACTTTCAATGGCCTTAGTAATGGCTATGGGTTCACTGTTTACAAGCTGTGATGCTGTAAAAAACACAAATAACACTCAAAAAGGTGCTGGAATAGGTGCCGTAGCTGGAGCGGTGCTAGGTGGAGTTCTAGGAAACAACTTAGGTAAAGGTGGTAATACTGCTGTAGGTGCTGTTCTAGGTGGAGTTGTTGGTGGAGTTGCCGGTGGTGTTATTGGTAATAAAATGGACAAACAAGCAAGACAAATTGATCAAGCAATTCCTGGTGCAGAGGTAGAAAGAGTAGGAGAAGGGATCAAATTAGTATTGAATGAAAATGCAGTACGTTTTGATACTAACAAATCTAGTCTAACTGCTGCTGCAAAAGCGAATTTAGATAAATTAATACCGGTATTTCAAGAATATGCTGATACTAACATAACTATTTTTGGATATACTGATAGTTCAGGACCTGCTGATTTTAACTTGAAACTTTCAGGTGAAAGAGCAGCTTCAGTAAGAGATTACTTAGTGTCTAAAGGATTAGTTTTAGGTAGATTTACAGTAACTGGTTTAGGTATTGCTGACCCAATTGCAACAAATGAAACTTCAGCTGGTAAAGCGCAAAACCGTCGTGTTGAATTTGCTATTACTGCAAATGAAAAAATGCAACAAGACGCTCAAAAAGAATCAGGAAACTAAGCAATTTGCTTTTTTTTTATAACATAAAAAAGTCGTTTCGTTTTAGGATGAAACGACTTTTTTTATTTTAATTATCATTTCATTTCCGTTATTTCTAGTAAAGAAATCTATCTTTGTATCCTTAAAATTTCATATCATAAAAATGCTTCAAGTTCAAAACATCTCTTTTGGTTATAACGAAAAACCCGTTTTAAAAAACATCAATTTCACTATTGAAAAAGGACAGAATATTGCTGTTATTGGTGAGAGTGGTTGTGGTAAAAGTACTTTACTAAAACTAGTTTATGGCTTGTATGATTTAGATGAAGGAGCAATTACATGGGGCGATAAAAAGGTTACTGGGCCTAAATATAACTTGGTTCCTGGAATGCCTTTTATAAAATATCTTGCCCAGGATTTTGATTTAATGCCGTACACTACAGTTGCTGAAAACGTGGGTAAGTTTTTATCTAATGGTTTTAACGCCTTGAAAAAACTACGTGTCGAACAGTTATTAGAAATGGTCGAAATGACCGAATTCGCAAACGTTCAGGCCAAATATTTAAGTGGAGGACAGCAACAACGTGTGGCACTAGCAAGAGTTCTTGCTAATGAACCTGAAATTTTATTGCTAGACGAACCTTTTAGTCATATTGATAACTTTAGAAAAAACGCTTTAAGACGTAATTTGTTTGCTTATTTAAAGACCAAAGGAATTACATGTATTGTAGCCACTCATGATAGCACAGATGCATTGTCCTATGCTGATGAAACAATCGTTTTACAAAACGGAATGATGGTAGACAAAGCCAACTCATTTAGTTTGTATAACAACCCAATAAATAAATATGTTGCTTCTCTTTTTGGAGAGGTAAACGAGTTGAAATTATCTCAGTTAGTTCCTGTTGATGGTGCCGATGAAACAGTTTTGTTATATCCTAACCAATTAAAAGTGGTCGATAACGGGATGCTTAATGCGGTGGTGAAACAGTCGTATTTTAAAGGCGGTTATTATTTAATAAAAGCAGTCTTTGATAGAAAAGTAATTTTCTTTGAACATGACCGTCCGTTGCCAGTCAATGAAACAGTGACACTAATGATTTCATAAATATAAAATGCTTTCAGAAACGAGTATTCTGTGGGTGTTTTAAACTACATTTTAAAATGAAATTATTATCGGTACTATTTTTATCGAAAATAATTCAAATGAACAAAATTTTAGACAATAATTATTTTACTGAAAGCGTAGTAGATTAGTAAGATTATAGTTGTTTTTATTGGTTGAATAAGCAATTTGTTACTTTTGAAAAACTAGGGGTAAATTCACTAGTTTCTCTTAAAAAATTGCTATTTGTTAAAAAATCAGTAATTTGTACGTTTATATTTTAAAGTATTTTTAAATTTGCAATCTTATTTTAATAAAACAACAATATGTATCATTCAAAAATTGCGGGATTAGGATATTACGTTCCTTCCAATGTTGTAACTAACGATGATTTAACAAAAATCATTGACACAACAGACGAGTGGATTCAGGAACGAACTGGTATTGAGGAGAGAAGACACATTATAAGAGGAGAGGATACAACTACATCTATGGGAGTTAAGGCTGCTGAAGTAGCTATTGAACGCTCTGGTGTGGCTAAAGAAGATATTGATTTTATAGTTTTTGCTACATTAAGTCCAGATTACTATTTTCCTGGGCCAGGTGTACTTGTACAACGTGATTTAGGTTTAAGAACAATAGGTGCTCTTGATGTAAGAAATCAATGTTCGGGATTTATTTATGCGTTATCTGTTGCAGATCAGTATATTAAAACCGGAATGTATAAAAATATTTTGGTAATTGGTTCTGAGGTGCATTCTACAGGTTTAGACATGACGACTCGTGGACGCGGTGTATCAGTAATTTTTGGTGATGGAGCTGGAGCAGCTGTTTTAAGTAGAGAAGAAGACTTGACTAAAGGAATTCTTTCTACACATTTACACTCTGAAGGGCAACATGCCGAAGAATTAGCACTTATTGCACCAGGAATGGGAGCAAGATGGGTGACGGATATTATTGCAGACAATAATCCTGATGATGATAGTTATTTTCCACATATGAACGGACAGTTTGTATTTAAAAATGCTGTAGTTCGTTTTGCTGAGGTAATTAATGAAGGGCTTGAAGCCAATAATCTAAAGGTATCTGATATTGATATGTTGATTCCGCATCAAGCAAACTTGAGAATTTCTCAGTTCATACAAAAGAAATTTGAGCTTACGGATGACCAAGTTTTTAATAACATTCAAAAATACGGAAACACCACTGCTGCTTCTATTCCAATTGCTTTAACCGAAGCATGGGAAAAAGGAAAAATTAAATCTGGAGACACTGTAGTTTTGGCTGCTTTTGGAAGTGGATTTACTTGGGCAAGTGCGGTTATTAAATGGTAATTTTATACCAATAAAAACATCCTTTTGAAATATAAAAAAACCCGAAGTCATCATGACTTCGGGTTTTTCTTTGGGTAACCTTATTTTTATAGTTAGTTTATAGAACGCCGCCTCCTTGGCTTTCATTTTTGTCTCTTTGTTTTCTTTCAGCGGCTTTATTTTTTCCACTTCCAAAACGGTAATTAAATCCTAAATACACTGTTTGACTTTCCCAATTGAACTGCCCGTTTGTTTTGTAGGGTTTGTCATTATTAAAAGCAAAACGCATGGTGTTAAATACATCACTAAAACGAGCACTAACCGTTCCATTTCCTTTTAGAACAGTATAACTTGTTCCAATATCCATTTTCCACATTTTAGCAACGTTAAACTGAATACTGCGTTCTCTTCCTCTGTACATGGCAAACAACTGCACACGCAAATCTTTGGTTGGTTTAAAAGTATTGTTGATTCGGGCATTAAAAGTGGTGGCATCTATTGTTTCAAATTCGTAGTTTCCAGGAGTAATTTCGATAGTTCCTTTAATTTTCCTTTGATAAGCATCTAAACTAACGTTAGCGCTCCACCATTTTTTAAAATCTAAATTTCCTGACACCTCAATTCCGTAGGCGTTGTTATTGTCAAAATTGGCATAGGATAACACTTGTTTGTTTGGATTTTCTAAATTGGTAAAAAGTACTCTATTGATTTCGTTTTCAATTTTTCTATAAAAAACGCCTGAAGTAATCGAACCTATTTTTGTTTTTCTAGTATAATTCAATTCAAAGGAGTTGGTAAATTGCGGTACAAGATTTGGGTTTCCTTCTGAATCTAATGTTGCAGTACTCCATTCTCTAATTGGGTTCACTTGATCAATACTTGGTCGGTCTACGCGTCGTGAAAAGCTTAAATTAAAGGAGTTGTTTTCACTAGGGTTGTAATTCAAGAAAGTAGAAGGGTATATACTTAAAATGTCGTCGTTAAATTTTCCGTTAGCTTCAGCCACTTGTTGAAATAAAGCATCAACATTATATTGCTCCAAACGCGCTCCTGCTTGAAAACTCCATTTTTTCCACTGTTTACCCAGTGTAGCATAACCTGAGTAGATATTTCGATCATAAGTAAAATTAGAACCATAGACTTGGTCTCTAAATAAATTGTTATCTGTAGTTTCTTCTCTAAGTTCTAAACCCAATTCTAATTTTATGGTTTCACTCAATGGATTCACATAGTCAAGATTCACAATGGTACTTTTGCTAAGTACACGCACATCATTAATGAAAGAGTTAATAAGTGTATTGCTGTCTTTATTTAAGTTGGTGTAAATTGCATTTTCACGACTGTCATCTTCACCATAATTAGCTTCAAGCTCTAGATTGTGTCCTTCTTTTTTGAAATTTATTTTGTAATCAAAATTATACGTTTGACCTTGATTGTCTTGACTATTTTGATAGGGTTGTAACAAGTCTACATTTGTGGTGTTAGAAACATAATCTACTGAGGTACTTCCTAAACCTTTTGAATTAAAAAACACTTGATTGGTATAAAATGATAAGGTATTGTTGTCGTTGAGGTAATAATCTACACCTACTTTAGCAAGATGAGAGGTGTTTAAGTTATCAAATTGAAAATGCTGTGTGTTTTCTTTGTCTTCTTCCTCGCTTACAATTACTCCTCTATTAAGGCGCTTGCCGTGATTAAGCCCATAATTACCATAAAAATTAAATTTTCCGTTGCGATAGTTTAGGTCGAAAGCTGAATTTACTTTGGGTGTTTTCCCAAATGTGATTCCGTTATTGATACTGCCATTAAAACCTATTTTGCTGTTTTTATTCAATACGATATTGATAATTCCGCTCATTCCTTCTGGATTGTATTTTGCCGATGGATTGGTAATCAACTCAATTTGTTTGATAGATGCTGACGGAATTTGTTGCAGTATTTGCGATGCGTCAATCGTAGATGGTTTTCCGTCTATTAAAACTTTTACATTTGAGTTTCCTCTTAAACTAATCGCGTTTGTTTGCGGATCAACACTTACTGAGGGAATGTTATTCATTATTTCGCTGGCTGTTGCTCCAGTCGAAATTAAGTCTTTGCCCACATTAATGATTTTTCGATCTATTTTTTGAACAATAGTCGATTTCTCACTTACGATATTAACTCCTTGCAATTCAATCGCATTTTCTTGAAGTGAAATGGTACCCAAATCCAGGTTTTTATTATCGCTTGATAAAGTGATGGTTTTTAAAATCGTTTTGTAACCCATAAACTGAATTTCGACATTGTAATTCTTTAAATCTAAATTTTTAATGTAAAAAAATCCTTTGTCAGAAGTGACTCCAGCTGTGATTAACTGGTTAGCTTCTTTAATTACAACGTTCACATAAGGAAGCGATTCACTTGTTTTTAAGTCGATAATTTTCCCTGAAACGCTTCCTTGTTTTTCTGAAAGATTGGTTGTGACTGCATTTTGCGCTTGCATGGAAACTAAGGTTCCAAAAAAGCATACTAATAATAGTTTGATTTTCATGATTGATGATTTTTGATTTAATATTTGATTGATTTTTCAAAGGTATTGTTTTTATCATAATATTATGTATTGCATAGTACTGTTTTATATAATTTATTTTTAAAATTGTACGCTTATTTACTTCAAAGACTGTTTTTACAACGCTTTGTTACTTATAAAATAAAAAAGTAAAAATGAAAATAAATTAATAAAAAAGGAAAAGGATTACAGTTTTGTTTGTCTTTTGTAGATTTGGAATTAATAAAAGTCAGCAAATGACTTTTAAATTGAAACGAAATGCAATGCTGTTTTTAAATTTAATTTGGCTGAAAAGCCAATCCTAAAGAGTGGCTGGGTAACTTTCGATAAATAAAAGGCGCTTTTTTTACTTTTTTGAAGCCTAATACTACTTTTTTGCGAACATATTAGTTAATTAGAATTATCTTTGCACTCTAAAATTATATTCATGACATTACCAGAAATTCTTACACCTTCTATTGAGAAAGCAATTCAGACTTTATTTGACGTTACTATTGACAAAGTTGAATTTCAAACTACTCGCAAAGAATTTGAAGGGGATATAACAATGGTTATTTTTCCTTTATTGAAAGTAATTAAAAGTAATCCTGTAGAATTAGGAAATAAAATAGGGAACTACTTAGTCGAAAACCTTGATGAGGTAAGTAGATTTAATGTTGTTTCTGGTTTTTTAAACATAGTGATATCAGATGCTTATTATCTGAATTTTTTCAACGGAATCAAAGACGAATCAAAATATGGTTTTGTTACTCCTAATCCAGATGACAAAGCGATTATGGTGGAGTATTCTTCGCCAAATACCAATAAACCCTTGCATTTAGGTCACGTACGTAATAACTTATTAGGTTATGCTGTTGCTGAAATTATTAAGGCTTCAGGTAAAAAAGTGTACAAAACCCAAATTATTAACGACCGTGGAATCCATATTTGTAAGTCGATGTTGGCTTGGCAGAAATTTGGTAACGGAGAAACTCCTGAAAGTACTGGTTTAAAAGGGGACAAATTAGTAGGGAACTATTATGTTGCATTTGATAAAGCTTATAAAGAACAAATTGCTCAGTTAATGAGTGACGGTAAAACAGAAGAAGAAGCAAAAAAACAAGCACCAATTATTATTGAGGCGCAAGAAATGCTTCAAAAATGGGAAGCTGGAGATGCTGCTGTAAAAGAATTGTGGGCAAAAATGAACCAATGGGTTTATGATGGTTTTGCTATTACATATAAAAATTTGGGCGTTGATTTTGATAAATATTATTACGAAAGTAATACGTATTTATTAGGGAAAGATGTAGTAAATATAGGTCTGGAGAAAGGTATTTTTGAAAGAGATCCTGACGGTTCAGTTTGGATTGATTTGAGTGATGAAGGTTTAGATCGTAAAATTGTACTGCGTTCTGACGGAACTGCGGTTTACATGACACAAGATATAGGAACGGCTATTCAACGTGTAAAAGACATGGCTGATGTAGGCGGAATGGTTTATACAGTAGGGAATGAGCAAGATTATCACTTTAAAGTGTTGTTCTTAATCCTTAAAAAATTAGGTTTTGATTGGGCTTCAAGCTTGTATCACTTATCCTATGGAATGGTTGATTTACCTTCTGGAAAAATGAAAAGTCGTGAAGGTACAGTGGTAGATGCTGATGATTTAATGCAAGAAATGACGAGTACAGCTCAAAAAATTTCTGAAGATTTAGGAAAACTTGATAGTTATTCTGATGAAGAGAAAACAAATTTGTACAATACAATTGGTTTAGGAGCGTTAAAATATTACATTTTAAAAGTTGATCCTAAAAAGAGAATCCTTTTTAACCCAGAAGAATCTGTAGATTTTGCTGGAAACACAGGGCCTTTTATTCAATATACATACGCAAGAATTCAGTCGATTATTCGTAAAGCTAATTTTGATTTTTCTAACAATTCAGGAATGCTAAGCCTTCATGAAAAAGAAAAGGAATTGTTGAAACAAATTGAGTTATTCCCTGAGGTGATTCAAAATGCAGCTCATAATCATAGTCCTGCTTTATTAGCTAATTTTACTTATGATTTAGTTCGTGAGTATAATTCTTTCTATCAAGCAGTACCTATTTTAGGAGAAGAGGAAATGAGTAAAAAAGTTTTTAGAGTACAACTTTCTAAAAAAGTAGCTAATATTATTGCTGCTTCTTTTGGATTACTTGGAATCAATGTTCCAGAACGCATGTAATTATTACATACTATTTAACTGTTTAATGTTTTAAAGTGAATACACCGAAAAGTTATTTTTTTCAATCATTTTTGATTATTCTTTTAGCCACACTATTTTTTATAGGAATAAAAGAAGTATTACCCAAACAACTTTTTTCTGAAAAGGAAGCTGGTACTAAAAACGTACTTATCGATAGTATGTTAATTGATGCAATAAATGCAGATAAGAATATAGAGCAACAAGGAGTAATGGGTGATTCTATTACTCCTGGTGCTACTGATTCTCTGGGTAATCCTATCCTTAATCAGCAAGTTGCGAGTAGTTCAAACCTAGGAGTTGTATTTTCGGGTGAATCTTACGAAAACTACAATGGAACGCAATTTTTAAGCGCGTTCTATGAAAAGTTATTCCAAATAGAAACCAACCACAAAGGAAAAGTTCGCATTGCTTATTTTGGCGATTCAATGACTGATGGCGATTTTATCGTTCAAGATTTCCGTAGTGAATATCAAAATAAATTTGGCGGTGAAGGAGTTGGTTTTGTTGCGATAACTTCTGAGTCAGCATCATCGCGTAGTTCTGTAACGCACCAGTATTCTAAAAACTGGAAAATGCAATCGTACTTGAATGTTAAAAATCCCATTAGGCCATTTGCTGTAAATGGTCATGTGTTTTTTGCAAATGATACAATAAATAAAACCTGGGTTAAATACCAAGCAGGAAGAGGTAAAAATACCTCACAGTTAAATAACCCTACGTTGTTCTACGGAAGTGCTGCCAATCAAAATGGTTTTATTTCGTACCAAATTAAGAACGATACGATTATTAAAAAATTAAATCCTACTAAGATTTTAAATACTATTCAGCTTGCGCCAAATAACTTACAAGCGGTAACTATTGCTTTTAAGAAAGCAAAATCGATTCCTATTTACGGAGTGAATTTTGATAACGGAAAGGGAGTTCACGTTGATAATTTTTCGCAACGTGGAAATTCTGGAATCCCAATATCTAAATTTGATGTGCCTTTAATGAATGCTTTTCAGCAAAAGTTAGGTTACGACCTGATTGTATTGCATTATGGGACTAATGTTTTAAAATACGGAACGTTAGATTTTAGTTGGTACGATAAAAGTATGACTAGAACGGTTGAACGTTTGCAAAAAAGTTTTCCTGGAGCGGCTATTTTAATTATTTCTACAGCAGATAAGTCGTCTAAATATGATGCAGTTATGAAAACAGATTCCGCTGTAGTACCACTTACCAATTCTCAAAAGAGGTATGCCGCAAAAACAAAATCAGCATATATCGATTTGTATAAATTAATGGGAGGTGATGGTTCTATGGCAAAATGGGTAGAGCAAGATCCACCTTTAGCAAATAAGGATTATACCCATTTTAATTTTAGAGGAGCTAAAAAAATTGGCGGTATGTTATTCCAAGAATTAGATAAAGGATACGAAAAATACAAGCTTTTGCGAAAGCGAGCAAATCCAATAAATCAAAATACTACTGCTGTGAAAATCAAATCAGATAGTATTACAAACAATCAAGAAAGTACCAATGGGCAATAAATTATATCTGTTATTTTTAATTGGGTTCATTAGCTTTAAAGGCTGTTCACAAACAAAGGATACCACTGACACTACTGTAACTATGGACGAAAACATTAGCAACAAATCGGTTTCTCATTCATATAACGATGAAAATGGAATTCAGAATAGTATTGAAATAGCCTCTTTTTTAGCCAAGCTAAAGCAGTTAAAACACGATAACTCAGGTCAAATTAATATTGTACATATTGGGGACTCTCATATTCAAGCAGATTTGATGACCAATGAGATTCGGGAGAATTTGCAAGATTATTTTGGAAATGCAGGTAGGGGCTTTATTTTTCCGCATAATTTGGCTAAAACCAATGGATCATCTGATTTTCGATTTTCATCAAATGTAATCTGGAAAAACTATAGAAATATTTTCCCTGATAATGGAGATCCCATTGGACTGAGCGGGATTTTATTAAGTACTAATTCTAAAAAATTAGTATTGCAGTTAAATGCTAAAGAAGCTGCAAATGATTTTAATACTATAAAAATCATTACACCAGAGAATAAAGATTTATTTGAAATAGCAACTTCTAAAGAAGCCATTATTTTAAAATCTACTGCGCCTAAAGTGATTGTTCATAAGATTAAAAGAGGCGAAACTATATCAGAAATTGCTGAGAAATATGGTGTCACTGCAGCACAATTAAAAAAAGCAAACGGATTAAAATCAACCCGAATCGCTTTTGGTAAAACCTTAAAAATCCCTACTAAGGAAACTAAGGAAGTGTCAGTTTCAGAGTCTTATTTTAAGCCGTTAGATTTATTAGCTACTAATAATTACCATTATTACCACTCTGATGAAGCTTTGCGTAAAATATATTTGTTACCTAATAAAGAACAATCAGATTATGTATTAAGCGGTGTTGTGTTAGAAAATGACAAACCTGGGATACTATATCATAACCTAGGGGTTAACGGAGCTAAATTTTCTGATTACAATAAATACCCTTTGTTTTTTGAGCAGTTAAAAGGATTACAACCTAATTTAATAGTTGTTTCTTTTGGTACTAATGAGTCTTACGGGAAATTTACCAATGAGGAGTTCATGAGCCAATTAGAACTGTTTATAAAAAATGTAAAAAAGGCCAATCCTAATTCAGCAATTTTAGTTTTGACGCCGCCACCGTCCTTTTTAGCACATCATAAATTAAATACAATTGTTGATGGTTATTGTGATGAAATTAAAAAAGGAGCGATTCAAAATCAATATGCAGTATATGATTTGTATTCCCAACTAGGAGGTTTGCACGGAGTAGAGAAAAACTTTAAAAACGGAATAATAGCCGCAGATAGAGTGCATTATACTGTTGCGGGTTATCAATTACAAGGTGCCTTAGTTTCAGAAGAGATTATTAAAACATTTCATAATTATAATAAGTAATAATAAGTGGATATTTTATCAGCATTACAAAATTGGTTCATGCAAACTTATGGACAAATTTCACTAGATGAAATTGGGAATTGGTTTGTTTACAATCCTAAAGAGCCTATTTTATTTAATACGGCTTTCTTTCTAGGAGTGTTCTTAGTTTTTTATCCTATTTATATTTTAACGACAAAAGTAAGTTCACGTATATATCGTAATATCTATGTGTTTGCCTTTTCGCTATTTTTCTATTATAAGTCAAGTGGTGTTTATTTTTTATTATTACTTTTTTCGGGAGTAATAGATTTTACTTTAGCCAAGTTTTTATACCAAGAAACAAACGAGCGTTTCCGGAAATTTTTCATTATCGTCAGTGTGCTTTTTAATTTGGGTTTCCTAGGTTATTTTAAGTATGCTAACTTTATGATTGTGAGTTATAATGGACTATTTGAAGGACATTTATCGTTGCAGAATATTATTCTTCCTGTTGGGATTTCGTTTTATACTTTTCAGTCAATGAGTTACATTATTGATATTTATAGAAGAGAACTAGAGCCTACAAAGAACTTTTTTGACTACATGTTTTTTGTGTCTTTCTTTCCACAATTAGTCGCAGGGCCTATTGTAAGAGCATCTGAGTTTATTCCGCAAATTTATAAAAAGACAACACTATCTCGTTCTGACGTTAATAATGCCTTGTTTATGATTATAGGAGGATTGATAAAGAAAACAGTAGTTTCTGATTATATCTCGTTGAATTTTGTTGATCGTGTTTTTGATGCGCCAAAGAGTTATACCGCCTTTGAAAATTTAATGGCTGCCTATGGATATACGTTACAAATTTATTGTGATTTTTCAGGATATTCTGATATGGCCATTGGTATTGCTTTGTTAATGGGCTTTAAATTATCAACAAACTTTGTAACTCCCTATAAGTCGGCTTCTATTACTGAATTCTGGAGACGATGGCACATCTCGTTATCCACATGGTTGCGTGATTATTTATACATCACAATAGGAGGGAATCGCAGCGGCTCATTTGCTGGATTTTTATTCCCATCAGTATTTTTTGGAGGGTTATTAATTTATGGGTTTTTACAATTTGCTGTTTCACCTATTCCATTAATTATAGGTATTGTTGCTGCAATTGTCTTTATCCTGACAATAGTTTTTTCTAAAAATTCAGAAAAGACAATGTATACCAATGTCAATATGATGACCACAATGTTGTTAGGCGGTTTCTGGCATGGAGCCAGTGTTCGTTTTATTGTTTGGGGTGCTTTGCATGGTTTGGCTTTGGCAGTAAATAAAGTTTTTGCCGAATATTTTCCTGATAAAAAAGGAGCAAAGTGGACAATTAATAAGGGGTTTTTTCATGTGATTTCTGTTTTAATCACCTTTCATTTTGTTGCTTTCTGTTGGATTTTCTTCCGTGCAGGGACTTTTGCAATAGCATTAGATGTATTAAATTCTATACAGCAAGTAACTTTTGATCCATCACAGTGGTGGGTTATTGCTCAAGGATATGAAAACGTATTTATTGTAATGCTTTTTGGTTTTGCTTGGCATTTTCTTCCTGCAAGAATAGTCGAATTCAATAAATCAATCTTTGATAAAATGCCTATTGTATTTAAAGCTTTTGCATTAGCTATGACATTTTGGGTGGTGTATGCAACCTCTACAAGTGGGCCACAACCATTTATTTATTTCCAGTTTTAATACTTGATAATAATATATAAAAACACCCGATAATTACAAAATTATCGGGTGTTTTAGTAACTAACTCAGTTGTAATGATTATTTATCTGCAATAAAACTGTCAATGATGGCATCAGTTTCTCCTTTAGTAGCGGTAGGTTTTAAATCAAATAAATGGGCGTAAAGGGGTTTGTTAGAAACTTTTTTCTCTAAGGTAAGATCTTTGTTTTCTGCAAAAACAGTTTGCCATTTAGTTCTAACATTCTTCCATAAATCGTTATTCTCTTTCCACCAGTTTTGCGCCGCAATACATTTAGCATCTGTTACTTTTGTATACGTATCAATCCCTTTTTCTTGAGCTAGTACTACATCTTTTCCATTTTCATTACGTACTATTTTATCATTATCTTGTTCGTGTAACCATCCCGTAGCTGTAATTTCATGAATGTTTCTTCTTTTTAAGATGTTGTAATCATCACGTTTAGTATATTCTCTTCTTGGTAACGGCGCATCGGTAGTATTCTTCCAATAATCTTTACCGTCAATATGAACCCAACTTGCGGTTCCTTCATATCTTGGACTATCGTCTACTTGAAATACTTTTTGAGTCCATTGTCCTTTTACTTGCTCTTTTGGTAATTTTATGTATTTCCAATTGTTCTCTTTATTGTAGCTGTATAAATCTGTATTCTGGAACAACCAATCTTGCCTCCAGTGTTTTATAATCATGTCATCACTTACAATTAATAGGTGCTGTAGCATTAACTTGTTTGGTGTTTCCTCGACTAATTCTACCCATTCTAAACCATAATCGTGCTTAGTTTTTGAGGGTTTATAATTGGCAGTATCTTTTGAATATTGGAAGATTTCTGCAAAATTAAATTTCACCTCATAACAACCACACATAGCTTTTATTGATTGGATGTCTTTTTGTTTTTTATCATTTTGACTGTGACTTATTAAACAGTTTAAAGAGATGGTTGCTGCAAGGAGTAGCTTTTTAGTAATCATAATTTTTAGAATTATTTAATTAAATTTTTTTACAAATATATTATATTTATTTAGAATAAATAAAAATAATATATACATTTGCGGTCTTATTAAGATTAAATAAAAATAATGAAATTAAAAATAACTTTATTTGTGACTCTCTTTTTATATGGAACAACTTTCGGTCAAGTCAGGGATAGTATCTCGTCAATAGAGAAATTATCTGAGGTCGTAGTTACTGGTCAATTTGAACCACAATCAATAAAAAAGGCAGTTTTTAATGTTCGTGTTATTTCAAAAGAAGACATCAAGCAATTAGCGGCAACTAATTTATCAGATGTTTTAAATCAGTATTTAAACATTACCGTAACACCAAGCGGAACTGATGGACGATCTACTGTTTCATTATTTGGTTTAGATGCGCAATATTTTAAAATTTTGATTGATAATGTACCTCTTGTAAGCGAGGCCGGTTTAGGAAATAATACTGATTTATCACAAATAAATTTGAATGATGTGGAGCAAATAGAGATTGTCGAGGGTTCAATGGGAGTTGCCTATGGGGCAAATGCAGTAAGCGGTGTATTGAATATTATAACCAAGAAATCAGCAATTAACAAATGGAATATATCTGCAGCTGTTCAGGAAGAAACTGTAGGGAATGAATTTGCTTTATTTGATAAAGGCAGGCACATACAATCATTAAGTATAAATCATTCTATTGATAAATATTGGTTTGCAAGTGCTGCACTTAATCGGAATGATTTTCAGGGATTTTTAGACAATAAAAAAGGTAAAGATTATTCTGAGACTGATTTTAACCGTGGATACAGTTGGCTTCCTAAAGAACAATTGAATGGAACAGCACTTGTTGCATATAAAAAAGATGCTTTCAGAATTTTTTACAAATTTGAATTTTTAGACGAAACAGTAGCGTATTACAATAGCACCGTACAATCAGGATACAATGCTCAATTGGGATCCTATCGGTATACGAATGATAAAAGGTATATGACAAATAGGTATTTTCATAATGTGAATGCTACAGGGAAAATATTTTCTAAATTGAATTATAACGTGTCACTCTCTCATCAAAAACAACAAAGAGAAGTTGCTGATTTTAAGTATTATTTATTTTCTCAAACGGAAGCGGATAATAGTAGTATTAAAGATCAATCCATGGAAGTATTGTATTCTACGGGAACATTAAGTAATATTTTCAATAGTAAAATTATTGATCTACAATTAGGTTATGAAATAGTTAATAACAATGGCTTTTCACTGATACAAGAAGCAAATAATAGCATTGTTCCTATTCGAAAAAGACTAAATAATTATGATTTCTTTGTCTCTTCAGAGATCAATATTTTTGAAAAAATGGCTATACGACCAGGTATCCGAATATCATCTCAATCACAATTTGAAAATCAATATGCATCTTCATTAGGATTGCGCTATTCTTTTGAAAAAGGAATTGATTTTCGAATGTCATACGGGAAATCATTTCGCACACCTACTTTTAACGAGCTTTATTCCAAACAAATTTTTGACGGTCATTTCTTTACAGGTAACGAGAGTCTAGTTCCTGAGCAAAGTACTTCTTATGAAACGAGTCTTAAGAAAACTACTAATTTGTATTCAGGTGTGCAACTTTCAAATACAGTAACTGCTAGTTTTTTAAATGTTAAGGATCGAATTGATATGGCATTAATTGGCTTTAATGAAGACACTGGCAATCCCATGTACCAATACATTAATATCAGTACGTATAAAATGTGGAATGTTTCAACGATGAATCAGTTTAAAAAAGGAAGTTTCAATTTTAATGTAGGCGCTTCTTTTATTGGGATCTCACAGGAAATAGACAATCAAGTTTATAGTTCAGATGATCGTTTTTTATATTCATTTAATATCAATAGTAGCCTTTCTTACACAATTCCAAAATGGGAAACTACAGTAGCGACATATTATAAATATAACGGAAAAACGCAACAGTTTATAGAAGGTAATTCAACGTACGTGGTGTCTGAAATTGATGACAGCAACTGGTTGGACGCCTCTATTCAAAAAAGTTTTTTCAATGAAAAAATAGTCACCATCATAGGATCTAGAAATTTATTTAATGTTGGTAATGTTAATCAGTCAGGTGCAAATTTAGCAGCTGGTCATGCAACATCCTCTAATGTAATGCTTGCTTATGGGCGCTCTTATTTTATCAAATTTACGTATAACCTTAATTTTTAATATATATTTTAATACTATGAAAAAGACAATTTTTTCTTTGACATTCGCCTTATTAACACTTGCTTCGTGCTCAAATAATGAAGCAGACCCTATCGAGATAGCTACCGTTGGGGAGACTTTACAACCCAATGTGGGCGGTCCTAACGAACCCAATCAAGTTTATTTAGATTTAAGCACAGCAAAAATGGATGTTGTTGATAGAGCATCATGGGATTTCGGGTTTTCAAGCGGTTCTGATTTTAGAGTAGTCATTAATGGTGCCCTTAAAATGGCCGTAAAACAACTAGCTACTTCAGATATTAGTTTGCCACAAGAAATAAACAGTGCAGTAACAGTAGGGGCAGGAACTACCGCTTCTTCAAACGGATATGTAGACAACCCGACAGGAGTTTTACAAGGAGATGGAGCAGGACTTGGAACTGCTATTGCTGAAATTTCAGCTACAGAAGCTGACAATAAAGTGTATTTAGTTAATCTAGGATACGCAGTTTCAACAGAAACTCCAGTTGTAGGTTCTGTTAGTGTTGATGGGATTGCAAGAGGTTGGAAAAAAGTTAGAATTTTAAGAAACGGTACAGGTTATAAAATTCAGTATGCAGATTTAACAGCTACAACTTTTGAAGAAAAAATAATTGCTAAAGATGCGAATTTCAATTTTTCATTTTTTAGTTTAATTACTGAAAAAAATGTTGCAGTTGAGCCATTAAAAACAAAATGGGATTTGAACTTTACCATTTTTACAAATTATGTGAACTTTGGTTCAGAAGTGACTTATGGTTATTCTGATTTTATTGTTTCAAATACCAATGGAGGTACAAAAGTGTACCAAGTGCTAGAAGCTGATGGGGGATCTTATTTGGCTTTCGCCAAAGCAAATGTAGTTGAAGATAATTTTGTTTTTTCAAGTACTGATCAAAGAGTAATTGGTTCTAGTTGGAGGAGCGGTGGCGGACCGGGAACTTTACCAAGTATTAAAACAGATCGTTTTTATGTGGTAAAAGATGCTGCTGATAATTATTATAAAATAAAATTTCTAAGCATGACCAATGATGCTGGAGAAAGAGGAAATCCTATTTTAGAATATGCAATTTTAAATTAAAATTATGAAAAAGATACTACCTGTACTTAAAGTACTATTTAGCCTGATATTAGGAGGGATGATGATTTTTGGAGGAATCAAGAAATTTGATAAACCAGCTCCATCACCTACCGAAATTATTGAGACTGTAAAGAAAGGAGAAGAAGTAGCTCCTAATACCGAGATCCTAAAGATTAAAAATTACGTTTTCGGGATGAAACAAACTAATTACTTCTGGGAATTTTTAGGTTTTGTAGAAATCCTAGCTGGGGTATTATTAATAAGTCAGTTTTTCTCTTTATTGGGGGCAATAGTGGCGTTACCTGTAACCATTAATATATTCTTATTTCATTTGTTTCTAGAACCTAATGAAATTGGAGAGTTATTCCAGATGTTAGGATTGTTAATCATAAACTTAGCAATAATAGGCTTTAGTTATAAATTATGGAAACCTATTTTGATTAATAGGAACATATTACGATTGAGTTAGTTTCAGTGTTTTTTATTTTTATTTTTGAAAAGGTTAGATTCGTCTAGCCTTTTTTTGGTTTGGATAGTCAGTCAATTATTATTTAAGCTTGTTTTTAAGAGAATTTAAGTGGGTAAAACTTTGTTTCTTTGCTACTTTGACTCTTTGTACCTACAGAAGTTTGTATTATATTTGCAATTCCTAAAACAACAATTACATGTTCGATAATTTAAGCGATAAACTAGATAAAGCCTTTCATATATTAAAAGGGCACGGAAAAATAACTGAAGTAAACGTAGCCGAAACTTTGAAAGAAGTACGTCGCGCCTTACTTGACGCCGATGTGAATTTTAAAATTGCCAAAGATTTTACTACAAGAGTGAAAGAAAAAGCAATTGGACAAGACGTATTGACTACTTTGCAACCGGGGCAATTGTTAGTGAAGCTTGTAAAAGATGAATTAACAGAGTTGATGGGTGGTGATGTTGCGGGAATTAACCTTTCTGGTACACCTACTGTTATCTTGATGTCGGGTTTACAAGGATCAGGTAAGACAACTTTTTCTGGGAAATTAGCTAATTACCTTCAGACAAAAAAAGCTAAGAAACCACTTTTAGTTGCTTGTGATATTTATCGTCCGGCGGCTATCCAGCAGTTATACGTTGTAGGAGATTCTATAGGTGTTGAAGTTTATTCAGAACCAGAGAATAAAAATCCAGTTGAAATTGCTCAAAATGCAATCAAACACGCAAAAGCAAACGGTTTTAATGTTGTTATTGTCGATACCGCAGGTCGTTTAGCAGTAGATAAACAAATGATGGACGAGATTGCACTCGTTCACAAAGCAATACAACCACAAGAAACTTTATTTGTTGTGGATGCTATGACAGGTCAGGACGCGGTAAATACAGCAAAAGCGTTCAACGATATTTTGAATTTTGATGGAGTAATCTTGACTAAATTAGATGGAGATACACGTGGTGGAGCAGCGCTTTCGATCAAAACTGTAGTTAATAAACCAATTAAATTCGTAGGTACGGGTGAAAAAATGGATGCAATTGATGTATTCTATCCTGTACGTATGGCTGAACGTATCCTGGGAATGGGAGATGTGGTGTCTTTAGTTGAAAGAGCACAAGAGCAATTTGACGAAGACGAGGCAAGAAAGATTCAAAAGAAAATTGCTAAAAACGAATTTGGTTTTGATGATTTCTTATCACAAATTCAACAAGTGAAAAAAATGGGTAATATGAAAGACTTGGTCGGAATGATACCAGGTGCTTCTAAAGCCATGAAAGATGTAGAAATAGAAGATGATGCTTTCAAACACATTGAAGCAATTATCCACTCGATGACTCCCACAGAAAGAAGCAAGCCTTCGCTTATTGATGTGAAAAGGAAAGCGAGAATTTCAAAAGGTTCTGGGACAAAAATCGAGCAAGTTAATCAGTTGATGAAACAGTTTGAGCAAATGAGCAAAATGATGAAAATGATGCAAGGTCCGGGAGGAAAAAATTTAATGAAAATGATGGGCGGAATGAAAGGCGGTATGCCTGGAGGAATGCCAAAATAATATTTTAAGGTTTAAGATTCTGTACGGAATTTTAAACCTTAAATTTTTGCTACAAATTACAACAACTACTATTCGGTTTTACAATTTTTAGGTACTTATGAGGGAGGACTTTTAAATTTCTAAAATTTTAAACTACATTAAAAAATGCAACTACTAGACGGAAAAAAAACTGCAGAAGACATCAAAGGCGAAATTGCTATTGAGGTACAAAAAATGATTAAAAACGGGGAAAAAGTGCCTCATCTTGCCGCAGTTATTGTGGGGAATGATGGCGCAAGTTTAACTTACGTAGGAAGTAAAGTGAAGGCCTGCGAAAGAGTAGGGTTTGAATCTACTTTAGTAAAAATGCCTAGCACAACATCTGAAACAGAATTGCTTAAAAAAATTAAGGAATTAAACGAAGATGATAATATCGATGGATTCATTGTTCAATTGCCTTTACCTGTTCAAATTGATGAGCAAAAGGTATTGATGGCAGTTGATCCAAGCAAAGATGTTGATGGTTTTCACCCAGAGAACTTTGGGAAAATGGCCTTAGATATGAGTACATTTATTCCTGCAACACCTTTTGGAATTTTAGAATTATTAGAACGTTATGGTGTAGAAACTCAAGGAAAGCACACTGTTGTTATAGGGCGTAGCCATATTGTAGGACGACCAATGAGTATCTTAATGGGTAGAAAGGGTTTTCCTGGAAACTCTACAGTGACATTAACACATAGTTATACAAAGAATATTGCTCAAATTACCACACAAGCAGACATCATCATCACAGCGTTAGGGGTTCCTAATTATCTTAAAGCAGAAATGGTTAAAGATGGTGCTGTCGTAATTGATGTGGGTATTACACGTGTAAGTGATGATACAAATGCAAAAGGATATGTTATTACTGGTGATGTTGACTTTGAAAATGTAAGTAAAAAAGCGAGTTTTATCACACCAGTTCCTGGAGGTGTAGGACCAATGACCATTGCGATGTTAATGAAAAATACTTTATTAGCTAGAGAAATGAAAATGGCTAAATTATAAGAAATACCTAAACCTACTCAAACGAGTAGGTTTTTTTTTTGGTATTAAATAAAACATAAAAAACCAACAGTACAGAGTTGGCCTTAGAAATAAACAATACTTTTGTGCCACTTAAAAAAAGAGACTTACCTAATGGACGATTATTATTCGGAAATGTTTAACTAAATGTGGCCCTTGATCAATTTCAAGAGGCTATACTAATACTATAGAATTTTGAAATGAGAGCTTTTTACAAAAACAACAATGGATTAATTGAGGTGGCTGACTGGTTTCCTAACAGCTGGATAAATATTGAGTGTCCATCTCCTGATGAAAAACGATATTTACTGGAAGAACTACAAATTCCAGAAGCTTTTTACAACGATATTGAAGACATAGACGAAAGACCACGTATTGAGGTTGAAAACGGCTGGACGCTTATTATTATGCGTATACCAGTGAAAAGTAATGATATAAAATTACCTTTTCATACCATTCCAGTAGGCGTGGTTTTTAAAGGAGAGGTATGCGTGACAATTAGCTTTTATAAAACGGAAATGCTCACTGACTTTGTCGCTTATACTAAGAGAAAAAACATTGATTTAAAAGATAATTTTGATTTGGTTCTACGTCTTTTATTATCCTCTAGCGTCTGGTACTTGAAATATTTAAAATTAGTCAACCAGAAGATTAGGCTAGCCGAAGACAACTTAGAGAAATCCATAAAAAATCAAGAATTACAAGCTTTACTGCAAATTGAGAAATGCTTGGTATTTTTTATGACTTCTTTAAAAGGGAATGATATTTTACTACACCGCATAAAAAATATAAAATCACAGAGAGAAACGTACGATTCTGATTTATTAGAAGATGTCGAAATCGAATTGCGACAAGCACAAGAAACTACTAATATTTATAGTGATATTTTGACAGGAACCATGGATGCTTACGCGTCTGTGATTTCTAATAATATGAATAACATAATGAAGCAGATGACGTCGATTTCGATCATACTAATGATTCCTACAGTTATCGCTAGTTTTTACGGTATGAACGTTCCTAATGCTTTACAAGATAATCCTATGGGTTTATGGATTCTGGTGTTGATTTCGATTTTGTTATCTGCTGTGGGTGTGTTTCTTTTTAAGAGAAGAAGATGGTTTTAAAAGGTGGAACTTTAGCTTTGTTTTCGAAAAATAAAAAATAAAAATTAATATAAAATAAAAGAGAGGATATATTGCTATATCCTCTCTTTGTATTTAAAACAGAAACTACTTTTTTAAATTAGTATCCTGCATTTTGTTTTGTGTTTGCATTAGCATTAGTTTCCACTAATGGAATAGGGAAAGCATATTTATAACTTCCGTAAAGAATTGCCCCTTTGTCATCATAGGTTTGCTTTAACGCATCAACAATAGGCATGTTTTGCTTTGTTCTAGCGATATCATCAAATCTAAACCCTTCAAAAGCTAACTCTTTGCGACGCTCATTTAAAATGTCATTACGAGTCACTGTAGTGTAAGCAGCAGCACCTCTATTAGTAGCAATTGAGTTGATCGAAGTTAAAACGGTTGCATCTGCATTGTTAATCATGAAAGAAGCTTCAGCATTAACTAATACCATTTCTTCAAAACGAATTAAAGGAACATTTGATTCGAAAGCGATAAATTTACCCACGTTTCTTAATCTGTTTTTGCCATCAATAGCTAACATTGCTGTAGTTCCTCTAACGTCAGTTTTACTGAAAAGATTCTTGAAGTTGTCTAAAACAACAATGTCTCCGTAAGTAGTCGATGCGTAGATGTTGTACAACCCATCGATAGAATTGTTATCGTTATCTCTAAATGCCAATTCAAAAATAGTGTTGATAGGCTTAGGGATAGTGTAGGTATTTACAAACTCACTAGCTTGTGCAATACGTTTACCGTTTATTGTTGCTTGCTTCATTGCATCGCTTGATGCTTGTTTAGCAATTGCCCAATCCTCAAAATACAATGCTACTCTCGCTTTAAGACCATTTACAGCTGGTGTTGTCACCGTTTCTGTAGAGTCATCTAGTTCTGCATCCATCAAAGTTAAGGCTTTGTCTAAATCAGTATAGATGAAGTTTTTAACTTCTCCTACCGTATTTCTAGCCGGACTTAAATTAGCGCTTTTAAACTCAGTAATGTACGCAACACCATCAGCAGATAATCCGCCACCGTTTACGTTTTGCTGACCATATAAGCGAAGTAAATCATAATGAGCTAAAGCTCTTAACATTAAAGCTTGCCCTTTGTAATAGTTGATTTGAGCAGTTTCCTCCGCATTTGCTCCTGTAATAGTTGTGTTAATTACAAGATTAGTACTTGATACTACGGCATATATTTGAGTAAAAGTATCTCTAGCGTAGCCGTCAGAGTTTACCATATCCATAGATCCTGGAGTTACAAAACGTCCAGAGTTTCCAGTTGAAAAGGCATTATCAGAGCGTACGTCACCAAAGACTAACATGTCACGACCATAGTAAAACTCACTAGTCATTCTATTGTAAGCTCCAGAAAGTACTAATCTCAAGTCGTTAGCAGATTTAATTGTTGTTACCTCTTTATTAACTGTCAATGTTGGGTCTAAATCTGAATCATCGCATGAAGCTACTGTAAGCAGTAGGGACAATGCTAATATGCTTTTTGTTATTATTTTCATTTCTTAAAATTTAAAGTTCATTGCAAAAGTTACTGATTTAACAGGAGGAGTAGACAAACGAGTAAAACCGTCAGCTCTTACCTCTGGGTCATATTTAAGACGACCATCTTTAACAAAAGTGAACAAGTTAGTTCCTCTTACAGATAATGTTAATCCATCTAAACTAATTTTTTCTAATACCTCTTTGTTGAAAGAGTAACCAAGAGTTAAATCTTTAATTCTGATATAATCTCCGTCATATAAAAAACGTGTAGAAGTAGCAGCAGAGTTATTTCCTGTAGATGTTAGATCCATTTTAGGAACATCAGTGATGTCTCCAGGATTTTGCCATCTGTTTAATAAAGCTTCAACTCCATTGTAGTTTACTGTAGTTCTTGTTCCAGAACTTTGTGTGTAAGAAGCCCAGTCTTCAAAAACTTTGTTTCCACCTGCAAAGTATACACTTGCGTCAAAAAACACTCCTTTGAAATCTAAATGCGTACTAACTCCACCTGTGTAAGTAGGTAATGATTTACCTTGAATAGCAATTTGAGCCTCGTTATAGTTGCTTGTAGTTGCGCCATCTTTACCATTTACAAACCATAGTGGGTTACCGTTTGCTGAATCTACACCAGCCCATTTTCTCATATTCCAAGTTCCAACAGCTTCACCTACTTTAGTGATTTTTGTTCCTGTAGCGATATTAATATCGTTTCCGGCTGGATCTTTTGCAAGTTTAGTTACTTCGTTGTCATTGAAAGCGTAGTTTGTAGATACGTTCCAATTGAAGTCTTTAGATTGAATCACGTTGAAAGTTAAATCAGCTTCAACTCCTTTGTTCACAATTTCACCTACATTAGAAGATACTGTTGTAAAACCACTTGTTCTAGATAAAGGAACGTCTTGCAATAAGTCAGATGTTTTTTTATTGTATACACCTAAACTACCAGAAATACGGTTGTTTAATATAGCAAAATCAACTCCTAAGTCGATTGTTCTGTTTTTCTCCCACTGTAAGTCTAAGTTACCGTATGTAGAAGGATAGATCGTAGGGTCTCCAGCATAATTTGTATTGTATGCAAGCAATGTTTGGTATTGATTCAAGTCAATAGCGTTGTTTCCAGAAGAACCTACAGAACCTCTTAGTTTTAATTCGCTAAAGATTCCGTCATTCATGAACTCCTCTTTGTTGATGTTCCAAGCAGTACCAACAGACCAGAAATCACCAAAACGTTTTCCTGGAGCAAAACGAGAAGATCCCTCTTTTCTATAGGTAAAGTCAAGTACATATTTACCGTTGTAGTTGTAGTTAAGTAACGCTAAGTAAGAAACGTTTAACCAGTCGTCATAGCTTCCGTTTACACTAATGTTTCTAACCACGTTGTCAACATATTGTAATCCTTCCGAAGCAAAATTTTCTCCGTAAGCGCCTAATTGACTAAAGGTATTTTTTTGGTATTCGAATAATGCCGTTGCGTCAAAACTATGTAATTTATATCTATAGTTATAGTTCAAAGAGTTTTGAGCTACTAAATTTAAGTTACGAGATACCGTTTGTTGTGCATCACCATTTACGTTTGCTCCATCACCATGAATTGGATTATCATATTGGTGAAATGTTGCTAAGTTGTAATCAATTCCAAAAACTGACTTGTATTTAAATCTATCTGAAATTCTCCATTCTAATGTATTGTTAGAGATAATTCTAGCTAGATCATTTTCGATTAAATTGTTTTTAACAACATACAGTGTATTTGGCACCCCTGTATAGTCTTGAATATCGGTAATGTTTAATGAACCATCAGCATTGTATGGGTTAGCCCATGGAGTCATGAAATAGCGCGCTAAATGTGGGTTAGAAAAGAATCCACCACCTTCAAGTACACCATTTTGTTTTGAGTCTGCAAAACTATTATTTGTCGAAAATTTCACGTTTTCAGTTAATTTTCTTGACATACCAATCTTAGCTGTAAGACGTCTAAACTCTGATCCAATTACGGTACCTTCTGTCTTGTTGTATCCTAACGACACGTTGAAAGTTGATTTTTCGTCACCACCACTAGCAGAGATATCATAAGATCTTAAAATAGCGTCTTTGTTTTGTAACAATTCAGGCCAGTTTCCTTCTTTACCATCCCAATACTGTAATCCAGCAAAGTTATTGTCAATATTTAATCCTTGAGCAGTACCTAATAAAAATGTTTCAGCATTTGCTCTTGTAAAACCGTTATCTGCACCATAAGTATTGTATACAGCGTCAAGATATAGTTCTTTTCTTTGTTCTCCTGTTAAAGGAGTTTGCCCTTTAACGGCATTGTTTTGGAAACCAATAGACGTATTCAAGTTGAATACTGTTTTTCCTGATTTTCCTTTTTTAGTTGTAATAATGATTACACCATTAGATCCTCTAGCTCCATATGCTGAAGTTGCAGAAGCATCTTTAAGTACTGTCATGCTTTCAATATCGCTACTCGCGATAGACGCAAGCGGAGATAATGTAGATACGTTATCACTAGCTGCAAAAGCATCGTTAATAACGGGTACACCATCAATCACATATAAAGGTTGGTTACTTGCAGATACAGAACCCACACCTCTAATACGGATATCTTGTACAGATCCCGGTGTTCCAGATGATTGCGAAATTTGTAAACCAGCAACCTTACCTTGTAAAGCTTGATCTACAGAAACTACTGGAACTCCTTTTAAGATATCTCCAGATATTTGTTTCACACTTCCTGTTACTTCGTTTTTACCTCTGGATACATATCCTAATATTACTACTTCTTCTAGAACTTTACCTTCCTCTTTCATTTTTACATTGATAGTTGAAGAAGTTCCTACAGTAGCAGTGAAATCTTGCATTCCAACAAATGAAAATACAATTACATCACCTGGTTTTGCTTTAATAACATAACCACCGTCAAAGTCTGTTTGTGCACTTTTTTTTGTTCCTTTTACGAGTACATTAACTCCAGGTATAGACCCTATAGCATCCGAAACAACACCCTTAATTGTTTGCTCTTGTGCAAAAGCAAACTGAATAGATAACGCCATCAAAAGCGCATAAATCCATTTGAATTTTAATCTCATTATTCTGATTTTTGAATTAATTTGAATACAAAAATCACAATAAAACGTTGAATTTTACTCCCCAGGTAGGTGTTAAAAAATGAAGTTTAACATTCGTGTAAATATTAAACGTTAAAAAGGTTAAAAAAGAATTTAAAAATTATTTTTTTATAATAAAACTGAATTAAAATGAAATTATGTTTTTAGCAAAAGCCTTGTATTTGCACTTGCTGACGAGGTTTTAATGTTAAGTTATTGTTAACTAACTTATATTATTAAGTTATGAAATAGTCGTTACCTGTTAAATTATAATATTAAATTAAGAGTTTTAAACTGATTTTTTAATCCTATTTTAAGCATAATAATATTATGTAATACAGGATTTAAAGTTTTTATTTACCAATACAATTTATACAGTAGTCCAATTATCAATTCAAACGGATTGTAGAACAAGTATTGTATTTAAACAGTTCTTGATTTGATATAAATTAGGTTGGTCTTTATTGTAGTAATTTTAGAAATTATTTAGTTGAAATTTAAGATTTTCACAAAAAAAAATAGATTGAAACGTTTCCGTCGCAATCTATTTTTTTAGTTTATAATCTATCTTATTATATAAATTCGCTTTCAAAAAGTTTAGAGAAATGATTTCTGATTTTCATTTTTATTTCTTCTTCGTCTACTTTTTCGATACCTAACTCTACGTTTAATGAGGTTACTGCTTTTCCGCGAATTCCGCAGGGTATGATATTGTCAAAATAACCTAAGTCAGCATTTACATTCAAAGCAAAACCGTGCATAGTAACCCAGCGTGAAGCACGAACACCTAGAGCACATATTTTTCTAGCAAATGGTGTTCCTACGCCTAACCAGACACCTGTTTCACCTTCGCTACGACCGCATTCTAATCCATATTCTTGCAAGGTTAAAATAATTGACTCTTCAAGGAAACGCAGGTATTTATGAATATCAGTAAAGAAGTTCTCTAAATCTAAAATAGGATACCCTACAATTTGTCCTGGTCCGTGATAGGTAATATCTCCTCCACGGTTTATTTTATGAAAAGTAGCTCCTTTTTCAGCTAGTTGCTTTTCAGATAAAAGTAAGTTACTTAAATCGCCGCTTTTTCCTAAAGTGTATACATGTGGATGTTCTACAAAAAGAAAGTAATTAGGAGTTTCTAGTTCTAGTTCTTCTCTGCGGTTTCTTATTTTGATATCTACAATACCTTTAAATAATTCTTCTTGGTATTCCCAAGTTGCTTGGTAATCTTTATTTCCAAGATCCTGAAGCTGTATTTTTTTATTCATTTTATTCAAATTCTACTTTAAAGCTTAAATCCATGTTTTCTTGTAAGTTTTCCATTGGAATATCCAAAACAAAACTTTTTTTATCCTCTGCTATCGTTGCACCATCTAAAGAAAGTGATTTTATTTTTTTAGGGAAGTGGTATTCTATAGTGTATTTGCATTGTTTAAATAAATCATCTAATTTTTTAGACAAATCATCCTCTGGTTCTTCGTCTTTATTTTTTTTAGGTTTTACTTTTTCTTTGTTTTTAGATTTTTTAAGTTCTTTATTTAAAGTTACAGTTTTAATAAAATACTTTCCGTCGTAACTAAAGCTACTATTACTCTTTTCTTTTTCTGCTGAGACTTTTTTTGAAGCTGTTTTTTTATCAGTCAATGCTAATAAAGAAGCTGCTTTAGTGGGTGAAACCATATTAGACAAACTATCTGTTACAGGGAAATCAAAGGCCATATCATAGCTAAATTCCTTATCGATTTCATCGATTTTCATTCTGATTCGAAAATTCTCTAACAATTTGAATTGTGCTTGCTCAACATCCGATAATTGAGCAATACTGTCTTTCATTGGAGCAAGGAGTTCTTTAAAAGTAAAAGTAGAATCCATTACTTTAGGGACTTTAGTAGAGTCAGTAGATTTACCCATTTTCATTAAAGCAGAAACATCAAATCCATAAGAAAACGTACCTGATCCGTCTTCATTTAAGACCATTTTCTCTTTAATTGTACAACTTGTAAAAACAAAAATTAATAGTAATAGAGGATAGAATTTCTTCATCTTTTTTTACAAAGATACAAACTCTAGTTGAAACGATTGGTTGGTTCTTTGGATTACTCTAAGGTTACTTCAAGATTTGTACTTGTGGGATTTTCCAGGAAATCAATTATTTTTAGATTTAATTCTAATGATTTCTTATCAGCACTAATAACGGCATTGGGATTTGAAACGGTTTTTATTTTTCGAGGAAAATGATACTTTATAATGTAACTCTGAACTAAATTAAAGTTGGCTAACTGTTTTTTGAAGTTCTGTAATTTTTCTTTTTCGGTTTTATAAATTGCTTCGTCAGTAATAGTTACAATTCGGTTGAACGTATTGTCTTTTAATGTAAAACGAATGTTGTAATAATGTTCTTCGGCAGTTAAAGCATAATTATGGATAATATCATCAACATAGTGTTCTGTTTTAGTCAAATCGGCAATGTCCTCGACATTACTAAATTCTTGTGTAATAGTATTTCTGAATTCTTTATCAAAAGCACTTTTCTTGATGTGTACTTTTACATTTTTGAACCTATTAAAAAGCTCTTGTTCTTGTGGTGTATATTTAACAAAATTGGCATTATATTTATCTATATAGCCCTGAAAAACATAGGTAGTATCTTTAAAAACTGTTTCTTTAGAGTACTCTTCTTTTGCAATTTGCATATAACTATTTTCGTTTCTGTGACTGTCGTACTCAATTGTTCCTGAATTATCGGGATTGATATGTACCGTTTCAGTTATCTCACAACTTGTGAACAAGGATAGTGCAAATAATAAAAGGAAAATTTTTCTCATGTTTTAAGTTTGTTTTTTAAGGTTTAAATATACAAGACTTTTATAATGCTTGTTGTTTTTTAACAAAATATTCTTACAGATAGCAGTTCGTTCAGGCCTAGCCCCGATTGTATGCGGTATCCCGCGCCTTTTTTTGGCGTGGATAAAGCGGAAAGCGGGAGAGATTGCTATTGAAAACGGAATAGTTGTGCTCCTGTAATGCTACTTTATCGATACATTATTTTAGCAATTGTTCACTTTGTTATTTTAACACATAAAGACTATCTTTGCGCTCTTAAAATTAGAGTAAAATGGCATTATCAGAACAAGAAATCATCCGTAGAGAAAAACTACAGTCCTTACGTAATTTGGGTATTAACCCTTATCCAGCAAATCTTTTCCCTGTAAATCATACTTCGAAACAGATAAAAGAAAGCTTTGAAGAAGGTAAGAAGGTTATTGTAGCCGGACGTTTGATGAGTGTGCGTGATCAAGGAAAAGCTTGTTTTGCTGAGCTTCAAGATAGCGAAGGCCGTATTCAATTGTATGTGAATCGCGATGTACTTTGTGAAGGTGATGATAAAACGTTGTACAACCAAGTATTTAAAAAATTAACCGATTTAGGTGATTTTATAGGTATCGAAGGGGAATTATTTACTACAAAAGTAGGTGCGCAATGTATACGTGTAGATCAATTTACTTTTTTAAGTAAAACATTACGTCCGTTGCCTTTACCAAAGGTAGATGAAGACGGAAAAGTGCACGATGCTTTTAATGATGCTGAATTGCGTTATAGAATGCGTTATGTGGATTTAACGGTAAACCAAAACGTAAAAGAGACTTTTATTAAGAGAACAAAATTGTTCAACGCCATGCGTGGTTTCTTTAACGATGCAGGATATCTAGAGGTTGAAACTCCGGTTTTACAATCGATTCCTGGTGGTGCTGCGGCAAGACCATTTATTACACACCACAACTCGCTAGATATGCCATTGTACATGCGTATCGCTAATGAGTTGTACTTAAAAAGATTAATTGTAGGTGGCTTTGACGGAGTCTATGAGTTCTCTAAAAACTTCAGAAATGAAGGAATGGATAGAACGCACAATCCTGAGTTTACTGCCATGGAAATATATGTAGCCTACAAAGACTACAACTGGATGATGGAATTCACTGAAAACTTATTAGAACATTGCGCTGTGAGTGTTAATGGGACTAGTGAAGCGATTTTTGGTGAGAATAAAATCAACTTTAAAGCACCTTATGCTCGTGTAACGATGACTGATTCTATCAAGCATTTTACAGGATTTGATATCTCTGGTAAAACAGAAGCAGAGCTTTTTGAAGCTGCAAAAGGAATGGGTATCGAAGTAGATGCTACAATGGGTAAAGGAAAATTGATTGATGAGATTTTTGGAGCAAAATGTGAAGGAAATTATATTCAACCAACATTTATTACTGATTATCCTAAGGAAATGTCGCCACTTTGTAAAGAGCACCGTGACAATCCGGAGTTAACAGAGCGTTTTGAATTAATGGTTTGTGGTAAAGAGGTTGCCAATGCATACTCTGAATTAAATGACCCAATTGATCAAAGAGCACGTTTTGAAGATCAAATGCGTTTGGCTGAAAAAGGAGATGATGAAGCAACGGGAATTATTGATGAAGATTTCTTAAGAGCATTAGAATACGGGATGCCACCTACCTCTGGATTAGGAATAGGAATGGACCGTTTAATGATGTTCTTGACAAACAATGCCTCTATTCAAGAAGTATTGTTCTTCCCGCAAATGAGACCGGAGAAAAAACAAATCACAGTAGAACTAGAAGCAGACGAGAAAACAATTGTGGCTATTTTACAAGCGAATGAGAACCAAATGGATTTTGGTTTACTGAAAATAAAATCAGAATTAAGCGGTAAAAAATGGGACAAAGCCATGAAGAATTTATCAGCTCTTGGAATGACAGAAGTTGTTGTTGAAGGCGATGTGAAGGCTTGTAGATTGAAAGGATAAAAATTAAATTATAGTATTGAGCAACCCTCAAAAAGTTTTAAACTTTTTGAGGGTTTTTTATTTTAGAGTAATTTTTTATAAAGACTAAATAGGTGTTTATTTCGAAAAGCAACAGAAATGGTTGATTGTATTTTAAAAATAAATAGGATCTTTTTGTAGTAAAAAAAGTATATTAGTTCAAGATTTGGCGAATTTTAGAAAAATTATACATTTTACGAAATGAAAAAAACTATACTTATTACTATTTTACTGTTGATAGTGCTTTATTCCTGTGAAAAAAAAGGACCCAAAAAAGTATTTCTCGACAAAACTTCAAAGCAAGTCATAGCTAAGAGTACAAACGACTTCGTGGCAGTAGATGACGACAACAATAGTTTAACTACATTGTTCAGCGTTCAGAATGACGATAAGTCCGAAGAGATTCGAATTTCAGCCTATCAATCAAGTGAATATGATAAGTTTCTTCTTGTTGCCGATACCAATTATGTCCTTATTTCTAAATACTTAAAAAGGAATGAAAAATTTATTCTTTCTAAAAAAGACACTTTGCTTACCAACGAATATACTTATGCTCACATAGATTCTGCCAGCTTAAGTAAAAAGAAAATTGGAAATAAAGACTATGTATCCCTAGTTATAAAACAAGAATATAAAGGGACAGCCGTTACTGAAAGGAATGTGATTTTTTATATGGTTTCTTTAGAAAATTTTAAAGTGTATACTCTTGTATGTAGTGGTTCCGGCACTGTAAGAGCAACGCATTGTGACGACTGTATAGATGGAGAGTTATCTTCAAATAAAGAATTAGATGCTAAACCAGAAATAAAAAAATCTCTATACGAGGTAGCTAATAATAGTAAATTTATATACCATCCTTCAAAAAAAGAATTGGATATTTCCTATTATAAAAATTACGACTCAAAATGGTATATTGACAATAAAACAGACAATGATCTGGCTAATGGCTATTCGGGCATTAATGATACTATATATAGCACTTATTATAAAGAAAATATTTTTGACTTTACAGGTGATCTAGATGGTCGAGAAACTATCGAAAATGAGTATTATAAAATAGTCAATTTTTCTCGTAACAATGTTTTAGGATTTGATAAACGCAAACAATTGTACTTTCCTATTCATATAGAAAGCTGTGCGACAGGATGTAATAAAATAGTAACTTTTGTATCTGACCAAGAAATAAAGATTTTATTTGATGAAGACTCCGAAAAAGAGTATTCGATAGTAAATCTGGAACAAATAAACTTTTTAAATCCAAACCTCGTAAGGTAATCCATAATGAAATAAGCAATTGTTGTATCTGTTTGGAAGGGCAAACACAATTTCAATGTATAAAAAGGTGAAAACTTAAAAAATTCAATTCAATATTTTTGGAAAGGAACTTCAATAAGATGTTCCTTTTTTTTTGCTTAAAAAATTATTCAACATTTCCTTGTACCTATTTTCTTTCGTTAAATAAGTCCTAAAATTCTTATTTAATTAATTTAAACTGCTATTTTTGAGATACTAAAACAAAAATCATGAAAAAAATTATTTTATCGGCGGTTGCGCTATTTGCTTTTGTATTTGCCAGTGCTCAAGCTACTGAGGGTCAAGTTTCAAAAGGAAAATGGCTTGTAGAAGTTAATACTGGTTTTGGTTCTAATGTAGGATCAACAGCATTGTATTTTAATTCATCTGATGGCGTGACTTCGTACAACATTGGTGCCGAAGGTGGTTATTTTATCAAAGATAACTTAGCTTTAAAGTTAGGTTTGGGTTATGGCGAAGTAGACGGTCAAGGAGACCCTATTGCTTATAAAATTGGTGCAAAGTACTATCTGAAAAAAATGATCCCAATCGAACTTTCTTATAATGGAGTAGGTTTTGGAGATGCAGATGCAAATCCAACGTATTTAGGTTTACAAGCAGGTTACGCATGGTTTATAGGTAAAAATGTAAGTATTGAGCCAGGATTACGATATAATAAAGCAATTAATGATCAATATTACGATGATAAATTCCAATTGAATGTTGGTTTTGCATTACATTTTTAATAGTAGAACTATTTAAAAAAAAATCGGTTTGAAATTTTTAAACCGATTTTTTTTTAGATTACTTATAGTGTTTGATTTACTGTTGAACTTTTTAAAGCTTAAGCTAAAAAAGCCATTTTGTTTTCTAATTCATTATTGCGCAATAGGGTTTCTATATTTCCTAAAGTTGTCAGAGCAATTTGTGTCAATGCTTCTTTAGTAAAAAAAGCTTGGTGTGCTGTTACAAGAACATTTGGAAAACTCATCAATCGCTGAATTTCATCATCCTGAATAATATCATCTGAGAGGTCTTTGAAAAATAGTTTTTCCTCTTGTTCGTAGACATCAATACCTAAATAACCTACTTTTCCTTTTTTTAAGGCTTCGATCACATCCGAAGTTTGAATTAATCCGCCACGACTGGTATTAATTATCATGATATTTTCTTTCATTAGGGAGAGAGAATTTTCATTAATAAGGTGTTTTGTTTTTTCGTTCAACGGGCAATGTAATGAAATAATATCAGCTTCTTGAAAGAGGGAGTTGAGGTTGGTGAAGATAACACCGTCTTTTTCCATTTCTGGATCAACAACCACATCAAACGCTAAGACCTTGCAGCCAAAACCTTTTGCGATTTTAGCAAATGCTTTTCCAATATTTCCTGTTCCTATTATACCAATGGTTTTACCGTGCAAATCAAAACCTAACAATCCGTTTAAAGAAAAATTTTGCTCTCGAACTCTGTTGTAAGCTTTGTGAGTTTTTCTATTTAAAGTCAAAATCATTGCCATAGCATGTTCAGCGACGGCCTCAGGAGAATAGGAGGGAACGCGACAAACGTGAATTCCGAGCTTCTTAGCAGCATCTAAATCTACGTTGTTAAATCCGGCACAGCGTAAAGCAATTATTTGTACTTTTTTATTGGCCAATGATTCAATGACTTGAGCGTTGACAATATCATTTACAAAAACACAAACAACGGTTTCGTCTTGAATTAACTCAACAGTTAGCGCATTTAATTGTGATTCAAAAAAATGTAATGAAAACCCAAAATCAGCATTACGATTTTCGAAAAATGTTTTGTCGTACGACTGTGTAGAAAAGAAAGCAATCTTTGTTTTTTTAGCTAATGTAGAGGGTCGCATAGTCTGTAGTTGAAAATAGGTTGCGTAAATTTACACAATTCAGCATTAGGCTAGAATTATATTTTAAAAACGACTTTAGTGATAAAAAAAAAATGACTTGAGATTATCGAGTTATTTTTAATGTTTTATGCTAATAGCGGAATAGCAATGCTTAGTAATTCGTTTTTATAACGATCAAGCAATGTTTGTTCGCTATGGTTTTCTGTTTTAAACGAAGGATTTGCAAGAAATAAATTCTTGTAATAATCAATTCCTTCTAATAAATTGTTGCTAAATAAATTCCATTTTTTTATTTGGGCAGCTGTCACTTCAGTCGAAATTGTGTCGATTTCGTTTTTTAAATAATCAACATACATTTTTAATTCTTTGACAAACATATTGGGACGATCAGTTATTGTAAGTACAGTATCGTTTCCATAGATATGCTGTACCATTTTAGACAAGGAAACTTCTTGGTCAAAGTAAGCCATGTTAGGTCCAGGGCAAACAACTACACCTTGGGCTTGCCCTTTTATTTGCATATCGTTTTCAAGATAAGATGCATTGGCTAGGCCAACACAAAGACAAGATTTATCCGTTATTTTATTCTTGGCATTGTCATACATAACGGCAGTCAAAGTTTCCTTATTGGCTTCTAACTCTTGTAATTTTACATCTTGGTATTTTTTAGAAGCGGTGCAAATTCCTTCGGGACCAAATTCTTTACTCAAGGCTAAAAACTTTTTAGGACAAGAACTTCCTGCTTTGTTATCTTGAATTCTTTTTTGTTTTAGAGCTTCGTTAGTTGTTCCTCTTAATGTATTAAACGGAATCCCTAATGGAGAAATCGGACTTAAATACAAATCTTCTTCTTTGGCTTTCGCCAATAATTCTCGTGTTGATTTATCTACAGAGGTCGCTTCAGGAACTAATAAAAATGGTGATCCCCAACCTACTGAATCTACTTGATAATGAGCTAATAAAAAATCATGTTCTTCCGCAGTTCCTACTCCGCCCTGCACAGTGATTTTAAGGTCTAATGGTTTTTCGGGTATGTGTTTTCCTTTTATTGTTAATGCTTTTACCATTAACTCATGTGCTGATTGAATTAATTGTGCTTTCTTTTCTTTAAATTCTTCTAAAATAGGTCCTAATAAATAACCATCAGTAGCAAATGCATGCCCGCCACAATTAAGTCCTGATTCTACACGATACTCTGATACCCAAAGTCCTTTTTTAGCCAAGAAATTTCCTTGTATCATTGCTGAACGAAAATCACTTACTTTCAAAATAATCTTTTTATTAAGTTGGTTGTTTTCGTTAGGAAAAAAGGCTTCAAAATTTTCAAAATAGCTATACAATCTTGGATTCATCCCAGCAGAAAGTACCACAGACGAACTCAAAGTACTATTAGCAAAACCGCGTAATGAAGCATGCGCATCATTAAACTCAGTTGCTAATTGCTCGTCTTTAATGAAATTATCTTTATCGATTTTAGTCATGATATTTACATCAATCTCACCTGCGCTTAGGTTGTTTTCAAGGTAGTTCATAATCGTTTCCTTTCCTTCTTCCATCAGGTTTTGCAAACCTTGTTTGATATCGGATTTGTTAGGCAACATGGCTATGTAGCTTTCTAATGTTTGTTTGCTTTCGCTTAATTCTTTTTTGAAATTTTCAAATTTGTCTTTTACAATTTTGTCGACTAAATTCAAGTAAGAAGTTACTCGTTGTGCGCGATAGTCGTGCATCTTCTGAGTGATTTCTTGGTACGGAAGATTAAATTTGGTACTATAAAAAGCACTCATTTTTTCAATAAGATCATCATCAATAATCGAAATCACTGATGAGATTCCATATTTAGCAACTCTAATAGGACTATCAATAGTGTACGCTAGTCCCATCACAGGAATATGGAAGGTATGCATTGGTTTAGAAATTGTCATGGATGTGTTTTTAAATAATAATCCACAAATATTACAATTCTAACGCATTAAAAAGCTGATATTTATCATTTGCCCTTTTTTGTGTTATTTATAAGTTCATTAAAAGCGTTTTATAATGAAAGCTCTATTGTTTTTGGAACTTGATTTTCGAAATAAAATAAACAAAAAAAAACACCTCAAAAAACGCTTGTTCTTTGAGGTGTTGTTTATTAATTAAGACAAAATTTGTTTAATATTCATTCCGATTTTTAAATCTAGGATCGTCTCTTTTTATGAATTCGGTTCTTCTTTTAGGAACTTCTGCTTTTGGTAAGCTAGCTTCTTCCGTTTTACTCGAAGGTTCGATAAGTTCGTTTAATTCTTTTATTTCGGCATCTGTTAGATCACGGTAGCGGCCTACAGGGATATCTAGCGAGATATTGATGATTCTGATTCGTTTTAAGGCAGTAACATCATATCCTAAATACTCTGTCATTCTACGAATTTGACGGTTTAGACCTTGTGTAAGAATAATTTTAAAAATGTATTTGCTTATTTGTTCTACTTTACATTTTCGGGTTACCGTATCTAAAATAGGAATTCCGTTCCCCATTCGTTCTATAAAACGATCCGTTATGGGTTTGTTTACGGTTACTGTATATTCTTTTTCATGGTTGTTTCTGGCACGAAGTATCTTGTTTACAATGTCGCCGTCATTAGTCATGAATATTAGCCCTTCACTGGCTTTGTCTAATCGGCCAATAGGAAAAATACGTTTAGGATAATTGATGTAGTCTACAATATTATTACGTACGTCTAAATTAGTAGTGCACTCGATTCCTACCGGTTTATAAAAGGCTAGATAAACTGGCTTTTCGTTTCTCTCTCTAATCAATTTACCGTCAATACGTACTTCGTCATTTTGAGAAACCTTTGTTCCTAGTTCAGGTACTACACCATTGATAGTAACTCTACCTTCTTCAATGATTTTATCTGCTTCACGGCGAGAACAAAATCCTGTTTCTCCAATGAATTTATTAAGACGTTTTAGATTTTCTTCCATAGTGCAAAAGTAATACTAAATTGTTTAATGGTTGAGTTGCTGGTTTGTTTATTTATCTCTTTCTATAAAAGAGCTTTAAAATACTAGTTTGTATCAAATAAAAAGCTAGCAATTTTTTTATAAAGGATATCATCGTGTAAACTATGTCCCAAGCCTTTTGTTGTTACAAAAACAGCATTCTTCCAGGTTTTGGCAATTTTTTCGGCTTCATTAAATAAAACGATAGTGTCATTAGTATCATGAGCAATAAGTCCTTTAGTATGTATTTTAGAAGCAAAATATTTTCCCGAAAAATTATCTAGTTTTAGTTTAAAATTATCGAGATAATGTTTTTCTAAACCGCTATAAATTGTGGTGTTTAAGCTCAACATATTGGTATAGTTTGTTAGGATTACTTTAAAATCACTTGGTGAACCTAAAATAACCATTTTTTCAATATTCTGATTTTGATATTCCGCTTGATAATAAAGGCATGTTTTTGCACCTAATGAATGTCCTACTAAGTATTGAGGTTGGTGTTTTTGAGCCAAAACATCTATAAAAGATGCATACTGCGGAATGTTAAACTCTTTTCCGCTAGAGAGTCCGTGAGCTGGACCATCAAGCGCTATAATAGTGCTTCCGGATTGTTTTAAGTAAGGAAGTATGTTTTCCCAGCGTGACGCGTTACTTTCCCATCCGTGAACTAATAAGATGGTAGTATCGTTACCTTTCCAAGTATAGGTTTGAAAATGTTCTTTATTGTGAAAATGAGTTTCAGTAACTGCTTCTCGCAAAATTTCAGGAAGGTTGTTCTTATCGAGTCTTCCATCACGAGGTTCGCTAAATAAAGAGTAGGCGAGCTGTATTGCTTTGTCAGGATATACTAAACTGAGGATGTTAATGTATAATCCGATAGACTTGGTGAAAATAAATTTAAAGGTTTTTTTCATAATAAAAAAGTCCCGATGTGTATCGGGACTTAAATATAATTAAAATTTAGAAAATAACTTTTCCATTTTTTCTTTTTCTTCATCGGCTAGTCCGCTGTCAACTAAAATTCTTCCTGAATGCTCATCAGTGATGATTTTCTTTCTAGAAGCAATTTCAACTTGAGTTTGTGGCGGAATCGTAAAGAATGATCCTGCAGAAGCGCCTCTTTCAATAGATACAACTGCTAATCCGTTACGAACACTAGTTCTAATTCTTGTGTATGCTGCAAGAAGTCTATCTTCAATTGAGTTTTGAAACTCAAGAGATTTTTCAGTCAAATAAGCTTCTTCTTTCGCTGTTTCAGCCATAATAGCTTCAAGCTCAGATTTTTTGTGCTTTAAGTGATTCGATTTTGTTTCTAATCTGTCTTTAGACTGAGAGATAACTTCTTTTTTGTGTTCAATAGAAGCTTTCATTTCTTTAATTTGCTTTTCAGCTAATTGAATTTCAAGTTCTTGGAATTCAACTTCTTTAGTTAAAGAGTTAAATTCTCTATTATTACGAACACTTTCTTGTTGTTTTGTGTATTTTTTGATCGCCTCTTTGTGCTCATCAATTGCATTCTTTTTTGATTTGATTAGGTCTTCAACTACTTCTAGTTCCCCTTTCAATTTCTCAGAACGTGTGCTCAAACCAGCAACTTCATCTTCTAAATCTTCCACTTCAAGAGGAAGTTCACCTCTTACATTTCTAATTTCGTCAATTCTAGAGTCAATCAATTGTAAATCGTATATTGCTCTTAACTTGTCCTCAACACTTAATTCTTTCGTATTCGCCATATTCTATAAGTACTTAACTGGATTTGTATTTTCTTCAGATAAAATTATTGCAAAATTAAGGATTTTTTTCCGAAGATAATCAACAATATAATTTTTTGTATACCGTTCGCTCTCAAAATGTCCAATATCTGCTAAAAGTAGGCTATTTTCGGCTTCATAAAACTGATGATATTTTAAATCTGCAGTCAAGAAAGCGTCGGCACCAGCCATAATTGCGTTTTTTATGGCATAACTTCCTGATCCACCTAAAACAGCAACTTTTTTTATTTTTTTATTGGTAAAAGCCGAATGTCGTATTCCATCTGCGATCATTTTACCTTTTACAAGCATTAAAAAGTCTTTTTCATCCATCGGTTCTTCAAATTCTCCAATCATTCCAAGACCAATATTCTGATGATTATTCTCTAATTCATAAATTTCGTATGCTACTTCCTCATAGATATGATTGTTAAATAAGGCTTTTAAAATTTTCGATTCTAAATATTTTTCAAAAGTAACTTCGATTTTAATTTCTTCTGCTTGAACAAATTCAAAACGTTCTCCTATTACGGGATTACTATTCTGTGTTCCTTTATAGGTTCCTATTCCGTTAGTGTTGAAACTACAGTTTTCATAATTACCTATTTTTCCAGCTCCAGCTTCAAAAAGGGCTTCTCGAAGTTTTTCTGCATTATCTAAAGTAGTAAAAGCGGTTAGCTTTCGAATAAAATTTTGCTTCGGAATCAGTATTTTAGTATTTGTTAGTCCCAAAGCGCTGCAAAATATTTTATTGACACCTTCTTGATGGTTGTCTAGCGCAGTATGGACGGCGTAAATAGCAATGTCATTTTTTATAGCCTTAATTATCGCACGTTCTACATAGTTTTTTCCAGTAATTTTTTTTAGACCTGAAAACAAAATAGGGTGAAAGCAAACTACTAAATTACATTGTTTTGCAATTGCTTCATCAATGACGCTTTCGAGTGCATCGTGACATACTAAAATTCCAGTTGCTTGTGTGTTTTGATCTCCAACTAATAATCCTACATTATCAAAATCTTCTGCATAGGCGAGAGGTGCCATTTCATCAAGTACAATAAGGATGTCTTTTATTTTCATTTTTTCATTTTTTTTGAAGTAAACAAATTAACGAATAAACAAATCAACTTTAAAATAAAAAATATACTTTCGTATTATGAATGTACTTCGAAAAATACTTTTCCCCTTTGCAATCCTTTACGGACTTATTACAAGTATTCGCAATTTTTTATTCGATAAAGGAGTCTTGAAGTCGGTTAGTTTTGATTTGCCAGTCATTGCTGTTGGTAATTTAAGTGTAGGAGGAACTGGAAAAACGCCTCAGATTGAATATTTAATTAGATTACTTCAAGACGAATACCGCGTGGCTACATTAAGTCGTGGTTATAAAAGAGAATCAGCGGGTTTTATTCTTGCTGATGCAAATTCAAATGCTAAAATTATTGGCGATGAGCCTTTTCAATATTATCAAAAATTTAAAAAAATCCAAGTTGCTGTTGATGCAAGTAGGGTAAATGGTATTGAACAATTGCTTTCGGAAAAGCTTCCCCCTCAAGTTGTTTTACTTGATGATGCCTATCAACACCGCAAAGTAAAAGCGGGTTTTTATGTTTTACTGACATCTTATGGTGATTTATATGCGGATGATTTTATGCTCCCTACTGGAAATTTAAGAGAGTATAAAAGTGGTTCCAAAAGAGCAGATGTTGTTGTAGTGACTAAATGTCCTACAGCGGTTTCAGAGAATGAACGGCAGTTGATTGACGCTAAGCTTAAATTAAAAACAAACCAACAATTGTTTTTTACTACTATTGCTTACGATGAATGTATTTACTCTTCAAAGGAGCAAATTAATGTGGCTGATTTAGTTGGGCGAGATAAATTACTTTTGGCAGGAATTGCAAAACCTGAGTCTTTTTTTGCATATTTGCAGGCTGCAAATGATGTAACGATGGTTTATCCAGATCACCATCAATTTACAGCAAACGATATTTTAGAGATAAAAAATAAATCAAAAAACAAAATCATTATTACTACCGAAAAGGACTTTGTGCGATTAAAGGGATGCGGTCTTGAGGATCAACTTTATTATTTGCCTATAAAAAGTGCCTTCCTTAGTAGTGAAGATTTGTTTAGAAAAAAAATCATGAATTATGTGGGAACAAGTACAAGAAACCGTTAATTACATTAACAAAATAAATAATTTCAATCCTGAATATGGAGTTATTCTAGGATCAGGGTTAGGTAGTTTTACTGAAGATATTGATATAGCATTTACTTTGCCATATAATGAGATTCCAAATTTTCCTGTTTCTACAGTGCAAGGGCACAAAGGAGCATTGGTTTTTGGGACTATTGGAGATAAAAAAGTAGTAGCTATGCAAGGTCGTTTTCATTATTATGAAGGCTACTCTATGAAGGAAGTGACTTTTCCAGTGCGTGTTTTAAAATATTTAGGTGTTAAGAAATTAATTGTTTCTAATGCTTCAGGTGGAGTGAATCCTGATTACAAAATAGGAGAAATTATTATTATTAAAGACCATATCAATTTTACTCCAGAGCATCCTTTACGTGGTGCAAACGATGAACGTTTTGGTCCGCGATTTGTAAATATGAGCGAGCCTTATTCTAGAAAAATGATCGCTAAAGCAAAAGCGTTAGCAACTGAATTAAATATTGAAGTTAAAGATGGAATATATTTAGGACTTCAAGGCCCTAGTTTTGAAACTTTGGCAGAATATAAAATGGTGAAAATTCTAGGTGCTGACTGCGTAGGGATGTCTACTGTTCCTGAGGTTATTGTAGCACGTCACATGGACTTAGAGACTTTTGGTGTATCAGTAATTACAGATATAGGTGATGAGGCTAATATTGACTCAATATCACATGATGAAGTACTAGAAGCGGCGCAAAATGCAGAGCCAAATGTTAGAAAATTAATAAGAGAGTTGATTAAGACTTACTAGTAGTTAACATGTTATTCATAATAACATTGTAGAAATCTTCGGGAGCGAATGGTTTTGTAACCACATCGTTCATACCAAAGGATAATAGCATTTCTCTATTTTCATCTAGAGAAATTGCTGTTATTGCAATTATAGGGGTAATTTCATTTGACTTCCTGATTTCTCTAGTAGCAATCGTACCATTTATACCAGGTAAGTGCACATCCATTAAAACCATGTCGTAACTATTGTCTTTAACGTTTTTTATGGCTTCTTCGCCATTATCAATAATAGTACATATAACGCCTTTATTTTCAAGCATTTTTGTAGTAATCATTTGATTGATTTTGTTGTCTTCAACAACAAGGAATTTTTTATTTTTTAATATTGCGTAGTCTGAGTTACTTTGTTTTAAGTCGGCTTTTAAGTCATTGTTAATGTCAAATTCTAAATCAAAATAGAACGTAGATCCTTTTCCTAATTCGCTGCTTAATTGTATCGTACCTCCCAATATTTCAATTAATTTTTTTACTATCGTTAATCCTAAACCTGTTCCACCATACTTGCGATTAATTTCTACTGATCCTTGTGAGAAACTTTCAAATACCGTTTCTAGTTTATCTTTTGATATTCCTATTCCGGTATCAATTATCGTAAAATAAATGTGTGCTTTTTTGTTATCAAGGATGTTTGTTTTAGTAGTAACAGTTACACTTCCGTCTTTAGTGAACTTAAGTGCGTTGTTTATTAAATTCATGAAAATTTGAGACAGCTTAGTAGGATCTCCTACTAAGCTGTCAGGGATATATGAATCTAATTGTAAAGTGAAATTATTATTATTTGTTTTAGCTAAACCGTTTAGAGAATTTTTAATGTCTTCTAATAATTCTTTTAGATTGAAACTAATATTCTCAATTTCTATTTTGTTAGACTCGATTTTGTTAATCTCTAAAATTTCATTGATGAAGGTAGAAAGATAATTTCCTGAGAATTTTAAAGAAGAGAGGTAATGTAGTTGAGATTTCTTTGGATTTTCCTCCATTAATAGATGCGTTATTCCGTTGATTGCATTTAATGGTGTGCGTAGTTCGTGACTAACTGTAGAAAGAAATTCAGATCGTGCCTTAGATGCTTTTTCTGTTTTTTCTTTTTCGAGGATTAACTCATTATTTTTTTCTTTTAAAAGTAAGTTAGTCTTGTTTCTAATAATGTTGTTTTTGTATAATGATAAACTCAATAACGACAAAATAGATATTAAAGCAACAGCGAGAATATTAATAAGTTTAGAGAATTTATTAGTTTTTTGTTTCTCTGCATTTTGTTTATTAATGCGTTCAATATTTTTTAAACGCTGTGTTTCTTTAAAGTTTTCATAATCGTCAATACCTAGTTTTTGATTATTTAAAATGTCTATACTCTCTTTTAGGTTTAAGTGTTGTTTTAAATAAGCGTACGCTTTATTTTTTTCAAGCATTTTTTCATGAACATAGCTTAACGCTAATAAAATATTCGAACGCTGTTGTAGGTTTTTGTCTTTAGTGCTTAATTCGTAAGCTTTGTTAAAGTAATTTAAAGCAAAATTATTTCTTTTGCTATCAGATTCTATAAGTCCCATTTGATAGTAGGCTTCTGTTTTTGACTCTGAATTTTTAACAGTGGTGGGTAAAGTGATTATAGCATTGAATAAATTTTTGCTTTTTTCAAGGTTGCCTTTTTCTCTAAAAATTATTGCTTTTTGAAGATTTATTAGATAGAAATCATCGGTGATTTTTAAAGCTCTTTTAATTTGTTCACTTTTGTTGAAGTAAATAGTTGCTGTGTTAAAATCTCCTTTTCGACTTTTGGTTAAACCAAGGTAATAATAAGCTTCAGAACGCTCAACGGAGATTGGGAAATTTTCAAAAAGCGTAATGCTCTCTGTAAGAAAATTTGTAGCATCATTATTTTTATTAAGATCATAATATATTTTTCCTAAATGAAATGTTTGAATCGCTTGATTTAATTTGTCTGAATTTACCTCACTGTAATTGATTGCTTTTTGAGTGTAATCAATTGCATTTTTATAGTTGTTTTTTAGAATGTTAGTTTGAGCTGCTTTGTTATAAAAAGAAATGCTATCTACAGGCTCTTTGTCTTGAGCGTATAGAAGTGAGTTAAAAAAAACAATAAAAAACACAAAACATTTCATTTAGTTTTTCTGTATTATTTTGCCATTGTTAGCAATATTAAGTCGATTAATCGTGATGAATAGCCAATTTCATTATCATACCAGCCTACAACTTTTACCATTTTATCGATAACCGATGTTAGCTGTGCATCAAAAACACAAGAATTTTTATTTCCAATAATGTCAACTGATACTATAGGGTCTTCTGTGTAATCTAAGATTCCTTTTAAATTATTTTGAGCTGCATTTTTAAAAGCAGCATTAATTTCTTCAATTGTCACGGCGCGTTTCACATTAAATGTAATGTCTGTCAATGAGCCATCAGGTACAGGTACACGAATACCACAGCCTCCTATTTTTCCCTCTAATGTAGGGAAAATTTTTGTCAATGCCTTTGCTGCACCAGTTGTTGTAGGAACAATTGATTGGCTAGCACCGCGAGCTCTACGTAGATCCTTATGGGGTTGGTCATGTAAACTCTGGTCTGTTGTGTAAGAATGTATTGTGGTAATGTAAGCTTGCTCTATGCCACATAATTCTTTTATTACTTTCATCATTGGTGCTGCATTATTTGTTGTGCAGCTCGCATTTGATATAATTTTTTCTGTACCGTTTAATATATGTTCATTAACACCTAAGACTACTGTTTTTATAGTGTCAACTTCTGATGGAGCAGATAAAATTACTTTTTTTGCTCCAGCAATAATATGACTATTTAACTCGTCAAAGGTTTTGTATTTTCCTGTTGATTCTATTACATAATCAATGTTTAACGCCTTCCAATCTAGGTTCGCAATGCTCTTTTCGTGAAAAAAAGCAAAAAACTGTTCCTCAATATAGAAACCGTTTTTATCTAGATTTATTGTGTGGGGTAAAACCCCATGTATGCTATCGTATTTTAATAAATGAGCCATTGTCTTCGTATCGGCAATGTCATTTATAGCTACAACCTCTATTTTTGGATGGTTTAGAAGTAGGCGAAATAAATTTCTGCCTATTCTCCCAAAACCATTTATGGCAACTCTTGTTTTCAATTTTTATGGCGAGATCTCTTAATCGATTAATAAAACAACCGACTAAATATTTTATAAAATATGTTTTTGTGCTTTGTAAGAAGAACGAACTAAAGGTCCGCTTTCTACATGTCTGAAACCTAATTCTAATCCAAATTGCTCGTATTTTGCAAATTGCTCAGGCGTGATAAATTCTTTAACAGGCAAATGCTTTTTACTTGGTTGCAAGTATTGACCTATAGTCACAATATCAACATTAGCATCGCGAAGGTCTCTCATTGTTTGGTAAACTTCATCTTCTTGTTCACCAAGACCTAACATAATACCAGACTTGGTACGCTTGATTCCTTTTTCTTTCAGGTAACGTAACACCTCTAGGCTTCGGTCGTATTTTGCTTGAATACGTACTTCACGTGTCAATCTACGTACTGTTTCCATATTGTGAGAAACTACCTCAGGATTTGCTTCAACTACACGGTCTATGTTTCTTTCGATTCCTTGAAAATCAGGAATCAGAGTTTCTAGAGTAGTATTTGGGTTCATTCTACGGATAGCTTTTACGGTTTCAATCCAAATAATTGATCCACCATCTTTTAAATCATCTCTATCAACGCTAGTAATTACTGCATGTTTGATGTTCATGATTTTAATAGAGCGTGCTACTTTTTCAGGTTCATCCCAGTCAACTGTTTCAGGTCTTCCTGTTTTTACACCGCAAAAACCACAAGAGCGAGTGCAGGTATTTCCTAAAATCATAAAAGTAGCAGTTCCTTCACCCCAGCATTCGCCCATATTTGGACAACTACCAGAAGCACAAATTGTATTTAAGCTATATTTATCTACTAAGCCACGTAACTCAGTATATTTTTGTCCTATTGGGAGTTTTACCTTTAGCCATTTTGGTTTTGCAACAGGTAAATTAGTATCTATAATAGTTTCCATAAATTAATTTTCAATACTACAAAGATAGGTAAAGTGTATTTAAAATATAGCGATTAACATCCCAAGGTTTGAGATACTTTTTTATTAGAAGAAAGTGGTTTTTGTTTTAGTAGCTATTTTCAAACATGACGTTTTAAACGATCAGATACTTAATTTGTAAAAAAGTTGTTTTGTAAAATAAAAAAAGCATAATCGGTTAGATTATGCTTTTTAAATTATTAATTTACTTGAACCATTATGGGTAAGTTGTAGGCAGTACGAACTACTTGTTTATCGATCATTCCTGGTAACCATTTTGTTCTCATTGATTTCAAAACACGAATAGCTTCTTTGTCTAATCCGTAACCAGGGTTATTTTTTACTTGTATGTTGCTCATTGAGCCGTCTTTCTCTACCACAAAGGATACATATATTTTTAGGGTTTTTTCATTGTAAATTTCTTGAGATTCAAATTTATTAGCCACAAAAGCATAAAATTTATTGATTCCTCCTGGAAATTCTGGTAATTTATCTAAAATAGCGCTTGTTACTAACGTGTCACCATAGTTAGTAGGTGTGCTAAAAACTACATTGTTACCTTTTGAAGGAAGGGTAGGGTTTTTACCTATAACTCCAGCTGTGTTGTTAGTGGTTGGTTGTATGACAACAGCCTCAACATTAGTTGCTATATCTGGCGTTGCAAGCTCAGGTTTTACAATCGTAGGATTTACTAATTGCTTTTTAATAGTAACTTCGGGGATTTTCTCCACAATTGATTTTACCGCTGGCATTTCTCTAATAGGTTCAGCTACTGGAGGGGGTATGTTTGCGATTTCAATAATTCTCTCAATTGGGTCTAATGGAGAAGAAGATGTTATCGTACTACTAGTTTGAAATAATCCTACTACCTTAGGGATGTACACTATAGTTGCGCATAATAACACACCTATGAAGAGTGCAGTCAAAGATGTTTTTCCGCTGTCTTGACGCAATTGGTAGGCTCCGTATTCCTTGTTTTTGTGCTCGAAAACTAGATTAATCCAGTTCGCTTCGTAGATGCTTTGTTTTGACATAGTTTAAAGATTTAAAGGTTAGGTAATTATTAAATCATAAGCAAAAAGGTATTTAAGTTAAAACGAAAATCACAAGAATTTTATTACTGTAATTTAGTTAATTTTTAAATACAAAAGCATTTAATTTGTTAATATGTTTAAAATAATTTAAACATATCATTTTTTAAGTGTGAAATGGGTGGTGTTTACCTTTTGTTTCTAATGATTTCAGCCAGTAGCTTCTTAGCGCGAAGCAATTTTACCTTTATATTACTTAATGGTTCATTTATAGTTGTAGCTATTTCTTGATAACTCATTTCTTGAAAATAACGCAATTGAATTACTTCTTGATAATGTGGTTTTAGCTCTTTAATGTAACGTAATAAGCGAGAAAGGTTTTGTTCAGTAATCAATTCGTCTTCTGCAGATGGAGTGGTATCTGCAATATTGTATGCTTTTTGATCTTCTTTGTCAGTGATCTCAACAAAAAGACTGGATTTCTTTTTGCGTAATAAATCAATATGTACATTTTTAGCAATACTAATTAACCAGGTGTTAAACTGAAATTCAGGATTGTAAGTGGCTATTTTGTCAAATGCCTTAGAGAATGTTTCAATGGTGATATCTTCAGCACTAGTTTCATTTTCTGTTCGTTTGAGTATAAAACCATACACTTCATTCCAGTAATGATTCAATAGAAAGGTAAAGGCAGTTTGGTCCCCTTTTTTAGCTTTTTCTATTTGAGTTATTATTTCCAATTTGCTGGTTTTGAGAAAATATTAGCGAAAAATATATTAATTTGTGTGAATATAAGTACTATTTCGACAATAGGAAACCAATATTTTAAATCTTTTTCATTTAATTTTCCTGCAGTATATCCTACCACTGTCCAAGCGCAGCTATATCTAATTAAAATCAAGGAGAGTACAATTATCCATTGAAATTGAAATGCTAATAAAATTATAGGTAAAATAAGGAATAACAATTGAGAGCAATAAAAAACACCAAGCTTTATTTGATCTCTTTTTTTATAAAAATTTGCTGTTGCAATATGGCGTCTCTTTTGCGTAAGCCAGTCTGAATATTTTGTTTTAGGTTTAGAATACGTAAAACTATCTGGAGAGTAAGCTATAGTTGTGTTTTTTGCTGTTGCGGCTTCATTAATGAATAAATCATCATCACCTGAGCGAACTTGAATGTGGTTGATAAACCCATTTACATTAAAGAAAACGTCTTTTTTATAGGCTAGATTTCTTCCTACACCCATATAAGGACTTCCTATTTTAGCCCAAGAAAAATATTGTAATGCTGTCATTACCGTTTCAAAACGAATTATTTTATTTAAGAACGATTTTGCTATTTTTTCATAACCACCATATCCTAAAACAATCGTTTTTTGCATTGTAAATTGTGAGCTCATTGCTGTGATCCAATCTTTTGAAGTTGGGTAACAATCAGCATCTGTAAAAAGGAGGTAATCTTTACTTGCTGTTTTGATACCTAAAGTTAATGCATATTTTTTATTACCCCAAAAAGCTTCATTGTTCTCAACTTTTACAAGGCGGATGTTGTTGTATTTTTTTTCGAATTCTTCAAAAAGTTCTAACGTATTATCACTAGAAGCATCATCGATTAAGATAATTTCAAAGTCGGGATAATCTTGTTCAGCTAAAAGCGGAATGAATTGTTTTACATTTTCCTCTTCGTTTTTAGCACAAACAATTACAGAAATAGGTAGTTTTTTAGGGGTTACTTTTTGCTTTTTTGCGAAAGCGAACTTCCCAAAAACAACTAAATAGTAAAGAACCTGAAGAAAAACAATAAAAATAAAAAAGTAAAGAATTAGTATAAGCATCAGAGTTTAATGTGTGTTTAAATCGTCTGCAAAGGTATGAATACAATTAGTAAGTTTATATTTTAAATTATGAATTTTATAATAAATTATCGAGGACATTTTTTCATTTCTTATGCTATTACTATAGCTTCTGGTTGCACTTTCTTTTCTAACTCCAAAATAATGTTTTGATAATTTTTTGTATCTCTATTTTGAGATAACTTTTTAGTAGCTTCAATTGCAGTAATATTTATTTCAAAGGCTACAATTCCGCGGCTTTGTAGCATTATTTTAGTAGTTAAGTCATCAGCTTTTTACTGGATTTTCTTTTGATAGCTGTCCTTCTAAAATAGTGTTTCTCGTTTCATCTGTACTTAATACTAACGGAATATGCGTAATGCATAATTTTAAAGCTGTTTAATTGATCAAAAGGTCAAAACCATTTTCTTGGATAAATTGGTTTATTTCTTCAGTATTTTTATTCTTATAAATGTCAGTAGTGTATATTTTGATACTAGATTATGTTGACTTCGGCTTCAATATGTATGCCGTACGTGCGGAATATAGTTTGCTGTATTTCTTTGGATACATCCAAAATTTCCTGACCAGTAGCGTTGCCGTAATTTACTAAAACTAAAGCTTGGTTTTTATGAACACCAGCATCACCAAAACGTTTTCCTTTAAAACCTGCTTGCTCAATTAACCATCCTGCAGGGACTTTTACTTCGGTTGCTGAGATTTCAAAATATTTCATTTCTGGAAATTTAGCGTGGATAGGTTCAAATTCAGATTTAGAAATGATAGGGTTTTTAAAAAAACTTCCGCTGTTTCCTAATTCTTTTGGATCAGGTAATTTACTTTGACGAATGGCAATAACGGCATTACTAACGTCTCTTAAACTGGGAATTGTTATGTTTTTTTTATCCAATTCGCCTGTGATGTCTCCGTATGAAGTATTTATTTTATGGTTGCGTTTGGTCAATTTAAAAACTACTGATGTAATGATATATTGGTCTTTTACATCGTTTTTAAAAATGCTTTCGCGGTATCCAAAATGGCATTCTTCTTTATTAAATGCAACACTTTCTTGATTTGCAATGGCAACCGTATTGCATGAAACAAAACAGTCTTTAATTTCGGTGCCGTAAGCGCCAATGTTTTGAACTGGTGTTGTGCCTACGTTTCCAGGAATAAGCGACATGTTTTCTAGTCCGCCAAAATCTTGATTTATAGTCCATAGCACAAATTCATGCCAGTTTTCACCCGCCTGACTTTCGACCCAAACAAAATCCTCATCTTCGTCAATTATTTTTTTTCCTTTTAGATCAATATGTATTACAAGTGCGTCAATATCCTGCGTTAATAGCATATTGCTGCCGCCACCTAATATGAATTTAGTAACTGATTGGGTTGTTGCTAAAAGTGTTTTTAATTCGGTAACAGACTTTATTGCAATGAATTGTTTTGCTTTGGCTTCGATGCCAAAAGTATTGTAGTTTTTTAAAGAAAAATTATGTTGAATTTCCATAAAAGTAAATGCTTTGTATTAAGGTGAACAAGTTTCAAAAGTAAGAATTAAAATTTAGTTGCATAGGTTTTCAACCAAATATGCATCATAAATAACGGCATTATGTATGCGGTCATTCTGTTATCTCCTTTTTCTAGGTTATGAATAAGTTTACGGCTGTCGATATTTTTAAAATAGGACATTTCAAAAAGGTCGCTTTTAGCAAAAGCCGATAATTCTTGTTTAAAAACGGCGCTTTTTACTAAATAATCTCCCCATGGTGCGCTTAATCCTATTTTTCTAAAATTTAAAATTTCTTGAGGTAAGCGTTCTTGCATGGCTGTTTTTAATATGTATTTCCCTTTTTTACCTGTAAAAAGCCATTTGTCATCAAGGCTACCTAATCCAGTTATTAATCGTTGATCTAGAAAAGGTTCTCTACACTCTATAGAAGCGCCCATTGTGGTGCGGTCGTTTCGATCTAATAATGATTGTAAGTAGGTATGTTGGTCAAAATATAAGGCTTGACGTCTTAAATTATTTGGGTATAGTTCTTTGGCTTCTTTATAAATCTTATTTCTATAGTCGTTTTTTGGAGCCGTTTGCATACCAAACATTGTTGCAATATCCTGAGGATAAATATTCGATCCATTATAGAATACTAAGTCGGCTTGTGATTTTATTTTAGCGTAACGTGTTAATTTTTCATAACGGGGTTTTTTAGCAAAAAAATCTAAGTTTCCTAGTGCGGCAATTGCAGTTAATAAAGTCGGGTGTTGCAAGGCTTTGTAACGCACATAACCACCCATCAATTCATCGGCTCCTTCGCCTGATAGTAATACTTTAACGCTGCTTTTTGCTTTTTGAGCAATCGTTAAAAGATGCGGTTCGTTTAAGTGCATAATAGGTTCGTCTTGAAAATAAGTAGCATTTAATAAGCTATCGTATAGTTTATCGTCTTCAAGTTGTATGGAATGAAAATCGTATCCAAATTGGTGTGAAAGCATTTTTGCTAAATGTGATTCATTATGTTCTACTTCTTTAAAACCAATATTGAAAGTTTGTATGTTTTTGAAATTTTGAGCTTTCAAGGAAGCTAAAACAGAAGAGGAGTCTAAACCACCACTCAATAAAACGCCTACAGGAACATCACTGACCATACGGAGTTTTATAGATTCATCAAATGTGTTTCTAAACCAATCAACAGGATCTTTAATTATAGGTTGGTTTTGAATTTTTTTTTTTAAATCCCACCATTTTTCAGAGACTACTTTTCCGTTTTCATGAATTGTAATATGGTGACCAGGAAGCACTTTTTTTATGTTTTGATATAAAGTGTTTTCTCCAGCAACAAAACGATTAAAAATATATTCTTCGACGCCATCTTGCGCTATTTTTAACGGTACGCCTGCTGTAAATAGGGCTTTTTGCTCTGAAGCAAAATAAAGCGTTTCATTATAAAAAGAATAGTATAAAGGTTTGACACCCATTCTATCTCTGGCTATAACGAGTTTTTTTTCGTCTTTATCCCAAATGGCAAAAGCAAACATTCCGTTGAGGCGATGGAGCATTTTAAGGCCGTATAGTTGATAGAGTAGGAGTAAAACCTCAGTGTCAGAGCTCGTTTTTATAGTGTGTCCTTTGCTTTTTAATTCAGGGTAAAAATCTTTAAAATTGTATATCTCGCCATTGTAAACCAGTACATAACGGTTATTTTCAGAAATAAATGGCTGGTGACCAGCTGCAGAAACATCTAATATGGAGAGGCGTCTATGTCCTAATCCAATATTATTTTCGATAAAAACCCCTTTATCATCAGGGCCTCTATGCTCTAATGCGTCGCGCATTTTTGTCAAGCAATTAAGGACTACTCTTTTTTGTGACTGAAGATGTAAAATACCGTTTATTCCGCACATAGTTATTGGTCTTGGGAACTCAGAATAAGTTCGTGATATTGAGTTGCAATTAAGGTCATGTTGACTTTGTAATTTGCTTTTTCTCGTACTTGCTTTTCATTGAAAGTAATTGCTGTTTTGCGATAGTTTTCATTTTCAAAAGTAGTCAAAATAGTTTCGGCAAGGGTTTTGTAATCGTCTATTGGAATCAAAGATCCGTTTTGATTGTTTGTAATCCATTGCTGGTTTCCTTTTAAGTTTGTGACAATTGGGTAGCAGTTTGTAGCCATTGCTTCAAATAAAGAAGCCGAAACTCCCTCGGTATTGGGCATGCTAATATAAAAGTTGGCTTTTTGTAAATAGTGTGGTAAATCAGGATACGAAATTCTTCCGACGAATTTTACTTTCTGATTGAGTTGTAATTGTGTAGCTTGTTTTTTTAAATCATTCATGCAATTACCATCACCAATAAAGGTGAGTTCAAAGTCAATTCCCTTTTGCTGCAGCATACCAAAAGCTTTTAAAATAATTTCATGGCGGTATTCTGGCGTTAAAGAACGCGTTACCACGGCGCTAATTTTTTTAGATTCAAGCGAAGTATTTGGTTTAAAAGATTCAAGATCAATTCCTTTAGGTAAAACCATTACTTTTTTCATATCTACCTTAGCGGCAATCATTGCTGGGATCATAACTTGTCCCCAAGCGTGAATCAGGTTTGCTTTTTTAAATGCATATCGCTGTATTATTTTTTTTATGGGATAACTAAAAGAGTGTATGGGCCATAAATCCGTAATTCCTTGTTGTGCAATAACAATGCACTTTGCACCTGAGAGTGCTGCAAGAAAACCGTAGCTGGTAGTTCTTTCGGCAATTACAAGATCAGGCTGGAACGACTTGATTATTTTTTTTATTCTAAAAGGAGCACTTATAAATTCGGCTCCTCTTAATAAGCGGTTGATAAGGTTGTTTGATGGCGTTTTTAATTCCCAGCTGATAATTTCAAAGTCACCAAATTCTATTAAACCTTTGCACCAAGTAATGGCGTCAGCTCGATATGTTTCACCTAAAAAAAGTATTTTTCTTTTTATCATTACTATTGTTTAGAAGTCATCATCAACAGCTAGGGCACGATTCATGAATTCATTTAGCGGTTTTAAAAGCAATAGTTTTTTACTTTTTTTAGTTACAAAATCTTCTTGCGTAATTTCATTAATGTCAAATTTTTGAAGTACTTCAAAGCTTTTTAATTTTAATAATTCTATAGCAGGATGTTCTTTGTCGTATCCTCTTGGTGGGTTTTTAAGAGTACTTTTTTCATTTCGAGCAAACGTTCCAAACTCTTTCTTGAAAATTTTATTGTTGATGATTTCCTCTAAATCTTCATGAAAAAAGGCGATTTCCTTGCGCACTTTTTTTAAATCATCCGGTAGAGGGGAGTAAAAACCACCCGCAATAAAGCTTGCGCCCCTTTCTATATGTACGTAATAACCTGCTCTATTGTTGCCTTTAGCTCCGGAGGATAACCAAACGCCAACATGTGATTTGTAAGGCGACTTGTCTTTAGAAAAGCGTATATCTCTATTGATTCTAAAAGTACAGTTTTTTACTTCTAGCATTTCAAGTGAAGGATCTAAAGGTTTCATGATGTCAAGAAAAGCAGCTACCAGTTGATGGTAATCTTTCTTGAAGATCTCATATCTTTTTTTATTAGCAATAAACCAATCTCTATTGTTATTTGCTTTTAAGTCATCTAGAAATTGTAGTGAGTCTTTTGAAAGCATCTTATTACTTTTGTAGTTGTGTTCTTAGGTCTTTTTCATTTATAAATCCAGAATGTCTCCATTTAATTATTCCATTTTTGTAAAGTATAAGAGTAGGGAGTATTTCAAGATTTAATTGAGATATTAAAGTTTTGTTTTCATCTGCATTTATACTTATGATAACAACTTTACTGGCTAACTCAGATTTAAGAGAAGATAAATACGGATCCATATCTTTGCATAAATCGCATGATTCTAAATAAAAATTAATTAATATTTTTTTATCATTATCTAATAATATCTTATATTCTTTACTACTCATTCCTGTACTTTTAACTGAGGGTACGTTAAGCCCTGTTGCACTCCATTTTAAAAAGCCTCCATCCATTTCGTAAATAGTAGTAAAACCTAATTCGTTTAATTTACTACACGCTTTTTTACTTCTTCCACCACTTTTGCAATACACAAAAACAGGTTTTGTTTTGTCTAGTTTTTTAGCATCTGCTTCAAATTGAGTTCCTAGCCAATCTATATTTTTGGCGTTAAGCAAATGCTCTGCGCTAAATTCTTCAGGAGTTCGCACATCTATAATTTGAGCATTTTGTATGCTTTCTATTTTTTCAGCAAAAGCCTCAGGACTTATGGTGGTTACGCTTTGTGAATACTGTTTTTGACAACTAAAAAAAAGAAAACTAGAAAGTAAAAAGATTAAAAGTGATTGTTTCATGATATTGGTTATTTTAATTAATATAAAGTAGCTATTTATAAAAGTTTTTTAGAGTCGAATCTAAGTTAGCGATTATAAATTGAATATTTGATAGGGTTGTTGTGTTGATTTTACAATTGCTTCCGTCCTTTCCGGGTGTGTGTCTGATATAAATAATTGACCAAAAGTAGCACTGTTTACCATTTCTACGATTTTAGCAACGCGATTTTCGTCTAATTTGTCAAAAATATCATCAAAAAGAAGCAATGGTTTTACGCCACTTTGTTTTTTTAGAAATTCAAATTGTGCTAATTTTAAAGCAATTAGAAATGATTTTTGTTGGCCTTGTGAGCCAAACTTCTTAATCAAATGTCCGTCAATTTCAAAGGCTAAGTCGTCTTTGTGCGTGCCTACACTTGTATATTGCAGCGCTCTGTCTTTATTTATATTTTCATGAAAAAGACTCAGTAAATCTTTTTGAAACAAATGACTTTCGTAGACAATTTGTACGGCTTCTTCATTACCAGCAATGGCATAATGATGTTTATTAAAAATAGGAATAAACTCTGCTATAAACTCTTTTCTTTTTTCGAAAATATAACTCCCAAAAGCGTCTAATTGTTCATTATATATCGCTAAGGTGTCTTTTTCGAAAATATGATTTAAGGCAAAATATTTTAATAGTGCATTGCGCTGACTCATCACTTTTTGATACTGAATTAATTTTTGTAGATATTCAGGATTTGATTGAGAGATAACGCTGTCCATAAATTTTCTTCGCGTTTCGCTTCCTTCTACAATTAAGTCGCGATCTGCAGGAGAGATAATCACTAATGGAATAAATCCTATATGATCCGAGAATTTATCGTAGGCTTTACCGTTGCGTTTTAATATTTTTTTCTGCCCTTTTTTTAAACTGCAAACAATTTGCTCTGTGCGTTCGTTTTTGACGAATTCAGCATCAATTACAAAAAAATCTTCTCCGTGTTTGATATTTTGTACGGCCAAAGGGTTAAAATAACTCTTTCCGTAAGCTAAATGATAGATGGCGTCAAGCACATTTGTCTTGCCAATTCCGTTTTTACCTACAAAGCAATTGATCTTACCTTCAAACTCAAAAGTAGCTTCTGCAAAATTTTTATAATTGAATAAGGAGATTTTTTTTAAATACATTTAAGGCTTGCTGGTATTGAAGATTTTATTGTTTTTGAGTGGTGTTTATTGAGTGGGTAAAATTATTGAAAAATATCGATATAATACTCTTTTAACGTTTTTCTGTTGTTAAAGTTTTATCTTTGTAATGATAAGATGATGCGCTAAATAAATAGTTTTTTTATATTTAAATATAAAAATCTTGTTTTTTTGCGTGGGTTTGAATAAAAATTTTATTTTTGCGGTTCACTAAATATAAATTTAAATGGCTACTTACAGTAAAAGAGGATATAAGGCTCCAAAAGAAAAGGAAGTAAAAGATACAGTTGAAGATGTTAATATTGACGGAACAGACAGTACTACTGAAGAAGTTTTTTCGAAATTAGACGAAACTGCTTCTAAAACGGAAGACTGGGTAGCTAAGAATCAAAAAATAATTATTGGTTTTGTAGGTGCTGTTGCTTTACTTACTGTAGGGTATTTAGCGTATCAAAAGTTTATTGCAGAGCCAAAACAACTTGAGGCGGCAGATGAAATGTTTGTTTCACAACATAATTTTCAATTAGCTACTGAAGGAGTTGCTAGTGATTCACTTTATAAATTAGCATTAAACGGATCTGAAGGGAAATTTGGATTCATAAAAATCGCAGATGAGTACTCAGGTACTGATGCAGGAAACTTAGCTAATTACTATGCTGGTATTGCTTACTTGAACACAGGTAAATATGCTGAGGCAATTGATTACTTGGGGAAATTTAAATCAGAAGATATTGTTTTGAATGCTTTAGCAAAAGGAGCAATTGGAGATGCATATTCTCAAAAGAATGAACAACAAGAGGCTTTAGATAATTATTTAAAAGCAGTTGCTGCTAATAAAAATGATTTTACTACACCGCGTTTCTTGTTGAAAGCTGGAAAAACAGCTTTAGCTTTAGGTAAAAAAGAAGATGCTTTAAAATACTTTACTGATATTAAAGATAATTTTGATACCGCTCCAGAAGCAGCACAAGTTGATGCTTTAATTGGGATGGCACAATAATCAAAATTCAGATTTAAAATCTAAATTTAAAAAATAATACAATGGCTACCGTAAATAAAAATTTATCTGTTTATGATAAAAGCACACTTCCTAAGGCGAAAGATTTTCGTTTTGGAATAGTAGTTTCTGAGTGGAATGACACCATTACTGAAGGACTTTATAAAGGAGCTTACGATGCTTTTTTAGACAATGAAGTGGTTGATTCTAATATCATCCGTTGGAATGTTCCTGGGAGTTTTGAGCTTATTTATGGCTGTAAAAAAATGTTGCAAACGCAAAATGTTGATGCAGTTATTGCTATAGGATGTGTTATTCAAGGGCAAACAAAACATTTTGATTTTGTATGTGAAGGTGTTACTCAAGGAATTAAAGACCTGAATGTTCAAACGGATATTCCAGTTATTTTTTGTGTGCTTACTGATAATACAATGCAACAATCTATAGATAGAAGCGGTGGTATTCACGGAAATAAAGGTACTGAGGCTGCTATTGCTGCAATCAAAATGGCTTTTATTCGTCAACAAGCCTCTTTAACTCACGAATATAAAAAACAAGCTTTACTAGCTTCTGGACAATTGCAAATTGAAGATTTGCCTTTGAAAATAGAAGAATAAAGAAGTAAATATTTCATTATGAAACCTATACTGTTCTAAAAATGGTATAGGTTTTTTTGTTTTATTTATGACGGTCTAAAGGCTTAAAGCCAATGGAAATTTGTTAAATTTGTATACTTTATAAGCTTACTAGCTTAATTTTTTAAAACTTCAAAATAAAATTTTTAATGTCGAGTATAATTCAATTACTTCCTGATCATGTTGCGAACCAAATTGCTGCTGGAGAAGTAGTTCAAAGACCAGCGTCAGTTGTTAAAGAGCTACTTGAAAATGCTGTTGATGCTAATGCAACGGATATTAAATTGATTATAAAAGATGCTGGAAAAGCATTAGTACAAGTGATCGATAACGGAAAAGGAATGAGTGTTACTGATGCTCGTTTGTGCTTTGAACGTCATGCTACTTCAAAAATTAGATTAGCCGAAGATTTATTTTCATTGAGTACTAAAGGATTTCGTGGTGAAGCTTTGGCTTCTATTGCAGCAATTGCTCATGTTGAAATGAAAACCAAACAAGATCAAGAAGAACTAGGGACACAAATTGTTATTGAAGGGAGTAAATTTGTCTCTCAAGAAGTGGCTGTTTTGCCAAGAGGGACTTCATTTGCAGTTAAAAATTTGTTCTTCAATATTCCTGCACGACGCAATTTTTTAAAGTCGGATACGGTAGAATATCGTCATGTTGTTGATGAGTTTCAACGTGTCGCATTGGCACACCCAAAAATATCTTTTACCTTTTACCATAACGGAAGTGAGATGTTTAATTTGCCAGTTTCAACAATGAGACAGCGAATTGTAAATATTTTTTCAGGTAAAACAAATGAAAAATTAGTTCCAGTTCAAGAAGAAACAGATATTATTATTATTCAAGGATTTGTAGGTAAACCTGAATTTGCTAAGAAAAGTAGGGGAGAGCAGTTCTTTTTTGTAAATGATCGTTTCATAAAAAGTGGTTATTTGCACCATGCGGTTATGGCTGCTTATGATGGTGTTTTAAAAGATGGTGCACAACCTAGTTACTTTTTGTATTTAACAGTACCGCCAAATACAATTGACATCAATATTCATCCTACCAAAACAGAAATTAAATTTGATGATGAACATGCTTTATATGCCATTTTAAGAGCATCTATAAAACACAGTTTAGGACAGTTTAATGTAGCTCCAGTTTTAGATTTTGATAGAGATTCTAATTTAGATACACCTTATAGTTATAAGGATTTACAAGGGGAAACTCCTACGATACAGGTGGATAGGAGTTTTAATCCGTTCTCTGATGATAAAATAAACAAACATTATTCCTCAGCTTCCTCGGCATCGTTTCCGTCTACTTACCCTAAAAAGTCAGAGCAAGGGCCTAGTTGGGAAAGTTTGTATGTAGGTTTAGATAATGATTCAGGGAATAATAGTGACGAGATTTCGTTTGAAAGCGAAGCGGTTACAGGGTCTTTATTTAATGATGAAGATGTAGAGCAAACAGTTAATAATGCGTACCAAATTCATAAAAAATATATTGTATCTCCTATAAAATCAGGAATGGTTATTGTGGATCAACAGCGTGCTCATCAACGTGTTTTGTACGAGCAATTTTTGACTAATATGACAGTGCAACAAGCGTCAAGTCAGCAATTGTTATTTCCTTTGGATTTGTATTTTTCATCTGTAGAGATGGAACTTATTGAGGAATTGAAGCTGTCTTTGATAAATACTGGTTTTGTTTTTGAAGAAACTAAGGCGGATCATATTATGATTTCAGGGACACCGGTAAATGTTACAGAAAGTGAAGTTTCATTAGTGTTGGAGCAATTATTAAGTGATTTGCATGATGGAATACCAGAGAGTAGTTTTAGTCAAAATGATACAATAGCTAAATCAATGGCCAAGAGTTTGGCTGTAAAAACAGGGACTTCATTAACGGTCAAAGAGCAAGAGAATTTAGTCAACGGACTTTTTGCTTGTAAAGATCCAAATGTTTCCCCATTTCAAAAACCCACTTTCATCACCATGCGTGTGGAAGATATAGATAAAAAATTTGCATTATGAAAAATTTAACCGAAGCAGTAAAGCAATTATTGATAATTAATGTGCTGTTTTTTATTGGTACACAAATCGTAGGAGATGGTGCTTATAAATTTCTAGCCATGTATTTTCCTGAAAATGAAAATTTTCATTTTTGGCAAATTATTACCCACATGTTTATGCATGGCGGGTTCATGCATATCTTCTTTAATATGTTTGCTTTGTATTCTTTTGGGTCTGTTCTTGAGAATATTTGGGGAACTAAAAAGTTTGTTTTCTTTTATATTTCTTGTGGTTTAGGTGCTGCTTTATTGCATACAGGAGTTAATTATTACTTTTTTAACGAAAGTTTGAATACGCTTATTGCAAATGGTTTTTCTAAAACAGAAGTTTTACAACTATTAAATGAAGGTAAAATTAATACACAATGGCAAGAATTATTAACAGTTTCTGAATTTCAAAACTTCACTGGTGCTTATATGGGTACGGTTGTAGGAGCATCTGGTGCTATTTACGGTTTACTAGTTGCTTTTGCGTTTATGTTTCCTAATGCTGAGTTAGCACTTATGTTTATCCCTGTGCCTATTAAAGCAAAATACTTCGTGCCAATATGGATGCTTTTATATGATGGTTTTTTTGGTATCTTAGGTAATTCTTTCATGGGGATTGGTCAAGGTGTTGCGCATTATGCTCATATAGGTGGTGCAATTACAGGTTTGATTATGGTGTGGATTTGGAAAAAAAACCAGTTTAATAATAAACGTTGGAACTAAATAATGCTTGCGTGAAGAATGGAGTATAAACGCTAAACTAAAAGGATGAATATTTTAGAAGATTTAAAATTACAATACAAGCTTGGAGGAATAGCACATCGGTTGATTTACTGGAATGTTGGTTTTTTTCTGATTTCATTGGTTTTTTTCTACAACTTTCAAGGAAATAGTTTTAATTTTCCGTCTTGGCTTGCACTAAAAACAGATCCTAATCCTTTTATCTATTCTCCTTGGACGCTTTTAACTTATGCTTTTTTTCATGATGGTTTGCTGCACTTGTTTTTCAATATGATTATATTGAATTTTTCAAGCAGGTTGTTTTTAACTTTTTTTACTCAAAAGCAATTTCTGGGATTGTATTTTTTGAGTGCTGTTTTTGCAGGAATTGTTTTTATAACAAGTTATTACTTTTTAAATATAAGTTCAGGTATTGTAGGCGCTTCGGCAGCAATTATGGCAATCTTAGTAGCGGCAACTACTTACCAACCATTAATGAATTTGCGATTAATGTTTATTGGTAATGTAAAATTATGGCATGTTACTGCGGTGATTTTAATTTTAGATCTTATGCAGTTTCGTTTGGGCAATACGGGAGGTCATATTTCGCATTTAGCGGGTGCTTTTTTTGGATTTGTATTTATTCAATTATTAAAAAACGGAACTGATTTAAGTAAGATGGTTACCGCTGTGGTCGATTTTTTTACTAATTTATTTAAAAAATCAAATAAGTCGCCTTTCAAGAAAGTACATAAAAATTATCAACCTCCTGTTAAGGAGAGGGCTACATCAAAAATAATTACTAAGGATAAAGCACAACAACAAATTGACGAAATATTAGATAAAATTAGCCAATCAGGTTATGATAGTTTGTCTAAAGAAGAGAAAGAATTTTTGTTTAAAACAGGTAAATAATAATTGTATTTAAACGTTGTAACTGTACCACAATAATCACTGAACAATCAAAAATATGAAAAACCTTTCTTGGTTCAATAAAGGCATGTATTTATTAAATATGTTGTTAATATTGGTAACATTTATTGCGTATGTGCTTCCTTTTCTGGCACCAAAAATGTTTCCTATTCTTTCGGTGTTAACGTTGATCATGCCGCTATTTTTTATACTTAACGGCTTGTTTTTTATATATTGGGGTATCCAGTTTAAAAAGACGATGGTGTTGTCAGGTTTAGTACTATTAATGGGGATCACTTTTATAAATAAATTTTATAAGTTTTCAGCAAAAGAACTTCCTGATGATGATAAAGCTTTTGTTGTAATGAGTTATAATGTTCGTTTGTTTAATCTTTTTAAATGGTTGGATAAAGAAGATGTTCCTGGAAATATACTGTCCTTTATTAACGATAAGAATCCGGATATTTTATGTATTCAAGAGTACTCTAATTCAGCTAATATTGATTTGAAAGTATACCGTCATAAGTTTATTTTAATGCAGGGAAATAAGATTAAAACAGCGCAAGCTATTTTTTCGAAATTTCCAATTATTAAAGAAGGAAATATTGCGTTTCCTAACTCGAATAATAATGTAATCTACGCTGATATAAAAAAAGGGAAAGACATCATTAGAGTGTATAATATGCATTTACAGTCTATAAAAATATCTCCAGATGTAAATGAGATTTCCGAAAACATTGATGTCATCAATCAAGAGAAATCACAAATGATGCTTTCTAGAATCAGTAAAGCTTTTAAGCAACAGCAACAGCAAGCAGAGATTTTTAAAGAGCATAAAAAAGATTGTAATTATCCTATTGTTATATGTGGGGATATGAACAATAGTGCATATTCTTATGTGTATCGCGGAATAAAAGGAGGGTTAAAGGACGCTTTTGAAGAAGCCGGCGTTGGCTTTGGAAAAACATATAAATTTAGATATTACCCAGCAAGAATTGACTATATATTTGCTGATGCAAAAATGAAAGTCAAAAAGTTTGAGACCTTCTCAGATTTTGAAAATTCAGATCATTACCCTATAATGGCTGAGCTTTCTATGGATTAAAATTTTTATACTATATTTCTTAAAGCGTTTGTTCTTTTAAGTAATCTATAGTAAATTTCCCTTCATTAAATAATAAGTCTAGTATGCTTAAGTTGTTTATAAAGCCATGTTTGTCATCAAAAACTTGTGTATAGGCAGCAAATGAAGAAGTATCTTTCTTTCCATTTACTAGATTGCGATGATCCAAGAAGAGATTTATATTTACTTCATGATGGTATACTGTAGTGGTATCAAAATCAAATTTTTTACGCAAACTTTTAGATACAAAATCTAGAGTTTCATAATTTAAATCCAATAAAAAATTGTGTTTTTTTTCGAAAATTAAACGCAAGTCGTCTTCAAAAAACTCAAAGAACGGGGAGTTTTTATACGCTGTTTCTAGTGATTTGTAGTGCTGTTTTTGCCAGTCAAAGTCGGAATCAATTTGAATGTCTTTCGTTTTTTGGTGCCCTAATTTAGCATGTCTAACTGGAATGTTTAATAATTGTATTCCGTTTGGACTATAAATATAAGTTCGGTTACGATTTGTCTGCTTTTGAAAATTATCTTCTATTTCATAAATCACTTTATCAGCTTTTGCTATAGCAACAAAATGACTTATTGAAGGGAAGTAGGTAGGATGTAATAAGGTATTCATTTTTATATAAATTAAAAGTATTACTAAAATAGAAAGTCATAAAGTACTCTTTTAGGAATAACTTTATGACTTTCGATAATTAAACTTTTGATTATGCTTTATTCTCTTTTCTTTTTTTCCAAAAGTATTCACCAACAAAAAATACTGCCAATGCAATTAAGAAAAACTTAAAGTAAGACTGTGGTTGTCCTTCTCCACTTACTGTGGTGAAAACTCTGTCCCAGCGCACTTTATTGAATCCTTTTCCGTTTGTATCCCAGCTCATCCAGATAAAAACAGGTTTGCCTACAATATGGTTTTCAGGAACAAAGCCCCAGTAACGACTGTCTTCGGAGTTGTGGCGGTTGTCTCCCATCATCCAGTAATAATTTTGTTTAAAAGTATAGTCTTTAATGACTACCCCATTTAATCTGATTTCATTACCAGTTACCTTTAAATCGTTCTTTTCACCATTATCATTTAACTCGTATGTGCTAATTATTCTTTCATAAAAAGGAAGTGTTTCACTATTAAGTGCTACAGTTTTTCCTTTTTGCGGAATGTATATTGGTCCCAGGTTATCTTGATTCCAATTAGTGTTGTGAGGGAAAATTCCACTTTCAGGAGTCTTAGCGATACGTCTTGTAACTGCAGTTATTCCAGGAATACTTTTTAAATATTCAGCACTAGCTGCGGTAAGAGCACTAAACATTAGTGTATCTCTTTTTTCGGGATTCTTGAAATAAGCAGGATCTGTAATGTCTAATTTTTTTAATAAGTACTCAAAGTCTATGTTTGTTTTACCATCTAAAGCAACTTCATAAGAAAATTGAGGTTTAGCTCTTTCAGGTAACTGCAGCACTTTGTCGTCTATGTAAACAATTCCGTCTTTTACAGAAAGTGTGTCTCCAGGAATACCTACGCATCTCTTAACGTAGTTTGATTTTTTATCTACAGGTTTGATAACTCCAGGTCTTCCTTTAGGTTCAAAAAAGTAATGAACAGTATCAACAGGCCAGTTAAATACAACAATATCTGTACGTTTAATATCTTCAACTCCAGGCAATCTAAAATAAGGTAATTCAGGCCATTTTAAATATGATTTGCTTTTTGTAAGCGGTATAGAATCATGAACCATAGGTAATGCTACAGTGGTCATAGGTACTCTAGCGCCATAATTTACTTTACTCACAAATAAGAAATCACCAATAAGCAATGATTTTTCAAGAGAAGAAGAAGGAATTGTAAAGGGTTGTACAAAATAAGTATGTACAAATGTAGCTACAATTACGGCAAATAATAGAGAACTTACTGTGTCTGCGGCTTTATTTTGTGGACTTAAAGTTCTGTCAGCGGTATAGTTTAAGTCTTGTGTGTAATTAACGTAGTAGATGTATAAACCACAAGTAATTATTCCTAAAAAAGTGTCTAAGCTAGTTCTTTTTCCAAAACTTCTTAATGTTTCAATCCAGATTACTGGAAACATAATTAAGTTAATAATTGGGATGAAAAGTAATAAGGTCCACCAAGTTGGTCTTCCTATGATTTTCATTAATACAATTGCGTTGTAAACAGGAATTGCTGCTTCCCAACGCTTTCTTCCTGCGGCTTCATATAATTTCCATGTTCCTAAAAAGTGAACAATTTGAATCAGTAAAAAAAACACAAACCATTGATATAGTGTCATAATTATATATTTAAAGTTGAGGCAGTCACGCCTTTATAGGCAAAATTATTTTAGATCCAGTACGTCTTTCATGGAGAATATTCCTTCCTTTCCAATGATCCATTCAGCAGCTATTACAGCTCCTAGTGCAAATCCCTCACGGTTGTGAGCAGTATGTTTTATTTCAATACTATCCACTTCAGAATTATAGTTTACGGTATGTGTTCCAGGAACACTACCGATTCTTTTTGCTTCAATATGAATTTGGTTAGCTTCAGGATTTTGTAAAGTCCACGCTGTATAAGTACTGTTTTCTATAATTCCTTTAGCTAAAGAAATAGCCGTTCCGCTTGGTGCATCTAGTTTTTGTGTGTGATGAATTTCTTCCATTGTCACATTATAGCTATTTAGTTTAGCCATCATTTTAGCTAGATATTCATTAAGTTCAAAAAAGATGTTTACACCAAGGCTAAAGTTAGAACTGGAGATAAAAGCACCTTTTTTATCTTTGCATAACTGTGCCATAGCATCATAATGGTCTAGCCATCCTGTAGTTCCTGAAATTACAGGTACATTTGCATTGAAACAATTTGAAATATTACTAACAGCAGCCAAAGGAACACTAAAGTCTATAGCTACATCCGCATTTTCAAGTCCGTCGTAACTATTGTTTTGGTCTTTTTTTAGGACAATCTCATGTCCTCTTTCAAGAGCAATTCTTTCGATTACTTGGCCCATTTTGCCATATCCTAAAAGTGCAATTTTCATTTGATATATTTTTGATAATTTATAAGAAAGGCCAAAAAGAAGGTTTCTTTTTCGATTCTAAAAACTATAGTTAAGTGTTAGTCCTACGTTTGTTCTATATGTTACATCATTTGGGTAAAGAACAGGTTTAAGAGACAAATTTCCGTCAACATTAAACTGCAATAAAGCAGCATCAACATTAGCGTCTATAATATTTAAAGCGTAAAATGCTGCAATAAATAATGCAGATAAATCTCTATTGCGTTGATACACTTTTTGAGCAGCAATTAAACGGCTGTCATCTAAATTAGATAAACTATCATCAGTATATCCTTCTAGTCTACGTTTATAAGCATCTCTAAATAAATGGTATTTTTTATTGCTATCTAAATAGAAATAAAGGCTCGTTCCTATAGCACCATATACTAAAGGAATTTTCCAATATTTTTTATTATAAGCTTGCCCTAGACCTGGAAGTATGGCAGAATAAAACGCTGCTTTTGCTGGTGTAAGTGGATCAATATTGTTACTAGTTGATTTTAAGGTGTCTTTTACTGTTACAGGTAAAACTGTTTTTACCTGCGCTAAAGCAGAAAAGCTACTTAGAATAAAAAATAATAATCCTATGTGCGTTAACTTGTTCACCTATTTTTTAATTAATTCAAGTATTCTATTAAAATCCTCTTCTGATTGAAACGGAATTGTGATTTTTCCTTTTCCATTACTAGCAACTTTTACATCAACAAGATTTCCAAAGTAGTCATTGAAAACCTTCTTTTCGGAGGGGTTAATTTCAAATGAAGCTGTCGCGGGTTTCGCTGTTGTTTTTGGTTTTAAGCTTTCATGGTAGTTTTTAACCAAAGCTTCGGTATCACGAACAGAGAGATTTTGACTTACAATTTTATGATAAATATCCGTTTGAATATCTAAATCTTCAATATTAATTATAGCGCGACCATGTCCCATACTAATAAAACCATCACGAATTCCGGTTTGGATAATTGGGTCCAGTTTTAATAAACGTAAGTAATTAGCAATTGTAGAGCGTTTTTTTCCTACGCGATCACTTACTTGCTCTTGAGTTAATTGAATTTCATCCATTAATCGTTGGTATGAAAGAGCAATTTCAATTGGGTCTAAGTCATGACGTTGAATGTTTTCAACTAATGCCATTACTAATGATTCATTGTCATTAGCGATACGTATGTATGCAGGAACGGTAGTTAATCCCACTAAAAGAGAAGCACGTAAACGACGTTCTCCAGAGATTAACTGAAATTTATTATAGTCTAATTTACGAACAGTAATTGGCTGAATAACCCCTAGCTCTTTAATAGAAATAGCTAATTCTTTTAAAGAATCTTCATTAAAATTGCTACGCGGTTGAAATGGATTTATCTCAATAGCACTAATTTCAAGCTCAATTATATTTCCTACAACTTTGTCAGCGTTTTTATCATTAACGGATTGAATGTCGTTTTCTGGATCTTTTAATAATGCTGATAATCCTCTTCCTAAGGCTTGTTTTTTAATTGCTTTTGCCATAAAACTATTTACTGTTTTTCTTTATAATTTCTTGCGCTAAGTGCAAATAATTGATTGCTCCTTTGCTTGTTGCATCATAGTTAATGATACTTTCTCCAAAACTTGGTGCTTCACTAAGTTTTACATTTCTTTGAATGATAGTTTCAAAAACCATATCATTAAAATGTTTTTGAACTTCTTCAACTACTTGATTTGACAAACGTAATCTTGAATCATACATAGTCAATAGTAATCCTTCAATATCAAGGTCAGGATTATGTATTTTTTGAATACTTTTTATTGTGTTTAATAATTTACCTAAACCTTCAAGTGCAAAATATTCACATTGAATAGGGATAATTACTGAATCTGCGGCTGTTAACGCATTTAGAGTTAGCAAACCAAGAGAGGGAGCACAGTCAATAAGTATAAAATCATACTCGTCTTTAACGCTTTCTAATGCTTTTTTAAGCATGTACTCTCTATTTTCTTTGTCTACCAATTCGATTTCGATGGCAACAAGGTCAATATGTGCAGGAATAACATCCACGTTAGGAGCACTACATTTAATGATGGCTTCTCTTGGGGTATTACTGTGTTCTAAGATTTGGTAAGTGCCTATTTCTACGCCCTCAACATCAATTCCTAATCCTGAGCTAGCATTAGCTTGAGGATCGGCATCGATAATTAATACTTTTTTTTCTAAAACGCCTAGGGAAGCTGCTAGATTTACTGATGTTGTAGTCTTTCCAACTCCTCCTTTTTGATTAGCAATCGCAATGATTTTGCCCATGTGTTTCTATAAATTTTGAACCGTAAAAATACAATTTATTATGGTTTCTAAAAATCTATTTTGTTAACATTTGTTAAACATTGATTTGTTGGGCTTTGATAAAAAATAGCAAGTACTTTGCAAGTACTGATTTTATAGGTGATTCTCGTAAAAACGCTTATTTTATTGGGATTCAGTACTTTTTATAAACAAATAAAATTTAACCGAATTGTTTTTTTTGAAAGAGGAGCATTACGCTATAATTGATCCTTAAGGATTATAATATTTTTTTTAAGAGTGTAAATTATTAAGATAGGAGTAAGGTTTTAATTGAAAATAAAATAAGAATATCCAATTGTCTTTACTAATTATGTGATGCTAAAAAATAATTTAAAGTACAGAAAGACTTTGAAAGTTGGCTTTAAGCCAAAAAAAAAGTCTTTTCAAATAAATGAAAAGACTTTTGTCGGGGTGGCAGGATTCGAACCTGCGGCCTCCTGCTCCCAAAGCAGGCGCGATAACCGAGCTACGCTACACCCCGTAAGACGGGTGCAAAGATATAACATTTTTTTACTTTTGCAAGAATTAAATTGAAATAGAATGTAATTATTTTTAAATAGCTAAAATTGATGTTTTTATGTGTATTTTTTTTCATTAAAAAACTACATTTGTAACTTCAAAAATGAATTAAAAATAAGATTATGTCACATACTATCGAAAAAATAAAATGCCTTATCATAGGTTCAGGTCCTGCAGGATATACTGCCGCTATTTATGCTGCTAGAGCAAACATGAACCCAGTTTTATATCAAGGAATGCAACCAGGTGGGCAATTAACAACTACAAACGAAGTTGAAAACTGGCCTGGAAACCCAATTGGAATTACAGGACCAGAAATGATGGTGCAGTTGCAAGAGCAAGCACAACGTTTTGGTACTGACGTACGTGACGGATGGGCTACTAAAGTAGATTTTAGTGGTGATATTCACAAAGTATGGATTAATGATACCATCGAATTGCATTGCGAAACGGTAATTATTTCTACAGGAGCTTCAGCTAAATATTTAGGATTGGCATCTGAGCAACACTACTTGCAAATGGGTGGTGGAGTTTCTGCTTGTGCTGTTTGTGACGGATTCTTTTATAGAAATCAAGAAGTAGTAATTGTAGGTGCAGGAGATTCTGCTTGTGAGGAAGCACACTATTTATCTAAACTTTGTAAAAAAGTTACTATGTTAGTGCGTAGCGAAAAATTTAGAGCTTCTAAAATCATGGAAGAACGCGTACGTAAAACAGAAAATATTACAATTTTATTAAACCACGATACTCTTAGAGTTTTAGGAGACGAACAAGTGGTAACAGGGGTAGAGGTTTTAAATAAAACTACCGAAGAGACTTATGAGATTCCAGTAACTGGTTTCTTTGTAGCGATTGGGCATAAACCAAACACGGATATTTTCAAGGATTACATTACACTTGATGAAACAGGTTATATTGTAAGCGTACCGGGAACTTCTAAAACAAATGTTGCTGGTGTATTTGTAGCTGGTGATGCTGCAGATCACGTGTATCGTCAAGCAATTACTGCTGCGGGTACAGGTTGTATGGCTGCACTAGATGCTGAAAGATATTTAGCTTCAAAAGAGTAATCAATAAGTATAATAAATACAAACAGCCCCATTTATCAACTGATAAATGGGGCTGTTTGTATTTAAGTACAATGTTTATTTTATTTTCTTCAATAATTTAGCTTCATCCGTAAATTTCCTAAGATCGATTTTTCCGTTTCCGTAAAGATCAATTTCTGACTTGTTAGATGCTTCAATTATAACTGAAGTATCTGCACTTACTGATGCCTCAGAATAACTTTCGGTTTTTATAACCATATTTTTTACCGCTAACTTATTTGCAACTAATTTTGCATTGTGGTCTAATCGTAATGTTGCGTTTGCTGCGTCTCCTTCAATTTTAGCATCTGATTTTTGATATAAATCACAAGTTAAATCAGTTGATGATAGTAAAGATTTTAAAGAGCTGTCTTTACTCAGAACGATTTTTGTTTTCATCGCTTTCAAATTCAACTCAATTTTTGATTTATCATCTGCTTCTAGCGTAAAGTATTTTGCATTAGCATTCATGAATATTTTTGAATTGTCAAATGATTGTACATCAAGCGTGTCAACCATGATTTCTTGAATGGCATTTATTTCAGCTTCATTTTTAGAGATTATGGATTTCAAGTCACTAGTGTAAGTTATTTTTACCATTAATTTGCGGTACCTGCTTGCTTCTTTATTCGTGTAAACATGAAGCCCTTTTGCATTAGCATCAATAACAATAATGTCATGTAAGTTATCATCAGCTTCGATTTTAATGCCTGCTATTTCTCCTTTCTCAAGATGTACTTCAAGGTTATCTTCTATTAACAATGAGCTAAAGCTTGAAATGTCTTTTAACTCAGTAGTTACTTTTCTGGACCCCTTTATTTTTTCTTTTTTTTGTGCTAGAGCCACCGTAGTAAATAAAGTTAGTAATAGTATCGTAGTTAATTTTTTCATTTTCATTTTAAATTATGATTTTGACAAATATAAAAAAAATCATCCACGATTGATGGATGATTTCTTCATTAATATAGTCATTTATTTTAGTCGATGTCAATGCTACCGCCAGAACTAGTTTTTCTCTCTATAGATTTTGGAGTCTTAACATAGGTGATTGATCCACCACTTGATGCTTTTGCTTTTAAGCTTACAATAGGATTTACTTCTATAGATCCTCCACTGGATGCTTTTGCGCTAACTTCATTTGCATGTAAATCTTTAGTTTCAATAGACCCACCGCTAGAAGATGTTGTTTCAAGAAATAAAGCCAAACCGTTTAGGTAAATACTACTTCCGCTTGAGGTTTTGCACTTGATTTTATCAGCTTCAACTTTTAAGTTAATATCTGCAGCACTTGAACTAGTGATGTCAATAGCATTGCTTTTTAGAATATTAACATTACTAACGGTAGAGGAGCTTGAGGCTTGAATTTCGTCAATGATAGGCATTTTTACAATTACTTTTTTAGAGTCAACATCAATAAAAGAATTGTAATCACTGCTAATAATTAAAACGCCGTTTTCAACTTTTGTAATAATGTTTTTTTGTAAATTATCATCTGCCTCAACAGTAACTTCAATTTTGTCTGACTGTTCAATAACAACATCAATGGCATTGCTAACATCAACACTAGTAAAGTCTTGATCAATTGTTCTTCTTTCTGTGGTTACGTTTCCGCTTCCTGTGATTGATTTTAAATTAGTCGAATAATTACATGAGGCAAAAAGTAGTGCGGTTAGGGTAATTAAGATAAATTTAGTGATGATTGTGATAATTTTTAGCATGATTATTTGGTTTTGATTATGATTCCATCTTTGTTTATTCTTAACTCATGTATATCTTTACTTGAACCTTTAATGCTGTCATTAGTAATAGATAAACCATCTTTATTGATAGTAATCGAGTTATTTTCTTTGTCCTCTATATGTATGTTTATATTTTCGTTATCGTAATTATCATCTGTATCATAATCATCCTGTTCATCTGCAGGACAATCTAGACATTTTACTTTAGATTCAAATACTTTGTACAAGTACTTGTCTGAACTGTGGTGTAAGTTAAAGAAGTCGTCATTAGATCTATCGTAGTTTCGAACGCTTGAGTCTACTTGAAATAATGTTCCTTGTGGTAGAAATAACGTGATTTCAACTTCTTGATCTCTATATTTGTTTTTGATATCAGTAATTAAATAATTATCTAAAATTAATTGATTGTTTACAATTTTATAATGGTATTTAATTTGCTCTGCTCTTCTTTTAGCTTCTGATAACGAGGATCCTTTAGCTTCTTTTTCAATTTGAATGTATGCTGTTTTATCATCAGTGCTTTCAATTCTAAAACGCACTTGGTTGGAGTAAATTATGTCGTTGTTAAGTGAGTCTTGAGTAATTTTAAAGTCATTGCTATCATTTACATTTTTGGCAAAATAATCATTGTGCACAAATTTAATTTGTAAAGTATCTGTGGCTTGTAATGCAATATTTTGTTTTTTTACAATTCTACCATCATTTGAAAAAGCTGATGCTTGTTTAACTCCTATCGAAATCAATATTGCAATTGCAATAATCCAAAGCGCTAGTAATGTAGATTTAGCGATATTCCCTATAGATTTTAAACTTGGAGATACTAATTTGAATCCTAAAAGCGTCAAGAAAAAACTCGGAATAGCAACAGCAATGAAAACTAATAATCCAAAAACCCAAATAGGATAATCAGTAAAGTTTCCAGATTCAATGAATTGATGAAAAGGAAAGTTGTTAAAATGAACTGAACCTAATGTTAATGCGCCAACTAAAAAAGTAATAATTAAAGATAGGCCAGAAAGAATTAAAATAATTCCAAGAAACTTAGCAAAAACTTTAAAAACATTCATGATAAAGTCACCAAAAGTACTTCCTAATCTTGTAGCGCCACTTTTAATTTGGTTACCATATTTATCGTAATCAGCATTTTTTATTTTATCTGAAACATTTTCAAATTCCTCTCGAACTTTTTTTTCAATATTCGAAATATTTACTGGTTCTCCAGTCATTTCAAGCTTTTCTGATGTAGTTACCGCTTCAGGCATCACTACCCAAAGAATAATGTAAGCCAAAACTCCAGTTCCAGCACCCCAAACTAATAATATCAGAAGGACTCTAATCCATACGGCTTCAATCCCAAAATAATGTCCAAGACCAGCAGCAACACCACCTATCATTCCTTTGTCTTTATCGCGGTATAATTTTCTTGATTTTCCGGTAGTGTTGTAATTGTTTTGATTAAAATTTTGCTGTGTAGCATTATCATCTTCAATAATGTAATCCTCAGGTTGTCCCATTACGGCAATCACTTCATCTACATCTTTTAAGCCTACAACATGTTTTTCACTGCGTTGTTTTTCAGTCAATAATTCTGATACGCGCATTTCAATATCTTTGATAATCTCTTCATGTCCTGATGAGTTGGATAAAGAACGCTTTATAGCGTCAAAATAACGGGTTAGTTTTTGGTATGCATCTTCATCAATATGAAAAAACATTCCTCCTAAATTTATATTTACTGTTTTGTTCATGGCTATTATTTTTGGTTGGTTATTAGGTTTACAGCATCAGACAGTTCTGTCCAAGTACCATTTAATTCGTTTAAAAAAGTTTGTCCTATTTCAGTCAGGCCATAGTATTTTCTTGGTGGTCCTGATGTTGATTCTTCCCAGCGATAACTGAGTAAACCGTCGTTTTTTAATCTCGTTAGTAAAGGGTAAATAGTTCCCTCAACAACTAGTAATTTTGCGTTCTTTAAAGTGTCTAATATTTCTGATGTGTATGCGTCTTTTTCTTTCAATACAGATAAGATGCAAAACTCAAGAACACCTTTGCGCATCTGGGCTTTTGTGTTTTCAATGTTCATAATTTCATTTTTGTTTGTGGATTAAACTGTTCATTCTTTGATTGATTTTTGATGATTGTAATGAATTTTTTAGAAGCTAATCCTGCTATCCGCTATATCTTTTATATCTTGAACTAGTTTTCAAAATCTTGAAACTTGTTCAAGATATAAAAGGATGTCGCTTCTATCAGGGCTAGGCGACTATTTTATAAAGTTGATTGTTGCAGGGTATTTAAATAATTCTCCATTTGATGTTTTGATAGCTGCATAAACAATTAAAAAGAACTCTGCTACTTTTATTGTTGCAGCTAAGAACAGTGCTATAAATCCAGCGGTGATTAACCCGATGTTACTGCCAAAATCAAAATGATTACTAGAGAAATGGTCTTGGGTAATTATAGTTTCAAACGGAATATTATTAAAAATTGTAAATAAGAAACAAGGAACCGCAATCGAGATTAAAATTAAACAATACATTAATAAACTCAGTTGAAAATTTAAAGCTTGCTTCCCGTTGTAATCTACAAACTCCGAAGAGTCTTTTTTTGTAGACCATATTAAAATGGGAAAGATATAATTCCCAAACGGAATAAAATATTGCGTTAACATGCTCAAGTGAATAAATGTTGCTGTGTTTTTTTCGGTTACTGTTTTCATTTTAATGTGATTTTGATTGCTAATTATTTTTTTTGATTGATGATTGAAACTCCAGTTTCTTCCTGCCTTTTCGGTTACCTAGTAATTTCTTATGCAAATATATGGTTAAAAAACAGTATCTTGTATCGCATAGTACCATATGTTAACATTTTTTTAACATAAAAAAATATTATGTGTGCATAGTATTTTTTTGTAGATTAGCAAAAAAACCAGTCATAATGAATCTTACAGCTTCAAAACTTAATAAATTCTTACTCTTTAAGTTACCCTCTGCTTATATTGCAGGAGTACGAGTAAAAGATATCGACGAAAAAAAATGCGTTGTATCAGTTAAACACCGTTGGATCAATCAAAATCCATTTAAATCAATGTATTTTGCGGTTCAAGCAATGGCAGCCGAGTTAACAACAGGTGCCTTAGTAATGTATCAAATACATAAAAGCGGCAGAAAAATATCAATGTTAGTTGCTAACAACAAAGGGAACTTTACAAAAAAAGCAACAGGACGTATCAATTTTATTTGCAAAGACGGTCTTATTATAGAAAATGCTATCAATGCAACTATCGCTACTGGCGAAGGCCAAACTTTCTGGATGAAATCTATAGGAATAAATGAGGACGGAATTCAAGTATCAGAAATGGATTTTGAGTGGAGTGTGCGTCTTAAATAACTACCTACCTGTATTTATTGTATAAAAAAATCCTCCCTAGGGAGGATTTTATATTTATGATGCTTTCTTTATACAGCATTTCTTATCTTCTTTGGTGGCTGTTGTAGCCACACATTTTTTACCTTCAGCTTTGCATTTTTCCTTGCATTTAGCAATTTCAGCAACAGTCATTGTTTTTGCGTCAGCAGTTTTTATACAACATGTCTTTTCTTTAGTTACTTCTTTTTTAGCAGCAGTCTTTTTTTCTTGAGCATTTGTACTAATAGCAAATAAAACAAAGGCAGCTAGGATAGTTATTTTTTTCATGGTTTTTTAATTTGTATTAACGTCCAAATATATAAAAAAAATCGAAACGATTTGAGGACAATAACTTTACAGATGTAGTATTTTAAAATTAAAATTCGTGCTCTTCTTGTTTTTCAAAACGAACCTTCTGAGGGTATTTTTGAATGAAAGAAAAAATCAATTGCATGATGTACTGATTTGTAGGATATGCAATCATGTGATCTTTAATTTCTGATAAATCATTAATTGCGATATCATTCTCTATATATCCCATGCCATAAAAATGTCCTTTTTCAACCCAGATATAACTGCGTTCTTCATTAGTTCTTCCTTTATCTACGATAGCAAAAGTAGGTCTTTTTTCTAAATAGAAAGCTATTGCTGCCTGTACTTGGTCGTTGTGTTCCTCAATATTAGGGAGTTCTTCTTGATCACTTTGTAAAGGGAAAACCCCATCAGGCATGCTTCCATATTTACAAAAACGATGATCAATTTTAAACTGCTGTGCTAATTCTCTAAGTGAATTTATTCCGTTGTATATCGTATCAAATGTCTCTATGCAGCTCTGGTTTTTGGCTATTTTACCAATGGCTAAATACCTGTATCCATTTCTTGCCTCATATTCAAATAAGCCATATTTTGGCTCAAAGCGTTTTAACGCTTTATTGTAAATTGGCCACAGTTTTTTTATTTCGATACATTCCAATAGTAACGCCATCATTTCGGTTCCACAGATTTCAAAAGTAATGGCACATATATCCTTTAGAAAATTTTGTCTTTGCGGAGTAATTTTATGTCCGCTAAAATGGGATGCTACTCTTTTCTTTAAATTAATCGCTTTCCCTACATAAATTACTTTATTATGTTCATCATAAAAATAATAGACACCAGGTTTTTCAGGTAATTGATCAAAATCTTCTCTTGGTAGGTTAGGAGGTAAGCGTTGCTCTTGTGAAGTCTTCTTAATCATTTTGTCCATCTCCTTGTTAGTATCCCATTCTAATAATCGAGAAAAAAGAATGGCAGTTGCATCGGCATCACCACCTGCTCTGTGGCGGTTTTCTAAATCGATATCGAGAGATTTACAAAGTCTTCCTAAGCTATAGGAAGGTATTCCGGGTTTAATTTTTCTAGACGCTCTTACAGTGCATAATTTTTGTGCTGTCCATTTAAGTCCTGCTCTTTCTAGTTCATGGCGTACAAAAGAGTAATCAAAATTAACGTTGTGCGCAACAAAGACACGATCAGATAGCAGTTCAAAAACTTTGTCTGATACCATCTCAAATACTGGAGCATCGCTAACCATTTCATTAGTGATTCCGGTTAAGGCAAAAATAGCTGGCGGTATGTCTTTTTCAGGGTTTATTAATGTTTCCCAGCGATCAATTACTTTTTCACCATCGTGAATGACTATTGCAATTTCAGTAATTCGGCTATGACTAGCATTGCCTCCAGTGGTTTCAATATCAACGATAGCGTATTCTTGCTTTTTCATTAATGGTGTAATAGGGTAAAAATTCAGTGTGTTAATTGGGGTGTTTTGATGTAAAGAGAGTGTGAAATTAAAAAGTAATTTAATTGGTTAAACCAATACTGTTTTTTACTTCTTTAATGTCTCTTTTTAATTCTACAAACATGTTTTTTATTGCATCATTCTCTAGAGCTTCGGTTTTTTTGTCACTTTTAGCAATGCTGCACTGGTATTCCCAAATTTCGAGAATATCTGAAGCTTTTACTTCATATGCAGGATAGAAATAATTATCGGATGCGACCACCAGAGCATTTTTTTTATTTTTATTAAGGCGTTTATATACCATGCCTTCATTTCGAGTGATTAGAATATACGTTTTGCCATCTAAAACTTCGCCTAAATGCTCAACATACCTGCCTACAATTATGTCACCATCTTGATGGGGAGGCATTGAGTCTCCCTCAACGGGAAAGCCACGGTATTTTCCAACACCTAAAAAGGGTAACGAAATTTGCTGTAATTGCTCAATGTATTCCGGGTCAGCATAGCCGCTTAAATACCCCGCTTTTACTGTTTGAGTAACAACTTCAATTCGGTTTTCACCCATCTCATCAACTTGAATAGGTAGAACTAAACGATTATTCCCAAGTTTTAATAAGTCATTGACGTCAATTTCTCGAATGTCTACTGATAATAATAAGTCAATAGTAATTTGGTAAAACTGAGCTATCTTTTTTAAGATGCTATAAGGTGGCTCCGAAGTTCCATCTTCATATTTTACATAACGTCCGCGAGTAATCATAAAGCTTTGAGCAACTTTCTCTTGCGAGATTTTATGATTAATACGTAACGCTCGAATATTATCTGAAAATAGGGACATAACTAATTTGTTATAATTTATAACAGCAAAATTAGTGAAAAATGTTTTAATCTGTACTAATTTTAAAATATAAACTTTCAACTAGCTATAGTTATGCTATTAATGCAGTTTTTAATTTTTTTTAAATACCGTTATCAATTAGTTTTCGAATATAATATGCAAAGGGGTGTAAGGTTCTATTTATTCTACAATTAAAGTATAACTGCTTTTTCAGGATAAAATACAGTTAGGTATTAATATGAAATTATTTCCTTAACGGAATACCGATATTAGGATAATCAGTGATAATGCCGTCTACATTCATTGTTAGTAAACGAACCATATCTTCTTTATTATTAACAGTCCACGGAATCACTTTCATGTTTTTTTGATGAATATTTTCTACCTCAATGTCATTTAGAAGCACATAGTAGGGACTGTAAATTTCGGGTATAAAAGTTAGCGCTTTCATATTCGTTTCAAAATCATTTTCGAAAGTTAAAAAGGAAAGTTGGTAATCAGGATACGTTTTATGAAGGTATTCTAATACTCTGGGATCAAAGCTTTGAATCGTAATTCGGTTTAGGGGTAAGTTGCTTTTTTTTAATTCTGAAATTAAAAGATCCGAAAAATCCTTTACGCTTGGTTGAAATCCATTAGCTTCTTCTTCAGGTGTGCTTTTAATTTCAATATTATAAAAAATAGCTGGATTTCTAGTCTCTGCATATTTTATGACTTCAGCTAGTAAAGGTTTGTATGTTTTTAACTTTTCTTGTTCTGGAAACTTAGGATTTCCAATAGCGCCTACATCGTATTTTTTTATGGTTTTATATTTGTTCTTGTAGATATTAAAAGCTAGCGCATCTTCTTTAGTTATGTTTTTTCCTTTAGCATCTAATGTAATTTCGTAATTCAACCACGGTTCATGAGAGACTACGACTTGATTGTCTTCACTAATTACAACATCTAATTCTAAAGTGTTTACACCTAAATCTAACGCTTTTTTAAATGCAGGAAGTGTGTTTTCGGGTGCTAGTCCTCTTGCTCCGCGATGGCCTTGAAGTTCAAAACCAAATTTTCGTTCTTTTTTTAGAATGACACCATCTATGAACGATGTGGTTTTATCGAAAACATTTTTCAAGTCATTAGATCTCAGATCACAAGCAATAACGTGATTTCCTGCTTCTGGAAAAGCTACTTTAATCTTTTTATCAGGAGCTGTTCCTAGGCTTTCATACATTTTTAGAATTGCAGGAACAGAGACAACTTCGTCTTGCTCTTTTTCGCTTTTATAGTAGTAACCAACAAATACAGGAACTGTGACTTTTTCAAAAGTTTGTGCGGTCATGGTACTTTTTAGCATTTTTATTAACGCTTCGTACCCATCAATGTGGTAAGAGGTAGACCAGTATTTTTGTTCCTTTTTGGGTCTGTTTTGTTTCATAATTTCGCCACCATTCATTTTTATAAAGCCGGCTTTACCTTCAGGAGTAAGAATAGAAGCAAAGGCAGGATTTTTTAAATCGATAAAAGGTGAGTACATAATTAGACCAGCAATAGATGGATCTTCGGCAGCTAATTTTAAACTCAGGGTTCCGCCTGTAGAAGTACTTACTAAAATCACTTGTTTCCCTATTATTTTCCCTATTTCCAGTGCCTCTTTTGCGGAAGCGATATAATTTTCAGGAGTAAGATTCTTAAAGTTATCCTCTCTATTCAATCCGTGTTCTTTTAATCGAGACAAGTAAACGTTAGCATTATATGTTTTAGATAACATCGACATGATGGGTTGGCCTTCTCTATTGCTGGCGCCAAAACCATGAAGGTACACAAATGCAATAGGAGATTGTTTTTCCTTAAAATCCTTTGCCCAGATTATTCTAGCTTCGTTATCGGGTTTCAAATTTTCGAGTTTTTGTTCGGCTGCATTAATGGCAGTTTCAATCGTATTAATTGTACTTTCTTTAGTTACTATTTGTGCATTAGAAAGGCTAATAGATAATGCTAAAAGTACTGTTAATAAATGTTTTTTTATCATAATGGTATAAATTAAAAACTATATTAATCAAGATAATATAGTTTTACTGTGATTTATTATTGTTTAAAAATCGGCTTTAAGATGCACTCCATGAAATCTGGAAGCAGCATCTATAAAAGTAAGTGTTCCAAAAGCACCACCATCATTTCCTGCGTTAATAATGTGTTATTTATCTGAAAGGTTATTCATCAAAAAAGTGATTTTGTATTTTAACGCCTCTTCTCATGTTTACAATGCCATTAGCTTACTGAGAAAATTTAGTTAAGAGTCTAAGTTTTTAAGAAACTTTTATGCAATAAAAAACCCTTAAACAATTGTTGTTTAAGGGTTTGAATTATGTAGCGAGAACGAGATTTGAACTCGTGACCTCAGGGTTATGAATCCCAGATGTTTACTGTTTTTATTTTGTAAAACACTGTTAAACAGATATTTGATTTTTTGTTAATTTTGGGATTAGTTGTTTTGTCACGCTTTTCGATGTGTTTCTCGTCACTCCAATTTTTATGGGCTCAATAATAAAACTTATGGGAATGATGTCAAAAAATTAATGCCCTTAGACTACCACTATTTATTCTTCTATGCCGAAAGCATTTAGTAAACCAGTTGATTATATTCGTGTTAATGGTTAAGTGAAGTTATAGATTGGCTTTTAATGGCATAGTAATAGAAAAGATTAAGCAATACTTCGCTAAATGATAGTTTCTTTTCATTTACAAGATCTTCATAAATTGTTAAATATGAATCAGAACATTTGATCTTCTTTAACATCCAATTCCCACCATGAATATTAACTTATAATATATTCATCTTAGACTGAACATATTTTAAAAAAAGAAAATATTATGATACACACAATTTTAATTATTATCAATCAAATAAATTCCCCTGATTTAAATTAGTATTGCTTTTTAAAATCGACACTTCTGCTAATATTCTTGAGGTTGTCTCAATAACATTATTACTTGATATTATTGTGATATTTTTTTGTTCATTAATCAAATCTCGGTTTAAATCAAACATCGGGTTATTTTCGTCAACTTCTTCATCATATAGCACAACTCTCGCAATACCATAATCTTTTGCGTATCCCATTGCTAAACGTGCCCCACTGTCAAGTTTTTGTCCAAACATTTGCCAACGTTCAGCTGAATTTTGAGAATAGCTTGCAGCTAAAACAATTGTGTCACAAAATAATGCTTGTAAGCGGTCTCTTTCTCTATATCGACTGCTTAGTTCCATCGTGCTTTTAAAATCAGTTCCATATTCCGTAACAAGTAAACCATCTTCTTCGACGATTCTCAATGCTAAGGCTTTGTTTTTCGATGGCATTATGTTGTTTAATGGGCCTGGTAATACGGCAACAGTTTTACCTTTCGAATCTAGTGCTTGTTGATGTGATATGCTGTCGCAACCAAAAGCTAAACCGCTAACTATCGTAATGCCATTTTTTACGAATTCATCTACAATTCTCCTTTCTCTTTCTTCAATATCTCCTTTGGGATTCAACAGACCAATTACTGTAATGTTTGGATTATGTATACTTAGTAAATCTATATTACCTTTATAGTAGAGAAAAATAGGTCTTGCGCTTTCTTTAACATTGCCACGATGTAGCGGGAAATGTTTGTCACCAATTGCCACAAATCCATCACAGATTTCATCGTTAAATTTTTCTAAAATTTTTCTTTCAAAATTCTGCTTTAAATTTTCAAATTCATCTGCAGTAGTTTTTTCTCCTTTAATAGTTCTATTAAGTAAAGAAACTATCATTTCAACGCTTTCGTTACCTTTAAGATTTTTTATTATCCAAGCATTACCAATTCCTTTGTATGATTTGGTTGTTAAAATGTTTAGTGAATTTTCTGTATATTTCATTGTTTAAAAATATTTTTAAAATTTATTAAAACCTACTGACAGTTTTGCCAATGCTATAGAACAAAACGGATTTAGCACCATGATCTAACAATGCTTGTATTGCATCTTCATCTATATTAATGCTTTTAGTATAAATATCGTCTATTAGCAAAATATCTTTACCTTGTACTGCAGTTGAAATCAAACAAGTTTCCTTAGTTATCCCAATATATGGCATTCTGCCGTCACCGCCTTGATCACCTCTTAAATGAGTTGTTTTTGTGTTTATTTTTCTTGAAACAAAATCTGTTCCATTCTCCAATCCATGTATACCACCGATTACTATTTTAATAATTTGACGAAAATATAATTGATCTTGTCTATAATTTGAATCTGTTTTTGCTCGCGGCACTACGCAAACTGTTAGGCGATCGAAATCTGTTGAGGATAAAATTTTAGGTAAATCCTCTTTTAAAATTTTTTTTAATTGTTCAAGAGCAGTAGGTATCCGGTTTGGGAAAGGACTACGATCATTTTTTAAAGTCCAAATCATATTTTCTAGAGTACCTTGTACTTGCCAATTCTGTCCACCTAAATATTCTGAATGATAGTAACCTGTAATATCTTTATTTAAAAAGCTATTCTTGTTAATTATGAATTTATTTTGAAACTGCGCTTTGTACTTTATTACGGGCTCAAGTATGATATTTTCTTGAAGCTCCTTTTGTCTTTGAGATTCTTGTAATTTTATTTTATTTTTTAATTGAATCTCTTTTTGTTGTTCCTGCTGTAGTTTAATTTGTATTTCTAATACAGTTGTCTCAGAAGTTATTTTCTTAGCTGTTACTACTTTGGTTAATGCTTCGCTATCTTCATTTCGTATCTGCTTTGGATTTTCTTGTTCTTTTGGTAGAGGTTTTTCTATACAGTCCTTGCGATACGTTTTTATAATTAAAATTATAATGATGATAATAATGATAGAAACGATACTAATGGTAGGTTGTTCCATAGTGACTTTAAAGGTATTTGATTTTTATAATTTCTTGAATGCCTGCAATTTTAGCATCTTCAATTTCATTCTGTTCATTTTCAAACGCTATGACTGACTTGGGTGGAATTTTTAATTTATAAATGGCGTTCTCATATTTATTAATTTTTCGATTACCATCGCTTAATTCTCTACAAAAGATACTAGTAAAGTATTTTGCGAGTCCAAAATGCTTTAACGTTGCCATTGCTCTGTCACATCGACATTTTGTAACCAAAATTGATTTGTTTGTTCTTGAGTATTTTATCAGTATATCTACAATTGCCGTATTGAGTTTTGTTTCATTCATAATAGCGAAGTAGTATTTGTCTTTTCGCTTTATTATACTTTCGTATTCAGTTTCAGTCAAGTTAGGAATAGAGGTTCTTAGTAGGCTTCTGTTGAAACGCTGATCTTTATCGTAACTTAATTTAGTATCTAAATTTGTTACGGATATAATCGCATGCTGGTAGGCAAGGAAATTGGCAAAGTTTGTTTCAATGAGTGTACCATCCATGTCAAAAAAAAGTATTGTATCGGCCTTGATTTTATTTCTAATATCTATTATTTCTTGCGTGCCATCTTTAACCATTAGTTTATTCGTTTGTTGACGCTTTTCTGAAATTTTACTAAAACAAAACAGGTATATTTCTTTCAAATATAATACAATTGAGTAAGAAAATAACGATTAAGATAAGCTTTTATCATTTTTAGCATGCTATAGTTGGTAGGATTACTTCACAATAAAGTTGGTAATTTTAATTTTTTAATTTCTCATCTAAATACTTTGATAATTGTGAAAGAGTACTTTTTTGATATTTGTAGATAATAAAGTATTTTTTATTCATTCTTTAGTGTCAACTATTAGATATTACATATTATATGATACATTGTTATTTTACTCCAAAATATAGTATGCTATGAGGTTAATCAATTTTTTTAATTAACTTAATGTTTGCGGTTATTCCTGATTTAAAAAATTATACATGGAATGTTAATAAAAACATGGAATTAAGTTAAACTATATTATAAATTCATATAGATATCATCAAGCTCTTCTTGCCTTATTCCCAAATATCTCTTAGTGATACTTGGTGATGAATGATTAAATAATTCACTAAGGTATAATAGTGCTTTATCGCTTTCACCGTTATTAGACCAGACTTGACGGCCGAATGTCTTCCTTAAACTGTGGGTAGATATTGCGAGTGATTTAGATCCAAAAATTTCTTTTAATTTGCGATTTATGTATTGTGAGCTGTAGATTGTCTTTTGATTAGATGTAAAGACGTACCCATTATTCTCTTGACTTCTTTCTTTTAATAAGCGATAAGCTTTTTTGATATTGTCGTTTAAACGAATCACACGTCTTTTGTTGGTTTTGGATTCAATTAATGAAATAGATTCATTTTCTAAATCCTCATATTTTAATGTTAGGATGTCAGATATCCGCAATCCGACATTAATACCAAAAACTATTAAAAAACCAATTTTGTAATTTTTATCAGATTTAATAATCTTCATTGCTTTATTCAATGTAACGTCAAAATTCAAATAGTCGCTGGTAGTAGAAGAATCTTTAATGCTCATGGTAAATAAATTTAGGTCATAAAGATATTGATTTTTGTTTCAAAAACATACTTTATTTAATAAAAGTGAAACTTTTTACTTCTTTTAAAATAGTAGTTAAGCGTAACTAACTGTATATCAATAATTAATGAATTAAAAAAAGTTTCACTTCTATTAGAAGTGAAACTTTTTTTAATCTTAGTTTAATTTGTTTTAAACTTCCCTTTATGCCACGACGAACAATATTCGTCATGTGTTATTATGATGTTTTCCAAAGCTTCTTTATATGCTTGATGAGCATCAAGTGCTGTTCTAAAAGTACCTAAATTTTTCTGTATTCTATTAGTTGTAATGTAACTGATGTATCGACTTCCTCTTTTGGTTACACCAACGTAACCGCACTTATTTATTGAATCTTTGGTGTTATTTTCTCTAACAGTTATTATTTGCAGATTTTCTACATTATCATTCATACTATCGTTGTCAATATGATCAATTACAAAGTTTTTGTCCAGCAAATCAAAGTCGCGGAAAGCTGCCGCTACTAATCGACTTGCGTATATTCTGTATTTTTTTCCTCTATGTGTCATAGAATAAATCACTCTTGTTTTCGTCTCATTACCATGATCTTTTTTGAGTGATCCTTTCAGGTATCGCCCGTGCTTATTTTGTAATCTGCCGTAAGAAGATATTTGATAGTCTTCATAACCAGGTATTTGTTTCCATTCTTCTTCCCGACTTTCTAGTGTAGTAATCATTACATAGTACTTATTTTTATATACTATATATAATGTTACATAAGTCAGTTATTAAGGGGGTGGATTGTTTATAGGGGTTGAAATGCGATAATACTTGTAGAATGCTACGCGATCTTGATCATCTGTTTCGTAGAATCTCGAATTTAAAATCTTTAGTATATAAATTTTTATAATATAGTTGAACCAATTGAGTCTAATGCGCCTGAAAACACTTTTTAGCGCTTAAACTTTTTTATAAAACCAATATTGTTATAATTTTATAACTAGTTCGATTGTAGATTTTCTTTTATGTAGAAAAATTTGGCATTTTTATGGTTACCAGGAACATCAAAAAAACCGTAGTCAAAATTGCTTTTTAAGTAATTCCATGCTACTCTTACTTCGTAATGTTCCCAACCTAATAGACTACTTCCACTAACGCCTACGAATAGAAATTCATCCGAGGAAAACTTTAAATCTTTGAATCGTAAATAATCTATTCCACCTAATTGTAAAATTTTAACCTCTTCAGTTACACTTTCTTCAACTTGCATTTTAATTGTTCTTTTCATTTTGTTTATGTTTTATCATAGATAGCTTAATTACTCCTACAGTTATTATATAATTTTAATCATCAAAAGTTTATTTTTATTGAAAATTAATTATCGAAAAAGTTACAAAAGAGCTATGTTATGATTAAAAGATCAAGTCAACAACATATCCAATCCTTGTATATCAGTATTTTAATTTTTGTTCAAATAAGCATTTTTTTATTTCTAATGTATTTGCCAACAGCTGTTTATTTTAAATATGTTATAACGTAAATTAAATATTTTACGTAAATTCGGCAATGGGTACGTTATGATTTATGATTTTGGTTTTCAAATAATATTTATTTTAGTTCCAGGGACAAATAGTAGTTATAGTATCTTTAATTATAATATCTTCATTGAATAGCAAAGCATGAGTTTGCCAAAAATTTAAATCTTCATCTGTTGCTAAATTATCAAATGGTTCTCGAGCTGCCTTTTTACCACAAAAAATAGTTATAATTACGTAACCTATTCTCGATTTTTTTAAAACTATGAAAAGAGATTTAGTTTCAGTTGGTTCTTTTTTGAGGATAAACCGGCTATATCCCCTGCGGTTCTTTCTCATTGCATAATTTCATCTGAGATGTCTGTTTGGATACATTCTGTTGTTCCAATCACAAAATCAAAAGTAAATTCCTTTTCAATGAAATCTTCATTGTAATCCTTGATAAAATTACCTATCAAGGGCATAAATTTGTCTAAATCAACATGATTGTGGGTGTTGTCAACTCTAGACACAAATTTAATTCCACTATCATTAGTATATACTTTCCTTACTAGATTTGCTTTCATATTCTTATTATGTCGCTCTATTATAAAAGCAACACTGTCAGTTTCATTTAAGTTTTTTAAAATACCTTTTAATTCGAAATAGATATTTTCTTGTAGACACAATGACGATATAAAACCATGTCCTTCCTCGGGGTAAACTTTTTCTACTTGACCAATAAATTCTTCATTCATATTTTTCATTTTTTTTATATTTATTAATTGATATTTCCCTATGCACTAATTGATTTAAAAATTAATTTTCAAGTCATTTTTTTTACTCATCTAAACTTGCGCTATATTTACCAATAGCTAAATGATTTAAAAGTAACTCTAAGGCTTTAAAATTTAACATTTACTTATAGTTTATATCAAGTATTGTATTTATTAATAGCTGAAAAACCCGATAGTCAACTAAAAATTAAAAATTTTAACATTAGGATGTTTTTTATACTAACCTTTATACTTAGTAAGTACTAAATAAGCGGATAGTCACTCTAAATCTTAAATCTTTAACATATAGATATTACGGATATAGATCAATCTACTTTCTAGTAGCTGAATGATATAACTGTAATTCTAATGCTCAAGAACTTAGAATATCGGTATTTTCAATACTCTGGTAGTAATAAATTGATATTAATGGTAAGATCAAAATGTTGAAGATTAATTACATAGGTGTATTTATAAACAATAAAAGGGTATAGCTCTATTGATGCTATACCCTTTTATTATTAAGTCTAATTGTTATGTTAATATTAAAAGATATTAGATTTGATTATCCAAATACTTTTTTTGTAGCTTATCAAACATTGTTGGTAATTCAGTTTTTATTCTTTGTCTTTCAATCATATTAGTAGCTTTATTTAAGTTAGAGAACATATCTATTTCTTTTTTTAATAATGTCTCTTTAGAGTTTACAAGCATTATTGTAGTCTCAGAAGCATGCCCTTCGACATATTCTTGAGCAAGTTCCAATATTAAAATACCGAAGATTTCTGGTATGATAGATATGATTTTTTCAATAATTCTAGCGTCAATGTGCAGTGTTAAGACCATTTTATAAACTTTTCTTGAATCACTTTCAAATAGAAGAATAGCATTCGTGAAATCGGTCCAGAATTTTTCATTGAATAAATTATTATCCAAGCTATGTTCTTCTCCCAATTCAAATAATATTTGATCTTTAACAATTTGTTGTTCTATTTTCATTTATAAAGGTTAAAGTTCTGTTAATATTGATTTTAGACTTTGTAAGCAATTGAATTTTCGAGTTCTAGTTGTTGCATCATTGGCATAGTTAAAAAGTCTCGTGAGATCAGAAATTTTATATTTATAAATTTTTGAAGTTGATAAAACAATAAGTGAATAGCACTTCCCACCTCTTTGTTTTAAAACTTCAAGGGATTGTTTCCATTTTTCAAATTGTAGATTATTATTAGTATCTTCTTCGTGTTTATGATATAAGTAACTAATAGATTTATTGTTTTCTTCGTATTGAATTTCAGTTGCTTTTTTGCTTTCATTATATAACTTATTTCTGCACATCACAAATAAGTAATTTTCTAAACTTTTATTATCTTTTCCTACTTCAAATTGCAGATATGGGATTTTTTCAAGTAAATCTAATATTGATTCTGTAACAATATCTTGTATTGCATGAAGATTTATGTCTCTAAACTTGCTGCTTAATTGCTGCGAGAAATCTTTATGATGTCGCTCATATAAGATAGAAATATGATTAGGATCTGCAATTATTCTGTCAATTAATTCTATGTCGTTGATATTCAATAGCATCTTTCATGTTTTTGGATAAATTAGTTATGATTTTATTTTTATTTGAGACCATCAAATATATCTGATATAAATTCATACATCTCTTTCAAATTTATGCAACCTTCTGAATCATAAATATCTAGATATATTTCATTCTTTAAAAATGTTGATAACCAATATTTATAAAATTGATTTAATTTATCAATAAGTATTTGATGTCCTAAATCTTCTTTTAGACCTATCATGCTCAAAATTTTTATTGCTGGTATTATTGATGTATCTTGGTTTTGTGCAATATCAATTAAATCACTTTTATTGAAGTTTATGCCGTATTCTTTTAAAATTTTGTCGACCTTGTTTAGTTGCAGTGAAGTCATGTGTTATTTTTTTTCTGGAAATTAAAAGGAATAGAATTTCCTTTATCAAATAGATATTTGCGAGCAACTAATACGCTTATTGTGAGCTCTTTAATATTATTGCTTACATTAACTCTTTATATTTAAATTTTCAAATAACTGACTTATATTAGTATCAAGTGCCGTTGCCATTCTTAACAACAAATTGACTGTAATGCCTTGTTCGTACCTCAATACTCTTCTAATGGTTGTCTCAGAACAACTCGACGCTTTAGCAAAAGCTGATTTGTTACCATTGAATTTAGCTATAAAGAGTTTGTAAATTCGATCTACTAATTCTAGCTCAATTTTTTCAACTTTCTTTTCCATTTACCAAAGTAAAATAAACAACCAACATTAATTTGTAAAAGACTATCAACTTATAAGTCGAAAAAATTACTGCTTATTTCAAATGATTTTATGATGTAGTAATTGTGTTTAATTTTTTAGATTTGATGCTTTTAGTTTGCTATTATTTAGAGTAATTTAATTTTGATACTAGTGTTTCACGAGCAGCAGTTTAAGAAGTTGTTAAAGTGTAGACCTTACAATAAGGTAACAAGTTTTATAAAATGTGTATCCTTATATTGTAACGTACAATTTATTATATGGTAAAACTTACCACCTAATTTTACTGTAATATTTTATTCATTTTACAATTGTCCAAAATTACCATTTGGATAAAGCCATATTTCGTCATGAAAATACAAGCCACCATCATAATTCAATTGAAGTTTATTATCGTAAAAAGCTAAGTAAACATCACAGCATTCTTTTTTATACCAAAGTTTTCCGCTGTGGTAAACTGGAAATAGATTCAAAGCTTGGTTAACAATAAATTTAGATATTTGCATACCATGCAATTCTGGTAAATTTTTTGGCAGATTTGTTTTTCTCTTATCATGTTGTTTCATGTTTTTTTTTTATTAATATCAGTTTTTTTTAATTTTAGCTTTAATGTTTTTATTTAAGAAGAAGCTTGTAATTTTATTCTCTAATTCTAAAGTATCCCTGTCATTGCTATAACATATCGCATCAAATAAGGTGTAATAGTAATCAGATTTTTGTGGTAATAATGAGTTAAATAGTTCTGCTTCAATATTTTGTAATATACAAGCTAAAGACACCTTGGATATGGCTATATCATTTAAAGATTCCCATACTTCTGGATACAATTTTTTAAATTTCAGATTGACTTTATTTTTTCTGTTAAATCCAAAAAAAACATTTTTATAAATTGCTTTTTTAGTTTCTACTCTTGCAATTTCAACTAAAGTTGCGTCGACCATAGGTGCCTCTTCAATCAAGAATATATCAATAAATTTCTCGTAGAAAGTACCATTTTCACAGTCATTTTTATAATCGATGTCGACTTGTTTTTTGTGATCTGCCAAATGTGCAATCAACAGTGTTGGCTGACAATTTATGATATCCATTTCATAAAACTTTATATTAAAATGCTTACGAGTAACTTTTGATATGTTCGAGAGAGAGGTGTAAATCCTAGCTACTTTTTTTCCTTTGCTGATTTTTCGTTCGCTACTACTTGCAAATATTCGTGAAATTCTCCTTTTAAGTTGATGTAAATTAATTCGTTGGGAATGATATTCTTCAATCTCGGCTTGTAAAGCATCTGCAATATTAATTTTTATCGAAGCTATAGTATCTACAAATTTTTTAGGGATACCATTTACTTCGTTTATAACTTTTATCTCGTGTCCACTCTTAAGATTGTCAAAAACTACTAATACAAAATCCTCACAGTTCAAATACTTATTAAATACTTGATAATTTTTACAAATTTTAAGATCTTTTGAATACCACTTACCATCTTTGTGTTTAACTTGTGCTAAAATCTCAAGTTTAATAAGTATCTCTTTGTATTTATTATATTGGTCTACATTAAAGTACTTTATGAATACTTTTTGAGGTATAGGTATTTCTGTAGTTCGGTCATTGGTTTTGATTCTCTCATCCAGATATGCAAGGAACTTCAATATGTTTTTGACTGATTTTGTTTTGTCTTTTAATGGCATATTCATAATTTCGATGTTATTCATTATATCGCTATTTGTTATGTAGCAAGATGATGAAAATTCAAAGTTGTCCATATCAAGTTTGCTTAGTTGAGTGAAAAGTGCTTTTTTAGGGTTGAAATCGATAGTTTTATACATTAATATATAGGCTTTTTTTATTTTGTGGCTTTTTGCGAGGAAGCCAACCCGAGCTAATTACTGCTCGGGAACCTCTATCCTTTATATTATAATTTGACTGAAAAGTTTATTTTTCAGTCTACAATGTTTTGGACGTTCTATATATAAATTTTTTAATATGCTTTCTTTTAGCGAAAATATAATAATGTCATATACGTAGATGCTAAGTCACTTATTTTAGGTTAAAGTGAATTAAAACGTACACTTAGGAATTGAAGTGAATTAGTGTTATAATTATATAATGTAAAAATGCGTTTATTTTAGGGTAAAATAAAAACGTACACTTAGGGATTGAAGTGATGATGATAAATAGATAAATGCTTAAAATCCGGGGTAAGTAAACATACACTTAGGAATTGAAGTAATGGAAATATTTAGATAAATGCTTGCAAATTGGGGTAAAAAAAACGTACACTTAGGAATTGAAGTGATTTGATATTTAAATAATAAATTGTGAAAAATGCTTTTAATTAAGGTCAGAAAAAACGTATGCTTAGGAATTGAAGTAGTGAATTAATATGTACTGAATAATACAATTGACTTAGTATAGAAAAACGTACACTTAGGAATTGAAGTTATAAATAAATGTTGTTAAATTATAATAAAACTTAGGATAAAAAAAATATACTTAGGAATTGATGAAATAAGTGAATAGTAATAATTATTTAATAATCAATTCATTACTAGAGTAATTATTTTCTTTGTGTGACATTTTGAAATAAATTAGTTATTATATTACTGAACTTATCGCTATAGTTTTATTTGGAAAAAGCACGATGTGCCTTCACTTGAGAATGAAATATAATCATATTAGACCGCTCAACTTACAACCTTTGCCAAAAAAGGCAAAGGTTGCGTTGGACTATCTACTACATTGATGTTAACTTAAACCAGCATTTTAGCTATTACCTTACCCACATAAGTATCTTTATCCTCATATTGGAAGAAAACATTGTTGTGATGAAATTCACTAATATCTCTATTTTCTTTCCAGGGCAATTCATAATATTTTGTATTAGAAATAATGAATGAACTTAATACAATATTTTCATGATTCACTTGTGGCTGAATACGCTGTTTGATCAACTTATGAAATTGAATTTTGGCATCGTGTAGACCGTTTGAGTTTCTTATTCCTTTAGGGTCTACGAATGCAATATATTGTTTATCATCCTTTAAAATCCATAGAATAAAATCAGGATAGAAGTTATTTGCATCAACAAAAAAACCAATTCCTTTCTTACTTTGATTTCGTAATAGAAATACTTTTTTATCCTCAAATTCAACTCTGTTTAATTTGTAAAACTTAACTAAGTCATCCATGAACTCTTTTTCTGAGGCATCTAAGGGCACTGGCGACACTTGTAAGCTATCTTTGTAGCTTTTGGCATCTAAGTATAACAAAGGCTTATATAAGTGCTGTTCATTATCAAAAGCAATGAAGTTAGCCGCTAATGTTGTTACACCCTCAAAAGCATTCGTTTTTATAGATTCAACTAGTTGGTTCACGCGTTCTTGAATAGTCTGCGCCTGACCTTCAACATTGAATTTTACTTCATATTCATAAATAAAATTATCATCATTTTGATTTAAAATACGTGTTTCAATATGTTCTGAATTGAATTTGTTTTTATGGAAATTATAGAATTTCTCGATGTATTTTTTCAATAGGGATATGGCTAGATTTTCCCAGGTGTATACTTGAGAAAAACTATTCATATCTAATTCAGATTTTGGAATATACAAAGTGTACCAATCTTTAGAAGATATTATGTCTTTTAAAGCTTCCTTAGAAATAGAAAGATTAAACCAGTTTTTATCAAATTTGTATTTTTCGATCTCTAGGAATATATTTTTCCAATCTATGAATGCTAAGTTAAACTCAGTTAAATACCCTTCGTTTTTAGAAGCGATTATCGTATTACTTTGTTTGCTTAATACTTGAATTTTTGGATACCAATCAAGTTCTATTCTTGTGCCTTTGTATATTGTTTTGTCAAGTTCTAAGTTTAGTTTTATCTTTTTCTTAAAATCTTCTTTTTCTTTTACTTGAACCATTTTTAGATTACTTTCTAAAAGCTCTTTTTTGATAATGGTCGGTATTTTGACGGTATGCCATTTAGAATCATTAGCAGGTAGCCCCTCTTGCTCTAAGAACTCTTTAAATTTTTCCATATAATCGGCTTTGACACCGAAAATGTTTAGCGTTTCTAATGGCGATAGGTATTTTCGTAAATCTTTTAAATTAGTTGGTTTTTGGTACTCATCTAGGCCGTTACTACGTTTAAGGCTAAAGTCATATCCTTTTAAACGAACACCTCTACCAAATAATTGAATAATTTGAGATCCTTCACTTTTACCAATATTCATTAAACCCATTGAACTAACACGCCAACTAGACCATCCTTCAGTGAATTTTTTAGAACCAATTAGTAGATTGATTTTAGAGTCTTTTTCGTTTATGTTATGGAATAGTGAGGTAGAGAAATCTTTATCAGTACCTAGTACTTTATTACTCATCGCTAAGCTGTGTAACTTAGCTTCATCACCTACATTGATTACGCCAAAATAATCAGCATTTCCAATACGTAGACCTAACTCACCATTTGCCCCTTTAAGGTTGTCTAAATATAAATTAGCACCAATAACTTCCGAATTAAAAACACGTTTAATGATGTCTTTATAAACGTCTTCTGATGAGAATTGCTTTTCTACTAAATACGTAAACGAATCATGGAAAATAGAATTTCCTTTTTCATCCATTAGTCCTGCATCATTCAATAGGACTTGCTCAATATCGTTTATTGCTGTTGCTGAGTCTTTGATAAAGCTGGTAAGGAAATAGATGATTTCTAATACATCTGAGGTATCTACACCGTTCTCTTTTCGAACAGCATTCACTTTACCACCTACAAAAATCCATAATGGTTTTTCTAGTAAAAATGTTTTGGCTAAATTATCTTTATTATCGAAAATAAGGTGTTGCTGATAAAAGGAAATCAAGTTTGCCGTCAAATATTTACGAACAAAAGATTGATTATTACTCTCTTTTAGGTTAAGTATTTTATAATCTTTACCATAACCATCGCCGTAAAAATACTTGTATGAATAATCAAAAATGATAGATTTTACATATTCCTGTTCTAATTCTTTTTTGTTTTTTCCAGAAGCAGCATTGATCGCTTGACCAAATGTTGCCGAATACTCAAAAGCAAAACCATTTTCGCTTAAAGTGTCACGCCACACTTTCCATTTTTCACCACCTGTTCCTCTGTGACCTTCGTCAATAAGTACTAAGTTATTGGTTTCAAAACTATCCACAGCAATGGTTTTATCACCGCTAGTATCTGATAATTTTGTTATTTCAATAATTTCAACTAACTCGTTGGCAAACATTGAACCTGACGATTTTGAAAATATGGCAGCATTAATTTCAGATAATTGAAATTCTTCTAAATGTTGATTAGATAAACCTTCATTTGGTGTAATTAAAATGACCTTGTTGTTGTCTTTATAATGGTATTTTTTGGCAAAGTATAAATATTGCTTAATGTTAATGTGCATTAACAACGTTTTACCGGAACCAGTAGCATTCCAAAATGCAATTTTATTTAAGTCTTTATCTGTAAATGGTTCTACTACAATTTTTGTTGGGTTAAGCACTGTGAAATCTACATCAAGAGGATCGTTGTATTTTTCTACAAACTGATTGAGTTCTGCCAGTAGTTTTACCCTATTACTAAAATATTTATCTAAATAAATCTCAACGAAAAGCAAAGATAAGTATTGAAAATACTTCCATTTGATTACTTCGTTTCTGTTTCTAGAAATCTCATGCGTAAAGCGTACAATATTTTCATCGTACTCTTGCAGCATTTCTCGCGTTAGTTTTTCGCTATCAAACAAGCGATTGACTAAACTGTTCAAATATTTCGTATTGCCTTCTTCGTTATATCCTTCTAGATGTGAGCTCTTTAAGTCTTGTGCTAATGCTTCAAAACCTAATACACCAAACTGGGAAAGCAAGTATTTGTTTAATACTAGTTTATTATGAAATGTAGCCATTGGTTAAATATCTTTTACATCAAACATTTTGTTGAAAAATTCTTCTTCAATCAACCTTACTTTCCAGCTTTCTTCTTCTTTTTTAAAATTGGACAAATTGTTATCGCCGTTTACATAAATGATATCATATTCGCCATCAAAAACTTTAATATCTAGTTTTTCTACAAATTTATCTAGGTCATCATTAGTTGTTTTTTCTAAATTACGCCATAAAACTAAAATTTTGTCCCCTTTAAGGTTTTCACCAGAAACTATTTTGAACTCTCGTATGCGTTCTGTTTTCTTAACTTTTAAACCAATTAAATAATTAAAAGTTTCTACTAAATCGACCGTTGTTGGAATAAGCTCGTTGTTCTCAGTAACGTTTAACTGGTAATTAAAAGGATTTTTAAAAATTTCTAGATTGAATAAATGCTCTCTGCTTTCGACATCAAGCATATATTGTAGTAGGTATTCCTCATTTACTTTATCGTTTAATTCTAAAGCAGCTTGTTGGTTTTCAGTTTTATGTAAGCTCAAATTGTTTAAGGTATCTTCATAGCTCTCTAAGGCCATGTATTTAAACATTTGGCTTATACCTTTCTTATCTTGTGGTAGTCCGTTTTTCCAATTGTCAGAGTAAATTACTTTTTGAACGCGCGGTTTAGTTATAGAATCAAAATAAGACCCCATTTCCATTAAAATATATTTTCTATTACCGTTGTCAACTCGATTGAGTTTAATTACAACATGGCCGCTAGAAGCAGAACCACCGAAATAATCTAATAGTATATCATCCTTTTTATGATTAACAACTTCAAGAACTTTTTCCAAGAATTTAACAGGTTTTTTTCCATTTTTAAATATTACACCACCTTCGTCACCACAATCATTAAATTCTTTTACGAAATCGTAGTAATTTGGATGAGGAAGTCCCTTTTCAACATCTTGTTTTAGCGGCATACCTTGAAAATAAATACCGTTGTCGCCCCCTTTTTCTTTTGGTTGCATAATGTATCTATGACCCAAACCATCGCCTCTTAAACCCATACCGATAACCTTATACAGCGTACCCTTACCATCAATTTTTCTACGTTCTCTCAAATTTATTTCATAATATTCACTTGCAGAACCGCTTTGCGTTATTAATGAACCTCTTATTGTATATCTTTTGAAGCTTGATTCGGATGGTTCCGTAACTGTTAAATTATATTCATCTTCTGAAAATATTTGCACTTTATATCCATTGATTTCCACTGTTTTCGGGTTGTCATTGCTTAATTCAATTTTATATATATAATCAGAAAGTTTATCTTCACCTTCATTTACAATTCTATTTGGATTAAAATCATACTTTGAAGCAATATTTAGATATTCTATACAATCTTGATAACGAATGTCTTTTCTAATTATTCGTTTTTCATGTCTGACTTTTATTGTAAAAGAATTTTCAAACTTGTCGTACACCTTACCTAATAGTGTTTGCAAATTTAAATTCTCATTTGAATTTATTGAAGTTGAAACTGAACCATTACTTGTTAAAAGATTATAATTCAACAAAAGCCTCTCATCCATAAATGAAAGCCAACTGGAATGTGAAAATCCATCTTTGTAAATAAATCCATCATTACCAGTGTTGTAAGGTGGATCTAAATATGTTGTTTTAATTTGACCTCGATATCGTTCCTGCAATAAATTCAAAGCTTGAAAATTTTCTGAATTAATCAACAAACCATTTGTTTTTTCGTCCAAATCATCAAACTCTGCTAACACGCGATCTATAAAATCTTGAGGGAAAAACTTAGTATCTAAAACTAAAAATGGTTCTTTTTCTAGTTCTTTAACTGTCTTGATAGTAAGATCAAACAATTTTTCCCATTCGTCTAATTGCGCTTTATTAGCAACAATTTCATCGTAATAGTCTTCGGGAATACGGTCTAAAGTAATGCAATAGTTAGAATTGATTACAAACTTCTTTTTAAGCCATAGTTTCTTTTGGAAATTCTCTAATTGTTCAAGAAATAAAATTATCTTGCTTGCAACTTGTTTTAAGGCTTTTATTTTTGATATTTGGCTATTAAAAGCAATTTCATTTTCGGTATTGATATCGTCAATGTGTAGTACTTCATTTTTTATATAGAAATCTAATTCTCTACGAAAGAAGCCACCTAAATCTTTGTGTATAAAATAATCAAAGGTATTGCGAGAAACAAAACTGTAAATATGTTTATCTAGTAATGTGCGTTGTTTGTTGCTTTCGGTAGGTGCCAGTGCAAAAACATCGGTAAAATCTACCGGCACATTAGTTTTTATAACTTCAACCGCTTTCTTAGTTAAATCGTCTTGCTTTATTGATTTTTTATGTGGTTCGTAGGTAAAATTAATAGTTAAAGTATTTCCATCTACTTCAACAGGCAATTCATCATAAATAGCAAAACGGCGTTCTTGGTCGTTTTGTGCTTTATTATTATTTTGTTCCGTACTTGCTTCTTTTAGATCAAAACGAATTAATTTATTACCAGCTAATTTAAAAGCGTAATTGCGCAAATACTCTGATGTTTTAATATAGTATTGATCGTGATTTGCCCAATGTAATTTTACTTCTTCACCTTCATAAGGAATAGCATATACATCTTTTTTATAACGACGTAAGGAAATAAAATCGCCACCATCATAATAGCGTTTGAAAAAATTTGCTAAATGTGAAAATACTTCTTGTTCTAAAGTATCAATAGATGAAGAAGCTGCAATTTTATCTTTTAGCTCTTTTACTTTTGGTAATGTATTAGGGTCTGCACCTAATGCAGTGGCTTGAGCAATAGTTTTATCCAGTTCTTCTTGCAATCCTTTGGCATCACCAGAAAGATTTTGCTCTAATAGTTGCCTTACTTGAACAGGTAAGCTATTTTGCAAAAAGTCATTTATAGCATCGCGCTTTTGATTCATAATGCGATAAATACCAAAGTCTAAATCGGCTTGGTCTAGTTGGAATACTTCGGTAAGAACTTTTTGAAGTTTGTTGTAATTGCTCATAAAATTATATTATTTCCCACTCAATAGTGATTATTTCTGTTTCTGTAGTTTTTCGTTGTAATTTATTTTCCGCCTCTTCGATCATTTCATCACGTTCTTCGAGGATTTTGTCTTCAATGTCAAAAATCTCTCTACGTAGTTTTGATTTCTTACGGTCCAAGACTCGAATTTTCTTTTGTATTTCAAGTAAATCATCGGCATTTAGATTGTCAACTCTTGTTTCGCGTTCTAAATCTTTTATCTTCTTCTTGACTTCACGTAGATCAAGTTCACTGCTTTCAATCTTATCATTGGCCCATTTCTCAAACTTTTGAATTTCTAATTGCATAAGTCTCGTATCGGTATGCTTTACAAAGTCGATGTGTTTTTTCTTTTGTTCTTGATAAACTTTATCTACCTTATTACTATTAAAGCTATGCTCTGAATCTTCTGTTGAAGCATTCAATGTTAATAGAAATTGGCACATTTCATCTTTTAAAATTTTACCGTCTTCTGTAGCACCAGCGAATATTATTAAATCATGCTCTTCGGCATTAGAATCTAAATTTAGATTAGCCACTTTAAGAAATCCTTTTTTGCTGTTCAGTTTGTCTAGTTCACTGTATTTTAAACCACAACCTGAATAGTCAAAAAGCAACTTATTAATTGGCGTTTCTAATATTTTGGATTTTTCGATAATATTTTGTGCCAGCACGTCGCCTAAGCGATAGTGTTTGGCATCTTCTCGTTTTTTATCTAGTGTATAAACACCCGTTTTTACGTTTTTTAATCCTGTTTTATTTAGATTAAAAGAAAGTGTTTTGTCGTTAAAATTAGCGTTCTCTTGAAGAATAAATTTGGTAATTTTCCACAACCATTGTTCGTATTTTGAAATGTAAGCTTTAGTGTTTTCTAAAGATGTTTTCAGTTTCTGGACTACTTGTGCATCAAAATTTTCAAAAAGCTTTGACTGTGTGCTTTTAAGATTATCTTTTATTTGTTCTTCTAACTCTTTTTGCAAAGCATCAAACGATTTTTTGATCTCTTCTTTTGTTCGGCATTTTTTATAGATCTCAATCAATCTTTTTTCAAAATCAACACCACTACCTATAGTTCCTAAAACTTCGTCAGAGGAACCAAAAACACCATCAAACAAGCTGAATTTTTCTTCTAATAGTTGAAATACTCGTTGGTCTGTCTCGTTTTTTGTATTCAGAAAATTAATCACTACCACATCGTGTTCTTGACCGTAACGATGACAACGACCGATTCGTTGTTCAATTCGTTGCGGGTTCCAGGGTAAATCATAGTTTACCACCATAGAACAAAACTGTAAATTGATACCCTCAGCAGCTGCTTCTGTTGCGATCATTAATTGACAATCATCTGACCTAAATTCATCGACAATGGCATTTCTAATATCTACTTCTTTAGCACCAGAGAGTTTATCAATATTTTTTTTGTCAGCTACCCATTTTTTATAGACTTGTTTTGATTTTTCATCATTGTTTGAACCATTGAACAGAACAATTTTATCCTTGAAATGCGTTTTTTGCAGCATTTCATTCAAATATTTCTGTGTACGGGTAGATTCTGTGAAAATTATTGCTTTTTGTGCTGCACCTAATTCTATCAACTTTTCAAAACCTTTATCTAAAGAAAGGATTAGTTTATCACCTTTGGCATTGTGCTCGATGGATTTTGCTAATGTTAAGTATTTTTCTAAATCACCTATTTCGTTTCTTATATTTTGAATATCTTCTTTTGAAAGAGAATCATCATCTTCAATTTCTTCTTCTTCCCACTCTTCAACAGATTCGTCGTATAGCTCGTAATTCTCATCAATTTCTTCTTCCCAAACTTCTAAAGGTATTTCCTGACCATCAATAATCTTATTTAACCTTTTAATAAGGCTTTCTAATGTTCCTGCAATTGCATATGAAGACGATGCTAACAACTTTCTTAAAACAGAAATCATCAAATGTCTTTGTGCCTTCGGTAAACCATAAATTTCCTCTCTTTGAAGATATTCAGTTACTTGATCATAAAGTAGTTGTTCTTGCGCTGATGGTTCAAAAGTTTCTGTAACTGGAATTCTATTTTTGTAGTTGATGTATTCTGTTACTTGGCTTCTTAATGTTCTGTGGCAAATAGAGGATATTCTAGTTTTTAAATCTTCGAAATCTATTCCACCTTCTTTCCGAGTAAATTGTTTCCTAAAACTCTTGATATCGCCAAATACATTTTCATCGATAAAACTTACTAAACCATATAGTTCTTCTAGTTTATTTTGAAGTGGTGTAGCGGTTAATAGGACTTTCTTATAAGGATGAATTGCATTTTGAATTTCTTTAGCAATCTTATTTCCATTTTTGTATACATTTCGAATGTAGTGAGCTTCATCGAGCACCACTAAATCCCAAGAAACTAATTGGATATATTCGGCTTTATTTCTGGCAAAATGATAAGAACAAATTTGAATTTTGTTTTTATTATCAAATGGATTTTTATTTCCTGCTTTGTATTTTTTATTAAAAGATTTAGTTTCAATTACTTCTGATGGTAGGTAGAATTTATCTTCTAATTCATTCATCCATTGTTTTCGTAAGCTTGAAGGGCAAATAATTAAAATTCGTTTTGAACCTTCTGCCCATTTTTGCGAAAGTAAGATACCAGCTTCTATAGTTTTACCCAGACCAACTTCATCGGCTAATATTGCGCCTTTTGATAAGGGTGATTTAAAAGCAAATAGAGCTGCTTCTACTTGATGGGGGTTTAAATCTACTTTTGCATCTAATAAAACAGCACCAAACTTCTCAGAACTATCCGATTTGCATTTTTTGCTTAATTCGTAGGCGAAGTATTTTGCTTGATGTGGTGTTAATGTCATTAGTTTGAACAGTTATAAATACGCTTAGTTTTTATTTTAATTTTGTAGCCATTTCATATTCTTTTGTAAAATCCAATCCAAGATGTTGTACTTGTTCTGGCATGGCTAACGACCATGAAGTATAATAATAGGCTAGTACTTTATTACCTGAGAAACGCTTGCCACTAATACTTGCAATAATATAATCTTTTTTGTTCGGGTCAATACCCATGGTGCCGAGCATCGCAATTTCGAGGGCAGTTTGTTTTATTTCTTCTGCTGTTTTGTCTTTGAAGTATTTTAAAGCATCAACGATGAACATGACAATAGCCATGTTGGTTCCAATTTCCTGCTGGTGCTTTTGGAAATCTGCCATTTCCTTTTTTTGCAAAGGATCTTCTTCTTCGTCTAAACCGAAAGGGTCTTTTTGCAGCTTTTTTAGAAAATCATCGACGTTATTTTTACTCTCATATTTAGCTTCGCTTTCTTGTTCGAAGAAAGAGTCTAAATCGAGTTCTCTTCCCCAATGCTTTATCAGTTCAAACTCTTGTCCAGGTTTGCGATCGTCTTTTATTTGTAAAAATTCTTTATAAAAGGATTGTGCTTGTTTTACTTCGGCTGTTGAAGCTTTGAATTCCGGAATTAAATCAATCCCAAATAATTCTTTGAATTGCATGGCATTTATCAAACTGAATGTTTTAGTTTTAGATATGATACTTTGTGGCGCAATATCTAATATACGGCTATCGGTAACCGATTTAATAGCATCTTGAAGTAAATTGTAAAGTGACAGAAATTGATATGGTCTTAAGTTTACATATTCACTATATAGAAAATCCTCAATAAAAATATCAATAGGGGTATTGTATGTTTGCAAGTTAATGCCGTTAAAAACACCATCTACAAACTTATTAGCCATTGTTTTATCTACCCCCATTTTTTCCAACTTTTGGATTGTGGGTTGAATAGTTTGGATGAAATTATGCTTGTTTTGATGAGTTGATAAAAACACTTGATTCATATTTGTTGATCGAGCTTGAATTACGAAATCTAAATGAACCAGTTCGTGCATCACTAAATGTTCAACAGCAGGGAAGGTGCTTTTATATTTGACTATATGCTTGTTGCGATTGTGTCTTTCGGCAAATTCTATTTTGGCAGCAGTAGAGATTGTATCGTCTATGAGAATGTCAATTTCGACGCCGCCTTGGTCTTCTAACTGGCTTCTGTAAGTTCTGAAGAGTTTTTGACCATCGAAGTCACTACCAATTTTATTGGCTAGATCAAATGCTTGTTTAAATGCATTTTTGTAAAGAGTATCCTCACTGTTTGACTGCTTTATTGCTAAAATAGTTTGATTGAAAGAGGATTGTAAGTCACTTTCTTTTTCATATATCAATGAAAGTATAAAAGAAGTATTTGGGTAATTATTTTTTAATTTTATTGACTCTAGGGCATAATTTTTAGCTGCGTCTAGTCGGTTTTCTTGAAATAATACGTAGGCCACATTTGCTAACGTAATATGGTCTGCCTTATTAACTAAAATGGCTTGATCATAGTATTTTAACGCTGTAGTGATATCATTTTTGTGTCTTGCGAAAATATTCCCCATCATCATCAATGCCCAACCGTTTGAAGAATTCCAGCGTAAAGAATCAATTAAAGCATCAATGGCTTTGTCTTGGTCCCCTTGTTCAGATAGTATCTGCCCCAAAATTCGATGATATTCAGAATTCGAGGGATTCATTTTTATTAATTTTTCTAAAATAATTTTTGCTTCTTCGAACTTTCCATTTTCACATAGGGATACTGTTTTTTTATAAGCGTCGTCTTGAGTTACTATTGTATCAGTATCTAAATCAATTATTATTAAATCGTCTAATAAAGTAACCTTCGGAAGAAAAGGGCCGTAAGAGTAATGCCTTTTTATTGCATCAACCATAATGTCTTTATTATCAATGGTTAATTCAGGGAAAAGTGTAAAAAAGAAATCGTTGAGTTTATGAATAATTTGCATTTAAATATAACTAAAGTGAAAAAAGTAAAACTATTAATTTTTAACTTGATAACCTATTCAATTATTGTATGGAACATCTTATTTGTATATGTTCGCATACACCTTGTAAATGGGTTAATACATAAAATAGATTTTTTAACTATTAAACTTTACTGTTAACCAATAGATTATCTTCAATACTAAACAGTTCTCTTGATAGTTTTATCGACACGAAAATCTTTGTTTTGAAATAAAGTAATCTACACATTGCCTTTGTAATCAATCAATGATTTAAATCATAATAATAAAATCGATTTTTACAAGTTAATTCTGGCTTTTGTTCTGTCTTTTATTTAATTTAGCTTAAGATTTTATAGCTTATGAAACAATCCTTGACTAAAGAGCAATTACCCTACATAAAAAAGAAATATAATATCAAAGGTCATCTACTTTTACGAAGTGATGGCACAATTGATGTTAATGGAAATGTCACAATCACGAACACAAAATTAAAAAAGCTACCCTTAAAATTTGGGAAAGTATATGGTGATTTTATTTGCTGTGGTAATGAGTTAACTACTTTAAAAAACGCACCTACTTATGTTGGCCGTAACTTCAACTGCTACAACAATAAACTTAAAAACCTAGTGGGTGCACCTACATACGTTGGTGGTGATTTCATCTGCCATGAGAACGAATTAGAAACATTAGAAGGTTGTCCACTGGAAATAAATGGTAATTTTTCATGTTTTTTGAATAATTTGACCAGTTTGGTAGCTGGGCCAGAAAAAATAAAAGGTAATGCTTATATCCACCATAATAGATTGCTGACCTTGGTTGGTGGGCCTTCCTTGGTAGAAGGTTCCTTATTTGCATCATCTAATTTTTTAGAAAATTTAATCGGATGTCCTGGGAAAATTGGTAAGATTTTTTCATTTGACGATAACGTGAAATTAGATATGGGTTATCGTAATTGCAGTGCTGGTGAGGTCAAAATTGAAGTTTCAGATTTCACCAAACAAAATTATATTCGCTTGCCATATACGGTTAGAAAAAATGAAAAATATCTTCATACTGTATTTGAATTTATGGAATATTTACCTTTTTATTTAAATGATGTTTTTGACGAAAAATTATTTCTGGATATGATTTTAGATATAAATGACGGCTTTAAATAACATAGTATGAAAGAGGATTTATTTGGCGAAACAATAGAGGAAAAAATCGATAAAATTATACGCGATTACTGGATAATTATTGATGACTATACGATTACTCAAGATTGCAGTATAGATGTAAAAGGCAATGTGATATTTCCCCCACATTTGCACTATATAAAAGAAATACCTCTCGTTTTCAATGAGGTTAATGGTAACTTTAATTGTCGTGGACAGAGTTTGATTACATTGAGGAATAGTCCACGTATTGTTAGAGGGGATTTTGATTGTTCTCTTAATCAATTGATAGATTTACAATATTGTCCGGATATAGTCAATGGAATTTTTAGTTTTGATGATAATTTACAATCACTAAATAATGGATACAAATCGGTTGATTTTAATAGTGTATACGTATCTACTACTTTTTTGGGTGATAAACTACCTACTATAGTAACTGAAAATAAAGAGCTACTTAATACTGTACTGAAGTACCATAACTATTATGATGTGTACGACAGTTGTGGTGTTTTTAACGATGAAAATTATAAGGGCCTAATAGATGATATAAAAAACGGTTTAGTCTAGTAGTAGAGAGAGATGACTATTAAAATAACTGCTAAATAAATAATTAATTCGAACTTTTAATTTCACTCAAAAAAAAATATTAATTTATTTATTAAAATTTCACTTAGTTGTTTAACGTATTGATTATTAATGATTTACATATTGTAAATATACAAAGATATAACAATGATAGTGATGTAGATTTCAAAATTATTTATAAAAATTTAGATGTTTATAAACTTTTCTTCTTTTTAGCTCTATAAAGTTTAAATACTTTAATTATGGAAAAGAGAGAAACAGAAAGGCTCATTAAAAAATCTTTCAATATTGAACTAAATAATAATGCTACTTTAAATAAAAGAAGCAAGAATGGGGTGAGCCTTCTTACGCTAACAGAGGTTGGTGAAAAAATAAGGTTAAAAGATATAAGTGCTATCAAAAACTGGTTAATAGAAAATGATATAGAAGTTTTTAAAATTTCAAAAAGCAACTTAGTTTTTGAATATCTAGTTGATTTTCAATTGAATAAGTTGCTAGCAGAAATGATGAGAAAAAAAATTGGCCCATTTTGGCAACAATGTTTTAGATCGCAAGTGAGTGATCAAGGGCAATGTGAAGCTGTTATTTCACATTTTGAAGCAGTGGTGCCGTTATTGATGCCAAAAACTAGAAATAAGCTAGTAAATAGTACTAACAATAGGCTGATGAAAAAATACAATACATGAATAAGCTAATAATCCCTAAAAACCCTCATAAGGGTATGAAAATTTTTTGTTATAAGTGCAAACGTGATAATCCCATTTGCAAACATTACGATATTCAAAAGTATAAAGTAGTTATTCACGTTAAAGGTGAGGTAGCTAAGAGAAAATCACAAGTTCTAATAAGTAGGATATATAATGAAGCAGTTATTGAGGCGATCGAATATGAAAAAGGTTTGATCGCTACTAATTTTCAACCGATTATCCATAATGAAGAAAATAATAATTATTCAATTTTAGGTGCCGTATCAGTGTATGAAAACTACTTAAAAGGTGAACATAGGTACGCACATATGTTGAAGATCGTGTCAAAATCGCATCAAAGTGAATGCATGAAATTTTGCGATTTTTTCCTCGATAGTATAATTGCCTACAAAGATATTACAAGTACAAGTATTATTGATGTCGATCAGAGTGATGTAGCGCGTTTTTACAAGTGGGCGGACGGTCATTACGCAGCGAGAACTTTCAACAAATGTTTAGGTGCTTTGAGGGCTTTTTTTAATTTTTTGATTAATGTTGAAGCAATTGAGATAAAAAATCCATTTGCTGTGTACCAACCTAAAGCTGTGATTAAAAAAAATGTGGAAACATTAACAGAGGATGAGTTTAGTTCGATTTTAAGTGCAATTGATTCTGCAGGTTCAATTAAGGTTTTGGGTGGCAAGGGTGAGCGTAAAAATATGTTTAGGCCTTATCTAAAAGATGGGTTTAAATTGTTTCTACTTACAGGTGGTAGAAGGGAAGAAGTCGTTGATCTAAGATGGTCTAATATAATCAGTACTGGTAATAATGTTATGTTTTTTGATATCGAAAATCTAAAAGTCAATAGGATAAAAAAAATGGGGCATTCCAATAAATACAATAAACGGATACCAGTAAATATTGATCTATTCGATTTGTTAGTGACCTTAGGATATGAGGATAAAAAAAATTCTAATGATTTTATTCTCTTCCCTAAGAGAAATGTTAAGACTGAAACAATTATGAATAACATGTCGAAGTCGTTTACATTTTATGCTGAAGCAGCTGGGATAAAAAAGGATGTGTCCTTAAATAATTTAAGAAAAACTTATATCACATGGTTGAATAGAGCAATGGGTAAAGATACAGGGATCCTAACTTCTCACGGGGGGCAACAAGTATTAGTGGATCACTATATAGATGGCACTATTTTAACTGCAGTGGAAGAGGCAGCATTAGAGTTTAGGGTTTTTGGTACATAAAGGTCACTCCTTAAAGTCACTCCAAAATAAAAACAGGACTTACAATTAAATGTAAGTCCTGTTTTTATTTTGGTATGTATCATTTTGTGTAAAAAACAATATTAATATACTGGTAGTTAATGGTTTACGGATTTGTAAATAAGTTGTTAAGGTTTTAAATACCTTATATTTAGACTCAAATACACATGCTCTCATTGTACATATTGAACTTAATACTATAATTCGATGTTTATAAAAGTCACTCCTCGAAGTCACTCCTAATGAAAAAAGGACTTACAAATAAATGTAAGTCCTTGATTTTTAAGTAGCGAGAACGAGATTTGAACTCGTGACCTCAGGGTTATGAATCCTGCGCTCTAACCGACTGAGCTACCTCGCCAAAAGGCTATTGAACAACCATCCCTGATTGCGGGTGCAAAGATATAAATAATATTAAACTTCGCAAGCTTTTTTGAAATAAAAAAAATAAATTTAAAAAGATTTTTTTTTAGACTTTATATTCTATATATTCGAAAAAAATTAAATGAGCTCATGGATCAGAAAAAACGTTACGAAATAGAGTTTCCTATAAATTCATCTCCGCAGTTATTGTATCAATATATTTCAACTCCTTCTGGTTTGTCAGAATGGTTTGCTGATAATGTAAATTCACGTGGTGAGTTTTTTACTTTTATTTGGGACGGATCTGAAGAAAAAGCGCGCTTGGCTTCTAAGAAATCTGGAGAGAAAGTGAAGTTTAAATGGGTAGATGATAGTAATAAAGATACAGAGTATTATTTTGAAATGCATATTCTTGTAGATGAGCTTACTAAAGATGTTTCTATAATGGTGGTTGATTTTGCTGAAGAGGATGAAATTGACGAAGCTAAATTATTATGGGAAAATCAAATTTCTGATTTGAAACATCTAATTGGATCTGTATAGTAAAATTGTATTTTAAAACTTATATTTGCCCTGAACAAAATTCAGGGCTTTTTTATGATTAATTTTAATGGGAATATCGCACTTCAAGACAGTAATATATTAACACAAAATCGTGCTTTTTTATACGGAGACGCCGTTTTTGAAACGGTTAAAATAGTCAATTCTAAAGTCCTTTTTTTAGAGGATCATTATTTTAGATTAATGGCTTCTATGCGTGTTGTGAGAATGGAAATTCCTATGAATTTCACCATGGAATATTTTGAAGAGCAAATTATTTCCTTAGTTACCAGAAATAATATAGCAAATTCTTCTAGAGCTAGAATTACTGTTTATAGAAATGATGGAGGTTACTACCTGCCGTTAACTAATGAAGTTTCTTATTTAATACACGCTTCGGTGATTGATGAGGTTTCTTATAGTGTCGAAAAACAAGTTTATGAAGTTGATTTGTTCAAAGATTTTTATATTACCAAACAGTTATTATCTTCTATAAAAACAACTAATAGGTTACTAAATACTACAGCAAGTATTTATGCCCATGAAAATGGGTTAGACAACTGCTTATTGTTAAATGATGCCAAGAACGTTGTAGAAGCAATTCAAGGCAATGTTTTTATGGTTTTAGGGAATAAATTGATTACTCCTCCAGTTTCTGAAGGCTGTTTAAACGGTGTTATGAGAAAGCAAATTTTGGCTTTAGCCAAAAAAATAGAAGGACTAGAGGTTGTAGAAGAAATTATTTCGCCTTTTGACTTACAAAAAGCCAATGAATTATTCATCACCAATGTAATAAAAGGTGTGCAATCGATAACTAAATATAGAAAAAAGGAATTTATAACTACTGTTGCTCAGCAATTATTAGAATTATTAAATAAAAGTATTCAAGTAAACTAGTTTAAATAGGGGTTTTCGGGTGCATTTGACCAGATTAAATAATCCCCACCAAGTTCGATAATTTGTTCTTTCCAGAAATGGGTAGCTGACTTCCCTATAATTTTATTTTTGTAATTATTAGGAGTGATAATCCATGAATTTGCATTCATTTCTGTTTCTAGTTGATTCTCATCCCAACCTGTGTAACCAAGAAAGAATCTAATATTGTCTTTATTGATTTGACCTGTGTTTAAAAGCTCTTTTGTAGACTCAAAGTCACCTCCCCAGTATATTCCGTTTGATATTTCGATACTATTCGGAATCAAATCTGGAACATTGTGAATAAAATAAAGGTTGTCTTGCTCTACGGGACCGCCATTGTAGATCTTAAATTTAGAGGTTATTTCGGGTATAAGGTCGTTTATGGTGTACTTCAAAGGTTTATTGATAATAAATCCTACTGAGCCTTCCTTATTATGGTCAGCCAACAAAATTACAGATCTATTAAATGATAAATCTCCAATTATAGAAGGCTCAGAAATAAGCAGTTGTCCTTTTATTAGTGTTTCTGAAATCATATTTTCTGCAATTTTTTTATTAAAATTAAGAAAAATTTTTAAAAAAAACCAACTTTACTCGTTTAATTGCATAAAAAAACCCTCGATGAGGAGGGTTTTACTATATTACAAGGTTGTAAACTTAATTAGTTTACTGCTCCTTCTAATTCTGCTCCAGCTTTGAATTTTACTACATTTTTAGCAGCAATCTGGATTGTTTTTCCTGTTTGAGGGTTTCTACCATCTCTTGCAGCTCTAGCAGAAACAGACCAAGATCCGAAACCTACTAAAGATACTCTTCCACCTTTTTTCAAAGTGTCACCTACGTTTCCTAAAAAAGATTCTAAAGCTAATTTTGCAGCAGCTTTTGTTATTCCTGCGTCAGCAGCGATAGCATCGATTAATTCTGATTTGTTCATAATAATAGTTATTAATTGTTGGTTAAAAAAATTGTCGATAGCAAATTTAGCAGGAAATCCTTACTACACAAGCGTTTCCGCAGATTATAGTGTATTTTGTTAATAACTTAGTTTTTTTGTTCATAAATCATTGCGATATTTTTTTGTTTTTGCACAATACCCTTGTTTTATTGACGTTAGTGCGCTTTTGCTTCCTCTGTAAATGTTACTCCATTTAACAATTCGGATACCTTCATTCTCTTTTTACCAGGAAGCTGTAAGCTTGTTATTTGGATGAATCCACCGTCTGCAGCAATTTTCATTTCTTTTTTGGTACATACAATACTTCCAAAAGCAAGCGTGTGTGCTTCTTCTACAACATTTGATTCGTAAATTTTGACACTCAGTTCTTCGTTTTTATCTAAAAAATAACACCACGAAGCAGGGTAGGGGCTCAAGCCTCTTATTAAATTATTGATTTCTACAGCTGGTTTTGTCCAATCAATCTTGCAGTTTTCTTTGTTTAACTTGTAAGCGGTTTTGGTTTCTGCAGTTTCTTGTTGTACAACGGCTTTAGCTTCTTTTTTTTCAATTAATGCTAAAGTTTTATTGACTGTTTCACAGCCTAATAACATTAAGCGATCATGTAGTTGTCCTGCGCTTTCATTTGGATCTATAGCTGTTTCATCACTTAGTATAATTGCGCCAGTATCAATTTTATCGTCAATAAAAAATGTAGTAACACCTGTTTTTGTTTCTCCATTTATAATTGCCCAGTTAATAGGAGCGGCTCCACGATAGTTGGGTAATAATGATGCGTGTAAATTGAATGTACCTAGGGTAGGCATTGCCCAAACTACTTTAGGGAGCATTCTAAAAGCGACAACAATTTGTAAATTAGCATTCAAAGCTTTCAATTCCTCTAAAAATGACTCGTCTTTTAAGTTTGTAGGTTGTAGTAATTTTAAATCATTTGCTACAGCGTATTCTTTAACTGCTGAATATTTAATTTTTTGTCCGCGTCCTGCTGGTTTATCTGCAGCGGTGATTACGCCTACTACATTATATTCTTTTTTTAAAATACTGTCAAGGATTCCCACTGCAAATTCAGGGGTTCCCATAAATACAATTCGTAATTTTTCCATTATATTTTTAAGGTGTATTTATTGTTAGCTTGGATTGTAATCTTTTCGTTTTCTAAAAGATCTTGAATCACAAAGATAACATCGTTACTGTTATTATTAGTTTTAATTTGAAGTTCTCTCGAATTTAAATCGGCAGTTTTTAATAGTGTAATTATTTCTTTGGCGAGAGAATTGATATCTGTTTTTTTATTCTTTTTAGTAATGCAATACGAGCAAATTCCACAGTCTTCATTCGTTTCTTCTCCAAAATAACTTAAGATTAACTTGCTTTTGCAGCTAGTGGTGTCATTAATATATTTTAAAACAGAACTGAATTGCTCTTTTTTTAATTGATTTTGATTTTCTAAATATTTCGCAACCTTACTAATGGTTCGCTCATCTTCTCTAATTTCGTTAAAAGTAAGTAGCGCATCGTTATTTTTAGAATTGTATGCAATAATTTCTTTTTCTTTTAGCTTATGCAAAAGAGCCAAAATTTCGCTTTCTGAATGATGCGATTTTTTAGCTATCAAGGTGAGGTTAAAAGCAGTTTGTATTTCATAAATTCCAGGATAAGTCCTTAATATAGTAAGAATGATTTCTTCATCATTAGTATTCAAACTGGTATACCGAATCACTTCTTTTGAAGAAATGATAAATTGGAGGCTAATTTTTTCTGAGAATTCTTGCGATAAAGTTATAATATCTTGTCGGTCTAGAAACTGAAAAGCATTGTAGGTTTTTAATACGGGAAAATTATATTTTGTACAAAAATGATTAAGATTAAAAGGAAATTGTTCGTTAATTCCTTCTCCATAGGCAATTTGGAAATAATTACACAGTTTTTTGTAAATACTATTAAGGAAACTTTTATCTGCAAGGATGCTTAGAAATTGATTTTCGGCTTGAATGATGTCAGATGGGTTCGTTAGTAAAACGGCAAATGCCTTTTGTTCGTTTCGACCTGCGCGACCTGCTTCTTGGTAATAGTTTTCTAGATTTTCAGGGAGTTGAATGTGAATTACAGTTTTTACATTTGCCTTGTCAATTCCCATCCCAAAAGCATTAGTGGCAACAATAACTTGCGCTTCATCTTGAATCCACAACTTCATGTTTTTATCTTTTTCTTTTGAACTAAGACCACCGTGATAATAAGTAGCTTTGAATCCTAAAGCATTTAATTGTGCGGCAATTGTGGTACACGATTTTCTGTTTCTTACATATATAATAGACGACTCTGGATTTTTCTTTAAAATTTGTTCAATTCTAAAGAGTTTATCTTCGGTTTCAAATACCATGTAGGCAATGTTTTTTCGAGCAAAAGATTTTTGAAAAATTTGTGGATTTTCTAATCCTAGTTCATTTATAATATCGTTTTTAGCTTTTGGAGTTGCAGTGGCAGTCAGCGCTAAAAAAGGAGTGGTAGGAAAATGTGTTTTTAGATTCGCAATTTTTAAATATGCCGGTCTAAAATCATGACCCCATTGTGAAACGCAATGTGCTTCATCAATGGTAATTAAATTTATAGGTAGTGCTTTAATTCGTTCTAAAATCCAGTCAGACTGCAATCTCTCAGGAGATAAATATAAAAATTTATAATTTCCAAATTGACAATTGTCTAAAAGATCAATCATCTCATCTGATTTTATTCCGCCAGTTAAGGCAATGGCTTTAATGTTGAGTTTGTTTAAGTTTGCGACTTGGTCTTTCATTAGCGCAACAAGTGGTGATATCACAAGGCAAATTCCGTCTTGCATTAAGGCGGGTACTTGAAAACAAACTGATTTTCCTCCACCAGTAGGTAATAAAGCAAAAGTATCTTGACCGCTTAAAACGGAATCAATTATTTCACTTTGTAGTGCTCTAAAAGAGTCGTGTTTCCAGTATTTTTGAAGAATTTTTAGTGCTTCAGACATTCATTTTTAATTTTGAATTATAAATTCGGATGGGTAAAAATGATGTTTTCGATAAAAAGGAAAATACAATTAACCCGAAATTTTGTCTAATATAAAAAGAATTCTGTTATCTACAGTATCTTTTGGTACTTCAATAAGGTCGTAACCGTAACCATTGTAAGTTTCTATAAGGTGATTTTGAATTAGTTTTGCCTGCTCGTAATTTTCATAACGGGCGTCATCACTAACATAAATTTCTTCCCATGGAGGTAAGATAAATATTTTAGAATAGGTGTATTCTCTACAAATGGCGTCAAAAGAGGCTGGGTAGCTGTCGCCAATGTAGTGCATGTAAGCAAGTACGTCTGGGATTCCGCGATCGATAAAAACAACTTCGTGCGGCTCATTTTGAGCACTAATAAATTGTTTTTTTCTGCCTTCAAGTAAAAGTTCGCTAAACAATAAAGGTTTTTCAAGGAACAATTGTTCGATTCCTTGTTTTTTTGCCTCTAGAGTAACTTCTCTTGAAATTTCGGGATAGCAACAATAACCTTTCGTTATTAATCCGTCAATAAGAGTACTTTTTCCTGTTCCAGGACCGCCGATAATTATGATGATTTCTTTATGCACTTTTTGGAAATAAGGCGCAAACTTACTTAAACTTATTGGAAATTGAAAAGATGAGGCTATAAAATGTCAGTTTATATAAAAATTCATATTTCAGAATTCATATTTTGCGTTTGAAAACGTATCTTTGCTTTAATTTTTTACAAAAAATGGATAAGAAAACCGAAGAATTCTACGAGAGGTTAGAAGCAGAGTTGGACAGAAGTAATGATTGGCCAGCTTTGTATTTATTTAAATTTATTGTTCCATCAGTAGCAGATAATGTAGAGCGCGTTGGCCTTGCATTTGATTGTATGGGAGCAGTGATTAAAACTACAAAATCAAAAACAGGTAAGTTTACAAGTATTTCTGTAGATGTGACTATGAAAAGTGCACAAGAAATAATTGAGAAATACCAAGAAGTTTCTACAATAGAAGGTATTGTATCGTTATAGAGAATAATATGATGATTTGGTAAACAAGCAATTATTTGCTATTTTAAAAATTATTAATATATTGTATTGCTTCAAAATAAAATTCAAATATGAATTCAAAATATACTAAAGAAAATGCAAATGATGTTGTTCATCATCTGGAATATAATGCGGAGAGATCACATTTAATTATTCCGGAATATGGACGCCATTTGCAAAAACTGATTGATCAAGCTACAGCTATTGAAGATAGTGAAGAGCGTAACAAAGCAGCCAAATATATTATTCAGGTGATGGGGAGTTTAAATCCACATTTAAGAGATGTATTGGATTTTCAACATAAACTTTGGGACCAACTGTTTATTATGTCTGATTTTAGATTAGATGTGGAGTCTCCATATCCTATTCCTTCACGCGAAGTATTGCAATTAAAGCCTGATGTATTAAAATATCCTCAAAATTTTCCAAAATACAGGTATTATGGAAATAACATCAAGTACATGATTGATGTTGCAAATAAATGGGATGATGGAGATATGAAAAATGCATTAGTCAAAGTGATTGCAAACCATATGAAGAAGTCTTATTTAAGTTGGAACAAAGACACTGTTAAAGATGATGTTATTTTTGAACATCTTTACGAACTTTCTGATGGAAAGCTAAATTTGTTACAAAGTTCAGAAGAGCTTTTAAATACCACTGATTTATTGCGTACCAATAAGAGAATTTCGAATAAAATTTCTCCAGCTGGACAACCAAAAATTCAAAGCAATAAGAATGCAAAAGTGGGTAAACCAAAATATAAAAAACAATAATACTATTGATTTAATCGTCATTATTATAATGGCTACATGATTTTTTAAATGTTTTTTTGTAATTATGATAACTAAATAATTTATAACTCTAAAGTAATATATGGGAATTTTCAAAATAGAAGGAGGCATTCGATTAAAAGGAGAAATTACTCCTCAAGGAGCAAAAAATGAAGCATTACAAATATTGTGTGCAGTTCTTTTAACTTCGGAAAAAGTAATGATTAATAATATTCCAGATATTATTGATATTAATAAACTGATTGTTTTATTAGAAAACTTGGGAGTTAAAATTCAAAAAAACGGACCAGGATCATATACTTTTCAAGCTGATGATATCAATATTGATTATTTAGAAACAGAAGCTTTCAAAAAAGAAGGTGGTTCACTACGTGGATCCATTATGATTGTTGGGCCATTATTAGCTCGTTATGGAAAAGGATATATTCCAAAACCAGGAGGAGATAAAATAGGAAGAAGACGTTTAGATACCCATTTTGAAGGTTTTATAAATCTTGGTGCTAAATTTAGATACAATAGAGAAGATCACTTTTACGGAGTAGAAGCTCCAGATGGTTTACAAGGAGCAGCTATGTTGCTTGATGAAGCATCTGTTACTGGAACGGCAAATATTGTTATGGCTGCAGTTCTTGCTAAAGGAAAGACTACAGTTTATAACGCAGCATGTGAGCCGTACTTACAACAGCTTTGTAAAATGTTGAATTCTATGGGTGCTAATATCACTGGTGTAGGATCAAATTTATTGACTATTGAAGGAGTTACCAGTTTAGGCGGTTGCGAGCATAGAATTCTTCCTGACATGATCGAAATAGGGAGTTGGATAGGTCTTGCTGCTATGACTAGAAGTGAAATTACGATTAAAGATGTAAGTTGGGATAATCTAGGAGTGATTCCTAGTGTGTTTAGAAAACTTGGAATAACATTAGAAAGAAGAGGAGATGATATATATATTCCTTCTCATGAAAATGGATATAAAATTAAAACGGATATTGACGGTTCAATCCTAACTATTGCTGATGCACCTTGGCCTGGATTTACGCCTGATTTATTAAGTATTGTTTTGGTTGTGGCAACTCAAGCGCAAGGAGATGTGTTGATACATCAAAAAATGTTTGAAAGCCGTTTGTTCTTCGTCGATAAATTAATCGATATGGGTGCAAAAATTATGTTGTGTGATCCGCATAGAGCGGTAGTTATGGGGCATGATTTTCAGTCTCAATTAAAAGCAACAACCATGTCATCTCCAGATATTCGTGCTGGAATTTCCTTGTTGATTGCGGCGCTTTCAGCAAAAGGAACAAGTACAATTCAAAATATTGAACAAATTGATCGTGGATATGAAAGAATTGACGAAAGATTAAGAGCTATTGGAGCAAACATTGTTCGAGCATAATATAAAAATCATTTTTTTTTAATCGTTTAAATAATTCTTTTGTTCACGCTAAAAGTTTTATTTAAACGATTTTTAATTTCCTATTCTTATGTCTTCAGAAAAAACAGCAATAAAAGCAACCTATTTTAGTATTTTAGGAAACACTTGTTTAGCTATTATAAAGGGGTTTGCTGGTTTTTTTGGAAACTCCTACGCTTTAATCGCAGATGCAATTGAATCTACTACTGACATTTTTGCGTCTTTCTTGGTTTTATTCGGAATCAAATATTCAAACCGACCTGCCGATAGAAATCATCCTTATGGTCATGGTAGAGCAGAGCCTTTAATTACTTTTTTGGTAGTTGGTTTTCTAATTACTTCGGCTACAATTATTGCTTATGAAAGTATTGTAAATATCCAGAAACCGCATGGCTTACCTAAACCTTGGACGTTGATTGTCTTGGGGGTAATTATTATTTGGAAAGAATATTCTTTTCGACTAGTAATGAAAAAAAGTATTGAGACAAATAGTTCATCGCTTAAAGCAGATGCCTGGCACCATAGAAGTGACGCAATTACTTCGGTAGCGGCTTTTATCGGAATCACAATCGCACTTTGTATGGGTAAAGGTTATGAGTCTGCTGATGATTGGGCTGCACTATTTGCTTCTTTTTTTATACTTTATAATAGCTATCTTATTTTTAGACCTGCTCTAGGCGAAATTATGGATGAGCACTTATATGATGATCTCATAGCTGAAATTAGAAAAGTTTCTGGAACAGTTACCGGAATCATAGATACCGAGAAATGTTATATTCGAAAAGTAGGAATGAAATTTCATGTTGATCTTCATGCTGTTGTAGATGGTACTATATCTGTAAAAGAGGGGCACGATCTAGCTCATAATCTAAAAGACACATTGCAAGATCAAATACCTCAATTGGGAAATGTTTTGATTCATGTAGAGCCAGATTTTTATGAATAAATATAATTTAGTTTTAGAAATTAAAGCACAAAGGAGTGTACTGCTAATTCGTAACTCTGTAGGCCAAAGCCTAATATAACTCCTTTTGCGTTACCAGAAATATAGGATTGATGTCTAAAGCTTTCTCTTGAAAAAGTATTGGATATATGTACTTCAATAACGGCTGTTGTGATCGCTTTAATTGCGTCACCTATTCCTATAGAGGTATGCGTATACGCTCCCGCGTTCAAGATGATTCCATCATAAGTGAAACCATATTCTTGAATTTTATCAATTAGTTCTCCTTCAATGTTACTTTGAAAATAAACAAAATCAATTGCAGGAAATTTTATTTGTAATGAAGTGAAGTATTCTTCAAAAGTCAGACTCCCATAGACTTCTGGTTCTCTTTTTCCTAATAAGTTTAGATTTGGGCCATTAATGATGCAAATTTTCATAATTCTGTTTTTGTAAAAATAAAAAAACCGTTCTAATAATAGAACGGTTTTTATAAATTGTTTTTTATTATTTTAGAAAAAGAAACCAGCAGAAACTTGTACAACAGAGTTCTTAGTTTCAGCATCTTTTGATACATCAGTAAGACCTAAATTATAACGACCTTGAAGGAAGAAGTTCTCTGTAATTTTTACACCTAATCCTGCATTTACAGAAAAATCAAATGTATTAGAATCCTTAATATCAAAATCGTTTTTCTCACTTAATAAAAAAGAGGCTTGAGGTCCTAGTTCTAAACTTATAGTTTTATTTAAGTAAACTTTAGCTAAAACTGGAATGGCTAAATAGCCTAACTCATTTTTAAATTCAGTTAACGCATTTTTGTAAGTAGCCCCTTGTGTAGAGTATAATAATTCTGGCTGTACAGCAAATTTCTCTGTTAATTTTAACTCGGCTACTAAACCTACGTGATAACTAGTGATGGCGTCTGTTTGAATTTCTGATCCATTAATATTGGCGTAATTTAATCCTCCTTTAATACCAATTTTTGCTAATTGTGCATGTGCACTAAATGACATAGCTAAAAGTGCTCCTGCAATTATAAATGTTTTTTTCATAATCTTAAATGTTATTTGTTTGTCGATGCAATATAGAACTCTTGATCTTGAATTATGTTGTATTATAATGTGTTAAACTTACAACATTCCCATCTGTAATAATATATAGTAGCTTGCTTTTTTTGAAAACAACTACAATATTTATTAAGTGAAAATAATTAAATCTTGTAAAATTTTAATTATTTGAAATAACATTTCAGTTTTAAAAAAAAAAGCCCATTTCAATAAATTTGAAATGGGATTTTTTATATGCTTTAATGTTTATTAGAATTGAAAACCAATTCTGATTCCACCAAAAACGCCAGTTGTAATTTCTGAACCTTTACTTCCAGGAGTAGAAGTTGATGTTGTAACAATTCCTGTTCTTGAAGTGTATTCAGCGTCTTTAACTTTGTTAGACAAGAAGCTTAAACCTGCTTCAACACCTAAAAATACTTTTGGTGCAATATAGTAGTCTGCACCTGTAAAAAGACCAATTCCAAATCCAGAACTTTTTTGTTCTAAATTGTTGTAGTCACCAGTTTGAATAGATACTTCATTAGTTTCTTTGTTCATACCAATAATTAAATCAGCTCCTGCATATGTAGATAATCTATTTGTACCAGCAAAATGCTTTTCAATACCTGCTTTGAAATTAGTGCTTGATGTCTTATCTGTAGTTGTAATTTCATTTGGATTAATACCTGTAACTACTTCATCTTTTTGGCTTGCAATTCCTAAACTAGCTCTTAAAGCTAAATCTTCTTTTAAGAAATACCTGAATTTTAATGCTCCACCGTTTAGGTTAAAGTTAGCGTTGTTTAAACCACCAACTAAACTAACTTCAGTTGTAACTGTTCCTTCTGTAGGTTTGTAAGAATTCCCTGTTCCGTCTTGTGCGCTTGCTACTTGAAAAGCAAAAATACCTACTACAATTAAAAATACTTTTTTCATTTAATTTAAGATTAATTAATTAATTTGTTCAAATTCAGCGCAAATCTATTAAAAAAAAAGTAAGAATAATACTTTTAATTTTATTTTATTGTAGGCGTATTTAATTTTTTTTATAATTATCTGAAACAGTGATTAATAGAAGATTTTGGTTACAAAAAAAATAAATTTAGTTGAACCTATGTTGTATAATAGCTTTTTTTTGTTCTGAGTTAGTATAGTTATTTCAGAAAGCTTAGTTTAAGTTCCTACTATATGTATTTTTAAATGAATCATTAAAAAGTAGGCTTAGTACTGTTAATTTTTAATAGATTTATGACGGGTAAAATATCACTAAATATAGTGATGGTTTTTTCTATAATGTATTGCTGATGTGGGTTTTGTAAAATTTAAATACCAAGTAGGTTCTGTTTTAGTTATGATTTTATAGTATCAAAAAATTTTTTTTTGTAGTTTTTTATTAATTTTGAGTAAGATTTTTAATAATAATAAATAAAAAAATGAAAAAAATTATTTTAACTGTTGCGGCAGTATTTGCTTTCGGATTTGCTAATGCACAAGATGGTCAATTTAAAGTTGGTGCTCATGTTGGTTTACCAATGGGAGATATTAAAGATGGTTCCTCATTAAATCTTGGAGCTGATGTTGCTTATTTATGGAATGTAACAGATAAGTTTAAAGCAGGTACAACTACAGGTTACTCTTCTTACTTAGGTAAAACAGTAAAAGAAGATGTAAATTTTGGTGGTTTCGGTAGTTTTGGAAGCATTGAAAACAAAACTGATGCAAGTGGTTTTATTCCCGTAGCAGCTACAGCGCAATATTCTCTTTCTGATAAATTCTTTGTTGGAACAGATTTAGGATATGCAATTTATGTTGGTAAAGGTGAAGGTGATGGAGGAGTTTATTACCAACCAAAATTTGGTTACCAAACTGAAAAAATTGAATTATATGCTGGTTACAAAGGAATTTCTGTTGACGGAGCTACTTTTTCATCATTAAATTTAGGATTCAATTACAAATTCTAATTTATTTAGATTTAAATATTTAAAACCTCCCAAATGGGAGGTTTTTTTATGTGTTTAAAATGCGTTAATTTGTACTATGAATTGGAGTACTTATATTAAAAATTTTCAATCCTATTTAAAAATAGAACGAGGCCTGTCAAAGAATACTATTGAAAACTATTCTTTTGATATAGAACGTTTGCGTTTGTTTTTAGATCAAAATAATATTGAAGTTTCACCAATAAAAATTGAAGAGGAAACGATACAGCAATTTATTTATGCAGTCTCTAGTCAGGTGAATGCACGATCCCAAGCCCGGATTATTTCGGGGTTAAAAAGCTTTTTTAGCTATCTTATTTTTGAAGATTTTCGAGAAGATAATCCGCTTGAACTTATTGAAACTCCGCGTATGGCTAGAAAATTACCAGATACATTATCTGTCATTGAAATTGATTCGCTTATCAGTGCGATAGATTTAGCTACAAATGAGGGCGAACGTAATCGTGCTATGTTAGAAACTTTGTATGGTTGTGGATTACGCGTGTCAGAATTGGTGGAGTTAAAGATATCTGATTTGTACTTTGAAGAGGGGTTTTTAAAAGTCACTGGCAAAGGAAATAAACAACGTTTTGTTCCCATAGGTGATTTGGCTCAAAAATATATTGGATTCTATAAGAACGGAATTAGATTACATGTCAACATAAAGAAAGGTTTTGAGGATACCTTGTTTTTAAATAGAAGAGGGGGGCAATTAACAAGAGCAATGATTTTTACTATAATTAAAAACCTAGCTGTAAAAGTTGAATTAAGAAAAAAAATTAGCCCACATACTTTTCGTCATTCTTTTGCTACTCATTTGTTAGAGAACGGTGCTGATTTACGTTCTATTCAATTAATGTTAGGGCATGAGTCTATAACAACAACAGAGATCTATGTACACTTAGATCGAAAATTTTTGGCTAAAGTAGTTAATGAGTTTCATCCTAGAAAATAGTGTTCAGTTCGTTTTTTTTACCAAAAAAGCAGTATATAGTTCGGCTTAGTTGTTGTCGCATCTAGCTTAATTAAGATGTAATACTGATTCCGTTCTGTATCTTAAAATGTTCTTTTTTATAAATAACATGTGGTATACTGAAGAGGTGTTAAATTATGCTATTCACAAAAAAAAGCACCTCAGTTTAACTGAAGTGCTTTTATATTTTAATCTCTATTTGAATAAAGTTTTATTTAGCGATATTCACCGCTCTAGTTTCTCTAATTACAGTTACTTTAACTTGACCTGGATACGTCATCTCTGTTTGAATTTTTTGTGAAATTTCAAAAGACAGATTTGCGGCATTATCATCAGATACTTTTTCGCTTTCAACGATTACACGTAGCTCTCTACCTGCTTGAATAGCATAAGCATTTTTTACTCCTGTGAATCCGTAAGCTACTTCTTCAAGATCTTTTAAACGTTGTATGTAAGAGTCTAATACCTGACGTCTTGCGCCTGGTCTAGCTCCTGATATTGCATCACAAACTTGAACAATAGGAGATAATAATGATTTCATTTCTATCTCATCATGATGCGCTCCAATAGCGTTGCAAACTTCTTCTTTTTCACCATATTTCTCAGCCCATTGCATTCCTAATAATGCGTGAGGTAAATCACTTTCTGCATCTGGAACTTTTCCTATATCGTGTAATAATCCAGCTCTCTTAGCTAATTTTACGTTCAATCCAAGTTCAGCTGCCATGATTCCACAAAGTTTAGATACTTCGCGCGAGTGTTGCAATAAGTTTTGTCCGTAAGAAGAACGGTATTTCATACGTCCTACAACTTTAATTAATTCTGGGTGCAAACCGTGAATTCCTAAGTCAATAACCGTACGCTTTCCTACTTCAATAATTTCATCGTCAATTTGTTTTGTAGTCTTAGCAACTACTTCTTCAATACGTGCAGGATGGATACGTCCATCAGTTACTAACTTGTGTAAAGCTAAACGTGCTATTTCTCTACGTACTGGGTCAAAACAAGAAAGAATAATTGCCTCAGGTGTATCATCAACAATGATTTCAACTCCAGTTGCAGCTTCTAATGCGCGAATGTTTCTACCTTCACGACCAATAATTCTACCTTTAACATCATCAGATTCTATATTAAATACAGATACGCAATTTTCCACTGCTTCTTCTGTTCCAACTCTCTGGATCGTGTTAATGATGATTTTTTTGGCTTCTTGTTGCGCAGTAAGCTTAGCCTCTTCAATAGTATCTTGAATATGAGACATTGCTTTAGATTTAGCTTCGGCTTTTAGTCCCTCTACTAATTGATTTTTAGCTTCTTCAGCAGATAGCCCTGAAATTACTTCTAATTGCTGTAATTGACTTTGATGTAATTTGTCTACTTCAATTTGTCTTTTATCTAAAACGTCAATTTTAGCGTTAAAATCGTTAGTCTTGCTAATAAAATCATCGTTAACTTTTTTAGTTTTAGATAATTCGTTAGAAATTTGGGATTCTTTGTCTCTAATTCTTTTTTCTACTTCAGCAACTTTCTTATCTCTAGAAAGAATTACTTGTTCGTGTTCCGATTTAAGTTCAATAAATTTTTCTTTCGCTTGAAGGATTTTATCCTTTTTTATGTTTTCGGCTTCAACTTTAGCATCTTTTAAGATAGAGGAAGCTTCTTTTTTTGCGTTCTTAATTAAATTAGAGATGTTGCTTTTTTCAATGATTTTGGCTATCCCAAAACCGACAATAATACCTATAATTCCTGAAATGATCGTTAATATGTCCATGGTTTGTTTAAAATTTATATATAAAAAAAGCCTACATTAGTCTTGTTGTATAAACTCGAAAAGACAAGTTTTGAGCTAACTCACTGTTCAAGTTTCCTCGCCGGAGCGTGGCATGCTTTAGTAGTGATGATTCGCCCATTCTAAAATGTTAGTGTTGAGTTTACCAAATATGAACTAATGTAGGCAGTATCTTAGTTTCTGTAAAGAACGTTTAATTGTCGAGATATTGATCTAAAAGCGCATTCAATTTTTTAATTCTTTCAATAGTCTCATCTCCATTGATTGCATTATCTATTTGTTTTTGTTCTACTTGAGAAGCAAATTGTAGCGCACACATGGCTAAAACATCTTGCTTGTCACGAACAGCGTAATTTTCTTCAAATTGTTTCATCATCACATCAATCTTTTTAGAAGCACTCCTGAGTCCTTCTTCTTGAGCAAAATCCACTGTTAATGGGTATACTCTGTCTGCGATTGATATTTTAATTTTAAGCTTTTCGTCCATACTTTGTTAATCTGAAAGTTGTGCTATACAATAATCAATTTCACGAATTAATGAATTTATTTTAAGCTTTGTATCTCTTTTATTATCGTCACTGCCTAGTAATGAGTTGGCAATTTTTAGTGTTTCATATTGCGCTTTAAGTGCTTCAATTTCATTTGATTGAGATTGTATGATAGCTGCAGATTTTGTTAATTCGACCTTTATTTCTTGATTGCTTTTATCTAAACTTTTTATTTTTAATATGAGTTTTTCAATTTTATTTTCAAGAGTATCAATTATTTCTACAATTACACTCATTATATTTCCTTTTCATTACTTAATATTACAAATTTAGTATTAGTTTTTATTATTACAATATTTTATTCGTTTTTTTATTCTAAAATAGTCAAACTATTGTCTAGTAATTGATTACGAAAAGTGTTTTTTTATAAAGTTAAACGAATTACTTTTTTTACCTTAGCAAAAATGTATATGATGAGATTTTTGACTTTTTTTTTAGTGCTTTCCACTAGTATTTTCGCACAAAATAACTATCCTAAGGATTATTTTAGACTGCCTCTAGATGTTCCTGTTCAGTTATCGGGTAATTTTGGGGAGCTACGTCCCAATCATTTTCATACTGGTTTTGATTTTAAAACTTTACAACGTGAAGGACTAGAGGTTCATGCTGTCGCAGATGGTTATGTGTCTAGGATTAAGATGTCCCCTTACGGAAACGGTAAAGCAATTTACATAACACACCCTAATGGATACACATCAGTATATTGTCATTTGCAAAATGCTAACGCTGAAATTTTAGATTATATTCACAAAGCTTATTATAAGGAGAAGGCTTTTGAAATTGAGTTATTTTTAAAACCTCATGAGTTGCCAGTTCGTAAAGGTCAGGTAATTGCTTTTTCAGGAAATACAGGTTCTTCTCAAGGTCCGCACCTTCATTTTGAGTTTAGAGACAGCCAAACAGAAAAAATTATTAATCCTTTGTTGTTTGGTTTTGATAAAGAAATTAGGGATACTAAAAAGCCTTTAATTTCTGCATTGTATGTCTATCCTGTTGAAGATCAAACCGTAGTTAATCAATCTAAAAGACCATTATTGTTGAGTCTTTCTTTGCAAAAAGATGGTACTTATTTAGCAACTAGCGTGAAGGCAAATGGAAAAATTGGTTTCGGAATTACAGCCGAAGATTATGATAATGTTTCCTATAATAAAAATGGGGTTTATAAAGTACAGACTTATTTAAATGGTAAAGAAAGTTTTGGATATCAATTAGATACTTACTCTTTTGATGAAATGCGTTATATTAACGCATTGATTGATTATCCAAAATACAAGCAAACCTACCAACGCGTTCAAAAATTATTTATGAAAACGCCGTATCCTTTAAGTATTATTAAAACAGATGCGACTAACGGAGTTATTGATGTTAAACCTAATTTAGCTTCGGTGTATCGTATTGAAGTTTCTGATTTTTTTGGAAACTTAAATGTAATTACGGTTCCTATAACTTATGATTTAACAAATCCTATCGTCGAGAAAGAAGTTGTGCATTCAGATTATTTTGTAAAAGTAGCGAAGGATAATATTTTTACAAAAGACAATATGAGTGTGTTTTTACCTGCAGGAACTTTTTACGATGATTTTGATATGAATTTTAATGTAAAAGGAAATACCTTGTATATGGGTGATGATGCCATTCCAGTGCAATCTAATTTTACGATTTCTATTACTGATGATTCCTATACTGACGAGCAAAAAGAAAAAGTATTTATTGCTGATATAGACAGTAGAGGCAGAGTTGGTTACAATTATACTTGGGTTAAAGGCAATGTTTTTTCGGCAAAAGTAAGGACTTTAGGTAAGTTTAAATTAGCTACTGATACTACACCGCCTTCAATTGCAATTACGAGTAGTGTAGAAGGGAAGTGGATTAGCAAACAAAAAACAATCCAACTTAGTATAAGTGATAGCGGATCCGGTTTAAAATCGTACAACGGTTATTTAAATGGAAATTGGATTTTATTTGAATATGATTATAAAACCCGAAAAATCACCCATGATTTTAGTGACGGAATAGTTGCTGAAGGAGCAAATGATTTAAAAGTGATTGTAATTGATAATGTAGGGAATTCAAGTACCTTTGAGACACATTTTTTTAGAAGTCAACAATAATAATAGAAAAACTTGAATACCAATAAACTTTTTTTTGTTTTAGTTTTATTTTGGGCAATGATGCCTGTTTTTGCCCAAACTGCTAGGGTAAAAGGGATTGTTTTAGATAAAAATAACCTTGCTGTTAGTGATGTGAATGTTACGGCATCAGACTTGGTTACGCAAACAAATGAGAACGGATATTATACTTTGCTTGTTCCTGCAAATAAAAAAATTACTTTAATTTTTACTCATATCTCTTTAAAGAAAATCACTGTTTCTTTGAGTTTAAAGACAAATGAACAGTATGAGTTTAATTTATTCATGAATGATCAACAGGAGCAAATGGGCGAAGTGATTGTGACCACTAACGAAAAGAGGAATACGACAGGGGTAACAACTATTTCTCCTGAAATGATTCGGAAAATTCCTGGTGCTAATGCTGGAATCGAAAATATTTTAAAAACATTAGCGGGAGTAAACTCTAATAATGAATTAAGTACTCAATATGCTGTTCGTGGTGGGAATTATGATGAAAATCTAGTTTATGTTAACGAAATTGAAGTGTATCGTCCTTTTTTAATTCGGTCTGGTCAGCAAGAGGGGTTGAGTTTTACTAATACCGATTTAGTGAAAAATGTTGATTTTTCTGCGGGTGGTTTCCAAGCTAAATTTGGCGATAAGCTATCATCTGTTTTAGATATTACTTATAGAGTACCTACGAATTTTGCGGCAACAATGGAGGCGAGTTTTCTTGGCGGAAGCCTAGCGATTGATGCTGTTTCTAAAAATAAAAAATGGTCTGCAATTACAGGTGTCCGTTATAGAAATAATAGTTTATTAGTAAATAGTCAAGATACCGAAACGAATTACACGCCCTCATTTGTAGATATTCAAACAAATATAAATTATAAGGCTTCCGCCAAATGGCAGTGGAGTTTTTTAGGAAATATTTCTCAAAATAAGTATGATTATAGTCCGTTAACAAAGCAAACAAAATTTGGTACAATTGATAATCCTATCACGCTTTCGGTTTTTTATGAAGGGCAGGAAAAAGATAAATACGATACGTATTTTGGTGCTTTAAAAACTACTTATAAACCAACCGAAAATTTTACTTTAAAACTAATTACATCCTTATTTCATACGCAAGAGCAAGAGCATTTTGATATTTTGGCGCAGTACCGTTTGGGTAATGTAGATGCTAATATTGGTTCGGATACGTATGGTGATGTAAATTATACGGCAGGAATTGGTTCACAATATAGTCATGCACGCAATGATCTGGATGCTTTGATTGCGAATATTGAATTGAAAGGAATTCATGATTGGAATGATAATGTGCTTGAGTGGGGAGTAAAATATACTAGGGAGTCAATTAGAGATCGCATAATTGAATGGGAGGTAATTGATTCGGCTGGTTTCTCGGTTAGTGCCCCTGATTTAGATTTTTTAAAAAAAGACGAACCTTACACGATTTACTCAGGACCACTTGCGCCATATCAAAACATTCGTGCTAAAAACTTTAATAATATAAACCGTTTTTCTGGATATATACAATGGAGTAAAAAAAGCAGTATAGGTAATAGTGAAATATGGTATAATGCTGGAATGCGTTTTCATAATTGGCAAGTTTCAGGTAATGCTATCAATGGTGATAATCAGTTTGTATTTAGTCCCAGAGCCCAGTTTGCCATAAAACCAGATTGGGAAAAGGATATGGTATTTAAAATTTCGGGAGGTGTGTACCATCAGCCGCCGTTTTATAGAGAGTTACGTGCTGCAGATGGGGTAGTGCAGCCAAATGTAAAAGCACAGCAATCCATTCATATTGTTTTAAGTAATGACTACAGTTTTAAAATGTGGTCACGCCCTTTTAAATTAATATCTGAGGTGTATTATAAAACCTTGACAGATGTAAATACTTATACCATTGATAATGTTAGAATACGATATGCAGCATCTAACAATGCAAAAGCATACGCACAAGGTATAGATATCAGATTGAACGGTGCATTTGTGCCAGGTACTGAATCTTGGTTTAGTTTTGGTTATTTAAAAACAGAAGAAAATAGTGCTGATCGTGGTTTTATCGCACGCCCTACAGATCAAAGATTGAAATTTGGTGCTTTATTTCAAGATTATATGCCTAATATTCCTAGTGTTAAGTTATATTTAAATATGGTTTATAATACTGGTTTGCCTGGCGGTTCTCCTGCTTATGCTGATCCTTATTTGTATCAAAACCGACTAAATGATTATCGTAGAGTGGATGTTGGTTTCTCTAAAGTATTTATTGATGGTGCTAATTTGAAACCAAATAGTACTCTTTTTAAAAATTTTAAAGAGTTGGCCTTAGGATTCGAAATTTTTAATCTTTTTAATAATCAAAATGCAATTACGAATACGTTTGTAAGGGATGTATATTCTAAAAACGAATACGCAATACCCAATTACATGACTACTAGAGTTTTTAATATCAAGTTGAGCGCTAAATTATAGCAGTTTTGGAATTGTCTGTAGTGTTTTATGGGTGTTTTAAGTACATAAATTGCTGTTAAATGATGAATCCGTTTTTAAAATTGATTACATTTGAATTTATTTTAATATTACATCCTTATGAAAAGATTACATATAGTATTGTTTAGTATTTCTATTTTATTTTTAGCAAGCTGCAAGAAAGAAGTAGAAAAGCCTAAAGTGATTTATGATGCTACCAATAAAGCTAAAGGAGTTACAAAGGTAGATTCTGCACAAGTTTCGATAGCAGATTTGCCAATACAAATGGAAGGCACAAATTATTTAATACATCCTATTGCTGATCTTAGAGTTTATGAAAGAGGAACGAAATCAAGGTATGGTTCGTCTAGTGTAATTGACTTAAGTTTTACAATCTCTAACTATGGAGAAAATGAAATTACAGGTTATTTACAAAATATAAAGTTTCAAAAAATAGGTTCTGATTCTATTAGACCATTAACTGATAAACCTGCTTTGATACAAACAGCGACTTATTTAAAATCAGTTTCTGATCGAGCTGGTAAGCAAGTTATGGTTTATACGATGTATGATGTAGATACAAATAGAGATGGTAAGTTAGATTCTAGTGATATTAAGGCACTGTATTTAAGTGATATTAGCGGTGATCGTTTTACAAAAGTATCGGCTGATCTTCAAGAATTAATTGACTGGAGTTTAATTGAATCTACAAATAGATTGTATTTTAGAACTGTAGAAGATACCAATAAAAACGGACAATTTGATAAAAACGATGTGTTGCATTATAACTATATCGACTTATCTAATTCAGAGTGGAAAGTAGCTTCTTACATGCCTATTTAATCTTTTTTTAAATCAAGATATCACTTTCTAAATCAGACTTTTCGATTTTAAAATCAAATCCTAGTTGCGCTACTAATTGAATGACTAGGTTTTTATACCAGTTTTCTGATTTGGGATGAATGTAGATTTTTTCAATTAATTGATCAATATCAACATTAATTTTTAGCCCATCATTTAATGTAATCTTATTTTCTTTTACGTCAGATATGATGCGGACTTCTCTCTCGTACTGAAAACTTTTCCGTTTAAACAAAAAAGGAAAAAACATATCGTCAAACGGAATGTATTCTTTTTTGTAATCAATATAGTTTACTTCTCCAATATATTGAGTGTAGTTATTTTCTGGATTCAAAGCTTTTTGTAATCTACCTATGGTTGATTGGATGGCCAGTCCCTCACTGTTTTGTGTAAATATTTGCCACATCGCAAATGATTCGTATTCGTTGATATGCCAACTGCTAATAGCTACTTTTTCACGATGTGTCTTGTAATATTTTAAAAAATCTGGATTGTCTATAGATAGTTTTTTTATCTCCTCAAAAGTAGGTTCGCTAAAGGTACCTTCGTACTGATCTTCGAATTTATCTGATCGTGACATAAATAATTTTTTAGACATTAAAAGGTCTAGAAATTTAGATAAATCCAAGTATTTCCAAACAATGGTGTCTGGATCTTCAGGTAACTTTATATCCGGATTACTGAGGTACATAGTTCTTAATTTGAGAATGTAAAATTACTAAAATTAAGATTCAAAGGACTGCATTGTAACCAGTTTATTATAGGTTCCGTTAAGGGTTATTAATTCTTCATGTGATCCTTGTTCTACAATTTTTCCTTTTTGCATAACAACAATAATATCTGCTTTTTGAATAGTCGATAAACGGTGCGCAATTACAATTGAAGTTCTGTTTTGCATCATGTTTTCTAAGGCAACCTGAACAAATTTTTCGCTTTCTGTATCTAATGCTGACGTGGCTTCATCTAAGATCATAATAGGAGGGTTTTTTAGTACAGCTCGAGCAATCGATAAACGTTGTTTTTGTCCACCAGAAAGTTTGTTTCCGCTATCTCCTATGTTAGTATTGATTCCTAAAGGCAATTCTTTTACAAATTCGTAAGCATTAGCAATTTTGAGCGCTTCTATTATTTCTTCGTCTGTAGCGTCTAGTTTTCCTAAGGCAATATTAGCTTTAATGGTGTCATTGAATAAAATACTGTCTTGAGTCACTAAACCCATTAAACCACGCAATGATTGTAGGTTGATGTCTTTAATATTGATGCCATCAATGGAGATTGTTCCATCATTTACATCATAAAAACGAGTTAGTAAATTAGCAATAGTACTTTTTCCGCTTCCAGATTGTCCCACAAGCGCAACGGTTTGTCCTTTTTTTACTTGTAAAGAAAAATCCTTTAAAACAATTTCATCTTCATATTTAAAGTTGATGTTTTTAATAGATATATTAGAATCGAAAGTTGTTTTATAATCGGCTTCAAGTTTAGAAGTAATCGGGTTTTGCTGGTCTAGAATTTCTAAAACTCTTTCTGCTGCAGCATTTCCTCTTTTTACACTATAGAATGCTTTAGAGATTGATTTTGCAGGAGTAAGAATGTTATAAGCTAGTCCCATATAAGCAATAAACGAAGCGCCATTTAATGTCTTTTCGATCAAGACCATGTTTCCTCCGTACCATAATAAGATGGCAATAACCATTATTCCCATAAATTCACTCATTGGAGAAGCTAAGTTTTGGCGGTTACCTATAGTATTTGATAATTTAAAAAATCGTTGTGTTGATTGCCCGAAGATTGTATTGAAATAATTTTCGGAGTTGTATCCTTTAACCACTTTTAAGCCACCAAGCGTTTCTTCTATCGTTGATAAAAAGATACCTTGTTCTTCCTGTGCTTGTGTTGATTTTCTTTTTAATTGTTTTCCGATAAGTGAAATTATATATCCTGAAACCGGAATAAAAATGAATACAAATAACGTTAATTGCGGACTTATAGAAAGCATGAAAAGTATCGTAAATACAATAGTTAATGGCTCTTTTACAACTAGTTCTAAAATGGATAAAAAAGAAGTTTGTACCTCATTGACATCAGCTGATATTCTTGCAATTACATCTCCTTTTCTTTTTTCTGAGAAAAAAGCTAAAGGTAATTCTAATGTTTTTTTGTACATCGCATTACGCATGTCTCTCAAGATACCGTTTCGTAAAAAGGTAATGAAAAACATGGCAAGATAATCACTTAAATTTTTCAATAAAAAGATCGTTATGATTAATGCTACCATTACTGATAGCGTATATCCTACTCCGTAAGTATCTGTAGCGTGTGTAATGAAGTAGCTAATGTAGTTTTCTGCATAAGTTTTTAGTTTCCAGATTTCAGTGTAAACTGGTTTAACTGTGTTTCTTTTTGTTTGGTCAAATAAAACCTGCATCATAGGGATCAATGACATGAAGGAAAGGGTGCTAAATAGCGCGTACAATACATTAAAAAAGATGTTTAAGTAAGCGTATTTTTTATACGGAACGATAAAAGAGAATATTCTTTTAAAATTATTCATTGTGATAAGTATAATTAAGACCCGACTGTTTTTTAAAAAGCAGTCGGGTCTTGTAGTTTATAGTTGAATTAAAGCTATTAATTCAATTGCATTGAAGCAATGATGTTTTTTATTTTATCGTCTAGCACTTCTTGAACAGCTTCAAAATCTTCAACATTGTCAAGAGTTGTATTAACACTGATGTAGAATTTTATTTTTGGTTCTGTTCCACTTGGTCTAGCACATATTTTTGAGCCATCTTCAGTGTAATAAATAAGCACGTTTGATTTCGGAATTGTCATTTCTGATTGTGTTCCGTCTAACAAATTTTTAGCAACCGATGATTGGTAATCTTCAACCATAATTACGCGCTCTCCATTTATTTCTTTTAATGGGTTTTCGCGTAAATCAATCATCATTTGAGTGATTTGTTGTAATCCTTCCATTCCTTTTTTAGTAATCGAAATCAAATGCTCTTTGTAGAAACCGTTGTCTATATATAGTTTTATAAGTTCTTTATAAACCGTACTTCCATTGGCTTTAGCCTGAGCAGCAATTTCACACACTAATAAGGTAGCTGCAACAGCATCCTTATCACGCACGGCATCACCTACCATAAATCCAAAACTTTCCTCTCCACCACCTATAAATTGTAGCTCTGGAAAGTCCTTAATCATTTTAGCAATCCATTTAAATCCAGTTAAACCCACTTTGCATTCTACATCATAATTAGTTGCTAATTCCATCATCATAGGAGTAGAAACAATAGTAGAACCTACAAACTGATTTCCGTTTATTTTACCTGCCTTTTTCCATTGTTCGAGTAAAAAAGCAGTCATTAGGACCATTGTTTGATTTCCGTTCAATAAGGTCATTTTGCCATTATTATCACGTACAGCAACTCCTAAACGATCGCAGTCAGGGTCGGTTCCTACTACAATATCTGCATTTGTTTTATCAGCTAGGGCTAGCGCCATAGTTAATGCTTCTGGTTCTTCAGGATTAGGTGATTTTACTGTTGGGAATTCCCCATTAGGAACCGCTTGTTCTGGTACAATATGTACATTAGTATATCCAGCTTGAGCTAAAGTTTCAGGAATTATAGTGATCGAAGTTCCGTGCAATGACGTAAAAACGATATTCAAATTCTCTTTCGATTCTTTTGCAGTATTAAAACTGGCATTTTTTATAGATGATGCTATAAATGCTTCATCGATATCTTTATCAATATAATGGATCAAAGCTTCATTAGCATCAAACTTGATTTCGCTGTAATTTAAATTTTCAATTACATCAATGATTCCTTTGTCTTCTGGTGGTACAATTTGTCCACCATCTTGCCAGTATACTTTATAACCGTTGTATTCCGGTGGATTATGTGAGGCTGTAAGAACGATTCCGCATTGACATCCTAAATGTTTCACTGCAAATGACAATTCAGGAGTAGGTCTTAGTTCTGAAAACAAATAAACTTCAATACCATTTGCCGAAAATACATCAGCAACCGTTTTTGCAAGTGTATCACTGTTTTTACGGCAGTCATATGCAATAGCAGCTTTCAATGGCTGGTTTGGGAAAGCCGTTTTTAAATAATTAGAAAGGCCTTGCGTGCTTTTTCCAAGCGTATATTTATTGATTCGGTTGTTTCCTACGCCCATTACACCGCGCATTCCGCCGGTTCCAAATTCAAGGTTTTTATAAAAACTCTCCTCTAGTTCTTTAGGTGATGATGCAAGTAATGTTTTTACGTCTTCCTGTGTTTTTACGTCAAACGAAGGTGTTAACCACTCATTTACTGCATCTAAAATATTTTGCTTGATATCCATATGTCTATTTATTATCAGTTAATTATATCTACTTTTTAAGGAGCTTTTTCCTGCTATTCGCTCTATCTTTTTATCTTGACAAAAACAAGCTAAAAAGGATGCCGCTGCTATCAGGGCTAGGGGAAATTACAAATTAACCTCGCTTGAGATTTTATAGCGCTCTTCGTTGTTTTTAGTACGCAAAATAATTTCGCCAAGAAATCCTGCCAAAAATAATTGCGTCCCTAGTACCATTGTTGTCAAGGCAATAAAAAACCACGGATTGTCAGTCACTAAATTATAACGCATGTTGTTGTACATGTGGTATAGTTTTGAAACTCCTATATATCCAGCTAGCAAGAAACCAATGATAAACATTACGGATCCCATGGCGCCAAATAAATGCATTGGTCTTTTTCCAAAACGAGATAGAAACCAAATCGTAATTAAATCTAAGAAACCATTAATGAAACGTTCCATTCCAAATTTAGTTTCTCCATATTTTCTCGCTTGGTGTTGTACTACTTTTTCGCCTATTTTTCCAAAACCGGCATTTTTTGCTAGAACGGGGATATAGCGGTGCATTTCGCCAGACACTTCAACGTTTTTTACAACGATATTCTTGTATGCTTTTAACCCACAATTAAAGTCATTTAACTGTACGCCAGATGTTTTTCTAGCAGCCCAGTTAAATAATTTAGAAGGCAAGTTTTTTGCCACAACAGAGTCGTAGCGTTTCTTTTTCCATCCTGAAACTAAATCATAATCCTCGGTTGTAATCATATTGTAAAGTCCCGGAATTTCTTCAGGACTATCTTGTAAATCAGCATCCATGGTAATAATAACGTCACCTTGAGCTTTAGCAAATCCAGCATGTAAAGCTTGTGATTTACCAAAGTTTCTCATAAAACGTATGCCTTTTACATTTTTGTTTTCGGCAGCAAATTGAGTAATGATAGACCACGATTTGTCACTGCTTCCGTCATCAAGAAAGATAACTTCATAAGTGTAGTTGTTAGTCTGCATCACTTTTATAATCCAAGTGTATAATTCTTGTAAAGACTCTTCTTCGTTAAGAAGTGGAATAAGGATAGATAAATTCATTAGTTATCTTGTAATGTGTTTTTTGATTTAAATATAAGAGCCATGATTAATCCAAAGATACAAGCAAAAAATAAATTAGTAAATCCTCCTTTAAGTTGTTCAGTTATAGAGAAAGGATCATTTTTTCTTAAATTTGTAATCATTTCGTTTAATGTGCTTGCGCTTACTCCATAATTATTCGAAGTGTCTTTTAAGTATTTTATAGTAAGCTCTAATAAGGTGTCTTTTATACTTGGATCGATAACATTATATAAAAGAACCTTGAAACCAGCAAATATAACAATACCTACCAAAGAACAGATAAAATACGTTGTAAATGCTTCTTTAAAGGAAAGTTGGTTGCTTAATTGTTTCTTAGTTTGCATCAATAAGATTGCAGTAATTATTATAAAGCCAGTTAAACTTAATAAAGTTGTCCAGAATGAGAGAAACAATTTGACATCAATGGAATAGATGGTTGCAGTAATTAATGATAAGATGATTCCTGTTACAACTCCATAGCTTGCGCCGTTTCTTTTAATAATTGGACTGATCATATCTATAAGGTTTTACATTAATCTGCAAAGATAGTAATTCCATAATACATAGTAGGGATAAAAAATATTTTTACTATTTTATAAAAAAAAGCGGTCAACGAATTGTTTATTGAAAAATAATTGTAAATTTGCAAACTCAAAATAACAGAATAAAACAAAAAGTTATAATGAATTTATACCTTTCCCTTTAACAAGGAAAGCTTCAAGAGGAGTTATAACCAAACAAATAAAAAAGAATTACAAGATGAAAAAAGGTGTACACCCAGAAAATTACAGATTAGTTGCTTTTAAAGACATGTCAAACGAGGATGTTTTTGTTACTAAATCTACAGCAGAAACAAGAGAAACTATTGTACACGAAGGTGTAGAATATCCAGTTGTAAAAATGGAGATCTCTAGAACTTCTCACCCTTTTTACACAGGTAAAAACAAACTTATCGATACTGCAGGACGTATTGACAAGTTCAAAACTAAATACGCTAAACACGTTAAATAATTTAACTTGTTTTCAAAATACCGAAAGCCTCGCAATTTGCGAGGCTTTTTTATTTAGTAGAAGTAATTATTAGTGTCGTTTTTTTTGTTTTTTTTAAATTAAAATGTTTTTTTGGGATTAACTACTTCAACGTTGTTGTTTAATAGTTCTATAATATTTAGACTAAGATTGCCTTTTTTAAAAATAGTTTAATCTGTATGGAGTTCTTGTAATTTGTGTTGACTTTTAAAATTAAAGAATATACTTAGAAACATTTTAATTGCGTTTGTCTTCTAAAGCATACCAATCAAAAACTTTGTAACTTTGCTTTTTTGTAACTTTGAAAAACGCTAAAATGAATTATATACTTTTTGATGGTCCATCTCGTAATGCGCTATTGCCTTTTACTTTTACTAAACCTGTTGCTGATATTTTAATTGGTATCGTTACTATTCGTCAAAAATGGGAAATGCACCTTGGGTCCACAACCACTACTTTAACCGAGGAATATTTGTCTGACAAATACCCTATGGTTGAGTTGGAACAAAATGTGATGATCAATGCTTCATTTTTACCTACGACAGAGTTAGTAGATTTAATAACCGACTTACAAGAAAGACAAGCAATTTTTAAAGGGGAGGAAGTAGTTGCTTTTTTCTCTAATGATGAGCAAGAGCAAGTGGATTTTGATGACTATGAAATTATAGAATTCGAAGGTGAGGTAATTACAATAAACCATCCATCAGATATTTTTTCTAAAAACAGTGATGCTATTCATCAGGATTTTGAATTTATAACGGCTGATCGCGTCTCGCAACCTATTCCTAAGTCGGTAAATGTAATTTCACCAGAGAATATTTTTATAGAAGCGGGTGCTAAATTAGAATTTGTTACTTTGAACGCGTCAACTGGACCTATATATATAGGTAATGATGCTGAGATTATGGAAGGTTCTGTAATACGTGGTCCTTTTGCACTTTGTGATCACGCTGTTGTAAAACTAGCTACAAAAATATATGGAGCAACAACTGTTGGTCCGCATTCTAGAGTAGGAGGAGAAGTGAATAATTCGGTTATTTCGGCTTTTTCGAATAAAGGACACGATGGTTTTTTAGGGAATTCTGTTTTAGGGGAGTGGTGTAATATTGGTGCTGACAGTAATAATTCTAATCTTAAGAACAATTACGAAGAGGTGAAATTATGGAGTTACGAAACCGAAGGATTTGCTAAAACTGGATTACAGTTTTGTGGTTTAATGATGGGTGATCATAGTAAATGCGGAATCAATACCATGTTTAATACCGGAACTGTTGTTGGAGTGAGTGCTAATATTTTTGGAAGTGGTTTTCCTCGTAATTTTGTTCCAAGTTTTTCTTGGGGTGGCGCTTCGGGATTTTCGACTTACATCACTAAAAAAGCATTTCAAACGGCAAAAATAGTAATGAGCCGTCGTAATGTTGATTTTGATGAACAAGAAGCAGCTATTTTAGAACATGTGTTTGAAGAAACTAAAAAATGGAGAAAAGAATAGTATTTTTTCTTTATTCTAAAATAATTATATAAAAAATTAAACTGTCATATAGAAAAATAGGGCAGTTTTTTTTGTGCCCTATTCTATGTTTTTTTTAAAATTTAGCTGTTTAATTTCAAGTATTTCTTAATTTTTTGAATTTAATTTAAAATTAACCTCTTTTTAAGGCAGGTTGTTTCTGGTTTATTAGTGCGTTAAATATATTTTTAAATGTGTATTGACTAGTTTTTTGTCTTCATATGTTATAGTTTTATAAAAAAATAGATGCAAAGAGTTGTTTTTGCTGATTTTTTGATAATTATTAATTTAAAATAAATTTATGGAAGAGATTATTGGAGTGTTGAATGGTATTGTTTGGAGTAATGCTTTAATTGCTTTGTGTTTAGGAACGGGGCTTTATTTTTCTATAAGAACACGTTTTTTACAAGTACGCCATATCAGAGAGATGTTCCGATTATTATTTGATGGTAAAAGCTCTGAGTCTGGAGTTTCTTCTTTTCAGGCATTAGCCATGTCATTGGCAGGTAGAGTGGGTACTGGGAATATTGCAGGTGTTGCTACAGCAATTGCTTTTGGAGGGCCTGGAGCCATGTTTTGGATGTGGATGGTTGCTTTTTTAGGAGCAAGTACTGCATTTGTAGAAGCTACATTAGCACAAATTTATAAAGAGAAACACTTAGGGCAATTCCGTGGAGGCCCTGCATTTTATATAGAAAGAGGTCTAGGAGTCAAGTGGTTCGGAATCTTATTTGCAATAGTTTCTGTTATTTCAGCAGGGCTATTATTACCAGGTGTTCAAGCAAATTCAGTTGCTGATGGGTTGAACAATGCTTTCCAAATGGATACAAAAGTTTCTGGCTTGATTGTCGCTGCAATTTTTGGTGCTATCGTTTTTGGAGGCGTTAAACGTATTGCTAAATTCACAGAGTTTGTTGTGCCTATAATGGCTATCGGTTATATTTTGATTGTATTGGTGATTATAGCTATTGATTATGATCAACTTCCAGGTGTTGTTTCTTTAGTTTTTAGAAGTGCTTTTAATATGGAAGCTGGTTTTGGAGCTGTTTTTGGACTAGCTATTCAGTGGGGAGTTAAAAGAGGGATTTATTCTAACGAAGCGGGTCAAGGTACTGCACCACACATTGCAGCTGCTGCCAATGTTTCGCATCCTACCAAGCAAGGTTTGGTACAATCTTTTTCGGTTTATATTGATACTTTATTAGTTTGTTCGGCAACTGGTTTTATGTTGTTGATCACAGGAAAGTATAATGTACAAAATCCAGGTTTTGGAACTGATGGAGGTGCTGAGTTTTTATATCATGGAGCGCAAAATGTTTCTGTAGGGCCAGGATTTACGCAAAGTGCAATGGACAGCGTTTTTCCAGGTTTTGGTTCTTACTTTGTTGCTATTGCGTTGTTTTTCTTCGCTTTTACAACTATCCTAGCGTATTATTACATTGCTGAAACAAATATTTCTTATTTAACAAGAAACTTAAGTTCACCTATTTATAATCATATTTTAAAAGTGGTGATGATGGTTGTGATTATGTATGGTTCAATCAATCAAGCAAAATTAGCTTGGGATATTGGAGATTTAGGAGTGGGATTAATGGCTTGGTTCAATATAATTGCGATTCTGTTATTACAGAAGCCTGCTCTATTGGCGCTTAAAGATTATGAAAGGCAAAAGAAAGAGGGAAAAGATCCTGTTTTTGATCCAGAAGATATTGGTGTCAAAAATGCACATATTTGGAACACCATAAATAAAAAATAAAATTATTTATAGTTTATAAAAAAGCTTCTAAAGACTAATGAAAAGGTTTTAGAAGCTTTTTTATTTTAATTAAATACAATTGTAAAGAAGTAATTAGGAGGGATTGTTGAAAAATAAATTGACCTCGTTTTTAAAAATATTCAAAGGAATACCGTGTCCTAATTCGATTATAAGATGTAGTCTAAAGTTAGCGTTAAAAGGAAGTGATTTCATTATAAACGCAATGTTGTCTGATGCCTTGATAATGTCATCTTGATTCCCAATTACAATTTGTAATAATTGCCCGTGTTCCTTATCTATAGCAGGAATATTTTGTAAAATTGAAGTTCTATAGGGTAAAGCAGGATTAAATAATAACGTTTTTGTTTGCATTAATTTAGAAAGGTAAAAACCTGTAAACCCGCCCATGCTGCTACCTATGATAATATCGATGTTTTGGGTTTTATATTCATTATATAGTGTTTCAATCATATTAGGGTTTTCTTTATAGTCTAAATCTGGTGCTATAATAGTGCCGTATTGTTCTAGAATAAGCTTTTTTTGTGGACTTAGTTTACTTTCAAGACCGTGTAGATATAAAATAGTCATGCTTTAGTTGTTTGATTATAATTTCAAGACAAATATACAGTGTGCTACTGTCAAATGATGAAGGTGGTAAGATTGAATTTTAAAAGGGGGGCTTCTCTCGAGTTTTTTCTTCTTATTTCAAAAGCAGTATTAAAATTGTCTAATTCTCTATTTAAACTATCTTTGCACTTTTAAAAAATTACCCGGGATAAAACTTTGGGTAACCAAATCTACAAATCAATAATATAATGATTACAGTTAACGATGTTTCAGTACAGTTTGGTGGTACTACGCTTTTTAGCGATGTTTCTTTTGCAATAAATGAAAATGATAAAATTGCCCTTATGGGAAAAAATGGAGCGGGAAAATCTACGCTTCTAAAAATTATTGCAGGACAAAGTAAACCATCAACCGGAAATGTATCGGCGCCAAAAGAAGCTGTAGTGGCTTATTTGCCACAGCATTTACTAACTACAGATGGTGCTACTGTTATGGAGGAAACTTCTAAGGCTTTTGGTGAAATCTTAGGTATGAAAGCAGAAATTGACGAAATCAATGAGCAGTTAACTGTTCGTACTGATTATGAAAGTGATGCGTACATGAAGTTAATCGAAAGAGTTTCTGATTTAAGCGAGAAATTCTACGCTGTAGAAGAAGTAAATTATGAAGCTGAAGTAGAGAAAATATTAACAGGTTTGGGTTTTGAACGTGAGGATTTTACGCGCCAAACTTCTGAATTCTCAGGAGGATGGAGAATGCGTATTGAGTTGGCTAAAATCTTATTACAAAAACCAGATTTGATTTTGCTAGATGAGCCTACAAATCACATGGATATTGAAAGTATTCAGTGGCTAGAAGAGTTTTTAATCAATGAAGCAAAAGCGGTAGTAGTAATTTCGCATGATAGAGCGTTTGTAGATAATATTACAAATCGTACTATTGAAGTTACCATGGGGCGTATTTATGATTATAAAGCTAAATATTCTCATTACTTAGAATTGCGTAAAGACCGCCGTATTCATCAACAAAAAGCGTATGATGAGCAACAAAAAATGATTGCTGATAATAGAACTTTTATTGATCGTTTTAAAGGAACTTTTTCTAAAACAGATGCCGTACAATCCCGCGTTAAAATGTTAGAAAAATTGGTAATTGTTCAAGTTGATGAGGTAGATAACTCTTCGTTAAGATTAAAATTTCCTGCTGCAGCCCGCTCAGGACAATATCCTGTGATTGTAAAGGATTTAGGGAAAACTTATGGAGATCATGTTGTTTTTAAAGATGCTAATATTGTTATCGAAAGAGGACAAAAAGTTGCTTTTGTTGGGAAAAACGGAGAAGGAAAATCGACCATGATTAAAGCAATCATGAAAGAAATAGGCATTGATAGCGGAAGTTTAGAAATAGGACATAATTCTCAAATAGGATATTTTGCACAAAATCAAGCGTCATTATTAGATGAAAATGCTACAATATTTGAAACTATTGACGGAATTGCTGTTGGAGATGTGCGTACGCAGATAAAAAATATTCTTGGTGCTTTTATGTTCCAAGGAGATGATATTACTAAAAAAGTAAAAGTACTTTCAGGAGGTGAAAAAACGCGTCTAGCAATGATAAAATTGCTTTTAGAGCCGGTTAACTTGTTGATTCTAGATGAGCCTTCAAATCACTTAGATATGAAAACTAAAGACATTATTAAAGACGCACTACGTGATTTTGATGGAACTTTAATTTTAGTGTCTCACGATAGGGATTTCTTAGAGGGGCTGGCTACAAAAGTTTTTGAATTTGGAAATAAACGTGTAGTAGAACATTTTGAAGATATTACGGGTTTCTTAGCAAATAAGAAAATGGAAAGTATGAGAGAGATTGAGAAGTAGAAAAAGTTTTAGATAAAAATAAAAAGAAGACCTGTAGTATGATAACTGTCAGGTCTTCTTTTATTTAAAATAGATTAAGTGTAGTTTTTAAAGTCTTATTCCAGGTGGTAATAATTCTTTGTATTCGGGATTTTTTTTAAAGAAAACGACTATTTTAGGTAATATAGGTACTACTCTAAGTTTTTTTTCGATAGCAATAGCCATTATTTCTGTTAGAAAGCTAGAGAGGAAAGCTTCGTTTTCAAAATCCTCAGGGGTGTTTATTTTAGTGAGGAAAATCTTTTTTTCCTGAAAAGAATATTCTACTGAAATCAACCCGTCTTCAAAGGTTGTTTCAAATTGTCTTGCAAAAGTATTGTCTTTAATTTCCATGATGGTATTTTGTTCCAAAAAATTTATTTAATAAATGGGAGTGAAACAGTAATGACTGTTAATTATGGGTGATCTGACTTTTTTTGGCGATAGATTTGTGTTTAAATAATAATTTTTAAAGTAATTTTTTTTAATGATGCGGCACTTAAGCTACATTGTGAAGTGTGTTAATAAAATGGATGGCACTAAAAGATTGTAATATTGTCTTTTAATGATGTCGTTCTAACAAAGGTATCGATTTGATTTTCAATATCAAATGATTTTAACGCTTCGTTAAAGGACCATTTTTAGGACTTTGTTTATTACTTTAAAAAGGAGTTGTTTTTGTTTAGAATTAAAAATGACGGCTCATAATTTAATCCTAATTTAGTTTTAGCAATAGTTTGTTTCTCGATAAAATAAGTATTTTTATGGAAGAAATAGTATCAAGAAAAAGTCTTTTTTATAAAAACATTCAATAATTATTATGAGTAAAATCGCTGTTTATTTTATGCCTGGTTTGGCGGCAAGTACTTCTATTTTTGAACGAATCGAACTTCCAGAAGAACAATTTGATGTTCACTTGTTAGAGTGGGAGATTCCGTTAGATAAGGAAACATTACCTGATTATGCAAAACGTATTGCTCAAAAGATTACTCATGATAACCCTGTTTTGATTGGGGTTTCTTTTGGAGGGATATTAGTGCAAGAAATGGCTGCTTTTTTAAATGTTAGAAAAGTAATTATTATTTCAAGTGCTAAAAGTAACTTGGAGTTTCCGCGCAGAATGAAGATTGCTAAGTCTACTAAAGCATACAAGCTTTTACCAATGCGTTTGCTTTTAAATATAGAGAATTTGGCTAAGTTTTCTTTTGGAGAAAAAGTGAATAAACGATTAAAATTATATGAAAAATTCCTCTCAGTAAGAGACTTGCGCTATTTAGAGTGGGCAGTAGAGGAAGTGATTCTTTGGGGTAGAACGGCTGTTGATACCTCTGTTGTGCATATTCATGGTGATAACGATGATGTTTTTCCTATAAAATACATTAAGGACTGTATTGTGGTTAAAGGTGGTACACATGTAATGATTTTGAATAAATACCGATGGTTAAATACTAATTTACCTGCTATTATCATGGGAACTTATAAAGAAGAAATGCAATTAGAAGAAACTGAAAAAGAGGTTTCGTAAAATAATTTAAAAGGAAGAGGATGAAAATGATAGAAAGAGTAATTTTAATAGCAGCTTTTATTTTTGTAAGTGGTCTGTTGATTTTTGCAGTACCAAACAATGCTAAAGAGAGCGCAAAATTAAAGCTAGAAGAGCCTGTGAATTATTTTCCGTCGAAAGCTAATTTTGCTTCTGAAGAAACACCTTTGCAAATTGATGATGTAAAAGAACGTTTGGACAGGGAGTTGATTGTGAATATTAATTTGCATGCATCGACAATTTTAGCAATAAAAAGAGCCAATCGTGTTTTTCCTGTTATCGAACCCATTTTAAAACAAAATGGTGTTCCTGATGATTTTAAATATCTAGCAGTGATTGAAAGCGGACTCGTAAATGCAGTTTCGCCAGTAGGAGCAAGAGGAGTGTGGCAATTTATGCCTGAAACGGCAAAAGAAAGAGGGATGGAAGTGAACGATATCATTGATGAACGTTACCATCTTGAGAAAGCCACGCAAGCGGCTTGTAGTTACTTCTTAAGCGCTAAAGCTAAGTTTGGCTCTTGGACCTTGGCTGCTGCGTCTTATAACGGCGGAATGGGCGGCGTAAATAAGCAAATGGATATTCAAAGAGAGACAAATTACTATGATTTACTTCTTACTGAAGAAACCTCTCGTTATGTTTTTAGAATTTTAGCTTTAAAAGAGATTATGAAAAATCCTTCAAAATTTGGTTTCGACATAAAAAAAGAAGCATTGTACACGTTGATTCCAACAAGGGAGGTTGAAGTAGATAGTACGATTACTGATTTGACCACTTTTGCTAAAGAGCAGGGGATTAATTATAAGATTTTAAAAATCCATAATCCATGGCTTAGAGATAGAAAGTTAGAAAACTTAACAAATAAAAAATATACGATTGAAATTCCGTTGAGCGGGTATTAAAAAAAAACATCCGCAATTGCGGATGTTTTTTTGGTATCTAAAAAATGCAATTATATTTTTTTCATTTGATCTTTCATCATTGTGATTTGCTCTTTTAGCATTCCTTGTTTGTCTAAACGTTTTGCTTCGTTCAATAAAGTAGTTGCTTCTAGCTTTCTTCTGCGTGACATAGCAACTCCAGCAAGGTTTAATTTGGCTACAGCCAAATCCATATCCATTGATAAACCTAATTCGATTGCTTTTTTGAAATATTTCTCTGCTTGGTTGATATTTGTTTGAGAAACCATGATCCCTTGAAGGTAGTTAAAGTATCCTTGTTGTTTTTGAATTAAAGCAGTTTCTGGATTTTTGATGTAAGACAACCATTTTTGAGCGCCTGGAAAATCTTGTTTTCTTAATTTTAGAAAGGCTAAAAGGATAAATTCATTCTTAAAGTAAAGAAAAATTGGGATTGCAGTTAACAGTAAAAGGAAAATTCCGTTTCCTATATTGCCTTCAGTAAATTGCCAAATGCCAGTAATTGTTATAAGTCCAGCGATAATTAGTTTGATATTCTTGTGAAACATAGTGTGTATATATTTAAGATTGCAAAGATAGTAAAAGGAATTAAAAATATTTTTATAAAACTACTTGCAAGAAAAAAAAGTCTTTGTATATTTGCACTCGGTTTTAGAATAACAATTATTCAAATCGGAAGAAGACAAATAACTAAGATTTAAAGATACAAAGCAATGAGCAAAAGAACATTTCAACCATCGAAAAGAAAAAGAAGAAATAAGCACGGATTTATGGACAGAATGGCTTCTGCGAATGGAAGAAAAGTTCTTGCTAGAAGAAGAGCTAAAGGAAGACATAAATTGACTGTTTCTTGTGACCCAAGACACAAAAAATAATGTTTGTATAAACATAAATAAGGCGTTACTTTTTTTAGTATCGCCTTTTTTTATACCTTGTCGTTAAATTATTATTTTTTTTAGAAGCATATCCTGATTTTTGTAACAAATAAAAAAGCTATTTAGCTGATTTATAATTACACAGATTGAAACAAAAACTACTACAACAACAACTCATAATTATAATAAAATGCCAAAAGATACATCCATAAAATCAGTTTTAATAATAGGTTCAGGCCCTATTGTTATTGGTCAAGCTTGTGAATTTGATTATGCAGGTTCACAATCGGCACGTTCCATTCGTGAGGAAGGAATAGAAGTTATTTTGATAAATTCTAATCCGGCAACGATCATGACCGATCCTACAATGGCCGATCATGTTTATTTGAAACCGTTAACTACAAAATCAATAATTGAAATCTTAAAAGCACATCCGCAAATTGACGCAGTGCTACCTACAATGGGTGGGCAAACAGCGCTTAACTTGTGTTTAGAAGCCGAAGAGAAAGGAATTTGGGCTGATTTTAATGTAAAATTAATAGGTGTTGATGTAAATGCAATCAATATCACCGAAGATAGAGAGCAGTTCAAGCAATTGCTTAAAAAAATAAATGTACCCTCTGCACCTGCTGAGATATGTACTTCTTACTTAAGAGGAAAAGAAATTGCACAAGAATATGGCTTTCCATTAGTGATTCGCCCTTCGTTTACTCTTGGAGGAACCGGAGCAGCTATTGTATATAAAAAGGAAGATTTTGATGAACTGCTAACAAGAGGTTTAGAAGCTTCTCCTATTCACGAAGTCTTAATTGACAAGGCTTTAATGGGTTGGAAAGAATATGAATTAGAATTATTAAGAGATAAAAATGATAATGTTGTCATCATTTGTTCGATCGAAAATATGGATCCAATGGGAATTCATACTGGAGATTCAATTACGGTAGCACCAGCAATGACCTTATCTGATTCTACTTTTCAAAGAATGCGTGATTATGCCATTCTAATGATGCGTAGTATTGGTAATTTTGCTGGAGGTTGTAATGTACAATTCGCAGTTTCGCCTGACGAAAAAGAAGATATCGTAGCTATCGAAATTAATCCTCGTGTGTCTCGTTCCTCAGCATTGGCTTCAAAAGCAACAGGTTACCCAATTGCTAAGATTGCAACAAAACTGGCTTTAGGATACAATCTTGATGAATTACAAAACCAAATTACAAAGTCTACTTCAGCTTTATTTGAACCGACATTAGATTATGTTATTGTGAAAATTCCTCGCTGGAACTTTGATAAATTTGAAGGTGCTGACAGAACTTTAGGACTTCAAATGAAATCGGTAGGAGAGGTGATGGGAATTGGACGCTCGTTTCAAGAAGCATTGCACAAAGCAACGCAATCATTAGAAATAAAAAGAAACGGTTTAGGTGCTGACGGAAAAGGCTATACAAACTACGAACAAATTATAGAGAAACTGACTTATGCAAGTTGGGATCGTGTTTTTGTAATTTATGATGCCATCGCAATGGGAATTCCGTTGAGTCGTATTCACGAAATCACAAAAATCGACATGTGGTTCTTGAAACAATATGAAGAATTATATACTTTAGAGAAAGAGATTTCGAATTTTAAAGTAGATAGCTTACCAAAAGAGCTTTTGCTTGAAGCGAAACAAAAAGGTTTTGCCGATAGACAAATTGCACACATGATGGGATGTCTTGAAAGCGCCGTACATACAAAACGTATGGATTTAAATGTCAATCGCGTATTCAAATTAGTAGACACTTGTGCGGCGGAGTTTAAAGCTAAGACACCTTATTATTACTCGACATTTGAAGCTGAAATTGAAAAAGCTGACGGTACTCGTTATGTAGATAATGAAAGTGTTGTTACTGATAAAAAGAAAATTATAGTTTTAGGCTCAGGGCCAAATAGAATTGGACAAGGTATAGAGTTTGATTATTCTTGTGTACATGGTGTGCTAGCTGCAAAAGAGTGTGGTTATGAAACCATCATGATCAACTGTAATCCTGAGACAGTTTCAACAGATTTTGATACAGCCGATAAATTGTATTTTGAACCTGTTTTCTGGGAGCATATCTACGATATTATCCAGCATGAAAAACCAGAAGGGGTAATTGTGCAATTAGGTGGGCAAACCGCTTTGAAATTGGCAGAAAAATTATCTAAATACGGAATCAAAATAATAGGAACTAGTTTTGATGCTTTGGATTTAGCCGAGGATAGAGGACGTTTTTCTGATTTATTGACTGAATTAGATATTCCTTTCCCACAGTTTGGAATTGCTGAAACTGCTGACGAAGCTGCTGCACTTGCTGATACATTAGATTTTCCATTATTGATTCGTCCTTCTTATGTGTTGGGTGGTCAAGGAATGAAAATTGTAATCAACAAGCAAGAGCTTGAAGAGCACGTGGTGAATTTATTAAAAACAATTCCAGGGAATAAATTACTTTTAGATCATTATCTAGACGGAGCGATTGAGGCTGAAGCCGATGCAATTTGTGATGGAGAAAATGTGTACATCATAGGAATTATGGAGCACATCGAACCTTGCGGAGTGCACTCTGGAGATAGTAACGCTACTTTACCACCTTTTAATTTAGGGGAGTTTGTAATGCAACAAATAAAAGATCATACTAAGAAAATAGCATTAGGTTTAAGAACCGTAGGTTTAATCAACATTCAGTTCGCTATAAAAGACGATATTGTTTACATTATTGAAGCTAATCCTAGAGCTTCTCGTACTGTACCGTTTATTGCAAAAGCATATGGCGAACCTTATGTGAACTATGCGACTAAAGTTATGCTAGGACACAATAAAGTAACAGACTTTACTTTTAACCCACAATTGAAAGGATATGCAATCAAGCAACCTGTTTTCTCTTTTAGTAAGTTCCATAATGTGAACAAGGCATTAGGGCCAGAGATGAAATCTACAGGAGAGAGTATTTTGTTCATTGATGATTTAAAAGATGATCAGTTCTACGAATTATATTCTAGAAGAAAAATGTACTTGAGTAAATAAGCTACAATATATATTTATAACTAAAAGCTCCTTAATTGGGGCTTTTTCTATTTTAGAGAGTTGATTGCCTTTGTGGTATGGGAATTATTTTTGAAAAGTGTTTTTTATTTTAGGTCTTAATCGGTTACTTTTGAAAATATAAATTGGTTGACCACTTGATTTGTCGCTTATGACCAGCAATAGTAATTTTAAATTTTATAATTCATGAAAAAAGTAATGATAATGCTACTGTTCCCCCTGTTTATGATAAGCAATGCGCAGGCTCAAATTTGTGTATGGAATATGGAAAGTTTGGCCAAAGCCAAAGCTAATAATACTAAGGAAGTTCAATTGATATTAAAAGACGCCGATAAAAAGTTGGCTCAAACGATAACAACTGTTATTGATAAAGAGATGACACCCTCCAGTGGAGACAAACATGATTATATGAGTATGGGACGTTATTGGTGGCCAGATACTACAAAAACGGATGGCTTGCCTTATATTAGAAATGATGGTCAGTCTAATCCTGAGATCGAAAAGTTAGATCGCTATCCATTGAGTAATTTTGCTAAGAGTATTGAATCACTTTCTTTAGCGTATTACTTAACTTCTGACGAGAAGTATGCACAAAAAGCGGTTGAAAATTTAAGAATTTGGTTTATCAATCAGGGGACAAAAATGAATCCGAATATGAATTACGGACAAACAATTCCAGGAGTTAATAACGGTATGGGTAGAGGAGAAGGAATACTTGATACCTATTCTTTTTTTGAAATGTTAGACGCCGTTGAAATACTGAAGAAATCCAAAACGTTTACAAATGAAGATCAGATTGTTATAAAGAATTGGTTTAAAACGTATGTGAATTGGTTGCAAACAGCTACTGTAGCTGCCGAAGAAAGAACAGCAAAAAACAATCACGGAACTGCTTTTGATGTGCAATTAGCGCGTTATGCCATTTTTATTGGTGATCAGGATTTAGCTAAAAAAATAGTAAATGAGTTTGCTGAGAACCGACTTTTTAAACAAATAGAAGCGGATGGTTCACAACCGCTAGAATTAGCTAGAACAACTGGATTGGGATATGCTACTTTTAATCTAACTCATTTTCTGGATATGGCGCAAATGGCAAAAATATTAGATATTGATTTGATTCACAAGCAATCTCAAGATGGAAGAGGTATTTTGAAAGCGATAGATTATCTTGTTCAATACGTTAATAAGCCGCAATCAGTATTTCCTTATCAGCAAATTAAAGATTGGGATGGCGTCCAGGGAAAATTAATGTGGCAATTGTACCGTGTGGACAAAATGCTTGAAAAACCCATGTATCAAAAGTATTATAAGAAAAAGTTGTCTGGAGTAAAAAAGAATAATGAATCTATTTTGTATTAATTTTAAAAAATAGAAAAGCCCCTTGATGGGGCTTTATTATAGAGAGTATTTACTATGATTTTCTATTCCATTATTAATTCTATAGGAAAACGATCCGCTACTAAATTCAAAATTACATTATGTTCTAAATATGCTTTTAAACCTGCTAGAACTAAAGTAAAAGCTTCTGTAGTATCTCTAATTTGGGAACATATTTCATCTATTTCCCCTTGGATACCATTGAAGGTAATTGTTACAAAAGTTTTATTTTCGCCTAAATCATTAAATTCCCATTCTACAATTGCTTTTTCATCTGCTCCCCATTGAATCAAAATCGTTTCATTAGATTTTATTTCTAATATTTTAACAGTGATCTTATGGTTGTCGTACATTTCCCAAATCCAATCAATTGATTTTCCTTGTTCTAATTTTCCAGATGCTTTCGTAAACCAAAACTGCGTAGTTATTTCAGGGTTGATGAACGCTTGAAAAACCGTTGCTATTGGTTTTCTGATTAGCATAGAAGTTTCAGCATAAGAGGTGTTTTCAATCGTCATGTATTTAATTTTATAAATTTATTTAAATATGAAAGTTTTGTATTCCCCTTTTGTAAAAGGGTTGTCATAAATAGTAAAACTCAGGCCAAGGTAAAAGAGAACAGCATTGTCTCTCGCACGGCATATAATTTGTGTAATATTTTTTTTCAAAAAGAAATCAAATCGGTTACTAAAAGTTTTCCAACTCCTTATTGATTTCTTTCAACTGCCATTTGTATTAATTGCACTTTTGCTTTTTCGTTATTTTGGGATCGAAACACACAGCCAATATGAGGTCATTTTACATCTATTTTTTGGACAGAAATCATTTTTTTATTGATTGAAAGAAGCTTATAACGCTGCTTCTTTTTTAAATATTTTCTTGAATAACGTAACAACTGCAAAGGCAAAAACACCACCTACTAGTCCAAATAGAAATTCTCTTGCCATATCAGGTAGCTTTACTAAAAGACCATGTGAAGCTTCAATTTTATGAGCAAAGATGCCACCAGCGACTAGTAACAAAGCAATTGTTCCTACAAACCCTAAAATTTTAATCACTTTGGGCAATGCTTTAATTAAAAGGTCACCTATAAATTGTGCAATTTTAGTAGTTCGTTTTTTAAGCAACCACCCTAAATCGTCCATACGAACAATCAAAGCTACAATGCCGTAAACTCCTACAGTTGCTAGAATGGCAATAAAAGTAACTACTAAAATTCGATTTAATATAGATTCACCTTCAACTGTTCCTAGCGCTATAATTACAATTTCGACAGATAAAATAAAATCAGTTATAATAGCTGATTTGATTTTGCTTTTTTCAAGTAATAATATTTCTTCTTCTGATAATGTAACTGTTTCGATTATTTTTTCGGCGTGATGGTGCGGAAAAAAGTATTCGAATATTTTTTCTATCCCTTCGTAGGAAAGATACACTGCACCTAAAATCAATGTTATTGAAATTGCGGCGGGCACAAATGCACTCAATAAAAAGGCAAAAGGCAATATAATTAATTTATTTAGTAAAGAGCCTTTAGTGATTGCCCATAAAACGGGAATTTCTCTTGAGGATACAAATCCCGAAGCTTTCTCAGCATTAACAGCCAAATCATCGCCTAATATTCCAGCGGTTTTTTTTGTAGCAACTTTACTTAGTAACGCAACATCATCCATAAGTGCTGCAATATCATCTAGTAGGGCAAAAAATCCTGAAGCCATATATTTATTCTTTTGTTTATGATTATTTAAATGAAAATTTCTTTTTAATAAGTTGCTAATAAAACAATTCTTTTCCTTAAAAAGTTACCTGATTTAATGGATAGTTTATAATTTATTAAACTTAGTACTTAATTTGTGCTGCGTTTGTTAATAGAAAACAGCAATCTCATCAAGTTCTTTACGACCTAAATCCGGCACCCAACATTCTTCTGCTGGATAGCCAACGGGAATTAGTAAAAAGGGTTTTTCATTTTCAGGGCGATTTAGAATTTTACTAATAAAATTCATAGGGCTGGGAGTGTGCGTTAAGGAAACCAAACCTGCGTTATGAATTGCGGCAAGTAAAAAACCACTCGCTAGACCCACGCTTTCTTGAACGTAATAATTGTTTTTCTTTTTTCCTTCAGGACCAAACTCATAAATGCGTCTAAAAACAATGATGAGGTAAGGTGCGATTTCAAGGAAAGGCTTGCGCCAATCAGTTCCTAATGGTTTTAAATCATCAAGCCAATCGCTAGACATTCTAGACTCATAGCTTTCAAGTTCTTCTTCTTCGGCTGCAATGCGTATTTGTTTTTTTATTTCGGGGTTTTCGACGACACAAAAAGTCCAAGGTTGTTTGTGCGCGCCAGATGGTGCAGTAGATGCTGTTTTTAGGATGTTTTCAATTACTTCGCGTGCAATAGGGCGATCAGCAAACTCTCTAACCGAGCGTCGGCTATCCATTTTCTTGTAAAATAATTGTGAACGATCCAGCATTTCTTGGTCTGAAAGAATGGGTTTACTATAACTTATATAAGGATGGTCTTCAATGATTTTTTTTTCTGGCATGGGTAATAGTTTAATTTTACGTTCAAATATAACCATATTTATTAAAGTGGCATATAGATTTTGAATTGTCTAAAGCTGTTTTTTTAGACTCAAACAATGCGTTTGTTTAATTTTTTTTCTATTTGCAAAAACATTAAATAAAGATTGTTGTTTTTATCAAAATTAAAGAACACTCGTTTTAAAATCATTTTACCTAATTTTACCGTCTAGAAGTATAAAAAATGGCATTGTTAGATAGAGTAAATCAAAAGGCGAAAGCAGATAAGAATTCTGGTTTTGGAACCAACTCCAATAGTTATGGTGGGCGTTTCATTAACAAAAACGGAAAAGCAAATGTAGAAAAAGTTGGCATGCATGTTTTTAATCGCATCAGCTGGTACCATACCATGATCGAGATGAATACCTGGAAATTTATGTTCATTATCTTGTCATTTTATATAGGTATCAATTTTATTTTTGCTTCTGTTTATTACGGAATAGGAATTGAGCATCTTGACGGAATAACCAATACAGACAGTGAAATAATAAAATTTGGGCAAGCATATTTTTTTAGTGCGCAAACTTTTACAACCGTAGGTTACGGTCATATAAGTCCAACGGGGTTCTTAACAAGTGCCTTATCAGCTGCCGAAGCACTAATGGGGTTACTGAGTTTTGCTATTGCTACAGGATTATTTTTTGGACGCTTTAGTAAACCAACTGCTTTCTTGAAGTTTTCTCATAATGCTCTTATTGCTCCATATGGAGAGGGAACGGCATTAATGATTCGTATTTCCCCATTTAAGAATACTAATTTTACTGATGCTGAAGCACAAATGACACTAGGAATGAGTATTATGGAAAACGGAATCCTGGCCAATAAGTTCTATCAATTGGATTTAGAATTAGAGAAAATTTCAGCATTAACATTGAGTTGGACATTGGTTCATCCTATAACAGAAGATAGTCCATTATTTCAATTTGCTGAAAATGACTACAAAGACATACATGGAGAGGTTTTAGTTTTTATAAAAACATTTGACGATATGTTTAGTACTACTGTTGCTACAAGATCTTCCTATACTTTTGAAGAAGTGGTCTATGGAGCTAAGTTTATCCCTATGTATGCTCGAAATCAAGATAACTCTAAAACGATACTTAACCTGGATAAATTAAATGAATTTCAAAGGGTTGTATTGGCTTAATTAAATTATTTTTAACAAATTTAGGGTTTTATAGCATAATTTATTTTACATTTGTTTATCAAATATTAAAAAACGATGAACAATATAAAAAATGTTTTTAGCATTAAGGATCTTGAAAATCTTTCTGGAATAAAAGCACATACCATACGCATCTGGGAAAAAAGATACAATGTCTTAGAGCCTATGCGTACGGACACTAATATTCGGTTGTATGATTTAGCTAGTCTCCAAAAGCTTTTAAACATTACTCTGCTTCATGAGTATGGTTATAAAATTTCTAAAATTGCCGCTTACGCAGAAGAAGAAATCCCTGCACTTGTTAGAGAAATTACTTCTTCTAAAAATGCTAAAAATCATGCGATCAGTGCTTTTAAAATGGCGATGATGAATTTTGATCAAGAGTTGTTTTTTAATACTTACAATTGGCTTATAGCCGAAAAATCTTTTAAAGAAGTCTTTCATCAAGTATTTATTCCTTTAATGAATGAATTGGGTGTTTTGTGGCAAACGGATACTATTTCTCCAGCTCACGAACATTTTATGAGCTACCTAATCAAGCAAAAACTAGTTTTGAATATTGAAGGACTGCAAACGCAACCGGCTACTAAAACGCACAAAGTTTTTGTGCTTTCACTTCCTATGAATGAAATTCATGAACTAGGATTGATGTATATTAATTACGAAATTCTTTTAAAAGGGTATAAAGCAATTTATCTTGGAGAGAGCATGCCTATTGAGAACTTAAAAGATCTTAAGAAACATTTTCCTACTATAGTTTTCGTTTCTTATTTAACAGTGCAACCAGACCGTAATGCTGTAGATGAATTTGTAGATCAAATGACGGACCAGCTTGTAGATGAGAATACCAGTTTATGGTTCATAGGACGAATGGTAGAGTTTATTACTAAGGAAAATAGGAACAACCAAATCAATGTTTTTAATTCAATTTCAGAATTAGTAGACGAACTTTAATAGTTTTGTTTAAACATTTTGTATATTTGCTAAACAAATGAAAAAGAAAATTACAATTATAGGTTCTGGATTCTCAGCTTTAGCTGCAGCATCTTATTTAGCGAAAAGCGGACATGATGTTTCCGTTTTCGAAAAGAACGATTCAATAGGTGGTCGCGCTAGACAATTAAAAAGTGATGGATTTACTTTTGACATGGGGCCAAGTTGGTACTGGATGCCAGATGTGTTTGATCGTTTTTTTGCTGATTTTGGAAAAAAAACTAGCGATTATTACGAATTGGTAAAACTTTCTCCAGCGTATCGCGTATATTATGGTGTTGACGATTTTATTGCCATCGCTGATAATTTACCAGAAATCGAAGCTACGTTTGAAAAAATTGAAAAAGGCAGCGGTAAGATATTGCACGATTTCATGATGGAAGCGCAAAGCAATTATAATATCGCTATTAAAGATTTAGTATATCGTCCAGGAGTTTCCCCGCTAGAGTTAGTAACGGTGGAGACTGCTAAAAAGGTAGGGCAGTTTTTTAGTAATATTAGTAAAGACATTCGCAAGAAGTTTAAGAATGAGCAGTTAATTCAAATTTTAGAATTCCCAGTTTTATTCTTAGGAGCGAAGCCTTCTGATACGCCTTCGTTTTATAGTTTTATGAATTACGCTGATTTTGGACTAGGAACTTGGCATCCTAAAACGGGAATGTTTGATGTTGTTAGAGCTATGGAAAGTCTTGCAAGAGAGTTGGGAGTAAAATTCCAAGTTAATGCTAGTATTGATAAAATTATTGTCGAAAATAAAACAGCAAAAGCAGTTGTTGTAAACGGAAAAAGAATTGATTCGGATATTGTATTGAGCGGTGCTGATTATCACCACACAGAAACTTTATTAGATGAAGAACACAGAGCATACTCTGAAAAATATTGGGAAAGTAGGGTGTTTGCACCATCTTCACTGTTGTTTTATGTAGGTTTTGATAAAAAAGTGGAAAACATATCGCATCATGCATTGTTTTTTGATGTTGATTTTCAGCAACATGCTAAGGATATTTATGACGAACCTAGATGGCCAAAAGAACCATTATTTTATGCAAATTTCCCATCGTTAACAGATAAAACTGCCGCACCCGAGGGAATGGAATCAGGTTTTTTCTTAGTGCCATTAGCACCAGGAATTACTGATACAGAAGCATTAAGAGAAGAGTACTTTGATAAAATAATCTCTCGTTTTGAAAATTTAACACAGCAAAGTGTTAGAAAAAATATTATATTTAAACGTTCCTTTTGCAAGAATGATTTCGTTACAGAATACAATTCTTATAAAGGAAATGCCTACGGAATGGCAAACACACTTTTTCAAACGGCTTTTTTAAGGCCAAAACTTAAAAGTAAAAAAGTAGAAAATTTATTTTTTACAGGACAATTAACCGTGCCAGGACCAGGTGTTCCTCCGGCTTTAATATCTGGTAAATTAGTTTCAGATTTAATAAATAAGCAATCTTAGAACAATAATTATGAAGCAATTATTTGACGATGTATCTTTTAAGTGTAGTAAATTAGTAACAAAAAACTACAGTACGTCTTTTTCTTCTGCAGTGTACATGCTTTCACCAAGCATTAGAGACGCTATATACAGTATTTACGGCTTCGTTCGTTTTGCTGATGAGATTGTAGATACTTTTCACGGATATGATAAAGAAGAGTTAATAAATGATTTCGAGAAAGAATATTATAAAGCCTATAAATCAGGTATTAGTTTGAATCCTATTTTGAACTCTTTTCAATTTACGGTTAAGCAAAATAATATCACTGATGATCTTATTCAAGCTTTTTTAAAAAGTATGAAATTAGATTTAGTTAAGTCTGACTATAACAGTAAAGAGGAATATGACGACTATATTTATGGTTCTGCAGATGTAGTAGGTCTAATGTGTTTGAAAGTATTTGTTAAGGGAGATAATGCCCGATACGAACAGTTAAAAGGAGAAGCGATGCGATTGGGTTCTGCTTTCCAAAAAGTGAATTTCTTAAGAGATTTAAAAGATGATAATCTTGTTTTAAATAGAAATTATTTTCCTGGAGTAGATTTAAATTCTTTCGATGAAAAAGCAAAAGCGCAAATTATTGCCGAAATTGAAGAAGACTTTAAAGTTGCCTATGAAGGGATTAAAAAATTACCAATAGAAGCAAAATTTGGGGTCTATACTGCTTATGTTTATTACAAGAAATTATTAAAAAAATTAGCAAAAACGCCTTGTCACGAGATAGGGAATGCTAGAATTAGAGTATCTAACTATACCAAAGCCGGATTACTTGCTCAATCATTTGTAACGTACAAATTGAGGTTAGTACAGTAATCAAAACCACAATAACGGATTAAAAATATTAAATAAAATTCAATGATCTCTTTTTTAATTTTCATCAGCGTTTTCTTAGTTATGGAATGTGTAAGTTGGCTTACTCACAAATATATTATGCACGGTTTAATGTGGTATTTTCATGAAGACCATCACCAACCTAAATACGCACACCCTTTTGAGCGAAATGATATTTTCTTTGTCATTTTTGCGATTCCTAGCATGGTGCTCTTTTACTATGGTGTACAAGGCGGAATGAATTATTTGTTCTTCATAGGATTGGGAATCACCGCTTATGGTGTATGTTATTTCATGATCCACGATGTTTTGATTCATCAGCGTTTTAAATGGTTCAAAAACACAAAAAACAAATACTTAGTAGGTCTTAGAAAGGCCCACAAAGTGCACCACAAGCATTTAGGTAAGGAACACGGAGAGTGTTTCGGGATGTTATTTGTACCTTTTAAATACTATAAGATATAACAGTATTAGGGCGTGACTCTTCTCGATAAAAATCGAGAAGAGTCGGGCTTTACGGCTTTATCTCTACGTCCCTAAATAAAAGGGACTACGAGGATACCGCCTGCAATCCCTCACGCAGTAAATTCTGCGAGAAAATCTCATTTTTAAAGAACAATACCATGAAACTTTATAAAAAAGAATCAGTGCAGTATGTAAATGCTAGCCTAGAAGAATGTTGGGCTTTTTTCTCTAGTCCAAAAAATCTACAAAAAATTACTCCGGGTGATATGGGTTTCCAAATCACTGATTTTGATGGAAAAGACATGTATGCAGGACAAATAATCCAATACAAAGTCTCGCCATTGGCAGGAGTTAAAATATCGTGGGTAACAGAGATTACTCAAGTAAAAGACAAAGCTCATTTTATAGATGAACAACGTTTTGGACCCTACGCTTTCTGGCACCACAAGCATTTTTTTGAGGCTACTCCACAAGGCGTTAAAATGACAGACGTGGTGCACTATGGCTTACCATTAGGTTTTTTAGGACGTATTATGAATAGTTTAGTAGTAGAAGGGAAGTTAAACGAAATATTCGCTCACAGAGAAAAAATGGTTGACAAACTTTTTAACGGGAAATAATTATGAGTAAACAAAAAGTTGTTTTTTTTTGGTTTCGTCGTGATTTGCGATTAGAAGATAACGTGGGGCTTTTTCATGCATTGGAGAGTGAGTATCCAGTGATTCCATTGTTTATATTTGATACCGCAATTTTAGAAAGCTTAGCTAAAAATGACGCTCGTGTTACTTTTATACATCAAACGCTAGAAAAGATTAACGCTGATTTAAATGCGTTTAATAGTGCTCTTTTAGTCAAAAATGGTGAGACGTTAGCAGTCTGGAAAGCGCTCTTTGAAGCGTATGATATTCAATCTATATTCTTTAATAAAGATTACGAGCCCTATGCTATAAAGAGAGACCTAGCAATTGCTGATTTTGCTTTGAAAAATAATGTTGCGGTTAGTGCCTTCAAGGATCAAGTTATATTTGAAGAACTCGAAATCACAAAAGCAGATGGTTTACCTTATACCATTTATACTCCTTTTAAAAACAAATGGCTAGATAAATTCAAGCAAATAGGGACTTTTCCTGATTACAGTGAAGAGAAGCAATTTTCTAACTTCTATCCATCTAATTTTGAATTTCCCACTCTTGAAGCAATCGGATTTACAGAGAGTACGATACAAGTTAAACCGCATAATTTAACTAAAATCTCAAATTACGATGAAACAAGAGATTTTCCAGCTTTAGATAGTACGTCTTATCTTTCTCCTCATTTGCGTTTTGGAACTGTTAGCACACGTAAATTAGTTACTTGGGCCAATAAAAAGAACGCTGTTTTTTTAAGTGAATTGATATGGAGGGAATTTTTTATGCAAATTCTCTTTAATTTCCCTAAAGTGATGACTAATAACTTTAAGTCGGCTTACGATGGAATAGAATGGCGCAATAACGAAGAAGAATTTAAAAAGTGGTGTAAGGGTGAGACTGGTTATCCTATGGTGGATGCTGGAATGCGACAATTAAATGAAACGGGATACATGCACAATAGAGTGCGCATGGTTGTTGCAAGTTTTCTATGCAAACATCTTTTAATTCAGTGGCAATGGGGAGAGGCTTACTTTGCTGAAAAATTATTGGATTATGATCTGTCTGCAAACGTGGGGAACTGGCAGTGGGCTGCAGGTACCGGTTGTGATGCGGCGCCCTATTTTAGAGTGTTTAATCCCGAAATTCAATTGAAAAAATTTGATGGAAAGGGTGTGTATATTCGTCAATGGATCGCAGAATTTGATTTGGGTTATGGTCAACCTATGGTAGAACATGCTATGGCCCGTGACCGAGCTATTAGCACCTATAAAGCAGGAATCTTAAAATAGAAATATAAAAATCCAATAATTTTTAAAGGAACAAACCATTAAAGAGTAAGAAAAGTTAAGATTAAAAGCTTAATATTCTTGTTTTTTAATGGTTTTATTGTTTTTGCTGGTAATCTTGTTAATTATTGAAGCATTTAGAAAAGGTGGAATGCATGTTGAATGTCTCTTAATTTCTTTATAGTTTAATTGGTCTTTGAGTTGATGTTTGTAATAATAAGGCATGAAGAAAAGTCAATAGTGCATACTGAATGGGGGTATAATTACTTATTGATTTACTATTTTGATTTCGCTTTTTTCTATTACTAACTAGTGACAAAATATGCTTCATGCGGATATTATAAACTTGATGGCTTTGTTTTCTTTTTCTGAAACGATATATAAATATAAGACTAGATATCTTGCGAACCATAAACTCATAGCCCAGATAGTAGCAGCATCCTTTTCTTTTTTATTTAAAAAAGTAAAAGATATAGCGGATAGCTGGATTAAGCTCCTTGAAAAAGAACTATTTGATCAATTTCTTTAACATTCCCTCAAATATAAATCCGTGGAATGGTAAAACAGCATACCAATATAATTTTCCCCAAATACCGCGGGGCTTGAAAGTAGCTGATTGATACAATGTGTTTCCTATTATTTTGAACTCAAGCCATGCCTCTCCAGGGAGTTTCATTTCGGCAAAGAGAATCAGCTTACCCTCTTCTTTATTGGCATATAAAACGCGCCAGAAATCTAAGGCATCGCCAGCATGAATTTCATGCTTGTTTGTTCGACCTCTTCGGGAACCTACGCCTCCATATAATTTATCAATGAAACCGCGTAAATCCCACAACCAATCACCATAATACCATCCGGTTTCACCACCTATGGACCAAATTTGGTTGATAGTATAGTTCTTGTCAATGATTTCTTTATGTCTACGGTCAAAAAAACAATCTTTTTCAGGTACATTAAGATAAGTAGAGATGTTGGTTTTAAAGCGTCCGCTAACTAAGGAGTCTTTCCAGCTTGATACCACATTATTGGCTTCAATTTTGATCAATGCTTTTGATAATGCCTCTTCATAAGGCATTGGTTTTACATGGAGTAAATCATTAATTCGGGTGTCATTGCAAACTACTTCTACCTTCATGCTACTCACTAAAGCCGAGGCTAGCTTGTATGAAGTTGAGGTAACAAAGTAAAGCCAGTAGGAGGAGAGTTTAGGCGTCATTACGGGAACCGTAAAAATCCAACGTTTTAATTTTTTAGCTTTGGCGAAAGCCAATAACATTTCCTTATAGGTTAGAATATCTGGCCCACCAATATCAAAACTCTGGTTATAAGTTGAGGGATTCAATAAAGATTTTGATAAAAATTCCAGAACATCGCTAATGGCAATAGGTTGGCACCTTGTGTTGAGCCATTTTGGGGTAATCATTATAGGCAACTTGTTGATCAAGTCCCTAATAATTTCAAAAGAAGCACTACCTGAACCTACAATTATTCCTGCTCGTAACGTAGTCATTGCATACGTTCCTGTGGTCAAAATTTCTTCGACTTTTTTTCTTGAGGATAAATGTTTTGAAAGTGAGTTGTCATTTATTATTCCGCTGAGGTAAATAACTTGTTGTGCTTTTGTCTGGTTGATTCTTGAGACAAAATTTTCTGCCGAAGTTTTTTCTAATTGATCATAGTTATCAGCTGAGCTAGACATAGAATGTATAAGATAGTAAACAGCGTCTATATCAACAGGTATGGTGCTTAGTGTTTCTTTTTTTAAAAAGTCGACCTCCACTACGGTGATCTTATCCTTATATTGTACTGGAACAAAAAAACGATTGATATCTCTCACGCAACAAACTATATCGTGACCTTGTGCTATTAAAATAGGTAAAAGCCTTTTCCCGATGTAACCCGTTGCGCCTGTTAAGAGAATTTTCATATCGTTTTGTTTTAGCTCAATTTGTTTGAAATCAGACTGATGAATTCTTTTCTGGTTTTGTTTTTTTCAAATGCACCTGTAAAAGAAGAAGTTGTTGTAAATGAATTTTGCTTTTCAATACCACGCATTTGCATGCACATGTGTTGTGCTTCTATAACCACAGCTACACCAAGAGGTTCTAATGCTTCTTGAATACAATCCTTGATTTGGTCAGTTAACCTTTCTTGTACCTGCATTCTACGTGCATAAGCATCTACAATTCTAGGAATTTTACTTAAACCTACTATTTTACCATTTGGAATATACGCAACATGTGCTTTTCCAAAGAACGGAAGCATGTGGTGCTCACACATAGAATATACTTCAATATTTTTTACCACAATCATTTGGCTGTGATCCTCAGTAAATAAAGCCGACTTTAATATTTCTAAAGGATCTAGATCATAACCGTGCGTTAAAAATTGCATTGCTTTTGCAGCTCTCTCTGGTGTTTTTTCTAATCCTTCTCTAGTTACGTCTTCGCCTATGCCTATAATTATTTTTCTATAGTTGTCAGCAATTGCTGTGGTTGCCTCAGAATTATATAATTCCTTTTTTTCGTAATTTTTCATGGTTGTGATTCACTTTTTAAAGTGGTGGTATATATTGGTTATATTTTGAATGATACAATTCCGTAATCCATTTCAAATACTTGTCCTGAAATTGATTTTGCTTTATCTGAGATTAAAAAATCAGCCATATCAGCCACTTCACTAGCTTGTAAATAGCCTTTCATAGGGTGTCGTTCCACCATGTTTTCTTTCATGCGATCGTTGCGTAATATTCCTGCGGATAATGTAGTATCTGTAATAGTAGGGGCAATGGCATTGATGCGTACAGTGCTTGCTAACTCAGCTCCTAATGATTTTACTAATCCTTCCACTCCAGCTTTTGCAGTAGCGATACTAGCATGAAAGGGCATTCCTAACTTGGCAGCCACAGTACTGAAAAGAACGATAGATGGATTATTCCCTTTCTTTAAAACGGCTAGGTATTTTTGAATGACTTTTACTGCTCCTATAACATTGATTTCAAAATCGTTTCTAAAATTTTCGATACTTAAACTTGTTATTGGTTTTAAATTGATAGAACCAGGACAGTAAATTATTGTGTCAATATTTTCAATTTCAGGAAGCTCTTGCTCTAAAACATCTAAAGAAAAATGGGTTAGGTTAGCATGAGTTATCTCAGGAGCATTTCTACTAATATTGTAGATTTTATTATGTTCTAACTGCTGCAATAAAATAGCATTTCCTATTCCTTTACTACCGCCTATAATTAAAATGTTTTTCATAATTTTAGTATTATCTCTTCGAAATCTTATTGTTATTTATTTGTCTTTGACGGCTACATTTAAAACGGCCCTTGTCAAATTCACGTAATTTTTCATGCTTTGTTTTACGGCCCTGAACTCGTGCTCTCCACATTCTAAAACTGGAAGGCTTCATTTCGGTACGCATTAAGTCAATAACTTCCTGCTCTTTTAATCCAAATTGCATTTGTATAGCTTCAAAGGTTGTACGGTCTTCCCATGCCATTTCAATAATTCGGTCTTTGTCAATGTCATTTAGGGTTGTATTCATGAATTGTATTTTTGGTATTCGTTAACTACTATTTTAGCTTTCAAATCAAACATTAAGTTGTAAAGACCAAAGAAGGTTCTATTCATGTAAATAAAATGTTTAGAACCTCGGTTTCCATTCATTTTTCTAAGATTAGTATCCTTTGAAAAGCGTTCTCCTAGCTGGGCAATACTTTTAAAAAAAGCTTCATCGGCAAAGTCAAATGTTGCTGATTGAAATGGTTTTGTAAAAAGCGACAACAAATCATGAAACATTTGAGTGAAATAAACAATTTCTTCTTTAGAATCATCTGCTCTCAATATTTCTAATTCAAATAATTTAGCACTAAACAATTTAGGGTCGTTAATTACGTTCTCATTTATTAATTCAAAATAAGGAACATAGAATTCATTTGGTATTGTTTTCATACAACCAAAATCCAGTGCAACCAATTCGTTTTTATCACTTACCAAGAAATTTCCTGGATGTGGATCAGCATGTACTTTCTTTAAAATATGAATTTGATACATATAAAAATCCCATAATGCTTGCCCTAGTTTGTTAGCTATTTCAGGATTAGTGTTTTTAAATTCAGATAAGTGCACACCAGTCATCCAGTCCATTGTAATTATTTTCTCTGATGAAAATTCAGGGTAATAATTAGGGAAAACAAGATTTTGTATTTGCTTACAAGCCACAACTACAGCTTGGCTTTGTTCTAGTTCTAAAATATAATTTGTTTCTTCAATTAATTTATCTTCTACTTCTTTAAAGTATTTGTCAGAATCTTTTCCTTGCAGGTTGAACATGCGAATTGCAATAGGTTTAACTAAAGCCAAATCAGATGAAATACTATTAGCGACACCAGGATATTGAATTTTTACGGCTAGTTTTTTTCCGTCTTTCATTGCAACATGGACTTGACCAATACTTGCTGCATTGACCGAATTAGCATCAAATTCATCAAATATCTCGTAAGGTGTTTTTCCCAAGTTTGTTTTAAAGGTTTTTAAAACTAATGGAGCTGATAATGGGGGTACAGAAAATTGAGATAATGAAAATTTCTCCACATAAGCTTGTGGTAAAAAGTTTTTATCCATGCTAAGCATTTGTGCTACTTTTAAGGCACTTCCTTTTAAACTTTTTAAACCATCGTAAATGTCTTCGGCGTTGTCTTCATTTAGTTTATCACGAGTTAAGTCGCTATTTACTATTTTTTCGCCGTAATATTTCAAGTAATTAACGCCAACTTTTGCACCTGTTTGCACTAGCTTCGTTGCTCTCTCAATTTTAGAGGTAGGTATGTAGTCTATCGTTTTCATTATTTTTTTTGCATTTTTTCTTTAAACATAAATTTCCCAAAATCAATTAGGCTGTCAATAGGTGCGATGTTCATTAATTCAAAACTTAGTTTCACCGACTTTTCAATGTAAATATCAGTTTTTTCAAATCCAGCTGAATCATCTTCTAACCAAAATTTCATTGTCATTAATAACTGTATCCAGGAACTTTCTTGCAATGCTTTTTCTTGCATTTTTTGAAGTTTCTCCACTTTGATGCGCTGATCGTCAGTAATTATAGTAACTACATATTCTAAAAATGCAGTACGTAAACTACTCAATTGCGTTAGGTTTTTAAGCTGGTTTTTATTTGAATTTAGACTTTGACTTACATAGCTTCTATTTGCAGTTAATAATTCAAAAAAAGTAAAATAAAAACTTAACATTTTACTCTTCATATCGTATTCAGGATAATTAGGGTCATTATGTAAAAGTGTTACCGTTTTTTCTAAAAATATTTTGTAAATTTCCTTTTCAATACTTTCTAAGGTTCCAAAGAAGCTATAGAATTCTGATTCAGCGAAATTGTTCTCCTTCGAGAATAAATAAACTGATTTTGGCTTTTCATTGTGTTCCAATGTATAGTCCATATATAGTGAAACTATTTTGTCCTTTGATATTTGGGTTTTCTTAGTTGCCATTTTATTTGTTTTTAAATGAGAGTATAAAGATAATAAATTGTTTAACAATAATACGTTAAAGTTAAACAAAAATAATTGTATCTTTGTTAGAGCTTAAATTTTAAACCTATGAAAAAGAATGTTTTAATAACGGGAGGTACTGGATTTGTTGGTAGAAGCTTAACAAAATTGCTTTTAAGTAAAGGATTTTCAGTTTCTATATTAAGTAGAACTAAACGTACAAATGCTAAAGATGTGTTCTATTATACTTGGGATGTAAAAAAACAAACCATTGAAGAACAATCCATACTCAATGCTGATTATATTGTGCATCTTGCAGGTGAGAATATAGCAGGTGAACGCTGGACGGCAAAAAGGAAACGGGCTATTGTAGACAGTAGAGAATTGTCAATTAAATTGCTTCATACTGTTTTGCAAGAAAACAATAAAAAACTGGATGGTTTTATATCAGCTTCTGCGATTGGTATTTATGGTGCTTTAAATGGTGAAGAGGTTTGTTCAGAAAATACGTCGCCGGCAAATGATTTTTTAGGAAGAACATGTCAAATATGGGAAGCCGCCGCAGATACTATTGGAGCTTTAGGAATTCGTACCGTAAAAATTAGAACAGGATTAGTACTGGGTAAAAATGATGGTTTTTTAAAGAAGTTAAATCCTATTTTTAAGTATAGATTGGGTTCTGCTTTAGGTTCAGGTAAACAATACATGCCGTGGGTTTACATTGATGATTTGTGCGCTTCCTTTTATGCAGCGATTAATAACGAATCCATGCAAGGACCATATAATGTCGCTTTAAAAGATGACACTACTAATGCTTTATTTTCTAAGGTTTTTGCAGCAGTATATGGTTATAAAATATGGTTGCCTAACGTCCCTGCTTTTTTAATCAAATTAGGAATGGGCGAAATGTCAAAAATTGTATTAACTGGCAGACGAGTTACTTCAGATAAGCTCTTAGCAACAGGATTTTCTTTTGAAGTAAATGATATAGAAGAAGCGTTGCGTAAATCGATATAATGAAATTATTTTAAATCCATATCAACCGATACATTCACTTCTTTTGCGATTTTATTTCTCACCATAAACGGAATCTCAATTTTGAAGTCATCAGTGTTCAAACTAAAATTAGTTGTGATTTTGATTCCAGTTTTCGTTTTAACGATACTCGCTGGAACACGAATCCCTTTTGACTTACCATGAATGTAAATTTTACCTTTTATATAATTTGTCTTTGAAGTAGTGGTAATATTCTTTAAATCAAACTTTTCAATAATTCCTTTAAAAGTAGCCTTAGGGTACCGATCGCTTTCTAAATAATTTTCATTAAAATGTTGCTCCATCAAGCTTCTTTCAAAACGAAATTCACGTATGTATGCTATGAAACTGATATGTCCTTTTGGAGCGTTTAAAACGCAATGAACTTGATCATTTTTGGCGGTAACTGCTTCAAAAAATGCTACAGATGCTTCAAATACAATAGTTCCCTTTGAAGTTGTGATTTTATCTTGTGCTAGTATTGTATTGGAGAAAAATAATAAAAATAGGAGTAGTGTTCTGTTCATAAAATTTTATTTTATCGTTCTCTTAAAGTTACAAATAAAACTACTGATAGATAGGTTTTTACGAGATTAATTTCCATAAAAAAAGAGGACAAAATAATTCAGACCCTCTCGTTTTATTTTTGATAAAAAATTTACCCTAATTCTACACGAATATTGTATTTTTCTAGACTTGCTAATGTTTCTATTGAACTGTAATTGAAGTTTTCTTCGTGACGGTCTTTCTCTTTTTTAAGCGAAATTTGCTTCAAGCAATTACAAAACCGACGAACTTCTTCTAAGTTTGATAATATTAAGCCTGGAACTTTTGCATTTGCTCCAGTACTGTCTTTAGATACCATTGTAAAGTAAGACGAGTTACAATGCTTGATATGTCCTGTTTGAATGTTTTCTGCTTCTACTCGAATGCCTATAATCATCGAGCTTTTTCCCACATAATTCACGCTTGCTTTCATCGTAACTAATTCTCCTACTTCAATAGGTTTTAAAAAGTTGACGGTATCTACAGATGCTGTTACACAATAATTACCGCAAAATTTTGAGGCGCATGCAAATGCAATTTGATCTAATAAAGATAGTATATATCCCCCGTGAATTTTTCCGCTAAAGTTGGTATGTGAAGGTAGCATTAGCTCTGAAATACTGATATTTGAGCAGGCTACTGTTTTAAAAGTATGGTTCATATTTATTTTGAATTAAAAGGAGAATTTTCTTTGTGGACTTCTGTAACATAATACTTGGTGTCTCCCCACCAAGGAAATGTTTTGTAGCGTTCAATATAATTAAGTTTTATGTATTGCCCTTCTAAATTTTTTAAATCCTCAATAACTTGTTTGTCTTTGTCTAAAATAGAGAATGAAAAAATTTGTGATCCTGAAAGGCCTTGACTTATTTCTCCTTCCCAAGTTTTAAAGAGCATCCCTTTGTGGCTAATTTTTATTAAATGTCCTGAGCGTACACCATCACTATACGTTGCATAGTAGATAAAACTAAAATAGCTTATCGTTGAAAGGATAATTATTCCTAAAGTAATCGTGAAAAATTTTTTCATTTGGGTCAAATTATAATTGGTTTTCGTTTTGTTCTGCTCGTTGTATTACTTTTTCGGGTAGGGCTTTTTTAGCTTTTGCACCCATTTTTTTTAATTTTTCTACACTGGTAATGAGGTTTCCTTTTCCTTCTACAAGCTTATTCATTGCACCATTATATTCGGTTTTACTTTCATCAATTTTTTTTCCTAACCGAATTAAATCTGCAACAAAACCTTCAAACTTATCGTACAAGGCACCAGCTTGTCTGGCAATCTCATAAGCGTTCTCTTGTTGTTTTTGATTGGTCCACATACTATCAATCGTGCGCAAAGTAGCTAATAATGTGGCTGGAGTAACTATAACAATGTTTTTTTCGAAAGCGCTGTTGTAGAGCGTAACATCTTGACTTAAAGCCAAAGCAAAAGCAGGTTCTATAGGAATGAAAAGCAGTACAAAATCAGGGCTTTCAATTTGATATAAATCGTGGTAATTTTTATTTCCTAATTGTTCTACATGGCGTTTTATAGAAAGTACGTGCTCTTTTAAATAAGTCGCTTTTAGATCATCATCCTCTTCATTACTAAATTTTTCATAAGCAGTTAAGGATACTTTTGAATCTACAATCATCTTTTTACCATCAGGTAAATTAATCACTACATCTGGGAATACGCGGTTGCCCTCTGCGGTTGTAAAGGCTTGCTGGACTTCATATTCGCGTCCTTTTTCTAAACCTGATTTTTCTAAAACACGTTCTAAAACAAGTTCGCCCCAGTTTCCTTGCATTTTACTATCCCCTTTTAGTGCTTTGGTCAGGTTGATAGTCTCCTTACTCATTTGAATATTCATTTCGCGGAGACCAATAATCTGTTGGCGTAAAGCTGCATGATAATCAATGCTTTCTTTGTGGGTATCTTCGACTTTTTTCTCAAATAACTGAATCTTATCTTGCAACGGAGATAAGATGTTTTTCATGTTTTCCTTATTCTGTTCTGTGAATTTATTCGATTTCTCTTCTAATATTTTATTAGCAAGATTCTCAAATTCTTTGGTGAATTTTTGCTGTAATTTATCTACTTCGTCTCGTTGTTCTTTATTTCGTTCCCAGAGATTCTCAAAATCGGCTTCTTTTTTAGAAAGCTGAATCGCAAAACTATCTTTTTCATTTCGGATTGTTTCTTTATCTATATTGGCTGTTTCAATTTTTTTTTCGAAAGCGACTTTTTCAAAATTAATTTGCTCTTTCAATTGATGAATTTGAGTGTTCAGAGCTAATAGTTTTTCTTCAAGACTTATTTTTTCAGTTTGAAATCGCGCAGAAAAAATAAGTTTTCCAATGAAAATTCCTATCGCTAATGCAATAATAAACAGGATCAAAAATGAAGGCAACATAGTAGACATTATAACTTTTTTTATTTGAAAGTAAAAATAGGTATAATATAGATGCTTGGCGTATTTATCAAAAAAAATCTGAACAAAGCGTTATAAGAACACTTTATTCAGAAGTAATGTTGGCTTTTTTATAAAAAAAAATAGCGAGTATTGTTTATTTCTTTTGATATACAATCCCAAAAGACAAGATATTGTTTGCATACACGTTTTTGGCTTTCACAATAGCACTATTAGAATTAAAGTATTGTGCTGTAATCCCAAAGTTTTTATTGAGTTCATACATTCCTCCAAGTGATATTCCGGTGTAGCTAGTTCCGTCTCCACGGATAAAATCAGCTATTTGGGGGTCTTTTCCAACTCCTTGTAAAATAGAAATTTTATAATTTACCCATAATTTATCAAAGAATTTATAACCTACTTCAGCACCAAATTGTAATTGGTTTTGAAAATCCCTCTCTTGGTATTTAGTTCTGTAGTTAAATGCTCCGTAAGCACTCGCGTAAAGATTTTTTGGAGAAAAAGAGTGCGAAACAGCCAGCGTAGTCCAAACATTAAATTCGCCATCTCCAGTAGGAAGGTTAATTTGATCTAACGGATTGCTTTTGTTTTTAGCAAATAATTCTTTTTTTCCAGTAGGGAATTCAGGAGAGACACTTATCGATAACGGAAACGATTTTTGCAATAGCGCATATTTCAGTTCTAATTTCACATCACCAAAACCACTTACTTTATTAGTGGTTTCGTAACTGTTTTGCTTAAAAAGAGGTACAAATGTTGCGACCGTAAAACGATCAGTAATTCCGTATTCTCCATAGAGTGCAATTTGATTTTGTGTGAACTCACTTGTTTTTAATTTGTCTCCATCTATGTTTCTAAAATCGGTAGCGTTATAAAAACTATAATCTAGTTTAAAAAAATAGGTGCCTTTTGCTTTTGTCCAACCACTTTGCGCCTGAGATAGTGTGGTGAAAACTAGTGCGATTATAAAAGTAAGGTAAAATGTTTTTTTCATGACTTTCTTAATTTTAATAAAGGGCATCAGTTTTATAATTGATGCCCTTTTAATTAACTATAATCTATTGTAATTTTCCGTTTCCAAAAGGTATGTTTGCAGAACCACACCATACAATTACATATTGTAAATCAGTTGGTATTGTACCGTTTACTTTATAGAAAGCCTCACCATTTTGAGATACGATACCAATTAATTTTAAATCTGGATTTCCAGTTCCTGGACTTGCAGTAAATGTTGCTGTTTTAGACAAGTAAATGGTTGCTGTACCAGTACCTAATTCAGTAGTAAAATCAGAACCTAAATGTACAAACGTATTGTTTGATGTGTCGGTTCCTATTTCTATTTTCCCAGCAGTAGGTGTGCCATTTTGAGCTGTCAGTGTACCTGTTTGTGTTGCTGTAAATTGTCCTGTAGGTTGCGTAGAGTCAACTTGTACTGTAACAGTTTCGGTATCATCACTAGAACATGAAACGATTGATAATGAAGTAAATGCTAATGCGATAATTGTTAAGAAATGTCTTTTCATAATGCTTGTGTTAAGTTTTTATTTGTTTTACTGTTGCAAATGTCCACGATAAGTATCACCAAAATATCCCAAAAGAATTACAAAAGAATAAACTTTGAGTTTTTAACTATTATTAAAGACAAATGGGTATAAAAACAATTGTTTTTATACCCATTTTTGGTTTGTTATACGATTAATTATTCCTCATTGAGTTTCATGTTCCCTCGGTTTTTATGATTATCAAGATGTGAATTAGGATACCTTTTAGCGGTGATATCTGAATTTCGATCTTCATTTTCAACAGTATTCATAGCTTCTTCCTCAGTGATTACACCGCGGCTCATACTTTCATTTTCGTTCCAAGTTCTTTCTTCGTCTGGAATTGAGGCTATTGAACCATCTACGTTTCGGGCTCTATCGACCACTCTTTCTTTACCGTCTTTATCGACTTCAATTTCTTTATTTAGCAGCGAGTCTTGTGATTTTACATCTTTGTCAATGTGTTTGTCGCTAAATCCTTTGTTTGTATCCTTATTGTCGTTATTTGAATTGTTATTTTCCATGATGTTTATTTTTTATTTAAAATTACTACAATACTTACTCTTGAGTGTTATGCTTTTTTGAGAAAAGTTTACAAGACTTTTTGTGTTTAATAGACTGTTAATATGAAATGTTTTGAATTAATTATCAAAGCTTTTAGATGTAGTTTAATGTTCTAAAGACTATTTGATACTATTAAAACAACGTTATCTTTGCCTTTTAAAATGTTATTCTAAATTTCTTTATGGCACATTCCCATTTTATACTTCATAAGCCCTACGGTTATTTGAGTCAATTTATATATGAGTTAAAACGAAAGAAAAAACTGCTTGGTGAATTACATGATTTCCCAGAAGGCACAATGGCTATTGGTAGATTAGACGAAGATTCAGAAGGATTACTTTTATTGACCACTGATGGTAAAATGAGTGAAATTATTCGTTCTAAAAAAGTTGATAAAGAATATTTTGTACAAGTAGATGGTGTGATTACACAGGAAGCGATTGATATAATGAAAGCAGGAGTTGAAATAGGTTTTGATGGCGGGAAGTATACCACTAAAAAATGTGATGCCCGCTTGATTCATGAAATTCCAGATTTTGGTCCACGAGCTAAGAAAATTAGGGATGAGCGTCATGGTCCAACAACTTGGGCTTCTATTACCGTTAATGAAGGTAAGTTTAGACAAGTGCGTAAAATGACAGCTGCCGTGGGTTTTCCTACATTAAGATTGGTTCGTGTACGCATAGGAAACGTGCATTTGCAGACCTTAAAGGCTGGGGAAGTATTGGCTGTAGACGAGTTTAATTATTAAACTTTTTAACATTCATTTTAACAATTTATCCATTAAAAAAATTAGCTAGTTATGTTGAATATCGTTCTCGTAGAACCCGAAATACCTAACAACACCGGAAATATAGGAAGGTTGTGTGTAGGAACAGAAAGTAGATTGCACTTAATTCATCCTTTTGGGTTTGTGATCAATGATAAAAATTTAAAACGGTCAGGTTTGGATTATTGGGTACACCTTGATGTAACCGAATATCAAAATGTAGCCGAATGGAAAGCTCAAATTCCTGATTTATCCCGAGTTTTCCTGATGAGCTCCCATGCCGAAAAATCATATTTAGAAATCGAATTTCAAGATGGAGATTGGTTGGTTTTTGGTAAAGAAAGTAAAGGATTGAATGAAGAGGTTTTGAAGCAATTTGAGAATCATTTAAAAATCCCAATGTCTGAAAATATTAGGAGTTTTAATATTGCGAATTCAGTTGCTTTTGTAATTGGGGAAGCAAAACGCCAAATAGAACTGAAATAGTTTGGGTTTACAAATTGCCTAGCCCAGATAGCAGCGGCATCGCCCTATTTGAAAAACAAGGCTTTTTTGCCGTAGTTTTTTATAGGGAATATAGCGAATAGCTGGAAAATGCTCCTAAATAAAAAAGGTGTTAGCTAATGATGAATTTGCCTTTTTGACTATCAAATACAATGTTTTCATCTTGAAATAAACGGTTAAAACTACCATCTTGAATAAAGTTGCAAGGTATGTCTTGGCTTATTTTTTCAGGAGTCATCAAGATCATCTCGTCACTTAACTGGATGGCCATATCAATATCGTGTGTCGAGAATAAGATGCATTTATTGGTTTCTTGCGTTAGTTTTTTTAAGAGTTTAAATAGCGCTACTTTATGCAATAAATCTAAATGTGTAGTGGGTTCGTCAAGAATAATTATGGGACTGTCTTGAGCTAAGGCACGAGCTACAAGTACTTTTTGTAGTTGTCCGTCACTAATTTCGTAATGTTTTTTATTTGCTAAATGCGTGATTTGGCTAAGTTCCATCGCTTCGTTTACTTTAGCAATATCAGTAGGGCTTAATTTACCAATCCAGTTGGTATAAGGCTGACGCCCTAATGCGACCAATTCAAAGACTGTTAAATTACTTGGTGGTAATTTTTCGGTTAACACAACACTTAAATTTAGTGCTAAAAGCGCAGGGTTCATTTTATGGATATCCGCTCCGTTGATGGTTACTTTTCCTGCAAGTGGTTTTTGAATTCCAGTTAGTGTTTTTAATAACGTAGATTTCCCAATTCCGTTTGCGCCAATTAAAGCAATTAATTTGCCTTCGTTGAAATTTAAGTTCAAATTTTGGGCAATAACCGTATTGTTGTTCTTGGTTTTATAACCAATACTTAAATTTGAAGTGCAAAGAATAGTGGAACTCATTAGTTGTGTTTTAGGAGGAAGGATTACCCCATCATTTTCTTTTTTCGCACTAACAACCAAATTACAATGGGGGCACCAAAAATAGAAGTTACGGCATTAATAGGCAAGTTGAAATCATGGCCAGGAACTTGAGAGATACTATCGCAAATTAACATAATAATTGCTCCAAAAAGCAAGGTGCTCCAGAATAAAACCGTGTGATTACTCGTTTGAAAAACAAGTTTAGCAATGTGTGGTACCGCCAGCCCAATAAAAGCGATAGGTCCTGCAAAAGCTGTGATGCTACCGGCTAAGATACTTGTGGCAAGAATTATAATTAATCGGGATTTTTTATAATTAAGGCCCATGCTTTTAGCGTAGTTCTCTCCTAAAAGAAGGGCGTCTAATGATTTTATACTTAGTAAGCTTAGTGCTAAGCCTGTTAAAACAGCTATTGCTAAAATAAGAATGGATGTCCAAGATAAATTACCCAAACTTCCTAAGGACCAGAAAGTGAATTTTTGCAACTCTTCGGCAGTACTAAAATAAGTTAAAGTGTTTACAATAGCACTTGTTAAACTACCAAACATAAGTCCTACAATTAAAATCGCCATAGTATCTTTTAATCGAAAAGAAACCATCAGTACGGCTAATAAAACTAGAAAGCTTCCTAAGCTAGATGCTAATACAATTCCGTATGATGAAAGTAAAAAACTCGCAATAGAAGCAGGCAAAAAAGACGCGCCAAGAATAATCATGGCGACACCTAAACTAGCACCTGAACTCAGTCCTAAAACATAAGGTCCCGCAAGCGGATTTCTAAATAATGTTTGCATTAACAAGCCACTAGTTGCAAGTCCCATTCCTACTAAAACAGCCGTAATAGCTTTAGGTAAACGGTAGTTAACAATGATGTATTGCCAACTTTCCTTAGAGGCAATAGTGCCTGTTAAGCTTTTAAATACTTCTTTTAACGGAATCGAAACTGAGCCTAAGCTAATGTTAACGACAAAAAGCGCTACAACAGCCAGTGCTAAGCTTATAAAAAGAATGCTATTTCGTTTGTTTGGATTCAAATTATTGTAATTGTTGGTAAAAGTGTGGCGTATAATTAGGCAATAATTCAGGGTGTAAGATTTTAATCAAATCTTTTAAAACCCAGTCAGGACGAGTAGGCGACCACTCAAAAAATAAAATCCCTCCTTTTGCACCTTTATGAATTGCATAAGAATATACTTTTTTATTTTTGAAAGCTTCAAATTCAGCGTAATGGGGATTACTGTCTGATAGTTGTTTTAATGTAACATAGTCTCCTGGAGCAATCCAGAAATCAGCTTGTTGGGCTTTTTCTAAAACAACTTCAAAAGGTAATGCTAAACCACCGGTTCCTTTTGTATTTGCCCATAAATAATTTGCTTTAGCATCTTTTAAAAACAAAGAAGCCCAGCTTTCACCTTGAGGTACATACCACTGATCTTGGTACATAGCACCACAAAGTACAGTAGGTTTTGTAGTTGTATTTTGAACCAATGCAAGGGTTGTTTTATATTCTTTTTCAATTTCTTTAAAAGTAGTATTCGCTTTTTGATCAAGACCATATAAGGCACCAAAGAATTTAATCCATTCGGCTTTTCCTAGTGGAGACTGTTCTGTCCAATCACCATTAAACAACACTTTAAGTCCGCTTTTTTGTAAAATATCTAGCGACGGATTGCTGTTGCTGAGTCCAAAACCTACAATGACATCAGGAGCAATATCAATAAGTACTTCGGTGTTTAGGTTTTCGTTTTTTCCTACTTCACGAACTTTTCCTGCGTCGATGTTTTTTCTGGTTTTTTCAGACGAAATATAATCGGTATTTGGAAAACCAATCAAGCTGTTCTCTACGCCTAAAATTTCCAACGATGGAATGTGTGTTGTTGAGGTTACCACTATCGATTTTATGGGAACATTTACAACTGCATATTGTTTTAAGCTGTCTGGGATGATTGCGTTTTTTTCTTTTAAAATATAAGTAAAACTAGCTGTTGCGTTAGGCCAAGGTTGCGTCACTTTAAGTAATGAGAAGCCTTTATATTTATAGATTTCGAATCCTTTAGCGTATTGAATTTCATTCTTTACAACTGAATTAATTTCAAGAGGAGCTTCTTTTTTACATTGGATAAACAACATAGAAATTAGAAAGAAGAATGCTGTGTTTTTTACGAATTTCATAAATCTAATTTTTTTACAAAAGTATTGTTTTGTTTTAATAAAAATAGACTTGTGTGATATTTGATACATTTTTTTCCATAAGAATGAAGTAGTTTTACTTAAAAAATAAACGATGAGAGATAATTCAAATACCTTTATTTATATTGTGGCAGGCATTATTATTTTGCATTTTGTTGTCGGCTTTGCTTGGCTAATTATTAAACTTTCTAAAAAGAAAGATAAGGATAGCTAGCATTGTAATTATCTGTATATATGCTGTTTATGTGTTTATGTTTTTTATTAAGGTTAATTCTAGCGGGATTTTCGATAATATCTTTCATTTATTCTATATTTGCACTCGAATTGAGGTTGTGATACTATTTTTTTCAAAAATCACATTAAAAGGGAATTAGGTTCAAGACCTAAGCTGTTCCCGCAACTGTAAGCTATTATGCTTGTTGTTACTACAAAACCACTAAGTTAACTGAAATTTTCAGTTTCTCGGGAAGGTAAACAACAAGACGCAAGCCAGGAGACCTGCCTTTTTTCTTAACAAATATCGAACTCTCGGGAAAAAGAGTTCAGAAATTATGACTAGAAATAAACTTTTTTTATACTTCTTTTTGCTTTTGTGCCAATGTGTTTTGGGGCAGCATGATACTATTAATAGACTTAAGGAAGTTATTGTGTCAGACAAACAATTAAAGACTTTCTCGAACACCCAATCCATTCAGCGATTAAGTGATACTTTGATAAGTAGAAGTCAAGCTTCGCTAACATCACTATTAAATTATAATACCGTTATTTACTTTAAAGAAAACGGTTTAGGAATGGTTTCCTCTCCCTCATTTAGGGGAACTACTGCGCAACAAACTGTTGTGGTTTGGAACGGAATCAATATCAATTCGCAATTACTAGGGCAAACAGATTTTAATACAGTTTCTACGCGTGGTTTTAACTCGATTGATGTAAAAGCAGGTGGTGGTAGTATTGTTTATGGAAGTGGTGCTATAGGTGGTACTATTCATTTAAATAATGATTTAAAATTTACAGATTCTTTTAAAAACGATTTGCAAATTTACTATGGCGATTTTAATACTTTGAGTGCTACTTATGGGATTACAGCTGCAACAAATAAAATTAGTTTTGATGCAAGCTTTAGTCGCAACAGCTCAGACAATGATTTTAAATTTGTAAAAAAAGACGGCAGAAATAGTAATGGAGAATATTACAATAATACTCTTGATGTAGCTTTTGGGTACAAAATAAATACTAGAAATAGCCTTAAATTCTATAGCGAAATATATGATGGAGAACGCCATTTTTCGTTAACATCTCCTAATGCTACTAAAACTAAATATCAAGATTATAATATTCGAAATTTACTAACGTGGAGTAGTGCTATTGGCAAATTTGATACCGATTTGAAACTGGCTTATATCACAGAGCATTACAGCTATTTTGAAGACATTAAAAGAGATGGTTTTACTTCGGGTGGTGTAAAAAGTTTTATTGCTAAATACAATTTAGATTTTAAACTAGCCGAAAATATTAAAGCGACTACAGTTATAGATTATACCAGTAATAAAGGTCAGGGTTCAGGAATTGGAGAAAGTAGCAGAGAAATAGCAGGAGTGAGTTTCTTTTGGAAACATTTTCTTAGTGAAAAATGGAATTATGAAGGAAGTGTTCGTAAGGAATTTTCAGATGTTTATAAAAGTCCAGTGCTTTTTTCTATTGGTTCAAACTATAATTTCTCGAAGCTTTATGAACTAAAATTCAATTTGTCAAGGAATTATAGAATTCCAACTTTTAATGATTTGTATTGGGTAGGAAGTGGAAACATTGATTTAAAACCAGAGAATGCATATCAATTTGAGGTGGGAAACGAATTTAATTATAAAAAAGTTCGATTTACAGTCACAGGATATTTTTCAAAAATTGATAATATGATTCGGTGGTTGCCTACGAACTCAGGAGATTGGTCGCCAATAAATACAGATAAAGTTACTATATACGGAGCCGAAGTGCTGCTGGGATGGCGCAAGAATTTTAGAGAACACAATTTTGATTTAAGTGGAACTTATTCTTATACTAATTCCAAAGATGAAAGAACACAAAAACAACTTTTTTATGTTCCTTATCATAAACTAACAGCTTCATTATCTTATAGTCGTAAAAAACTAGCTGCTTATTATCAATTTTTATATAATGGGGAGGTTTTTACAACTTCGGATAATAATCCCAAATATGTATTAGACGGTTACTCCATTTCAAACCTTGGCGTAGACTATAATTTTAGCAAAAAAAATACTTTTAAATTGGGTCTAAAGGCAGGAAACCTTTGGAACAAAAATTATCAAACGTTGCCTAGCCGTTACATGCCGGGTAGGAATTTAACACTTTATTTAAACCTTAATTATTAAAAAATGAAATTAAAAAATCTTTATTTAGGAATTCTAGCATCTGCTTTTTTATTCACTTCTTGTAGCAATAATGACTCAGATGACAATAACCCTGCGGGAGTTTATGACAACGGTGTTTTTATTTTGAACGAAGGGAATTTTGGAACGCCAAATGCTTCAGTATCTTTTTTATCAAACGATTTATCTGTTTTTCAAGATGATATTTTTAACGCTGTAAACACTACAGCGGTTTTAGGAGATGTTGCGCAATCAATGAGTTTTTTCGGGGATAAAGCTTTTATCGTTGTAAATAATTCTAATGAAGTTAGGGTTGTAAATCGTTATACATTTGAAAATTTAGGGGTTATTACTGAAAAACTAGAGAACCCACGTTATAGTGTTGTTCTAGAGGGTAAGTTATACGTTACAAATGCTATTTCTAAAGCTGTTACTGTTTATAATGCTAACACTTATGAATACATCGCATCTATAGCTTTGGATAAAACTGATGAACGTATTGTTGCTGCAAACGGAAAGTTGTATGTAATGAATGGTGCTTATGGTTCTGGAAACCAAGTGACAGTTATTAATCCACTTACAAATACTGTTGCAACGACAATTACTGTTGAAGAAGGAATTAATTCAATAGAAGCTGCTGGTAATATGGTTTATGTTTTATGTGGTAACAGTGATAAATCTAAATTATTCAAAATTAATACTACTACAGATGTTGCTACTTCTTTTGAATCAACTACGTTAAAGGATTCTTACAATATGGATATCGATGGATCTAAAATCTATTATACAAGTGGAGTAGGAGTTTATGTAATGGATTTAAATGCAGCAAGCTTTAGTGAAACGGCTTTATTAACAGTAGCGGATAATAACTATTCTACATTTTATGGTTTTGCTGCAATTGATGGTAGAATTTATACAGCTGATGCTAGTGGCTTTACAGCTGATGGTGTTGTTACAGTTTACAATGATAAAGGAGTAGTATTAAAATCAGTAAATGTTGGTAGAGGACCAAATGGTTTTTACGATAATAACTAATTAATAGGTTTATAGTCCTGTTACTGTTCTTTGAAAGTGGTATTTCAAAAGGATAAATAAAAAGCCAGTGAAAATTCACTGGCTTTTTTATTTTAAAAAGGATGATTATTTTTAGTCCAAATCTTTCAAAATACTTTCAGTTGTATTTTCAATGTACATTTGGTTTTGATGATTCAATGCTTTAGAATCGGTAAAGTATTCTATACCTTTTTCTTTGTTTTGTTTGATCATTCTACCAGTTCCTGTTATTTTTCCAATCGCAGTACTTAATAAAGGTTCGTCTCTATCACCTAATATACCTAAAGTACTGATCTTTTCCTTTAATAAATAATCAGGAGTTAAGCCACCAAGGTAATCGCCAAAGTTAACTGAGTTTACAATGTGTGCAACAATAGGCTGCATAGCGTAACGGTGGTTTGGGTTTCTATTAGAAGAACCAAAAGTGGGAGAATCATATAATGTTCGCGAAGCTACATTTTTACCATAAGTCAGGTCTCCAATTTGGACTACCTTGATGTACGGTTTAAGACCATTTATGATCATTTCACTTGCTGATGCGGTGCTTTTAGAAGTTAAAACATATACAGTAGTAAGGTTAAGGCTGTTGATGCTTGCAGGGTCTACAAACTGATAATTAGTATTGTTATCACTGTTTTTATCGTTCCATTTCAATTTAGAAAATGTTTGACCTTTAAATTGCCCTGTAATCATACTCGCTAATTGTGTAGCCGTATTTACTGATCCACCTCCATTATATCTCAAATCAAGTACTAAATCAGTCACGCCTATCAAGCTACCAAAAGCATTGTTTAACTGGCTGTCATAATTTGAAAAGAATCCGTTGTACATTAAATAACCAATCTTGTGGGAACCCTCATTAATGATTTTATTAATCAGTATAGGATTTTCATTTAAGACCGTTTTAGTCAAATCAATAGATTTGCCATTAGGAGTGACTACAGTATTACTGCTTGCGTCAGTACTAATGGTAGCAAAATTTAAAGTATAACTTTCTGATGATCCAAAAAGCAAATTAGAATAATTGCTTCTAGTAAGTTTTGTACCGTTAACTGCATAAAATACTTCACCACGTAAGATGTTTTTTGTGGCAGCGTCTGAATTTGGAATAATGTAACGTACATATCCATAAACGTCATCACTATCATTAGATACAAGACTTAGTCCAAAATCGATTCCGTTGTTTTTTGTAGTTCCTTGTAATTGACCTTCAAGTTCTAGGTAGTCACTAACAATCCAGCTAAATCTATCTATAGCTTGTGTAGGGTCAGGATATAGGCTTGAGGGTTTATTTAGTAAGCTTTGAAACAATTCTTCAGGAACGGGAAAGCCTTTAAGAAAAATGTTTAGCTCATCTTGCGAGGCATATTTTTTTTCGTCTAAATTAGGCACATCGGGTTGCCATAAATAATATTGATTTAAACCTTTCCATATAAAGTTTTGAATTTCTATGTCGTTAGGTCCTGTGGCTACATCATCATTGTCTTGACAACTCTGAAAAGCGAATCCGCATAAAAATAATAATAGTGCAATTTTGTAGGTAGATTTCATTTTTTACTGATTTGGTATAAAAATATAAACGTAAAAATAGTGTCTTTAGTTTTAATCGCTTGATTTTTTTAAGAAAAGTATGAATTTATTATTAGTAAATGGCCAAAACTTATATTGAGATAAACAGGTTTTGATTTCGATAAAAATTATAACGGTATTTAATTGAAAATGAAAGGCTGGTTTGTTGTTTTATACTGTTCTAAAAGGAAGGTTGAATTTTTAACTTAATACCAATTATTAATTTATTAGTTTTGCTAACATAAAATTGGAACATATGAGCCAAGCGGAAAATAAAAAGAAGCGTTTTTATTGGTTAATAATAGCTTCTATAGTGCTCTTAATAAGTTTAGTACTTTGTTTTAATGGGAATTCTGAATCCAAAAATAATGATTTAGGTACTTGTGACAATCCTGAACAAGCTTTTAAAGAAACACAAAAAGCATTGATGATGTTATCTACTAATGTAAATGTTGGCATAGAAAGTGTATTGTATATTAGAGAATACGAAGAATCAAAGAATTTAATTTTCAAAAAATCCATAAATAAGAAAAAATGAAAAAGTTTATAATTACATCATTACTATTGTTAATAGCTAGTTCTTTTTTTGCGCAAGCAAGTTTAGATAGGTTTAATGACCAAGATAATATTACTGCAGTTGTAGTCAATAAAAAAATGTTTGACTTAATGAGTAAGGTAAAAGTGGATGCGTCAGATAACGAAACGCAACAATACATGAATCTAATAAAAAAATTAGACAACTTAAAAGTATTTACTACAACCAATACCAAAGCTGCTGCAGATATGAAGTTAACTGCAGATAAGTATGTAAAAACTGCTGGTCTTGAAGAATTGATGCGTGTAAATGAAAACGGAAAAAACATTCGCATATTAGTGAAATCTACTACTGGTGATACAAATATAAAAGAGTTGTTGATGTTTATTGAAGGAGCTAATCAAGCTAATGAAACAGTTTTGATGTCATTAACGGGTGACTTTGATCTTAATGAGATTTCGGTTCTTACTGATAAAATGAAAATTCCTGGTGGAGATGATTTGAAAAAAGCAACTAAGTCAAGAAAATAGGCTGCTTTCGCAAAAGTTTATTAGGATTAGGAGCTGATTTAAAGATTAAAAAGGATTTAACTTTTCAATAAAGTTAGATCCTTTTTTTGTTATAAGAGTATTAGTTTATGAAATTAGCGATTTAGTTAGAGGTAAATGTTCTCTCTTTTGAATGAGTTTAGAAACTTTTAATAGCTAATTGTAGCTGTTTCCGCTGTTTTTGGGAAATTATTAGATTTTTAAAATGTTAAATTTTTTCTGATTGCTATTAAGAATCAGTGAGTTGGTTTTTTATTGAAAAAATAATAATTTTTAATTGCATTTAACGCTTGTAATATCCGACTTCTGTTGTATCTTTGCCACCGCAATAGAGCAGTGGGTCTGGTAGTTCAGTTGGTTAGAATACCTGCCTGTCACGCAGGGGGTCGCGGGTTCGAGTCCCGTCCAGACCGCAAAAATTGCAAAGCCTTTCAAGAAATTGAAAGGCTTTTTTTTATGTCTTTTTTTAGCTATTTCTTTAAAAAGTAAATAAGCTGTTTTAAAGAGTGATTTGTAAAAACATTTAATAGTTTTGAGTAATAGCGTTTTTAAATGTGTTCTTGCTACAAGAATGAGAGGAGAGTTGTTTCTGAGTTATTTTGGTAATGTTATTTTTGCTTTGAATCCTTTATTGGGTTCTGTGGTAAAAACAATACTTCCGTCAATGGTTTTAATGCGGTTTTCTATATTTTGGAGTCCGTTTTTAATAATTCTCGCTTGGGTACTTCCTTTTCCATTGTCTACATAATCGATAATTAATTTTTTTGGATCATTAATGTCAAACTTTATTAATACTAAAGATGCTTCGCTATGTTTTTTCATATTCACCATTAATTCCTGTAGGACTCTGTAGAGGATTACTTTTTTAGTTTCGTTAATTTCTGCCCAGTTTACGTCATCGATTTTAGTTAAAATAATATTTGTTTGGCTACTGTTGTAAGGAGCAAACAAGTCTTTTAATTTTAGTTCAAAATCTGTTTTAGTATCTATGTCGCTGTACTCTCTTGATATTCCTCTGATTCGTATGTAAATATCATCTAGTTTTTGTAGTAAATTTTCTTTTGTTGGCTCTTTAGATAGCGGTTGTGTTTGTGCAAAAGTTAATAAATGAAAAACATCATTAGCGAGTTCGTCGTGTATTTTCTTTGCTATTAAGGTCTCGGTATCGTGAGCTGCCTTAATTTTTTCGTTTTTATTTTTAATTCTAAAATAACGGGTAATTAAAGCAATTGCGATGATAAGAAGTATAATTCCGCTAATAAATAGTAGTCTTTGATATTTTATTTTTTGTAGGGCTAATAGGTTTTCTACTTTTTCTACACGAAGATGTTGGTTCTCTTCTTTTTCTTTTTTAGAATCATATCTAATTTTAGCAAATTTATTTTTATAATTATTTCGAATTTTGGTGATACTGTCGTTCAAGAAAATAAATTTTTCAATAAAATGGTCATTTTTGCCATCTGGATTATTTGATATTAAAAAAGATAATGCTTTTAATCTTTCGTCTATGCTTTTAAATTTTGTCGCAATATGATAAGCGTCTAATGCTAGTTTTTGTGATTTATCGGGTGTGGTTTTTTTATGGAATTCTGCTAGATGCAGGTTGCTTTCAAGGCTGCCGTAGAAATCGTTGCTTTGTTTTCTTAGATCATATCCTTGAGTCATTAATTCTAAGCCTTTTTCAGTCATTCCCTTTTTAAAATAAGCGTATCCTAGGTTGTCTATAACCCGAGCTTTATTTTGTTTTAAACTTGCGTCATCAAGTGTTCCTTTTTTTAGAATAGATTCTAATATAGTTATAGCTTTGTCGTAATTCTCTTGTTTGACATAAACAACGGCAATATTGTTTAGTGGTCCGTTTTTAGAAATTTCATCTTCACAGTCTTTTAATGCTTCCTTATAATAGCGAATTGCGTCTTCATAAATAGAAAGTTCTTTATTAGCAATCCCAAAAAAATTATTAATAGAAGCACTGTAGATATCCTTTTTTTTAAGGTAGGGTAAAGAAGCGGTTAGGGTTTCTTTACTGCCGTAATAATCGCCATTCGTTTGCTGAATGTAAGCCATTTGAATTAGATTGTAAATAACGTCAGCGCTATCTTGTATGGCTTGTGCTGCAATGTTTGACTTATTAAAATAGTAAAAAGCACTATTAAAATTAGTTTTTTCTAATTGGTCTATAGCTTTTTTTTGAAGATCAGAAACTTCTTTTTTTGCATTATCAGGTAGTGCTTTAAATTCTTTTTTTTCTTGGCAAGAAATCAGTAGAATTAAGGCGAATAAGATATAAATCGGGGATCGTAGCATAGTTGTCACTTTCCCCGAAAATAGTATTTTAAAATTAATTAATTGCTTTAAGTGGTTACTTTTTTGGTATTGGTACAACTATGGGCTGATCTCCAGGGCCTTGGTCAGTATTAGAGAGTATGTTGTTTTCAGCGGGGATTATTTCGTTTTCTAATGTGGCCTTGCTATCTGTAGTGTATTCGTCTACGGTGCATGATAATAATGTTGTACTTATTAATGTGAACGCTCCCAATATAAAAATTCTTTTCATCTTTTTTGATTTTAGTAATTAGCCATAGGTATACCTGCTGGAACTTTTCCAGTCTTTGTTTGAGGATTACTAATGGATTTTGGGAAGTGAAGTGCGTAGAACAATAGGGCTTTGATTATACCTCCCAAATAAAGATTGTCTTATTGTTTTTTACACTTTAATAGAACTAGTTTTGTATTTTTGTTTCTGTCTGCAGATTAAATGTTTAACTGTTTCTTTTGCAAAGGAAAGATGGTTGGAGGCTTTTAATTCTAAAGATTTCCTGGATTTCCTGATTTTCCTAGCAATTCCTGTCTTTTCCTAAATAATCTAAATAGCCTATGAGCAACAATACTATCAATAGTTATAAAAAAGCAGTAAAATCAAAATATCAGATGGAGAAAAAGAGTGGTAATTCTATTTATTTATCACAGCCATCGCAGGCAAACCTTAGGAAACTATGTTGGCAAAAATTTGAAAATAGTAGTAATCAAAATGATTTGAATATTTTTAAAACATTTTTTGGTTTCTCATTTGATTTAACTCAGAAAAATACTTTTACAACAAAAACAGATCGTTTTAAACCTGTAGGAGCTTTTTTTAGAGGAGAGACAGCGTCGCCAACTGATGACGTTATAGAAATTGCAGCAATTTTAGTAGATTTTAATCCAAGACCTTTTAACAAGTTTCGGTCTATTTTGGTTATGGATGAAGCGTCTGGCGTAGTTTGTCAAAATGAACTGTTATTATCTGAAAAAGGGAGGCTATTGTGTAATGAAAAAACCGAGAAGGATAAGGTGGTTGATGTAGTAGGTGAGGATTTAAGTATGAAAGCTTCTTTTTTAGATTTTAGAAATAAAAACTCCGGCGGTAAGATTAAAAGTTGGAAACAAAATATAATTGGAGTATCGTTTGTTTTTTTCCTGGGCTTTGTGGTGAGTTATTATTTTTTTTCAAAAAAACAATGCATGCAGTGGAGTGGTAATCATTATGAAGAAGTTAGTTGTGATCTAGATGTTCAGTCAGTGGGTTCTTATAGAGTTGTAGTGCCTTTAGATAGAAGTGTTTTGAATTTACAAAAAGTTGTGGTTACGGATACTACTGTTTTCTTTAAAAATGGAGAGGCTTTGATTTGGTATGCGAAAACTGCAAACGGAATTGAATTTTTTAACACCCATGGTAGGCACCCTGATAATAATCATGCATTGAAGCCAGTGACGGCTTATATTATTAAAAAATATGTAAAATGAATTGTATAATGGTTAAAAGGGGTAGATTGTGTAATAAGTGATTTAAGGAAGTGTGAGGAACTGGATTTGTGAGCAATGAATCAAAGTTAATTATGTTGGCTATCGATTGTTATCGGATTTTATCTTTTTTAGGTTTACTCAATTGTTTGCTTAATGTTTGTGCCTTTGCATTTATACCTGATCGTTGCGATTTATTAATTGGTATAAAATAAAAAAGGTCAAGTAATAAATTACTTGACCTTTTGTGACCCGACTGGGGCTCGAACCCAGGACCCCATCATTAAAAGTGATGTGCTCTACCAACTGAGCTATCGAGTCATTATGTATTTCTAAAAAAGGATAATTGGTTTGTCCTCTTTGTGTATTATTCTTTTTTTATTTGTGACCACGGTGGGATTTGAACCCACACGCCCTTGCGAGCACCAGCCCCTCAAGCTGGCAAGTCTACCGTTTCTCCACGTGGCCGTGAAAATAAAATGGTCAAGTAATGAATTACTCGACCATGTTGTGACCCGACTGGGGCTCGAACCCAGGACCCCATCATTAAAAGTGATGTGCTCTACCAACTGAGCTATCGAGTCTTGCTTTCAAGTAAATTATGTGTTGATCACAATTTGTGACCCGACTGGGGCTCGAACCCAGGACCCCATCATTAAAAGTGATGTGCTCTACCAACTGAGCTATCGAGTCATAATTTCTTTGCTTGAATGCGGGTGCAAATATAAGGACTTTATTTGATGTTTTCCAAAGTTTTTTGCTTTAAATTTGTCTTTTTTTATCAATTAATTATAACGGTCTAACTTATAGGGATTTATTATATGAAGAAAATTGTGCTATTAGGCTACATGGGTTGCGGAAAGTCAACTATTGCCAAAAGTTTGTCTCAAAAAAAACAGATTCCATTTATAGATTTGGACGAATATATTGAAGAAAAGGCTAAACTATCAGTGAAAGCTATTTTTGAACAGCTAGGAGAAATCAAATTTAGAAAGATGGAACACGAAGCTTTTGTTGAGCTATTACAATTAGACCAATCGATTATTATTGGTTTAGGAGGAGGGACGCCATGCTATGCAAATAATCATGAGTTATTAAAAGGGGAAAATGTAGAGGCTATTTATTTAAAAGCATCCATTGCTACTTTATTTAATAGACTGTCTCCTAATAAAAGCAAAAGACCCCTTATTGCTCATATGAATGACGAGCAAATGAAGGAGTTTATTGCAATGCATCTTTTTGAAAGAAGCTATTTTTATAATCAGGCTACTTATGTGGTTTCTGTAGACGAAAGAACTATTGAGCAAACGGTAGTAGATATCGAGGCGGTTTTAGCTTAAATAAGCATAACTTTCATTGTTTTCATCAAATACTACTTGTACATGCTCTAATAGTGATGTAGAAAGAGAGATGCCTTTAAAGTCAGCCTTAACGGGGTACTTCTTGTGATTACGATCTACAAGTACCGCTGTTTTGAATTTTTTTAAGGGTACGTCTAAAAAATGCCTTACGGTATAGATTAATGTTGTACCTGAATTTAATACGTCATCAATAAGGATTAAGCCTTTATTAGTGTAAAGTTCTTTATCTAAAGAAGTCGTGATAGCTTGCTCTGGATTTTGTTTATTGATGTATACTTCGCATAATAAAACCTCAAGAGGTGAAATTTTGTTTAATTCTATAGCGATTTTCTCAGCAAAAATATAGCCGTTAGAAGTAATTCCAGCAAGAACAACTTCTTTTTCGTTTACAAATGTTTCGTAAATTTGATAAGCAATTCTGGTAATTTTGTGCTCAATTTCTTGATTGGTTAAAATGATGTTTTTGCTCATTATTGTTTTGTTTAGTAATTTTAAATTTCAAGAGATTTTATACACTTCGAGTCTTATACCTCTTGAATTAATCCTCCTCGTCCGTTTTTATTTCATTACCGAATTCGTCAATGTCTCTTCGGTCTTTTTTAGTAGGTCTTCCAGTACCGTTTTTCCTATAATGATCTTTCGATAATTTAAGTAATTCTAAGTGTTGGTATACTTCTGCTGGAGTATCGTTTCGTCTGTAGATATCGACTAATTTAGCTCCAACACGACTTTCCGGAATGTCTAATACGGTTATAATTTGGGTTATTTGGTCTTTTCGGAAGGTGATTTTATCCGTAGGAAAAACCTCTTTTGACGGTTTTGCAACCATACCATTTACAGTAACATGATTCTTTTTACAAGCCTCAGTTACCATGTTTCGGGTTTTGTAATATCGGACACACCATAAAAATTTATCGATTCTCATAAATATTCTAAAATCAGAGTTAAATAGTTTACAAAAATAAATCAATATTGTATCTTGCGCACTTAAAAATCAGCTATAATGAACAAATTTAAGTATTATTTTATTTTATCAATTACAACACTGTCTTTATTTTCATGCTCGAAAAGTGATGACTCAGTAGAACTTACTCCACCAAGAGAGTATGCTGATCAATACCCGACTGATATTAATGATATTGAGCAATATTTAAAAACATATTATGTTAGTGTTTCAGCTGATTTAGATGCAACAATAACTAAAATTCCAGATGGAGGAACTCAAAAATCAATTTGGGACCAAACGGAATATGAACTAAAGTTCAGAACAGTTAATCGTCACGGAGTAGATTATAAAGTGTATTATTTAGTATTGAATGAAGGTGTAGGGGAGTCTCCAACAAATACAGATGCTGTTTTAGCAGCTTATAAAGGAGAGTACCTACAGCAAGTTACTGCATCGGAAGTTACGACGTTGACGGTAACTCCTTTTGAGGAACTTAAGTTTCCGCAATCTTTCTTCAATTTGAATAGTGTAATTACTGGTTGGGCTGAGATTTTTCCTCAATTTAAAACAGGAACATATACTGAGGGTACTAATGGCACAATAAGTTATAAAGATTTTGGGGCGGGTGTAATGTTTATTCCTTCAGGATTAGCTTATTACTCACAAGGGCAGGGGGCGATTCCTTCATATACACCACTTGTTTTTAGCTTTAAATTATATGAAATTCAACGATTAGATTCTGATGCGGATGGAATTCCTAATTATTTAGAAGATTTGAATAATGATGGATATATGTATGATTTTAGAAGTACAATTAATTACCCTGTAACGCCAGCGGTTAATGCTGATGATACTGATGGAGATGGTATTCCTAATTATTTAGATATAGATGATGATGGAGACGGAGTGACTACTATACTTGAAATAGCAGCAGGAACGGATTATTTAGATAAGAATAGTAAATAGTACAGGTCGTTTATAACATAAAAAAAAACTCTTTTCAGTTTATCTGAAAAGAGTTTTTTTTATGCTTACTAATAATTTGTTAACGCTTTTTTAGTTGATACCAATGCTACAAATAAAACAGTCCGATTATGAGTTCGGGAGTCTAGAACCATTATTACATTTTGACTCCGCTCGATGGGGTAAAATTAGCTTAGAATATACTGTACTTGTATTTGGTATTATTAAAAGGGTTTAAAAATTTAGGGTGATTTTATAAATAAGGAAAGCCGTTAACTTTATAGTTAACGGCTTTATTTATGATGTAAACAAATAGAATTATTTTCGAGCAATAACTCTTTCAACAGCTGCAACAATTGCTTCGTTGTTTAATTTGTATTTGTCCATTAATTGAGCAGGAGTACCTGATTCTCCAAAACTATCATTAACAGCAACAAACTCTTGTGGAGCTGGCTGGTTTAAGGCTAATACTCTTGATACGCTTTCGCCAAGACCTCCTAGTATGTTGTGCTCTTCGGCAGTAACGATACATTTAGTTTTAGCTAACGATTTTAAAATTGCTTCTTCGTCAAGTGGTTTGATCGTGTGGATATTGATAACCTCAGCAGAGATTCCTTTTGCTTCTAGCGCTTCGGCAGCAATTAATGCTTCCCAAACTAAGTGTCCTGTAGCAACAATAGTTACATCAGTTCCTTCACTAAGTAAAATTGCTTTTCCAATTACGAAAGGTTCGTCAGCAGGCATAAAGTTAGGTACCACTGGACGTCCAAAACGCAAGTAAGCTGGGCCTTGGTGATCAGCAAGTGCTAATGTAGCTGCTTTAGTTTGATTGTAGTCGCAAGTATTGATTACAGTCATTCCAGGAAGCATTTTCATTAATCCTATATCTTCAAGAATTTGGTGTGTAGCTCCATCTTCTCCTAATGTTAAACCTGCGTGTGAAGCACAAATTTTCACATTTTTATCAGAGTAAGCAACTGATTGACGTATTTGGTCGTATACTCTTCCTGTAGAAAAGTTAGCAAATGTTCCTGTAAAAGGAATTTTACCACCAATAGTTAAACCTGCTGCAATTCCGATCATGTTTGCTTCAGCAATTCCAATTTGGAAAAAACGTTCTGGATGATTTTTTTTGAAATCATCAAATTTTAATGATCCAATTAAATCCGCACAAAGGGCAACAACATTTTCGTTTTTTTGACCTAATTCAGTCATTCCCGCTCCAAAACCTGAACGCGTATCTTTACTTCCTGTATTTGTATATTTTTTCATTTTTTTAAATTCAAAGATTTAAAAATTTAATAATTGAAAGATTTTGAGTGGTAATTCAAAATTTACAATTCAAAATTTAAAATTATTTAGTAATCACCTAAAGTTTCTGGGTTTTGAGTCAATGCATTTTCTAGTTGTGCATCATTTGGTGCTTTACCATGCCAAGCATGAGTGTGCATCATATAATCAACTCCGTGCCCCATTTCTGTATGTAATAATACACAAACTGGTTTTCCTTTTCCTGTTCTAGATTTTGCTTCGTTCATACCTGCAATAATCGCTTCAATGTTGTTACCTTCTGTTATTTCAAGAACGTCCCAGTCAAAAGCTTCAAATTTAGCTTTGATGCTTCCCATTGGTAGAACCTCATCAGTAGAACCATCAATTTGCTTTCCGTTAAGGTCAATAGTAGCAATAAGATTGTCTACTTTTTTAGCAGACGCATACATAATTGCTTCCCAGTTTTGTCCTTCTTGTAATTCACCATCACCGTGAAGTGTGTAAATTAAATGGTTGTCATTGTTTAATTTTTTTGCTTGAGCAGCACCAATACCTACTGACATACCTTGACCAAGTGAACCTGATGCAATTCTTACTCCTGGTAAATGGTCATGAGTTGTAGGGTGTCCTTGCAATCTCGAGTTGATTAAACGAAATGTAGCTAATTCAGCAACTGGAAAATAACCAGAACGTGCTAATACGCTATAGAATACTGGAGAGATATGTCCGTTTGAAAGGAAGAATAAATCTTCTCCTATTCCGTCCATATCAAACACTTCTTTGCGTTCCATAAGGTTTTGGTATAAAGCTACTAGAAATTCAGTACAGCCAAGTGAACCTCCAGGATGTCCTGAGTTTACGGCATGTACCATTCGAAGAATGTCTCTTCTTACTTGGATAGTTAAATCGTTTAATTGTTGTGTGTTAGGCTTCATTTTGTGTGTAAAAGTTAAACTATTGCAAATGTAATTTTTATTTTGGCGTAAGACAAATGATTTTGGATTTTGTTGTGATGCTAATTTAAGGTTTGCTTTGAGCTATCTAGACGAGTAAATACCACAATTTCTATAATTTAACAGTTGTTTTTTAACGCTACTCTTTTTAAATCTTGGACGAATTATTATCTTGCAAGAATGTATCAACAATTAGAAAAAAGCATCGGAGAAAAAGTGTCTTTAACAGCGGCAGAATTTGAGTTGTGCAAGACTTTTTTTATTCCAAAAAAACTCCGTAAAAAACAAACTTTATTACTCGAAGGTGACGTTTGCTCTTACAATGCTTTTATCGAAAAAGGCGTACTGCGTTCCTATACCACGGACGAAAAAGGAAACGAGCAAGTCATTCAATTTGCATTTGAAGGATGGTGGATTAGCGATTTATCTAGTTTCTTACTAGGAAGTAATTCAACTTATACGATTGAAGCCATTGAAGATTCTGAACTTTTATTGTTAACCTATAGCGCTCGAGAAGAGTTGATGATTCAGTTGCCTGTTTTTGAACGTTATCAAAGAATTTTGTTACAAAACGCATTTATAGCATTACAAACTAGAATTAATGCTGCTTTAAATGCTTCGGCTGAGGAAAAATACATAAAGCTAACCGTTTCCTATCCTGATGTCATTGCTCGTGTACCACAGCACATGATCGCTTCTTACCTTGGGTTAACCCCAGAAACACTGAGCCGAGTGCGAAAACAAATTAATCTTCGCAAATAAAGATTCCTCAAAATACTTGATTTAGATCAATGCCATTTCTTATTATACCTCAAGTATAGTAAGCGTGCTCTTGTTGTAGTTTTGCCTTATCAAAATCAAAAAAATGCAAAACATAAAAACAATTGCCGTAATAGGCGCGTCAGATAAAAGAAATTTTGCGGTTCTAAACGAACTTGCTGCCCGCTACCAAATGTTATTATTTGATAATAATGAGAAAGCACTTTTAGAGATTCATCAAGCACTCTTAGCTCAAAATCGCTACGCTAAAATAGAGAAAATGGCATGCGCAACTAATGCAAGTTGGGAAGCTGATATCATTATTCTTTCGGGTTTTTGTATTAATGATTCTAATGTAGTGCAAAAAATAAAAAAAGTTGCTACAGCTAAAACAATCATTATTATGGAAAATGACGATGAGTTTACTAAGTCAATCAACCATCAGGTGAGTTTTGATCTTATTTTCCCTCATTCTAGAATTGTTGAAGCAATCAATATTAATAGTGATGATGATAATGAAAACGAATTTTTATTAGAAGGACATGATTCTTATGCATTAGACACTGTTTCGCATATTTTTGAAAATATAGGTTTTACGACCTACGTTTCGCAAATAAATTAAAAAACATAAAACATACCACGATGAGTAAAATTACATTATTACAACCGTATACTTTCGAGGCTACAAAATATAACAACCGTATGGCTATGGCCCCAATGACAAGAAGCCGTGCAGGAAACGAAGGTAACTTGGCTACAGCAGAAATGGCGATCTACTATGCTGATCGTGCTGCTGCAGGTTTATTGATTACCGAAGGAACTGTAGTGAGTAAAAAAGCGGTTGGTTTTATTAATGTTCCCGGAATTTATAGTAAAGAACAAACAGAAAGCTGGAAACAGGTTACGCATGCAGTTCATGATAAAGGCGGAAAGATTTTTGTACAATTATGGCATACAGGAAGGTTATCGCACCCTGAACTACATAACGGAGAATTGCCTCACGCACCATCAGCAATTAATCCTGAAGCTAAAGCCTATGTTGCACGTGGTTTTATTGATACCGTTACTCCAAAAGAAATGACTGTGGGTGAAATTAAAGCAACAATTATCGATTTTAAAAACAGTGCTAAAAATGCCGTAGAAGCTGGTTTTGACGGAATAGAATTGCATGCTGCCAATGGGTATTTATTTCATCAATTTTTTAACGGATGTTCTAATGCGCGTACTGATGAATATGGTGGAAGTATTGAAAACAAAGCCCGTATTTTATTCGAAACTTTAGATGCTTTAAAAGACGTTATCAATTATTCTAGAGTAGGTGTGCGTTTAAATCCGTCAATGCATGGAGTTCAAGGAATGACAGTAGATAAAGACACTATTGACACACATGAATATATTGTGAATAGGTTAAATGACTATGGCTTAGCTTATGTGCACTTAACGGAACCTTTTACTGATGTAAGTGAAGTTCCTTATGCAGTAACTGAAATAGCAAAACATTTTAGACCTATTTATAAAGGGTTGTTAATGATCAACAAAGGTTTTACTAAAGAAACGGGGAATAAAATTATTGAAGACGGTTATGCTGATATGGTTGCTTACGGAGTGCCTTTTATTGCAAATCCTGATTTAGTAGCTCGTTTTGAAAAAAATGCGCCTTTAAATACGCCTGATCCAAGTACTTTTTACACTTTTACAGAAAAAGGATATAATGACTACCCAAAAATGGAGGCCTAATAATTAAAATTTAATTTGTGAATGAGATTTATTTTTAAAACGATTACTAGTAATGCAATGCAGTACTCGTTTGAATGTTTAAATCTCATTAAGTATAAAAAAAGCCCCAAATTAAATGGGGCTTTTTATTTTTTAGACTAAAAAATTATAGTTTGTTTTGTAAGCTACTCCAGCCTCCGCCATTGTAGACAGTAGTATAGCCGTTTGTTTTTAAAATACTTTTAGCCGATGCGCTTCGCATTCCTGATGCGCAACAGGTAATAATTGTAGCGTCTTTTTTTAATTTTGATAAATGTTTACTTAGTTCGTTAAGTGGTAAGTTAATGGCTCCTTTTACATGACCTTGTTTATATTCTGCAGGGGAACGAACATCTACTATCACTGCGCCTTGTTTTACTAATTCACTAAAATTTACCGCAGGACCAATTCCGAATATTTTTTTTAAGAATGCTATCATTTATTCTGTTGCTTGAGATTTGTAATAATTAACGTCTAACCAGGAGCCTCCGTTGTAACATTCTATTCCGTTTTGAGAAAGAAATTGCTGTGCTTGTCCGCTTCTGTTTCCTGAAGCGCAACATAAAACTAAAGGCATTTTAAGTTCTTTAATTTCTTCAAGTCGCTCTGGTAGTTCGTTCAATGCAATGTTTATTGCATCAGGAACACTACCGCCCATAAATTCAGCATGCGAGCGAACATCTACAATAGTTCCTAAATTTTGTTTTATGATTTCTTCTAGTTTCATAGTTCTAATTTTAATGTTGTTTTGCTTAAAGCGAAATGGACGTATTTTATACCAATACGATTATTGGTTTCATTAGGTACAAAAGTAAAGTATCAAAAAGCGTTTCACAGTAACATTTGTTACACAACTATAAAAATGTTGCTTTTTAGATTATAAAAATTCTGAATGTTTATTTTATCTCTTCTAGCAGTTTAATAATTTTGTCTAATTTTTCGATTTCAATACTATTCAATTTTGCTGATAGTGCTTCAATTTCTAATTTTGCATCAATATTTGTTTGGTAATCTGCTTGCGCTTGTACGCGGTCTCTTTCGTTTTGTCTGTTTTGAGACATCATAATTATAGGCGCTGCATAAGCTGCTTGTGTTGAAAAAAGTAAATTCAATAAAATAAAAGGATACACATCCCAGTGCTGTACAAAGGCAACTAAATTAAGTCCCATCCAGAAAACAACTAAGATGGTTTGTATGATTATAAATTTCCAAGATCCCATTCCTTTCGCTACGGAATCAGCTATTCGGCTTCCGTAGTCTAAATTATCATGGTGTTTTTGATGCCAGTTTTTCCCTTTTAACATGATGTTGTTTTTTATATGATAATACTACAAATGTAATCATTAACAACAATGATAATATACTGGCATTTAAAGTTCCTAAATCCAAGCCTCCTTTTGCAATTGGTTTGGTTAAAAAATCACCAAAAGTTGCACCAAAAGGTCTTGTGAAAATGAAAGCAATCCAAAAAAGAACTACTTGATTGATCTTAGTTGTATAATGCAATAAGGTAACAATAACGATCATTGTGGCAGTTACAAAAGCACCGTTTAGATAACTCAATCCCAAATTGTCACTTAGATAATCGCCAAAAGCAGTTCCTAAACTATTCGAGAAAAGAATGGCAATCCAATAGTAGCCTTCTTTATTTTTATCTAAAATGGGGTAAACAATGAGGTTTTTATATTTTGTATACCAAAGCAACAACGTAATCAGCAAACCACTTAATAATAATAAGGTACCTAATGTATACCCTAGTTTAAGCGTGCGATCAATATAGTCAGAAATTTCTGTACCTAAAGTAGTTGTGGCAATAATTACTAACCAGAAATAGGTAGGGATGTACTTTTTTGTGTTCAATTGTATCGTCAATACGACTAGAAAAAAGGCAATTGTTATAAGTAATGCTACGGTGTATCCTAAATTTAAGGTTTGCGCAATATAATCACCTAAAGTTTCGCCTAGTGTAGTTGCTACGATTTTCATTAACCAAAATAACAAGGTTACTTTAGCTACTTTGTTTATTTTTTCCATTGCTAATAGGAGTTTTGAATTTATTGTCTAAGAAAGAATGTGTTCAAAATATACCTATCAAATGTAGTGGAAACAGTAATACAGTAAATTAAAGTTTGATTAAGATGTTGTTTTTATCATTCATCTATATATTATTACCATTCGTCGGTATTAAAAAGGGAGCTGAGCGATTTCATTATAATTGAACTCAAGTCTTACTGTATCTTTGTGGTATAGTTAGCAATAAGGGATATAAAAATAAGGTATTTATTGTAATTGGTTATTATGTTAAGTTTTAAAAAAGGTCAGTAAAATAAGTGTATCTGTAAATGCAATATCTTGAGATAAGGCTAAATCGTTTAGCAACACTTTGAAAAAATACAGAACTGACAAATTGTTTTCATTATTTTGATTTTGTTTGTTAATTAGTACTAAGATTAATTTTCCCTTAATTAATCATAAACAACAGTCTTAACTTTATTGTTAAGGCTGTTTTTTTAGTTATTGGCTTATTTTATTAATCAAGGTTTGTAAAATAGCCTGTCCTTCAGCCCAGTTTTTCAATTTTGATGCGGTGTTTAAATGCCCTTTTGTACCTACATTTACAAAATCACTTCCCCATTTTTGAGCTAAATCCATTGCTTTTTCAACAGCAATATAGGGATCGTTATCCGTTGTAACCACTACAGATGCATACGGTAAAATAGCCACAGGAATAGGAGCAAAGTTCCATGTTTCTTCAGGTGTATGCGCTTCTGAATCTACATCGGCTGGAGCTACGAGCATCGCACCAATCACTTTTTTATTATAGTTCTTCGCCGTCCAGTGATTTACTAAAATAGTTCCTAGGCTATGCGCAACAATAATAATATTACCATCTATAGCTGCAATTTTAGATTCTAAAGCATTGAGCCAATGTTGAAGCTGGGGTTTGTTCCATTCGTTTTGAATTAATTTCTCTGAATTTTCAATTTGGTTTAACCAATAGCTTTGCCAATGTTCTGCTCCAGAATCTCCTAATCCAGGCACAATTAAGATTGTATATTTCATAAAAGGATTTTTAAAGTAAGTAATAGTATTACAAAACTAAGCAATAAGATGCGCAGTTGAAACAGTTGTTAATACTTATATAATTTTAAAGCGCATATTTATTGGTCTGTTTGATAATTGATATATTTGATAAAAAAATGCGTTACACAATAGCTTCACTAATTATAATGAGCACTCTTTTCCTAGGAGGTTGCAGCTCAAAAAAAATAAAAGACACCACTTATTTAACGACTTCAATCGCTAAAGAAACTAGTTTGCCTAAATTAAATATTTTTGTTCCAAAGAATATTAAAGAGGACGCAGCTGTTCTAATTTTTGTTCATGGCGGAAACTGGAATAGCGGCAATAAAGACACCTATAATCTTCTAGGAAGAAATTTTGCTAAAAAAGGTGTGATTACCGTAATTCCTGATTATACTTTGAGTCCAGCAGTAAGTTATGACGAAATGACCAAGGAAGTTGCTGCAGCAATCAAATGGACGCAAAAAAATATTAGCCAGTATAAAGGAAATCCAAAACAACTCTTTATTACAGGACATTCTGCTGGAGGACATCTTGCCGCACTTGCAGTAATGAATCCTAAATACGGAATCGATCCTAAATCGATCTCTGGAATTATTTTGAACGATGCAGCAGGACTAGATATGAAAAATTATCTAGAGGAAAACCCACCAACAGTAAAAGAAGATTATTTGGCTACTTGGACTAATAGTCCTGAAAACTGGAAAGACGCTTCGCCTATTTATTTTTTAGATAAAAACACACCGCCTTTTTTAATCTACTTAGGTGATAAAACTTATTCTTCAATAATTACAGCTAACAATCGTTTTTTAGAAGCTTTAAAGCCATTGCAACCTGAGGTTAATTTAATTCATTTAAATAAAAAACACGTTCCTATGGTTACGCAGTATTTCTGGCCTTGTAGTAATAGATTTGATGAGGTAATTAACTTTATTGATAAAAATAAAAAGTAGATTTATAAGGAATCGTTGCTATCGTTTCACTTTAATAGTAACGGTTCTTGGTTTTTTCTTGCTACTATCATATACTTTTTTACCACCTACATAAGTCATTAAAACGCTTAGGTCTTTTATTTTTACAGGATCTATTTTAGTTAAGTCACCATTGATGATTACAAAGTCGGCTAATTTTCCAGGTTCTAAAGTCCCTTTTACTTTTTCGTCAAATGATGCGTATGCTGCATCTTTGGTATAGGCATTTAGTGCTTGTTCTACTGTGATTTTTTGTTCTGGAATCCATCCATTTGGATTTTTGCCATCTAATGTTCTTCGGGTAACAGCAGCATAAATACCTAATAAAGGAGATGTAGGTGCAACAGGCCAGTCGCTACCAAAAACCACTTTAGTTTTTGCATCTAGCAAAGATTTAAAAGCATAAGTCGTTTTAATTCTTTCAGGTCCTATTAACTTTTCTGCCCATCTACCATCGTCAATTGCGTGGTAAGGTTGTACGCTAGCAATTATTCCTAATTCAGCAAACTTGCGCATGTCTTCAGGAGCAATATGTTGGGCGTGCTCTACTCTAAGTCTACGGTCTTTTTTACCGTTTTTAGTAATTAAATTTTCATAAATAGTTAGAATAGTATGTATGGCATGATCGCCAATAGCATGTACAGTTATGTTTAGATTTGCTTTATCAGCACTGAAAATCCATTCCGACAATTTTTTTTGATCTGTAATTAAGAAGCCTTTGTCATTAGCTTTATCAGTATAATCAGCATTAAAAGCAGCAGTATGAGATCCTAAAGTACCATCAACAAAACCTTTAAGAAGTCCTCTTTTTAACCATTTGTCATTTTGCAAATCAGTGTCGGCAATTTCAATCCATTTATTTAACGGTCTGGCACCATAGATGCGTAAAGTTAAATCATGTTTTTTTTGTTGTTTTTTTGCTGTTTTATAACTCGATAAACTATCTAAATCGTGTACTGATGTTACACCGTTTGCTGCAAAATACACCATGGCAGCTTTCAAAGCATTTGTTTTTTGTAGCTGTGTTAATTCAGGTATTTTATCCTGCATCAATAGCATGGCATTTCCTTTTAATATTCCAGTAGGATTCCCATTTTTGTCTCTTACAATTTCTCCTTCGGGTACGTCACGAGTGTTTTTATCAATTCCGGCGTATTTCAATGCAGCCGAATTTGCCAATAGCATGTGCCCATCAAGGCGGTAAACAACAACGGGGTTATCAAGAGTGTATTTATCAATCCATTCTTTTACAGGAAGTGCACCTCCCCATAAAGTGTGATCCCAGTTTCCTTCTAGAATCCATTCTCCAGGAGCTAGTTTTTCAGTGAAATCAGCAATACGTTTTGTAAATTCGGCAGGAGTTTTAGCATCTCTCAACATTACACTTAATAAACTATTTCCTCCTTGTAATAAATGTACGTGCGAATCAATAAATCCAGGAGTTATAAAATTTCCTCGGGCATCAACCATTTTAGTTTTTTTACCTCTAAGTTCATTCATTTCCTGATTTGTACCTAAAGCTAAAACAGCATCACCAGAAATAGCCATGGCTTGCACTTCCTTTTGATTAGGATTTCCAGTCCATATAACGGCATTAGTAATAATTAAGTCGGCTTTTTTAGTTTTTTCTTTACAGGAAGATAATAGTAATAATAAGGATAAAAATGGAAATAGTAGAAAAGTTTTATTAATTTTAAAATGCATATATCTTGTTTTTTATTAGCTTGGTTTGGTCGTGTTAATTTGTTGTCTCTATGGGAGTTTTATTCTAACTTTAGCTATAAATAAAATACAGCTATTTGCTTTTGCAAAAGCACATTAGGATAACTTAATGAGCCACAAATTTAAGTCCAATAATCGAGCTAATTAAGGTAGTTAGGAAAAATAATCGCCAAAAAGTGATTGGATCCTTAAAAAAGAAGATTCCTACGAGTACCGTTCCTACAGCACCAACTCCCGTCCATACTACATACGCCGTACCAAGAGGCAAGGCTTGAGTTGCTTTTATTAACAAGGTCATACTCATTATTAGAGCGACTAAAAAACCAAAATACCACAAGTTAGATTCGGTTCCAGAAGTTTCTTTAGCTTTTCCAAGACAAAATGCAAAGCCAACTTCAAACAAGCCCGCAATAATTAAAATAATCCAGTTCATAATTTCATCCTTTTTTACAAAGGTAGCGCACTTTTTTTAGTATTGAATTTTATTACTAACACAATTTTTTCTGTTTTAATTCTTCTGTAGCAGTTTCTATAGTATGTTTCACAAATTGGTTTGCTTCAAAATTAAGACTTAATAGAAACCTCAAATAGGAAATAGTATTTTATAAATGCTAAAATGCAAATTTCCATTTTGGTATACCTATATAGAAAAGGAGGAAAGCATTTCTAAAAAGTTAGACAGACCTTTGCACTATGAAATGAGCAACAACGAATTTTAGTTATAAAACCAATGAAGATAAGCGAATGGCTTATTCCTAAAAAAAATAGATCAAATCTTAGCCTGTTTTTACTTTTTTACCAAGAACCGTTTATCCTAATGTTTGGGCTTGTATAGTTTCTTTATTTTCTGGAATTATAAATCAGTAGAGTAGTAAAGGTGTTTCTTGTCAACTTTTATTCTTTTTAAACTTGATATTAAATACAAAGAGCTAATGAGTACTGCTTTAATATGAAAATCCGATCAGCATAAGCAAATCGGATTTATTTTAAAGAGAATATTATTTTAGATAAAAAATTAGGTTAACTGCGGCCTTATATTTTTTTGTTTATTATTCAGTTTGTTTTGTTTTTTTTAAGCTATAGATGATAAAATAGATTCCCATTATTATAAAGGGAATACTTAAAATTTGACCCATATTTAATTTCATTCCTTCTTCAAAATCTACTTGATTTATTTTAACAAACTCAATTAGCATTCTCATTATAAAAATTAAAGTGATGGATAAACCAAAGTAAAAACCATTACCTAGCTTTATTTTTTTAGATTTATAAATACTAAAAACGATAATGAAGATTACTAAATAAGAGATTGCTTCATAAAGTTGTGCTGGATGCCTTGGTATGTTGTCAATTCGTTTAAAAATAAAAGCCCAAGGTAGGGAAGTTGGGTTTCCAATCATCTCGGAGTTCATTAGGTTTGCTAGTCTTATGAATGTAGCTCCAAGTGGAGCAACAATAGCAATTAAGTCAAGTATTGTGATGTATTTTATGGTATACTTTTTAGAATATAAATAAAGAGCAATTAATAAACCAATTGTTCCTCCGTGACTTGCTAAACCGGCATAACCACTAAACTTATAGTCACCATTTATATTTTGTTGAATGGGTAAAATAATTTCTAATAGGTGTTTAGAATAATAGTCAAAATCATAAAAAAAACAGTGCCCTAATCTAGCGCCTACAAATATACCTACAATACCGTAAACAAATAAAGCCTCATGAGCTTCATTTGTTAGTTTTTCATGTTTATAAATTCCTTTTAAAATATACATAGATAATAATAAACCACTAATAAATAGTAGGCCATAATACTTTAAAGGAAAGCCAAAAATAGTGATAATTTCAGGATCGAAATCCCAGTTAATGTAAGTTGCAATCATAATTTAATTTTATAGTTTTATAATTTATAATTGAACACTAAATACGCTTTAATATTTAACTAATGGTATTAGTACGTCAATTTTAGAGGCCTGTTTTTTAATTTTTTTTAGTTGATGAGTGGTGTAAAATAATATGCCTAATACAACTGTAAAACCTAGAATTAGTAATGAAAATAATTCAAATATTGATTCTCCAATATATTTATTTTCACCAAAGCACGGATTTTCATATCCCCAATTATTTCTATCGCTGATTCCTTCATCATCATAATTTACACAAGCCAAATATTCAGGAAATACTATCCCTAAATAAAATAGAATAAAAGGAATGTAAACTACAAGAAGTGTAATGATAACTCTTTTTATAATTTTCAATTTTAATTTTTGTTGCATAACTTGTGATTATAAAACTACGTACAGTTATTCTCAATATTAATTTGTTAATCGAAAATTTAGTAGTTTTATTAGCAATGCTAAAGTATAAAAAATAGCTTACGAAAAATAAAAAAAAACATCGTAAAAATAGTTCGGTATTGTGAGATAAATAGTCTATTAATGTAAAAATGAACTCGCAACTAAAAAAATATAGAATACCTATAATATTCATTCTATATTTCCAAATGGGGTTTAATTAATAAACACTCTTGTTATTTTTCATTCCAGAAGTATACCTCATAAAACTCACTTTTTTTTGAGACATTTTTAGCGTTATAAACTATGTTAAAAGTCAGCTACTAATCTAAACTAACAATAGTAAGTCCTTATCTTTGTTAGACAACTTTATTAAAATCGAAAAATAAAAAAGCATGATATTAAACAGGAAATTTATTCTCGAAGGAGCTTTACAGCAAAAGTTTGCTATGGATTTAACTTATTCTGAATCTCAGGATCAAAAAGGAGTAATTGTTTTTTGTCATGGATTTAAGGGTTTTAAAGATTGGGGTTGTTGGCAAATGGTGGCTGATTATTTTGTGGATAATGGTTTTGCTTTTTTAAAGTTTAATTTTTCACACAACGGAATGGGTTTAGAAGATTCAGTCGAATTTAACGCACTAGATAAATTTGCTACCAATACTTTGGGTAAGGAAATGCAAGATATTCAAAGTGTAGAACAGTTTATAGTAAACGAATTACCAACAATATTACCCATAATAAACACCGATAAAATTTTTATTATTGGTCATAGTAAAGGAGGTGTTTCGGCATTGTTGTATTGTACCCAATACGATACGAAAATTAAGAAGGTTTGTACGTGGGCGAGTCCATTTGATTTTCATCGTTCTTGGAATTCAAAATTCATCGACAAGTGGCGAGCAGATGGTGTGCAGTATATTAAAAATGCGCGAACCAATCAAATGATGCCTTTAGATATAAGCGTTTTGAACGATTTAGACAATAATAAAGAAATTTACAGTTTGGTTAATGCGAGTCAGCAACTCCAAATTCCCTATTTGATTATTCAAGGAACAAATGATCAAGCGGTTAAAATGGAGGAATTTAATTTGTTAAAGAAATATTTTAGTAAAGCAAAAACGCATGTTATTGATGATGCTAATCATGTTTTTGGTGGTTCACATCCTTATGAAGGATCAGATTTGCCAGAACATACTCAAGAATTGGTTCGCGTGACTAAGGATTTTTTCTTGTAGATGGTATATGGTCAAAAGTAAATATTAATCTGCTTTTTGATTATAATGAGCTTCCTTAAAAATCCAAATTTAGATTGTAAAAATAAAAAAGCTTCGCTAATTATTTAATTAACGAAGCTTTTTTCATAATGAAAGGTTATTTTAAATGAGCGCTTTTTTTCTAAAAATATAAGAGATTATAAGTGCAATAAAAGCAATTATCGCCAGAAGTTGTTCTCCGTCATTTACCATAATATGGGCGAAAAACGCTAAAACTACAGCAAAGAAAAATGCAGCGTAAGCCCATTCTTTTATAATATTGAATTTTGGACTCCAAATAGCAATCAAACCTAAAAGTTTCGCTGTAGCATACGGGTAAATGATATAGGTAGGATAACCTAATTTTACGAATTCAGTTTTTATATAGTCGTGATTAAAGAAATACATTCCAGAAGATAGTAATATCACCATTGTAAAAATGATAGTGGCTGCGTAATATATTATTTTATTTTTATTCATAATAGGATGCATTTTTTTTTTTAGGTGTTAATAAATATTGATCATGGCCAAAGATATCAAAGTAACCAATAAATAAGTAGTTTTCACCCGTAAGTAATTTTTTTGCTAGTTTAGTTAGACTGTGTATATAAAGTACTTACCTAATTGAAATAACCGGTATGTTTTAAAAATTAAAAAGGGTTACTCTAATTCCAATCTTTCAATACGGTTGCCAATAGTAAATTCTTTCATTTCTGATTCCAGAATACTAAAATCTTCTTGTTGTACTTTTCTAATTATAGCTCCGTTTCTCATCAAGTAAATCTCATCGCAAGTGGTGGCTAATGTCGAAAATATGTGAGATGACATAAGTATTGTTTTGTCTAATTCCTTGAGTTTATGAATAATTTCGGTAATAATTACATTGCTTTGAATGTCTACTCCGTTAAAAGGTTCATCTAAAATAAATAAATCGTTTTTTTGGATTAAAATAGCCGTTAAAGCTAATTTTTTTTTCATTCCAGTAGAGTAAGTTGAAGCATATTGATTCAGGGGTAAATCAAATATATTTTGTTTTTCAATATTTGAAACTACTTGATTTCGTGCATTTTCAAGTAATTGAATGTATTCTTTAGCTGTTATTTTTGAAAAAAAGAAAGGCTCAGTTAGTAGTAATCCTAAATGATTTTTTAAAGTGTCAAACTCAGACTCTATTGTGCCATCATACGATTCCAGCCCTGCTATACACCTAAATAAAGTTGTTTTTCCTGCTCCATTTTCTCCAACGATACCATATACTTTACCTTTTTTAAATTCAATGTCAATGTTGTTTAGTGCTTGTTTTTTTCCAAAATATTTGGAAAGCTTGTTGATTTTAATCATTCTAAAATAGTATTTAATCGCTTAATAGATTGGAAATAAAAAAACGGAATTACGATAAGTATTATTGGAGGAAAAATAAAAGTTGAGACGACTATTATTCCGTGAGTTAGGTTTTTGTCATTAGGAAAAGAAACATATTTGGCATAGATAACCATAACTAAATAAGCATAGCATAATAAAACAGATCCAATTATAAAATCGACTTGATCAAAAAAGAAAATACTTAGCAGTGTTATTGCTGGGATCACTAATAGTGTAAAATTAAATAAGGCTATTTTGATTTTCTTTAAAAGAAATTCTTTAGGGGATAAACTAAAATTCCATACATAGTATTCGTTTTCTATTTTTGAATAATAAGAACAGCAAATAAAACCAATTACTAGAATAGCAAAAATTCCAAGATTAAAGTTGCTCACTTTAACAGCGATAAAAGCCAACAAATAAGCAAATGGAAAAACAAAAAAGGTGTTTCTAAAACCTACAGTGAACTCAAAAGGTTTTTTACCAAAAGGTGTGGGAACTGTAAAGTTCAATCGAGTATTAAAATTAAAAACTACAAGAAATAATGGTGATGTAATTAGAATGAGGGTAATGAGAATTTCCTGTTTGTAAATCGCAAAAAGAATGAAAGGAGTCGCAAAAATTAAGTTTTCTATAATTCGCAATTTGAAATATTTCTTTTTATCAAAAATAGATTTCAAAAAATCATTTCGTGCCTTTTCATTAAGTTTTGAGATAAAGCTCCATGCAATTAAAATATAAACATAACCAGCGAACGCTGTTTTAGAAAATAAATAACTCGATAGCAACACGAAAACAGAAGGTATTACTATATATGCAATTAAAAGTGCTAGTCCAAAGTCAATTAATTGTCTATTGAGTATTTAAATTGAAGTTGGAAGTAATTTATCATGCTTTTGTTTTAGTTCAGATTGATTATTGTTTCCTCTAAATTAAATGTAGGTAAATTTTAATTTGATACTTGAAGCCGAGCTGACTTTGAAGAATAGATTAATGAATGGATACTTTTTATTATTGAAATTTCCGCTATTATTTATATTATTTACTGACTACTTTACTTTTTTTTACTTCGGCGTATTGACAAAAAAATAATGAAATGAAATAAAAATGTATGCTTTAAGATTTATGATGATCTGCTTGAAGAAAGTTAGTATTATTTCTTTTAAATTTTAATAGAAAAAGTTTACTGATACAAGAATATACAATTTGGATGATTCAACTGTGATTGTATCAATACCTTTTAGTGTTTTCTATTAGATACAAAATGAGTAATATACTTATTGAAAGGATAATCATTGTGAGCCAAAAAGTAAGTTTTGAAGATGGTATAAAAGCCTCGTCATCGAGTTGTTTTTCTGTTTTTTTGAATTTGATATAGGCGAGTAATAGTACAATTGCTCCTACAGCTACTAATATTATTCCTATAATCGATGAATAACCATGTTGCGGAGGAAGTGTGGTGTTTTTACCAAGTAGAAGTGAGATTTGCTTGATAAACAAAGAAAACTTTACGACTACAAATCCAAAAGCCATGATTCCGATACTGGTTCTAATCCAAGCTAGAAGCGTGCGTTCGTTAGCGAGGTGCTCTCTTGCATTTTGTGGATTAATTGGTTTTTTTGTTTTGCTTCTGTCGTTATTTTTTATCTCTTCCATTTTTTTGTTATATAATACCTATTGACAATTTAGTTAACTACAAAAATAAACTTTACGGCCTAGCTATTCTATGGGCTTGGTACTAATTACAATTCCAGTTAATAGGTCGTCATTTACAAATGATAGTTTGTAATAAATGGTGTCTATTGAGAATTCTACAACCATGAATGCGCTATTTTCAGTATCGCTTACTTCATAAGATTCTTGATAACGGACTGCTTTGTATTTTTTAAATTTATAAAAACACTCTTCTGCGTTAGATTGATTAAATTGAAGCCCTAATGGCAATCCTGCAACAATCGTTTTAGTGAAATTGTTAATTGTAATGCTTTCACTACCATCATTCATTTGAGCAAAGTTTAAGAAAAAATCACTGCTTTGTGACCATTGAAAATAAAAGCCTTGTTCACAAGAAGAACAATCTAGCGGTCTAGGTTGAAAACCTAAATGTTTAGTAAAAAAACCTGCATTAGTAGGTAGTGTAATTGTTTTGTTGGCGTTTAGAAGTGAATTCAGTTTTAATGAATTAGGAGTTTCTTGTGCTAATGAGGCTATACTAAAGAATATAGAAAGGAATAGTAATTTGGTTTTCATATTTTTTTAATGTTGTAATGTTATTTAAGGTGATATGTATCTTAAAATCCAAATATATTAATAATATTTTTAGTATAAATAATCATTTGGGTTATTATAGCTCTTTTTAATTACAACTACGTATTTTGCGTTAGGGATAGTAACGGCATCCTTTGTGGCGCTTTTTTGCGACAGAAAGATATAGTGAATAGCCCGACCTCACTGTAACGCAGTGAAAGCGAGGTTACGCCCAAAGTATCCTAATAAAAGCCCGAATTATTATTTATAAATAGGACTTTTAAGTTGTTATACTAGCTGCTTTTAGGAATTTTTAAGTTTGCTACCTATTTCAGTTTTCCTTGTGAAAAAAGTCTACGAATTTCTTTTTTGTCAAATTTACCCACACTTGTTTTTGGAATTTCATTCAGATAAACATAGTCTCTAGGAATTTGATATTTTACAAACTCTCTGTCTAGAAAAGCTATTAAATCGGCATCTTTAGTCAGTTTTTCTTTATTGACTAAGACAATTGTAGCTAGTGGTTTTTCGACCCATTTTTCGTCCGGGATGGCAATTACAGCTGCTTCTCGAATGTTTGGATGTGCCATTAATGCCGACTCTAATGCTACGCTCGATATCCATTCACCACCACTTTTAATAAGGTCTTTGGTTCTGTCTTTAATTTCCATATATCCATCAGGATCTATCGTGCTTACATCACCTGTTTTAAACCAACCATCGTTTGTAAAACTTTCTTGATTATTAGTTTTAAAATAGGAATTGATTACCCAAGCTCCTTTTATTTGTAGTTCTCCCATGGTTTTGCCATCTGAAGGAGCTAGTATTCCTTCATCAGTCATAATTCTAATTTCGACTCCAGGAAAAGCAAACCCTTGCTTGGCGCGAATGTCTAATTTCTCAGTAGTGGATAAATTGCTATGTTGAGGTTGTAATCTAGAAACCGTGCCTAAAGGGGATGTTTCTGTCATTCCCCAAGCTTGTACTCCTTTGATTCCAAAATCTTTTTCAAATCCTTCAATAAGGCTTTTGGGTAAGGCAGAACCGCCAACTAGATATTCTTGAAGTGCTAGTTTTTCTTTTGGTGGGTTTTCTTTCATAGCATGATATACGCCCAGCCAGATGGTCGGTACTCCATTTGCTTTGGTAACTTTTTCTGCTTGGAGAATAGAAATAAGCGCCTCGGGTTGTAAATTTGAGGAAGGTAGTACCATATTTGACCCAGACAACAAGCACAAGTAGGGGAACCCCCAAGCCATGACATGAAACTGTGGGACAATTAATAGGAGTGTATCCTCATTGCTGAAATTACCGGCATTGGGTGATATAATATTAGTTGCATGCAAATAAGTCGATCGGTGCGAATATAAAACCCCTTTTGGTAAACCTGTTGTTCCGCTGGTATAACACATGCCGCAGGCGTCGTTTTCGTTTAATGTTGGCCATTGGTATTCTTCGGACTGGTCTGCCAGTAAATCGTCATAGTGTATTGTATTTTGCAAGGTTGTTTTAAAATCTTTTGGGGCATTTAGCAACACATAATACTCTACTGTTTCGAGTAGTGGTGCAATTTTTTCTAGTAATGGGACTAAGGTTGCGTCTACAAAAATAACTCGGTCTTCGGAATTATTGATTATATATTCGGTTTGGCTACTTGATAGTCTAATATTTATAGGATGACAAACGGCTCCAATACCTGATATTCCATAGTATAATTCGACATGGGAGGAATGGTTCCACGCAAAAGTACCGACTATATCTCCAGCATTGATTCCTAATTTTTTTGTCAACGCATTAGCTAATTTTTTACAGCGCTTGTACATATCGCTAAAAAGATACTCGTGTCGAGTTCCGTCAGGCAGATAGGTTATTATTTTTTTATGATGGTAAACGCTGTTGCCATATTCAAGAATAGTTGTAGTTGTAAGTGGATAATTCATCATTAAGCTTTCCATTCCAAAAAATTTAAAATTAGTGTTCAATCTCATTATGATAATTGCGGTAGAATACACAATAGGTTTTCTATTTGACTTTAACGATAGTAATTATTTACTGTTAGTAGTGTCAAATTTATGATACCTCTTGCTAATTTAGTCATTTTTTAATCAGGCTAAGAATAGGAATGAAAATTTGCTACTAAGTTTATTTTAAAAAATAAATTCAGTAACATTAAAAACTTTTTTAGTTCAAATTGTCGTTTTGGCTTTGAAGACTCATTTTTAATTGCAATAGTGTAGTTTTGCGTTAGGGATAGTAACGGCATCCTTTGTGTCGCTTTTTTGCGACACAAAGATATAGTGGATAGCCCGCCCAACTTAGCAGCGTGGAGGGACGACAAAGCGCTAAGGCAGGGAACGCCCAAAAGGAGGTTTTGATCAAAAAGTGGTTTTTGATTGTTAATTTTTTGGATGTTTAGGAGTATCTTAAAATGTGAATAAATTGGCATTGCGTATTGGTTTTTAGGGTAATTGCTAAATCTTAATTAATTTTTGTTGTTATGTAATTTTCAAATTGTGTAATTAACCTATCTTTGCGCTTCCGAACTATCGGGAGAAAAACGTTACTATGAAATTTGATTTATTAAAAAAAGACCCGTTGTCTAAAGCCAGAGCGGGAAGTATTACTACGGATCACGGGGTTATTGAAACGCCTATTTTTATGCCTGTAGGTACTGTAGCTTCGGTAAAAGGGGTGCACCAAAGAGAATTAAAAGAAGATATTAACCCAGATATTATCTTGGGAAATACGTACCATTTATATTTACGTCCGAAAGTTGAAATTTTAGAAAAAGCGGGCGGATTGCATAAATTCATGAATTGGGATCGCAATATTTTGACTGATTCGGGTGGTTACCAAGTGTACTCACTATCGGCTAACCGAAAAATTAAAGAAGAAGGTGTAAAGTTTAAATCGCATATTGATGGATCTTACCACTTTTTTACACCAGAGAATGTAATGGAAATACAGCGTTCAATAGGAGCTGATATTATCATGGCTTTTGATGAATGTACACCTTATCCATGTGACTATAATTATGCTAAACGCTCTATGAAAATGACACACCGCTGGTTAGACCGTTGTGTGAATCATCTTGAAAAAGTGCCTGTAAAATATGGTTATGACCAAGCGTTTTTTCCTATTGTTCAAGGGAGTTGTTATAAAGATTTACGCCAGCAATCAGCGGAGTATATTGCAAATTCAAACCAAGTAGGAAACGCTATTGGTGGCCTTTCAGTAGGGGAGCCTGCTGAGGAAATGTACGCCATGACTGAGGTAGTTTGTGAAATCCTACCTGAGGATAAACCTCGTTACTTAATGGGAGTGGGAACACCTATTAATATTTTAGAGAATATTGCGTTAGGTGTTGATATGTTTGACTGTGTAATGCCTACGCGTAATGCAAGAAACGGAATGTTGTTCACGGCAAATGGTACGATTAACATCAAAAATAAAAAATGGGAGGCTGATTTTTCTCCTATTGATGAGATGGGAATTACATTTGTAGATACTGAATATACTAAAGCGTATTTGCGTCATCTTTTTGCCGCTAATGAATACTTAGGAAAACAAATTGCTACGATTCATAATCTTGGATTCTATATGTGGTTGGTTCGTGAAGCTAGAAAACATATCTTAGCAGGTGATTTTAAGCCTTGGAAAGAAATGATGGTAAAAAATATGGACCAAAGACTTTAAAATATATTGATTTGTTTCATCGTTAGGCGGTTAAATGATGAAAAAAATAAACGATTAAATTTCCCTATGTTAACAATAATAGATAGATACATCCTGAAACGATACTTAGCCACATTTGCGGCTATGTTGTTGATGTTTATTCCTATTGGGATTATTATTGATGTCTCAGAGAAAGTGAATAAAATGATAGAGAACAAGATTCCGTTGATGGAAATTGCGATCTATTACTATCATTTTACTATTTATTTTGCTAATTCGCTCTTTCCTATATTCCTGTTTTTATCCATTATTTGGTTTACTTCAAAATTGGCTAACAACACAGAGATTATTGCTATTCTAAGTTCCGGAATTTCGTTTACACGTTTTTTAAGACCCTATATTATAGGGGCTTCAATTATTTCAGTATTTGTACTGATTATGGGTTTTTATGTTGTTCCTAAATCCAGTGAAGGATTTAATTATTTTAGGTACACTTATCTTAAAGGAGGCGGTAAACAAGCCATGATGGGGAATAATACGGATGTCTACCGGCAAATTAATGATAATGAGTTTATTTATGTCAATAGTTTCAATACAGAGTCTAAAGTAGCTTTTAATTTTGCTTTAGAGCGATTTGAAAAAGAGAAATTAGTTTCTAAAATTACTGCTAGCCGGATCAAATGGAACCCGAAGGACAGTACGTATACGATGTTTGACTACACTAAAAGGACTATAGGTGCATTAGGAGATAAGATTGAAAAATCACCTGAGAAAAAGACGAAGTTTACTTTTGATCTTGAAGATTTAACTCCTGTTGTCTATATTGCAGAAACGTTGAGTCTAGATAAATTAAATAAATTTATTGATAAACAAAAAAAACGAGGTTCCTCAGATATCAATGTATATATGGTGGTTTTGTATAAAAAATACAGTGTCCCTGTTTCGGCGTTTATCTTGACCATTATTGCTGTTTCTGTTTCTTCTATGAAAAGAAGGGGAGGGATGGGGATGAATTTAACCATTGGGATTGCTATAGCTTTTTCATATGTCTTTTTTGATAAGATATTTGGAACAATAGCTGAGAAATCTAGTTTCTCACCACTGTTGGCGGTCTGGTTTCCCAACATCTTTTTCGGAATATTAGCTATATTTTTATTACGCAATGCAAAACGATAAGTTCAAAAGTTACCTAAGCCTTCATTTAATTGTGTTTATTTGGGGATTTACAGCCATTTTAGGGGCGTTGATAACCATAAGTGCTGATGCTATTGTATGGTTTAGAATGTTATTAGCTGGAGGTTTTCTAGGGTTGTTTATTATTTTTAAGAAAAAATCTTTTAAAATTCCTACTACGGCTTTTCTTAAACTCGTTTTTGTTGGGCTATTGATTGCCTTGCATTGGATTACTTTTTTTCACGCCATTCACGTTTCTAACGTTTCTATAACCTTATCAATTTTTTCATTAGGGGCTTTTTTTGCGTCTTTATTGGAGCCACTTTTTTATGGTCGAAAAATACTCTGGTACGAAGTTTTCTTTGGACTTATCATTATCGCTGGGCTTGCGATGATTATGAAAGTAGAAGTGAATTATTACGAAGGGATGGTTTTTGCATTAATATCCATAATATTAGGGGTTTTATTCACGCTTATGAATGGCAAGTTGATTCATAAACATGATTCAGCAGTTATATCGTTTTACGAATTCATGGCGGGAGTTTTTTTTATCACTATTTACTTTTTATTCCAAAATAAATTCACAGCAGACTTTTTTGAACTCAACCTTAAAAATTGGATGTTATTGTTAGTTTTAGCTTCAATTTGTACTGCTTATGCTTTTACTGCTTCGGTAAAAGTAATGGAGAAATTAAGTCCATATACAGTGATGCTGACTACAAATTTAGAGCCTGTTTACGGAATCATTTTAGCTTATTTTATTATTGGAGGAAAAGAAAAAATGAGTTTCTCCTTTTACGTAGGTGCCGTCATAATTATCATAACCGTTATCCTTAACGGAATTATAAAACACCGAATAAAACCAAAAAACACTCCAGTTGTAAGTAATTAATAGGTGGTACTGAATTTCTGGTCTGAATTTTTTAATATATAAATACTAAAATATAAAAATTTTTATAATGAAAAAACTCGTTTTTTTAAAACCAATATTAAACTTCTTTTTAATTGGATTACTGATCACAACTTTAAGCAGGTTTGTTCTCTTTATTATATTCAAGGAGCGTGTGGTACAAACAGAAGATTATTGGATGATTTTTCCAATAGGATTGCGTATGGATATCATTTTGTTATCGTATATTTCTGTTTTGCCTACCTTATTATTATCGGTCTTGCCAGATAATTATTTGCAAAAAATTAAACGTTTTTTTACAGTTTATTTTCTGACTTTTTTGTTTTTAATTCTGTTTATGGAATTAGCGAGTCACGATTTTATTAATGAATACGATACACGACCAAATAAATTATTTATTGACTATCTAATTTATCCTAAAGAAGTAATGGGGACTTTGGTAAAAAGCTATTTAGGATCCATGATTTTTTCTTTCTTGTTGCTAACAGTAGCATTATACTTTAGTATTAAAAAAGCAGGGGGATTATTCTTTCCAAAATTCACAATGTACCGTACAAAATTAATGTTACTTCCTTTAGTTGCTTTTTTGTTATTTTTGGGAGCAAGATCTAGTTTAATTTCTAAGCGACCTATAAACGCTAGTAATGCTATATTTTCTACAGACCAATTGACTAATAATTTAGGATTGAATTCACTTTACACAGTAGGATTCGCTTTGTATTCAATAAAGAATGAAGGAAATGCTGAAAAAATGTATGGTAAGATGGATGCTAATGAAGCGCTATCTCGTGTGAAGAAATATATGAATGTTGATGAAGCCGCCTTCACTGATCCCGATTTGCCTTTAATGCACTTACAAAAAACGGATAGTGCGATTGCTAGACCTTACAATGTAGTGGTTTTTTTACAAGAAAGTTTAGGAGCGGAGTACGTAGGGAGTCTTGGTGGATTGCCGTTAACGCCGGAATTTGATAAGCTAACCAAAGAGGGAATGTTATTCACAAACATGTATGCAACAGGAACGAGAAGTGTTCGCGGAATCGAAGCGGTGATTACTGGTTTCTTGCCATCACCATCTGAAAGTGTGGTGAAATTGAGTAACTCTCAAACGGGTTTTTATACGCTTGCACAAAATTTTAAAGAAAAAGGATACCAAACGAGTTTTATTTACGGTGGTATGGCTAACTTTGATAATATGGCCTCCTTTTTTAATGGAAATGGTTTTTCGAAAATCATTGATGAGAAAGACTATGATAGTAATAAAGCTGCTTTTAAAGGGACTTGGGGATATTCTGATGAGGATTTAGTAGTGAAAGCAAATGAATATTTTAAATCTCAAGGTGATAAACCCTTCTTTTCATTGATGTTTTCGACTTCAAATCACGAACCATTTGAATTTCCTGATGGACGAATTAAATTATATGATAAAGAGAAAAATACGGTCCATAATGCAATGAAATATGCTGATTTCTCAATTGGTAAGTTCTTTGAAATGGCTAAGAAGGAGCCTTATTTTAAAAACACTATTTTCCTAATTATAGCAGATCACAATACGCGTACTTACGGTAAAAATTTAGTACCTATTAATAAGTTTCATATTCCAGCATTAATTATAGGGCCAGATGTTCCTAAAGGAGTTGATTATGCAAAATTGTGTAGTCAAATTGATATTGCTCCTACTTTATTGAATTTTATAGGGATGGATTTAAATAATCCAATGCCAGGAAGAAACCTAATGAAATTGCCTGCAACCACAACTGGAAGGGCGATTATGCAGTTTCATAACAATAATGCTTTTAGAGTAGGGAATGAAGTTGTAATTTTACAGCCTAATAAAGAACCATTGCAGTTTAAAATGGAAAATGATACTGTTTTGATACCAACAAAACTAAATCCAGAAATGGCAAAAGATGCTTTGGCACATATTACGGCAGCTTCTTATTTGTATAAAGAGCGAAAATACAAGACTAAAGAACAAAAATAAAACGATAATAAATACGTGTTTTAAGACTGATTATTAGTGTTTTATTCTTTTAAACCAGTTTTAATAAAGAGCAATTGTTTTGATTGTATCTTTATAGTCACGTACTAAAGTAAAAAATAAGAGGTTGTAAATGATTTAATATTTTATATTTGCAGTCCAAATAAACAACTAAAACGCACAAATACTATGGAATATTTAGATTTTGAGCTTCCAATAAAAGAACTAGAAGATCAGTTAGAAAAGTGTCAAGTTATTGGTCAAGAATCAGATGTTGATGTTTCAACTACTTGCAAACAAATCAATAAGAAACTTATAGATACTAAAAAGCATATTTATAAGAACTTGACTGCTTGGCAGCGTGTACAATTATCAAGACACCCTAGTAGACCTTATACTTTAGATCATATAAAAGCACTTTGTGGAGAAACTTTCTTAGAGCTTCATGGTGATAGAGGTTTTGCTGATGATAAAGCTATGATAGGTGGTTTAGGTAAAATAGGCGGACAGTCATTTATGATTGTTGGACAACAAAAAGGATACAATACTAAAACACGTCAATATAGAAATTTTGGGATGGCAAATCCTGAAGGATATCGTAAAGCTTTGCGTTTGATGAAAATGGCAGAGAAATTTGGTATTCCAGTACTAACATTGATAGATACTCCAGGTGCTTATCCAGGTCTTGAAGCCGAAGAGCGTGGTCAGGGAGAAGCGATCGCTAGAAATATTTTTGAAATGGTACGATTAAAAGTACCTATCATTACTATTATTGTAGGTGAGGGAGCTTCTGGAGGAGCTTTAGGGATAGGTGTAGGTGACCGTGTTTATATGCTAGAAAATACTTGGTATTCGGTTATTTCACCAGAGTCATGCTCTTCTATTTTATGGAAAAGTTGGGAGTACAAAGAGCAAGCCGCTGAAGCTTTGAAATTGACTTCATCTGATATGAAAAGACAAAAACTTATTGATGATATTATTCCTGAGCCATTAGGTGGTGCTCATTATGATAGACCTACCACATTTAAGGCTGTAGAGGAATATGTTTTAAAAGCATACGGTGAGTTGAAAGACTTATCAACAGAGAAATTAATCACTCAAAGGATGGATAAATACAGTAAAATGGGTGAATACAAAGAATAATATGTTACCAGTTAAATTTAAATCCGAAACTCTTTAGTTTCGGATTTTTTTTTGGGTTATGAACAAAAATAAAGCACTTATAAACAATTTTTTGTAATAACTCAAAAGAAATAATTTTTAAATTTATGTTACTTTTGCAGTATGGAGAACTTCAAAAACATAAACCCCGTAAAGGTTGATAAAACAACAATAATTAGCCTAGAAAAAGGAAAATTGCCACCACAAGTACTTGAACTTGAAGAAGCAGTTCTTGGAGCAATGATGATTGATAAAAAAGGGGTTGATGATGTAATTGATATTCTACAACCAGATGCCTTTTATAAAGACGCACACAAGCATATTTTTGAAGCAATTGTACAATTGTTTACAGAGACACAGCCAATCGATTTATTGACGGTATCAGCACAATTAAAGAAAAACGGAAAATTAGATTTAGCGGGTGGTGATTTTTATTTAATCCAGCTTACGCAAAAGATATCCTCATCGGCACATATTGAGTTTCATTCCCGTATCATTCTTCAAAAATTTATTCAAAGGAGTTTGATTCGTATTTCATCAGAAATTATTGAAGATTCTTATGATGACTCTGCTGATGTATTTGATTTATTAGATAAAGCCGAATCAAAACTATACGAAGTTACCCAAGGGAATATTAAACGTAGTTCAGAAACGGCACAAAGTTTAGTATTGCAAGCAAAGAAACGTATTGAAGAAATTGCTGGTCAAGAAGGATTAAGTGGTGTAGCAACCGGGTTTGAAAAATTAGATAAAATTACTTCAGGATGGCAACCAAGTGATTTAATTATCATTGCAGCGAGACCTGCAATGGGAAAAACAGCATTTGTATTGTCTATGGCGCGTAACATGGCTATTGATTTTGGGATGCCAGTCGCATTATTTTCTCTGGAGATGGCATCGGTACAGTTAATTACGCGTTTAATTTCGTCGGAAACAGGTTTGTCTTCTGAAAAATTACGTACTGGAAAATTAGAAAAACACGAATGGGAGCAATTAAGTACTAAAGTAAAGAACTTAGAAAAAGCCCCGTTGTTTATAGATGATACGCCATCGCTTTCTATCTTTGATTTAAGAGCTAAAGCAAGACGATTAGTATCACAACACGGAATCAGAATTATCATCGTAGATTACTTGCAATTAATGACTGCAGGTGGGAACGGTAAAGGAGGAGGAAACCGTGAACAAGAGATCTCTACAATTTCCCGAAACTTAAAAGCATTAGCAAAGGAATTGAATGTTCCTGTTATTGCATTATCCCAGCTATCTCGTGCGGTAGAGACACGTGGATCAAGTAAACGACCGTTACTGTCTGACCTTCGTGAATCAGGAGCTATCGAACAAGATGCCGATATCGTATCGTTCTTATACCGTCCAGAATATTATAAAATAGATGAATGGGATGATGATGAAGCTTCCCCTACAGCAGGCCAAGCAGAGATTATGATTGCAAAGCACCGTAATGGTAGTATTGAAAACGTGAGATTAAAATTTATAGGGCATTTAGGTAAGTTTGATAATCTTGAGGATTTCACTGGAGGCTATGATGATTTACCGTCTTCAATGAATCAGGATGATAATTCAGCCATCACTAAAAGTCTTCCTTCTGCACATGAAGCTTTTGGAAGTAATTTAAATGACGACGACGACGATGATATGCCGTTTTAGAAAAAAAAAGCTTATTAATTTAAGCTTTTTTTTACGTTTAATTAATAGTTAACCGTGTAAATATCTGCTTTTTGTGTGTTGAAACGCTAAAAATTTGTAGTTTAGCACAACTATTAACAAACCTTTTAACTATTAACCAATAAAACGCAAAAAATGGCAGAAGAAAAATCACCTAAAAATGTTGCAATTCCTTTATCAACTGCAGAAGTTTGGACAAAAAATCACCGAGATAATTTTTCTGATGAAGGTTCTAAAAAAAGAGTAGATTCTTATTTGATACCAAAAGAAACATTAGAAATGGTTTTGAAGTTAGGTACCTCTAAAGTGAGAGCTTATGTGGGAGTAAATGATAAAAAAGAAAAAACATTAATTTTTGTAGGATCAGAATTAGATAAAGCTACAGGTATTTATCGTGATGTTTTTGGATCAGAGGTTATGGGAGCTGATGGTGCAGCATCAAAAGTTGTTTACGATTTTTCGGAACCAAGTCCTCCTTGTAAACCGGATAATACAAGTCCATTAAATTAAAATACTATTTTGAATTTATTTTTCGTTAATATCGGATATGCCTTATTATTAATGAATACGGTACTCTATTTTAAAGGTTTTTCTAATCAAGGAAAAACCTTTAAAATTTTTACAGTTTATCTTTTAGGCACAGTTTTAATTCAAATAGCATCAAAAACACTTTTGATGCTAAATAATGATAATCTTTTTTTATCTCATTTTTATTTTATAGGTCAGTTTGTGATGTTGAGTTTGTTTTTTAAGAGCTTATTTAAAATAAAGAAACAAAAATTATTGGCAAATTGGATATTATTAATTGGAATAGCTGTTTTAGCAGTTCAATACTCTTTAAGTCCTAATGTTTTTTTTAGATTTAATTTATTCGAAATATTTTTAACTTCTTTTTTAATTATCATATTAGCTGTAGTACATTTATATAATTTATTGACAGAAAAAAAAGTGTTTTATTATTGTACAGTAGGAATGCTACTTTATCTATTTAGTAGTACAGTTCTTTTTTTTGTAGGTAATTTATCGGCTCTTTTGAGTAAAGAATACCAATTATTGCCTTGGACTTTAAATGCGCTCTTGATTATCGTTTACCAGCTATTTATACTGTTCGAATGGAAAAAAAGTTTTTATATAAAGCAATCAATATTAAAAAATGAAAATAAACCAACTCTATGAAAAAGAAATTGTTGCAATTATTTTGTACACCTCTCTTTTTTTTATAATTCTAGCCGTTGGATTAGTAGTGTTTTTCTATTTTTCGAGAAAGAAAATTATTAAAAAGGAATTAGAGAAAAAAGATTTAGAGATACATTTTCAACAACAACAACTTCATGCTATAATTACTACACAAGAAGAGGAACGTAAACGCATTGCTCAAGATCTTCATGATGATATTAGTTCTAAGCTTAATGTTGTTTCGTTAAACAGTCATTTGTTAAAAACGCCAAATTTAACAGTACAGGAAACGAATGAAATCACTTCAAATATTGTAAATTTAACTGCTAAAGCGCTTGAAAGTACAAGACGTATTGCTCATGATTTATTACCAGCTGTTTTTGATAAATTTGGTCTCCATGCTGGTATTGAAGAATTGTGTTCAGAGTTTACTAGCAGCAAGCAAGTTCAGGTTGATTATCATAATAAAGCGGTGTTTGCGGTTAATGATAAGGACAAGCATTTACATGTTTTTAGAGTTTTACAAGAATTGATGAACAACTCGTTGCGTCATGGTAAAGCCTCTTCAATTTCGTTGCTTTTTGAAGAAGAACAAGGGCATGTGGTTTGTCATTATAAGGATAATGGGAAAGGTTTTGATACTACAGATGCTAAAAATCAACATGGATTGGGAATGAAAAATATTTTAAGCCGTATTAGTGTTTTAAAAGGAACTATTGAAATAGAATCGGCTGTGGGCCATGGGGTGCAAGTTGTTTTTAAATTTTAATTTATGAAAAATAATATTAAAGTGTTATTGGTTGATGATGAGGTGCTTTTTAGAAAAGGAATTGCCTTTATTCTAGAAAGAGAAGAAGATATTGAAGTTGTCTACGAAGCTTCAAACGGAAAAGAATTGATTGATTTTTTAGAAACTACTACTGAACATCCTGATATTATTCTTACTGATTTAAAAATGCCTTTATTAAATGGTGTTGAAGCAACTAAGTTAATACACGTTAATTTTCCTAATATTAAAATTATTGCCTTGTCAAGTTACGATTCGAAATCTTTTGTAGCAAATATGATTGATGTAGGAGCAGTATCTTATTTAGTTAAAAACGCTACTCCACAAGAGTTATTAAAAACGATACGAGAAGTTCATAACGTGGGTTTCTATTATAATAATTACGTGATGGAAGTCATCAAAGAAACAGTTTTAGATGGTGCTAATAAAAGACCTTTTGAAATTGTTCTTACGAATAGAGAAAATGAGGTGCTGCAGTTAATTTGTGATCAAAAAACCACAGCCGAAATAGCCGAAATATTATTCCTAAGCCCAAGAACAGTAGAAGGACACCGTAATAACTTATTACTAAAAACAACGTCAAAAAATATCGCTGGATTAGTGGTTTTTGCCATTCAAAATAAAATAATTCTTATTTATGATTGATTTTATGCAATCATAAATTTAATGGCTAAAATAAAATATAAAATGATAGTCATTACTAATAAACACAAGCCACCTTTTTTTATAAACTTCATAAGTCTTGTTTCTGAAATACTTTTAGAATTTTCCATACTCTTATTACTTTAGTTAATTAATATTCAAATTTATTGTTTTAACTTAAAATGTGTAAGCGTATAAATACCTGATTTTATTACTATAGCTGTTTATTTCAGTATTTTATTATACTACAAGCTGAATTGTGTAGGATCGAATATTGTGGTAAAGCAATAGTGGTTCTCAACTTTGCTCAAATTGACAATTGATCTGTTTTATAAATAGTATTGGTATAATTAGTAGATTGTATCAAGTTAGTTTTATATTTGATAAAAAATAAAAATAATGATTGCTAAAAGAATTCTTTTTTTATTCCTTATTCTGATTTCTGCCACTGTTAAGGCTTCTTTTATTTTGTTGCCAATGGATGAAACTACTCAAAAAAATCATCTTAAAGCTTACGGAATTACCTATTGGTGTCTGAATAAAAATTATAAAGCGAGTTGGTTGTTAAATTATAGAGGAGGTTCTTTTTTGCTTCCTGATGCTGAAGAAATCAGAAAAGAATGCCAAATTCGAGGTGTAAGTTTTGAAATTTTATCAGACAGCGAACAAGAGAAAATCAGTAATGAAATAGCAAGTCCATCGCAAAATATGGAGACCGTTATTTTAGAACGCGTGCCTAAAATTGCAGTTTATACTCCTAAAGGAAAACAACCTTGGGATGATGCTGTAACTTTAGTTCTAACTTACGCTGAAATTCCTTTTACCGCTATTTATGATGAAGAAGTTTTAAGTGATCAACTAGTTCTATACGATTGGTTGCATTTACATCATGAAGATTTTACAGGTCAATACGGTAAATTTTATGGTTCTTATAAAAATGTACCTTGGTATATAGAACAAAAAAATGCTGCCGAAGAACTAGCACACAAATTAAATTATGCTAAAGTTGCTGAGGAAAAGGGGGCTGTAGCCAAAAAAATACGAGACTTTGTAATTGGGGGCGGATTCATGTTTGCAATGTGTTCTGCAACGGATAGTTTTGATATTGCCTTAGCTGCTGATGGTGTTGATATTTGCGAGCCTATGTTTGATGGCGATAGCAGTGATCCTAACTATCAAGCCAAGTTAGATTACAACAATTCTTTTGCGTTTAAAGATTTTATCTTAGAACGCAGACCGGATAAATACGAGTTCTCGGATATTGATGATACTGATTCCCGACGAATTCCTATGGAGAAAGATTATTTTACGTTAATGGAATATTCAGCTAAATGGGATCCTATTCCGAGTATGTTGTGTCAAAATCATACACAGCTTATAAAAGGGTTTATGGGGCAAACTACAGCTTTTAATCCTGCATTGATTAAGTCTAATGTTTTAGTGATGGGGATCTGTGAATTGAATGGAGAAGCGCGTTATATTCATGGTGAAAAGGGAAAAGGGATGTTCACTTTTTATAGTGGCCATGATCCTGAAGATTTTCAGCATAGAGTGGGTGATTCGCCTACTGTTTTAGACTTACACGCAAATTCACCAGGCTATCGATTAATCCTGAACAACGTTTTGTTTCCTGCAGCACGCAAGAAAAAACAAAAAACCTAGACTAGATTTAAACACAAAGGAGTGCAATGAATTATTTAAAAATATTAGAAGAGATTACTCTTGAGTTAAAAAGTTATACTACGGTAGGTCAGGTTACCAATACCATACCGGAACTAGCGAAAATAAACCCAGATAAATTCGGAATTCATTTAACCACTATTGAGGGAGATGATTTTGGAATAGGGGATAGTCAGGAGCGATTTTCGATTCAGAGTGTTTCTAAAGCTTTAACAGTTGCCTTAGCTTTTTCATTTTTAGGTGAAAAAATATGGAAGCGAGTCGGTGTTGAACCTTCGGGAACTGCATTTAATTCGCTAATACAACTTGAATATGAAAAAGGAATTCCAAGAAACCCATTTATTAACGCAGGAGCAATCGTAATTGCAGATATGCTTGTTTCTTGTTTAGAAAATCCAAAAGATGATTTTTTAAGATTTATTAGATTGATTTCTGGAAACCCAAACATTGATTTTAATCTCTCAGTAGCACAATCAGAGAAAGACACACGATTTAGGAATGCTGCTTTAGGCAATTTTTTAAAGTCTTTTGGTAATATCGAAAATGATGTAGATGAAGTCTTAGATTTCTATTTTCATCAGTGTTCTATTGAAATGAATTGTGTAGAACTAGCGAATGCTTTTTTCTTTTTTGCAAACGAAGGCAAGACTAGAGACGGAAAATCAATTTTAACAACAAGTCAGGTAAAAAGATTAAATGCAATTATGCAAACTTGTGGTTTTTATGATGAATCAGGTGAGTTTACTTATAAAGTAGGCCTGCCAGGTAAAAGCGGAATAGGCGGAGGAATCGTAGCGCTGTATCCTAAAAACTTTGTAGTAGCAACATGGTCGCCTAAATTAAATAAAAAAGGCAATTCAGAGCTAGGGATGCATGCTTTGGAATTATTGACAACAAAAACAGAAATGTCTATTTTTTAGACTTTTATCTTGATGTAATTTACAATTGAAGTTTATCTATCGCACATTAAACTCTAGCCAAATAGGAATGTGGTCTGAAATTTTCCTAGCTTCTAAAAGTGAACGGAAGGTTTTGTAAAAATGAATGCTACCGCTGTTTTTCTTATTAATTTTAGAAGTATTGTAAAAAATATTATCGTACTCTGATGCCAAGCATTTTCCTTTTTTACAAGCACGTTTTAATGACGTTTTTTGGTTTACCAAACTTGGTAAATAGCCACTTTTTTTTAATGGGTTGAAAACAGAGTGCGATTGCGGACAGTTAAAATCACCCGCAAAAATCAGGTTCAAATTAGGGTATTCTTCTGGAAGGAATTTAAAATATTTAATTTCAGTTTCTGGTTGTTTATTTTTAGTAATTGCATGAAAATTCACAACGGTAAATTGTTTTCCTTCACTTTCAAAGGTGCAGTAAAATGGCTCTCTGTCAATTTGTAAATGGTATTTTTGCTCAAGCCACGCATTGCCTATTTTTTTAACTTTTGCTGTTTTCCAAAGAAAAGCATATCGTTCCGTTTTATAGGCGCTACTAGTTGTGGGTTCGCTAATTTCATAATTCCATTTACTTCCCTTTCTATTCAATTCATCAGCGAGTCTCGCAATTGCTTGTGAACCGCCGTATCCAGCAACAACTTCTTGAATGGCAATTATATCATAATCACGAATAGTTTTTGCAATGAACTCAATTTCTACGGCTGATTTTGAACGACCAATATTTTCAATATTCCATGAAAGTAATTTTGTTTGCGCACAAAGTATTACATAAAAAAAGAAAAATAAAAGGCTAAAGTATTGTTTCATTGTGGGTATTGGTCGCTAATTTTGGAAGTATGCAACTTAATACTTTTTAAATCCAAAAACAGTTAAACAACAAGTTAATATTATTTTTTAACCTTAAGAACTAATTTTAGTTTGTACTTGAAACCATCATCATCAGTAGCGATAATATTATTTGCGTTTATTTGTTCAAAAATAATATCTTTTTTTCTTCCATTTTTTTGCATTAGCGTTCCAAGACCAGTATTCCCTTCAATAATTCCTTCTCCATGGACCATGTTTCCGTTTTCATCAGTACCTGTTATGGTAACTGAGTTAGGAGTTGTAAAACTGTCGATCGAAACTTGGCTAGTTTCTTTTGTAGATGCTTGTTTTTCGGGTGGTTTATTGTTAGTTTTCTCCCTGTGTTCACAACTAATATTAGTGAATATTAATAGTAGGATTATCATTTTTATAGCAATATTTGGGGTTTGCATTTTGTTTTTTCGCAAAAATACAACGCCGAAAAAGATTTACTTTACGGGAAACCTCATTTTGGTGTTTTTTTTTCGAAAATAATTTTATTAGCTTGTTATAGGGAATAAAAAAAGCTTCTAAGAATAGATCTTACAAGCTTTTTTTTTAAATATGCGGCAGTTAAATTTACGCTGTTTTTTTTGCAGTGAATACAAAATAGAGTCCAATTAATATAAAAGGAATACTCAACCATTGTCCTGTTGAAAGAATGTTACCTAAATCACTTTCAAAACCTCCTTGACTTTCTTTAACAGATTCTACAATCATACGAACTGTAAATAACAATACTAAGAAAAGACCAAATAAGTATCCTGATTTAAGTCTTGCCTCTGTTTTCCAATATAAGAAGAACAGAATTGCAAATACAAATACATAACAAAAAGCTTCGTATAATTGAGCAGGATGTCTAACTGGAACTTGCGCTAAATAACTCGCAAACTGCGGATCGTGTACTATTGCTTTATAAGCATCATTTGGGTTAGCCATTTTTGTAGCGTTTACTACATCTCTAGGGCTAAACTGATCACGAATAAATCGGATTCCAAAAGGTGAGGTTGTTTCTTTACCTATGATTTCAGAGTTGAAAAAGTTCCCTAGTCTTACAAATATTGCACCACTAGCTACTGGGATGACTACACGGTCCAAAATCCATAATAGTGGCTTGTGTAGTACTTTTTTACTAAAATAATACATGGCTACGATAATTGAAATAGCTGCGCCATGACTTGCTAGTCCTTGGAAACCTGTGAATTCCCAACCAGGTATGAAGCCAAATAGTAGACCATTTATATCTTCTCTTATTGGTAAAAGAATCTCAATTAAATGATTGCGAAAATATTCCCAATCGTAAAAAAATACATGACCCAAACGAGCCCCCAACAAAGTAGCAAGTACTGTCCAGATAAAAAGAGAGTCTAATTTTTCAATAGATTCACCTTCACGTTCAAAGATGTTTTTCATGATATACCATCCCAATCCAAATGCGATTACAAACATAAGACTGTAGAAACGAATCATAAAAAAACCAAGATCAATTCCTTCTGATGGGTTCCAAACTATATTTAAAGCGTGTGTCATTATTTTTTTATTTTATGTAAAAATACATTTTTTGTCAAGAGTTTCGGTATGAAATTTACGTTAAAAATTGACTTTAATTTTCAAAGTTACATTGTGATTTTTACTCATGAGTACATTTCTTTTTAGGAACAGGATCATAACCTGTTTTTCCCCATGGATTGCAACTCACAATTCTTTTTATGCCTAAAAATCCACCATAAAATAAACCATGTTCTTTCAAAGCTTGAATCATATAAGTAGAACAAGTAGGTTCAAATCTACATGCAGCAGGTGTTAAAGGTGATATAACAAGTTGATAAAAACGAACCAGTACCAAAAATGGAAATATGAGTATTTTTTTCAACATTGTTTTCTTAATTACAGTTACTACTATACCGTAAAAGTAGTACCTTCTTTACCATCTTTTAATTGAATTCCTATAGCAATTAATTGATCTCTAATTTGGTCAGACAAAGCAAAGTTTTTATCAGCACGCGCTTGATTACGCATGCCAATAAGCATGTTTACAGTTCCTTCTAACTTATCAGTACTACTGTCAGCTATTTTTTCATCTTCTAGACCTAAAACATCAAATATAAAAGCATGCATCGTAGCTGCTAAGGAAGCTAAATCTTCAGTAGTTAGGGTTTCTTTATTGTCGTTTATCAAGTTGATATAACGAACCCCTTCAAATAAATGTGCTATTAAAATAGGGGTATTAAAATCATCATTCATTGCATCGTAACAAGCTTGTTTCCAACTTGCAATATCTAGTGAGCTTTTAGTGCTACTGTTTAAAGTTTTAAGAGTGTCAAGAGATTCCATTAATCTTTTGTATCCTTTTTCGGCAGCTACAATAGCATCATCAGAAAAATCAAGAATACTACGATAATGTGCTTGCAACATGAAAAAACGTGCTACAGATGCAGAAAAGGCTTTGCTAAGAATTGTGTTTTCTCCAGTCAAGATTTCTCTTGGTAAAATGTTATTACCAGTAGATTTTGCCATTTTTTTACCGTTTAGTGTAAGCATGTTAGCATGCATCCAGTAATTTACTGGTGTTTGACCCGTACAAGCTTCGTTTTGAGCAATTTCGCATTCATGATGAGGAAATTTTAAATCCATTCCACCACCGTGAATATCAAAATGATTTCCTAGGTATTTAGTACTCATTGCAGTACACTCTAAGTGCCACCCTGGAAAACCATCACTCCATGGAGAAGGCCAACGCATGATGTGTTGCGGTTCGGCTTTTTTCCATAAGGCAAAATCTTGCGGGTTTCTCTTGTCAGATTGTCCGTCAAGATCGCGGGTGTTAGCTAACATGTCTTCAATATTTCTTCCGCTCAAACGTCCGTAATGATTTGTTTTATTGAATTTTACAACATCAAAATAGACAGATCCATTTGCTTCGTAACCTATTCCCGAGTCAATGATTTTTTTAATAATTTCAATTTGCTCAATAATATGTCCTGTTGCAGTAGGTTCAATACTGGGAGGTAAGAAATTAAAAGCTTTTAAAATTTCATGAAAATCAATGGTGTAGCGTTGTACAACTTCCATCGGTTCTAATTGTTCTAAACGCGCTTTTTTAGCAATTTTATCTTCACCATCCTCTGCGTCATCCACAATATGGCCTACATCTGTAATATTGCGTACATAGCGCACTTTATATTCAAGGTGCAACAGGTACCTGAAAATCACATCAAATGACATGAATGTTCGTACGTTTCCTAAGTGTACATTGCTGTAAACCGTAGGGCCACAAACATACATTCCAATATTTCCTTCGTTGATAGGTACAAAAGTTTCTTTTTCTCCCGAAAGAGAATTGTATATTTTCAGTGTTTGACTTGTATATAAAGGCATGTTTGTTTTTTAGTAGCTATTCCTGCATTTTGTTTCAATTCTTTTTATTTTTGATGAAAAAATATAAAGGATTTTACACTGTATTCAGGTCTAAGCTATTGTTTAATTAATCAAATAATTTATTTAATCTAGAATTTTGTTTCTAATTTAATATAATCTAAAAACTCTCTTCTTGCTTGAGGATCTTTAAATTTACCACCAAATTCAGAGGTTACCGTACTGCTTTCAATATCGTTAATCCCTCTTGAATTTACACAAAGGTGTTTCGCATCAATTACACAAGCAACATCTTCTGTTCCTAATGCATTTTGTAGTTCTTGAACTATTTGCATTGTTAAACGCTCTTGTACTTGTGGTCTCTTAGCGTAATATTCAACAATACGGTTCATTTTTGAAAGACCAATTACTCTCCCATTAGAAATATAAGCAACATGTGCTCTACCAATAATAGGCAATAAATGGTGCTCACAAGTAGAATATAAAGTGATGTTTTTTTCTACTAACATCTCTCCGTATTTGTAATTGTTGTCAAATGTTGATGCTTTGGGCTTTTTAGCAGGATTCAATCCACCAAAAATCTCTTTAACAAACATTTTTGCTACACGATTAGGCGTGCCTTTCATGCTATCATCAGTTAAATCCATTCCTAAAGTCAATAGAATGCTTTCAACGTCTTTCTTTATTTTTTCAATTTTTTCCTCGTCAGTAATGTCAAATGCGTCGTCTCTTACTGGGTTTGTTGCACATGAAGCGATATGATTATCACCTATTTCATCATGTAATTCTTCCTTATTTATCATTAAAAGCTACTGTTATTTTGTGTATAATTTCAGGGCGTAAAGATAATTAATAAAAACTAAAGATTTTCTAAAGGTTTTATTAATTAATGATCTCTTTTTAAAGCCAGATTAAATGCATGCATTTTGGGTCGTTAGATAAAAGTAAGAAAGGCAATAACAGTAATTATGTTATTGCCTTTTATGATATTAAAAATAGCTTTAGTAAACTTGTATTTATAAAAGTAAACTAAGTCTTTTTTATCTTGCGTTATAGGTAGTAATGGCTTCTTTTAAGATTCGTACTGCTTTGATCAAATCGTCTTTCTTTAATACATAAGCAATTCTTACTTGGTTTAAACCTACTCCAGGAGTAGAATAAAAACCAGCTGCAGGCGCTACCATAACTGTTTCTCCGTTAAAATCGTAACTTTCTAAAAGCCATTGTGCAAAATGATCTGCATTGTCAATAGGAAGTTCAGCGATACAGTAGAAAGCTCCTTTTGGGTTGGCTACTTTTACGCCTTCAATTTTCTTAAGTTCAGTTATAAGGGTATCTCTACGTTCTCTATATTCTGAAATTACTTCGTCAAAATAACTTTGTGGTGTGTCAAGAGCTGCCTCACTTGCAATTTGTGCAAATGTAGGTGGGCTTAATCTTGCTTGAGCAAATTTCATTGCAGTAGCCATAAGTTCTTTGTTTTTAGAAACAATACAACCTATTCTTGCGCCACACATGCTGTACCTTTTTGAAACCGAATCAATCATGATTGCGTTTTCTTCTAGTCCAGGGATATTCATTACAGAATAGTGAATATCTCCATCATAAGTAAATTCTCTATATACTTCATCAGCAATCAAAAACAAATCATGTTTTTTTACGATTTCAGCAAGTTGCATCATTTCTTCTTTTGAATACAAGTAACCGGTTGGGTTTCCTGGATTACAAATAAGAATAGCTTTTGTTTTTGGAGTGATTAATTTTTCAAAATCTGCAATAGGAGGCAATGCAAAACCTGTGTCAATTGATGAAATTACAGGAACTACAGTTACACCAGATGCAGTAGAAAAACCATTGTAATTTGCGTAAAATGGCTCTGGAATAATGATTTCATCACCTTGATCCATAGTACTACCCATTGCAAACAATAAGGCTTCTGAGCCACCTGTTGAAACGATAATGTCTTCTGGATTGATAGGTAATCCTGATTTTTTATAAAACTCAGATAATTTATTTCTATAGCTTTCAAAACCAGCTGAGTGACTGTATTCTAATACTTTTATATCAATATTTTTTACAGCTTCCATGGCAACTTCAGGAGTTTTAATATCCGGTTGACCTATGTTTAAATGGTAGACTTTATTTCCTTTTTTCTTAGCAATTTCTGAATAAGGTACTAATTTACGTATTGGTGATTCAGGCATTTTAGCACCTTTGTTTGATATCTTTGGCATATTTCTAATTGTTGAATTGCAAATTTGCGATTTTTTTTTCGAACTTAAAATTCGTAATCTATCTATTTAGTGTTAAATAAGAATTAATAAGACTAATTTTTGCTAAATTTATGAAAATGATCCTTTATGAAGAAAATCATCTTATTTGTTTTTTTATTTTTATCCAATGGCACTCTTACTGCTCAATCTGGTTTTTTATTTAAAAAAGACGTGAATAAAGTTGGAATTCCATTTCAATTAATTAATAATCTGGTATTTATTCCGTTAGTGGTCAATGGAGTCGAATTGACTTTTTTACTCGATTCAGGAGTCGAAGAAACTATTTTGTTCAGTTTAGAAGACACAAAAGGACTTGATCTTAAAAATAAAGAAACTGTAAGTCTTGTAGGTTTAGGAAGTAAAGAGAAAATTGAAGGATTAAAATCTACAGGAAATCTTCTTGAAACAAAAGGGATGATTTCTAGAAACCACCTTTTATATGTAATACTAGATCAGGATTTTAATTTGTCCTCGCATGTTGGAATTTCTGTGAACGGAATAATAGGCTACTCATTTTTGAAAAATAATCTCATCGAAATTAATTATCAAAAACGTAAAATATTCTTTTATAAAGAAACAGCTAAACGGAGAAAAAGAATAAATAGAAAATTTACTAAAGTGCCTATAACTATAGAAGGTGCTAAGCCATATGTATATAGTAATGTAGTTTTAGAAAATTATAAAATCCCCGTTAAACTATTAGTAGATATAGGAAATAGTGATGCTGTTTGGCTTTTTCAACATAAATTAGCAACGATTGAGCTGCCTCCAAAAAACTTTGAAGATTATCTAGGTCAAGGTTTTAGTGGCGAAGTTATAGGTAAAAGAGCTAAAATAAAAGCTTTTGAAATGGCAGGATTCCAATTTGAAAATCCTATTACAGCATTCCCTGATAGTGTTTCTACCAAACATGTCAAGATGGTTCCTGATCGATTAGGGTCTGTAGGTGGAGAAATTTTTAAACGTTTCACAGTTGTTTTAGATTATAAAAATGAAGCATTGTTTTTAAAAAAGAATAGGAGCTATAGTGCACCTTTTACCTATAATAAGAGTGGTGTAGAAATTAAGCATATTGGAATGCAATGGGTCAAGGAAACCGTTCATCTAAAATTACAACCTAAAATTACTGAATATAAAGAAATTGCAATCCAAGAAAAGAAAACAGATTTTCAGTATAAATTTAAACTCAAACCAGTCTATGTAATTAGCAACATAAGAAGGAAATCAGCTGCCGAAATTTGCGGTTTGCAGGAAGGAGATATTTTGATAAAAATAAATGAGAAACTCACACACCGTTTTTCATTACAGGAGTTAAGTCGTTTTTTAAAATCAGAAGAGGAAAAGTGGATCAGTTTAGAAGTAGAGCGCAACAGTCAATTATTGAAATTTAGCTTTCAATTAAAAAATTTGCTGTAATAAAAAAAGCTTCTTGATTTTATGTCAAGAAGCTTTGGTGTTATTATTTAATAAGGATTAGTTGGCTACAACTTCCCCTTTAATTTTTAAAGGAATTCTACCTTCAGGATAGTTAATGGCATTAGACTCTACCGTAATTGTTTTTCTAATTGGTCCTGGAACCATATTGTACTTAACCTCTATCTTGCCTGATTTCCCAGGTAATACACTGTCATTTTGTTTTGATAAAATCGTACAGCTAGAAGTAGATTGTACTCCTGTTATAATTAATGGAGCGTTTCCTGTATTAGTAAAAACAAATGATCTTACACCGTTATCTTGGGCTTTTGATACGGTTCCGTAGTCAAGTGTATTGTTGTCATCTTTAAACTCAATTTTAGCTCCGCTTTGTGCAAACCCAATACTACTAAATAATACGACTGCTATTACTGTTGCTATTTTTTTCATTTTTAAATGTATTTGTTAAAGTAAATATAGTTTCTTTTAATTACTACACAAATTTTTATTTCTCTTTTTATAGTCTACTTAATTATTTACTTTTGTTCCCTATAAGAATTACAATAATTAGACCAAAGTACAATAAGTACGTTTAATGACACTTCAATAGCTTGCGTGTCAGTTAAATATTAAGTACTTTGATCACCAATTTAATGATTAATCGAATCCACTATACAATGACAATTCCTGCACAATTTGACGCTAAGACTATTGAAGATAAATGGTATGCCTACTGGATGGAAAATAATTATTTCCACTCAGAGCCAGATCATAGAACACCTTATACTATTGTAATTCCTCCACCTAACGTAACAGGAGTCTTGCACATGGGGCATATGTTGAATAATACTATTCAAGATGTTTTAATTAGAAGAGCTCGTCTTAAAGGGTTTAACGCTTGTTGGGTACCAGGTACAGATCACGCCTCTATTGCTACCGAAGCTAAAGTTGTGGCTAAATTAAAAGCCGAAGGAATCAATAAAGCAGATTTATCTCGTGAGGAGTTTTTGAAACATGCTTATGACTGGACTGACAAATATGGTGGCGTTATTCTAGAACAATTAAAAAAACTGGGAGCTTCTTGTGACTGGGAACGTACTAAGTTTACGATGGATCCTGACATGTCAGCTTCTGTAATTCGCTCTTTTGTTGATTTATATAACAAAGGATTGATTTATCGTGGGTACCGAATGGTAAACTGGGATCCCGAAGCGAAAACAACTTTATCTGATGAAGAAGTTATTTTTGAAGAAAGACAAGGAAAATTATATTTCATACAATACAAAATTGAAGGAAGTGAAGACTTTTTAACGATAGCAACAACGCGTCCAGAAACTATTTTTGGAGATAGTGCCATTTGTATCAATCCAAATGACGAACGTTTTGCTCATTTAAAAGGAAAGAAAGCCATTGTTCCTATTTGTGGTCGTGTGATTCCTATTATCGAAGATGAATATGTTGATATCGAATTTGGAACAGGATGCCTAAAAGTGACTCCAGCTCACGATATGAATGATAAAACGCTAGGAGAGAAGCACAACTTAGAAATCATTGATATATTCAATGAAGATGCGACTATGAATAGTTTTGGTATGCATTACCAAGGAAAAGATCGTTTTGTTGTTCGTGATGAAGTTGCTGCAGAATTAGAAAAAATTGGAGCACTTGCAAAAACAGAAACGCACTTAAATAAAGTAGGAACCTCTGAAAGAACCAAAGCTGTAATCGAACCAAGACTATCAGATCAATGGTTCTTAAAAATGGAAGATTTAGTAAAACCAGCGATCAAATCAGTTTTAGTAGATGGAGATATTAAATTGCATCCTGCTCGTTTTAATAATACGTATGCACACTGGTTAAATAATATCCGCGATTGGAATATTTCTCGTCAATTATGGTGGGGACAACAAATTCCTGCTTATTTCTACGGAGATGGGAAAGAGGATTTTGTAGTTGCCGAAAATATTGAAGATGCTTTAAAGTTAGCACGTGAGAAAACTTTAAATATTAAACTTGAAACAAAAGATTTAAGACAAGATGTCGATGCATTAGACACTTGGTTTTCTTCTTGGCTGTGGCCAATGTCGGTTTTTGGCGGAATTATGGATCCAGAAAGTGAAGATTTTAAATATTATTACCCTACGAATGATTTAGTTACGGGTCCAGATATTTTATTTTTCTGGGTTGCGAGAATGATTATTGCAGGATTTGAATACACAGGTAAAAAACCATTTACCAATGTGTATTTAACGGGATTAGTTCGTGATAAACAAAGACGTAAAATGTCTAAATCATTAGGGAACTCACCAGATCCACTAGATTTAATTGAAAAATTTGGTGCTGATGGAGTTCGTGTAGGATTGCTTTTGAGCGCTTCTGCAGGGAATGACATCATGTTTGACGAAGAATTATGTAATCAAGGAAAAGGGTTTACCAATAAAATATGGAATGCTTTTAAATTGATTAAAGGATGGGAAGTTTCGGATACTATTCCGCAACCAGAATCATCTAAGGTAGCGATCGAATGGTATGAAGCTAAATTGCAACAAACGCTTTTAGAAATTGAAGATAACTTCGAGAAATATAGAATTTCAGAAGCATTAATGGGAACTTACAAATTAGTTTGGGATGATTTCTGTTCTTGGTTCCTTGAAATGATTAAACCAGCATACCAACAGCCTATTGACAGCGTAACTTTTGCGAAAGCGATAGAAATGCTTGAAAATAACTTAAGAATATTACATCCGTTTATGCCGTTCTTGACCGAAGAGATTTGGCAAATATTAGCTCCAAGAACAAAAGAAGAAGCTTTAATCGTTTCCACTTGGCCTGAGTTAAAAACCTTTAACGCAGCTTTAATTACCGATTTTGAAAACACAATGGAAGTGATTTCTGGAGTGAGAACGATTCGTAAAGACAAGAACATTCCGTTTAAAGATGCAATTGAATTAAAAGTGATTAATAATGATAACGTAGCAACTTATTTTGATTCGGTTGTAACCAAATTAGGTAACATCACAGCATTAGAATATGTTACTGAAAAAGTGGATGGCGCATTATCATATCGTGTAAATTCGAATGAATATTTTATTCCAATTACGGGAAATATAAATGTAGAAGAAGAAATTGGAAAACTGACAACAGAATTAGAGTATACAAAAGGATTTTTGAAATCAGTTCAAAATAAATTGTCTAACGAGAAATTTGTAAACGGAGCTCCTGAAAAAGTTTTGGCAAACGAAAGACAAAAAGAAGCCGATGCTTTAGCAAAAATTGAAACAATAGAGCAAAGTTTGGCTGGTTTAAAATAATAACCATAATTATAGTATTGCAAAGCCCCATCTTAATGAAAAATAAGATGGGGCTTTTGTTTTTATGTAGGTTACGAAGCTCAATTTTGCAAGCTTTGAATGCTATATTTCAGGGTTTTACCGATAAACGACAAGGCTAATGTATTTCATAGGGTTTTTATTCCTTTAATCGATAGATGTATTCTTTCAATTTATTAGTTTATTACTTTTGTTGCTTATTAGTGAAATACCACAACAATACCACAATAATTCCCCATGAAAAAATTATTTAGTTCTACTTATAGTAAAAACTATTTCGATGGTTATGCTATAGGTTCTAATCCGCTCTTATCTTTAGAGGGTAAAAAAAGTAAAGCATTTGTAACCGGTTTTAAGTCGGGCCGCTTAGATTACGAAAATATGAATGGTTTAATTTGTTACGGAATCCCACAACGCATTATCACTGAAAAAATTTTAGAAGACTTCCTTATTGCAGGTATGTTTGGCTTTGATATTGATGCTGAGGGTTACACTGTTTTTCAGATTAATATAATTTCACAATGGTATCAAAGTGGTGTGGAGAAATACGAGCCAGAACAAAATTTAATTTTAGAGGCATTACTTAATGCGAATAATATTGAAATGAGCTTGGCCCACCAATAGTTATTTTTAAATAGTTTTAAAAAACAAAAATCCGTAATAATGCATGCACTATTACGGATTTTTTTAGGTCTAATTTTTATCGTTCTTAGATTCAAGTGATAAATGCAACACTCCTTATTTGTTTAAATAAAGCCTACTGATAAGACTTGAAGATCTAGATCTTCAAGTCTTATCAGTAG